>NZ_JASISO010000030.1 GCF_030063135.1 Streptomyces sp. G-G2
CGAGGCCTTCAAAAGGTCATCGACCCGCACGTACAGTGCAGTTGCGAGGGTGTCCATATCGGTCGTCACACATCGAGGGTGGACACCCTCGCGTCCGTGCCGCTACCCCTTGGAATCAATCATCTAGAGCCGCGTCAGGCGATGTGTGCCCCTTGAGGGGCGGCGTCCGGATCCTGCCCGGCCCGCCAAGAGCCGGAGGAGACGGCCCGGACCGACCCTTCCGGATCCTGCCTACGCGTCGGCGAAGAGGGAGACCGCGCTGCCGTCCGGGTCCAGCAGGATCGCGTAGCGCTGCCCCCAGAAGGCGTCCCAGGGCTTGAGGTGGGCCCGGGCGCCGCCCGTGGCGGTCAACTCCGCGAACAGCGCGTCGACCTCGGCGGGGGAGTCACACCGGAAGGCCAGCCCCACCCGGTCCGCGCCCGGCTCGGGCCGGGTCCACTCCGGGTCGAAGGAGCGGATGACCTCCACCGTGTCCCAGCCGATCCGCAGACCACCGGGGAGGGTGGCCTCGACGTGCGGTTCCCGGTCCGCCTCGGCCGGTACGTCGAGCCCGAGCCGGCGGTAGAAGGCGAGCGAGGCGGCCATGTCGGAAACGACCAGGCCGATCATGTCGAGTCGTGGCGTCATGGCCCCCAGCGTAGGACCCGACCGGCCGCTCCCGGCGCCTTCGACCCACTGTGGAAAAAGAGTTGGCGCCCCGCGCGGAGGCCGGGATACCGTGAAGCCGTTCACGCCGAGTGGACCGGAACCGCCGCGCGCGGATCCGTATGACACAGGAGGTGAGTCCATTGATGACTGTCGTCGCGCAGGGCACTGCTGCCCGCACCCCGAAGTTCATCAATCTCGCTCCTGTGGTCTCCGGCTGACCTTCACTCTTCCTCCGCGCGCCGGGCGCGCGTTGCCGGGGCCACCCTGTGAAGGGTTCCCCTTGTCTTCCTCCGCTTTCCCGCAGTCCACTTCGCTCCCGCACGCCCTCAGCCCCTTCGGCTGGGACGA
Source organism: Streptomyces sp. G-G2 (assembly GCF_030063135.1). Lineage (GTDB taxonomy): Bacteria > Actinomycetota > Actinomycetes > Streptomycetales > Streptomycetaceae > Streptomyces. The sequence goes on from NZ_JASISO010000030.1 coordinate 997, forward strand.
GGCGTGGGCCGCCGAGTTCGCCCCGTACGCGGAGCAGGGCCTCGTGCCCGGCCGCGTCGTCCGGGTGGACCGCGGCCAGTGCGACGTCATGACCGAGGCCGGACCCGTCCGCGCCGACACCGCTTTCGTCACCCCCCACGACCCGATGCGGGTCATCTGCACCGGTGACTGGGCCGCCGTCGAGGCGGCCGGGAGCCCCCGCTACGTCAAGGCGTACCTGCCGCGCCGGACCGCCTTCGTACGGTCCACCTCCTCGCAGCGCTCCGAGGGGCAGATCCTCGCCGCGAACGTCGACCACGCGATCATCGCCGTCTCGCTCGCCGTCGAGCTGGACCTCGGGCGCATCGAACGCTTCCTCGCCCTCGCGTGGGAGTCCGGCGCGCGGCCGATGGTCGTCCTGACCAAGGCGGACCTGGTCCCGGACCCGGTCACCCTGGCCCACCTCGTCCAGGACGTCGAGACGGCGGCCCCGGGCGTCGGCGTACTCACCGTCTCCTCGCTGACCGGGGAGGGTACGGACGTCCTCACCGCGATCGTCGGGTCCGGCACCAGCGTGCTGCTGGGGATCTCCGGCGCGGGCAAGTCCACCCTGGCCAACGCGCTGCTCGGCGCCGAGGTCATGGAGGTCCAGGCCGCGCGTGACGTCGACGGCAAGGGCCGGCACACGACCACCACGCGCAACCTGCTCGCCCTCCCGGGCGGCGGGGTCCTGATCGACACCCCCGGCCTGCGCGGGGTCGGCCTGTACGACGCCGGGGCGGGCGTCGGGCAGACGTTCTCCGAGATCGAGGAGTACGCCGCCCAGTGCCGCTTCCACGACTGCGCGCACGAGGCGGAGCCGAGGTGCGCGGTGCTGCGGGCGGTGGCGGACGGCGCGCTGCCGGAGCGGCGGCTGGAGAGCTACCGGAAGCTGCTCCGGGAGAACCAGCGGATCGTGGCGAAGACGGACGCGAGGCTCCGGTCGGAGATCCGCCGGGACTGGCGCATGAAGTCGGCGGAGGGCCGCGCGAACCATGCGGCCAAGCGTGGCGCCATCTGACGCGGCCGGGCTGGATGTGCCGGGCCCTGCCCCACCCCGTTCCGGCCTCGCCGGCGTGTGAGGCGCCCCGGGAGGGGCCCGGGAGGGGCGGGCGGGGCCGCCCGACCCTGCCTCCGTCGGGCCCTCAGACGCCGGGCGGGCTGGGTGTGCCGGCTCCGCGGTCTACGCCCCCACCACCGCCCCCACCCACGCCCCCGCCACCAGCAGGCACGCGAACAGCTCCACCAGCACGCTCGTGCCCACCGCCCGCATCACCGTCCGCAGCGAGGTCACCGCCTCGCCGTGCGTGCCCAGGCGGTGGCGCTCGCAGAGGTAGATCCCGCCCATGAACCCCGGCACCGCGCCCACCACCGGGACCAGGCAGAAGCCGAGGAGGGCGCCCGTACCGGCGTACACGGCCATCCGGCGGGTCACGCCCACGCCCCGCAGCCTGCGCGGCGGCAACAGCCACTTCACCACCTGCACCACCAGCAGCAGCGCCGTCGCCGCGACCAGCAGCGACCAGGCCAGGGATGTCCGCTCGTGCATCGCCCACCACAGCAGCCCCGCCCACACCAGCAGGGTGCCGGGGACCCCCGGCACCAGTACTCCGAGCAGCCCGAGCAGCATCACCAGGCCCACCAGGAGCAGCTGCGGCAGATCCATCTGATCAGCGTGACCGACCGGGCGCTATCGGGCCACCCAGCCCCGCTCGTACGCGTGCCAGCCCAGCTGCATCCTGGTCGTCACCCCGGCGGTCTCCATCAGCCCCTTCACCCGCCGCTGCACGGTCCGCAGCCCCAGCTCCAGGTGCTTCGCCACGCTCGCGTCGGTCATCCCCACGAGGAGCAGCGACAGGATCTCCAGATCGGTGGCGTCCGGACCGCCGCCCTCCGCGTCGAGCATCCCGTCCGCCCCCAGCCGCAGCGGCAGCGCCTCCCGCCACACCGCCTCGAACAGGCCCATCAGGGATTCCAGCAGCCCCGACGCGTGCACGACGAGCGCCGCGGGCTCCGCCGTCCGCGCGGTCAGCGGCACCATCGCCAAGCTCCGGTCCGCGATCACCAGCTTCGCCGGGACCTGCTCCGTCACCCGGATCCGTTCGCCCCGGCCCAGCGCCGTCGACGCCTCCCGCAGCCCGCTCGGCAGGCTGAGCACCTCGCGCTCGATCACCACGCGGTACTCCACCCCGCGCCCGGCGGCCCGTTCCTCCGCCTCGTTCTCCGAACCGTTCATCACCTGTGGCCGCCCGCTCACCAGCGCGCACACCTCCTCCACCGCGCCCAGCTGGAGCTGGAGGAACCGGTGCGCGACGGCGCTCGCCCCCGTCACCACCTCGACCAGGTCGTGCACGTCGGGCTCCGCCGCCTCCGCCCGGTACTCCTCCGCCAGCAGCACCGCCGCCAGCTCCGCCTGCTCCAGCTCGTGCCGCTGCTGGGTCAGCAGCGCCCCCAGCGCCACCCCGGGCGGCGCCGCCACCCACCGGCCCGGCCGGGCCGAGGACTGCGCCGCCAGACCGTGCCGCTCCAGGTGCCGCAGCGCCCGTTCGGTCTGCGGCACCGGCAGGGTCAGCCGGTGCGCCAGATCCGGCACCTCCGCCGCCCCCAGCGCCACCAGCGCGCGGTACGCCGACTCCTGGCCCTCGTCCAGGCCTATCGCACTCAGCAACCCGTCCACCCACTCTCACCCGGTTCCTGGCGGGAAACGGCCACGGCGCAAACCCGCCTTGGACATCATCACCGCACCCCCGGCCTCTCTGCCAAGGTGACGCCACCGCAGCACCAACATCCGCTGGCCAGAAGCCATTTGCTTGGCGACTTTGCCATGCAATGCGACCGTTGGCCGGAATTCACCTGGGGAGTGCGATGCGCCCGATATCGCGCACGGTACTGGGAGCGGCCACCGCGGCCGCCCTGGCCGTCACAGCCGCCGTGGCCTCGGCGGCGCAGCCGAGCGACGGCGCGCCGCCGAAGAGACCGCTGACCGGAAGCGAGGCCGCCGCCGCGCGCGGCACAGCCCCTACCTCTACAACCTCGCCCAGACCGAGCAGGGCCCGCTGCGCGGCGACCACACCTACCGGGTCCGCGACCGCGACCTCGGCGCCGTCCGCGCCACCTACCGCGCGATGGGCGCGGCCGCCGACTACATCGACATGACCGGCGCCTACCGGCCGCTGGGCAACGCCGTGTACTTCGGCTCCCTGGACACCGTCGCGGTCCCCGGCGAGCGCACCGAGTACTACTCCGGCGGGGACACCGCCTGGGACCACACGGTCTCCAGCAGCTTCCCCTGGGGCGAGCTGATGACCGATCTGCAGCGCGCCTACGCCAAGGGGTCCCAGCGCGCCGAGAGTTGGTACGACGGGGTCGTCGGCCCGGTCGCCGCGCGCGACGCGGCGGGCACGGCGACGCTGGCCGCCGAGCGGCAGGGCAACCAGACCGGCTTCTTCTCCGCGATGTGGGGCGACAGCGGCCACTACGCGATGCCGGGCTCCTTCGGTGACGTCGGCGAGCTGGTGCTCAAGCGCGACGGCGCGGAGATCGGCAGCGGCTGGTACCCGAACGCCGGGGTCTTCGACGTCCCGGCCGAGCCGGGGACGTACGAACTCACCCGGACCCTGGAGAAGTTCGGCGCCCCGGCGCGGGACTGGCAGCGCTCGCAGGGCGTACGGACCACCTGGACCTTCCGCTCCGGGCTCGACGCCTCGGCGTACTCGACCCCCCTGCCGATCGTCTTCCCGGCGCTGACCCTCCCCGAGGACGGCCTGAAGGCCGTCTCGGCCCGGGCCGGACAGCGCATCGGGCTCGGTCTCACCGGGCACGCGGGCTACGCGCCGGGCGCCCTCAAGAGCGCCGCGCTCTCGTACTCGTACGACAACGAGCACTGGACCCAGGCGCCGGTCGCCCGGCAGGGCGACCGGTGGAGCGCGGTCGTCGACCACACCGGGGCGGCCGGCAAGCCGGTCTCGCTGAAGGTCGAGCTGACCGATGTGAACGGGGCCACCGTCACCCAGATGGTCGGACGCGCCTACGACATCCGGTAATCCGTTCGGCTCCTGAGGGCGAGGCGCCCGCCGGGCAGTAGCCCGGCGGGCCCCTTTCCGCGCGTTCGGCGTTTTCCGCCGCCCCGGGCGGCCGAGACTAGGGGCATGAGTCAGCAGGGGGACGCGGACAACTGGTGGCAGAAGCTGTACGAGGACCCGGCGGGCCCGCGGGCGTGGCCCGACGGCCCCTCCGGCGCGGCCGACCCGGGGGATCCCGCCGACCCCGCCGACACGCTGGACAGCAGGTTCAGCTCGGCGTCGGTGCTGGTGCGGGAGCCCGGGCCCGCCACGGAGTCCGCCTCCGGGCCCGGGGCCGGGCCCGAGCCGCGGACCCGGACGGAGCCGCGGACCCGGACGGAGCCGCGGACCCGGACGGAGGTGGCGCCCGGGGCGGCGGCGACCGGGTACGCGCTGGGCGACGTGGCGGTGCCGCCCGCGCCGCCGCCGCTGCCACCACCGCCCCCGCCGCTGCCGGTCATGGTGGTGCCCGCGCTGCCGCCGTTCCCCCCGGTCCCGTCGGCGGCCGTCGTGCCGGAGCCGCGCCGGGCCGAACCGGAACCCGCCGACCCGCGGGCGCCCGAGCTGCGGCCGCCGCCCCGCCCCGAGGTACGCCATCTGGGCGACCGGGCCCCGACGTACGCCGCCGAGCCGGGGGCCCTGCCCCCGGCCGACCCGGCCGCGCTCGACCGGCTGGTCCCGGACACCGTTCTGGAGGGCGCCCGGTACGGGACGTACGCCCTGCGCGCCGCCTCCGTACGCGGGGACTCCGCCCGCTTCCGCGGCGAGACCCGGCGCGACGTCCTGCTCACCGCCCGCTTCGGCAACGGGGACGACGCGCTGCTGCTCGTCGCCCTAGCGGGCGGCGACCGGGCCGCCCCCGGCGCCCAGGACGCCGCCGCCGAGGTGTGCCGCTGGGTCGCGGCGGCCGTCGGGCGCAGCCAGGGCCGCCTCGGCGACGACATCCGGGCGGGCAGGCGTGACGCGCTGCGCTCGGGACTCCAGCGGCTCACCGACCGGGGTTACGGGCGGCTGCGGGCCCGGGCCGCCGAGCTGGGGCTGCCCGAGGACGGGTACACGGCCGGGCTGCGGGCCCTGCTGCTTCCGGTGGACCCCGCGTGCCGGACCCGGGTGTGCTTCGGCGCCGGGACCGGCGGGCTGTTCCGGCTGCGGGCGGGGCAGTGGGCGGACCTGGAGCCCGAGGCGGCCGACCGCGCACCCCTGTCGGGCCTGCCGGGCCCGCTGTCCGGGCCGCTGCCGGGGCTGGTGCCCGGGCCGGCGCCCGCACCGGGGGAGCCCGCCGCGCTGGGATTCCGGTTCCGGGCCACCGTGGCCCGGCCGGGGGACACCCTGCTGCTCTGTTCCAGCGGGCTCGCCGAGCCGATGCGGGAGGAGGCGTCCCTGCCCGCCGAGCTGGCCGCGCGCTGGGCCGGGGCGGACCCGCCGGGCCTCGCGGCCTTCCTCGCGGACACCCAGCTCCGCCTCAAGGGGTACGCGGACGACCGGACCGCCGCCGCGGTCTGGGAGGCGTAACCGGCCCGGCCGTGCGTGGATGGGAGGCGCACACCGCATAGCCGGACCGGAAAGGGCGCCCCCTCCATGGCCAAGCAGAACGTGGCGGAGCAGTTCGTCGACATCCTCGTGCGCGCGGGCGTACGCCGGATGTACGGAGTCGTCGGGGACAGTCTCAACCCCGTGGTGGACGCCATCCGCCGGACCGGGGACATCGAGTGGATCCAGGTCCGCCACGAGGAGACGGCCGCCTTCGCGGCGGGCGCCGAGGCCCAGCTCACCGGTCGGCTCGCGGCCTGCGCGGGCTCCTGCGGCCCCGGGAACCTGCACCTGATCAACGGCCTCTACGACGCCCACCGCTCGATGGCCCCGGTACTGGCCCTCGCCTCGCACATTCCCTCCAGCGAGATCGGGCTCGGCTACTTCCAGGAGACCCACCCCGACCAGCTCTTCCGCGAGTGCAGCCACTACAGCGAAATGATCTCCAACCCGAAGCAGATGCCCCGGCTGCTGCAGACCGCCGTGCAGCACGCCATCGGCCGGGGCGGGGTCAGCGTGGTCACCCTGCCCGGCGACGTCGCCTCCCTGCCCGCACCCGAACGGGCCACGGAACACGCCCTGGTGACCACGCGGCCGACGGTGCGGCCCGGTGACGTCGAGCTCGACTCGCTCGTCCGGATGATCGACGAGGCGGACAAGGTCACCCTGTTCTGCGGCAGCGGCACGGCCGGTGCGCACGCCGAGGTGATGGAGTTCGCCGGGCGGATCAAGTCACCGATCGGGCACGCTCTGCGCGGAAAGGAGTGGATTCAGTACGACAATCCCTTCGACGTGGGCATGAGCGGTCTGCTCGGCTACGGCGCCGCCTACGAGGCCACCCACGAGTGCGACCTGCTGATCCTGCTGGGCACCGACTTCCCCTACAACGCCTTCCTCCCGGACGACGTGAAGATCGTCCAGGTGGACGTGCGCCCCGAGCACCTGGGCCGCCGCTCCAAGCTGGACCTCGCGGTCTGGGGCGACGTACGCGAGACGCTTCGCTGCCTGAACACCCGGGTCAAGGCCAAGACGGACCGCCGGTTCCTGGACCGGATGCTGAAGAAGCACGCGGACGCACTGGAAGGAGTGGTCAAGGCCTATACGCGCAAGGTGGAGAAGCACACCCCGATCCACCCCGAGTACGTGGCCGCCGTCCTCGACGAACTCGCCGACGAAGACGCGGTGTTCACCGTGGATACAGGCATGTGCAATGTGTGGGCCGCGCGCTATCTTTCCCCGAACGGCAAGCGGCGCATCATCGGCTCCTTCAGCCACGGCTCCATGGCCAATGCCCTTCCCCAGGCCATCGGCGCACAATTCACCGACCGGAGCCGTCAAGTGGTCTCGATGTCGGGCGACGGCGGTTTCTCGATGCTGATGGGAGATTTCCTCACCCTGGTGCAGTACGACCTCCCCGTCAAAGTGGTCCTCTTCAACAACTCAGCTTTGGGCATGGTGGAGTTGGAGATGCTGGTTTCCGGCCTGCCGTCGTACGGAACCACGAACCACAACCCCGACTTCGCCGCGATCGCCCGCGCGGCGGGCGCCTACGGGGTGCGCGTGGAGAAGCCCAAGCAGCTCACAGCGGCTCTCAAGGACGCGTTCCGGCACAAGGGACCCGCTTTGGTGGACGTGGTGACCGACCCCAACGCCCTGTCGATTCCACCGAGGATCAGTGCCGAAATGGTCACCGGTTTCGCACTTTCGGCCAGCAAGATCGTGCTCGACGGAGGGGTCGGCCGGATGATCCAGATGGCTCGATCCAACCTGCGCAACGTGCCCCGTCCTTGAGCCCGGAGGAGTGCGGATTGCCACGGTGGGAAGAAGCCATCCCGTAGACCTGTTCGACCAAGCCCCTCCAGGGGCGACGGGGAGCCGAAGAGGGATCCGGGAGGGAAAGCGCCGTGCGGGTGGGGGCGAATACCGGGAAACTGTGGAGAAAGGGCGGCCCTGTGCCGCGCGAGCCGTCGTCCGTCATGGACGGGGGCGCGGCCGACACGCTGTGGATCATCCGCAGCGTGCGCCGGGCGGATCTCAAGGCCGTCGGCGAAGTGCGGCGTTCCTTGAGGGAGTTGTTACGGCACCGCTGTCGGGCCGATACCGCCGACGTGGCGGAACTGCTCGCCACCGAACTCGTCACCAACGCGCTCGTCCACACCGAGCAGGGGGCCGAGCTGTCCGCCAGCCTCACCGCCACCCGGCTCCGTGTGGAAGTGCGGGACTACACCGGCCGCCACCCCAGGCCGTACGTACCGACCGCCGACGACGGTACGCACGGGCGGGGACTGGTGCTGGTGCAGTCCCTCGCCGACGCCTGGGGGGTGAACGCCCTCGACGCGCTGGGCGGCGTCACGGGCAAGATCGTCTGGTTCGAACTCCACGAGGCGTTCGACGCGGTGCGCGGTGCGGGAGCGGTCTGAGGGCTGCGCGCCCTGACCGGCCCCCGCCGCCACGGCGGCCGGTCAGCCGAACTGCTGCTCCAGGTCCTTCAGTTTGCGCTCCAGTGAGTCGAGCCGGGGGATGGTCTGGGTGTCGTCCTCGGCGGTGAGGTCCACCGTCCGGGACACCGGCTCGGCCGGGTCGGACCCGGACACGGCCTGGAGCGAGGGCCGACGCCGCAGCGGCAGCCTGCCCGCCTCGGATATGGCCGGATCCGCGCCGAGCGCGGGCGCGGCGCCCGAGGCGGCGCCGGAAGCGGCGGGGATCTCCCGCTCCGCGATGTCCGCCTCGTCCATCCGGCGGCCCCGCGACCGGCCGAAGGCCCGGCTCTGACGGCCCAGAGCCTTGATGCGGGCCCGGTCCAGCCGGTTCTGGCCCCGGCGGCGATGGCGGTCCTGGGCCTTCTCGCGCTTGTCCTCGCGCACCTCGTCGACGGCCTCGTCGAGGGTCCGTACGCCCTCCAGCAGCATCAGCGACCACGCGCCGAAGGTCTCCCGGGGTGCTCGCAGCCAGCGCACGATCCGGATCTGCGGCAACGGCCTCGGTACGAGGCCCTGTTCGCGCAGCGCCGCCCGGCGGGTCTGCTTGAGGGCCCGGTCGAAGAGGACCGCCGCGGAGAGCGACATCCCGGAGAAGAACTGCGGGGCGCCGTCGTGGCCGAACCCCCGTGGCGCGTGGACCCAGTTGAACCAGGCCGCGGCGCCCGCGAACAGCCACACCAGTATCCGGGAGCCCAGGGCCGCGTCGCCGTGACTGGCCTCGCGGACGGCGAGCACCGAACAGAACATCGCGGCCCCGTCGAGGCCGAACGGCACCAAGTACTCCCAGCCTCCGGAGAGGTTGAGGTTCTGCCGGCCGAAGCCGACCAGCCCGTGGAAGGAGAGCGCCGCCGCGACGGCGGCGCAGCAGAAGAGCAGGACGTACGAGGCGGTTCCGTAGACGGCCTCCTTGCGGCGGCGGCGGTCCTCGCTGCGTTCCCAGCTGTCCTCGGACGCGGCCTTCTCGCCCTCGCGCTTGCTCTTGGCCAGCACCGCCACTGCCGCAAGTACGCCCAGGATCAGCAGGCTGCCGGGCAGCAGCCAGTCCAGCGATATGTCGGTCAGTCTCATGCGGTGTCCCTTGCCTCGCGTATGCGGCTTTCCGGGCGCCATAGTGGCGGATCACGCAAGGGCCGCACGCGGGTTTCGGGGCAAGTGGACGCCTTTGGGGGGCGCGGCCCGCCGGATAGGGCGTTGTGGGTCGAACTACCGCTCGTTCAGGCTTGATTGAGTTCGATTAAACCCACCCGAACGGGTGAGTTCACGCGGCGGCGGGCTCCGTCAGCCGGGTGACGCGGTCGGCGTCGCAGGTCCGGGGGCAGGTGGTGCACGTGTCCTGCGGGCGGACCGTGTAGAAGAGGCAGCAGCCCGCCCGGTCCCGGGTGGGCAGTTCCTCCCCGGCCGGGCCGGTGAGCGTACGGAACCCGCTGCCCCCGGTGTACGGGGCGGTCGAGCCCGGCAGCAGCAGGTCCAGCTCGGCCCTCGTGCGGGCCTCCTCGCCGAGCAACTGCCCGACGTACCAGAGGCTTTCGACGATCTCGTCCGTGACCATGCCCCACAGGGCGCGCCGGCCGCGCCGCATCCGGGGGGCGAAGCCCTCCAGCACCGGGGTGAGGTGCCCGGCCACCGCGGCCCGCACCTCCGCGCGCAGCGCGTCCTCGTCGGGGACGACGCGGGCCCCGGGGAGCGCGGCGGCCGGATCGCCCGGCAGGCACGCGAACTCCGCGACGCGCACGCTCATCCGGCCCGCGGTCCGGTGGAAGGCCACCTGGTCCGCGGGCAGGTGGGGCACGCGGCGCTCCAGCAGCCACGGGACGGTGACCAGCAGGCAGGCGGGCCACGCGTAGCGGTGCAGGCCGAAGCCGGCGACCACGTCCGGCCGGGCCTGCCGGCCGTGGTCCCGCATGACCTGGGAGTGGTCCCACGCGAGGTAGGCGTCCAGGGCCGCACCGCCCAGCGCCAGCTCGTCCGCGCCGACCCACCCCGCACCGCTGGGGGAGGGGTCGTGCGCGCCGCGAACCGTGACCCGCAGTCCGGGGAAGGCCTCGGCGAGGCGGGCGTAGACGTCCGCCACGGGGGACTGGGCTGCCATGACGGCCATGGGGACCACCGAATCGCACGATCGTTAACAGGTTAGCCTTACCTTACCCGATCAAGGGTGATCCATAACGTCCGGGCCGCTGCCCCGTCCCCTATTCTCGGACGAAAGCCGAGACCGGAGGGGGTACCGAGTGCAGGACCGAGCGCGGGACGCGGCCCACCTCCCGGTGCCCGGGCAGACCCGGGGAGTGCTGCGCCATTCGGTGCGCGGGCAGGTCCTCGACGCGCTGCGCGCGGCGCTGATCGACGGAGACCTCGTCCCCGGGGAGATCTACTCCGGGCCCGCGCTCGGGGAGCGCTTCGGGGTGTCGGCGACGCCGGTGCGCGAGGCGATGCAGCAGCTGGCGATGGAGGGGGCCGTGGAGTGCCTCCCGAACCGGGGCTTCCGCGTGCTCGTACGGACCCCCGGGGAGCTGGCGGAGCTGGCCGAGGTGCGCGCGCTGCTGGAGGTTCCGGTGATGCTGGGGCTGGCCCGTACGGTCGCCCCCGGGGCCTGGACCGCTCTGCGGCCCGCGGCGGAGGCGACCGTGGCGGCGGCGGAGGCGGGTGACCTGCCGGGGTACGCGGAGGCGGACCGGGCCTTCCACCGGGCGGTGCTGGGCCTGGCGGGCAACGGCCAGCTGACCCGGGTGGCGGACGAGGCGCACCGGCGGGCGCAGGGGGCCCGTGGTCGGCGGGCGGTCCTGCGGACCGACGCGGGCCAGCACGTCGCCCTGCTGGACGCCCTGATCGCATCGGAGACGGCCACCGCCGAAGCCCTGATCCGCGCCCACTTCGCCTGGCCGCCGCACTGACCCTGCCCCCGCCGACCGGCCTCATCGGCGGGTGCGGCGCGGGTCCGGGCGGGGCCCTGTGGTGCGGCGCGGGGGTGCGTCCCGGTGCCCGGTCGGCCTCCGGCGGGCCCTCAAACGCCGGGCGGGCTGGAGGTGCCGGGCGGGGGGTCGGTCAGGCCGCCGGGGTGAGGTGGGCGGCCAGCCAGGTGGGGATGCCGCCCAGGAGGCGGAACAGGCGCAGGGCCTCCGCCCGCAGCCGCGCGGCCTCCGGCTCCGGCTCGGCCTCCGCCAGCGCGGCCAGCGCCGGCGCCGTACCCACCAGGAACCCCAGCTCCTCCCGGATCCGCAGCGACTCCGCGAACCCGTGCCGCGCCTCCGCCAGTTCCCCGTCCCGCAGCGCCAGCCCGGCCAGGTGGCGCCAGGTGAAGGACAGCAGCAGGGTGTCCCCGTGCGCCGTGGCCCCGGCGTGGGCGCGCCGGTACGCGGGCTTCGCCGCCTGCGGGGAGTCGGACAGGTGCTCCGCCACCAGCCCCCGCCGGAAGTCCAGCAGCGGCCGCGTCGGCGACCCCGGCGCGAGCAGGGCCGCGGCCCGGCCCAGCGCGGAACGCGCCTCGTCGGCCCGGTCACGTACCCCCAGCACGGTGGCGGCGTAGGCCAGCTGACCGCGCTCGCAGGCCGCGGCTCCCCGCTCGTCGTCGTCCCGGGCCACCGCCTCGGCGGTCCGCAGCGCGTCCTCCGCCTCGGCCCAGCCCTGCCCGGTGAACAGGCAGCGCTCGACCAGCAGCGCGGTCCGCTGCACCGCGGGTCCGGCGCCCGCGTGCGGTTCCAGCAGCGCCGCCGCATCCGTCCAGCAGCCCCGCGAGCGAAGCCGCCATATCGCCCGCTGGAGGGGGTCGTCCCCTCCGGTCATTCCGGCACCCGACATGGCGGTGTCCGCCACATTGCCCTCCCCAAAGCAACCAAAGCGGCGCGCCGCCCACGCCCTGGGGCGACATGAGAGCACGGATGCACATGATCGGCCAAGGGGTCGGGTGAACCTTTTCACAAAGTCCGGACACCTCGTCAGTGACCCGCGAGTACCGCCCCGGCCCCCGGCCGGCCCGCTGATCAGCTCATCCGCAGCGCCAGGAAGAAGTCCAGCTTGTCCTCCAGGCGAGAAAGATCGCGCGCCGTCAGCTGCTCGATCCGCCCGACGCGGTAGCGCAGCGTGTTGACGTGCAGGTGCAGCCGGGTCGCGCAGCGGGTCCAGGACCCGTCGCAGTCCAGGAAGGCCTCCAGGGTCGGGATCAGCTCCGCCCGGTGGCGCCGGTCGTAGTCCCGCAGGGGGTCGAGCAGCCGCGCGGTGAAGGCACGGCGCACGTCGTCCGGGACGAACGGCAGCAGCAGGACGTGCGAGGCCAGCTCGTGGTGACCGGCGGCGCAGACCCGGCCCGGCCGGGCGGCGGCGACCCGGCGGGCGTGCCGGGCCTCCTCCAGCGCCCCGCGCAGCCCCTCGGCGGAGTGCACCGCCGCGCTGACGCCCAGGGTGAGCCGCCCGTCGTCGGCCAGACCGGCCGCCAGGGGTTCCCGTACGGCCGCGAGGAGCTCGTCGGCGTGCAGGGCGGTGTCGGGGCCCTTGTCCTCCCCCGCCTCCCCGGAGAGGGCGGGCAGCGGTACGAGCGCGATCGCCTCGTCGCCCGCGTGCGCCACGGCGATCCGGTCCGAGGGCTCGGGACCCGACACGGACGGGTCGACCAGGATCTCCTCCAGCAGCGACTGGGCCACCGGGCCGCCGGGGATGTCCCCGCCGTCCCAGTCCACCCGCGCCACCACGACCTGCCAGTGCGGGGCGCCGCCCAGCCCGGGCAGCAGCACCGGGGCCGCGACCCGCAGCCTGGCGGCGATCTCCGCGGGCGCCGCACCCGTCTGGACCAGCTCCAGCACCTCCTGGGCCAGTCTGCGCCGGACCGAACGGGCGGCGTCGCGCCGCTCCCGCTCGACCGCGATCAGCTGGGTGACGCCCTGGAGCAGGTCGAGCCGCTCGGCGGGCCAGTCGCCCGCGTCCGCCTCGACGGCCAGCAGCCAGTCCGACAGCACGCTCTCGCGCACGTCACGGGAGGCGGGGCCGGGGCCGCGCCCGTGTCCCCTGATCGGGAACAGCGAGTAGGTAATACCCTGGATGGAGATCCGATGCGGGCCCCTGCGGCCGGTCCGGACCGCCGCCAGGTGCTCGCTGGCCAGCGCCGCACAGATGCCGGGCGCCAGTGGTTCACCGGCCCCGGCGATCTGCCTGCCCGTGGGGGACAGCACCCAGGCGCGCAGATCGAGGTCCGTGGTGAGCAGATCGAGCACCACATCAGGTCCACCCCCCGCGGGGCCCGAGGTCATCAGGCGGCGGTGGCGGTCCACGACGGCCGCCAGGTCCCCGGCGCGCTCGCCCGAGACCTGCCGGACGACGTACTCGGTGATCGTGGCGAATGCAATGTCTTCGTTCACGGCGAACAAGGGCAGTCGGTTGCGCCGACAGGCTGATACCAGATCGTCCGGGATGTCTCCCAGCTCGGCCTCGCCCGCCGCCAGCCCGGCGACCCCCGCGCTCGCGAGGATTCGTACGAACGGCTCGGAGTCGTCCGAATTTCGCCTCCAGGCCAGGCCGGTGAGGACCAGCTCGCCACCGGACAGGTATCGGCTGGGATCCCTCAAGTCCGTTGTCATGACGCCGCGGACGGTACGGTCCAGCTCCTCCTGGCCGCCCAGCAGCCGCAGCCCCAGCGCCTCGGTTTCCAGCAGTGCGCGAAGCCGCATGATGTCGCCGCCGATCTGTCTCGATGTTGCCGTTGGAAATCGGGCAGGTCCGTGCATCCTGCCTTTCATACGAATCTACAAGACGAGGGAGGCCGTCAGCCAACTCCTTCATGGTTTCGGTGACTGCACTGGGGGGACGCGCGGCTTGTGTACTGACTGCACACCGCATTAACAGCACGTGAACGACCAGTCGAGGGCCTTTGGGCCTCCTGGCTTGAAGTGAACGACCCGATTAAGAAGAAGAGAGCCGCACATGGACTTCCTTCGCCCCGCCAGCTGGGAGGAGGCGCTCGCCGCTAAGGCCGAGTTCCCCACAGCTGTGCCGATTGCGGGTGGCACCGACGTCATGGTCGAGATCAACTTCGACCACCGTCGGCCGGAGTACCTCCTGGACCTGAACCGCATCGGTCTGCTGCGGGAGTGGGAGGTCGGCGAGGATGTTGTCCGGCTCGGCGCTTCCGTCCCGTACACGCAGATCATGGAAAACCTCCGCACGGAGCTGCCCGGTCTCGCGCTCGCCTCGCACACGGTCGCGTCGCCGCAGATCCGTAACCGCGGCGGCGTCGGCGGCAACCTCGGCTGCGCCTCGCCCGCCGGTGACTCGCACCCCGCGCTCCTCGCGGCGGGCGCCCAGGTCGAGGTGGAGTCCGTACGCGGCTCCCGCCTCATCCCGATCGACGAGTTCTACACCGGCGTCAAGCGCAACGCGCTGGCCGCGGACGAGCTGATCAAGAGCGTCCACATCGACAAGGCGGACGGCCCCCAGCAGTACTCCAAGGTCGGCTCCCGCAACGCGATGGTCATCGCGGTGTGCGCGTTCGGTCTGGCGCTGCACCCCGAGACCCGCACGGTCCGCACCGGTATCGGTTCGGCCGCGCCGACCCCCATCCGGGCGAAGGCCGCCGAGGAGTTCTTGAACGCCGCGCTCGAAGAGGGCGGCTTCTGGGAGTCCGGCAAGGTCATCACCCCGTCGATCGCCAAGCAGTTCGGTGACCTCGCCTCCGGCGCGGCCAACCCGATCGACGACGTCCGCGGCACGGCGAAGTACCGCCGTCACGCGGTCGGCATCATGGCTCGCCGCCAGCTCGTCTGGACGTGGGAGCAGTACCGCGGTTCGAACAACGGCCGCTCGCTCGAAGGAGCTGCGTAATCATGCGCGTCAATTTCACGGTCAACGGCCGTCAGCAGGAAGCCGACGACGTGTGGGAGGGCGAGTCCCTCCTCTACGTCCTGCGCGAGCGCATGGGTCTGCCGGGTTCGAAGAACGCCTGCGAGCAGGGTGAGTGCGGTTCCTGCACCGTCCGTCTCGACGGCGTGCCGGTCTGTTCCTGTCTGGTCGCGGCCGGTCAGGTCGAGGGCCGCGACGTCGTGACCGTCGAGGGCCTGGCGGAGTTCGCCAAGCAGCGCGAGGAGCACGGCCACGGCGGTGCCTGCGGCACCGGCGGCGGCTGCGGCGGCAAGGGCGGCGTCACCCTGGACGCGGCCAAGCAGTGGCAGGCCAAGCCGGGCGACTCGCAGACCGGCGAGGGCGTCGAGCTCTCCAACATCCAGCAGGCGTTCATCGACGCGGGCGCCGTGCAGTGCGGTTTCTGCACCCCCGGTCTGCTGGTCCAGGCCGACGCGCTGCTGGAGGAGAACTCCTCCCCGTCCGACCAGGACATCCGTGAGGCCCTGTCCGGCAACCTCTGCCGCTGCACGGGCTACGAGAAGATCCTCGACGCGGTCCGCCTCGCGGCCGCCCGTCAGGGAGAGGCGGTCTGACCATGGCTCAGAACACGCGCACGGTTCCGGCGGGTACGCCGACCAACGTCACGCAGAAGCACACCAAGGGCGGCATCGGCGAGTCCACGCTGCGCCCCGACGGCACCCTCAAGGTGACCGGTGAGTTCGCGTACTCCTCGGACATGTGGCACGAGGACATGCTGTGGGGCCAGACCCTCCGCAGCACCGTGGCCCACGCCGAGATCGTCTCGATCGACATCTCCGAAGCCCTGGCGATGCCGGGTGTCTACTCGGTGCTGACGTACGACGACCTGCCCGCCGAGATGAAGAACTACGGCCTGGAGATCCAGGACACGCCGGTTCTCGCCAACGGCCGGGTACGCCACCACGGTGAGCCGGTCGCCCTCGTGGCCGCCGACCACCCGGAGACCGCCCGCCGCGCGGCCGCCAAGATCAAGATCGACTACAGGGAGCTGCCGCTCGTCACGGACGAGGCCTCGGCCCTCGCTCCCGGCGCGCCGCTGATCCACGAGGGCCGCGACGACCACCACATCGGTCACGTCCCGCACCCGAACATCGTCCACCGCCAGCCGATCATCCGCGGCAACGTGGAAGAGGCCCGCAAGCGCGCCGACGTCATCGTCAAGGGCGAGTACACCTTCGGCATGCAGGACCAGGCCTTCCTCGGCCCGGAGTCCGGTCTGGCCGTCCCCTCCGAGGACGGCGGCGTCGAACTGTACGTCGCCACCCAGTGGCTGCACTCGGACCTCGGGCAGATCGCCCCGGTCCTGGGTCTGCCGCCGGAGAAGGTCCGTATGACGCTCTCGGGCGTCGGCGGTGCCTTCGGTGGCCGCGAGGACATCTCGATGCAGATCCACGCCTGCCTCCTGGCCCTGGCCACGAACAAGCCGGTCAAGATCGTCTACAACCGGTTCGAGTCCTTCTTCGGTCACGTGCACCGCCACCCGGCGAAGCTCTACTACGAGCACGGCGCCACCAAGGACGGCAAGCTCACGCACATGAAGTGCAAGATCGTCCTGGACGGCGGCGCGTACGCGTCCGCTTCCCCGGCGGTCGTGGGCAACGCCTCCTCGCTCTCGGTCGGTCCGTACGTCCTGGAGGACGTGGACATCGAGGCGATCGCGCTCTACACGAACAACCCGCCCTGTGGCGCGATGCGCGGCTTCGGCGCCGTCCAGGCCTGCTTCGCCTACGAGGCCCAGATGGACAAGCTCGCGGCGAAGCTGGGCATGGACCCGGTCGAGTTCCGCCAGCTGAACGCCATGGAGATGGGCACGGTCATGCCGACCGGCCAGGTCGTGGACGCCCCGGCGCCCGTCGCCGAGCTGCTGCGCCGGGTCAAGGCCCGCCCGCTGCCGCCCGAGCGCCAGTGGGAGACCGCCGGCGAGAACGCGGACGTCCGCGCGCTGCCCGGCGGCCTGTCGAACACCACCCACGGTGAAGGCGTCGTCCGCGGCGTCGGCTACGCGGTCGGCATCAAGAACGTCGGCTTCTCCGAGGGCTTCGACGACTACTCCACCGCCCGCGTGCGCCTGGAGGTCATCAACGGCGAGGCCGTCGCGATGGTCCACACGGCCATGGCGGAGGTCGGCCAGGGCGGTATCACCGTCCACGCGCAGATCGCCCGTACCGAGCTGGGCGTCACGCAGGTGACCATCCACCCGGCCGACACCCAGGTCGGCTCCGCCGGTTCCACGTCCGCCTCCCGGCAGACGTACATGACCGGTGGCGCGGTGAAGAACACCTGTGAGGCCGTCCGCGAGGCGCTCCTGGAGATCGGCCGCCGCAAGAACGGCTCGTACCACCCGGCGTGGGCCACCGCCGAGCTGCTGCTCGAAGGCGGCAAGATCGTCACCGACGGCGGCGAGGTCCTCGCGGACATCGCCGAGATCCTCGAGGACGAGGCCATCGACCTCGAACTCGAGTACCGCCACCACCCGACGGTCCCGTTCGACCTGGTCACCGGCCAGGGCAACGGCCACGTCCAGTACACCTTCGCCGCGCACCGCGCGGTCGTCGAGGTGGACACCGAGCTGGGCCTGGTCAAGGTCGTCGAACTGGCGACCGCCCAGGACGTCGGCAAGGCGCTGAACATGCTCTCCGTGGTCGGCCAGATCCAGGGTGGCACCACCCAGGGCCTGGGCGTCGCGATCATGGAAGAGATCATCGTGGACCCGAAGACCGCGAAGGTGCGCAACCCCTCCTTCACGGACTACCTGATCCCCACCATCCTCGACACCCCGACCATCCCGGTCGACGTCCTGGAGCTCGCCGACCCGAAGGCCCCCTACGGCCTGCGCGGGATGGGCGAGGCTCCGACCCTCTCGTCCACCCCGGCCGTCATCGCGGCGATCCGGGCGGCGACCGGTCTGGAGATCAACAAGACCCCGATCCGTCCGGAAGCCCTCACCGGCACCCTCTAGGACGGTCCGGTCCGGGGGCCGCGAGGCCCCCGGACCCCCCAAACTCTCCGGGCGGTGTGACACGGGAACGTCACACTTCCAGCTGCACCGCCCGGAGCACGAAGTACCGCACCGCTCGCGGTCCTCTTCACCCTCGCACCACCACTGAGCACCACCAGCGCCACTGAGCACCACCAGCACCACCAGCACCACCAGGCAGTACCAGCGGTAACGAAGTAGCAGCAGTACAAGCAGCTCACTTGCTTCGTCTCGGGCCGTCCCCCGGGTCGTGCAGCCAAACGCACCATCCCAAATCCCGCGTCTCCAATCTTTTCTGCGGGTGCCCCTTTGAACCTTGGGAGTTAGGCACCATGACCCAGTCGTCTGTGGAGCCCAAGACCAGCGCGGAAGAAGCTGGCGACGGCTCTCTCACCCCCGCCGGACGGTCTTGGCTCGACCGGTACTTTCACATAACGCACAGAGGATCCACCGTCTCGCGAGAAGTGCGCGGCGGCGTCACCACCTTCATGGCGATGGCGTACATCCTCTTGCTGAACCCTCTGATCCTCTCCGGCAAGGACGTCGCGGGTGACGTCCTCAGTCAGAAGGCGCTGATCACGGCCACGGCCTTCGCCGCGGCCCTGACCACCCTGCTGATGGGCTTCGTGGGCAAGGTGCCCCTGGCCCTCGCCGCCGGCCTCTCCGTCTCCGGTGTGCTCTCCTCGCAGGTCGTGCCGCAGATGACCTGGCCGCAGGCCATGGGCATGTGCGTCATGTACGGCGTGGTGATCATGCTCCTGGTCGTCACCGGCCTGCGCGAGATGATCATGAACGCGATCCCCCTCGCGCTCAAGCACGCCATCACCATGGGCATCGGCATGTTCGTCGCCCTCATCGGCCTCGTGAAGGCCGGATTCGTGGGCCACGGCTCGCCCAACGGTCCGCCCGTGAGCCTGGGCACCATCGGCGAACTGTCCGGCTGGCCCGTCCTGATCTTCGCCGTGACCCTGCTCACCATCTTCATGCTGCAGGCACGCAAGGTTCCCGGCGCGATCCTGATCGGCATCGTCTCCGGTACCGTCCTCGCCGTCATCCTGAACTACGCGGCCGATATCGACCCGAAGGCGTGGAAGGGCGGTCCGCCGGAGCTGTCCGGTTCCGCGGTCTCCATGCCCGACTTCTCGCTCTTCGGCAAGGTCGAGTTCGGCGGCTGGGGCGACGTCGGTGTGATGACGGTCGGCATGATCGTCTTCACCCTGGTGCTGGCCGGCTTCTTCGACGCGATGGCCACCATCATCGGCGTCGGTACCGAGGCCAAGCTCGCCGACGACAAGGGCCGCATGCCGGGCCTGTCCAAGGCGCTGTTCATCGACGGTGCCGGCGGCGCCATCGGTGGTATCGCGGGCGGCTCCGGCCAGACCGTGTTCGTCGAGTCCGCCACCGGCGTCGGCGAGGGTGCCCGTACCGGCTTCGCGTCCGTCATCTCGGGCCTGCTCTTCGCCGCCTGCCTCTTCTTCACCCCGATCACGCAGATCGTCCCGGGTGAGGTCGCCTCCGCGGCGCTGGTCGTCATCGGCGCGATGATGATGCAGAACGCCCGCCACGTGGACTGGGCCGACACCGCCACCGCCATCCCGGTCTTCCTGACCGTCGTGCTCATGCCCTTCACGTACTCGATCACCGCTGGTGTCGCCGCCGGTGTCATCTCGTACGTCGCCATCAAGGTCGCCCAGGGCAAGGCCCGCGAGATCGGTGGCTTCATGTGGGCGCTCACGGTGATCTTCGTGATCTTCTACGCGCTCCACCCGATCGAGGGTTGGATGGGCGTCGGCTGAGCCGCCGGAGCCCGTGATGCCTGACGCCTGACCTTCCACGCACTCACCAATGGAATCCGAACTTCCGAGGAGGCCCCCATGCTGGACATCGCCGAAGAACTCAACCGGTGGGTCGAGCAGGGACGAGACTTCGCCGTCGCCACGGTCGTGGCGGTCGGCGGGAGCGCGCCCCGGCAGCCCGGAGCGGCCCTCGCCGTCGACAGCGAGGGCACCGCGATCGGTTCGGTCTCCGGTGGGTG
The DNA here is from genome assembly GCF_030063135.1 of Streptomyces sp. G-G2. Classification (GTDB taxonomy): domain Bacteria; phylum Actinomycetota; class Actinomycetes; order Streptomycetales; family Streptomycetaceae; genus Streptomyces. The sequence goes on from NZ_JASISO010000030.1 coordinate 20,959, forward strand.
TGTGGAAGGCGCGGTGTACGAGCTGTGCCAGCAGGCGCTGGAGGACGGCGAGACCGTGCAGGAGCGCTTCGGCTACAGCGACGACGACGCTTTCGCCGTAGGTCTGACCTGCGGCGGAATCATCGACATCCTGGTCACCCCGCTGCCGGTGGACTCCCCGGCCCGGGCGGTCTTCGAGGCCGCGCTGGCGGCCGCCGTCCGAGGTGAGGCCGCCGCGGTCGCCCGGATCGCCGAGGGCCCCGCCGAACTGATGGGCCGCGCCATCCTGGTCCGCCCCGAGGGCCCCTACGAGGGCAGCCTCGGCGGACATCCCGAGCTGGACCGCACCGTCGCCGAAGAGGCCCGCGCGATGCTGGACGCGGGCCGGACCGGAACCCTGGAGATGGGCGCCGACGGACGCCTCTGCGGCCGTCCGATCACCGTCCTCGTCGAGTCGAGTGTGCCGCCGCCGCGGATGATCGTGTTCGGTGCCATCGACTTCGCGGCCGCCCTGGTGCGGATCGGCGCGTTCCTGGGCTACCGGGTCACGGTGTGCGACGCGCGGCCCGTGTTCGCCACGCGGAATCGTTTTCCGGAGGCCGATGAGGTCGTCGTGGACTGGCCGCACCGGTACCTGGAGTCCACGCGGGTGGACGGCCGTACGGTGCTGTGCGTGCTGACGCACGACGCGAAGTTCGACGTACCGCTGTTGGAGCTGGCGCTGAAGCTGCCCGTCGCCTATGTGGGCGCGATGGGCTCGCGGCGTACGCACGAGGACCGCAACGCGCGGCTGCGCGAGGTCGGTGTCACGGAGATGGAGCTGGCCCGGCTGCGTTCGCCCATAGGGCTGGACCTGGGCGCCCGTTCCCCGGAGGAGACCGCGCTGTCCATCGCGGCCGAGATCGTCGCCAACCGCCGGGGCGGCACCGGCCGCGCCCTCACCGGCGCGCACACCCCGATCCACCACGACGGTTCGGAGACCGCGGTCGGCCGGATAGGCGTCGTCGCTTGAAGGGCTGAACCGCGCGCATGACGACGCACGCGTGACGCGTCGCGCGCACGAAAACGCGCACGACAGCACGCATGACCGTGCGCACGACAGCGCGCACCACTGCGCTCGAACGATGTCGGCGGCAGGGCGTGACCCGCGGGGGTCGCGCCCTGCCGCCGTACTCCCCGCACGGGTTGTTCCCTTCGGCCGCCCGGGTAGCGCTGCTTGACCCGGGCGCCGCGGCTGCGCGAGCGTCGCGGGGCATGCGCCACCGACACCTCGCCCGTACGGGCCTGCTCGTCGCCGTACTCGCCGCGCTCAGCGCCCCCGCGTCCGCGACACCCCTTGCCGTCACCCCGGGTGCCGCTGTCCCCGTTCCGGCTCCCGCCCCCGATTCCGGCCGGGCGCTCTACGCACCCGCCGCCAACCCCGGGGCCGTCCGCCAGGCCGCCGAACTGGCCGCCGCCGGGCACACCGGGGAAGCCGCCGGGATCACCGCCATGGCCACCACCCCGCACGCCGTCTGGCTCGGCGACCAGAGCCCCGACCGGGCCGAGGCCGAGGCGCGGACCACCACCGCCGACGCGGCCCGGCAGGGCGCCCTGCCCGTGCTGGTGCTCTACAACGTGCCCGGACGGGACTGCTCCCAGTACTCCGCGGGCGGCGCCGCGGGCACCGAGGCCTACCGGGCCTGGGTCGACGCGGTGGTCCGCGGCATCGACGGCCGCCGTGCCGTGGTGATCCTCGAACCCGACTCGCTGGCCCTGCTGCCCCGGGAGTGCCCGGCGCCGGGCGGGGGCGGCGGCGCGCGGCACGCCGAGGAGCCGGCCCGGACCGAGGCCCGGTACGCGCAGATCGGTTACGCCGTCCGCGCGCTGGCGGCCGGGCCCGCCACCGAGGTGTACCTCGACTCCGGGCACGCCGACTGGCACACGGTGAACAGCATCGTGCCCCGGCTGCGCCGGGCGGGGATCGGGGGCGCCACGGGCTTCGCGGTCAACGTCTCCAACTACCGGACCGACGAGGACAGCGGCTGGTTCGCCATCCTCGTCTCGGCCTGCCTCGCCCACACCGAGGCCGGGGGCCGCGCCGCCGACTGCCCCGACCAGTGGCGCCCGCGCGCCGAGGCCGGCGCCTGGCTCGCCACCCACCTCGACGCCGCCGCCCGGGCCCGGATGAAGCACTACGTCACCGACACCAGCCGCAACGGCCGGGGCGCCTGGACCGCCCCCGCCGGGAAGTACCGCGACCCGCAGGACTGGTGCAACCCGCCCGGCCGGGGCCTCGGCGCCCGCCCCACCACCGCCACCGGCGCCCCGCTCCAGGACGCCCGGCTCTGGATCAAGACCCCGGGCGAATCGGACGGCGCCTGTCTGCGCGGCACCGCGGGTCCCGTCGATCCCGAGCGGGGGAGCGCCGACCCGGGGGCGGGGGACTGGTTCCCGCAACAGGCCCTGGAACTCGTCGGGCTGGCGAATCCAGCCCGGTGAGGTGACCGGTCCGCACTGGGCGACGAGCGTCACGATCATGGCGGGCACGCGGGCACGCGGGCACGCGGGCACGCGGCAGCGCGGAACGGAGCGCAGCCGTCGCGTGCCGGCCCGTGGGGCTATCCCTACACCGTCCGGTCGGCGGCCAGCAGGGTCCTCAGGCCGTCGATCGCCCGGATCGCCGACATGCCGAAGTCGGGTCCCCACGGCGCGGGCCCGGTGGCGGGCGGCAGGCCCTCCGGCTGCGCGTCCGGCAGGCCGCCCGGCAGCGGGTGGAGGTCCTCCTCGCGGTAACGGTGCGTCTTCCGGTGCCAGTTGAGGATGCCCGCGAGCCAGTCCTCCAGCTCGCGGACGTACGCGTCGAGCCCGGCCCGGGCCTCGGTGCCGAGCTTCCAGTCGTCGTAGAGGACGGGGAGCTGGGTCCGCGCGATGTGCTCGAACTCCTCGGTGCGCCGGGTCTGGAGCGAGTGGCAGATGTGCAGCGCCTTCTCGTAGCCGATGTCGAAGAAGTTCCGGGTGACGAGCACGTAGTTGTGCACCTCGCCCTCGACCTCGATCTCCTTCTGGTACGAGAAGATGTCATTGATCAGGCATCCGGCGTCGGCGGCCGCGTTCTCCAGGGAGCGGATGATCCCGGACCGGTAGATCTCGTCGGGGATGCCGCGCCCGGCCTGGCCGAGCCTGCACAGGTACATCGTCAGATTGCTGCCGAAGGTGGCGCGGCGCATCTCGGCGTAGTCGACGGGGTCCGGGATCCGGTTCAGGATCTGGTTCTCCACCTCCCACACCCAGCTCTCCATCATGTCGATCAGCGTGGCCCGGAACTCACCGCGCACGGTGTCGCTCATGTCGGCCGCCGTGCGCAGCCAGAGGTCGGCCAGTCCGCGCTCCATCGCCGTCACCGGCACCAGCGCCTCGGCGGGGTCCACCGGGATCATGCCGATCAGCCGGGCGGTGACCGCCTTGGCGGCGGCCAGGTTCTTGGTCTGCCCGAAGACGAGGGGGTAGTAGTCGTCCCCGTACGTTCCCCAGCTCAGCCAGCACGCGTTGAGCGAGAGGGCTTCCGGCGTGGCGTCGGGGTCGATCGCGGCGGAGCAGAGGGCGAAGTCGTAGCCCCGGAGCTTCTCCTCGTTCCAGATGACGGAACCGGGATCACCGGGCTGCGGTTCGAGCATGCCCATCCGGCGGCACCAGGCGACCGACTGCTCCAGCGCGTGGGCGTGATGGGGGCTGACGTCGAGGGTGAAGGGCATGTAGATGTCCGGGATCACGGACGGCCCGGTGCGCTCGAAGGGGACGTGGGTGAAGCTCCGCGCGCGCAGTTCCATCGCGGGCAGGGCGAACACCGAACGGATGTCGAGTGCGGCGCTGCCGAGCCCGGCGGGCTGGTGGGGCAGGGTCAGGGGGGCGGTGGCCCGTGCCTCCTTGTTCATGTAGCGGCTGGAGACCATGTGCCATTCGTGGCCGCCGGACTGCCAGTCCTGGAGCCCCTTGGCGTAGGCGAGGACCGCCGCCATCTCCGTCGGATCCATGGCGTGCTCGGCGAAGAGCTGGGGGAGTTCGACGAGCGCGGTGTGCTCGAACTGCTGGAGGCGCGAGGTGAGCAGGTCGTTGGAGGCGTCGGCGGCCTCCTGGGTGGAGCAGTCCAGGAAGGTCTCCAGCACCAGGATGGCGTTGGAGAGTTCGCCCTCGTCACCCACCTCGCGCTGGTAGCTGAAGATGTCGTTCCGGATGTGTACGGCGTCCGAGAAGGCATCGCGCAGCACCCCGAGCGGGCGCGAGTGCGCGATCCGGGCGGGAACCTCGGCCGATACGTATTCGATCAGGCCCGCCGACCAGGGGGCGCCGCCCACCTTGCGGCGCATCTCGATGTATTCGAGCGGGTTCGCGATCCGCCCGATGTTGATGTTGGCGAGTTCCCACATCGATTCGTTGAGCAGGTTCTCCGTACTCAGGGAGAACCGTTCCCGCCAGTCCATCGACATGTGGGGGACGGTCCGCGCCCAGAGATCGGCGAGGCCCGCTTCCACCGGATTGGTGGCCTCCGGGAAGCCGTCGGCGAGGTCCATGGGCATGAAGGAGGCGAGCCGGTCCAGGTAGTACTTGGCCCCGTCCCGGTCCTGGGAGCGCTTGAACATCTCAAGGAAGTGGTCGTCGAAGAAGAAGACCCACACGTACCAGTCGGTGACGAGGGAGAGGGCCTCCGCGTCGCAGTCGGGGTGGGTGTACGAGCAGAGCAGGGCGTAGTCGTGCGAGTCGAGGTCGTGTTCCTCCCAGACCCCGGACCCTTCCAGCATCCCGAGACCGCGGGCCCACCGCTTGGTGTGGGTCCTCGCCGATTCGAGGTGGGGGTTGAGGCGCGCCGGATACGGCACATAGAAATCCGGCAGTTGGAACGGCTGCGTCACGGGAGGCTCGGCCTTTCGTCCAGGGGCGCGGGGGGACAGGTTCCCCAGCCCCCCGCACGAGATCAGCAGTGCCCTACCCCTGATGCCGGTGGGATAAGGGGTAGTTCACTTCTTCAGGTGACTGTGAGCCGTTCGGTGGCGCGGCCGGAGGTGAATGTGATGGAGACCGGCCCCCGGGCTTGGCAAAGTGTTTCCATGATCAGACGATGGCGGTCCGGGGGAAGGGAAGACCGCATGCAGCACGTGGTGCGCAGGACTGTCAGGGCCGTGGGCGTGACCGGTCTCGTCGTGTTCGGCGCGCTCGGCGCGGCGGGACCGATGGGACCGATGGGACCGACGGGGCCGGTGGCCGCCGCAGCGCGGACGGTGTCGCCCGTGCCCGGGGTGGCGCCCGGTGCCGGGCCCGGGGCCGCGCCTTCGCCCTCGGCGTCCGCGCCTTCGGGCGGGCCCCAGGTGGCGTTCGACGGCCCCTTCGGCCACATCGAGGTGGGCGGCCAGCTCTGGGTCGGCCTCGAGGGGATGTCCGAGGGGTGGCAGCGGGCCGAGGTCTCCTCGCCCGCCCTGGCCGAACCGGTTCCGTTCGTTCCGGAGCCCGGGGGCTCGCCCGGGACCGGCAGGGTCGCCGACGACACGCACCAGTACCTGATCCGCGCCGACATCGCGCCGGGCACCTACCCCCTCACCGTGACCAGTGGGGGCCGTACGGTCGCCACCGCGCAGCTCACCGTGGTCGCGCGCGGCGCGGCGGACGTGAGCCGGTTCGTCTTCGGCCCCGAGGACTCCTTCCCCGGTGGTGACGAGTCCGCCGCGGTCCGCCCGGGGGGTGCGGCCCTCGTGGTCCTGACCGACTACTCGGCGGCCGACGGCGAGGACAGCCTGAAGGTCACGTCGCCCGCGTTCGGTGGCCCGGTGACCCTGCGGCGCGACAGCGGGCTGGACCCGGACTGCAAGTGCGACGACGGCGGCACCGTCTACACGGGGCGTGTCCGGGTGCGTGGCGGCGCGGCGGCGGGAACGTACCCGATGACCGCCGTCAGCCACCACGGTCAGCTGACCCTCACCCGGCAGATCACGGTCGCCGGTGACCCCGTCTCCTCCCGCTCGCCCTGGCTGATCGGCGGTGTCGGCGCCGCCGTGCTGCTCGCGCTCGGAGCGGGCCTGCGGATGGTGGTCGCGCGCCGTCGCGGGAAGGGCGCGGATCCGGCGGCGTAGCTCCCCCTCGTACCACTCCTCTTCCGGTCCGGCGTTCGCCGACCTGTCATGCACCTGACGCTAGCTGCGTCCGTTCCGTCTTCCCTCTTGAACCAGAAAGCGAGCCTTGTACACGTCATCCAGTCGAATACGCCGTCTTGCCGCCTCGGCGGTCGGCGCCGTCCTGCTCGTGGCGGGCGGTGGCTCCGTCGCCCAGGCCGCACCGCCCGTGACACCCGTGGCCACACCATCGTTGTCGCCTTTACCTTCACTTTCACCTTCAATCTCGCCGTCCCTGCCCCGGTCCGCGGTGGCGACGCCGTCGGCGCCCGCGACCGCGTCGCGCTCCGCCGCACCCCCGGCTGGCGCGTCCCCGAGCGGCTCTCCGGCCTCGTCGCCGAGTGCGGCGTCCGTCACCTGGACCGACGCGGACGCCGTCAGGTTCTGGACGCGCGAACGCATGGCGTCGGCTGTCGACCCGGCGCGGCCCCCGGTGCCGGTGAGTGCCCGGACCGCCGCCCCCGCGCCTCCCAAGGCGCCGAAACTCCCGAAGCCGGGCAACAGCCTGTCCGCGGCGGCCGCCATGCCGACCGCCGAGCACGTCATCGGCCCCAAGTCCGTCGGCGTGCTGTTCAGTTACTCCGCCGACCCGGACACCGGTGAGATGCGCGCGCACAGCTGTTCGGCCAGCGTCGTGGACAGCCCGGGCCGCAACCTGGTCCTCACCGCGGGGCACTGCGCGTTCGGCGGCGCGGTGGTCTTCGTACCGTGGTACCGGAGCGAGTACACCCTGGACCAGCAGTCCTACGGTTTCTTCCGGGTCGGGGACTTCTTCCGGGACAACCGCTACGCGCGGGGCAGCAAGTCCGCGGACTCCGACCTGGACTTCGCGTTCGGCCGTCTGGAGCCCTCGTCGGGCGGCAAGAACGCCCAGGACGTGGTGGGCGCCAACACCCTCGCGCGGACGCCGGGGTTCATCAATGACGTGACGATGGTGGGCTACCCCTCCAGCCACAATCCCGAGGACCGCGCGGTGCGCTGTTCGGTCCGCACGCAGTGGCTGCCGAACTACAACCAGATCCAGGCCAAGTGCGCCGGGATGTGGGACGGGGTCTCCGGCGGGCCCTGGTTCTCGAAGATCGACTGGACCTCCGGCGTCGGCGAGATCATCGGCAACGTCGGGGGCTTCAACGGCGGCGGCCCCGCCGTCGGCAGCAGCGACCCCGCCTACAACCAGAACACCTACAGCCCCATGCATGGCGACTGGTTCTTCCGCCTCTACGACGAGGCCAAGAAGAACCAGCACGTCACCCGCACCGGCGGCTACCAGCAGCCCGCGCTGCCCTACTCCATGGGCAGCGGCGAGACCTGGTCCCACGCCCGGCTGCTGGCCTCCGGCGAGTACACCGGGGACGGCAAGGGCGACCTCATCGTGGTGTGGACCGACGGCGAGGTCACCCTCTACACGGGTGACGGTGCGGGCGGCTTCGCGGGCGAGCGCAGGCTGGCCGTGCCCGGCCCGGCGTGGCAGGGCGTCAAGTCCCTGACAGGCGGCGACTTCTCCGGCGGCAGCGGCTACGACCTGCTGGCCGTATGGGGCTCCGGAGAAGTGCGGATCCTCCCCGACGTCGGCACCAACGGCTTGGGCCTCGGCATCAAACTGGCCGACTCCGGATCGATCTGGAGCCACGCCGACCAGATCGCGGCGGGCGGTTTCGGTACGGCGAACAACGTGAGCGACCTGCTCGTGCGCTGGAGCGACGGTGAACTCACCGACTACACGGCGGTCGGTGACCGCGGCTTCGGCACCGAGCACCGCCTGCTGGCGGCCAACGACGCCTGGAAGGAGGCGACGTTGGTCACCGCGGGCGACTTCACGGGCGCCGCGAACTGGGACACGCTGGTGCGCTGGTCGGACGGCCGGGTCTCGCAGTTCCAGGAGACCGGCCCCGGCGGCATCGGCAACGAGATCCAGATGGCCCCGCCGCAGAGCATCTGGACGCATGACGTGGTGATGACGGCGGGCAGTTACGACGCCAACGGCTGGGCCGATGACCTGCTCATCCGCTGGTCCGACGGCGAGACGACGATGTACGCGCACACGGGCGCGGCGTTCGGTGCCGAGCGCACCCTGGTCACCCCGAAGTAGGCGCACGCGCAACGGAGTTCCGCAGGACTCGTCCGGCACGGGCGGGGGACGCGGCAGCCACGGGGGCTGCCGCGTCCCGCTGCCGGGGGTCCGGGCCCGTCAGGCCGCCGGGGCGCCGTCGGCCCCGTCGGTGTCGCGGTCCGCGGCAGTGCTCTGGCGCGGCAGCGTGAGCGTGCCGCTCCCGGCGCCGCCGGACCCGTGCCCGTACTGCTCGGCCTGCATCCGGAACATCGCCGCATAGCGCCCGCCATGAGCCAACAGGGTCTCGTGGCTGCCCTGTTCGACCAGGCGTCCCTCGTGCAGCACGTAGATCACATCGGCGAACCGCACCCCCGACATCCGGTGCGTGACCAGCACCACCGCCCGCCGCGGCCCGGCCAGGCCCCGGATGCGGTCGAAGGCCGCGATCTCCGCCTCCGGGTCGAGCGCCGAGGTGGGCTCGTCCACGATCAGGACACGGGCGTCACGGTAGTGGGTACGGGCCAGGCCGAACGTCTGCCACTGCCCGCCGGAGAGTTCCGACGCGCCCCGGAACATCCGGGCGAGCAGGGTCTCGTACCCGTGCGGCAAGGACTCCACGACCCGGTCGGCCCCGGCGTACCGGGCGGCCTCCACCACCGCGGCCGCCTGTTCGACCCCCCGCTCCGCCTCGGCGTGGCTCTCCGGGCGGCCGATGGCGATGTTGGTCCGCGCGGTCACCGGCCACCGTTCGAAGTCCTGGGTGAGCAGCGCCACCCGGTCGAAGACCTGCTCCCGGTCGGCGTCCCGGACCTCGACCCCGTCCCAGGTGAGCGAACCGGTGTCGGGCAGGTGCAGCCCGGCCAGGAGTTTGACCAGGGTGCTCTTGCCGGAGCCGTTCTCGCCCACGAGCGCGACCACGCTGCCCGCCCCGACGGTCAGCGAGATGTCGGTCAGGGCGGGCTCGGAGCGGTCCGGGTAGCTGAACCCGACCCCGCTGAGCCGGACCGTACCGAGCCGCTCGGTCAGGGGGAGGCCGCCCGCCGGGATGGCGCGGCTCTCGGCCGCCGCGACGAAGCGGTCCAAGTCCCGCACGTACAGGGACTCTTCGTGCAGAGTGTTGGTGGTCGCGACGAGTGCGCCGAGGGCCGCGGAGCCCGTACGTACGGCGATCACCGCGGTGCCGGCGACGGCGAGGTCCATCCGGCCGCCGACGATCAGCGCGCCCATCGCGGCGTACGTCGCCAGGCCGGCCGCCCCGGACAGCGCGGCGGCCAGCAGCTCGGTGGCCGCCTTGTCCTTCGAGAGCCGGGTGGCCTCGGTCTCGGCGTGCTCGGCCATGTTGCGGTAGTGGCCCAGGAGGTAGCGGCCGACTCCGTGCACGCGTACCTCCTGGGCGGACGTACGGCTGATCAGCAGCTGTCCGATGAGCCGGGCCGCGCGGACGTGTTCCACCCAGGTGATCATCGACAGGTAGCGGCGCTGCGCCACGCGCATCGCGCCCCAGCCGCGCGGGGCGGCGATGAGGACGAGCAGGGGCAGCAGGACCGGATGCAGTGCGGTGAGCACGCCCGCCGCCGCGACGAGCGAGATCAGCCCGTTGAGGGTGGCCACGCAGGCGCCGATGGTCCGCCGCGCGGAGGGGGGTCCCCATTGGGCGCTGTCGAGCAGCCTGCGGAACTCGCCGTCCTCGATGGCGTCGAGTTCCACCGTGATGGATGCGTGCAAGTACCGTTCTGTGGCGGCCCGTTCGACCTTGGGTTCCAGCCGTCCGGCGGCCGCGGTGGAGCGCGAGGCGAGTACGGCGCCCAGTACGGCGACCAGCGCGCCGACGGCCAGGGCGGGCAGGGCGGCGTCCAGCCGGTCGGCGGGGCTGCCGCCACCGAACAGGGTCCGCAGGACCTGGTTGACGACCAGCAGCCCGACGGCCGAGGTGAGCCCCTGCCCGGCCTCGGCGAGCGCGACGGTGAGCAGGGCGGCCCGGTCGGCGGCCCAGGCGAGCCGGAGCGTCCCGCCGACCATGCGGGGCATCGCCCGCAGGGTGCTCAGCAGCCCGCTTTCGAGCTGGGCGTACTCGTGGTTGGCCCACCCGGCGTCGTACCGCAGGGGCCCGCCGAACAGCTGCCGCTCACTCGCGGAGGCGGTCTGCTGCGCGGGCACGGGCGGCCGCTTGAGAAGCCTCATCCGCGGTCACCTCCCGCCGCGGAGTGAGCGGCCGGGTGACCGTTTGTGCGAGATTTCCGACGGTCTTGATCGAACACCACATGAACACGCTGAACGCGCACGGATCGCAAGATCCCTCCCGAGGTGACGCGGTTGCGAACTGACGCCGGAAGAACTGCCCTGATCAGAGCGGCGTAACGGCCACGCGAGTGCTAACGGCCGTACGGATGTCCGACATTGACCCCGGACCCCGTGCCCCGCGGGCCCGCGGACCCGTGATCCGGCGTTCGAATCACCCGCACGGTGCGGGCGCCTCCTTTCGAGGGATTGCGCGCAGCGCCCGCAGGACCAGGTCGTGGAAGCGCGCGTCGTGCTCCCACGGGGCGGGCCGCGGCGGCATTCCGGACAGCTCGTCGAGTCCGAGTGCGGGACGGGCGGCCGCCGGATGGTCCGCGGGCAGGGCCGCGTAGAGCGGATCGCTCCACACCGGGAGCGACTCCAGCCCGCGCGCGGCGGGGACAACCCGCACCAGCGCGGCGTCGAGCTCCCCGGCGCGCACCGCGGCCAACCACTCTGCGACGGGCAACCACCGCAGCTCGGCGCGCAACTTCGGCCTACGACGCCATCCACTCGGCGGAAAAGGGAGCCGCCCGCGCCGCGGAGGCTTTCAGTACGGCGAAGAAGGCGGTCAAGGAAGCGCGTCAGGCCGAGGCGAAGGCTGCCAAATCAGCGGCCGGGAAGGCCGAGAAGGAATCCGTCAGCGATAGCGCGGGCACGGAATCCAAGGCCGGCAAGGAGCACGCCGACGCGGAGTCGTCGGCGAGCGGCGGCGAGTCGCGCAGCAGCGGCGAATCGGGCGGCGGCTCCTCCGACCCGTCCCCTGGCGTGACCTGCAACAGTTTCCCCACCGGTGTCCAGGTCCTGATGGCCGACGGCTCTGCCAAGGCCATCGAGGAGGTCAAGGACGGCGACGTGGTCATGGCCACCGACCCGCAGACCGGCGAGACCCGGCCCGAGACCGTCACTGCCACCATCACCACCCCGGACGACAAGGACTTCACCGACCTCACCCTCACCGACGAGGCGAGCCCCCGCGGGCCGCCGGCGAAGATCACCTCCACCTACCACCACCCCTACTGGAGCGAGACCCGCCACCAGTGGGTCGACGCCGGTGAACTCACCGCGGGCGAACAGCTCCGCCAGCCCGACGGCTCCCTGCTCACGGTCCAGCGGACCCGCAGCTACCCGTACGCCGTCACCACGCACAACCTCACGGTCAACAACCTTCACACGTACTACGTACTGGCTGGTGCCGCACCGGTCCTGGTTCATAACTGTCCTACAGTGGATGAACTGGCGGCACTCGGGGAGAAGCCCGGCAAGAACAATTTCACGCGAGCTGGATTTGAACTGCAGAAGCATGCCAATCGCGCGACTAATAATGGGCGCTATCCCTTCCCTGTTGGGAAGGCTAACCCTTGGACTTGGAGCGCCCTTGGCCAGGAAACCCTTGAGGGGATATTGAGAGACCCGAGGGTTGCGGTGCAGCAATTCACCAATAGAGCTGGGGATAATATAATCGAGTTCCATCTGCCGGACCGCGGGGCCCATTTCAGGCAGGCGGGTGGATCGGGCGACTGGATGTTCCATTCGTTCAGGGAAAATTGACCTGAGTTGATTGTGTCCTGAATGCACAGTGGCCCGACGTTAGTCGTCGGGCCACTGTGCATTTGTGAAAGTATATCGTTCGAGAAAGGCCCGCCGTGGCGTTCTATAATCGGGGCAATGTTCTGATTGAAGCCGTAGTGCTGAGCGATGGAGTGGATGGCAGTGATGGGTGGGTAGTCGAGTTTTGGGACCTTACCCCAGGTGGCGGGGGTGAGTTGCTGCATATTCGGTATCGCTCAGGAAGTGACTTTGTTGTGGATCTACTCGGGCAGCCCGTTCCTGCCGATTTCATCGCGTGGGCCATTGGAATCGCGAAATCTGAGCTTAAGGGCTGATCCCGCTTCGGAGCCGATTAGCTCACCAATTTCATCGTGGTGAGCGGCAGATAAACCGGGCGCTGCCGTCACCCCGGCGGGCGGAGGTCCGCTTCCGGGTGGGCCGTGCGCCAGGCCGCGATCGAGGCGTCCCAGTCGTCGCCCGTGAGGGCCGTGAGGGACGCCGGGAAGAGGCCGCCCTCCTCCTTCGCGATGTGGTGGTGGAGGTCCGCCACCGCCTCGCGGAACGCGGAGACCTGGTCCGACGACGCCAGGTCCAGGGTCGACAGGAACGCCGACAGGTCGCGGTGTTCGCGCTCCAGGGCCGCGATGTACGACGCGTATTCCGGGTCCCGCGACATCACCGCGAAAAAGCCGTCCTCCTCGCCCTTCCAGTGGGCGAGCAGGACGGCCGTCATGGAGCCGGTCAGGGCGCGGGCCCCGGCGAGGCCGCCCGCGTCCAGGGCGCGCAGCGCGTCGCCCGCCGTGTTCGTCACCGTCTCGTGCTCGGCGATGAACTCCTTGATCAGCGGGATCTCGCGGCAGCCGCTGTAGTGGCACATGCCCCCAGGATGCGACAGCCGCGCGCCTCTACTCCGCTTCCGCTTCCAGGTTGCCCTCCGTGTCCAGGTACACCTGGCGCAGGGCTTCGAGGGTTTCCGCGTCCGGCTTCTCCCACATGCCGCGGGATTCCGCTTCCAGCAGGCGCTCCGCGATGCCGTGCAGGGCCCAGGGGTTGGCCTCCTCCAGGAAGGCGCGGTTCTCCGGGTCCAGGACGTACGTCTGCGTCAGCTTGTCGTACATCCAGTCCGCGATCACGCCCGTCGTGGCGTCGTAGCCGAAGAGGTAGTCCACCGTGGCCGCCAGCTCGAAGGCGCCCTTGTAGCCGTGGCGGCGCATCGCCTCGATCCACTTCGGGTTCACCACGCGGGCGCGGAAGACCCGGGAGGTCTCCTCGACCAGGGTGCGGGTGCGGATTGTCTCCGGGCGGGTCGAGTCGCCGATGTACGCCTCGGGGGCCGTGCCGCGCAGGGCGCGGACGGTCGCGACCATGCCGCCGTGGTACTGGAAGTAGTCGTCCGAGTCGGCGATGTCGTGCTCGCGGGTGTCGGTGTTCTTCGCGGCGACCGTGATGCGCTTGTACGCCGTCTCCATCTCGGTGCGCGCCGAGCGGCCGTTGAGCCCACGGCCGTAGGCGTAGCCGCCCCACACCGTGTAGACCTCCGCGAGGTCGGCGTCCGTACGCCAGTCGCGGGAGTCGATCAGCTGGAGGATGCCCGCGCCGTACGTGCCCGGGCGCGAGCCGAAGATACGGGTGGTCGCGCGCCGCTCGTCGCCGTGCTCGGCCAGGTCCGCCTGGGCGTGCGCCCGGATGAAGTTCGACTCCGCGGGCTCGTCCAGCGAGGCCGCCAGCCGCACCGCGTCGTCCAGCAGGCCGATGACGTGCGGGAAGGCGTCGCGGAAGAAGCCCGAGATGCGCAGCGTGACGTCGATGCGCGGCCGGTCCAGCTCTTCGAGCGGGATCGCCTCGACCCCGGTCACCCGGCGCGAGGCCTCGTCCCACACCGGGCGGACGCCGAGCAGCGCCAGCGCCTCGGCCACGTCGTCGCCCGCCGTACGCATGGCGCTCGTCCCCCACAGGGACAGGCCGACGGAGGCGGGCCATTCGCCGTTGTCCGTGCGGTAGCGGGTCAGCAGCGAGTCCGCGAGGGCCTGGCCGGTCTCCCACGCGAGGCGCGAGGGCACGGCCTTCGGGTCGACGGAGTAGAAGTTGCGGCCGGTCGGCAGCACGTTCACCAGCCCGCGCAGCGGCGAACCCGACGGGCCCGCCGGGACGAAGCCGCCCGACAGCGCGTGCACCGCGTTCGTCAGCTCGTCCGTGGTGGCCGCCAGGCGCGGGACCACCTCGGTCGCCGCGAAGGTGAGGATCGCGGCCACGCCCTCCGGGTGGCCCTCGGCCACCGCGGCGACGGCCGAGGGCGCCCAGTCCGCCGCCTCCATGGCCTCGACCAGGGTGCGGGCCACGGCCTCCACCTCGTCGGCCGAGGTGCGGGTGGGCGCGGCCTCGTCCAGGCCGAGCGCCTCGCGCAGGCCGGGGAGCGCCGTCGTACCGCCCCAGATCTGGCGGGCGCGCAGGATGGACAGGACCAGGTTGACCCGGTCCGTTCCGGCCGGGGCGCCGCCCAGCACGTGCAGTCCGTCGCGGATCTGGGCGTCCTTGACCTCGCACAGCCAGCCGTCGACGTGCAGCAGGAAGTCGTCGAACCCGTCGTCGTCCGGGCGGGCTTGGAGGCCGAGGTCGTGGTCCAGCTTCGCCGCCTGGATCAGGGTCCAGATCTGCGCGCGGATGGCCGGGAGCTTGGCCGGGTCCATGGAGGAGATCTGCGCGTACTCGTCCAGGTGCTGCTCCAGCCGCGCGATGTCGCCGTACGACTCCGCGCGGGCCATCGGCGGCACCAGGTGGTCGACCAGGGTCGCGTGCACGCGGCGCTTGGCCTGGGTGCCCTCGCCCGGGTCGTTGACCAGGAACGGGTAGACCAGCGGCAGGTCACCGAGGGCGGCGTCCGGCGCGCAGGACGCGGACAGGCCCGCGTTCTTGCCGGGCAGCCACTCCAGGTTGCCGTGCTTGCCCAGGTGGATCATGGCGTCGGCGCCGAATCCGCCGTCCTCGGCCGCCGCCTGGATCCAGCGGTAGGCGGCGAGGTAGTGGTGCGAGGGCGCCAGATCGGGGTCGTGGTAGATCGCGATCGGGTTCTCGCCGAAGCCGCGCGGCGGCTGGATGAGGATGAGCAGGTTCCCGCGGCGCAGGGCCGCGAGCACGATGTCACCGTCGGGGTCGCCGCCCGTCGCGGCGCGGGAGCGGTCCAGGAACATGGTGCCGGGGGCCTGCCCCCAGTGCTGCTCGACCCCGTCCCGCAGGTCGCCGGGGAGACCGGCGTACCAGCGGCGGTAGTCGGCGGCCGGGATCCGGACCGGGTTGCGGGCCAGCTGCTCCTCGGTGAGCCAGTCCTGGTCGTGGCCGCCCGCCGCGATCAGCGCGCGGATCAGCTCGTCGCCGTCACCGGAGATCAGGCCGGGGATCTCCTCGGCCGGCCCGAAGTCGTAGCCCTCGGCGATCAGGCGGCGCAGCAGCGCGACGGCGCTGGCCGGGGTGTCGAGGCCGACCGCGTTGCCGATGCGGGAGTGCTTGGTGGGGTACGCGGAGAGGACGAGCGCGATCCGCTTCTCGGCGTTCGGGGTGTGCCGCAGCTTGGCGTGGCGTACGGCGATCCCGGCGACCCGGGCGGCCCGCTCGGGATCGGCGACGTACGCCGGAAGGCCGTCCTCGTCGATCTCCTTGAAGGAGAACGGGACGGTGATCAGACGGCCGTCGAACTCCGGCACCGCGACCTGGCTGGCGGAGTCGAGCGGGGACAGGCCCTCGTCGCTCTCCTCCCAGGTGCTGCGCGAACCGGTCAGGCACAGCGCCTGCAGGATCGGTACGTCGAGCGAGGCGAGCGCGCCGGCGTCCCACGACTCGTCGTCGCCGCCCGCCGAGGCCTCGGCGGGACGGGTGCCGCCCGCCGCGAGCACGGTGGTGACGAGGGCGTCGACCGTGCCCAGTTCGGCGAGGAGTTCCGGCTCGGGCGTGCGCAGCGAGGAGACGTACAGCGGGACGGGGACGCCGCCCGCGTGCTCCACGGCGTCCGCGAGGACGTGCACGAAGGCCGTGTTGCCGCTCATGTGGTGGGCGCGGTAGTAGAGCACCCCGATCCGCGGGCCCTCGGTGGCGGGCCGCTCCGGGCGCTCCAGCCGGCCCCAGGTGGGGGCGGGCGCGGGCGGCTCGAAGCCGTGGCCGGTCAGCAGCACGGTGTCCGAGAGGAAGCGGGCCAGCTGCTCCAGGTTGCCGGGGCCGCCGTGCGCGAGGTAGGCGTGCGCCTCGGCCGCGATGCCGATGGGGACGGTGGACGCCTCCATCAGCTGGGCGTCCGGGGCCTGTTCACCGGTCAGTACGACGACGGGGCGGGTCTGGTCGGCGGCGAGGAGCAGGTCGAGCCCCTCCTGCCAGGCGCGCAAGCCGCCGAGGAGGCGTACGACGACCAGGTCCACGCCGTCGAGCAGGGCGGGGAGGTCGTCGAGAGGGAGCCGGGAAGGGTTCGCGAACCGGTACGGGACCGGACCGTCGTCCGAGGCACGGGCACTGAGCAGATCGGTGTCGGACGTCGACAGCAGCAGGATCATGCGGCGGCGGGCCTTCCTCGGGGTTTCCGCGCCCCGGGCAGTGAGGACGGCGGGAGTTCCTGACTCACCCGGCGGCGGCGCTGGCAGCTGCCGGGTTCACAGTGGCGGGACCGCGCCGGAATCGCACCGGGCTTCCTCCCATGTCGCCGTCCTCGGCGATGACGGACCGAACGGCCCGTCGAAGGGTCATCCTAGGTGCCGCGGCAAGTGAACGGCAGGTGGGGGCGGGGGTGGAGGGGCGCGACAGCGGGCGGATCGGTTCGCGGGAGGGGCGCGAGGGGGCGCCGGGGGTGCCGGGGGAAGCCGTGACGGGGGCGCCGCGGAGGCGGTGGCGGGGGCACCGGCCGGGGTGGCGACGGACACAGGTCGGGCGGTCCCAATCGTGGGTATGCTCGCCGCCATGCCCCCGCCCTCCTCCGCCGCGCCCCGGGACGAACCCGTCATACGGGACCGCGGTGACGCCTGCCCCGGTGCGCTGCGCCTGCACGCGGCGGACGACGGGTACCTCGCCCGGGTCCGGATCCCGGGCGGACTCCTCACCTCCGGCGCGGCCGCCGTCCTGGCCGGTGCGGCGGACCGGCTCGGCGACGGGCACCTCGACCTCACCTCGCGCGGCAACGTGCAACTGCGCGGCCTCGGCGCGAGCTGCGGCGGTGAACTGGCGGAGCTGCTGGGGGCCGCCGGACTCCTGCCCCCGGCCGCGGCCACCCACGAACGCGTCCGCAACATCGTCGCCTCGCCCCTGTCCGGACTCGACGGGCAGGGGAACGCGGATGTGACCCCCTGGGTCGGTGCGCTGGACCGGCAGCTGTGCGCGAGCGGGGCCGCGGCCGGACTCTCCGGGCGCTTCCTCTTCGCCCTCGACGACGGGCGCGGGGACGTGACCTCGCTCGCCCCCGATGTGAGCCTTCTCGCACTGGGCGCCGGAACGGCCGCACTGTGGACGCGAGATGTCTCCGAGGCGGTGAGGATCGGCCATCAAGACGCCCCGGAGGCGGCCCTGGTAGCGGCCGAGTACTTCCTCGACGCGGTGCGCTCGGCGGGTACCAAGGCGTGGCGGGTCAGTGAACTTCCCGCCGAACACCAGCTGGAATCGGACGAGTTGCTACGTCGCCTGCGCGAGCGGGGCATCCGGGCGGAGAGCGCCGATCAGGCCGGCGGCGGGTTCGTCCGCCCGCGCCGAACGGTCGGGCCGCGGCCCGGCGTGCTCGCGGGGCCCGACGGGACACGCGTCGCACTCTCGGCGCTGGCCCCGCTGGGACGGCTGACCACCACGCAGTGGCGGCTGCTGGCCGCGTCGGCGTCCGCCGGATCCGGGGAGCTGCGGCTGACCCCCTGGCGCGGGATCGTCGTCCCCGGGTGCGACGCGGCCACCGCGCCGGAGGCGCTCGCCCGGCTCGCGGGGGCGGGGCTGGTCACCCGGCCCGGCGACCCCTGGGAACACGTGACCGCCTGCACCGGGCGGCCCGGCTGCGGGAAGGCGCTGGCCGACGTACGGGCCGACGCGCGGGCCGTCGTATCCCTGCACCGTGCGGTGGCCGCTCCGGGTGACGCGGCGGGTCCCGCCGGTCCGGCGGGTGCGGCGCTGCCCGTGCACTGGTCCGGGTGCGAGCGGCGCTGCGGGCATCCGCGCGCCGCCGCCTGGGTGGACCTGGTCGCCGGGCCCGGGGGGTACGGGCTCGCGGTGGCGGGGGCCGCGGCGGCCGGGGCGGGGTCCGGGGCCACCGGGTCCGGACCCGTGGGGCGCGCCGTGCGGGAGGGCGTACCGGCCACCGCCGCCGACCTGGCGGCCGCCCTCGCCGAGGCCCACCGCACCCCGGACCCTCCGACCTCCCGACAGACTCAGCAGCAGACGCAGTAGTGAAGAGATGAGCGAGTACACAGTGTTCGAGTACGAGAAGGACGGCGCCGCGATCTACCGCCAGTCCTTTGCCACGATCCGCGCCGAGGCGGACCTCTCCGGGCTGCCCGCGTCGGTGTCTCAGGTCGCCGTACGCATGATCCACGCGTGCGGGATGACCGACCTCACCAAGGACCTCGGGTACACGCCGGACGTCGTGCTGCGCGCCCGCGCCGCGCTGAACGCCGGGGCGCCCATTCTGTGCGACGTGCGCATGGTCGCCAGCGGGGTCACCCGCAAGCGGCTGCCCGCCGACAACGAGGTGATCTGCACCCTCTCGGACCCGGCCGTGCCCGATCTCGCCGCGAAGATGGGGACCACGCGCAGCGCCGCCGCCCTCGAACTCTGGCGCGACCGCGGCCTGTTGGAGGGTTCGGTGATCGCCGTCGGCAACGCGCCGACCGCCCTCTTCCGGCTGCTGGAGATGATCGAGGAGGGCGCGCCCCGCCCGGCCGCCGTCATCGGCGTGCCCGTCGGATTCATCGGCGCGGCAGAGTCCAAGGACGCGCTCGCCGAACACCCCTCGGGGCTGGACCACTTGATCGTCCGGGGGCGGCGAGGCGGCAGCGCCATCGCGGCCGCCGCCGTCAACGCGATCGCGAGCGAGGAAGAATGAGCACCACCACCCCTGTTCCGGGCACCACCCCCGCTCCGGGCACCACCCCTGTCCCGGAGGCGGCCACCGGGCGGCTCTACGGTGTCGGGCTCGGGCCCGGCGATCCCTCCCTGATGACCCTGCGGGCCGTCCAGGTGATCGCGGAGGCGGACGTCATCGCCTATCACAGCGCCCGGCACGGACGTTCCATCGCGCGTTCCATCGCGGCCGCCCACCTGCGCGCGGACCACGTCGAGGAGCCGCTGGTCTACCCGCTCACCACCGAGAGCACCGATCACCCCGGTGGCTACCAGGGGGCGATGGAGGAGTTCTACGAGGAGTCCGCGGCCCGGCTCGCCGTGCACCTCGACGCGGGCCGGACGGTGGCCGTCCTCGCGGAGGGCGACCCGCTCTTCTACGGCTCGTACATGCACATGCACAAGCGGCTCGCCGACCGGTACGCGACCGAGGTGATCCCCGGGGTGACCTCCGTGAGCGCCGCCGCCGCCCGGTTGCAGACCCCGCTCGTGGAGGGCGAGGAGGTACTGACGATCCTCCCCGGCACCTTGCCCGAGGAAGAGCTGACGGCCCGTCTGGCCGCCACGGACTCCGCCGTGGTGATGAAACTGGGCCGCACCTTCCCCGCCGTGCGGCGGGCGATGGAGGCGTCCGGGCGGCTGCCCGAGGCGCGCTACGTCGAGCGCGCGACGATGGCCGGCGAGCGTACCGGCATGCTCGCCGACACCGACCCCGATTCGGTGCCGTACTTCGCCGTGGCCGTCCTGCCGAGCCGCATCGGCAACCCCGGCTCCCGGCCCGCCCCCGAGGCGGGCGTCACCGGCGAGGTCGTGGTCGTCGGCACCGGCCCGGCCGGGCCGCTGTGGCTGACCCCCGAGACCCGGCGGGCGCTGTCCGACGCGGACGTACTGGTCGGCTACACGACGTACCTGAACCGGGTGCCCGTACGGCCCGGCCAGATCCGGCACGGCTCCGACAACAAGGTCGAGTCCGAGCGGGCCGAGTTCGCGCTGGACCTGGCCCGGCGCGGGCACCGCGTCGCGGTGGTCTCGGGCGGCGACCCGGGCGTCTTCGCGATGGCCACGGCCGTCCTGGAGGCGGCCTCGCAGGAGGAGCACCACGACATCCCGGTGCGCGTGCTGCCCGGGGTGACCGCCGCCAACGCGGCCGCGGCCGCCGCGGGTGCGCCGCTGGGCCACGACTACGCCACGATCTCGCTCTCCGACCGGCTCAAGCCGTGGGAGGTCATCGCGGAGCGGCTGCACGCCGCGGCCGGGGCCGACCTGGTGCTCGCGCTGTACAACCCCGGTTCGCGCAGCCGTACATGGCAGGTCGGCAAGGCCCGTGAGCTGCTCCTGGAGCACCGCACGCCGGACACTCCGGTGGTGCTCGCGCGCGATGTGGGCGGGCCCGAGCAGTCGATCCGGATCGCGCGGCTCGCCGACCTGGATCCGGCGGAGGTGGACATGCGGACGCTGCTGCTCATCGGGTCGTCGCAGACCCGGGTGGTGCGGCGCGGGGACGGGCGGCAGATCGTGTGGACCCCGCGGCGGTACCCGGAGCAGTAGGGGTCAGGGGGCCTGGCCGCGCTCGCGCAGCCAGGCCGCCGCGGCTTCGGGGGAAGCGGCCACCGGCACGCCCTCCGGGACCGGCGGGCGGTCCACCACGAGCACCGGGATGCCCGCTTCCCTGGCCGCGGCGAGCTTCGGGGCGGTCGCGGAGCCGCCGCTCGCCTTGGTCACGAGTACGTCGATACGGTGCTCGCGGATCAGGGCTCGCTCCTCGGGCAGCGTGAACGGGCCCCGGGCCAGCAGGATTTCGGAGTGCCGGGGCATCGGAGCCACGGGGGCGTCCACGGAGCGGACCAGGAACCAGGTCGCGTCGAGGTGGGCGAAGGCGGCGAGTCCGGTGCGGCCCGTGGTCAGGAAGGCGCGGCGGCCCAGGGCGGCCAGGGCGCCGGCGGCCGCGGCCAGGGTGGGCACGTGGTGCCAGTCGTCGCCGGCGGCCGGGTCCCAGGTGGGGCGGCGCAGGGCCAGCAGGGGGATGCCGGTCGTGGCGGCGGCCCGGGCCGCGTTGAAGCTGATCCGCTCCGCGAAGGGGTGGGTGGCGTCGACCACCGCGTCCACGTCGTGCTCGCGCAGCCATGCGGTGAGGCCTTCGGGGCCGCCGAACCCGCCGATCCGGCTGGCGCCGGGAGGAAGGGTGGGGCGCGTCACCCGGCCGGCGAGGGAGTTGGTCACCCGGAGGTCCGGGGCGTGGGCCACGAGGATCTCGGCGAGCCGGCGGGCCTCGGTGGTGCCGCCGAGGATGAGGACGTGGCGGGGGGTGGGGGGCGGTGCGGCTGTGCCTGTGCCGGTGCGGGTTGCGGGGGCCGTTGTTGCCTCCGGCGGGTCCTCAAGCGCCGGACGGGCTGGAGGTGTGGCCTCAGCAGGCATGGCGGTCGCGGGCGGGGGAGTAGAGGTGGCTGTCGGGGAACTGGGACGCGGCCAGGGTGCGGCCCACGATGATGACCGACGTGCGGACCAGGCCCGCCGACTTCACCGCGTCCGCGATGTCGGCCAGGGTGCCGCGCAGGATCAGCTCGTCAGGGCGGCTGGCCATCGCCACCACCGCCACCGGGCACTCCGCGCCGTAGTGCGGGAGGAGTTCCGCGACCACCCGGTCGACGTACCGCGTCGCCAGGTGCAGGACCAGGAGCGCGCCGCTGTGGCCCAGGGTGGCCAGGTCCTCGCCCTCCGGCATCGGGGTGGCCTGCTGGGCGATCCGGGTCAGGATGACCGTCTGGCCGACCGTCGGGACCGTCAGCTCCCGCTTCAGCGCCGCCGCCGCCGCCGCGAACGCCGGTACGCCCGGGACGACTTCGTACGGAATCCCGGCCGCGTCCAGGCGCCGCATCTGCTCCGCGACCGCGCTGAAGACGGACGGGTCGCCGGAATGCAGCCGCGCCACGTCCAGCCCGGCCGCGTGCGCGGCGGTGAACTCGCCCAGGATCTCGTCCAGGTTGAGCTGCGAGGTGTCCACCAGGCGTGCGTCCGCCGGACATTCGGCCAGCAGCTCGCGCGGGACCAGGCTGCCCGCGTACAGGCACACCGGGCTGGCGGCGAGCCGCCGGGCGCCGCGCACCGTGATCAGGTCGGCGGCCCCGGGGCCCGCTCCGATGAAGTACACGGTCATGTCCGGTCCTCTGCTTCCTTCGTCACCGACCACTGGGTGACCGCCATCGCCTGGCGCCAGCCCGTGAAACCCCCGACCGCCACCGCGTGTGCGACAGCGAGTTTGACCAGGTCGCCGCCGTGCCGCCGGTACCACTGCGCGAGCAGTGCCTCCGACTCCAGCGTGACCGTGTTCGCGACCAGCCGCCCGCCGACCGGCAGGGCCGCCCACGCCGCGTCCAGCAGCCCCGGCGCGGTCAGCCCGCCGCCGATGAACACCGCGTCGGGTGCGGGCAGTCCTACGAGGGACGTCGGCGCCGCGCCCGTGACGACGCGCAGGCCCGGTACGCCCAGGGCGTTCGCGTTACGGGCGATCCGCGCCGCCCGCTCCGGATCCCGCTCGACCGTGACCGCACGGCACGACGGGTGGGTGCGCATCCATTCGATGCCGATGGAACCGGAGCCGCCGCCGATGTCCCACAGAAGCTCGCCCGGCGCGGGGGCCAGCGCGCACAGGGTTGCGGCCCGCACGTGGCGCTTGGTGAGCTGCCCGTCGTGCTCGTAGGCGGAGTCGGGCAGTCCGGGGGCCGCGCCCAGGCGCCGTGCGCCCTCGGCCCGGCGGCACTCCACGGCCACCACGTTCAGGGGGTCGCCGGGAGCGTGCTCCCAGCCGTCCGCCGTGCCCTCGTACGTACGTTCGTCAGCGGATCCGAGCTGCTCCATGACCCGCATCCGGCTGGGCCCGAAGCCCCGCTCGCGGAGCAGAGCGGCGATCTCGCCCGGGCTGCCCGCGCCCGCGCTGAGCACCAGCACCCGGCGCCCCTGGTGCAGGGCGGCGGCGAGCCGGGCCACCGGGCGGCCCACGACCGTGACCACCTCGGTGTCCTCCACGGGCCAGCCCGCGCGGGCACACGCGTAGGACACGGACGAGGGGTGCGGGTGGACCAGCAGCGCGCCGGGACCGAGTTCCTCGGACAGCGCGCGGCCGATTCCGTAGAACATGGGGTCACCGCTCGCCAGCACCACGATCCGCTGTCCGGCGTACGTCTCCAGCAGCCGGGGCACGGCCGGGCGCAGCGGGCTCGGCCAGGACACCCGCTCGCCCGCGCACTCCGCCAGGGGCAGCAGGACCAACTGGCGCGGGCCGCCGATGAGCACGTCGGCGGCGCTCAGCGCCGCGCGGGCGGCGCCGGTGAGCCCGGGCCAGCCGTCCGCGCCGATGCCGACGACCGTGACGGGCGGCCCGGCGGTGGCCGTGGGGGGTGGTGTGGGGCTCATGGCGCGGTACCTCGGGGGAAGGGGGTGGAACCGCACTCTACTGGCCCCCGCCCGACCCCTCCGGACCAGGGGTGATATCGGCGGACGGCCCCCGTGCCGCAGCGCGGGCTCCTTCCGGGGATAGGCTGGGACGCGAGGTGGTTACCGCTGGTAAGTCGGGGTGGCGGCCACGGCGTGCGGGAGCGGACGAGGGAGCGGACATGCCGGGCTGGACCACGACGGACATTCCCGACCAGAGCGGCCGCACGGCCGTGGTGACCGGAGCCAACAGCGGCATCGGCTACGTCGCCGCGCGCGAGCTGGCCCGGCGCGGGGCGCGGGTCGTGCTGGCCTGCCGCAGCGAGGCCCGGGGCCGGGAGGCCGAGGACCGGCTGCGGCGGGAAGTACCGGACGTGCAGGCCGTGTTCAGGCCACTGGACCTCGCGGACCTCGGGTCCGTAAGGGAGTTCGCCACCGCCTACGGCCGCGAGCACGCCAGCCTGGACCTGCTCGTCAACAACGCCGGGGTGATGGCCCTGCCGTACGGGCGGACCGCCGATGGCTTCGAGACCCAGTTCGGGGTGAACCACCTCGGCCACTTCGCTCTCACCGGGCTGCTCCTGCCGCAGCTCACGCGCACCCCCGGCGCCCGGATCATCAGCTTGTCCAGCGGGTTCCACGTGCTCGGAGACATCGACCTCGCCGACCTCAACAGTGCGCGCGGGTACCGGCGTTGGATTGCCTACGGCCGCTCCAAGACCGCCAACCTGCTCTTCGTCCACGAGCTGTCGCGGCGCCTCGCCGCCGCCGGCTCCGACATCGTCACGGCCGCCGCCCACCCCGGCTACGCGGACACCAACCTGCAGACCGCCGCCGCGAAGCAGGAGGGCCGCAGGCTCACCGAACGGATGATGGCGCTGGGGAACGCCGCCCTCGCGCAACCCGCCGCGTCGGGGGCGCTCCCCACCCTGTACGCCGCCACCGCGCCCGGCGTCCGCCCGGACGACTTCATCGGCCCGAAGTTCGGCTGGCGCGGTGCTCCCGCCCCGTCGTGGCGGGCGAAGTGGACCCTGGACGACATGTCCGGCGAAGCGCTCTGGGCCGCCTCGGAGAAGTTCACCTCCGTCGCGTACGAAGCCCTCGCGCGCTGACCGTTCCTGGGGGCGGCTTGCTGGCCGCCCGGTCACGTCACGGTGACGCGGCACAAGTCGCCCGGCTTCGGCCCGACGGCTCCCGTACCGCCCTCTGGGCGCGCTCCGGACCGGACCCGTCCACCTTCCCCAGCCAGGGTGCCCGGACCGACCCGGAACCGTCCTTTCACCAGCAGGTCGGCTCGGGCGCCACGTATGGCGGCTCCACCGTCCCGCCCCGGCCCGCCCCCTGCGGTCTTCCCGTGCGTCATCCAACTGCCCTACGCTCCTCGCCACTTGCCGCCGCACGGGCGTCGGTTGGAGCTGGAGGGGCAGAAGAGTAGGGGATTCCGCGAACGGACGGCCACAGCCGTCGCCCTCGCCCTGGCCGTCGCCCTCTGCGGGGCGGCCCCGGCCGGGGCCGCCCCGGCGCGCACCGCGGCCCCGGGGGAGGGCCTGCCCTTCGCCGGGTCCACCGGGGTCGGCGTGCACAACGCCTACGAGAAGGCCAAGTACCCCTACTTCGCCGACGCGCTCGACTCCGGGGCCGCGATGCTCGAACTCGACGTGTGGAGCAACTTCTTCGGCAGTTCCTGGCGGGTCTCCCACAGCAATCCGCTCGGCAGCGACAACAACTGCGAGAACGCCACCGCCCCCGCCCAGCTGCGCACCAAGTCCCGGAACCAGAACCTCGCGGGCTGCCTCGCCGACCTGCGCAGCTGGCACGACGCGCACCCCGGCCACCGCCCGGTGATCATCAAGATGGAGCTGAAGGACGGCTTCGCCGCCCATCTGGGCCGCGGCCCGGCGGACCTGGACGCGCTGCTCACCGCCCGCCTCGGTGACGCCCTCTACCGCCCCGGCGACCTCGCCTCGGGCCACCCGGACCTGGACAGCGCCGCGCGCGCCGGGGCCTGGCCGAGCCGCTCCGCCCTCGCCGGGAGGTTCCTGATCGAGCTGATCCCCGGCACCGTGGAGGAGGGCAACCCCGCGGACAGCCTGTGGACCGACCGCGAGTACGCCACCCACCTGCGCGCCCTCGCCGCCGCGGGCGGGCTGGGCCAGGCCGCCGCCTTCCCGGCCGTGCACCGCGCCGAGGCCGGCGACCCGCGGGCCCGCTACGCCGACGCCTCGCTGCGGCCCTGGTTCGTCGTCTTCGGCGGCGACGCGAACGCCTACACCGCCCCGGACGTCGACACCGGCTGGTACGACCGCAACCACTACCTGCTGATCGCCACCGACGCCCAGAGCGTCGCGCCCGCCATCGACGGCACCAGCCCCACCGAAGCCCAGGCCCGCGAACGGGTGGCCCTGCTGGCCGGGCGCTACCACGCATCCGTGGTCTCCGCCGACTGGCACCCGCTGCCCGCGGTCCTCGCGAGCGTCCTCCCGCGCGGCTGACCGCGCGGGTCCTCGGCCGGCTCCCCGCTCACAACCTCGCCATCATCGCCGCGGCCTGAGTGAGCGTCAGACACGGCACGGGAGCGAGGACGTGCGCGATCTGCGGGGCGAACGCGGGGGAACCCGCTATGACATCGGCGGGCGGGCCGTCGGCGACGATCCCGCCCGCCGACATCAGCACCACCCGGTCGGCGGCCCGCGCCGCGAACTCCACGTCGTGCGTGGCGATCACCACCGAGCGCCCCCGCGCCGCCAGTTCGTCCACGAGGCGGATCAGCCGCGACTTCGCCCGGTAGTCCAGGCCCCGGGTCGGCTCGTCGAGCAGCAGCACCCCTGGGGCGGCCGTCAGCCGCAGGGCGAGTACGAGCGCCAGCTTCTGCCCCTCCGACAGGTCCCGGGGGTGCATGGCGTCGTCGATCCCGGGCACCAGCCGGTCCAGAACCTCCCGCGCGGGCCGGGCGCCCTCCCCGGCCGACTCCTCGTCGGCGCGGTCGAGTTCGCGGCGTACGGTCTCCAGGCTCAGCAGGTCGGTGGGCGTCGGCGGGACCATCTGGACCCCCGCTCCGCCCGTCTCCACCGTGCCCGACAGGTGCGGTCCCGCCCCGTGCGGAGCCCACTCCTGGAGGGCCCGCAGCAGGGCTGACTTGCCGCAGCCGTTGGGGCCCATCAGCACGGTGACCTGCCCCGCGCGGAAGGTCAGGTCCACCTCCCGCACGGCGGGGACCCCCTGGTGGATCACGGTCAGTGCCCGCGTCCGCAGGGCCTCGGGCCGGTCCGCCGCAACCGGGGGCCGCGCCGGCTCGGGCACGCATCCGGCCAGCCGGGCCCGCAGCGGCGCGGCCGCCTCCCGGGCGCCCCGCACCGACAGCGGCAGCGCGGCCCAGCCCGCCAGCCGGCCCAGCTCCACCACGGGCGGCGCGAGCAGCGACGTACGGAACACCTCGGCCGGGTGCCCCGCGACCACGGTCCCGTCCCCGGGCAGCTGGAGCACCCGGTCCGCGTATCCCGCGACCCGCTCCAGACGGTGTTCCGCGAGCAGTACCGTCAGCCCCAGCTCGCGCACCAGCCCGGTCACGGCCGCCAGCACCTCCTCGGCCGCCGTCGGGTCCAGCGCGGAGGTCGGCTCGTCCAGCACGAGCACCCGGGGGTGGGCCGTCAGCACCGAACCGATGGCCACCCGCTGCTGCTGCCCGCCGGACAGTTCGTGCAACTGCCGGTGGCGCAGTTCCGTGAGGTCCAGCAGCTCCAGCGTCCGGGCCACCCGCCCGCGGGTCACGCCGGGCTCCAGGCCGAGCTGCTCGACCGCGTACGCCAGCTCCTCCTCGACGGTGTCGGTGACGAAGCCGTCGAGCGGATCCTGGCCCACCACGCCCACTGTGCCGACGAGTTCGCGCGGCGGGTGCTCGGCGGTGTCCCGGCCGCCGACCGTCACCCGCCCGTAGAGCGTGCCGCCCGTGAAGTGCGGGACCAGGCCGCTCACCGCGCCCAGCAGCGTGGACTTGCCGGCCCCCGTGTGCCCGAGGACCAGGCAGAACTCGCCCTGCTCGACCGTCAGGTTCACGTTCCGCAGCACCGAGCGGGGGGCGTCGTCGTACCGGACACTGACGCTTTCGAAGCTGATCACGGCGATTCCTCGTTGGTGCGGGCCAACTAAGGCCGTGGAGTGCGGGGTTGGGGTCGGATGGGATCGTAACCGACGCCCCGACCGGCAGCACCGCCGCGACCGCACCACCTGAACCGTCCGGTCCCGGGCCCGCACCCTCGCCCTGGGCCGTCACCCCCTCGCCGACCGCCACCAAGGACACCGACCCGTGGGGCTGACCCGGCAGGCCGGGACCCCGTACGCCGGGACCCCGTACGCCGGGACCCCGTACGCCGGGACCCCGTACGCCGGGACCCCGTACGCCGGGGCCCAGCGCACCCGGCACGAGGACGTCGGCCCCGGGACCCACGAGAGCCCCGTGTCGTCGCCGACGGCGACTGCGTCGTGGTGATGGAGCTGGGACCCGAACGGCGGCCATTCGCGGATGTGTTCACCCTCTCGGACAAGGGCGTGCCGCGCGACTGTCGCCGCTGCATCGTGACGCGCCCATCCGCCTGCGCCCGCGTTTCCCCTCGTCTGGACGGTCGT
The DNA here is from genome assembly GCF_030063135.1 of Streptomyces sp. G-G2. Classification (GTDB taxonomy): domain Bacteria; phylum Actinomycetota; class Actinomycetes; order Streptomycetales; family Streptomycetaceae; genus Streptomyces. The sequence continues at coordinate 49,075 of NZ_JASISO010000030.1, forward strand.
TGACCGGTGGCGGCGGATAACCCGTGGCCGGGCGGTGGCCGGTGTGCGATCTTGGCTGGCACGCGCACACCCACGCCTACGCGCCTGCTCGCCCGCGCCCGTGCCGTTGACGCTGTCCCGTCCCGTCCCGTACGACCACGAAGGGCCCACACTCCCCATGACCGACCCCGCCGTCGCACGACACGAGGACGACGACGTCAAGACCGTCCACGTGACCCCCGAGGTCTACGCCTACATCGTCGCCCAAGCCGAACCGGCCACCCCGGTCCAGGAACGCCTGATCGCCCGCACCCGCGCCCTCGGCGGCCCCTCCCAGATGCAGGTCCCGCACGAGCAGGGCGTCCTGCTCACCCTGCTGGCCCGGCTCACCGCCGCCCGCCGCATCGTCGAGGTCGGCACCTTCACCGGGTACTCCACCCTCGCGCTCGCCCAGGGCCTGGAGCCCGGCGGACGGGTGCTGGCCTGCGACATCTCCGAGGAGTGGACCTCGATCGCCCGGGCGGCCTGGGCGGAGGCCGGGGTTGCGGACCGCATCGACCTGCGCATCGCCCCCGCCCTGGAGACCCTCGCCGCGCTGCCGCCGGAGCCGGAGATCGACCTGGTCTTCCTCGACGCGGACAAGGGCGGCTACCGCGCCTACTGGGACGAGCTGGTCCCGCGCGTGCGCCCGGGCGGCCTGATCCTCGCCGACAACGTGCTGTTCGGCGGCGACGCGGTACGGGCGGACGCCACGGGCGGCGGACTGGCGATCCGGGAGTTCAACGCGCACGTCCGGGCCGACGACCGTGTCGAGTCGGTCCTCCTCCCGATCGCAGACGGCCTGACCATCGCCCGCAAGCGCTGACGGCGGCGGTGCGATGAACGGCTTCGGCCCGGTGAACGGCCTCGGCGCGAAGATACGTACGGCGGCCCCCGCGTCCGCCGTCACGGCGGGACTGATCGCGGTCCTGGTGGGCGTCACCAGCTCCGCCGCGATCGTGTTCACGGCCGCGCGGGCGGCGGGCGCGGGCCCGGGGGAACTCACCTCCTGGATGCTGGCCCTCGGTGTCGGCATGGGGGTGACCTGCATCGGGCTCTCGCTGCGCCACCGCGCGCCGGTGATCACCGCCTGGTCCACGCCGGGCGCGGCCCTGCTGGTGTCCGGGCTCCACGGGGTCACCATGGCGCAGGCCGTCGGCGCCTTCCTCGTCTCGGCGCTGCTGATCGTGCTCAGCGGGGTCACCGGCTGGTTCGAGCGGATCATGGGGCGGATCCCGGTGCCGCTCGCGGCGGGACTGCTGGCCGGGGTGCTCGTACAGTTCGGCACGGGGCTCTTCCGCAGCATGGACGGGCACTTCGCCGTGGTGTTCGCCCTCTTCGCGACCTACCTGGTGGGCCGCAGGCTGCTGCCCCGGTACGCGATCATCCTGGCCCTCGTCGTGGGCGTGGCGGTCGCCGCCGGGCAGGGCTCGCTGCGGCCCGGGCTCATCCACTTCGCCCTCGCGGAACCGGTGTTCACGGCGCCCGCCTTCTCCTGGCGGGTGCTCGTCAGTGTGGCGCTGCCGCTGTTCGTGGTCACGATGGCCTCGCAGAACCTGCCGGGGGTCGCGGTGCTGCGCGGCGACGGGTACGGGCGGGTGCCGGTGTCGCCGCTGATCACCTGGACCGGGGCGACCAATCTGCTGCTCGCGCCCTTCGGCTGCTTCGGCCTCAACCTGGCCGCCATCACCGCCGCGATCTGCACCGGGCCCGAGGCGCACGAGGACCCGGAGCGACGCTACCTCGCCGGGGTCTGGGCCGGGCTGTTCTACCTGTGCGTGGGGGTGTTCGGCGGTACCGTCAGTTCGCTGCTGACCGCGCTGCCGACGGCGCTGATCCTGGGCATCGCCGGGCTGGGGCTGCTCGGCACCATCGCGAACTCGCTCAGCTCCGCGCTGTCCGACGAGCGGTTCCGCGAGGCGGCGGTGGTGACCTTCCTGGCCACGGCGTCCGGTGTGAGCCTGCTGGGGATCGGCTCGGCCTTCTGGGGGCTCCTGGCCGGAGCCCTGACCCTCGCGGTGACCCGGGGCCTTCGCCGTGAGCCACCGCCGCCCTCGCTTCCGCGGGCCCCCGCCGAGCGCCTTCCGGCTCCGCCGAAACCCAGCCCGCCTGGTGCCTGACGGCGGCCGTACCGAGGTCGCCTGGCGGCTGGCGGGTGGCGGTGCGCGAGCCGGTGTCAGCCTGCCCGGTGGCTGGCGGTGCGCGAGCAGGCTGGATTTCGCTCAGGTGGGCTGGAGTTGGCTGGGGTGGGCTGGACTTCGCTCCGGCGGCCCGGACGGGGGCCGCTGGATCGGCCGCCACCCGTGCCTGCGGCTCGCCCCCGGCTACGCCGCGGCCACCGACCTCTTCTTCGGCGCCATCTACTTCATGGTCATCGCCTCCGCGCAGAACAACGGCATGAACACCGGTCTCATCGGCGTCATGGCGGCCTGCTGGGCGCCCTCGCCGCGCCCCTGCTCATGCGTGTCCTGATCGGCTCCCGGACCATCTTCGCGCTGCTGTGGGTGTTCGCCGTCCTCACCGCGGGCATCGCGCTGCTGCCCGGCAGCTACACGCCCGGGATCGCGCTCGGCGCGATCGCCTTCGCCGCGCCCACCGCCAACGCCTCGTCCCAGCCCGGGCGCACCCCCAACCGCCACCCCGGCTTCGGTAGCGGCCCGCACCACTGCCTGGGCGCCGCGCCGGCCCGCGTCGAACTGCTGCGGCAGCCGGCGGCCGAGGCGAAGGGCGTCCGGCTGAGCGGTGAGCTGCGCTGGATGCGCTCGAACCTGGTGCAGGGGTCCAGCGGGCCGCCGGTGTCGATGGACTGGCGCTGAGCGCAGGCGGGTAGCGGGGCGGGGCGTGGCGGGCGCAGCGGGTGTGGCGGGTGTGGCAGGCCGGGCCGGGCCAGGCCGGGGCGGTGGCCGGGGAGTGGCGCCGACTCGTCCGTTTTGTTTATGATCATGGAGACCGATCCGGGGGAGGATCGCTGTGCTGGAACTGCGCCTCAACGTCCAGGACTTGGCCCGCATTCGCGCCATCGGTACGCTCGGTGTCGCCTTCGAGACCCATCTGGCGTGGGGGCGCCTCCCGGAACAGCGGCGCGACGGATGAGCCGAATGGCGCCGCGCGACCCGGCAGAGCTGCGCCGGATCAGCGCACCGCACACGGAGAGGGAACCCGCGCTCTCCCTGCTGGACCCCCTCTCCGTACCCGTGCCACACGACGGGGACTTCTTCCACGCCACCGCCGTCGAACCCTTCTGGGACCGGACCCCGCGCTCCCTCAAGCCGGAGCGCGACGTGTGCGGACGGGTGATGCTGGCGGGCGGGATGGAGAACGTCCTCAACAGCCTCCACCACAGCATCCGATGGACCTCGCCCGTGCCGCGCATCACCAACTTCCAGGTGGCGCGTACGGCGGACCTTGCCGGGCGCGGCCTCACCCTCGCGCCCTCGCTCTTCGCCCCGCAGCCCTTCCTGATCGACTCCCACATGGGCCGGCAGGGCCCGCCCGTCCTGGTCTACAACATCAGCGGTACACACCCTCACCCCGCTGGGTGAGGCCATCCTCGGCTGACGAATCGAGCCCCCATGCCCTACCTGGTCCGCTACAACTCCCCGGCCGCGCCCGCCCTGCGCCTGGTCTGCTTCCCCCACGCGGGCGGCGGCGCGAGTTTCTTCCGGGGCTGGTCCCGGCACCTGGACCCGTCGGTCGAGGTACTGGCCGTCCAGTACCCGGGCCGCGAGAGCCGCTTCACCGAACCCCTGGTCCCGACGATGGCCCCGCTGGCGGACGGGGTGAGCAAGGAACTCCTGGCCGAACCCCCCGTGCGCACCGCCCTGTTCGGGCACAGCATGGGCGCGATGGTCGCGTACGAGACCCTCCTGCGGCTGGAGGCGGAGGGCGCCACCCACGTCGCCCGGCTGTGCGCCTCGGGCCGCGCCCTGGACGCGCCGCCGGTCGGCGCGAGCGAGATCACCGACAGCGAACTGATCGCCTCGGTCAAGGCCCTCGGCGGCCCCAACGCGCAGGTCTGGGACGACCCCGACCTGTGCGAGATCCTGCTCCCGATCATCCGCAACGACTACCGCCTGATCGACGACTACCAACGCGTCCCCGACGCACCGCTCCTGCGCGCGGAGGTCCTCGCCCTCTCGGGCGACGCGGACCCCCGCATCACCCCTGACCGGGCGGCCCTCTGGGCCACCGCCACGAAGGGCCCCTTCAGCTCGGAGGTCTTCGAAGGCGCCCACTTCTACCTGACGGCCCACGCGGAACGCGTCTCCCGCCTGGCGGTCTCCGGCCTCTAGTGCCGTGACCACATGGGTTCGCCGGGTGGGTGGCTTCGCCCCGATATCCTGCACGGCGTGATCAACTCAGACGCGGGTCCGGACGATGCTGAGGTCGCGATAGCTGGGGCACGTGCCGGCGCGGACGTGGTCCGCACCATGTACGGCCGGCGGCTCAGCCGCATCGACAAGGGCGCCGGGGACTTCGCAACCACGGCCGATGTGGAGGCCGAGAAGGCGATCCTCGGCGTCATCCGTGCCGCTCGGCCCGATGACGCGGTTCTCGGAGAGGAAGGCGGGCAGCGGGGTGCGGCCGACGCTGTGCGTCAGTGGTTGGTGGATCCCTTGTGCGGCACGCTGAACTACGCCGTCGGCAACATGCTGGTGGCCGTCAACGTGGCGCTGCGCAACGGAGCGGCGGCGGTGGCCGACCCGTTCAGCAGCGAGGTCTTCTTCACCGACGGTGAGACCGCCTGGGTGCGGCACGACGGGGTCGATGAGCGGCTGGCGCCCACGCCCGCCACCCAGCTGGTGGACGTCAACCTGGATCCGCCGTTCCCGAGCGCGCCCGGAATCCGGGCCGTGGCCCTGCTGGCCCACCCCGAGTTCGTCGAACGGTTCCGGCCGCGGGTCGTGTCCACGACGCTGGCGTTGGCCTGGGTCGCGGCCGGCAAGCGCGCCGCGTACGTCACCGATGGCGGTGACCTGTCGGGGAGCGTGCATTTCGCCGCCGGCATCGCGGTGTGCCGGGCCTCCGGCTGCGTCGTCACCGGGATCGACGGCGCTCCTCTCGGGCGGGCGGGCCGCGGGCTTGTGGTGGCCGCTGACGCCGAGACCCATGGGCTGCTGATGTCGATGATCCACGGCTGAAGCCAGTGCTGTGACCGGCGGTAGGTCGCCGGAACCCGGTCCGGGCCGCCCTGCTCGGCCCAGCAGCTGGCGCCGGTGGGGCAGCCTCCCGCCCCTTGAGAGTCGAGGCAGGCCAGGAGGATCCCGTTGAACCGGTGGATCACGTCGGGGCACGGTGTCCTCGTCGGCATGGACGAGCTGGGCGATGACCGGAACCCGATTGACGCCGTACGAGGCGCGGCGCCAGACGCCGCGGACAGGCCCTTCGGGCGCCCGACGCCACGGCTCAAAGACTCCTCAGGCCGTCTCTTCCGTACCCTGCCCGTCGCGTGGGGGCCGCGCTGGCCACGGCCGCGACGGCCGCGCGCTCGGGGTCCGACCACTCAAGGAGGCCGAGGCCGTCCTGGCCGGCTTTCAGCACGGCTTCTCCGCGGACCCACAGCCGGAGCAGTGCCGGGCCGGGATCAGCCAGGGCGGTGGCCTCGCGGAGGTCCGCTTCGGGCAGCAGACGGCGCAGCACCCGCAGGGGGCCCGGGCGGCGCGTCGCGGGCTCGACATCGATGCCGATGGCGCCCGGGCCGACGGCCGCCGCGACCAGACCGTCCGCGTGACTCAGGCTGAGCCCGAGTCCGGGGTGGCCGGGTAGGTACGGGCGCCCGTGGCCGGCCTGCCCGCACCCGGGGCAGAGCTGCGCCGGGGCCGAACCGGGCAGGGTCAGACCCGTGTGGCGGGCGACGCACAGCCGGAGGAGCAGCCGCGCCGCCACCACGTCGTCGCGGCGGCCGGGCAACCGTATCCCGGCCAGCCGTCGCTGCTCCCAGGGCGCGAGCAGGCCCTCGTGCAGCTCGGGGTGGGCCAGGACCTCCTGGGTGGTCGCCACCACCGCGATGGCCGTGTCCCGGCCAGGCACCGGGCTGTCGGTCATCGGCGCACGCTCAGTGGACGGCGCTCAGGAAACGCTCCTGGACCCGGCCGAGGGTGCGGAAGTCGTCGATGGTGACTTCCTGGAGGTCGATGGTGCTGCCGGACAGCTCCTCCAGGAGGTCGATGAACTCAAGGAAGTCCATCGAGTCGATGAGCCGCGCCTCGATGAGGTCCTCGTCGGTGGCGATGGGGCCGTCGAGGCCGGGGTTCTTCTCGTGCAGCCACGTGGCGATGCGTTCCATGGGGAGGGGTCGCTCCTTATTGCTGGTGAGGGTGACGTGCGAGTGACACGCGAGTGACGTGCGAGTGGTTGAGTGAACTGAGGGCGGGGCGCCGGGGGTCCGCCCTCAGAGACGCGCGTCGCGGAGCCGGTCCAGGGCCTGTTCGGGGGTGCCGTGGGCGAGGATCATCGCGTGGACCCAGCGCTCGAGGCCGAAGGCGACGCAGGCGCTGTACGCCGGACCCGCCGAGCCCGCGCGGATGTCCAGCCGCTCGCCGAAGAAGTTGCGGTGCCGGTTGACGGAGGCGATGGCCGTGCCGTCGGGGGCGCAGAACTCGTGCTTGACCGGGTCCAGGGCCATCAGCCGGGCCCGGGAACCGCCCTTGTCGTAGAACGGGTCGTCGGCCACGACCCTGTTCAGTTCCAGCCCGAGGCGCGCGGCGGCCTCCAGGATGAACTCGGCTCCCCGGTCGAGGTGTTCGAGGGAGCCCTGCTTGGTGCCGAGGTAGAGGACCTCTCGCATGTGGAAGCCCCACAGGCGGCGCAGCCCGTCGTAGTGGGTCTCATTGCGGAAGCAACGGCCGACGGCGGAGAGGCGGAGGCCTTCCTCGCCGACGTCCCTGCCCTCCAGGGAGAGCAGCAGCCCGTAACAAGTGGCGGACGGCAGTAGATAGCCGGTCGGCCGCAGCGGCAGGTCTCCCGGCGCCTCACCGGCGGCGAGCCCGTCGAGCGCGTCCGGGGCGAAACGGCCGGCGGCGACACCGAGGTGGGGGAAGTTCCGGAAGAAGTCGAGCCGCGCCAAGCCCTCCGCGGACAGCAGCGGCGGTCCGACGACCTCGGGTGCGGAGAGCCGTACGGCCAGCCCCGTGAGCAGCTCGCCCAGTCCGTGCAGGAGGGCGGTCCGGACCGGGTCCAGCGTGATCAGGCCCGCACCTGGGCTCTTCAGGCCGCCGTCCGGCAGGACCGCGGTGCTGGGTGTGCTCATGGAAACAGCTCCCTCTGGGCGTGGGCGAACAGTAGAGGTGTCGGCCGGATGGGGGCGGGACGAATTCACCGCGGCGTCGTCGCGGTGATGCCTGCGCGCTTCCACGGGGACGTGGAATGAGTGCCGACGTCCGCGAGTGTGGTCGCCCGTCGACCGCAACGCGCACACAGCGGTGGAGAAACCGGCTGATGTCCCCATAGGGACCGGACTGCGCAGTCGGACACTAATCCGCCTGTGCGGCTATTGTCTAGACCAAAGCTTCCAAGCCGCCGAGCGCGCCCGGGCGGAGGTCGGATCTCCGCGCCGATGCAACTGCGCATATTGAGATGACACTTGACAGCAGCTATGGTCTAAACCAATTCTGCTGAATGGCCTGGTCATCGCACCCACGCCACGCCGTGGCCGTCCGTCCATGCCGTCTGCCGTCTGCCGTCTGCCGTCTGCCGTCTGCCGTCCGCTGTCCGCCGTTTGCCATCGGCCGCGCGCCGAGGGTCACCCCCTGCTGTCCACCGGCCGAGGAGAAGTGCGTGTCCCCGCCGCCCCTTGCCCCGAACTCCCCACCCCTCGACCGTTTGCGCGCCCACCGCCGCCGACGTCCGGACCCCCGGCCGGCGGGTGCTCCATGAGGGGTTGCTCGCGGCCCCGGCGCCGCCCGCGCCCGCCGCTGAGCCGAACCGCCCCTCCCGACTCCCTTTCTGGAGTGACCACATGACGACACCCGCCCCCCGCCGCCGCCCCCATCTCCACCGGGCGGCCTCGGACCTGCCGTACTTCAGCGCGGACGGCGAGTCCTACCTGGCACAGACGACCCTGCGGGAGCTGAAGAAGTCGCGGCCTCTGCGGGTGCTGTCCGAGGAGGACTTCGCCCACTGGCAGACGTACGGCTACGTCATCGTCCGGGAGGCCGTCCCGGCGGAAGTGGCGCAGCGTCTCCTCGGCTTCGCCTGGGAGTTCCAGGGCCTCGACCCCGACCGGCCGGACAGCTGGTACGAGGACCGGCCGCTGCGCTCCGAGCTGGACCAGCAACTGCACGTGTACGGCTTCGTGGAGGCCTACCACCACCAGCTCCTCTGGGACAACCGGCAGGCCCAGCGCGTCTACGACGCCTTCGTCGACGTATGGGACTGCGAGGAGCTGTGGGTCACCCAGGACCGGCTCAACCTCAACCCGCCCAACGTCAAGAACCGCGACCGCGCCCTGATCGAGCCCACGGACCGCGGCTTCGACATCGAGCTGCACTGGGACATCGACACCACACTGGGCGTCCCGCCGCAGCGGGTGCAGGGGATCATCGCCCTCAACGACACCCAGCCGGAGTCGGGCGGTTTCCAGTGCAACCCGGAGCTGTTCCGGCGCTTCGAGGAGTGGAAGATCGCCCAGCCGGCCGACCGGGACCCCCTGCGCCCCGACGCGGACCGGACGGAGTACCCCGTCGTACGCCCCGATCTGCGTCCCGGCGACCTGCTGATCTGGAACGGTCTGCTCGCCCACGGAGTGGCGCGCAACGTATCCCAGGACCAGGTGCGGGCCGTCCAGTACCTGTCGATGATGCCCGCCCTCGAGGAGCACGAGCGGCTGAAGCGGTCCCGCGTGGACTCCTGGCGGCACCTGCGCACCCCGCGCTGGAACCGGACCCTGGTCGGCGACCCCGTACTGCACGAGTCCAAGCGGTACCCCACGGCGACGCTCGACGAACTCGGCAGCCGCCTGCTCGGCCTCACGTCGTGGAAGGAGCCGGTCGCGCCCACCGTCACGGTCGCGCCCACCGACGCCCCCACGCCCACCGCCGGCACCGACACGGGCACCGCCACCACCGACGAGAGCGGGGAGGCGGCGTGCGCCGTGTCTGCCTGACCCTCCCCACCAACCGGTCCTGCGCCGCGACCATCAGGGCCGTGGCCGAGGAGGCCGCCTACGGCGCCCGTCGTTTCGGCGCCGAGGTGCACCTCCTGGTCCTCGACTCCTCCGACGCCGCGGTGCTCGCCGAGCACCGTGCGGCGGTGGCGGCGCTGCCCGCCGACCCCGGGGTGGTCGTGCACCACTTCGACGAGGACGAGCAGCGGGCCTTCCTGCGCGAGGTGATCACCCGGTCCGGCGCCGCCGAGACCGAGCGGGTGCTCGACCTGATGCTGCCGTCCCGCGTCTCCTACGGAGCCTGCACCAACCGGGCCTTCCTCATCGCGGAGGCCCTGGGCTGTACGTCCGTCCACCGCCGCGACTCGGACAGCCGGTACCAGTACCTGGACGGAGAGCCGGTCTTCCCGCTCCACCACGAGCTGACGGCGCTCGGGCGGCGGGCCGCCGACGTGTCCGGCCTGGTGACCCGCAGCAGGCTCGACCCCGCGTGCGCGGACCGTCCGGTGGCCCTGGTCGGCGGGTCCTTCGTCGGCGAGATGTCGGTGGACGTCGAGGAGATCAGGCGCCTCGACCCGGCCGTCTACGAGGACGTCATCGGCCTCTCGGTGCCCGCCGGTTACCCGGAGATCTGGCGCAAGAACCTGATCGCGGAGTCCTTCCGGGGCGCCGGAACCGCCCCGTTCACCGGCGACCACACCACCCTCATGAGCGTCAGCCCGATGCGCGTCGACATGTGCAACATCGCCTTCGACCGTGAGGTCTACGGCAGGGTTCCGCTGCCACCCGCCACCGACACCATCGGCAGTGACTACTTCCTCATCCACCTGGTCCACGACGCACGGCTGCCGGGTGTCCTGCACAACCGGCACATCGTCAACTTCCATACGGGCGAGCGTCGTTCCGATGCCGGGTTCCTCGCCTACCAGCTGAGGTTCGCCAAGTTCCTGCTGTCCGGGCCGCACCTCAACACCGTGTACGCCGCGACGAAGGCGGCCGGCGACGCGCTGCTCGACGCCGAGGGCCATGTCCGCGCCGCGGCGGTAGCCGGTTTCGCCGGCGACGCCGCGCAGGTGGACCGGGCGGAGAACGCCGAACGGCTCGATGTCCTCGTCCGCTCGTACCGCGCGCTCGGCGGCCGCTACGCCACGGCCGCCGACGATCTCGCGGGCCGCCGCGAACAACTCCTCGACGAGGCCCGGCAGGACATGGAGGACTTCGCCCTCCTGGCCGGCGCCTGGGAGCAGCTGACCCGCGCGGGTCGTGCGCGCGCCAGCCTTCACCCGCTGATCGAAGAGTCCGCGAGGTGCCCCGCATGAGCCGCCCCGGACACCCGAGGAGCACACGCACCCTCGCCGTCGCGTACGCGGGGGGAGAGGCGCGCCGGGGCCCCGTCACGATGGGCCAGGCCAACATGATCCGCTGCATCCTGCGGGACGGGCCGGAGCACATCAACATCCACGATGTGTGGCCGGTCCCCGCGGGAACCCGTACGGACGCGGCGATCGACGCCCTGGGCGCCCTCGTCGTACGCCACGAGGCACTGCGCACGACCTTCCCGTCCGCCCCGTCCGCCCCGTCCGCCCCGGGCGGTGCGCCGCGCGAGCAAGTCGTCGCGGCCGAGGGCACGTTCACGGTCACGGTCCTCGACCACGAGGAACTCCCCGCCGAACCCGCCGTCTACGCCGAGTCGCTGGCCCGTGACGCCCGGGCCGAACGCCTGCGGCTGGACCGGGACTTCCCCCTCCGCATCACCCTGGTGGCACTCGACGGGGCGCCCCTCTTCGTGGCCATGGCGGCGAGTCACGCCGTGACCGACGTCAGCGCCCTGGCGGTCCTGAAGGAGGAATGGCTCAGCCTCCTCGCGGGCGAGGTGCTTGCGCCGTCGGGGTCGCTCACACCGCTCGACCTCGCCGCCGAGGAGGCGACCCCGGCCGGGCTCCGCAAGTCCGAGGCGTCACTGCGGTACTGGGAGCGGATCATCCGCACCGGACCCCAGGCGATGTTCGCGGAGCCGGGCGCGGAGGGCACCGAGGCGCCGGCGCCGCAGCTCACCCTCCGGTCGGCGCGGGCCGCCCGCGCCCTGGCGCTCGTGGCCGCGCGCACGGGCGGCCTTCCGGCCACCGTGCTGCTGACCGCCTGGTGCGCGCTCATCGCCCACCGTACGGAGCAGACCTCGTGCGTCATCGCCGTCCCGACCTCCAACCGGTACCACCCCCGGCTCGCACGGTCGGTGAACACCCTGTCCCAGGACGCCCTGCTCTCCCTGGACGTCCGGGTCCCGACCTTCGACGCGCTCCTGAAGAAGGCCTGGGGGGCGGCGCTCAACGCCTACCGGCACAGCCAGTTCGACGCGCTCAGCCTGTGGCAGATGATCGGCGAGACCACCTTCGAGCGTGGCAGTCAGTTCACGCGGGACGTCGTGTTCAACGACGTGAGCACGCTCCCGGCCACCGTGGCCTCCGTCGTCCTCGCGGAAGGCGCGCAAGGCGCGCAAGGATCGGAGGCGGGGGACACCGCGGGTACGGGGACCCCGGCCGGGCCGGAGCTGGAGCTGAGCTGGGGTCCGGACCAGGTCCTGCCGACCCGCGTCCTGACCTTCGTCTACGCGACCGAGCCGGTGACGCACCTCAGCATGTGGGCCGACCCCGCGCTGTTCAAGCGTGACGAGGCGGAGGGCTTCCTGACCGGTCTCGTCCGCCTTCTGGAGGCGGCCGCGACGCAGGACGTTCCGCTCGCTTCGCTCACCGGCGTCACCGGGATCCGGCCGGTCGAACGCGGCCCGCAGTGGTACCGGGTGGACGGATCCTGGACGTCACCGCCGGTCGTGGCGTCGGCCCTGAGCGAGGCCCTGGAGGGACTCCCCGTACACGTCGCCGTCGACGCCCCCGTCGCCCCGGACGCCCCGATCGCGCCGCCGGAGCGGTCCCTGACGGCGTACATCGCCGCGGGCGGTACCCCGCTCACCCCGGGGGAGGCCCACGCCGCGCTGATGCGCGCGCTCCCGGGCCGCCCCGGCGTACTGGCCCCGCGCCGGTACGTGATCGTCCAGAACCCGCCGACCGAGGCGGACCGCAGCGGTGCATGGCTCCAGCAGCGGATTCTCAGGGAAGGGACCGGCCGCAACCCGGCCGATGCGACATGACGATGGATGAGGTAACCGCGCTGCGGGAGCAGGCTCCCCCCGCCAGCCCGTGGCGGTCGAGTCGCTTCCGGCTGTTCTTCACCGCTCGCAGTACGTCGCTCCTCGGCGACGGCATGCTGATGGTGTCGTTGACGACCGCGGTACTCGGCGCGGGCTACGGGGCGGGCGGCGTCGGCTACGCGCTGGCCGCGTGGATGGCGCCGATCGTCGTGCTCGTGCTGTTCGGCGGCGTGCTCGCCGACCGGTTCACCCCCCAGGTGATGATGGTCGGCGCGGACGTGGTCCGCATGGTGGCCATGCTCGTGCTCGCGGGCCTGCTGGTCGCCACCGACATCCGGCTGTGGCACATCATGGCGCTGCTGGCGCTCAGCGGCGCCGCGACCGCCATGTTCCAGCCGGGCCTGGCGAGCCTGGTGCCCCAGGTCGCCGAGGACATCCAGCGGGCCAACGCGCTGCTGCGGATCTCCGAGGCCATCTGCACCCTGCTCGGCCCCGGTATCGCCGGTCTCCTCGTCGCCTACTGGGACGTGTCGGGATCCTTCGTGGTCATCGCGGCGGCGTACGCCCTGAGCGCGCTGGGCCTGGCGCCGCTGCGCAAACTCAGCACGGCCCGGGACGAGAGCGACGATCCGATGCTGCACCGGCTGGCGACCGGCTGGCACGAGTTCCGCTCCCGTTCCTGGCTGTGGGGGGTCATCTCCGTATGGGCGGTGTACGGCCTCTTCGTCTTCGGCCCGGCCCTCCCCCTGGGCGCGGCGCTGCTCACCGAACAGCACGGGGCCAGTGGATACGGCTGGATCGCTTCGGCCGACGGCGCGGGGACGATCGTCGGCGGCCTGCTCGGCATGCGGGTCCGCCCGCGGCGTCCGCTCGTCGCGGGGGCCTGCGCGATGTTCTTCTTCGCCCTCAACCCCCTGGCTCCCGCGCTCGGTTGGTCCTTCGCCCTGACCGCGGCCACCGGGGTCGTGGCGGGCTGCGGGTTCGCTTTCTGGGGCGTGATGTGGGCGACGAGCGTCCAGTCCCACATACCGCTCGCCGTCCTGAGCCGTGTCTCGGCCTACGACGTGGCCGGTTCCATCATGGTCATCCCCCTCGGCCGGGCCCTGGCCGGACCGGCGGCGGACGCCTACGGCGCGGACCGCGTGCTGCTGTTCTCCTCGGTCGTGGGCGTCGTATGCATCGGCGTGATGCTCAGCATCCCCGCGATCCGCGCCCTGGAACGTGCCCCGAAGCAACTGGCGGCGCCGTTGGCCGACGGCGTGTAGACGTTCGTCGTCGGCATGGGTGAACGCGACAGCGACCCCGAGTGGAGGTTCACCGCCACCCCGGCACACCCCTGGTCGGCGACGAATGCCTCGCCGTCATCGTCCGCACCCCCGCGGGCGCGCGGACGCGGGCCCACATCAGGGTGGCCGCCACCGTCGGACGCCGCCGACTCGGCCTGATCCCGTACCGCGCCGACCTCCCCGCCGCCCCGCGGACCCTCACGGTGCGGGGCTGAGTACCGGCGGGGTGGCGACCGGCCGGCCCGTGCCCCGGCCGGCCCGTGCCCCGCCGGCCCATGCCCCGGCGGGGCACGGGGCGGTGGGCCGGACGCCCTGATCAACCCGGGGGGATCAGCCCCCCGCGTGCTCGTGGAGGGTGGCTGCCAGGAGATGGGAGTCGAGCAGGGAGACGTCTGCGGTCCTGTCCGCCCGTGCGTAGCCGGCCAGCATCCGTTTGGTCAGGACGAGCGCTTCGGGCGAGCGTCGGACGAGGGGCCTGGTCCAGGAATCGATCACCTTGTCCAGCTGGTCGAGTGGGGCGGTCCGGTGGAGCAGGCCGATGCGGTGGGCCGTGTCGGCGTCGAAGACGTCGCAGGTGAGCATGAGCTCGCGGATCCTGGAGGCGCCGGCCTCGGAGATCAGACGCCCCATCGCCCCGCCCCACGCCGGCGGTAGCCCTATGCCGACCTCCGGCATGCGGAAGCGGCTGGTGTCGGCGCCGGCGCGCAGATCGCAGAAGGAGGCGAGGGCGAGACCCGCGCCGATGACCCGCCCGTGCAACCGGGCGATGGTGACCGCGTGGGTGTTCTCCAGGGCCTGGCACAGGCGGTGCGCCTTGTCGGCCATGCGCCGCAGGCCCACTCCGGACGGATCGGCGGCCAGTGCCTCCTGGTACTCGTTGCGGTCGGCGCCCAGGCTGAAGTCCGTACCCAGTGACGACAGCGTCAGGATCCGGACGTCGGGTCTCTCGTGGAGGTCGTCGAGCAGGGTGATGAGGTCGTCGAGGACCGCGGCGTCCAACGTGTCCTCCTGCCCCCAGGGGTTGAGGCGGACATGGAGTACGGGGCCGTCCTGCTCGGCACGTATCGCCTTGGGAGCGGTGCGGGCGTGTGCGGGGGTGGGGGTCGGGTCTGTCATGCGAGTGCTACGTCCAAGTTCAGCAGGCGCCGGAACGCCACACGGGGCGCCATTGACGGGGGGCGTACGAGGGAGAGGCGGGGAAGGCGCCGGATCAGTTGGCGGAGAAGTATCTGGGCTTCGAGGCGGGCCAGCGGCGCGCCGAGGCAGTAGTGGATGCCGCCGCTGAACGCGAGGTGGCCGGGGGCGCGTTCAGGGTCGAACCGGTCCGGGTCGCTGTATCTGGCCGGATCCCGGTGCGCCGCCCCGACCATGAGGTGGACCATCTCGTCGCGGCGGATCTCGACGCCTCCCAGCACGGAGTCCTGCGAGGCGACCCTGCTGATCACGTGGGTGGGCGGGTCGTAGCGGAGCGTCTCCTCCACGAACCCGGGTACGAGGCCCGGGTTGTCGGCGATCATGTCCCAGCGTTCCGGACTCTCGACGAGGCGGAGCGTCATCGTCGAGAGGAGGGTCGCCGTGGTCTCCAGGGCGGCCAGCAGGACGAACAACACCAGGAAGTAGACGGCCTCGTCGGCCTTGTCCCGGTCGGGCTCGATGGCGTCCCACGTCTGGATCCACCGGGTGACGGGGTCGTCACCGGGGTGGGAGCGCCGATCACGCACCACATCCATGAAGTAGGTGCGGAGTTCGGCCGTCGCCGCGTCGGACAATGCCAGTTGGCTGGCCGACGGCAGCAGCTCCTGGGTGAATACCTGATCGTGCGTCAACTGTCTGAGCCTGGGCCAGTCGGCCTGGGGCAGCCCGAGCCAGTCACCTATGGTGGCCATCGGCAGCTCCTCGCAGACATGCTCCGAGAAGTCCGCCTCGCCGGTGCGTATTCGCTCCGTGAAGGCGTCGAGGAGCCGATCCGCGGTCCGCTTCACATTGCGGCCGATGTGCTCCACGGTGGCGCGGTCGAACGTGCCCGCCGCCCGTCGCGCCTTGGCGTGGTCCGGGGGGTTCAGCGCGGCGAGCGTGTTGCTCATCTCGCGTGAGGAGGGCGCGTTCCAGCGTGTCCCGGGCCCTTGGCGCTCGCGCCACTCCCTGTCGGGCTCCAGCCATTGCCGGCTGCGCAGAACCTGGTCGCAAGCGGCGAAGCCCGTCACGAAGGAGCCGCCCCAGGGGGCGGGCACCACCTCACCCCGCGAGAGGAGTTCGGCGTATATGGGGAAGGGGTCGGCCTGCCCTCTGGCCGTCCGCAGACGGGAGAAGAGGGAGGCGGACGCCCGGCGGTCGTACGACGGAGTTGTGGCAACGCCCATGATGGCGGCTCCTTTCTGAGAACCAGCCGCCATGCATACCCACATGATCGTTAAAGCATCCACTACCACTGAGTACTCAGAAGGTTACGAGGATCACACGTGCCTCACTCGCCCCTGGTCCACGCCACGAAGCGGCTGAACAGGCCCCCCTTGGGCTGCGGCGCGACACCGGGGTTCGTGCGCGAAGGTCCGGCGTTGGACGGCGAGGAGGCGGCTGCCTGCTGCTGGGGCCCCTGACCCGCGTTCGATCCGGCCGACCCGGCCGACCCGGCTGACTGGGGAACAGTCCTCGGGGTGAAGCGGATCGGGAGGGTGACCAGCGTGCGGCTCCACGGGCTCGGCGCCCAGGTGAGCGCCTTGAACGGGACACGCATCTCGACGTCGAGAAGCTGGTTGAGCAGCGCCTCGACGGCAGTCACGGCGATCATGAAAGCCGGGTCCTTGGCGGGGCAGGCGTGGGGGCCCGCTCCGAAGGCCAAGTGCGCCTTGGCGCTGAGCTGTTCGCGGTGCTGGGTCAGCTTCGGGTCGGTGTTGGCCGCGGCGAACGAGATCAGGATCGGGTCGTTGGCCCGGACCACCCTGCCGCCGAGCTCGACGTCGTGCGTCGGGTAGTGGGCCGCGTAGTTGGCGATCGGCGCGTAGTTCCAGAGGGTCTGGGAGACCGCGTCCTCGACCGGGAGGCCGACCTGCCAGTCCTCTCCGAGGTACAGGGCGCTACTGGTGCCGATGGCCGCGGCCAGCGGCGCGGTGCCACCGGAGAGCAGGGTGACCAGCTGGTGCAGCACCTCCTCGTCGGTCAGCTGGGCCGGGTGCTCCATCAGCCGCGTCGTCAGGTCGGCCGTCGGGCGCCGCCGCTTGAGGGCGATCAGCTCGGTGAGCGCCCCGCCGAGCACCTCGTCGGCCCCGGGTGTTCCCTCGAAGATGCCACTGATCCCGGCGATCACGCGGTCGCCGATCTCGGGCGGGCAGCCGAACAGGTCGCTGAAGACCAGCAGAGGCAGCGGCTGGGCGTACTCCGCCATCAGCTCCGCCTGGCCGCGGATGTCGGTGCTGAACTGGCTGATCAAGTAGTTGGCGGACTGCTGTGTCTGCCGGATGAGCTGGTGCTCGTTGATCGTGGCGAGACTGTCGGTAACGGCCCGACGCAGTCGGGCATGCGCCGCACCGTCACTGAAGAGCGCGTTGGGGCGGTACCCCATCATGGGCAGTGCCGGGCTGTCGGCCGGGACGCGCCCTTCGTTGAGGGCGTTCCAGCGGCGGGAGTCGCGCACGAAGGAGGCGGGGTTCTGCAGGACGTACAGAGCGGCGTCGTAGCTGGTGACGAGCTCGGCCTGGACGTCGGGGGCGATGTCCACGGGCGCACTGAGACCGAAGAGACGCAGCTGTGCGTAGTGGCTCTCGGGGTCGGCTCCGAACGAGGGGCCGTACATCTGGACGTTCCCGTGCGCGGGGCAGCCGGGGGGTATCTCCTGCGGTTCAAATGGCTGTTGCATTCCTGCGCTCCTAGCCGAGTTGGGACATGAGGTGTTTCACGAGGATGATGAGGGCCTGCGCCGAGGAGTTCTCGTCCCGTACGTCGCATTCCACGACAGGGGTCTCGGCGCTGAGGTTCAGGGCCTCGCGCACCTCGTCGAGCGGGTAGTGCGTGGTGCCCGCGAAGTGGTTCACGGCGATGGCGTACGTCAGGCCGAAGCGTTCGACGAGGTCCAGGACGGGGAAGGACTCGTGCAGCCGCTCCGGGTCGACGAGGACCAGCGCGCCCAGAGCGCCCCGGGAGAGCTCCTCCCACATCTCCTTGAAGCGCTCCTGGCCGGGCGTTCCGAAGAGGTAGAGCACCAGGGTGTCGCTCAGGGTGAGCCGGCCGAAGTCCATGGCGACCGTGGTGGTCTTCTTGTCGGGTGTGCCCGACAGGTCATCGAAGCCCACGCTGGCCTCGGTGATCTCCTCTTCGGTCCGTAGGGGCTCGATCTCGGAGAGACTGCCGATGCAGGTGGTCTTGCCGACCCCGAAGTGCCCCACTATGAGGATCTTCACCGCGTGGGAGACATCTGGATCCAGGTACACGCGTTACGCTCCGAATCGATTCTTCAGGCCCTCGAGCACGGCGCTGACCAGTTCTCTGTCGACACGTTCGGCGCGCGGTATCGGTGTCCTCGCGAGGATGAGGCTGTCCTCCTCCAACTGCGCCAGCAGGATGCGGACGATGCCCAGGGGCAGGTGCGTGTGCCCTGCCACCTCGGCCACGGACAGGAAGCCGTTCGCGACCAGGTCCATGACCTGCCACGCTTCCGGGGATAGCGTGCGCGCCGCGACCTGTCCTGTCTCTGCCGCCGCCGCCGTCACCAGCGTCGTGTGCTCGTACTCGTGGTCCGGGGGCAGCGCTCGTCCGTTCGTGATCACGAAGAGGGGAACTAACGGAGACGTCAGTTCCAGCTCTCCATCCTGTTCGGGCCCGTCAGGCATGGCCTGTCCCCTTCCCCTGTGTCGCCGACGCGGTCAGTCTGGGAACCACTTCGTGCAGCCGCGTGGTGAACTCTTCTATGTCGCAGTCGTGTTCGGCGGCAGCGGCCAGGAAGGCATCGGGGCCGGCCGCCATCAGGAAGATCCAGCCGTGCTGGAACTCGATGACCGTCTGACGCCATTGCGCGTCCTCGACGGCCCCCGCGAACTGGGAGGTGACCCGGCTGTAGGCGTGGATGCCGGTCATGGCCGCGGAGATCGTGTCCGCGAGGTCGCGGCTCATCCCGTTGGTCGCCCCGCGGGGAAGGCCGTCCGATCCCAGCAGCACCGCGTGGCGGGCACCCCTGACCTCGGACATCACCTGGTCGAGCTCGCCGAGGAAGAATCCCGCGTCACGGGAGCTCTGCTGCCGGGGGGTGTTACCCCGCGCACCTCCGGCGTCCTCGGAGCTCAGCCTCGGCGGCGAGGTGAGGTTGTTGCCCAGCCGGGCGACGAGGCGGTGCATGCGGAAGGAGATCTGCTGCATGTCCACATCGGGCGCGGCCGCGGCGGCGAGGTAGGAGCCCTGCCCCGCCCCGATCAGGAAGCTCCAGCCATGCGAGAACTCGATGATGGTCTGGTTCCACTGCCGGTCCTCCTCCGGTCCGGCGAAGTGGGCCGTCGCCCGGCTGAGCGACTGCATCCCGGCCATGGCCGCGGAGATGGTGCGCACGTCCTTCTCGGCCAGGCCCTCCGTCGCGCCGCGAGGAAGGCCGTCCGCGGACAGCAGGACGGCGTGCCGTGCACGGGGCACGTTGTGCACGATGTCCTCGAGCATCCACGACAGGTCTGCGGTCATGCGTCTTCGGGCCCTTCGAACGAGGTGGCGTCAAGGTCGCGACCGGAGAGCGTGCCGCGCTGGAAGGCCCCCAGGCTGCGCCCGGAAGCGCGGCCCGTCTCCCCCGGGGTCCGCGGCGCCGGCGAGGTGGTGTCGGGATCGGGGACGCTCGCGATGGGCGCCTGGCGTGCGCCGCGCTTGGGCAGACCGTGCATCGTGCGCGACGTCGCGCTCTGGGGCCGGCTCTCGGGGGCACGCCGGATGTCGCTGACCGGAGCCTCCTGGGCGGGCGGAATCTCCTCCATGGTCCACAGCTCCTCGGGCAAGAGGACGACGGCCCTGACGCCGCCGTATCGGGAGACTCCGGTGACGTCCACCCTGAAACCGTGCTGACGCGCGATCAGGCCGACGACCGGGAAGCCGAACTTCGGCTGCGTCCCGAGCTCCGACAGACGGGGGGCGACCGCTCCGGAGAGCAGCACGGTCGCCCGCTGCCGGTCTTCGTCGTTCATGCTGACACCGGCGTCGTCGATGACGATGCACAGGTTGTTCTGGACGCGCTGGAACGTCACCTCGATCGGCGCGTCGTGCTGCGAGAAGCTGGCGGCGTTGTCGAGCAGCTCCGCCACGGCGAGGGCGACGGGCGCGACCGCTGACGCCTTCAGGGCGAGACCGGTCTGCTGCATGATGGCGACCCGGTGGAAGTTGCGGATCTGGCCCTGGGCGCTGCGCACCACGTCGTAGACGCTGGCGGGCCTGTTGCGACGGCCGAGCGGCGCACCGCACATGACGGCGATGCCCTGGGCCTTGCGCGCCATCTGGGCGTTGGCGTGATTGACGTCCAACAGGTCGCTGAGGACGGCGTGTCCGCCGTACTTGCGCTGGATGCCGTCCAGCAGTGTCGTCTGCTCGGCCGCGAGGCTCTGCAGGAAGCTGGCGGCACCCTTGAGGACGGTCTTGGTGTTCTCCTCCGCCGCTTCCTTGGCTTCGCGGAGCGTGGCGTCCTGCTCGTTGCGGAACCTCTGCAGCTCGGCGCGCGACGAGTGCAGGTAGCTGTCTGCCGTGAGGAGCTGGTGCCTCAGTTCGGCCTCGGTATGCTGCTTCTTCGCCCCCAGCGCTCTGTTGCGGGCGACGAGTGCCACGACCGCGACAACGGCTATCGCCGCCACCGCAACCAAGCACCACACAAGTGCGTCTCGATTCATGGAAACCTTTCCCGGCGCGTGGCGTGCGGACGGCTGCGGATACATCTCGCGGGGACCCGCGACACAGCTGATCGGCACGGTTCACCTGCTGTTACGCGGAGAGCATGCCGCCGATCGCAAATCAGCATCTGTGGTCAAAATGGATCAAGATCACAGATGTCGGGATGCTATCACCGGATCTTCGCGCCCTCGGACGCCCGCTATGGCGCCGCATACGCCCAACCCGGCGGTCACAGAAGCGGGTTGACATGGCCTTTCGCCCCTGCGTCAGCCATCCGCCACCTCTCTCGCCACCATCCGTCAATCAGTTCTTCATAAGAGGAGTGACAATCTCTCACATCGATCTGAGGCACCGTCAACCGAGGTCCTGAAGGACCTCGTCGGCAGGTGGCGGCGCCCAGGCCGTAGGTGCCGGGTGCGTGTGGCGATTTTTCCCTGTTTGTGGACACCCGTCGAGGGTCGAATCGTGGGATCCCGGAGGGAGCGTCCTGGTGGGAGCGTGCTGGTGGGTTTGGCCGGATATTCGGGTGAGTTCACGCGGGACGCGGTCGAACCGCTGCGGCCAGCGGCTTGGCTGGTCCATGGTCGAGCGCAAGCGCGCCCACAGGCTCGTCGACGCCCTGGAGGCGGCCGTTGCCACCCGCGGCGGCTCGGTCGACGACGCTGTGTGCCACTCCGACCGAGGCGCGCGATATGCGTCGACGCCGTTCGCCGAGGCCTGCCGCGAGCACGGCGCCGCACCGGTCCGCGGGACGTGTCGGATCGAGCTACGGCAAGGCAAGGGCGAAGTCGCTCCTCGCCGGCGTCGGGCGCGAGGTGCTGCACGGCGAACGGTGGCTGAGGAGCGCTGAAGCCGGCATGGCCGTGCTTCTCTGGCATCCCTGGTACGCCTCGCACGCTTGGTACGACAACGACGCCGCCATCTCGCACTCGGCCCTATCAGCCCAGTGGAGTGCGAACAACGCATGATCGCGCCAAGTAGCTGTTCACGGATGTCTGCACAACAGGGCGAAGCCCATCCCCAGATTTCCCCCAGGGGCTTGACGGGGCGCTTGCCTGGATTCACAAGAGCTAATTCGATCAACAGTTTGATGTGCCGGCTACAGCCAGTCGCGCTTCTTGAAGATGACGTACAGGCTCACGCAGACCACTGTCATCAGCAGAATCGCGAACGGATACCCGAAGTGCCCGCTCAGCTCCGGCATGCTGGCGAAGTTCATGCCGTAGATGGTTCCCACGAGTGTGGGTGCAAACAAAATGGCGGCGCAGGAGGAGATCTCCTTGAAGTGGTCGCCCTCACGCCGCTGACGTGCGGAAAACGACTCGATAGGCTCTGACCTGCGGCGATCAACCTTTCGGCTTTTCCGCCGTGCTGCACGTCTGTGCAGCCGATCCTCCCCAGCCGCTCCGCAACGGGCCCTCATCCTCCCCAGATTCTTCACAGCCGCACCCGTCCCCGGAGGAACATCGCCGCTGGTCAGGGGATCGATCCAGGCGGCGGGACCGACTGCTCATGGTGGAGGCCCGGTTCTCGTATAGCTGACGCTGCCCGACAAGTAGCGCAGGGTAGTCGCCGCTACGTTCAGTGGTGATGCCAGTCGGCATGGTCGAATGGGGAGTGGGGGCGGAATCGGCCGTTTACGCCCCCGACCGTCGATCCATTGGCGAGAGGCGAACATACCGGGGCATTTCGGGGTGTCGATCCAATCCGCTCCACTCCACATTTGCGCCTCCCCATTCCGCCCCCTTACTGTCGCGTTCCGGCTCCCGCCGGGACGACAAAAAGGGGAGAGTGTGTGACAGACCGTCTGTATCTGCGGCATTCAACTGACAAGCAGACCAATGCCCGTCAACTTCACACTCTGGATAGTCTGCTCAAGTCCGGCGCACGTAAGTACGAGGACCCGGCCACCTCGTCCCGCGTCTACGCGATCAACCGGTCCGGGTTCTGTCGGCTGCTCGATGAGGCGGCGGTCGGCGACACCATTCGTATCGCGGATGCCGCGCGGCTGTTCCGCTCGACCAAGGACGTCATCCAGATCCGGGAAGTCCTCCAGCGGCGCGGTCTGCACCTGTACATCGCCGCCGGCGCGTGGTCCGGCTTCGACCTGGCGGCCGACGACCCGCAGACCAAGCTGTTCGTGACGATGCTTGCCGGGGTCCTGGAGTTCCAGCGCGACATGATCTCGGAGAACACCAAGGAGGGCGTGGCCGCCGCCGAAGCCTCCGGCAAGACCCTCGGCCGCCCGGCGTCTCTCGATGAGGAGGAGACGGCCAAGGTCATCGAGGCTTATGGGGAAGGCGCCGCGGTCAAGGCGCTGGCACGGCAGTTCGGCGTCGCGCCCAAGACGATCCGCCGCGTCTTGGACGCCGCCGGCGCCCGTGACCTCGCGGGCGCCGGCGAGCCGCAGGAGGGTACCGTCGACGCCGGGCAGGACAAGCCCGAGCCCAGCACCACGGTGGTCCTCGACATGCCCGGCCTGCTCGCCGACCTCCTCCAGGACACCCGGGACACCGCCGTCCGCGAGGCACTGCACAGAGGCCGCACCATCCGCCGGGGACAGGGCTACTCGGTGCGCGTCACCGCACCGCTCGCGCTCCACCAGGCCGCGCTGAAGCAGTGCGCCGCCCTCGCCGGCGGCGGGGCCCCGGCCGGGCGGAAGGCGTACCGCGCTTATGCCGACCGGATCACCGCGGTCACTCCCGGGGTCGACTCCGTCGCCCGTCACGTCGCCGCCCAGGATCCGGCCGCCCGTAGACGGTGACCCGCTTCCCGGTACGCTCACGGCCATGCCGTCCCATGCCAGCGATCCGCGTCATCAGCGCCTGGTCGCCGTCCTGCCGCCGCTGCTGGCCCGTACCTGCCCGCCGGACGGCGGCGGCTATGGCGGTGCCTACGAGTTGCGGCTGACCGGCCGCGAGGTGCGGGAGCTGGGCGGGCTGGATCTGCTGCGCTCCGCCCTTCGCGCGGCGGCCCGCTCGCAGGGCTGGACTCGGGTCGAGACGTACGGCACGGACACCGCGGTCGGGGAAGCGGTCGTCGGCGTCGTCGACCGGCGCGAGGCGCCCGGCGGGTTCGCCGAAGCGGTGGACCGGCACCGGCAGAAGCGGATGCGCACGGCCGTCGAGACGGTGGCGCGCAACAGGGCCGAGGGCACCCGGCGCACCGTGCCCGGCTCGGTGGTCCTGGCCGCCCAGGAGTTCCGGGCGGCGCTGGCCGACCTGGGCTGATCTGCGCGTCCTTCTCAGTAGAGCAGCGTCGGGGTCCCGGGCCCGGAAGCTTGTGGTCCGGCCTGAGCGGATTCACCTGCCCGTGTAGCGGGCGGTGTTGTCCAGGCGGGTGGTGAAGCCGCCGGTGGTGTCGCGGGTCAGCAGGAGCAGGGGTTCGGTGGCGGTCAGGTCGGTGGTGTCGGTGATGCCGCCGATCTTGCGGGTGGCGATGACGGCGATGAGGTCGCCGCCGGGGGCGAGGTTGTTGAGGTAGGCGGTGTTGCGCCGGCCGCGTTCTCCGTTGAGGAGGCATTTGGCGGCGCCGAGGACGCCGAGGGTCAGGCAGCCGCCGAGCAGGATGACGGTGGTGCCCTGGCCGAGGGTGAGGCGGGTGATGACGGTGAGGTCTGCCAGCAGCTCGCCCTCGGGTGCCCACAGGGGGGTGAGGCGGATGTCGCCGTGTCCGGGGAAGGTGATGGCGGCGTCCGGGGGCGGGGTGAAGCGGCAGGGCAGGTGCGGGCCGAAGTCGGCGTATGCGGTGTTGCGGTGCGGGGCGCCGAGCACGATCAGGCAGTCGGGTTCGGCGCTGTAGTACTCGCCGGGGTGGAAGTCGCGGATGGTGGCGGTGGGGAAGGTCTGGGCGAGTCGGACGCGTACGTAGAACAGGGCGTCGAGGTCGGCGAAGCCCGCGTAGCGGGCGTACAGCGGGTCGCCCGGGCGCTGTCGGTCGGTGCCCTTGGGGAGGGCGGAGCACACTACGTCGACGCGGGAGGTGGCGGTGACGCCGAAGAACCGGCCCGCCGTCTCGGACGCCCCGGTCGCGGTCGGGGCGGGTGCGTCGTCGGCCGGCGGGGGTGGTTCGGTGAGGTAGCTGCCGTCGGAGATGAGCAGGGCGAGGGTGTCCAGTGCCTGTCCGGCGTGGCGGCGCACCGTCTTGGCCGAGCAGCCCAGCACGCGGGCGAGGGATTCCTGCCGTTCGGTGAGGTGGGGCCAGGAGTGCTCGGGCAGCAGATTGAAGTCGGTGGCCGTGTAGCGGCGCTCGTGCGGGGATAAGGCGTCGATCGCCCTTCGCAGGGCCGCGACCAGGCGCGTGGTCTCGCTGCCTGCGCGGGACAGCGGCGGCTGGCGGGCCAGCAGCAGCGCCCGGAGCTGGTCGCTGAGGGCCGTCACGGCCCCGGGGTGGCCCAGGGCGGGGCCTTGGCGAAGCCGCAGCAGCTGGGCGCGTACGTCTTCGGGTGCGAGCCGGGGCGGGGGGACGGTCATGTGTCCAAGGGTTGTCCACCGGGCGGGATCTGTCCCGGTTTTGGGGCAGCGGACGGGATGTCTGCCCGGCCCGGGCCACGGCGACGATGGCCCGGCGCCCGCTTGATGTGGATGCGGGCCTGGTGCACCACGACGACAAGGGAGATCTGGTCATGCCGCAGCCTCCGCCCCCTCCGCCGCCCCCGCCTCCGCCGCCGCCGGTTGAGGTGCCGCCCCCGCCCCCGACGGGCAGGTAGCCGGGCCCCGGCCCGGCCGTGCCTCTCGCGGCCCCGGCGGACATGTCCGCCGGGGCCGCTGCCTTATCCGTTTCACCGAAGGAGAGATGGACCGTGGACGTACGCCCGGCCTCCGCGCTGGTACTCAATCCCGATGAGCTCGGCCCCGATCCGGCGGTGGGCATGGACCTTGCGGTGAAGCTGGGGATCGGGCAGCTGGAGATCCGCTCGGCCGAGGGTGCCAACGCGCTGACGCTGCCCGACGAGAGGCTGCGGCACATCCGTGCTCTGGCCGACGAGCGGGGCCTGGCGGTGGCGGCGCTGGCTTCGCCGCTGTGGAAGTGGTGCCGGCCCGAAGCGCGGCCGGGACGGGTGGACAGCTTCGGCTTCCCCACCCAGGTCCCGCCGGATGAGCGTCTGGGCTGGATCGAGCGGGCCATCGAGGCCGCACGGATTCTGGGCGCCCCGGTGGTGCGGGTCTTCTCCCACCTGCGCGTCGAGCCGGAGCTGACCGAGCAGCTGCTCGGTGACCCGCTGCTGGCCAAGGCCCTGGATGTGGCGAACACCGCCGGGGTGCGGCTGCTGCTGGAGAACGAGCCGGTGTGCACCGTCGCGACGGCGGAGCCGCTGCTGGAGGTCCTGGAGCGGTACCACGGGCAGGGCCTGGGGCTGTGGCTGGACGTGGCCAACCTCCACGAGGTCGGCCAGGCCACACCCGAGGTGGTGCGCGCTCTGGCCCCGTACGTGGGCTACGTACACGTCAAGGACTACCGCCCCGACGGGACCGGCGGGCGCATCTTCTGCCCGGCGGGCACCGGGTGCGTGCCGTACGCCGAGGTTTTGCCGCTGCTGTCCGCCGCTTGCCCGGTGCTGCCGTACGCGCTGGAGACCCATGTGCGCGACACCCCCGCCGATGCGATCACCGCCGGGGCCGCGTTCCTGCGAGCGACGGTGGCCGGGGGCCCGGCGTGAAGCGGGTGCTGCTGATCGGGGCCGGGGAGGTCGGCGCCCAGCACCTCGCCGCCCTGGCCGCCTTGCCCGGGGTGGCGGTGGCCGCCGTCGCGGATCCCGCCCCGCGCGCTGTACTGCCGCCGGGCATCGCACTGTTCGCTTCCTGGCGGCAGGCGCTGGCCGCCATGTCCCCGGACCTGGTGGTGGTGGCCGCCCCGCCCGCCACCGCGCTCACCGCAGCACGCGACGCCGCCGTGTCCGGGGCCGTAGTGCTCGTGGAGAAGCCAGCCACCACCGACCCCGCCGCCCTGGCACCCCGACCGGGCGATGAGCGGATCTTCGTCGGCTTCCAGCCGCACTTCGCCCCCGGCCTGGACGGCCTGCTCGCCCGGCCGCCGGCCGTCGAGCGCGCGGAGGTGCTGCTGGCGGTGCGGCGCGATCCTGGCTACTTCCGCGACTGGCGCCGCACCTACGCGACGGCCGGCGGGGTGCTGCACCAGCAGGCCATCCACGGCCTGGCCCTGGCCCTGCGGCTGACGCCCGGCGATGTCGAGACGGTGGACGCCACGGTCGTCCACCGGCGGGCTCTGGCGGAGACCGAGGACCGCATCAGGGCCGACATCACCCTGGCGGGCGGGCGGGCGGTGCACGTGGACGCCCGCGTCGACCACCACGGCCCGCCCCGCCATCACCTCGTGCTCCACCTCGCTGATGGACGACGCCTGCATGTACGCGGCCGGAACCTCGAAGCCGGACTCGGCGCCGCCCGGGCCGCCCCGACGCACGAGGAGCTGCGGCACCTGATGTACGCGGCCGTGCTCGACGCCGCCGCCGAAGGACCCGTTCATCCCTGCCTGTTCCCACTGTCTGCGCTCAGGCGCCCGCTGGAGGTGATCGACCATGTCTACCGCGACGCGAGGGTTGTCCGGGCTGCGGACTCCGCTGCCGCATGAACTGGCCGTCGAGGTCGTCGAGCGCAAGGGCGTGGGCCATCCCGACACCCTCGCCGACGGCATCGCCGAGCTCGCCTCCATCCGCTACAGCCGGTACTGCCTGGAGACGGCCGGGGCGGTGCTGCACCACAACCTGGACAAGGTCGCCGTCCTGGGCGGCCGGGCCGCGTTCACCGACACCGGCGGCGTCTACGACCGGCCGCTGCGGGTGATCTTCGGCGGCCGGATCTCCACCTCCTTCGCCGGACGGCCGCTGCCGGTACGGGAGATCCTTGAGCAGGCCGCCGTCGACCATCTGCGCACGGTGCTGCCGGGCTTCGACCGGGTCCATTTGGAGATCCGGCACGAGAGCACCGACTCCTCCAAGTTCCCCCACTGGTTCGCCCCCCGGTCCCTGGAAGACCTTCCCGAGCGGCCCCGGGCGTTCTCCAACGACACGGCCTACCTCGTCGGCTCGGCGCCGCGTACGCCCGCGGAGACCCTCGCGCTGCTGGCCGAAGCCTGGTTTCGCCGTCACGCGTGGGCGGGCAGCGACATCAAGGCCCTCGTCGTGCGCCGCGGCGAGATGTGGACGGTCACGGTGTGCGTGCCCGCGCTCGCCGGGCACCTGTCCACCTCGGCCGAGTTCGACGACGCCGTCACCGCCTCGGCCCGCCAGCTGAGCGCTGAGCTCGAACAGCGGCTGCCGGGCCGGGTGGAGGTGGTGTGCAACACCCGGGGCAGCCGCACCGGCCCCCTCTCCGGGCAGTACTTCACGCTGTCCGGCTCCGCGATCGACTACGGCGAGGACGGCCTGGTCGGCCGGGGCAACGCCCGTACCGGGGTGATCAGCGGCGCCCACCTCGCGGGCAACGAGGCCACGTTCGGGAAGAACCCGGCCTACCACGTCGGCAAGGTCGGCGGCTGGCTCGCCGACACCGCGGCCGACATGGTCGCCGCCGAGTTCGGGCCGTGCCGGATCGGCCTGCTGTGGCGCAACGGCGCCCCCTACGACCAGCCCGCTTCCATCGAGGTCACCACCGGCAAGGAGGCTGCGGCAGCCGAGGCCGAGAAGCTGGTGCGGGCGGCGCTGGCCCGTACCGACTGGCTTGATGACCTGCTGTCCGGCCGGTACCTGCCCCGCATCACACCCGTCGAGCAGCTGCTGGCCGACCTCGAAATGATGGCCGGATGAGCACACACCGGATCGGCACGGGCCACGTCTGCGCCGTCGTCGTGCTGCCCGACGGGCTGGACACCGCGGCCGCTGAGGCTGCGGGCCGGGCCCTGCCCGGCGGCTGGCACATGGAAGCGTCCGCCGCCGGTGTGGAGAGGGCGGCCGTCGAGATCACCGTCGGGGCGGCGGGCATCACCGCCGACGAGCACACCGTCCGCGTACGCCTGCCCCCCTCCGCCGCCGGCTCGGACACGTTGGCGTACGTCACCTATACCGCGCTGGAACGGGCCCGCCAGCAGCAGCACATGGTCACCGTGCACGCCACCGCCCTGTACGCCCCCGGCGGGCGGGCGGTGCTGCTGCTGGGCGCGAAGGGGGCGGGCAAGACCAGTACCGCCCTGGCCCTCGCCGAGCGGGGCTGGGTCCATGCCGGTGACGACCTGGTCGTCCTCGAAGGCGACGGCGAGGCCGTGGTGGTGTGGCCGGGCAAGCCCACCGCCGCGATCCGCGACCCGGACCGACCGCTCGCCCCCAAGCCCCAGCGCGGACTTGAGCCCTTCGCTACCGGCCCGGCCCGGCTGGGGCGGATCGTGCGCATGGCCGTCCACCCGAGCTTGACCACGGCGTCGCTGACGCCCGCGGTGCCGCTGTCGGTGAACGAGCGGCTGCGGCTGCACGAGAACCTGGCCCGCTACATCTCCGGCCTGCCCACCCCTCTCACGGGTGTGGATGCGGCGCCGTACGGGCCGGTGTGGCCGCTGGACACCGCTGCCCTGGCCCGCTGGCGAACCAGCCTGATCACCGCGCTGGAGAACCACCGGTTCGACTACCTGTACGCCCCCGGGGCCGAGGCCGCCGCCGACCTGCTCGCCGAGGAGGCCGCCGCCTCATGAGCGTTGCCGTGATCCTGCCCAGCCGCAACGAGCCGGCCACCATCGCCGCCGTCACCACCGCGGTGGACGCCGCCCTCGGCGACGAACAGGCGGTCATCATCCACGCCGACACCTCCGACACCCCGGACACCACCCGTCGCTTCACCGCCACGCCGACCCGGGCCCGCAAGGTCGCCCTGACGGGGCTGGTGCGGGGCAAGGGAGCCCAGATCCTGGCCGCCGCCCGCCGGCCGGAGACCACCGGCGCCCAGGCGGTGCTGATCGCCGACACCGATACCCGAAACCCCGATCCGGCCGTCTACCGCGCCCTGCTGGAGCGCGTACGGTCCGGCGCGGCCCTGGCGATCGCCGACTACCCGCGCCACTGGGACGAGGCCAACCTCACCAACCACCTCGCCCGGCCGCTGATCGCCGCCGCCACCGGCCACGACGTGCCCCAGCCGCTGGCCGGAGACCTCGCCCTCTCCCGTGAGGTGCTGGCCGCCGCCCTGCGGGCTGCCGACACCCTGCCCACAGAGCTGTCGGCGTGCGTGGACGGCTACGGCATCGACGCCTTCCTGCTGCTGACCGCCGCCCGCTTCGGCCCCCTCGCCTCCGTCCGGCTCGATGAGGCCAAGCGGCACGCCGGGTCCTTCCCCCACTTGCCGGACATCTACCACCAGGCCGTCCCGGTGCTGCTGCACCTGACCGCCGTATGGAACCCGCCGCCCGCCCGTGGGCTCCACGCGGCGGTGTACCGGGCCGCCGACCGTGTGCTTGAACCCGGCCGTCTCCAGGCCATGCTGACCACGCTGGACGGCCTCGCCCCACCCCTGGGCGGATACGATGAACGTCCCTGGCCGCTGCCCGCCGCGGACGCCTGGCACGCCGTCAACTCCGGCATCCCGGCATCCGAGGCGGCCCGCCAGCTGTGGCCGCACTATCTGCTCCGCGTCCGCGACTGGCTCACCAGCGGACAGGACGCCACCACGGCGCAGCGGGCCCGAAAACTCGCCGCCGCGCACGCCCGCCTGCACACCGCCCTCACCCCGCCAGGAGCTTCGTGATGACCGCCGCCTCCACCTCCGGCTTCTCCGCCTTCGCCCTGGAGCCCTTCCCGGAACTCCACCCCGGCGACGACCTGGCCGGCGCCATCACCGACGTGATCACCCGCACCGGCACCGGCCTGCACCACGGGGACATCGTGGTGGTGGCCTCCAAGGTCGTGTCCATCGCGGAGAAGCGGTACGTCGACCTCGCCGGCGTCACGCCCTCGCCCCAGGCGGTGGAGATCTCGGCCCAGACCGGAAAGCCGGCCGAGATCGTCCAGCTCATCCTCGACAACTCCACCGAGCACTTCCTGGCCACCGAGCGCGGCCCGATCATCGCCCGGCACACCCTGGGCTACCAGCTCACCTCGGCCGGGATCGACCGCGCCGGCAGCGAGGGCGCCTGGCTGCTGCCCGTGGACCCTGACGCCTCCGCCCGCGCCCTGCGCGACGCCCTGATCACGTACACCGGCGCCGACATCGCCGTGGTCATCGCGGACTCCGACGGCCGCGCCGACCGGCGCGGGGCAACCGTCATCTCCATCGGCGCCGCCGGCATCAGCCCGCTGAGGGTCACCGAGCACGACGGCAAGCGGCAGGAAGAGACCTTCACCGACCTGATCACCGCAGCCGCCGGGATCATCCTGGGCCAGCGCGGCCGCGGCGCCCCCGTCGCCGTCCTGCGCGGCATCAACTACACCGCGAGCGACGACGGTGTGGCCGCGATGCTCCACCACCGGCCGTGACCTGGCTGATCACCGGCGCCAGCGGGGAGATAGGCACCCGCCTCGCCGCCGAGTTCGCCGCCCACGGCATCGCGCTGCGGCTGCTCGACCGCCGCCCACCGGCTGCCGGGCCGCCCGCGGGCGCCGAGTTCGTCCAGGCCGACCTGCGCGACCAGGACGCGGCCGAGAAGGCCGCCGCCGGGATATCCGCGCTCATCCACCTCGCGGGCGTCACCCACGAGGGGCCCTTCGCCGAGATGGTGGAGCACAACATCACCGCCACCCACCACATTCTGGAGGCGGCCCGCCGCCAGCAGGTGCCACGCGTGGTGCTGGCCAGCAGCCACCACGTCACCGGCATGAACCCCACCGGCGGGCCGCCGGAGAAGGCGCCGCTGGCGCCGGACAGCTTCTACGCCGTCAGCAAGACCGCCATGGAGGCCCTCGGCCACCTCTACGCCCACAAAGGCAACATGGAGGTCGTCGCCGTACGCATCGGCAGCTACCGCACCCATCCCAGCGAACCCCGACACCGGGCGACCTGGCTCAGCCCCCGCGACGCCACCACCCTGCTCTACGCCGCCGCCACCCAGCCCCTGCCCAGCCCCTTCCTCACCGTGTACGCCACCTCCGGCAACACCGAACGCTGGTGGCCCCGCACCGGGTGGGACACCCTCGGCTACCAGAGCGCCGACAACGCCGGCCAGCACCCCGACCCCGGGCCGCTCACCGACCGCTTCACGGGCGGCTCCTTCGCAGACCACCAACTCCCCACGTAGGAATGGCCCCCGCGATGAAGCAGCTCGCCGTCCTCGGCTCGCCCATCGGACAGGCCCTCTCCCCGGTGCTGCACCACGCCGCCTACCGGGAGCTGGGCCTGGACTGGACGTACCGCGCCATCGACTGCACCCCTGACCAGCTGCCTTCCTTCCTCGCCTCGCTGGACGGGAGCTGGGCGGGGCTGTCGCTGACCATGCCCCTCAAACGCGCCGCGCTGCCCCTGCTCGATGAGGTCTCCGACACCGCGGTGGCCACCGGCACCGCCAACACCGTCACCGTCCGCGGCGGCCGGCTCCTCGGCGAGAACACCGACGTCGAGGGGATGCTCCAAGCCCTCCTTGACTGCGGGGTCACCCGGGTGGAATCGGCCTGCGTGCTCGGGGCGGGCGCGACCGCCGCCACCACCCTCGCCGTCCTGAACACGCTCGGCTGCACCGAGGTGACCGCCATCGCCCGCGACCCCGACCGGACCGGCGAACTGGCCGAAGCGGCCGAGCGCATCGCCATCGCCCTGCGCATCCGGCCGTGGAACGAGGCCGCCCGCAACCTGGACGCGGGCCTGGTCGTCTCCGCCCTCCCGCCCGCCGCCGCCGACCCCCTCGCGTCCCTGTGGCCCGCCGCCGGGAACACGCTGCTCGACGTGGTCTACCGGCCCTGGCCCACCCCGATCGCCCAGGCCGCCCGGCGGGCGGGCAGCCCCGTCATCGGCGGCCTGCCCATGCTCTGCCACCAAGCCGCCCGGCAAGTCGAACTCCAGACCGGCCACCACCCCGCGCCCCTGCCCGCGATGCGGGAGGCGGCCGAACGCGCCCTCCGTGAAGTGACGCCGGGCGCGTAGGGGAGACTGGACGGGCCCGGCGGCGTGCCAACGTCCGGCCGATGCTGCCGCCGCCGGGCACCTCCCGAACACCGCCACAGTCCTCACCGGAAGCCTGTTACGGCAGGTAAGCAACGCGTTACGCTCACCGGTATGGACTTCTCCGCGGCGCTGGAGCTGATGAAACACGAGGGCCGTCGCATGGCCCGCCGCAGCTGGATCCAAAGCGGCAAGTACGTGTACCTGGAGCCCGAATCGGCCTGTATCACCCCCGACAACCTGGACCGCGTCCTCGAAGCCCACCTGCGGTTCGTCACCGCGGGCAGCACCGTCCAGGCAGGGGTACAGCCCTCGCACGCCGGACTGCTCGCCGAGGACTGGTACGACATCGACGCCGAGACGCAAGGGTGACTGCGCGGCGGGAGCTGACCCGCACCCAGTGGACCGCCTTCCACTCGGCCTACCTGCGCTCGAACACCGCCGCCTGCCCCCAGTGCGCCACCTTGGGGGAGACGGTGCTCAAGCCGCTGGACCGGGTGGTGCGCTACGCGTGCGGGCACGAGCTGGCCCTTCCACCGAACACCGACCCGCTGACACGGCCGCGCTGACCGCGCCGCCGGCCGGTTCCCCGGCGTCCGCCCGTCTGCCGAACGGCCCTTGCTCACCCGGACGCCGGGCGCCGAGCAGCGGGGCACCGCCCTTTCGCCGATGGAGACCGGGAATCACTCTTCACCCGCCGGGCTCTGGGCGCCCCCGCGCGAGCGGAACACGACCCCGGCGTCGGCGAGGAGACGGTGGACCCCACCGTAGGAACGGCCGCTGGACTGGGCGAGCGCGCGGATCGAGGTACCCGCCTCGTACTGGGCCTTGAGCCCGGCGACGACCTCGTCACGCTCCGGGCCGGGCAGCAGACGGCGGGCCGGTGACTTCCTGGACATGAACGAATTCCTCCCACGAGAGCGCCAACCCCGCCATGATCACCCGATGTGGACGGCGGCGGCCACAGGTTCGACCGATCCCACCGCAGCCCGGCCCCTGGGGCCGGGGATGTCAGTGCACTCCGTGGCAGTTCGGATCGGTGCAGGCCCCCAGCTCGAAGGAGCGGTCCGCCGGCGGCGCGTCCTGCCACTGGGCCCGGATGGCCTGAAGCCTGGCCACGTCCGAGGCGATGTCCGGCAGATCCTCGCGCAGCCGCGTCGCCCACTGCTCGGTCAACGCCTTGCCGTTGACGTACAGCTCGCCGTCGACGCCGCCGACCGCGACCAGCACCCCGCGCTGCGAGGGGATCACCATCGCGCCGACCGCTTCGGAGACCTTGCCCTGCCGCACCAGGGCCTCGATCCCGGTCCGGGCCCTGGCCATCGCCGCCTCATCGACCGGCGGCATCGGGTCCGGGCCGCGCGGCGGCTCCAGCATCGTCACCCCGTCCTCGGGGCCGCCTTCCAGGCCGCGCCCGGCGGCCTGGTTGTTCTCGTAGAAGGTGACCATCTGCGCCAGGAACGGCATCTCGACGCGGAGCCGGTCGGCTGCCGACGGAGTCAGCCGCTCACCATTGGCCAGCAGCTGCCCGCTCTTGCCGACCGCGACCGAGAGCACCTTGCCGTCCGGGGTGAAGTGGTACTTCGTCTCCGCCCCCTCCTCCATCAGCCCGGCCGCCACCGCCCGGTCCCACGCCTCCCAGCGCTCCTTCATCGCAGCCTCGAACCACGGCGGTACGTCTGTATCGCTACCGGCCACGCGCCGGCGCTTGTCACGCCGGGCCTGCTTCGCCCGCTTTGCATCCCGTCCCACCGGCATCTCCTCGCCACTCAGCCCCCGCACCGACCAACGACCGACCCACGGGCAAGGTGCGAGAGGCACCACCGAACAGGCGAAAACCGTCCCGGCGGCAGGGAGGGGGAGCCACCGGGACGGTTCGGCATCGAGCGTAGAGCCGACGGGCTACACCGCCGCGGCGGACACCCGCACCGCCAGGGTCTTCTCGTCATCCGGATTCACCTCGACACAGAAGCCCGCGGCGGTCAGCGCCTCGCCGTACAGACCCAGCTCGGCCAGTGCCTCAAGTGGTCCTGCTATCCCTTCCGGCTGTATCTCGGCTGACCCTCCCGAGGGCTCCGCCGGGTCCTTCCCTCACCCGGCGGGCATCTGCTCGGCGGACCCCGCCTCACCCACCGCCTCGCCATCGGCGGCCGGGACC
This sequence comes from Streptomyces sp. G-G2, assembly GCF_030063135.1. GTDB lineage: Bacteria > Actinomycetota > Actinomycetes > Streptomycetales > Streptomycetaceae > Streptomyces. The sequence goes on from NZ_JASISO010000030.1 coordinate 83,657, forward strand.
GGGCCCAGGTCCAGACGGCGCGTCATGTCCAGCTCGAATCGCCCGTACGGGTTCACATGCGTCCACCACAGCGGGGACAGAGCCCGGCGGTCGGCCTCGGTCAGCAGGTCGGCCCATTTCGGCTCGGCCAGGACCTGCTGCATCAACAGCGTGTTGACGTGGACGAGACTGCTCTGGAGGAGGTGGAGGGCCAGCATGGAGACCTCCTGGCTCTCCTTGTCATCGCCCGTCAGGTCGCCGTCCTTGCCATAGAAGAAGTCCGCGTTGGCCGAGTTCCAGTTCTCCACCACCTGCAGGCCCTCGTGGATCTCCTTGCGCATCTCCTCGTCGCTGAGGTAGTCACAGATGAACGCCGTGCGCACGACCCGCCCCAGTTCCTCGATGGCCTGATAGGTCGGGTGCTTGGGCCCGCCCTTGGTGAACCTGCGCAGCACCTGCTCGGCCTCGGCGGTGCCCAGCCGCAGGGCGGTGGTGTACTTCACGATCTGGTCATACTGCTGGGCGATCAGGTCCCAGTCGATGGTCTTCCCGGAGAGCACCGGCGCCAGCGTGGGCCAGTTCCCGTCCTCACCGGCGGCCGGCCGGTACAGCCGGGCGCGCCCGATGTTCTTCAGCCTCGGCATCAGCCGGAAGTCCAGCATGTGCGCGAACGCGAACCCCACGATCGAGGCGCCGTGGGTGTCGGTGTACTGCCGGTCGACCTCCATATCGGTGCAGTGCCGCAGCACGCCCTCGATCATCGAGGCGACCTCGGAGGCCGAACAGGACTTCAGCTGGGAGTAGATGCACACCGATTTCCGCTCCACGTGCCAATAAATCATCACCCCCGGTCCCCGGTACCGCTGGTGCCACTCCGTCATGAAGTTCGAGGACCACGCGCCGAACTTGCGGCTGTCCGAGGCACACGCCGTCCCGCTGCCCCACCACCCCTCCTCACGCACCGCGAAGGTCGCGTTGACCAGCTTCACCAGCGCGGCGCGCATATTGCCCCGGTTCACGAACAGGTGTCGCACCCGGCGCAGGGTGGCCTCCGACTCGCCGTGCCTGCCGGTCACCGCGACCCGCTTGATCCCCATGTTCGTGCCCAGTCCGAACAAAACTAGGAGCAGGCGTCGCCGCAGCACCTCGCGCGAGAGGTTCTCGCGGGTCGCCACCGTGGTGAACTCCGAGATGAAGTCGGTATCGAACTCGGCATATTTCAAGATGTCCAGGAGGTCGATGGTCCCCCATCGCCTCTGCACCTCGGTTTTGATCGCGGTCAGGTTCTCCGGCTCCTCCTGCTTGGGCCGCGGCGAGACCTTGATCCACCCCTCGCCGTTCCTCTTCACGATCGCCACGCCGCCGGTGGTGTCCTCCACCAGCGCCTTCTCCAGCCGGTCCAGGGCTTCGCGGTGCTTCTTCTTCAGCGCCGCGATGAACACCCCCGCGTCCAGGGGCTTCTGGATCGCGTCGTAGTGCACGTCCCGGTTCTCCTCGAAGTCCTGCGGCAGGTCGTCCTCCGGATTGCGCCACCGGTTCGCCCCCACCACCCATATCTCCCGGCGCCGCAGCGCGTCGCGCAGGGCCACCAGCACGCACAGCTCATACGGGATCCGCTCGACCCGTCCCTTGTCGTCGACCACCGCCGCCCGCCACTGGTCGGGCACCACCCCGTCCAAGGGAACCGTCTCGGCCGCGTCGAAGAACGCCCCCTCCTTCGCGATGGGCTGTTCCAGATACCGCTGGAGCAGGTCGATCGCGTCCATCACCGGCCGGTAGGCGGTGTTGTTGCACTTGAGCGTCAACGCCCGCAGCAGCGGCGTGAGCATCCTGCGCCAGTGCGAGGAATAGGCCGACCGCAGCACGGTACGCACCCGGGCCTTGTACTTCGCCTCGTTCGCCGCCGCCTCCGCCGCCAGCGCCTTGAGCGTCCTCTCACTGACCACCGGGAAGATCACAGAGCGGACCGTGCCCGACGGCTGGGCCAAGGACGCCTCGGCGACCCGCAGCATCATCGCCTCCTTGCCCCGCACCTTCTTCAGCTCGTCCGTCAGCTCCTTGTCGACCTTCCGCTCCGCCCTGGTGTTGATCTTCAGCACGAGCTGGGTGAACAGTTCCACCAGCGCATCGGTGATCTCGGTGTGCCGCACGTGGCACAACGCGGCCAGCAGCGTCAGGCGCATCGGCGGATGCATCCGCGCCATGTTCGCCGGGTACTCCTTCGAGGCCCGCGCCCGCCAGGCGTCCACCTGCTTCTCCGACACGTCCGCGAACAAGTCCGCCGGCATCTCCAGCCGGCGCACCCGCTGAAGCTTGTCGACCTCCGCGAACAAACTCTCCAGCCCCGGCGCCCCCGGGTCCGCCTTCAACTCGGTGAAGAACGACCGCCCGCCGCCCACGCTCCCCGCCTCCCCGGCCCCCTCCTCGCCCTCGCCCGGGTCGAGCAGGTCCTCCAGCCGGGAGCGGGTCGCATGCGAGAGCCGGTCCACGGTCCGGCGGCAGAACCGGGCATCGAAGTCCCGCGCCGCCTTCGCCACCAGCCGCCGCACCCTGGCAGGCGCGGGCGGCTCGATGCGGTCGTTGCGGCACCGCGCCACCACCGCCTCCGCCAGCCGGTCCCGGGACATCTCCACCCCGCACAGCTCCGCGCTCAGCCACTCGGCCAGGTTCTCCTGGTCTTGCTCGGTGGACTCCCGGAAGCCGAACGCCTCACGGATCTCCGCCCGGTGACGGGTAGCCGCCCGGCCCTGCCAGTCGTACGACGCCCACTCCTGCGCCGGCACCTTCACCTGCTGGGCCACATACGCCACCGCGGCGGCCGGAACCTCCTTGTCGGACTCCGGGAACCGGGCCTCGACCTCGAAGAACTTCAGCAGCATCGCGAAGCCCAACCGGTTCGCACCGGACTTGTTCCGCAGCTTCTTCGTATCGTCTTCGAGCAACGTCCAGACCTCGATCAGGTCCTCCGGCTCCCAGTCCTGCCGCACGCGCACTCCCTTGCCCAAGCCGATGATCGCCACATCATGGCGAGTACAGGTCAGACATCGGGGGGATTGCGCGGAACCGTGGCCAGACGGTTACGTTCTGCTACCTGTCGGGCAGCGTCAGCTATACGAGAACCGGGCCGTGGAGGAGGAGCAAGGGGAGGGCTGTTATGCCGCCAGGCGGCTCTTGGGTCACGCACTCCCAGACTCCAGAGAGTGCGTCCCGCACGGCCTCCTCGGCGGGTGCGGCGGCAGCTGGATCTTGTACTTGGCTGACAGGTTCGCTGCGACATGCAAGCGGATGGGCCCGCCGTCCGCGCGCTGGTCGTTGGCATGGGCGCCCGGGACCGTCGTTGTGTCGGGTGTGACCAGTTCGGTCGGCGTTCCGAGAGTGTCCGTGATGACGCTGCCTCAACGGCCTCGTGGCTCTGCCCGCACCGGGATGGGTGCGGGCCCGCGGCTCATGAGGTCTGTTGTCCGCGGCCGGAGCCGCTGCGGATGCCGAAGGTGACCACCGCCAGCGCGCCAAGGAGCAGGATCAGGATGCCGGTGCGGCCGGTCGCGAACTCACGGATCGCGTCCGAGGTCCTGGACCACAGGCTGCTGGGCGGTGATGTGGCCGTCTCGCCCAGCCAGATGGACCCGTTCGGGTCGGAGGCGGGGTGGTCCTTCGATGCCTTCACCGTCTGCGGCAGTTGCGGATGCATGCTGTTCATCTGCGCCGCGCTGATCGGGGTGGTGTTCAGCTTGCTGAAGTCGACCCCGCCGAACACCATCGTGGACGTGATCGTGGTGTCGCCTTCCTGCGTGGTCTGCTTGTACGTGAACTCCCCACTTTCGATGGAGTGGACATAGCTGTCGAACACCTGCCGAGGCCGCCAATCGCCCTGGAGTTTGGCCGGGCCCAGGTCTCCTGAGTCGATCAGTTTGTCGAAGGAGGTGCTGTGGCCTTCCTGGTGCCGTTTGCGGATCCACTGAGCCACGATGCGGGCCAGGAAGGCGCGTCGCAGCGGCGCGTACTCCGGCGCGGTGTTGACCGCTTCGGCGATTTTGGGCACCACCATTGTCTGTTCCAGCTGCTCGTTGCGCGCGTCGCTCTCCGGACCCGCCTCGCACGACTGGGGCAATCCACTGATGTGCTGGGCCTTCGCGTTCACGGCGAGAGATGATCTGAGTATGTAGAGCGATGCGCCGTCCTCGCGTACCTGGACGTCGCCGGGCACGATCCACAGCCTTGACGAATAGCACGACTTCCCCGAGGGGCCGCTCAGCGCTTTCCAGTAACGCGCGCCGAAGTCGGTGTTGGGATCGAGGAGCTTGCCCTCGGTGCGCTTCATCTGAAGGTCTGCTTCGAGGAGCGCCCGGCCGGCATTCGTCCGGCCGAGATCGCTGTCCACGATCCTGTCCGGCTCCGTCGGGTTGAGATTGACCCAGAACTTGCTCGGGTCCAGCGTTAGCCAGGCCCTCAGGTCCGCCACGCTGTTCCCCAGCACGTCGAGGCCTGAGTCCATGTCCTGCTGGAGCCCGGGCGCGGCCGGTCGTCCCGAGAAGGAGTACTGCACGCCTCCGGAACCGGGGTCGTCGGACAGGTACCGCATTTCGAGGGTGGAGAAGTCCACGCCCCCATAGTCGTTCGACCCGAGCGCCTTGCCGAGGCCGCCCGACGAGGCTCCGCTCGACGGGGGGCAGGGGGCAGCCATGGGCAGCGCCGCCGCCATCGCCACGACCCGGCCGCCGCTGAGGGGTGCACCCCCGAGCAGACCCGCTGCCCCGGTGCCGCACTCCGGCTGAAGCCCCAGAGCCGCCTCGCGCTCCTGCTCCGCTTTTCGGCTCTTCTCCCTGCGCAGCTCGGCAGTCGCCTTACCCATGACACTCTGCGTGATCCCCACGGAAGCCTTGGAGTCGGAGCTTCCCATGCGCCCGTAGTAGGAGATCGCGAGCTTGTACCGGAAATCCCGAGTCTGTTTCTCGCACTTGTTGAGGCAGGGACTGTTCTCGCTTGCCAGCCCCAGCGACGACCTCGCCAAGATCCTTTCTGTCAGCTCCTTGGCTTCGGCGTCACTGACACCCTTCGACATCGCTTTGATACTCAGCGGCGCGGCGGCGCGGATGCGCGCGAGGGGAATTTCTTCGGAATGGGCATCTTGATACACGTTGCTCGTCGAGACTTCCAGCAGGCTGCTGGCCTGCTTCACCCCGAGCTCCTTGTAGAGTTCCTGGTTGCCTGCGTAATCGGCAGACTTCGCGGCAATGCTGTAATCGTATTTGATGTCGAAGTTGGAATTAGCTGAATTGAGTACATTCAGCATGTCCTCGCGAAACTTGTCCGCACGAAACCAGGGGGGATCCGTTTCATCCCGCAGCGAGGGGAAGTCGAACCACTCGACAGATACGTTCCCAGGACCGGTGCCGAACCTCGTGCGCGCCGCGACGAGCCTGCGCCCCAGCGGGTTCCGGAGCAGTTGCCCGGACGCTGCCTCCAACTGCTGGTCGGTGTCCACACTTGTGCCCGGCGGCACGATGAGGCGTACCCCGTTGGAGTCCGTGAAGGGCGGGGGCGGGGGCGGGGGCTCTGCGAACGCTCCCGGCGCGCCGGACGTGAGGGTGATGACCGCTGCGCCGAGGAGTGCGGCAAGGCGTCGCCACCGGCCTGGAGGTGAGCCAGCGCCGGTCCAACGCCCCGTCAGCGGTCCCTGCTCAAGGATGCGCACCGTCGTCTCCTGGCTGGCTGGCACCGGGTTCGCTCGCGGGCGAGACCGTGCCCGCAGCCTCTAGGTAGGTGGTCAGCGCCTGGCCCGGGGAGGACGATCCCGTCGACGCCGCGCCCCGCTTGAAGGCCCTGGTGCCGGCGGCGGCCAGGGCGCCCACGGCCAGGAGAGCCACGATCGCGGAGCCGGTGAGCGAGGTGCCGTTGGTGCACACTCGGCCGCTGCCCAAGCGAAGGTCCTTGGCGTTGAAGTTCATCTGTGGCTTGTAGCCATAGCTGACGGTGCAGGCCGATGCCGGCTGCGGGACCAGGAGCAGCAGGAGAAACGCCATGGGGACCGCTCCGGCGATGACACGGGCTGCGCGTACGCTCAGCACGGCGAATCCGCGGCCGGTCATGAGGTCGCCGCCGAGCGGGCGTTCGTCTTCAAGCGCATCACCTTCGCACGCAATTGGTCACCCTTTTCGCGACTCGCCATGTCGTCCATGGGGTCCGATGGGTCCGCCTGTCGCAGTCGCCAGCCGGCCAAGTCCAGCTGAGCGGACTGCACGCGGAGCAGCGCCAGCGCCGCTGTCCGCCCGTATTGACGCCAGGTGCTCGCCAGCGCCCAGAGCCGCAGCGCAGGATCGCTCAGGAAGGGCACCTCCCCGGGGGTGATGGCCGCGCCCGCCCCCGCCTCGGCCGACAGCGCGACGCGCGACGCCGAGGCCCGCACGCGCCTCCCGTTCGCCAGCAGGAGGATGGCCAGCACGATGAACGGTGCCTGCGGGAGCAGCCACAGGAGCGGGGAGACGACCAGGGTGTCGACTGCCGAACCGACCACGATGTGGTCACCGGCCAGGTGTGAGAGCCACGCCGACAGGGTTTCGGTGGCCACGGCGCCGCCGATCGAGGCCGCGAGGGCTGCCCCGGCGATCAGCCTGCGCTGTCTGCGCCGACGTGCCTGGGCTGCGAGGCCGAGCCCGGCCCCGAGCAGCGCACCGAACGCCACCTGACCGCCGAGTAGCCCGATCGACTGCCGGATCCAGTACTCGAAGCCGCCTGTCACCCCGGTGAACGAGCTCATCGCACCGTAGAGCCGGATGAACAGGATGCTCTCGACGAAGGTGTACCCGAGCCCGACAGCGGCCCCCAGCACGAGACCGGTCATCGCATCGGAGACCCGGCGCCGGAACAGGAGCAGGATCAGCACCACGCCCGCCGCGACGAGCAGCGCGTTCACGACGTTCAGATGCAGGATCAGTAGATCGATCACGCGGTAGAGGGACGTGAGGTGTCCGGTGGGGTCGAGGGACGATCCCGAGCCCTTGAGCAGGTAGCCGTAGAGGGTCGCAAACGCGAGTCCGGTGTAGGCCCGGCCCAGCCCGAACACGATGAACGCCCCCCAGCCGAACGCGGTCAGGAGTACCGACAGCGGCAGCCGGGCGAATCTCTGGCCGTGGTGCAACAGCCACAGGACGAACGCCGTGCTGGGCACACAGGCGAGAGCCGTCAGCGGATACGTGGCGACGATCGCCAGCGCCATCAACGCGAACGGACCCAGGAGGGCCGCCAGGGTCGCCCAGGTGAGAACCACGGCCCGGCGGCCTTGCGGGCGCGTGATCGCCGCGAACACCTGGAGCGCCGCGCCCACCGCGATGCCCGCCATCACGGCCCAGAAGACGGCCTGGGGCATGGACAGGAGCCGGTCGAACGAACCGAGTGGCCCTTGCTGCATCTGCTGGGAGATCGACTTCGGCAGCTTGTAGAAGATCGACACTGTCGGCTCGTCCGGCAGCAGATGCGGCCGGAAGACGTTGAGCAGTAGTTCCAGGAGGTACAGCGCGATCGCCAGCCGGGCGATCAGCAGTGCCTGGCCCCTCGCCCGTGCGTTGTCGCGCATGCGCCTGGGTGCGGCCGAGGCCGTAGGTGTCGGCAGGCCGTCGGTCACGGTGCACCGCCCGGAACGGCCGGCGCACCGGGCAGACCGGTGGGAAATTGAGAGAGCAGGCCCGTCGGAAGGCTTGTGGGAAAGTCCGTCGGAAGGTCTGTCGGAAAGTCCGAGGGAAGCGGGGTCGGTAAGCCGCCCGGTAACGAAGGTGCGGAGGGGAAGCCGGACGGGAAGCCGGACGGGAAGCCGGACGGGAGCCCCGGATGTGGCGTCAGGCCCGGAAGGGGGATCGGCAGGGTGGGGAGCTCGGGATCGTTGAGCCCACCCAGACTGACCACGAGAGACACCCCCAGCAGCACCACGCCGATGAGCGAGCCGATCGCCACCAGCAGCACCTGTGGATGCGGCACATCGCCGGCCACGTCAGTCACGCGAGTCATATGCGAAGTCCTTGGTCGTTCTGTACACGTCCGTGACCTTCGGGAGGGCGTCCGGGCGACCCGGTGCGCAACCTCATCTGCCCCTCCTTTTGCGTCAACTCCCCTCATGTAAAGAGGACTTGTCGGGCCATGACGTCACCGCGCTGTGCATGGAAGGCTATCCACGGGGTGCGTAGGAGTACAGACGGCCCCGGGTCCCGCAGGAAGTTGGCGAGAAGGCGTCGGTGTACCCCCACTCCCACCTGCAGGCGAGAAGGAGCAGGCCTGTTCACGGCGAACGGGGGTGAACGGCCCACAGACATGGAGGATCCCGTCCGGTCGATGGACCGGGCGGGATCCTCCGCTGTTCCCGTCTCGGCGGTTATCCGGCCGCGCGGTCCAGGAGGGGGGCCGCCCAGGCCGGGAGGCTGGACGGGGCCGGGTGGGCCGGACGGGGGTCCGTCGTGATGCCGATGCCGCCCGCCGGGTCGCCGTACGTGAAGCGGTCCGACCACCACAGCCAGGAGCGGACGAACAGGGCGGCGCTCCACGCCAGGGCGAGGGCGCCGCGCTGGTCCGGGGTCTCGTACCAGTAGCTGGTGAGCACCACCGCGCGGGAGACCGCCTCGTCCGTGTCGGCCGGACAGGAATCGGCGGTGAGCCCGGCGGACAGGACGGACGCGGCGAAGCGGTTGTCCGCGAGCAGCCCGCCGACATCGCCGACGACCGCGTCCACGAGGTCCGCCGGGAGGTCCAGGGCGTACTCCTCCAGCCGTGCCAGGAGTTCGGGCAGCGCCGGATCGGCGGCCGTCTCCGGCCCCGGGACCACCCGCAGGTCGTCCAGCAGCCCGGTGGCCTGCGCGGGCCGGGCGGCCAACAGGTGTACATAGGCCAGCGCGCGCAGGGTCTGCCAGCGGCACAGGGTGTCCAGCAGAGCGATCCGCGAGGCGCGGAAGGCCAGCCGCACCGGCCAGTCGGCCGCCCGGACCCGGTGCCCGAGCGCCCGCAGGTCCGCGGGCACCGGGGCGGGGAAGACCAGTCTCCGGCCGGGATCGTAGGACGGCTTCGATCGGTAGCCCGGCCACTGCCGCGCTCCAGGGTCCTCGCTACTCATTGACCTCATCCGGATTCGGGGTTCGCCACTTCGCCGCGTCCTTGCCGTCGCGCGGAGTGATGTAGTTCGAGAGGTCCTTCTCCTCGATGTGGTAGGCGTGGATCATATGGTCCTGGCGGATGATCACCACCGGATTGCCGGCGCCGTCCCGCAGACCGCGGTCGATGATGATCCGCGCTCCCGACACATCGTCCACGTAGTTGGCCGGTGCGCGCAGCTGGCCGTTCAGGTACTTCTCCAGCTTCGCTTCGTCGGCCCCGATGCCCGACAGGTAGTGGTTCGCCTTGCCGCTCTCCGCCTCGTTGAGCTGGTGGTCGACGCCCTGCGCCGTCCGGGTGCTGTCCGAGTACGGAGCCAGTCCGAACGGGTCGCACCACTGGTGCGGGTTCGAGACGTACGCCGACGGGTTCTGCGCCGGGGCGAGGCCCAGCGGGTCCGGGCTCAGGTAGCGAGCGGTCTCGGGGTCGTACGAACGGAAGTAGTTGTAGTGCAGACCCGATTCGGGGTCGAAATACTGGCCGGGGAAACGCAGCGGGGTGTAGGCGGTGGAGTCCCGGCTCCAGGCCGTGGAGCCCCACAGGGTCGACCGGCCGCGCCAGGCCAGCGCTCCCCGCTCGTCGACGAGCTCGGTGGGCGCGCCCACCAGGTCGGTGACGATGGCGTAGAACCGCTCGTCCACCACCTCCTGGGATGCGGTCAGGATCCGTTCGGTCTGCGCCAGCGGCCGCAGACCCCGGTGGTCCCAGGTCACGGCGATCCCGTTGGCGCCCTCCGCCGTGGTGGTGGTCTGCTCGCACAGCAGGTTCCCGTCCCAGGTGAAGACCGTGCGCTCGGCGACCTCCAGGCCGTCGGCCGTCATCCGCTCCTTGGCCGTGCGGCGGCCCAGCGCGTCGTACGCGTACCGCCAGCGCGTGCCGTCGGGGGTGGTCACGGCCGTGATGCGGTCGTCGGCGTCCCACTCGTAGCGCCATGTGTCGGGCTTGCGCGAGAGCCGGGCCTTCTGCCGCAGCACGACCCGTCCCAGGGCGTCGTACTCGTGGCGCACCCGGCCCGCCGTCAGCAGCCGGGTGCCCGCGTAGGCGCGGGGGCCGGTGGCGTCCTGCCCGCCGGGGTGGGAGCCGGGCCAGGAGGCGGAGGCCTGGTTCCCCGCCTCGTCGTAGGCGTACCGCTCGGTCCAGTTCTCCGCGTGCACGGCCGTCACCCGGCCGCGCGGGTCGAGATCGAAGGTGCGCGGGCCGGCCAGCAGGTCGTCGATCCCGGTCAGCACTCCGTCGTCCCGGTAGGTGTACCCGCGGCGCTGGAGGACGCTCTCGCCGGCGCCGGTCAGCAGCTGGCCCGTCAGTCGGCCCGCCGCGTCCCAGCCGCTGCTCAGGGTGACCACGTCGCCGTAGGTACGGGTGAGCTCCCGGCCCGCCGCGTCGTGGGCGAAGCCGATCCGGCGCCCCGCCGTGGTCAGGGCGTCGGGGCGGCCCGCGGCGTCGAACGACCAGGCGGCGGTGGCACCCGTCGGCGTGGTCCGGCCGGCGCGGCGGCCCGCGGCGTCGTACGCGTGGACGAGCCTGCGGCCGTCGACCGCTTCCTCCAGCAACCGGCCCGTTCGGTCCCGCAGCCGGGTCAGTACGCAGTCCCCGCGCACCGCGACCGCGAGCTGGTCGAAGACGTCGTACTCGTACGTGGTCACCGTGCCCGCGGCGTCCTTGCGGACGGGCCGGCCCAGCGCGTCGCGCTCGTATGTGACCACCTGCCCGAGCGCGTCGCCGCGACTCAGGAGTTGGCCCGCCGCGTCGTACTCATACCGCAGCGTCCGGCCGTCGAAGTCCGTCTCCGCGACGAGCTGCCCCGCCGCGTCGTACACGTACTCCCAGGTCAGGCCCTGGGGGTTGCGCACGCCGGTGAGTCGCAGCCCTGCGTCGTAGGTGTACTCGTGGCGAGAGCCGTCGGCGTCGGTGCGGGCCGAGACCGCGTCGAAGTGTGTGTACTCGAAGCGCACCGGGCCGCCGCTCGGGCCGTCCGCACGGGTCAGGCAGTTGCCCTCGCCGTCGTAGGTCCAGGAGCGGTCGTCACCGCCCGGGGCGCTGCGGTGCAGCGGTTTGCCCTCCACCGACCACCGCGTGCGCGTGACCGCGCCGAGCGGGTCGCGGACGGCGGTCGTCCGCCCGAAGGCATCGCGCTCGTACGTGGTCGTGGCGCCGAGCCGGCCGGTGACCGCGACGGGCAGCCCCGCCCGGTCGGTGCGGACCCGGGTCACCGCGCCCAGCGGGTCCGTGACCGCGGTGATGTGGCCGAGCTCGTCGTACGCGATGCGGGTGACGGACCCGTCGGCCCGGGTGACCGAGGTGCGGTTGCCGCGCCCGTCGTAGGTCTGGCGGACGACGCTGCCGTCCGGGGCGATCACCTTCACCGGGCAGCCGAGTTCGTCGTACTCCGCCCTCGCCTCCCGGCCGTCCGGGCGGATCACCGAGACGAGCAGGCCCCGGTCGTCGTACGTGCTGTGCGTGGTGCGGCCGAGCGGGTCGGTGCTCGACGTCGGCCGGCCCCGGCCGTCGTACGCGTAGCGGGTGACCGCGCCGAGCGGGTCGGTCTCGGCGACCACCCGGTAGCGCGCGTCGAACAGGTAGCGCCGGGTGTGGCCCTCAGCGGTGGTCATGCGCGTCATGCGCAGGCCGGTCGTCGCGTCCACCTCGTCGTAGCCGAAGGTGAGGGCGATGTGGCCCGCCTCGCCGGCCTCCGCGACACAGCGGTCCAGCTCGTCGTACGCGTACGCGTAGCGGCTGCCGTTGGTGTCGGTCCAGGAGGTGATGCGGGCCCGGTCGTCGTAGGTGAGACGCAGCGGCAGACCGGAGGAGTTGGTGATCTCGGTCAGGTGCCCTTCGGTGTAGCCGTACGCGAGGATCCGCGGGCCGCCGGCCAGGTGGAGGGCGGTGATCCGGCCGTCCGCGGTCTCGAAGCGCAGGTGTTGGCCGCCGGAGTGGGTGATGCCCAGCGGGGTGCCGTGGGCGTCGTACTCGAAGGTGATCAGGTTGCTGTTGCGGTCTTCCAGCTGGGTGATCGCCGCGAGGCCGTACGCGTGGTCGGACGCGTGGTCGGACGTGCGGTCGCGGGCCTGCTCGGGGCCCTGCCCGTACCCGTACGCGTCGCCGTACCGACCGTCGGCCATCAGGGCGAAGCGGCGGACGTGGCCCGTCGCGGGGTCGGTCAGCGTCCAGTCGCCGTCCGGGGTCCGCTCCAGCGGGTGGGGCGGGGCCGACGCGGACACCGGGAGGACCGCAAGGCCGGGCGCCGGGTGCGGGTAGCCGACGACGAGGCCGTCCTGCGTCACCAGGACGACGCCCTCGGCATCGATCTCCAGGTGCTGGTCGATCGTGGACGCCCAGGTCGGTCCGAACCAGCGGCCCGCCGTGTAGCCGGACTCCGCGCGGCGCGTGAAGACGAGCGGAAGGGTGCCGGGCAGGACCACGTCCGTCTGCGGCAGGTACATCCGGCCGGTGGCGAGGTCGACCGGGTCGGTGTACTTGCTGGGCTTCTCCAGGTCCGGCCGCTCGTCCGGGTGCGGGCCGCGCTCGCCCAGGCCCGTGCGCCCCGGGCCCTTCTTGCCGTCGTCGAGGTGTTCGAGGTCCCTGGCGCCCTTCGCGCCCGCGCCGATCTCGCCCAGGCCCTTGTCGGCGAGGAGCTGCGGGATCAGCTTGCCGATGCCCTCGGAGGGGTCCTTCATGAACTCGTCGAGCATCTGCTTGCCGGCACCCCACGGGTCGTTGACCGCGGTGACCAGGCCCGCGGCCGTCGAGTTCAACTGCGTCGCGTACTCGGCCGGGTGGGTGAGGTTGTACGGGTCCGTCGGGTTCAGCGAACGGGCGAAGTCGACCATGTCGGCGGCGCCCTTGATGACACCGCCCGACAAGTGCGTTTTGGCGAGGTCCAGATAGTCCATGCCGTCGCCGAACTGCTTGGCGTACGAGGGCTTGGGCGGAGCCGCGTCGCGGGCCGCGCGGACCGCCGTACGGACCGTCTCCGCGACCTCGTTGCGCTGCTTGCGCGCGCCGTCGAGTTTGTCCTGGGCGGCCGTCGCCAGGGCCGGGCCCGGATCGGTGAAATCCTCCGAAGGCCTCGACGGCAGCGGGTCCTTCTTCGCCTTGAGCGCGTCGTTGTAGGTGTCGACCAGCTTGTTGTGCGCGTTGCGGGCGTCGGTCGAGACCTTCTTCGCGTGGTCGTAGGCCTCCAGGGCCTCCTTCGCCTGGCCCTGCGCCCACTCCACCGTCTCCGCGAACCGCGCCATCGCGTCCGCGGCCTTCCCGAAGGACTCCGCCGCCTTGAACCACTGCGGCGGCTCCTTGGCCACCGTCTCGCGGAAGGCGTCCGCCGTCTTGCCCTTGAGGCCGTCGGGGTCCGTCATGCCCTTGAGGCCGTTGCCGACCAGCGTGAAAGAGCGCTCGAAGTCGCTCAGGTGCGAGATCTGAGCCCGGATCTTGGAGACGCTGCCGTAGACCAGCTTCCTCGGGTCGTCCGTCTGCCCGAGCTCCATCTCGGAGACGTCGGCGCCCAGTTGGTTGGCGGCCGAGCGGCTCTTGTCGCGGATCCAGTCGCCGGCGTCGTCCAGACCGACCTTGTCGGCGAGCCCGGCCACCTTGTCGCCGGTCCATTCGATCGCGTCGCCGACATCCTCGGTCCGGTCCTCGAACCAGTCCTCGACCGGATCGGGAATGAAGTCCCCGAGCCCCATCAGCCCTTGCCCCCCTCGACCTGGTCCAGCAGATCCTTCAGCGAGCCGATTTTGCCGGTGGACGTCAGCTTGTCACCGGTGTCGGACCAGGTCTTCCCGATGTCCTTGGCGCCCTTCTCGAACGACTCGGCGCTGTAGTCCGGCTTGTAGACGTCGGCCCGGAAGATGTCGCCCCAGTCCTTGTTCGCCACCTCCTCGTCAGAGGCGTGCGGATTGCCGTACGCGGCGTTCGCCACCACCTTGAAGGCGCCCTGGACGTAGTGGTCCTCCTCCCAGATCGTGCCGGCGGCGATACCGAGGGAGTGCGCGAGGGTACTGGCGTTCTGCACGAGGCTCCGTACGCCCCACTCCCAGCTCTCGCAGAAGTCCTCGAAGTCCTTGGACAGGCCCATGTGGCCCGCTTCCATGCCCGTCATGGCCAGGTCGCTGAAACCCGCGCCCTGGGCGGCACCCGCGGCGTCGCTGGATTCACGCAGCTCCCCGATGGCCGTGCGCAGGCCGTCCTGGACCGCCTTGACCGCCTCGGGGGAGACTACGAGGTCCCCGTCGCCCGCCATCAGGAGGCATCCGTTCGGTCGGCGTCCACGGCGTCCACGGCGTACGCGGCTCCCGCGGCGTCCACGGCGTACGCGTCAGGGACGATGCCCGAGACCGGTGGGAAGAACATGGAGCCGTCCGCGTCGGCCACGTTGACGACCACGCCCGCCGGGCCACCGACCATCGGGACGACGGCGTCGGTGAGCCGGGCTCCGAGGACCGCGAGGTACTCCCACTCCCGGTCGGCGTCCGCGCGCGCCACCGCGAACCGGGCCAGGGCGTCTTCGTCCGTGAAGGCGTAGAGCCAGCGGACCCCGCCCGTGACGGCCGACATCAGACCGCCGTGGGATCCGTCGGTGTCCTGTGAGCCCGCGGCGCCGTCGGCTAGCGGGACCAACAGGACAGCGCGGCGGAATTCGCCCAGCAGGCGCGCCGGGTCACCCCCGCCTCCGCGGATCGCGGCTATCTCCACGGTCAGTTCCATGACGCATGACCCCCTTCGGGAGATCGGCTCCCGCAGCAAGATACGTGCGCCCGGCCCCCGGCGGTTCCGTGAGGGCGCATCGAATCTCGCCGACCGCGCGGCCGCGGCCCCGGGACGCCGCCGGAACGCCGCCGTCTGGGCCAACTTCCGCCAGGTCAACGTCACTCTGCACCAGATCAGCGCCGCCGTGTCCTTCGGCGGCGCCGGCATCGCCCTCGACGCCGCCCGGCCGCCCGCCCGCTCATGCGCCGCCACATCCCGGTCCCCCGAGCGCCGGGCCGCCCTGTGGGTGGAAGCCGCGCGAGCCTACGCGCAGCAGGGCCGCCTCGCCGACGGCTGCCGGGCCCTGCGGATCGCGGAGACCTGCGCGGCCCAGGACGTACGGCGCCCGGCCGTCCGGGACCTGGTCGCCGACATGGCGGCCCGGGACCGCCGTCGTACGCTGCCAGAGCTCCACCACTTCAGCCGCCGACTGGGAGTACCCGCGTGACCGGGCCGCAGCGCAAGCTGTTCCTGTACGTCGTCGTCTGCGCGGCCGGGAAGATCCGCTTGGTCAGGCTTGTGAAGCTCACGACTGGCCATCATCGTTTCAGTCGCCTGTACGTCAAGGCCCTTTGTTGAAATGCTTACCGAGAGTCAGGCGTCAAGTTTCGGCGCTCCCTTGAGTCTATGTTTCCAGTCACGTCTTGATCGGAGATTTCTCATAGATGCAAATCGCCGCTCCTTATTACACGACACCCCACACGGCTTCAAGTTCCTGGCAGTGAACGATGATCGACGCATCTGTCAGCGCAATTTCATGGATACAGCCCTCTTGCCGAGGAAGGATCTCGTCGAGCAGCACTGTATCAGCCTGCATCCAGTCAATCGATTGGTCATAGTCGATCGAGAAATGCGAGACCCCGGAGTACTGAATCCGAAGGCCGGATTCGTGCTTCCGTTGGTTGGGGGCGAACTCGATAGCCAGAACTCCGCGCTTGTCCGTCGGCACCGAGATGCTCGCTAGTTCGAGGTCCTTTACGCAACGGCTACTACGCATGCTGTAGTGCCCCGCGTCGGAGGCAAAGGCCCAGGCGCCCATAGGCAACGCGTCCCGCAGCTGCGGAAGCTCGGCTAGGTAGGCACTCGAGTCCAGGTTGAATCCGTGGATCTCTGAATCCCAGTCCGCCTTTACAAATTTCATTTACAACCTTCCGATGCAAGACGAGGGCGCTGCCGTTTATCTCCGGAGACGTCCTCGGTCCCCTTCGGGCCGATTCGCCCGGTCAGCCGCAGGGTGTCGACAGCTCTCCCCTTAAGTGCGTTCTCTACGCTGGGTGGTACGTCGACATCTGCGGCTGTCGTGCCGTGCTTGTTGAACCAGTCATCGCTACCATAAATACCCACCTCTCGGCCTGATTTATCGTAGACGTGAATTTCAAAATCTGTACCCTTCGTTCCTTCTTGCCATTTATCCAATCGTCCTCGATACCCTTGACCGAGGTCCAGCGGATCCTTCGGTCCTCGTGCAGCAAGCCCCAGGGGGTCGGTCCAGCTCAACGCGTTCACAACGTAAGCGTGGTGGTTGGGGCTCGGTTCCAGGCTCATGGGGTCGGCGCTAATGTACCTGGCGGTTTCTGGATCGTAGTAACGGAAGAAGTTGTAGTTCAGGCCCGTTTCCGGGTCTGCGTATTGGCCGGGAAACCGGAGTGGGCACTCTACGGATGTGGTGTCCGTGGAGGCGGGGAAGTTCGTGCCCCAGAGGGTGGTGCGGCGCTGCCAGGGCAGTTCTCCGTCGGGTGTGACCAGTTCGGTCGGCGTGCCGAGAGTGTCCGTGATGACGGCGTGGAAGCGGGTGCTGTAGTCAGTGGCCGCGGTGTCCTGGACCAGTTTGGCCAGCAGCGACGTTCCGGGCTCTCGGACGAGGGGTTTGTGGTTTGTCTGGGTGAGGGGGTGGTGGGTGCCGGGGGCGTAGTCCCAGGTAGTGACCTGGCCGTCGACTGTCTGCCGTTCGGCCAGGCGTAGGCCGTCCCAGGTGAAGTCTGTGCGGTCGGCGGCCGAGCCGTCTTCGGTCAAGCGGTGCTTGGAGATCCGGCGCCCCAGCGGGTCGTAGACGTACTGCCAGCGCTCGCCGGCCGGTGCCACTGCCTCGGTCAGGCGGTCTTCCGCGTTCCAGCTGTAGGTCCACGTCAGCCGCTGACCGCTGAGGAGCTTGCGGGTCTTGCGGATCAGGCGGCCTTGGGCATCGTGTTCGTACACTGTGCGGCTGGCGCTGCGGATGAGGGTGCCGGTGAATTCGCGGTCGTCGGCTGTTTCGTGGGCGGGGGAGGTGGCGTGTGTGAGGTTGCCCGCGGCGTCGTAGGCGTACGTCTCGGTCCAGCCGTGGGCTCGGACGCCCGTGACGCGGCCGATGCCGTCGAGATGGAACCGGCGGGTGCCCGAGGTCAACTCACGGATCTTGGTGAGGTAGCCGTCCTCGCGGTAGGCGTAGGTGCGGTGCTGAAGGAGGCGCCCGGCCTCGCCCGAACGGCTGGAGAGCGTCTGCTCGGTGAGGCGACGGGTGGCGTCCCAGCTCTGGGTGAGGCTGATGCCGCCGCCGAGGTGGCGCTCGGTCTCGCGGCCGGCGGCGTCGTACGCGAAGGTCAGTGAGCCGGCTTCGGTGTCGAGTCCGGCGGGGGCCCGGTCGGGTCGTAGGACCAGTGCGAGATGAGCTTAGACGGGGTGATTCGCCGGACTACACGGCCGAGCACGTCGTACACGTAGGCGGTCGTGCGGCCGTTGACGGTCTCCGTGAGCGTATGACCGAGCGCATCCAGCTCGATGGAAACCTCTGCGTCCGCGTTGGCCGTATGGATCAGATCGCCCGATGCACCGTAGGTGTACGTGGTGGCGTTGCCCTCGCCCGGGTGGTGGATCTACCGCTGTCCCGGGCAAGAAGTCGTCATGGTGCGCCGGCATGAACTGACGAATGCTCAGTGGGAACGGATAGCTCCGCTGCTGCCGGAGACCGGCGGGCCGGGTGGGCGGTGGGCCGATCACCGCACCGTGGTCAACGGTGTGTTCTACCGGACACGGACCGGGATTCCCTGGCGTGACCTGCCCGAACGCTACGGAACCTGGCAGACCGTCTACGAACGCCACCGTCGCTGGTCGGCCGACGGCACCTGGTCAGAAAGGGGGTGGCGAGCGCGTGGACGTAGATGGCCGCGAGGCCCTGGGACGCTCCCGGGGCGGACTGACCAGGAAGATCCACCTGCTGACCGACGACCGCTGCCGGCCCCTTCTCTGGCTGACCTCACCTGGTCGGCGCGGGACAGTCCGATGTTCATCCCGCTCATGCAGGCCCTGAACGTGGCCCGCACCGGGCCCGGGCGTCCTCGGACCCGGCCGGACCGGGCCCGCGGCGACAAGGCGTACTCCAGCCGCGCTTACCTGCGCAAACACGGGATCAAAGCAACCATCTCGCAGCCCGACCACCAACGCGCGAAGCGCCGCCGACGAGGCCGGGCCGGCGGCCGCCCGCCGGCCTTCGACCGCGAGCAGTACCGCCGACGCAACACCGTCGAACGCACCCTCGGCAAACTGAAACAGCACCGGGCCGTCGCCACTCGGTACGACAAACGCGACTACATCTTCAACGGCACCCTGACCACCGCAGCCATCAGGATCTGGCTCCGCGACCTCATCAAAGAGCCGTCAGACACTGCCTAGCCGCTCCATGAGCCTGTGGCAGCGTGCCCGCACGGCGAGCGGGGTGTTGGTCACGAGGCGTGACACCAGGTCGCCGTGCGGGCGCCTGGATATCAGCCCGTGGGCGTGGCGAGTTTGCTGCCCAGCGCTGGTCGGTGGCTAGGTAGACAAGTGGCTTTTCGCAGTCGAGGGTGTAGACGTTGCCGGCTGGTCGCCGGGCTCGACGAGTCTCGGTTTGGTCGTCGTGGGGCAACGTTTTGAGCCTGATCGTGCGGTCCTGGCTTGTCGCGTGGTCAAGCCGATGGCTGGTGCCGCCGCTGTAGTTGTGCGGGAATCGCGAGGCACACGGGGGTGATCTCCTGTCCGATCGCGGACCACAACGGCCCGGGTGTGAGTACGAATCACCCCGAGGACGCGACCACCGCCGGGAGTTGAGATGCGTGGGTGGTGGTGTGGCGACCGGTTCGGTAGCGGCCCGGGGTCGTTCCGATGATGTTGGTGAACGCTGCGATGAAGCTGCTGGGGTTGGCCCATCCGCAGGCGTAGGCGGTGTGGATGGTGTCGTGGCCGTCGGCGAGGAGCAAGAGCGCGTGGTGGATGCGTAGCTGCGTGCGCCACTCGTAGAAGGTCATACCGAGTTCGTTGCGGAACAGTCGGCTGAGGGTGCGGGTGCTGGCTCCGATCGTCTTCCCGAGTTCGGCCAGCGTGGCGTTGTCTGCCGGCGTCTCGTACAGCATCCGGGCGATGGATTGCAGTCGGTCGTCCTGTGGCTCCGGCAGGTGCAGTGGCTGTTCGTGTGCTTCGCGGAGTTCATCGACGAGGACTCGAAGGAGGCGAGAGCGCGCGGAGCGGCTGTAGCCGGGCGCGGCGTCGTCGTAGTTGCGGGGGCCGGTCAGGGCGAGCAGGACCTCGCGGGCGAGGTCGGAGGTCAGGAACACGGCGGGATGGTCTGGTATGAGCCGGGCGAGGGATGGCGCGAGAAAGACGATCCGCATATCGGTGGCGCCGTGGGCGCGGTGGTAGTGCGTGAACTCGGCGGGGGTCCAGGCGACCCGGTTGGCGGGAACGATCGACGTGCCGCGCTCGGTGTGAACTGCCAAGACGCCGCTGGCTGCGTATACCAGGTGTCCCCGTGCGTGCGACTGCGCTGCGCTTGTTTCGCCGGATGTCCAGAGGTGGCGCCCGCCAGACGGCCACATATGTGACGTCACACCGGCGTTCAGGCGAGGTTGGCGGCGAACAGGCATCAGTTGGCATCCTATCGGTAGCAGGCCACACCTTGCTCTGGTGACACTTCCTCCATGCGGAGTGGCCCTCGGTCGCGCGGAGCGCCCGACCGAGCCACACCGAGCCACATGTCATCGAGGCAGCGTGTCTCGATGCCGCGGCTTGAGAGAGAAGGAGAGACGCATGGCGACGTTCGTCCTCGTGCCCGGCGCGTGGAAGGGCTCCTGGTCGTTTGAGGCGGTGGTTCCGCTGCTGGAACGTGCCGGTCACACCGTTCACGCCCTGACCCTGACCGGTCTGCGGCCACATGACGACAACGCGACGGTCGCGACCGCCAATCTCGACACACACGCCAACGACGTACTGCGGCACCTCGATCGCAACCACATCACCAGCGCGACGCTGGTCGGCCACAGTTACGCAGGGATGGTGATCGCCGCCGCCGCCGACCGCGCTGTCGGCCGGATCTCACGACTGGTGCATCTCGACGCCTTCGTACCGCGCGACGGCGAGTCGTGGTGGTCGTCAACGAACGAGCACTTCCGGGAAGTTGTCGCTGTCGGCGCTGCTGCCACCGGCTACGCCGTCCGACCGCCGGACGGCGGCGATCCCCGCCGCCGCTCCCATCCCCTCGCCTCGTTCCTGCAGACAATCCGGCTCACCGGCACGCTCGCCCAGGTCCCCCGTCGGGAGTTCATCTACTGCTCGGGATGGGAAGACCGGACGCCGTTCGCTGAACTCCGCACCCGACTCCAAGCCGATCCCGAGTGGCAGGTCCACGACCTCCCAACCGGCCACGACGCCATGCACGAGGCCCCGGAGGCGGTCGCCGCACTACTGCTCGGCGATCGCATCGCGGATGCATCGACCCACAGACGACAGGCCTGCCATTGAGGGCCACACAAGCCCAGTTCATCCGGCCCCCAAGCATTCATCGTCGTCTGGGGCCACGACGTTCCCCGGGGGCCCACTTACTCCGCGCGCATGGCCGAGATCGGGGGGCCGAGTAGGGGGTGGACGAACGATCGGGAAGACCTCGACGTGCTTGACGCTCCCTACGACCGTCCCGACCTGACCACGTTCGCCCGGCTCGATACACTCGGCCTCGAAGTCACCGGGCAGTGGCTCGACCTGGATCGTGCAGTGCTGGCGTGCCGAGTCGTTGAGCCGGACCAGTGGTGCCGCCGGTGCGGCTGTGAAGGATCGCCGCGCGACACGGTGACCCGGCGGCTGGCGCACGAGCCGCTCGGCTGGCGACCCATCACCTTGGTGGTCACGATCCGTCGTTACCGATGCACCGGCTGCGGACATGTGTGGCGCCAGGACACCAGCCGAGCGGCCGAGCCACGCGCGAAGCTCTCGCGGCGCGGGCTGCGATGGGCGCTGGAAGGCATCGTCGTGCAGCACCTGACCGTGGCCCGGGTCGCGGAAGGGCTCGGCGTGGCGTGGAACACCGCGAACGACGCGGTGCTGGCCGAAGGCAAGCGCGTGCTGATCGACAAGAAGGGCCGGTTCGACGGCGTCCAGGTGGTCGGCGTGGACGAGCGTGTCTGGCGTCACACCCGTAAGGGCGACAAGTACGTCACCGTGATCATCGACCTCACGCTCGTGCGCGTCGGCACCGGCCCAGCCAGGTTGCCGGACATGGTCGAGGGCCGCTCCAAGCAGGCCTTCAAGACCGCCACCGCCGAGGAGCTCCCCGACGCCGTCACCGTCATGGACCCCTTCCATGTCGTGCGATTGGCCGGGGACGCCCTCGATCTGTGCCGGCGCCGGGTCCAGCAGGCCACGCACGGGCACCGTGGCCGCACGGGTGACCCGCTCCATGCCACCCGACGCACCTTGCACACCGGTGCGGACCTACTCACCGACAAGCAGGCCGACCGGCTGCGGAAGCTGTTCGCCACTGATGTCCATGTCGAGGTCGAGGCGACCTGGGGCATCTACCAGCGGATGGTCGCCGCCTACCGCGGACCCGACCGAACCCGCGGCCGCGAGCTGATGCAGAAGCTGATCGACACCGTCAGCGACGGTGTACCCGCCGCGTTGACCGAGGTCATCACGCTGGGCCGGACCCTGACCAAGCGCGCCCCCGACGTACTGGCCTACTTCGACCGGCCCGGCACGTCCAACGGACCGACCGAGGCCATCAACGGCCGACTCGAGCACCTGCGCGGCTCCACCCTCGGTTTCCGCAACCTCACCAACTGCATCGCCAGGAGCCTTCTCGAAGCCGGCGGGTTCAGACCGCAACTACACCCTCAACTGTGAAGAGCCAGACAAGTTCGTAGGGATCTATTCTCCCCAACTGCTCCCCAGGGCACGTCACGCGCTCGATTTTTTGGCGGTGCAGATGCACATTGAATAGGCGGGCGGTGTGGTTGGTTGCTGAATCTAGAGCCAGTGCCGACGTTTGAAGATGAGATACAAACTCATACAAACAGCCGCCATTAGGGCCACTGCGAAGGGGTATCCGAACACCCAGTGCAGCTCTGGCATGGCTTCGAAGTTCATGCCATAGACCGTCCCAACGAGTGTGGGTGCAAACAGGATGGCTGCCCAGGAGGAGATCTTCTTGATCTCCTCGTTCTGTTCGAAGCCCGCCTCTGCCAGGGCTCGCATTTCGGCGTTCTGTTGTTGGGAGACCAGGGTGGCGTTGACCGTCAGGATTTCGGTGAGGGCCTGGCGGAAGCCGTCCACGCGTTCGCTGGTGTGGGTGACGTGGTCCGCCACGTCGCGGAGGTAGCGCTGGAGTTCCTCGTCCGTGCCGTACTTCGCGAAGCCCGCCATCAGGCTGTGGAGCATCGCGACCAGGGGGCGGGTGGCGCGTTGGAACTCGACCATTTCGCGGGAGAGTTCGTAGATGCGGCGGGAGACCTCGGGGTCGCCGCGGAAGACCTCGGTCTCGATCTCGTCCATGTCGTTCTGGACGCCCTCGACGACCGGCGCGTAGCCGTCGACCACGTCGTCGAGGATCGCGTACAGGGCGGCCTCCGGTCCCAGGGCCAGGAGTTCCGGGGTCTTCTCCATGCGGCGGCGGACCGCAGGGAGGTCCGGGGCCGCCCCGTGGCGGACTGTGATCAGGAAGTCGGGGCCGATGAAGATGTGCAGTTCGGCGAAGTCGACCTCCTCCAGGGCGTCCACGTAGCGGGCCGCGCGCAGGACGACGAACAGCGTGTCGCCGTAGCGCTCCAGCTTGGGCCGCTGGTGGGCCTCCAGGGCGTCTTCGATGGAGAGCGGGTGGAGGTTGAACTCCGCTGCGAGGGAGTGGAGTTCGGGCTCGGTGGGCCGGTGCAGGCCGATCCATGCCATGCCGCCGGGCTGCTCGCGCAGGAGCCGGAAGGTCTCCGCCAGGCTGGCCGGGGAGGCCACCCGCCGCCCCCCGTGGTAGACGGCCGAGTCGACCACGCTCCGGTGACCGGGGCCGGGCCCTGGGTCGGCCCCGGTGTCGGGGCCTTGGGGGGAGGGGGGCGGCGTGGGGCGGCGGCGGTCGGGGCGCTCCGGCATCGCGGCTCAGCTTCCGGTGGGAGGGGGTGTGGGG
>NZ_JASISO010000031.1:0-98251 GCF_030063135.1 Streptomyces sp. G-G2
GCCTTCAACTCGTCGTCGATCCGGGCATAGAGTGCTGTGGCGAGGGTGTCCAAGTCGGTCTTCACACACAGACTCTGGATGCCCTCGTCCTATGTCCGCAGGTCATCCCTTGGACTCATTCATCTAGACAACCGACCACGTGTTGCAACGACCGCTAGAAACCGCCCACCGGTGCGGGGGCCCTGCCGTGTGCGGAGGGGGTCTACCGCTGGAAGCGGTGGCAGATGTAGGCCAGGGTGCCCAGCAGCAGCCGGGCCTGCGGGGGGCGGCCCGCGGAGTCCAGGGTGGGCGGCCGCAGCCAGACCACCGGCCCGAGCCCGGCGTGGTCGGAGGGCGGCGCCGTGACGAAGGCGCCCTGGCCCAGGGCCCGCAGGTCGAGGTCCGCGTCGTCCCAGCCCATCCGGTACAGCAGCTGCGGCAGCTCACCCGCCGCCCCGGGGGCCACGAAGAACTGGGCCCGCCCGTCGGGGGTCGCGGTCACCGGGCCCAGTGGCAGGCCCATCCGCTCCAGGCGCACCAGCGCCTGCCGCCCGGCCTCCGCGGAGACCTCGATGACGTCGAAGGACCGGCCCGCGGGCAGGAGCACCGCGGCGCCCGGGAAACCGCCCCAGGTGTCCGTGACCTCGTCCAGGGTGGCGCCCGCGCGGACCGCCGCCCCGATGTCCAGCGGGTGCGCCCCGGGGGCCGCGCACCGCGGGTCCCCGCAGGAGCAGTCCCGGCCGGGCGCCGCGGCCCGGGCGCCGGGGACCGCGTCCCAGCCCCACAGTCCCGTGTACTCGGCCACCGCTGTGCATTCCGACATCCGGCCCCGGCGCCGAGTGCCGGACCGGAACTCCTTGGTGCTCCGGCTGCCGCCGATCGTGAAGCCCATGCCCATGCCCCCTCCAACGGGTCGAACGCGCCGGGGGTTACGACCTCACCGCGACGCGGTCGCCGACCCCGCGGTCCGAAGGCCGCGTCCGGCGCACTCCTCGCCGTGCGCGCCCCGGCGTACACGGCTGCGCCGACTACGGGTCGTCCCGTGTCAAGTGAATCGTGCTTGGCGCGTGGCGAGTTCATTCGAAGGGGTGGCGAATGGTGGCGATTCCGGAAACAGCCTCGCCGTAGGGGTGATCGTAGGATTACTTTCAGTGCACGAACCCCCGAAGGCCGCCCGCCCGTGGGTATGCCGGAGGCAATCTGTGAAGGGCTTGTGAAGGCCCACGGAGGGCCACCCGGGTCCGGCCAGGGTGTGCGTGGAAGAGGTTGAGCGGATGGGGGCGTTCCAGTGAGCGGCAGTGGCGCAAGCGGAGCCGACGCGGACCCGGCCGCGCCCGGCCGCGGTGAGGATCCCCGGCTCAACGAACAGCTGACGTCGTGGTTCGTCCGCAGCGGCTGGTCCAAGGGCGAACTCGCCCGCCAGGTCAACCGCCGGGCCCGCCAGATGGGCGCCCACCACATCAGCACCGACACCTCCCGGGTGCGCCGCTGGCTCGACGGCGAACAGCCCCGCGAACCCGTCCCGCGGATCCTCTCCGAGCTGTTCTCCGAACGCTTCGGCAGCGTCGTCGCCATCGAGCAGCTCGGTCTGCGCTCCGCCCACCAGACCCCCTCCGTCTCCGGCGTCGACCTGCCCTGGGCGGGCGACCAGACCGTCACCCTGCTCGGCGAGTTCTCCCGCAGCGACCTGATGCTGGCCCGCCGCGGGTTCCTCGGGACCTCGCTCGCGCTCTCCGCCGGTCCCGCCCTCATCGAGCCCATGCAGCGCTGGCTCGTCCCCGCCCCGGCCGCCGACCCGGGATCGCGGGAAGCGGGACCGGCGGGCACCCGGCCCGGCGCCCTCGGCGGCTACCGGCCGCCCCGGCTCTCCGAGCCCGAACTCGACCTCCTCGAAGCCACCACCGTGATGTTCCGCCAGTGGGACGCCCAGTGCGGCGGCGGCCTGCGGCGCAAGGCCGTCGTGGGCCAGCTCCACGAGGTCACCGATCTGCTCCAGGAGAGTCACCCGGCCCCGGTCATGAAACGCCTCTTCAAGGTCGCGGCCGAACTCGCCGAACTCGCGGGCTGGATGAGCTACGACATCGGGCTGCACCCCACCGCCCAGAAGTACTTCGTCCTGGCCCTGCACGCCTCCAAGGAAGCCGGGGACAAGCCGCTCGGCTCGTACATCCTCTCCAACATGAGCCGCCAGATGATCCACCTCGGCCGCCCCGAGGACGCCCTGGAACTCATCCACCTCGCCCAGTACGGCAGCCGCGACTGCGCCGGTCCCCGCACCCAGGCCATGCTGTATGCGATGGAGGCCCGCGCCTACGCCAACATGGGCCAGCCCAGCCGCTGCAAGCGGGCCGTCCGGATGGCTGAGGACACCTTCGGGGACGTCGAGTTCGGCGGCGAGACCGAGCCCGACTGGATCCGCTTCTTCTCCGAGGCCGAACTGAACGGCGAGAACGCCCACTCCTTCCGGGACCTCGCCTACGTCGCCGGGCGCAGCCCCACTTACGCCTCGCTCGCCGAACCCGTCATGCAGAAGGCCGTCGAGCT
Organism: Streptomyces sp. G-G2; assembly: GCF_030063135.1. GTDB lineage: Bacteria > Actinomycetota > Actinomycetes > Streptomycetales > Streptomycetaceae > Streptomyces. Next base: position 2,524 of record NZ_JASISO010000031.1, read on the forward strand.
CTTCGCCACGGACGACGAGCACCAGCGCTCCTACGCCCTCAACCTCATCGGCATGGCCACCGTCCACCTGCTCCAGCGCGAGCCCGAGCAGTCGGCCGTCCTCGTCGGCCAGGCCCTCGACGTGGCGAAAAAGGTGCGGTCCGAGCGCGTGAACACCCGCCTGCGCAAGACCGTCGACACCGCCGCCCGTGAGTACGGTCACGTCGCCGACGTGGTCCGCCTCACCGACCACCTCGCGGCCCGCCTCCCGGAGTCCGCCGAGGCCGTCTGAGGTTCGTCCGGGCCACCCGGGCCGCACCCGAGGCCCCGGGCCGCGGCGACCCTCCTGTGCGGCCCGATCGCGGGGCCCTGTGCCAGGTCGCCGGAAGACCGCCCTGGCCGGACCACGGGCCGCCCCTGTTCATCACCCCGTAACAGTCACCACGCCTTCGTCATCGGCGCGAAACACCCAGCGGCGCCGCCGGAAACCGGCCTGCGCGAATCTCAGGGCCATAACCGGCCAGCCCCGCCCGCTCTCCAGGCCGGGCCCCCTTAACGCCGCTCAGGTTTTCCACGATCGCCCGCACGCGACCGTACCGACGACGAGGAGACGCCGATGGCATCAGCCATCACGACCCTCGCGGCAGACGCCCCGACGCTGTCTGCCGCGAACACCGGGTTCATGCTCATCTGCTCCGCCCTGGTCATGCTGATGACCCCGGGTCTCGCCTTCTTCTACGGAGGCATGGTCCGCGTCAAGAGCAGTCTCAACATGCTGATGATGAGCTTCATCAGCCTCGGGATCGTCACGATCCTCTGGGTCCTCTACGGCTTCAGCCTCGCCTTCGGCACCGACAAGGGCTCACTGATCGGCTGGACCTCCGACTACGTCGGCCTCAGCGGCATCGGCGTCACCGAGCTGTGGGACGGCTACACCATCCCGGTGTACGTCTTCGCGGTCTTCCAGCTCATGTTCGCGATCATCACCCCGGCCCTGATCAGCGGCGCCCTCGCCGACCGGGTGAAGTTCAGCGCCTGGGCCCTCTTCATCACCATGTGGGTCACCCTCGTCTACTTCCCCGTCGCCCACTGGGTCTGGGGCGCGGGCGGCTGGCTCTTCGAGCTCGGCGTCATCGACTTCGCGGGCGGCACCGCCGTCCACATCAACGCGGGCGCCGCCGCCCTCGGCGTCATCCTGGTGATCGGCAAGCGCGTCGGCTTCAAGAAGGACCCGATGCGCCCGCACAGCCTGCCCCTGGTGATGCTCGGCGCGGGCCTGCTCTGGTTCGGCTGGTTCGGCTTCAACGCCGGATCCTGGCTCGGCAACGACGACGGCGTCGGCGCCGTCATGTTCGTCAACACCCAGGTCGCCACCGCCGCCGCCATGCTCGCCTGGCTCGGCTACGAGAAGCTGCGCCACGGCTCCTTCACCACCCTCGGCGCCGCCTCCGGCGCGGTCGCGGGCCTCGTCGCCATCACCCCCTCCGGCGGCTCCTGCTCCCCGCTCGGCGCCATCGCGATCGGCGCCATCGCCGGTGTCGTCTGCGCCATGGCGGTGGGCCTCAAGTACAGGTTCGGCTTCGACGACTCCCTCGACGTGGTCGGCGTACACCTGGTCGGCGGTGTCCTCGGCTCCCTCCTCATCGGCCTCTTCGCCACCGGCGGGGTGCAGTCCGACGCGGCCGGTCTCTTCTACGGCGGCGGGCTCGCCCAGCTCGGCAAGCAGGCCGTCGGAGTCTTCTCGGTCCTCGCGTACTCTCTCGTCGCGTCCGCGGTCCTCGCCTTCCTCCTCGACAAGACGATGGGCATGCGTGTCACCGAGGACGACGAGGTCTCGGGCATCGACCAGGTCGAGCACGCCGAGACCGCATACGACTTCAGCGGAGCCGGTGGCGGTGCCTCGTCCCGGCCCGCCGGTTCCGCCCACGTCGCCGCTGCCAGCAAGAAGGTGGATGCATGAAGCTCATCACCGCGATCGTCAAGCCGCACCGGCTCGACGAGATCAAGGAGGCCCTGCAGACCTTCGGGATCCACGGCCTGACCGTCTCCGAGGCCAGCGGGTACGGCCGCCAGCGCGGGCACACCGAGGTCTACCGGGGCGCCGAGTACACCGTCGACCTCGTCCCGAAGATCCGCATCGAGGTGGTCGTCGAGGACGACGCGGCCGAGGACGTCATGCGTGTCGTGGTCGAGGCCGCCCGGACCGGCAAGATCGGTGACGGCAAGGTGTGGAGTGTCCCCGTGGACTCGGTCGTCCGGGTCCGCACCGGCGAGCGCGGCGCTGACGCGCTCTAGTGCCGCGTCAGGCGACGTTCGCCCCGTCGCGACGCCCCGCACGCACTCTCGCCGCACCGGCCGGAAGCCCACGTACGTCCAGTACGAGGGCTTCCGGCCGGCACGCCGAGGGCACGCACCGTACGCCGCTCCTCAACGGGCAAACACTGCCCGACGCGGCACTAGCTGACAGGAGCCCCGGGTGACGAGCGTCGACGACACGACCGGTACGGCCGACCCGGGACCCGGCGGATACGCCGCGGCCCGGCTGCGACTCCTCCAGGAGGAGTCGCGGTCCGGGCCCGAGCGGCGTTCCGCCCTCTCCGGGCTGACCGACGGCTGGCTGAACGCCCTGTTCGCCGAAGCCGTACGGGAGAGCGGGGTCCGCGGCGCCACCCTGGTCGCCGTCGGCGGATACGGGCGCGGTGAACTCTCCCCGCGCAGCGACCTCGACCTGCTCCTGCTGCACGACGGCAAGGCGGACCCCAAGGCGCTGCGCGTCCTCGCCGACCGGATCTGGTACCCCGTGTGGGACCTGGGCGTCGCCCTCGACCACTCCGTACGCACCCCCGGCGAAGCCCGTAAGACGGCCGCCGAGGACCTCAAGGCGCACCTCGGACTGCTGGACGCGCGCCCCGTCGCCGGAGACCTCGGACTCCTCGCCGGGCTGCGCACCTCCGTCCTCGCCGACTGGCGGAACCAGGCCGTCAAACGGCTCCCGCAGCTGCACGCGCTGTGCCGGGAGCGGGCCGAGCGGTGCGGGGAGCTGCGCTTCCTCCTCGAACCCGACCTCAAGGAGGCCCGCGGCGGGCTCCGCGACGTCACCGCGCTGCGGGCCGTGGCCGCCTCCTGGCTGGCCGACGCCCCGCGCGAGGGTCTGGCCGAGGCCCGGCGGCGCCTCCTCGACGCCCGCGACGCGCTCCACCTGGTGACCGGGCGGGCCACCGACCGGCTCTCCCTCCAGGAACAGGACCAGGTCGCCGCGCGGCTCGGACTGCTGGACGCGGACGCGCTGCTGCGGGAGGTGTACGAAGCCGCGCGGGTCGTCTCCTACGCAGGGGACGTCACCTGGCGCGAGGTCGGCCGGGTGCTGCGGGCGCGGGCCTCGCGGCCGCGGCTGCGCGGGCTGCTCGGGACCCGGGGGACGGCCGCCGTGGAGCGGGCGCCGCTCGCCGACGGGATCGTGGAACAGGACGGCGAGGCGGTCCTGGCCCTGGCCGCCCGGCCGGAACGGGACCCCGTGCTCGCCCTGCGGCTCGGGGCCGCCGCCGCGCAGGCCGGACTCCCCGTCTCGCTGCACGCCGTACGCCGCCTGGCCGCGCACGGGAAACCGCTGCCCGTGCCCTGGCCCGCCGACGCCCGCGAGCAGCTGCTGACCCTGCTCGGCGCGGGCGAGCCCACCGTGGCCGTCTGGGAGGCGCTGGAGGCCGAGGGCCTGATCACCCGGCTGCTGCCCGACTGGGAGCGGGTGCGCTGCCGCCCCCAGCGCAACCCCGTCCACACCTGGACCGTCGACCGGCACCTGATCGAGACCGCCGTCCGCGCGTCCGCCCTCACCCGCCGGGTCGGCCGCCCCGACCTGCTGCTCATGGCCGCCCTGCTGCACGACATCGGCAAGGGCTGGCCCGGGGACCACTCGGTGGTGGGCGAGACCATCGCCCGCGACATGGCCGTACGGGTCGGCTTCGACGCGGACGACGTCGCCGTGCTGAGCACGCTGGTACGTCACCACCTCCTGCTCATCGACACCGCCACCCGGCGCGACCTGGACGACCCCGCCACCGTCCGCTCCGTCGCCGACGCGGTGGGGTCGGCGGGCACCCTGGAGCTGCTGCACGCCCTGACCGAGGCCGACGCGCTGGCCACCGGGCCCGCCGCGTGGAGCACCTGGCGGGGCTCGCTCGTCGCCGACCTGGTGAACCGGGTCGGCGCGGTCCTGGCCGGGGACGCCGTCGCCGCCGACGCGGGCGTGACCGCGCGGCCGCCGGGCGCGGAGCAGGAGCGGCTCGCGGTGGAGGCGCTGCGCACGGGGGAGCCCGCGCTGGCCCTGTACGCCCGCCAGGAGGAGGACGCGGTCGGGGTCGAGCTGATCGTGGCCGTCCGCGACCAGCCGGGGGTACTGCCCGCGGCGGCCGGGGTACTGGCCCTGCACCGGCTCACCGTCCGGGCCGCCGACCTGCGGACCGTGGAACTCCCGGACGAGCTGGGGGAGGTGCTGGTGCTGCGGTGGCGGGTCGCCGCCGAGTACGGGTCCCTGCCGCAGGGGGCGCTGCTGCGGACCGACCTGATCCGGGCCCTGGACGGCTCCCTCGACGTCCCCGCGAAACTGGCCGACCGGGAGGCCGCCTACCCCCGGCGCCGGGGGGTCGTCCCGCCGCCGCCCCGGGTCGCGGTGGTCCCGGAGGTGTCCTCGCTGGCGACGGTGCTGGAGGTACGGGCGCCGGACGCGGTGGGGCTGCTGCACCGGATCGGGCGGGCGCTGGACGCGGGCGGGGTCAGGGTCCGCAGCGCGCACGTGTCCACGCTGGGCGCGAACGCGGTGGACACCCTGTACGTGACGGACGTCGACGGCAAACCCCTGCCCGCCGCGCAAGCGGCGTCCCTGGCCGCGGCGGTCCAGTCGGCCCTGACGTAGCCGCGGCCCGTGCGCGCCGCCCTGCCGGGGGCGACTCCGGGCCGCCCGGCGTCCGAGGGTGTCTTCGAGCCCCGTCGGCGATCGAGGCGCGGACATGTCGAGCCCCGCCGGGGATTGCGGCGCGGGTCCGCCCCGCAGGGTTCAGCACGCGGCGGGGCCCGATACCCTGGGGGGCGACCACACGCCCCCGACCCGAGGAATCGCGACTACCGTGTTCGATACGCTTTCCGACCGCCTCAGCGCGACCTTCAAGAGCCTCCGGGGCAAAGGTCGCCTCTCCGAGCAGGACATCGACGCTGCGGCCCGGGAAATCCGTATCGCCCTCCTCGAGGCAGACGTCGCCCTCCCCGTCGTCCGGTCCTTCATCGCGAAGGTCAAGGAGCGCTCCCTCGGCGTAGAGGTCTCCAAGGCCCTCAACCCCGGCCAGCAGGTCCTCAAGATCGTCAACGAGGAACTCGTCGGGATCCTCGGCGGCGAGACCCGCCGCCTGCGGTTCGCCAAGACCGCCCCCACCGTGATCATGCTCGCGGGCCTCCAGGGCGCCGGTAAGACCACCCTCGCCGGAAAGCTCGGCCTCTGGCTCAAGGGCCAGGGCCACGCCCCGCTGCTCGTCGCGTGCGACCTCCAGCGCCCCAACGCCGTCAACCAGCTCAGCGTGGTCGCCGAGCGCGCGGGCGTCTCGGTCTACGCGCCCGAGCCCGGCAACGGCGTCGGCGACCCGGTCAAGGTCGCCAAGGACTCCATCGAGTACGCCCGTACCAAGCAGTTCGACGTCGTGATCGTCGACACCGCGGGCCGCCTCGGCATCGACGAGGAACTGATGCGGCAGGCCGCGGACATCCGCGACGCCGTCAGCCCCGACGAGATCCTCTTCGTCGTCGACGCGATGATCGGCCAGGACGCGGTCAACACCGCCGAGGCCTTCCGCGACGGCGTCGGCTTCGACGGCGTGGTGCTGTCCAAGCTCGACGGCGACGCCCGCGGCGGCGCCGCGCTCTCCATCGCGCACGTCACCGGCAAGCAGATCATCTTCGCCTCGAACGGCGAGAAGCTCGACGAGTTCGACGCCTTCCACCCGGACCGCATGGCGGGCCGGATCCTCGATATGGGTGACATGCTCACCCTGATCGAGCAGGCCGAGAAGACCTTCAGCCAGGCCGAAGCCGAGAAGATGGCGGCCAAGCTGGCGAAGGGGCCGAAGGAGTTCACGCTCGACGACTTCCTCGCCCAGATGGAGCAGGTCCGCAAGATGGGCTCCATCTCCAAGCTGCTCGGCATGCTGCCCGGCATGGGGCAGATCAAGGACCAGATCAACAACATCGACGAGCGTGACGTCGACCGCACCGCGGCCGTCATCAAGTCGATGACCCCGGCCGAGCGCCAGGACCCGACGATCATCAACGGCTCGCGCCGCGCCCGTATCGCCAAGGGTGCTGGCGTCGAGGTCAGCGCCGTGAAGTCGCTCGTCGAGCGGTTCTTCGAGGCCCGCAAGATGATGTCCCGCATGGCTCAGGGCGGCGGCATGCCCGGGATGCCGGGCATGCCGGGCATGGGTGGCGGCCCCGGCCGTCAGAAGAAGCAGATCAAGCAGGCCAAGGGCAAGCGCAAGAGCGGTAACCCGATGAAGCGCAAGGAAGAGGAGGCCGCGGCCGCCGTCCGCAAGGAGCAGGGACCGCAGGCCGTCGAGCCGGGCGGCGACGCGGGCAACCCCTTCGGCCTCCCGGCGGGCGCCCCGGGCCAGGACTTCGAACTCCCGGACGAGTTCAAGAAGTTCATGAAGTAGCACGGAAGCAGCATGCGAGCGGCACGTCAGAAGCCGTACGCACCTCGAAGGGCCCCGGTCGCGACAAGCGGCCGGGGCCCTTCGCGTCGATCGGGCACCGGTCCGGTTCGTGGCCTAATGTCGGCCGGGAGGACGGCAGAAGGAGGCCCCGTGCCCAGCCCCACCCCCGTACCGCCGCGCGACCGGGCCGACACGCCCTGGCGCTCCGAGGGCGCCCCGCCCGCCCCGCCCGTCAAGAAGAAGATGCCCGGAGGCTGGCGCGGCCTGGTGCTGACCGCCCTCGTCGTCTACCTGCTGACCAACCTGGTGCTGTCCTTCTTCAACGAGGGCGACGAGCCGACCATCTCGTACACCGAGTTCAGCAAGCAGGTCACGAACGGCAACGTCTCGAAGATCTACTCCAAGGGCGATGCCATCCAGGGCCAGCTGAAGGCCAAGGCCCCGGTCCCCGACGGCGACGGCGACTACACCAAGTTCGTCACCCAGCGTCCCGCCTTCGCCGACGACCAGCTCTGGGCCAACCTCACCGGCAAGGGCGTCGTCGTCACCGCCTCCCCGGTCGTCGAACACCGCAGCTTCCTGGCCAACCTGCTGATCTCACTGGCCCCGATGCTGCTGCTCGTCGGCCTGTGGGTGCTCATCGCCCGCCGGATGAGCGGCGGCGGCATGGGCGGCCCCGGCGGACTCGGCCGCAAACAGCCGCCCAAGCCGGTCGAGCTGGAGGGCGGCAAGCGCACCACCTTCGAGGACGTCGCGGGCATCGACGAGGTCGAGGGCGAGCTGAGCGAGGTCGTCGACTTCCTCAAGAACCCCGAGCGCTACCACCGGATGGGCGCCCGGATGCCCGGCGGCGTCCTGCTCGCGGGGCCGCCCGGCACCGGCAAGACCCTGCTCGCCCGCGCGGTCGCCGGCGAGGCCGGAGTGCCCTTCTTCTCCGCCTCCGCCTCCGAGTTCATCGAGATGATCGTCGGCGTCGGCGCCTCACGGGTCCGCGAACTGTTCACCGAGGCCCGCAAGGTCGCCCCCGCGATCATCTTCATCGACGAGATCGACACCATCGGCCGGGCCCGGGGCGGCGGCTCGGGCATGGGCGGGCACGACGAACGCGAACAGACCCTGAACCAGATCCTCACCGAGATGGACGGATTCTCCGGTTCCGAAGGAGTGGTCGTCCTCGCCGCCACCAACCGGGCCGACGTCCTCGACCCCGCCCTCACCCGGCCCGGCCGCTTCGACCGCACCGTCGTGGTCTCCCCGCCCGACCGGGGCGGCCGCGAGGCGATCCTGCGCATCCACACCCGGGACATCCCGCTGGCCGAGGAGGTCAGCCTGGCCCAGGTGGCCCGTACGACCCCGGGGATGACCGGCGCCGAACTCGCCAACCTCGCCAACGAGGCCGCGCTGCTCGCCGTCAAGCGGGAGCAGAAGGCCGTCACCCAGACCGACCTCTCCGACGCCCTGGAGAAGGTTCAGCTCGGCGCGGAGCGGCCGCTGGTCATGCCCGAGGAGGAGCGCCGCAGGACGGCGTACCACGAGGGCGGACACGCACTGCTCGGCATGCTCCAGCCGGGCGCCGACCCGGTCCGCAAGATCACCATCGTGCCGCGCGGCCGGGCCCTCGGCGTCACCCTGTCCACCCCGGACGCCGACCGGTACGCGTACACCGAGGAGTACCTGCGCGGCCGGATCATCGGCGCGCTCGGCGGCATGGCCGCCGAACAGATCGTCTACGACGTCATCACCACCGGCGCCGAGAACGACCTCGAACAGGTGACGAACCTGGCCCGGGGCATGGTCGGCCGCTGGGGCATGAGCGAACGCGTCGGCAGGCTGACCGCGATCCCCGCGGACGCCCAGAGCGCCTACGGCCTCTCGGCGGCCCCCGCCACCCTGGACGCGGTGGACGCCGAGATGCGGCGGATCGTCGACGAGTGCTACGAGACCGCCTGCCGCCTGCTGCGCGAGAACCGCGACAAGCTGGACGCGCTCGTCGAGGCGCTGCTCGCGAACGAGACCCTGGAAGAGGTGGCGGCGTACGAGGCGGCGGGCATCACCCGGCTGGCGAGATAGGGCCGCGCCCGCCACCGCGCCGCCGCCCGGTTACTCCGTCCGGGCGACCACGTACCGGAAGATGTTCGGCAACCACACCGTCCCGTCCGCCCGTTCGTACGGGTGGAGGGCCTCGGTGAGTTCCTTCTCGGCCAGCACCGGGTCCGAGCCGTCGTACAGCCCGGTGGAGAGCAGCCCGCGGGCCGCGCTCTCCATGTCGGCGTACCCGAAGGGGCAGAACACCCGCCCCGAGCCGTCCGGCCGCAGCCCGGCCGCCTCCACCAGCGCGTCCAGGTCGAGCGGCGCCGGACCCCCGCCGAGCACCGACGGCACGGTGCACCGCTCGGGCGGCCCCCAGTCGGCCAGCACCACCGCGGCGCCCCGCCGCAGCACCGCCAGCCCGCCCGGCAGCTCCCTGGGATCCGGGCAGACGGCCGTGAGCAGGTCGTACGGGCGCCGGTCCGGCGCGGGCGCGGGCGGCGCGGCCAGCACCTCCAGGACGCGTTCCCCGGCCAGGGCCCGCAGCGCGGGCCGTCCCTCGACCCCGGTCACCCGGGCTCCCCGGCCCGCGGCCAGCAGCAGGCCGAGCCCGGCTCCGCAGTCCAGGCCGAGCAGCCGGTCACCCGGCCCGACCTCCAGCCGGTCGTAAACCGCCTCGTACAGCGGTACCAGCATCCGTTCCTGGATTTCCGCCCAGTCCCGGGCGACGAGCGTCGCCGTCGGCGTCGGTGTCATCGAAAGAGCGCTCCTGATTCCATGTCGCCCCCTTGGCCCCCGTTGCCAGGGAACTCCCCATTCGCCCCCGCGTCCAGAGGAGCGCCGGACCCGATTCACGCTCGGCGCGCCCGGCGCCGTACCATTCGCGCCATGGCAAAGGCACCCGTTCTCACCCCCCAGGCGGAGGATTTCCCCCGCTGGTACCAGGATCTGATCAACAAGGCCGAGCTGGCCGACAACGGTCCGGTACGCGGCACCATGGTCATCCGGCCGTACGGCTACGGCCTGTGGGAGCGGATGCAGCAGGAGATGGACGCGCGCATCAAGGACGCGGGCGCCCAGAACGCGTACTTCCCGCTGTTCATCCCGCAGTCGTACCTGACGAAGGAAGCCGAGCACGTCGAGGGCTTCGCCCCCGAGCTGGCGATCGTCACGCACGGCGGCGGCAAGGAGCTGGACGAGCCGGTCGTCGTCCGGCCCACCTCCGAGACGATCATCAACGACTACTTCTCGAAGTGGGTCCAGAGCTACCGCGACCTGCCCCTGCTGATCAACCAGTGGGCGAACGTGGTCCGCTGGGAAATGCGTCCGCGCATCTTCCTCCGTACGAGCGAGTTCCTCTGGCAGGAGGGTCACACGGCCCACGCCACCTACGAGGACGCCCGTGAGTACGCCGCGCGGATCCACCGCGACGTCTACGGCGACTTCATGACGAACGTGCTCGGCATCGACGTCGTGCTCGGCCGCAAGACCGCCAAGGAGCGCTTCGCGGGTGCCATCAACACCCTCACCCTCGAGGGCATGATGGGCGACGGCAAGGCGCTGCAGCTGGGCACCAGCCACGAGCTGGGCACCAACTTCGCCAAGGCCTTCAACACCCAGTACCTCTCCAAGGAGGGGAAGCAGGAGCTCGTCTGGCAGACCTCCTGGGGCGTCTCCACCCGCATGGTCGGCGGCCTGATCATGTCCCACGGCGACGACAACGGCCTGCGGGTGCCGCCGCGGCTGGCCGCCGTCCAGGTCGTCGTCATGGCGATCAAGGGCGACGAGGCCGTCGCGAAGGTGCGCGAGCTGGGCGCCCAGCTCAAGGCCGCGGGCCTGCGCGTGCAGGTCGACGACCGCGTCGACACCCCCTTCGGCCGCCGCGCCGTGGACTGGGAGCTCAAGGGCGTACCGGTCCGCATCGAGATCGGCCCCCGCGACCTGGAGGCCGGCACCGCGATGCTGGCCCGCCGGATCCCGGGCGGCAAGGAGCCGGTGCAGATCACGGCCCTGGCCGACCTGCTGCCCAAGGTGCTGGAGGAGGACCAGGCGCAGCTGCTGCGCGAGTCCCGCGAGCGCCGTGAGTCCCGTACCTCCGACGTCGCGACCATCGGGGAGGCCGCCGAGGCCGCCATCGCCGGTGGCTGGGCGCGGATCCCGTGGGCGGACCTCGGTCCGGCGGGCGAGGCGAAGCTCGCCGAGCAGGCCGTTTCCGTACGCTGCCTGGTCGCCGAGGACGGGTCGGTACCGCTGGCGGACGACGCCCCGGGGACCGTCGCGATCGTGGCGCGTTCCTACTGATGTGACCTGAAGTGACGCTGGGTGTGCCCCCGGACGGTGACTGACCACCTCCGGGGGCACACCCATACGTACCGACTCCTCCGGAGTTATGCGCACCCGGCCTCATCAGGACGCATGAGACTGAACTGACTGGTACGTGCAAAAAATTTGGAATGGCCCGGAATCGGAACACCGGGGCACCCCGGCTCGTTGTCACGACGTGAGCACGACACCACCTGTTCTCGCCGCAGAGCTGGCGCAGGCGTGGGCCGATATTCAGCGGTACCACCCCGAGCTGCCTGACCTTGCCGCGCCCGAGTCCCTGATCGGAGAGTCCTCGTCCGCCTGTGGCGGCGAACTCTCCTTCGAGCGACTGCTGCACGAGGCAGTCCACGGCATCGCCGCAGCCCGCGGCGTCCGAGACACCTCGCGTGCCGGCCGCTACCACAACCGCAGATTCCTCGCGATCGCCGAGGAGATGGGCCTGGACCACTCCGAAGAGCCGCACGCCAGCAGTGGCTTCTCGCTGGTCGCCCTCAATCCCGAGGCGAAGAAGCGGTACCGGCCGACCATGGAGCGCCTCCAGCGCGCCCTGAAGGCCCACACCGCGGCCACCTCCGCCGACACCAAGCGCAGCTTCCGCGGACCGGCCGCACGGCACGGCTCCTCCGGCGGCGGCGTGCGCGTCAAGGCCGTCTGCGACTGCGGGCGCAATGTCCGGGTCGTACCGTCGGTGCTCGCCCAGGCCCCGATCGTGTGCGGGGGCTGCGGCAAGCCCTTCCGCATCCCCGAGGTAGCGGTCGCGGCCGCGGCCTCCTGAGCACCGCCGGGTCCGGGGCGGGTGCGGGCGGCCCCGGGTGGAAGGGCCGCAGGCATGTGGCACAATGGCTAGCTGTACTCGACAGTCGAACAGGACCCCTCTCTCCTACGGCTGACGCGTCCATCGGGCACCCGAGTACCGCAACCCCACGTGGCATCTCATGTGCCCAACCACGTCAAGTTCAGGAGACACCACTCCAGTGGCAGTCAAGATCAAGCTCAAGCGCCTCGGCAAGATTCGCCAGCCGCACTACCGCATCGTCGTCGCCGACTCGCGCACCCGCCGCGATGGTCGTGCGATCGAGGAAATCGGTCTGTACCACCCCACGTACAACCCCTCGCGCATCGAGGTCGACGCCGAGCGTGCGCAGTACTGGCTCTCCGTCGGCGCCCAGCCGACCGAGGCCGTGCTCGCGATCCTGAAGCTCACCGGTGACTGGCAGGCGCACAAGGGCCTCCCGGCCCCCGCGCCGCTGCTGCAGCCGGAGACCAAGGAAAGCAAGCGTCGCACCTTCGACGAGTTCGCCAAGGCCCTCGAGGGCATCGGCGAGACCAAGGGCGAGGCCATTACGCAGAAGGCGAAGAAGGCCGACAAGAAGGCGGACGAGGCTGAGGCCACCGCCGAGTCGACCGAGGCCTGATCATGCTCGAGGAGGCTCTTGAGCACCTCGTGAAGGGCATTGTGGACAATCCCGACGACGTGCAGGTCGCCTCGCGCACCCTGCGTCGTGGGCAGGTGCTCGAGGTCCGGGTCCACCCCGATGACCTCGGTAAGGTGATCGGCCGCAACGGTCGCACCGCACGTGCCCTGCGAACCGTCGTGGGCGCCATCGGCGGCCGTGGGATCCGGGTCGACCTCGTCGACGTGGACCAGGTCCGCTGAGTCCATTGCAGGAATGAAACACCGGCACGGGCCGGGGAGGGCATCTGTGCCCTTCCCGGCCCGTCGTCGTCTGAACAGGAGAGACACAGCGTGCAGCTCGTAGTCGCGCGGATCGGCCGCGCCCATGGAATCAAGGGTGAGGTCACCGTCGAGGTCCGCACCGACGAGCCGGAGCTGCGGCTCGGTACCGGCGCCGTCCTGCGGACCGAACCGGCGTCGGCGGGTCCGCTGACGATCGAGGCCGGCCGGGTGCACAGCGGCAGGCTGCTGCTGCGCTTCGCGGGATGCAAGGACCGCACCGCGGCCGAGGCGCTGCGCAACGTCCTGCTGATCGCCGACGTGGACCCCGAGGCGGTTCCGGAGGACCCGGAGGAGTTCTACGACCACCAGCTGATGGACCTGGACGTGGTCCTCACCGACGGCACGGAGGTCGGCCGGATCACCGAGATCTCCCACCTGCCCTCGCAGGATCTGTTCATCGTCGAGCGGCCGGACGGCACCGAGGTGATGATCCCCTTCGTCGAGGAGATCGTCGTGGAGATCGACCTGGCGGAGCAGCGCGTGGTCATCGACCCGCCGCCGGGGCTGATCGACGACCGCGCGGAGATCGCGTCCGCGCGCGACGGTGACGACACCGCCGCCGACGGCGATGGGGCCGACGGGGATGAGGCCGGCGACTCCGCCGTTGACGGCGACGGGACCGACCGCTCCGCCAAGGGCGATGCCTGATGCGGCTGGACGTCGTCACGATCTTCCCGGAGTACCTCGACCCCCTGGACGTCTCCCTCGTCGGCAAGGCGCGGGCCCGCGGCCAGCTCGACGTGCACGTGCATGACCTGCGGGAATGGACGTACGACCGGCACAACACGGTCGACGACACCCCGTACGGCGGCGGCCCCGGCATGGTGATGAAGACCGATCCCTGGGGCGAGGCCCTGGACAGCGCCCTCGCCGACGGCTACGACGCCGGGGCGCACGGCCCGGTCATGGTCGTGCCCACGCCGAGCGGGCGCCCGTTCACCCAGGAACTCGCCGTCGAGCTGGCCGCGCGGCCCTGGCTGATCTTCACCCCGGCCCGGTACGAGGGCATCGACCGCCGGGTGACGGACGAGTACGCGACCCGGATGCCGGTCTACGAGGTCTCCATCGGTGACTACGTCCTCGCGGGCGGCGAGGCGGCGGTCCTGGTGATCACCGAGGCCGTGGCGCGACTGCTCCCCGGGGTCCTCGGCAACGCCGAATCCCACCGCGACGACTCCTTCGCCCCCGGCGACATGGCGAATCTGCTGGAGGGGCCCGTCTACACCAAGCCCCCGGAGTGGCGCGGACGCGGCATCCCCGACGTGCTGCTCAGCGGGCACCACGGGAAGATCGCCCGCTGGCGCCGGGACGAGGCCTTCCGCCGTACCGCCCTCAACAGGCCCGACCTGATCGAGCGTTGCGAGGCGACCGGTTTCGACAAGAAGGACCGCGAGGTCCTCTCGGTCCTCGGCTGGTCACCGGCCCCCGACGGCCGATTTTGGCGCAGGCCCGAAGCCGTGGAAGAATAGGCGGCTGCTGTACGCCCGCGCGCGCCCCTGCCACAGGGGGACCGTCGCACGTCGGCGCAGACAGCACCCGAATTCTCTCCGGAAACCCGCTCGGCGGCCTGTGGCGTCGTGCGAAGAAAGCAGACGAAGAACATGTCTCACGTGCTCGATGCCGTCACCGCCGGCACCATGCGTTCGGACCTCCCGGCCTTCCGCCCGGGTGACACCGTCAACGTTCACGTCCGCGTGATCGAGGGCAGCCGCTCGCGTATCCAGCAGTTCAAGGGCGTAGTCATCCGTCGCCAGGGTTCTGGCGTCAGCGAGACCTTCACGGTCCGCAAGGTCTCCTTCAGCGTCGGCGTGGAGCGCACCTTCCCGGTGCACTCGCCGATCTTCGAGAAGATCGAGCTCGTCACCCGCGGTGACGTGCGTCGCGCCAAGCTGTACTTCCTCCGTGAGCTCCGCGGCAAGGCCGCGAAGATCAAGGAGAAGCGCGACCGCTGAGGTCCTCTTCGGAGTCCGGAGGCGGCCGGATAGGCTCGCCCCCGATATGGACACCGAGGCATCTCACAACGAACGCGGCCACTCTTCCCCCGGTGAGGGGGAGGGGCGGTCGCGTTTCGCGTTCTCCGGGACCCGGTTCAGCCGCCCCGGCTGGTTCACCTGGCGCCGGGCCGGGGTGCTCGGCGTCATCTGTACGGTCTTCCTGCTGCTGCTCAGCAATTTCGTGCTCCAGCCCTTCCTGATCCCGAGCCGGTCGATGGAACCGACCCTGGCGGTCGGGGACCGGGTGCTGGTCAACAAGCTGGCGTACCGGTCGGGCGGGCCGAAGCGCGGGGACCTGGTCGTCTTCGACGGCACGGGCTCCTTCGTACCGGAACGCCCCGGTGACGACGGGAACCCCATCGGCGAGGCCCTGCACGGGGCGGCGTCGGCCCTCGGGCTGGCCGAACCCTCCGACACCGATTTCGTGAAGCGGGTCGTGGGCGTCGGCGGGGACGACGTGGTGTGCTGCGACCCGGGCGGACGGCTGGCGGTCAACGGGAAGCCCGTCGAGGAGCCCTACCTCTACCCCGGTGACACGGCGTCCAAGGTGCCCTTCCGGATCGTCGTACCGCTGGGCACCCTGTGGGTCATGGGTGACCACCGCTCCCAGTCCCGGGACTCCCGGGAGCACCTCGGGGAGCCGGGCGGCGGGATGGTGCCGGTGGACAAGGTGATCGGGCGGGCCGACTGGATCGGCTGGCCGCTCTCGCGCTGGAACTCCTTGGGCGGCGGGCATGGGTAGCCACGGGCGGGGGCGCGGCGAAGATCAGTACGGCGACGGCCCGCACGGCCACGGTCCGCACGGCGGCGATCCGTCCCGGAACGGGCCGCTCGGTGCCGGGGCGCGCGGTGCGCGGGACGGCGGGCCGGACGGGGGGCCCGACGGCGAGGCGGTGCGGGGGCCGGTCCCGGACCGTGGCGTCCAGCCGGTGGAGGCGGCCGTGCCGGATCCGGATCTGGCCGTACTCGGCGGCCGGGCCGAGCGCCGCAGGCTGGCCCGCAAGGTCAGGCGGCGCAGGCGCACGCGCCGGGCGGGCGAGCTGCCGCTGCTGGTCGTGGTGGCGCTGTGCATCGCCCTGGTGCTCAAGACCTTCCTCGTCCAGGCCTTCTACATTCCGTCGGGCTCGATGGAGCAGACGATCCGGGTCGGGGACCGCGTCCTCGTGGACAAACTGACGCCCTGGTTCGGCGCCAAGGTGGAGCGCGGTGACGTCGTGGTCTTCAAGGACCCCGGCGGCTGGCTGCGCGGCGAGGCGGCCAGGGCCGCGCCGGACCCGGTGGTCGTCAAGCAGATCAAGCAGGGCCTGACCTTCATCGGGCTGCTGCCCTCGGCCGACGAACAGGACCTGATCAAGCGGGTCATCGGGGTCGGCGGGGACACCGTCAAGTGCTGTGACGCCCGGGGCCGGGTCACCGTCAACGGCGCACCGCTCGACGAGCCGTACGTGAGTCCCGGCAACTCCCCCTCCGAGCTCCTGTTCGAGGTGAAGGTCCCGCGGGGGCGGCTCTTCGTGCTCGGTGACCACCGGGCGAACTCCGCCGACTCCCGCTACCACCTCGACGAGGCCTTCAACGGCACGATCGCCGAGAGCGGTGTGGTGGGACGCGCCATCGTGATCGCCTGGCCGTACGGGCACTGGAGCGGTTTCGACCAGCCCGCCACGTTCCTGTCCGTACCGGACCAGGAGCGTCGGGGCCGCCGGGGCGCCGGGGACGGGCGCGGGCGTCGCGGCCGACGTGGTCGGTGACGGGGGGCTCCGTTCGCATAGTGTGTCCTAGGTCTCCCGCGCCTAACTTAGGGAACTCCCGCTCGTTAAGGGAGGGGAGGGCCCCCGCCGGTTCGGCGCGGGCGGCACATCGGAGTGAGGAGTGGATGTGGGGGACGTGGCGGTAGGAGCGCGATCCGGACGCGATGAGCCCGAGGAGCAGCGGCCGGAGGCAGCCGTCGAGAACGAGACCCACGACGACGAGGGCGCCCCGCCCGCGCACCGCTCCTTCTGGAAGGAGCTGCCGCTCCTCATCGGCATCGCCCTGGTGCTGGCCCTGCTGATCAAGACCTTCCTGGTCCAGGCGTTCTCGATCCCGTCCGAGTCCATGCAGAACACGCTGCAGAAGGGCGACCGGGTCCTCGTGGACAAGCTGACGCCCTGGTTCGGTTCGGAGCCGGAGCGCGGTGAGGTCGTGGTCTTCCACGACCCGGCGAACTGGCTGGACGGCGAGCCCACTCCGGAGCCGAATGTCGCTCAGAAGGTGCTCAGCTTCATCGGCCTGATGCCCTCGGCCGAGGAGAAGGACCTGATCAAGCGGACCATCGCGGTCGGCGGGGACACCGTGGAGTGCAAGAAGGGCGGCCCGGTCGTCGTCAACGGCAAGTCGCTCGACGAGCCGTACATCTTCCCGGGCAACACGCCCTGCGACGACAAGCCGTTCGGCCCGCTCACCGTGCCCAAGGGCAAGATCTGGGTGATGGGCGACCACCGGCAGAACTCGCAGGACTCCCGTTACCACCAGGAGGACCCGACCCGGGGCTTCGTCCCGGTCGACCAGGTCGTCGGGCGCGCCGTGGTCGTCGCCTGGCCGGTCACCCGCTGGGACACCCTGCCGGTGCCGGACACCTTCGACCAGCCGGGCATCAACAAGAAGCCCGCGGCGACGGCGCTCGGCGCGGCCGCCCCGGCCGGACTGGGACTCGCGGCGGCGGTGCCGATCGTGCTGTGGCGCAGGCGGAAGCTGACCAACGGGCCTACCGCCGGGTAGGGTGCCGCCCAGGTCGACGATCTCCGAGGTGCTGGGGGCGCTGGAATGGGCGGTTCACAAGGTTCGATACGTGGCAGAGATGGCCGCGGCGGGCTCGGCAATGTTTTGTCGGGGATCGCCGTGGCCATCGGTTTTGCCCTCTTCCTGGGCGGTTTCGTCTGGGGCGCGTTGGTGTACCAGCCGTACACCGTGCCGACCGAGTCGATGGTTCCGACGGTGCGGGCCGGGGACCGGGTGCTCGCGCAGCGCATCGACGGCTCCGAAGTGCGTCGCGGGGACGTGGTGATCTTCATGGACTCCGTGTGGAGCGACTCGCCGATGGTCAAGCGGGTCGTCGGGGTCGGGGGCGACACCGTGCGCTGCTGCGACGCCGCGGGGCGACTAATCCTCAACGGCAAGGAACTGGTCGAGCCCTACCTCGCCGACCCGGCCTCCCCGCAGCCCGGGGCGGGCTCGGGCAAGGCCTCGGACATCGCCTTCGAGGTGACCGTGCCGGAGGGCAAGCTCTTCCTGCTGGGCGACCGGCGTGCGATCTCCCTGGACTCCCGCGCCCATCTCCAGGAGGCCGGTCAGGGCATGGTCCCGCGGTCCGCGGTGAGCGCACGGGTGGACGCCCGGGCGTGGCCGGACGCCTCGATGCTGGCGCGGCCGACGGCGTACGCGGCGCTGCCGGGCGGGATCTCCAGCCCCGGGCCGCTGCGCCTCCAGGTGGCCGCGGTGGCGGCCGGGGCGGCGCTGGTGGTCCTCGGGGCCGCCTACGGGCCGCTGGCGAGGCTCCTCGGGCGCTCGGGGCGGCGACGGGAGCGCGCCGGTGCCCGGGGCTGAGGTCCGCGCGGTGTCGCGGGTGGTCCTGCTGGACCCGGCGGACCGGATCCTGCTGCTGCACGGCTTCGAACCGGACGATCCGGCCCGGAGCTGGTGGTTCACCCCCGGCGGCGGCCTGGAGGGCGCCGAGACCCGGGAACGGGCCGCGCTGCGGGAGCTGGCCGAGGAGACCGGGATCACCGAGGTCGAGCTGGGGCCGGTGCTCTGGCAGCGGCACTGCGCCTTCTCCTTCGACGGGCGCCGCTGGGAGCAGGACGAGTGGTACTTCCTGGCGCGGACCGAGCGCACCGAGGTCGCCACGGACGGTTTCACCGAGCTGGAGCGGCGCAGCGTCACCGGCGCCAGGTGGTGGACCTCCGAGGAACTGCTTGCGGCCCATGAGACGGTGTACCCGACCAGACTCGCCGAGCTGCTGCGCACGCTGCTCGTCGAGGGTCCGCCGGGTGCGCCGGTGATCCTGGCCCCGGAAATCGTTTAGGGGCGGACGGGCCTGGCGCACAATAGGGGGACGCACGGCTGAAGGGGAACATGCCATGAGCGCCGAGGACCTCGAGAAGTACGAGACCGAGATGGAGCTGAAGCTCTATCGGGAGTACCGCGACGTCGTCGGGCTGTTCAAGTACGTGATCGAGACCGAACGTCGTTTCTATCTGACCAACGACTACGAGATGCAGGTGCATTCGGTCCAGGGCGAGGTCTTCTTCGAGGTCTCGATGGCGGACGCCTGGGTCTGGGACATGTACCGACCGGCCCGATTCGTGAAGCAGGTAAGGGTGCTGACGTTCAAGGACGTGAACATCGAGGAGCTGAACAAGAGCGACTTGGAGCTCCCGGGCAGTTGACTCACCCTCATGGGTGAGTGAGTTGTCCACAACGCCCCGGTTGTCCACCAAGATCCACAAGGGGGACGCGGACGCGGGACCGTCGGTACCGGAGGTGGTGCCGGATGGACGCGAAGGGCGTGGCACAGGGGGAGGCGTCGGCTCGGCCGACGCCGGCAGGACGTGCGGTGTCAGGACGTGCGGTGTCAGGACGTGCGCACGTGGGGCCCGCGGTGGCGGGCGGCGCGTCCCCGGGACGCACGGCGGCACGGCAGGCGCTCGGGCGGTACGGCGAGGAGCTGGCCGCCCGGCGGCTGACCGAGGCCGGCATGAGCGTGATCGCGCGGAACTGGCGCTGCCGGGCCGGTGAGATCGACATCGTCGCCCGGGACGGGGACGCCCTGGTGGTCTGCGAGGTGAAGACCCGCCGGGCCGCGCGCGGCGGCAGCCCGATGTTCGAGCATCCGATGGCCGCGGTACGGCCCGGCAAGACCGACCGGCTGCGGCGGCTCGCCGGGCGCTGGCTCGCCGACCACGGGGGACCGCCCGCGGGCGGGGTCCGCATCGACCTGGTCGCGGTGGTGGTGCCCCGGCGCGGAGCGCCCGTGGTGGAACACGTCAGGGGGGCGGCCTGATGGGGTTCGCGCGAACCTGTTCGGTGGCGCTCGTCGGCGTCGAGGGCGTGGTGGTCGAGGTCCAGGCCGACCTGGAGCCGGGGGTCGCCGCCTTCACCCTGGTCGGGCTCCCCGACAAGACGCTGGTGGAGAGCCGGGACCGGGTGCGGGCCGCCCTGGTCAACTCCGGCGCCGAATGGCCGCAGAAGAAGCTCACGGTCGGGCTCAGCCCGGCCTCCGTACCGAAATCCGGCTCGGGGTTCGACCTCGCCGTGGCCGTCGCCGTCCTGGGGGCCGCGGAGCGGGTGGACCCGGCGGTGATCGCGGACCTGCTGCTCATCGGCGAACTCGGGCTCGACGGGCGGGTCCGGCCCGTGCGGGGGATCCTGCCCGCCGTGCTCGCCGCCGCCGAAGCGGGGTACCGGCGGGTGGTGGTGGCCCAGCAGAGCGCGGCCGAAGCGGCGCTGGTGCCCGAGGTGTCCGTGCTGGGGGTGCGGAGCCTGCGGCAGCTGATCGCGGTGCTGACGGACGGTGAGGTGCCGGACGAGGGGCCGCCGGACGCCTTCGGGCGCCCCGACGCCATGACCGCCGGACTGGTGGTGCCGGGGGCCGGACTCGGGACGGGGCTGGCGAGCGGGGGGTACGGGGCGTCCGGGCTGCCCGACCTCGCGGACGTGGCGGGACAGCACGGAGCCCGACGGGCCTTGGAGGTGGCCGCCGCGGGCGGGCACCACCTCTTCCTGACCGGGCCACCGGGCGCGGGCAAGACCATGCTGGCCGAGCGGCTGCCCGGGATCATGCCGCCGCTCACCCGGCGGGATTCCCTGGAGGTCACCGCCGTCCACTCGGTCGCGGGCATCCTGCCGCCGGGCGAACCCCTGATCACCACCGCGCCCTACTGCGCCCCGCACCACTCGGCGACCATGCAGTCCCTGGTGGGCGGCGGCAACGGCCTGCCCCGGCCCGGGGCGGTTTCGCTGGCCCACCGCGGGGTGCTCTTCAAGAAGTTTTCCGGCTGAGCCAGGCCGCGTAGGGGTGTTGACCTGCAGTCGAACGTACCGGACATGTCCGCGACGTTGAGGCACGCGGCGGTTGGGTCACCCGCACGGAGTAGAGCGAACACCACTTCATGAAGCTTAGTTCAGGCGTTCGATTCATGGCCTACTTAAAGCTCACGAGCTGGTACTCGCTGTGGCCAACCCATGGATGTGGCGAGCGTTGCGCAGTTAGAGTGCCCACGTGATCAGAGAGCAGTGGAGTGGGGGCGAATGGGAGGTGTACTGCCGGCGCCTCCTGTCGATGCGCTACGACTCGAACATCCAGTTCATTCCCGCTCGCGATGGCGGAGACGGCGGCTTGGAGGCTTTCCGCTTCGACGGGGTTGGCTATCAATGTTATGTCCCGGAAGACGCTTACAGTCTGGAATCACAGACAACTTCCCAGAAACGCAAGATCACAAAAGACATCAAGCGTCTTTGTGACGACGTCGAAGGCACCTGTCGCCTCCTTGGCGACGTGCGCTTGCATACTTGGGTCCTAATGACTCCTGAGTTCGACAGCCGCTCGCTGGTTGAGCATGCGCAGAAAAAGAAGAAAGACGTGTCAGCCATCCTTCCGCGCCCGAAGTGGCTGGCTGATGATTTCAAGGTGTTGGTTATCACTGATGAGGAGTTCGCTCCCGAGCGTGCTCGGCTCGTCGGGCAGGTAGAGACGGAACTGCATCTTGATGTCCCAGATCCGGATGAAACGCTATGGAGCGCTGGCGAGGGTAACGAGATAGCTGACCGAGTCTCCACCAAACTCTCCGTCGTGCCTTCCCTCGCATCTGATCCAGAATGGCTTACCGACTACCGCGACGGGATGCTTAGGGTCTATTTTCGAGGCCAAGCTCAGATGGAGCGTCTCAAGGTGGAGTACCCACCGCTTTATGCGGCGGTAGAGCGCAGACTTAAGTCTGTCCTTAACACCTTGACGATGACTGTTTCCGCGATGGAAAAGCCCGGCACTGAAGTGATCGAGACCCTGGTACGCAGATTGGCGGACGGCCTCAAGAATGACGCGCCAGGTCTATCTAATGTACTTTGTGAGGAGATCGCTTGGCATGCGGTCTCAAGTTGGCTAATTCGCTGCCCACTGCGCTTTAGGAGAGCGGCATAATGTGGTCGACTCTTCCCGACAGCATCCCTCTTGAGTCAATTAATCAGGAAAAGCCGCCGGCGGACTTAGTCGCGCTCAAAGAGTTTCCGAACCGCAATCCCCTCGCTCCCATCGAGCTGCGTCGTGTCCCGTTGCCTGTTCCCACGACGAGCACAGCAGGATGGCGGGTAACTGCTCTCGTGCTAATTCTCGGCAGTTGCAGAGGAAGCTCTGCCACCGTAGAACAGCTGAACTGTCTTCTGTGGGCCATAAGTGATCGCGCGAGCACCGAGATGTTTCTGTCCACGTGGCAGAGCAGTGACCCGCAAAAAACTCCGCTCCGAAAATTCTTCCCGCCACTTGATGACGCCCTCAAGATTGCGCGCTCGGAAGGGCTCGTCGAACAAAAAGGGAAAGTTCGATACGGTCTTACTCTGCTCGGAAAGAGATATCTGAGCCTGCTTCACGCAGATATGGAACTTCTGGAGGAAGAGAAGCGCTTTCTTGCTCCCCTTAGACCAATCTCCACCTCAGGTATGTGGGATAGGCTGGGAGTTATTAAGGCGGCTAGTCGCGGGGAAGCGGGGGCTTAAGCGTGCGGATTCGACTTGTAAGTGTGGAAATCTCGTCTAGGACCGACCGTGGTCTTCTTCGATATGAGACGAACCTCTCGCCTGGCCTGAACGTGATTGCCGCCCCGAACAGTTTCGGTAAGTCCACCTTGTTGCAGGGGATCGTTTACGCCCTGGGGCTTGAAGGAATGTTTTCCTCGAGCAGGAAGCCTCCGTTCGGCCCCGCGCTCCTGACGGTCGCAGATCTTCCCGACGGAACCCGTTCGCCGGTACGTGAATCCTGGGTGTCCCTAACCATCGCAAATGAGCAAGGTGCTCATATGCGATGCAAGCGGTTCGTGCGTGGTGATGGCATCGACGCATCGCTAGTCATGACGTGGAAGGCTGGCAGCCGGGCCGAGCTCGATGGGGTAAGCCGCGTCGACATGTTCGTTCGGCAACCTGGGGCTGCCTTCCGAGAGCTTGGGTTTCATAGAGAGCTGGCCGAGTTTTTGGGCTGGGATCTTCCGACCGTCCCGGGGTTCAACGCTTCTGAAGTTTCACTATATCTCGAGGCCCTCTTTCCACTCTTCTACGTCGAGCAGAAGTCTGGGTGGTCGGGAGTTGCACCTCGGATGCCTACATATCTGGGTATCCGCGATGTGTTGAGACGCTCCGTTGAGTACGTCCTTGGGTTGTCAGCCTTGGAGCGACTTACCGCTTTGGCTGCGGTGAAGAGCGAGGAAGATGACGTCAAGAAGCGGTGGCAATCCGCCAGCGATCGCCTCGGCGAAGCGGCAAAGAGTCTGAACTGCCGCGTCTTCCTGCATCAAGAAAACCCAGTCACGCCTGCTCGTCGGCAACACTGTGTGATCGAGGTGATGGAGGAAGAGTCTTGGGTTCCGCTGGAGCGTCAGATTGGTGTCTGGCGCCAGCGCTTGGCCGATCTGGAACAAGATGGCATCGAGCCGGCGGGTGAACACACACACCAGGCCCGGGAAGAGCTGTCGGCAGCGGAGACCTCGGTGCGTGAAGTAGGCGGGCGTATCCGGCTTATTAATGAACAGCTAAATCTCTCGCGTACGGACTCTGATGCGCTTGCCACTCGCTCGGCAAGTCTCGATATTGAGCGAAATCGCCTCGCGGACCTCCGGAAGCTCCGCGGCCTAGGCAGCACATTGGGGATTGCGTCGGTGTCGAACGATGTTTGCCCCACTTGCGGACAGCTGCTCGATGGGAGGGAAACGGCAACGGGAATCGCAGCCGATCTTGACCAAACCATCGCAGAGATCGAAGCGGAAAGAGAAACGGTTCGTGCGGCGACTCAGAGCGCTGAACGGCGCAGAGCAAGCCTCGAACGAAACCGAAGTTCTCTCCAGGCTGCATTGCACGGGGCCATGCGGCAAGCTAGAGCACTCCGAGACGAGCTTGCTGGTCCTTCGGCGGTGCCCAGCCGTGCACAAGTCCAGCAGCAAATCCTCCTCGCCTCCTCTATTGAAAGAGCGCAACGCTTGCTCGACTTGGCCGACGAGGCTGATGAGTACTTCGATGAATTGGCGCTTCGTTGGCAAGACGTCCGCGACAGATTGGCTGATCTGCGCGATGGAACGCTTAGTCGCACCGATCAGCAGATCGTTTCCAGGATGAATTCAAGCTTCCAAGCTCAGGTTCAGGATTATGGCCTCCGCAGCGTTCCACCCTCCGACTTGTCGATCGATAAATCAGCCCTCATCCCAGTAAACGATGGAGTGGAGCTCACGTTCGACCTGTCGATGGGAATCAGTGCCTCAGACATGATCCGAACGAAGTGGGCATATTACCTGTCCCTATTCGAGGCAGCTATCTCCTCACCCCGGAATCGGCACGCTAGGCTACTTATGCTCGACGAGCCTCGCCAGCAAGAGACCGACCGTAGAAGCCTTGCTGCCTTTGTTAAGCGGCTGGAGAGGGCAGCGGCCAGTGGATGTCAGGTGATCTACGCTACTAGCGAGGATCGGCGAGATCTGGAAGAAGTCCTCCACAATGTTCAGGTCGCGATGCTACCCGCTACTGGATCTCACTTGCTTGCCCCAGCGACGGGCTGAGGCCGCTGCCGCGAAAGTCGTGCCTATCCTTTAACCCCGCAGAACGGACGTTAAAGGATAGGGTCAACGCTTCGCACAGGGACAGGAATTGAAGAGGTCGGGCGTATGGCGTGCCCTACCGACGTCCGCCTACGGCCTGTTTGAGGATGACACGGTTCGCTCGGTTAGCTGGACTTCGAGGTCAGCGATCCGCTTGTCGGCGAAACGGACGTTGTCGCGGGCGGCGGACAGTTTCCCGGTCAGGCACTTGCCCTCGGCAGCCAGCTCGCGGACTCGCTTCTTCAGGTTGCCGTTGTCCGTGATGATCCGGGTGATGTCCTCTTGGGACCATTCACTTCGCAGGTCCCGAACCTGCCCGATCAGCTCGGCGATCTGCTCGCGCTGGGCGAGGATCTCGGCGTGAGCGCTCTTGAGGGCGGCCTCGGTGTTCAGGGCCCGCTCGCGCCAGGACGCTTCGAGTTCGTCCTGGACGGTCTGGCGGTCCTGGACCCGCCTGCCGGCGGCCTGGTTCATAGCCTCGTCGACCAGAGCCCGGGCGTCGGCGTGCTCGTAGAGGAACGTGCGCGAGACGTCCGCGGTCCGCGCGACCGCGGCCATCGTGATGACGGATCGGGTCTTGATCATCTGGTCCAGGGTGTCCTTGATCCTGGCCAGCCCGCCCGCCGTCTTCTGTCGCCGGGCCTCCAAGGCTCGGGAGGTTCGGGCCGCTGGAACGGTGGGGGAGGTCATTCGGTCATCTCCGTCAAGTCGCTGAGGTCTTCGTCGTGGGCGTCGGCGAGGTCGCTGGCCCTGAAGGCGAGGCTCCAGAGCCGATGGAAGTAGTCCTGGGGGCGTCGCAGGTCCAGCGCGAGTGCGTCCTCGAGCAGGCCGAGGGCGGCCAGGGCCTTCTCCAGGCCGTCGATCGCGCGGGCGGTGGGCTCGAAGTAGGCGTGCAGGTAGTCGGCGGTGGCATCGTCCCGGGCGCCCTCGGCCAAGGTCCGCCACTGCTCGGCCTTGCGGCGCCAGTAGAGGAGGTCGGCGCCAGACATGACGAACTTGTCGCAGTTGTGGCAGTCCATGTTCCAGGGGCAGGCGTCCCCGCGGACCACGGGCTGGAAGGTGCAGAAGCCGCCCTCGGCCGGTGTGCTGCGGCGGGCCAGGTCCATGGCCATAGCCTCGGCTTCGGCCTTCGTCATGCCGTCGGCCGGGGAGACGAGGAGCTTGCCCGGGTTGGCCGAGCCGGGGCCGCCGACCCAGACCCGTTCCAAGACCTGGTCGAGTTCCGAAGAGGCGACCTTCGCGTAGTGTTCGGCCATTTTCTGGGAGACCTGGCCGAGGTATTTCTTGATGTGGTGCAGGCCGGCGCCGTGCTTGAGGAGGTTGGTGGCCAGCGTGTGACGTGCCTGGTGGGGGACCCAGGCGCCGATGTCGAGGTCTTCGAGCCAGCTGTTGAAGCCGGTGTGGAAGAAGGTGTACGAAATCGAGATCGCGCCCTTCGGGTTGCGGCTGCGAGAAGGAAACAGGGCCAGTTCCGCTCGTTCCTTCGAGGTGGGTGGCCGGCCGTGACGGTCCTCGAACCGCTCGAGAGTGATCTGCTGGCGTTTCTGCAGCCGCAGGTAGATCGTCTCCGGGATCCGGATCGCCTCGTCGAGATTGCCGACCTTGGTCTGGTCGTGCCAGAGGAACGGAACTTTTCGGTGGATTGCGAGGCAGTCCACCCTCAGCTGCAGCACCTCATTCGCGCGGCGGCCGGTGAACACCAGGGTTTCCCAGGCGTCGCGGAGGCCGTGGTTGTTCGGGTCGTAGCGATCGGCCAGCATCTGGAGGTTCGACTGGTCGGCCAGGGCCCGGGCGACCGGGTCTGGAAACGGGCGCCGGGCCTTGAGGGTGGGGGTTCGGCCGCCTGGCAGTGCGACGACGAACTTCCGCGACAGACCGATCTCCTCTGCCCGTCCGGTGTCCAGGGCCCGCCGCAAGAGTGCCCGGGCGTGGTTAAAGATGAACCGGCCGGTGTTCTCGGTGACCATGCTCGGCTTCCCCTTGTGGCCGCGGACGCCCAGGGCCGGCAGGTTCTCGCGGATCCGCCGGTTGTAGTCGGCGACGAACCGCTCCATGTGATCCGCCTCCAGCAGCTGCGGATCGTGCCCGCCCTGGGGGGCCGTGATCTCCAGGAAGGCGCCCAGCTCGACGCAGGCCCGCCGGTCGTTGTCCAGGGGGCCGGTGCTGCGTGGGCCCTTCGGAGATCGGAGCCGGTCGGCGAGGTGTTCCCAGAGCAGGTCACGCAGCCATCGCTGAGGGACATCGGTGAGGTCCCAGTTGCTGTGACGCTGGGGGAACTTGACTCCGAAGTGCTCGGTCTCGATGTAGCCGGCCTCCTTCGTCTCCTGCATCGTGAAGTAGATGATCCGCAGCTCGGTCAGGGCCTCGTGCAGGATGAACCGCTTTCGGGAGTCCAGCTGACTGCGTTCCTCGGCGAGCTCGGTCAGCGAGCCGACGCGGCGTTCGCGGACCAGGTTCACCAACTGCTGGATCCACCAGGTCGGCCAGTAGGTGTGGGCGCCCCGCTGGGTATGAGCGAACAACGCCCACTGGAACTCGGCTCTCACCAGCGCCGGCAGCCCCTGGAGATTGATCGTTCCGGCCCGCGAGACGGGGTGCGTGGTGTTGCACCAACGCAGGAACGCGGCCTTGTCCCCGTAGAGAATCGGGACGGGACGGCCGACCATCTCGTAGCGGTTGAACCATTTCGGCGGCCTCATGGCGTGACCGGGGCGGCCCTCCGCCTCGTAGCGGGTCTCGTGGACCCAGCAGAGTCCGAGAGGGCTGCTGGCCAGGGACTGGCAGGAGGCGACGACGCAGTCGCCGTAGCCGTGGAACGGCTCGGTCTGTGTCGCGAGCCAGTCCTCGAAGACGAGAGCGGACTCCGCGGCCTCAGCCTTCTTCCAACGACCCCGGTGGGCCAGACACAGCTCGAGCCCGTGGTGGCGGGCCGGACGGACCAGGCAGATCCGGCAGACCGGGGGCTCGCCCATGCGGTCGTAGAACTTGGCGGGCTTCGCCTCGCGCAGGAACTCGCGGCGCGTCCACTGCGGATTGGCCTGGCGGCCGCGTTCCCACTCCATCTTGTGGGGGTGGCACAGATCGCGGGCGTTGGTGCGGGAGTGGTGGCAGTCGTCCACCCGGCAGAGCCATCCGAAGACCGGGTGGTCCGCGGGAACGTGGATCAGTGCCTCGCGGAAGATCGGCTCAACGTGCGGGCCGCCGAGCAGGGCGGTCAGCACCTCCAGGCGGTCGCGAGTCTCCCGGCGCCGGGCGGGATCAACGATGGTGTGCAGCGGCAGCAGAGTGTCACTCACTGCATCTCACCCCACGCCGTCATCAGGGCCACGTTGAAGGCGGGGTCGTTGACATCGACGTGCGCGTAGATCTCATCGACCGTCTGGGTCGAGGCCCAGCCGCCGGCGTCACGGACGATGACCAGGTTGCCCTCCGCGGCGTCCAGCACGGCGTTCGCCCAGGTATGGCGGAACATGTGCGGGCGGATCAGTCCCAGACCGGCGCGGAAGCCGGCGCGCTTGAGCATCTTGCGGGCGCCTTCCGGTGCCCAAGGCAGACCCTTGTCGGGCCCGTGCTGCTGAACCAGCAGCATGCCGTGGGCGGCGCCGCGCGGGTACTCGCCCATCATGTAGTCGAAGTAGGAGTGGATCATCGCCGGGCTGACCCGCTTGATCAGCCCGCCCCGTACCACCCCGCCCTCGAACTCCCAGGGCCACTTCGTCTTCGCGCGGGCATCAGTGACCAGGCCCTCGCGGTGGCAGACGTGCGCGTGCGGAGTGCGGCACTCGCCGCAGGCGGCGTTTTCCCGCAGGTGCAGGTCAGCGAGGTGAAGACCGCAGAACTCGCCGATGCGCAGGCCGCCGTCGCTCAGCCACTCCACGGTCATCCGGTCGCGGGCCGAGTTCACCTCCTCGAGCAGGACCTCGCGGGCTCCGTCCGGCAGCATCTTCTTGTGCCGACGCCGCAGCTCCTTCGGCGCGAGCGGGTTCGCGTCCATGCTCCGCGTGAGGTGGCCCAGCAGAGCACGGTCCTTGTCGCGCTGCGTCGGCAGGCGTTCCAGGTCCAGAGCCTCGGCGACCACCGTGTTGATGCCCAGCTCGGCCTGCCGCAGGTAGAAGCCCTTCAGACAGGCCGCGGCACCCCGCAGAGCGTCGTTCTGATACGGGCGCTTGCCCACCCGCCACGGCGATCCGTACGGCATCGAGACCTTCGCCCCGACCGCCTTCATGTACCGCTGGAGATCCCGGAAGCCCACGGCCTCGGGCGTCAGCCCCTCATACTCGAGCCACCGCAGGTGATCGACGAGCAGATACGCATACGTCCGGTCCGAGCCCCTGCCCGCGTACGGCGCGAGGTACCGCTCCGCCGCCGGATGCAGCCCGCTCATCGAGTCGAAGATGGTGTACGAACGGCTCCCGTCCCGGTGCCGCACCTTCTGCACTCTGAGCTGACCCATCGCCAGTCTCTGTGCCACGTGTCCTCCATGCCGACTGTTCTGACATCGCGAACATCACGACGCCGGTCGGCAAACGAGGTCGCGATGTCCCAGGTCACACCCCTCTACGGACATCACGAACAGCACTCTCATAGGCCGGAAAACTGGACGAGGCGCCCGAGTTCAGCGGGCGGGTGCTGGACGCGCTGCGCCAGCCGCTGGAGTCCGGCCAAGTGGTGATCGCGAGGGCCGCCGGGGTGATGCGGCTCCCGGCCCGGTTCCTGATGGTCCTCGCCGCCAATCCCTGCCCGTGCGGTCGGCACAACCTGCACGGCGCGGGCTGCGAATGTCCGCCCTCGGTCGTCCGGCGCTACCAGGGGCGGCTCTCCGGGCCCCTGCTGGACCGGGTGGACCTGCGGGTCGAGGTGGAGCCGGTCAGCCGGTCCGACCTCCTGGCGCCGGACGGCCGGGGCGAGGACAGCGGGGTCGTGGCCGGGCGGGTGGCCGAGGCCAGGGCGCGGGCGGCGGAGCGGTTCACCGGGACCCCCTGGCGGATCAACGCCGAGGTGCCGGGGCACGAGCTGCGCACCCGCTGGCAGTCCGCCCCCGGCGCCCTGGAGCAGGCCGAGCGGGACCTGGAGCGGGGGCTGCTCACCGCGCGCGGCCTGGACCGGGTGCTGCGGGTCGCCTGGACGGTGGCCGACCTGGCCGCCAGGGACCGCCCCGACGCCCGGGACGTGGCGGTCGCCCTGGAACTGCGCACCGGCATCGCCCGCGGGGTGCCGTTCGGGCAGGGGCGCCGGTCATGAGCCCGCCGGAAGCGGCCCCGCCGGGGAGGGAGGAGCTGTGGGCGCGGGCCGCGCTCACCCGGGTGCTGGAGCCCGGGGACGAGCTGGGCGGGCGCTGGCTGAGGGAGCGGGGGGCCGTCGCCGTGCTGCGGGAGCTGACCGCGCCCGGCACCGGTCCGCCACCACCGGCCGGGACGAGCGAGCGGCGGCTCGACGGATACCGCCGACGGGCGCGGGAGGCGGACCCGGAGCGGGACCTGGCCGCGGTGGCCGGGGTGGGCGGACGGTTCGTCTGCCCGGGCTCCGCGCAGTGGCCGACCCAGCTCGACGACCTGGGCGACGCCCGCCCGGTCGGGCTCTGGCTGCGGGGCGGCCCGGACCTGCGGACCTGGGCCCTGCGGTCGGTCGCGGTGGTCGGCGCCCGTGCCTGCACCCCGTACGGCGCCCACATGGCGCAGAGCCTGGCGGCCGGACTCGCCGAGCGGGGCTGGGTCGTGGTGTCCGGGGCGGCGTACGGGATCGACGGCGCGGCCCATCGCGGGGCCCTCGCCGCGGGCGGCGCCACGGCGGCGGTGCTGGCCTGCGGGGTGGACGTCGGCTACCCCCGGGGGCATGCCGGGCTGCTCGGCCGGATCGCCGGGCAGGGCCTGGTGATCGGAGAGCTGCCGCCCGGCAGCCATCCCACCCCCAGCCGGTTCGTGCTGCGCAACCGGGTCATCGCGGCGCTGACCCGGGGGACCGTGGTGGTCGAGGCCGCCCACCGCAGCGGCTCGCTGGTCACCGCCCGGGGGGCGCAGCGGCTCGGCCGGTTCACGATGGGCGTCCCGGGGCCCGCCACCAGCGGGCTCTCGGCCGGAGTGCACGAACTGCTGCGCGGGGAAGGGGTGCTGGTGACCGACGCCGACGAGGTGGTCGAACTCGTCGGCGAAATGGGCGAGCTGGCTCCCGAGCGGCGCGGCCCGGTGTTCGCCCGGGACCTGCTGCACCCTGAGACCGCCCTGGTGCTCGACGCACTCCCGGCCGGGCGGTCCGTACCGGCGGACTGGATCGCACGTGCCACGGGCACCGGCACCGATGAAGTCATCGGCAGACTGTACGAACTTCACTCTCTGGGGTTCGTCGAACGGCAGGGCGACGGCTGGCAGTTGACCGTGCGCACGACGGGAGGAGCCACTCAAACCGGTGGCGCCCGGCGAGGCGGTCGTTGACCTGGGGCGTTCCGGTGAAAGAGTGAAGCCGATGAGAGACGCGGTGTTCCCGGTGGCTGTCGCCGGGACCGTGCGCGAGGCGCCGGTCCCGGGCCTTCCGCGCGAGGCGGGACGCCCCGATGGCCCCGCGCGATCCCGTACTCTTCGCGCACCGCGACACTTTCGTCACGCTACGCTCCCAAGGATTCCGGCTCCGGCAAAGGCGAAGCATGCCCCAGCACACCACAGGGTCTGACCGCGCTGCGGTGCCCCCCGCTGCCCGTGGCGGCGTGCGGACCACCGCGCCCTCGTCCCTGGACGTGCTCTGGCGCTCGTACAAGGAATCGGGCGACGAGCGTCTGCGGGAACAGCTGATCCTGCACTACTCGCCGCTCGTGAAGTACGTGGCCGGGCGCGTCAGCGTGGGCCTGCCGCCCAATGTGGAGCAGGCCGATTTCGTCTCCTCCGGAGTCTTCGGACTGATCGACGCCATCGAGAAGTTCGACATCGAACGCTCCATCAAGTTCGAGACGTACGCGATCACCCGGATCCGCGGCGCGATGATCGACGAACTGCGCGCCCTGGACTGGATCCCGCGCTCGGTCCGGCAGAAGGCGCGGGCCGTCGAGCGGGCCTACGCCACCCTGGAGGCCCAGCTCCGGCGCACCCCGACCGAGGGTGAGGTCGCCGACGAGATGGGCGTCGCGCTGGAGGAACTCCACGCGGTCTTCAGCCAGTTGTCCCTGGCCAACGTGGTCGCCCTGGAAGAACTGCTGCACGTCGGCGGGGAGGGTGACCGCCTCTCGCTGATGGACACGCTGGAGGACACCGCCGCCGACAACCCGGTCGAGGTGGCCGAGGACCGCGAGCTGCGCAGGCTGCTCGCCCGGGCCATCAACACCCTGCCGGACCGGGAGAAGACCGTGGTGACCCTCTACTACTACGAGGGCCTCACCCTGGCCGAGATCGGCAACGTCCTGGGCGTCACCGAGAGCCGGGTCAGCCAGATCCACACCAAGTCGGTCCTCCAGCTCCGGGCCAAGCTGGCGGATGTCGGGCGCTGAGTCCCCGGCACCTCCGTAGAGTGGTCGCGTGCCCAGGATTCGAGCGGCCTCCGTGGCCGAGCACCGGACGATGCAGCGAGGCGCCCTGCTGGACGCCGCGCGTTCCCTGCTGTCCGAAGGCGGGACCGAAGCGCTGAGCTTCCCCGCCCTCGCCGAGAGGACGGGCCTCGCCCGGTCCTCCGTCTACGAGTACTTCCGCTCCCGCGCGGCCGTCGTCGAGGAACTGTGCGCGGTGGACTTCCCCGTCTGGGCCGCCGAGATCGAGGCCGCGATGGAGCGGGCCCCCACTCCGGAGGCGAAGATCGAGGCGTACGTCCGCAGCCAGCTGGGACTGGTGGGGGACCGGCGGCACCGGGCCGTGGTGGCGATCTCGGCCAGCGAGCTGGACGTCGGGGCGCGAGAGAAGATCCGCGCCGCCCACGGAGGCCTGATCGCGATGATCGTCGAAGCGCTGGCGGCCCTCGGGCAGGAGCGGCCGAGGATGGCCGCGATGCTGCTCCAGGGCGTGGTGGACGCCGCCGTGCGCCGGATCGAGCTGGGCTCGGGCGAGGACCCGGCCGAGGTGACCGAGACGGCCGTCGCCATGGCCCTGCGGGGCGTCCAGGGCTGAGCGCCGCCCCGACGGGCCCGCCCGAGGCGTCTCCCCGGGCGGTGGGCAGGAGCCGTGGGCTCGGGCGCGGCAGCAGGGTCAGCGGATCCAGGTAGGTCCCGCCCGCCAGCAGCCCCCAGTGCAGGCACGGGACGGCGCAGTGCCCGCCGGCCTCCAGGACCGCGACCGGCTGGCCCGCGCTGACCGTGTCACCTTCCGCGACGAGCGGGCGCACCGGCTCGTAGGTCGTGCGCAGCCCGCCCGGGAGGGTGAGCGAGAGGACCCCGCGCCCCGCCACCTGACCCGCGTAGTGCACCTGCCCCGGACCCACCGCGCGGACCTGCGCGCCCACCGCGGCCGCCAGGTCCACGCCCCGGTGGCCGGCCGCGTACGGGGTGGGCGGCGGATCCCACCACCGCACCACGGCCAGGGGCGCGGGCAGTGGGCGGACCGCCCCGCGCCCGGCCCGGGGCGCGGGCGACGGCAGCGCCGAGGGGGCCGTCATGGGGGCTGCCAGCAGGGCCATGACCAGCAGGATCAGGGTTCTCATGCCCTCACGTTCCCGCGCGGGGGCCGCTCGTGCGGGGGCCTGTGGACAGCCGGGGCACTGTGGAAAACGGCGTCACCCGGCACACCGCCGGGTCCCGTACACTTCTTGTGGCGATCCGGGTCACCGGGTCGACTTCGCACGCCCCAGCACCAGCCGCTCATGGCCAGGTGACAGCACCTCTCGGTCCCCTCGACAGGGGGCAGGGCGCGGTGGGGCGTCAGGAACCAAACCGAGAAACAAGGAGATGGCCATGGCCGTCGTCACGATGCGGGAGCTGCTGGAAAGCGGCGTCCACTTCGGTCACCAGACCCGTCGTTGGAACCCGAAGATGAAGCGCTTCATCTTCACGGAGCGCAACGGCATCTACATCATCGACCTGCTGCAGTCGCTGTCGTACATCGACCGCGCCTACGAGTTCGTGAAGGAGACCGTCGCCCACGGCGGTTCCGTCATGTTCGTCGGTACCAAGAAGCAGGCCCAGGAGGCCATCGCCGAGCAGGCGACGCGCGTGGGTATGCCGTACGTCAACCAGCGGTGGCTGGGTGGCATGCTCACCAACTTCTCCACCGTCTACAAGCGCCTTCAGCGTCTGAAGGAGCTCGAGACGATCGACTTCGATGACGTCGCCGCCTCGGGTCTCACCAAGAAGGAGCTCCTCGTGCTCTCGCGCGAGAAGACCAAGCTGGAGAAGACCCTCGGTGGTATCCGCGAGATGTCGAAGGTCCCCAGCGCCGTCTGGATCGTCGACACCAAGAAGGAGCACATCGCCGTCGGTGAGGCGCGCAAGCTCCACATCCCGGTCGTCGCGATCCTCGACACCAACTGCGACCCCGACGAGGTCGACTACAAGATCCCGGGCAACGACGACGCGATCCGCTCCGTCACCCTGCTCACCCGCGTGATCGCCGACGCCGTCGCCGAGGGCCTCATCGCCCGTTCCGGTGCCGCCACTGGCGACTCGAAGCCGGGCGAGAAGGCCGCCGCCGAGCCGCTCGCCGAGTGGGAGCGCGACCTGCTCGAGGGTGACAAGAAGGCTGACGACGCTGCCGAGGCTCCGGCCGAGGCCGCCGCCGTCGAGGCCGACGTCGTCGCCGAGGCTCCGGCCGTCGAGGCTGAGGCCCCGGCCGCCGAGGCGCCCGTCGCCGAGGCCGAGGTCGTCGCCGAGGCTCCGGCCGTCGAGGCTCCGGCCGCCGACGCCGAGCAGGCCTGACCCACTGAGAGTGCCCGGCGGTCACCCGCCGGGCACTCCCAGCACGGACGATGACGGCGGGGGAGCCGCGCCACGAGCGCGTCTCCTCCGCCATCTCCCAGCTACCGCTGGGAGGGGCCCCCAGTCCGTAGATCTTCGACTTCGAGAGAGAATCCCAGACTCATGGCGAACTACACCGCCGCTGACGTCAAGAAGCTCCGCGAGCTCACCGGCGTCGGCATGATGGACTGCAAGAACGCCCTGGTCGAGTCCGACGGCGACGTCGACAAGGCCATCGAGGCGCTCCGTATCAAGGGTCAGAAGGGCGTCGCCAAGCGCGAGGGCCGTTCTGCCGAGAACGGCGCCGTCGCCTCGCTCATCGCCGACGACAACACCTCCGGTGTCATCGTCGAGCTGAAGTGCGAGACGGACTTCGTCGCCAAGGGTGACAAGTTCCAGGCCGTCACCAAGCAGCTGGCCGCCCACATCGCCGCGACCACCCCGGCCGACCTCGAGGCGCTGCTCGCGTCCGAGATCGAGCCCGGCAAGACGGTCCAGGCGTTCGTGGACGAGGCCAACGCCACCCTCGGCGAGAAGATCGTCCTGGACCGCTTCGCGCAGTTCACCGGCGGTTACGTCTCGGCGTACATGCACCGCACCATGCCCGACCTGCCGTTCCAGATCGGTGTCCTGGTCGAGCTGGACAAGGAGAACGCCGAGGTCGCCCGCGGCATCGCGCAGCACATCGCCGCGTTCTCCCCGCGCTGGCTCTCCAAGGATGACGTCCCCGCCGACGTCGTCGAGTCCGAGCGCCGCGTGGCCGAAGAGGTCACCCGCGCCGAGGGCAAGCCGGAGGCCGCGCTCCCGAAGATCGTCGAGGGTCGCGTCAACGGCTTCTTCAAGGACAACACGCTCCTTGGCCAGGCCTACGCCCTGGACTCCAAGAAGTCCGTCCAGAAGATTCTGGACGAGGCCGGTGTCACCCTGGTGCGCTTCGCGCGCATCAAGGTCGGCATCTGAGTCCGTCCGTACGCTGCGGACACCGGACCCCGGTAGGGTCTGAGGCAGTTGTCCGCGTTCGCGCCGGACGACCGCAGATCTGACGAGGAGGCCATTGCCGTAGAGGGAACCGCGAGGACCCACCGGCAATGGCCTCCTTCGTATGTGCACGAGGAGATCTCCATGAATCAGGGCGTGGACACCCACACCGCTTCCCACGACAAGAGCGACGACGAGAAGAAGGGCCGTCGCTTCATGCTGAAGCTGTCCGGCGAAGCCTTCTCCGGTGGCGGCGGCCTGGGCGTCGACCCCGACGTCGTGCACGCCATCGCACGCGAGATCGCAGCCGTCGTCCGCGACGGCTCGGAGATCGCGATCGTCATCGGCGGCGGCAACTTCTTCCGCGGCGCCGAGCTCCAGCAGCGCGGCATGGACCGGGCCCGGTCCGACTACATGGGCATGCTGGGCACGGTGATGAACTGCCTCGCGCTCCAGGACTTCCTGGAGAAGGAGGGCATCGACTCGCGCGTCCAGACCGCGATCACCATGGGGCAGGTCGCGGAGCCGTACATTCCGCTGCGCGCCGTGCGCCACCTGGAGAAGGGGCGCGTCGTCATCTTCGGCGCGGGCATGGGCATGCCGTACTTCTCCACCGACACCACCGCTGCCCAGCGGGCCCTCGAAATCGACGCCGAGGCGCTCCTCATGGGTAAGAACGGCGTGGACGGGGTCTACGACTCCGACCCGAAGACCAACCCGGACGCGGTGAAGTTCGACGCGCTGGAGTACAGCGAGGTGCTGTCCCGGGACCTCAAGGTCGCCGACGCCACCGCCATCACGCTGTGCCGCGACAACAAGCTGCCGATCCTGGTCTTCGAACTGCTCGCGGAGGGCAATATCGCCCGCGCCGTCAAGGGTGAGAAGATCGGCACGCTCGTCAGCGACCAGGGCACCCGGGCCTGACACGGGCGCCCGGGGCCGCGCCGGCCCCGCCAGCCTGAACCATCCATTCAAGACATGCAGGAGCACGTGGTGATCGAAGAAACCCTCCTCGAGGCCGAGGAGAAGATGGAGAAGGCCGTCGTCGTCGCCAAGGAAGACTTCGCGGCGATCCGCACCGGCCGCGCGCACCCGGCGATGTTCAACAAGATCGTGGCCGACTACTACGGCGCGATCACGCCCATCAACCAGCTCGCCTCCTTCGCGGTGCCCGAGCCGCGCATGGCCATCGTGACGCCCTTCGACGCGTCGGCCCTGCGCAACATCGAGCAGGCCATCCGCGACTCCGACCTCGGCGTCAACCCGAGCAACGACGGCCGCATCATCCGGGTCACCTTCCCGGAGCTGACGCAGGACCGCCGCAAGGAGTACATCAAGGTCGCCAAGACCAAGGCCGAGGACTCCAAGATCTCCATCCGCGCCGTCCGCCGCAAGGCGAAGGACACCCTCGACAAGATGGTGAAGGACAAGGAGGCCGGCGAGGACGAGGTGCGCCGCGCCGAGAAGGAGCTCGACGACGCCACCGCGAAGTACGTCGCGCAGGTGGACGAGCTGCTCAAGCACAAGGAAGCCGAGCTGCTCGAGGTCTGATGAACGACTCTCCCTGGCGGGCGGAGCCGGTTCCGGCGGGTCCCGCATACGATGCGCTGGTGGGCCCGCACACTCG
This sequence comes from Streptomyces sp. G-G2, assembly GCF_030063135.1. Taxonomy (GTDB): domain Bacteria; phylum Actinomycetota; class Actinomycetes; order Streptomycetales; family Streptomycetaceae; genus Streptomyces. Next base: position 39,571 of record NZ_JASISO010000031.1, read on the forward strand.
GCCCATGCCCATCGTGCCCGATGCCGCCGGCCGTGACTTCGACGACCGGGAAGCACGCGATCCGGGGGCCGCCGCAGCGGGCGGCCCCCAGTTCCGCGCCGAGACGCCGCCGCAGGAGCCCATGCCCACCCCACCTTCGCAGGCACCGCAGGACGCCTCGCAGCCCCCGCAGAAGAAGCGGGCCGGGCGTGACCTGCGCGCCGCCATAGGGGTCGGCATCGGCCTCGGTGCGGTGATCTTCGCCTCGCTGTTCATCGTCAAGGCCGTCTTCGTCGGCGTGGTCGTCGTCGCGGTCGTCGTGGGGCTGTGGGAGCTGACCTCCCGCCTCCAGGAGAAGAAGGGCATCAAGGCCCCGCTCGTACCGCTCGCGGTCGGCGGCGCGGCCATGGTCATCGCCGGATACGTCCGCGGGGCCGAGGGCGCCTGGGTCGCGATGGCCCTCACCGCGCTCGCGGTGCTCGTGTGGCGGATGACCGAACCGCCCGAGGACTACCTCAAGGACGTCACGGCGGGCGTCTTCGCCGCGTTCTACGTGCCCTTCCTCGCCACGTTCGTCGCGATGCTGCTCACCGCCGACGACGGGCCGCAGCGGGTGGTCACCTTCCTGCTGCTGACGGTGGTCAGCGACACCGGTGCCTACGCGGTCGGCTGGCGCTTCGGCAAGCACAAGCTGGCCCCGCGCATCAGCCCTGGCAAGACCCGTGAGGGGCTCTTCGGAGCGGTGGCCTTCGCGATGTTGGCGGGGGCGCTGTGCATGGAGTTCCTGATCAGCGACGGAGCCTGGTGGCAGGGCCTGCTGCTCGGCCTCGCGGTCGCGGTGAGCGCCACGCTGGGCGACCTCGGCGAGTCGATGATCAAGCGGGACCTGGGCATCAAGGACATGGGCACGCTGCTGCCGGGCCACGGCGGGATCATGGACCGGCTGGACTCGCTGCTGCCGACGGCGCCCGTGGTGTGGCTGCTGCTGGCGGCGTTCGTCGGTACGGGCTGACCAGCGGGTCGTACGGACCGGGCACGGAGAACGGACCGGGAGAGTCCGCCCGAGAGGGGCGGAACCGCCCGGGCGGTTACCCTTGAAGGGCGCGCTGCTTCTTGCGGTGCGCCTTTCGTCTTTACCGAGGAGTACCTGCCATGGCCCCCCGTCCTGTCCCGGGAGAGCTCACTTTCGTCGCCCCTCGCGGGGTCAAGAAGCCCCCGCGGCACCTGGCCGACCTCACCCCCGAGGAGCGACGCGAAGCGGTCGCCGCGATCGGTGAGAAGCCCTTCCGGGCCAAGCAGCTCTCGCAGCACTACTTCGCCCGGTACAACCACGACCCGGCGCAGTGGACGGACATCCCCGCGGCCTCCCGCGAGAAGCTCCGGGAGGAGCTGCTCCCGGACCTGATGTCGGTCGTCCGGCACATCTCGTGCGACGAGGACACCACCCGCAAGACCCTGTGGAAGCTGCACGACGGCACGCTCGTCGAGTCCGTCCTGATGCGCTACCCCGAGCGGGTCACCATGTGCATCTCCTCGCAGGCGGGCTGCGGGATGAACTGCCCGTTCTGCGCCACCGGCCAGGCGGGCCTGGACCGCAACCTCTCCACCGCCGAGATCGTGCACCAGATCGTCGACGGCATGCGCGCCCTGCGCGACGGCGACGTTCCCGGCGGCCCGGCGCGGCTGTCGAACATCGTCTTCATGGGCATGGGCGAGCCGCTGGCCAACTACAACCGGGTGGTCGGCGCGATCCGCCGCCTGACCGACCCGGAGCCCGACGGCCTCGGCCTGTCGCAGCGCGGCATCACCGTCTCCACCGTCGGTCTGGTCCCGGCCATGCTCCGGTTCGCCGACGAGGGCTTCAAGTGCCGGCTGGCCGTCTCGCTGCACGCGCCCGACGACGAGCTGCGCGACACCCTGGTGCCGGTGAACACCCGCTGGAACGTCCGCGAGGTGCTGGACGCCGCCTGGGAGTACGCCGACAAGTCCGGCCGCCGCATCTCCATCGAGTACGCGCTGATCCGCGACATCAACGACCAGGCCTGGCGCGGTGACCGGCTGGGCCGCCTGCTCAAGGGCAAGCGGGTCCACGTGAACCTGATCCCGCTGAACCCGACCCCGGGCTCCAAGTGGACCGCCTCGCGCCCCGAGGACGAGAAGGCCTTCGTCCAGGCGATCGCGAACCACGGCGTCCCGGTGACCGTACGGGACACCCGCGGCCAGGAGATCGACGGCGCCTGCGGCCAGCTCGCCGCATCGGAGCGTTAGATTCCGGGTTTCCTCCGGCGGTTCGGCCACGGGGTACCCTGTGGCCGAACCAACTGCATATTCCGACAGGGGAGCGCCACAGCGCTGAGAGTGCGGTAACCGTCACCGCAGACCCTCTGAACCTTGCCCGGGTCATTCCGGGTAGGAAGTTCGGTCATCACTCAAGCTGTTGCGCCCTGCCCGGCGACCGCTCTCCCGCCCCTGTGGCGCGAGGCGCCGGGCAGGGCCGCGTCTTCTCCTGGTCATCCCAGGAGGAAGCATTCCATGAACACCACCAAGAAGATCGCGGGCAGCGCGCTCGCCGTCGCGCTGGGCATCAGCACGCTCGCCGCGTGCGGCGGCGGCGACGCCAAGGACACGTCCACGGGCGCGAGCGACGCGCCGAAGCAGAAGACGATCACTCTGGTCAGCCACGACTCCTTCAACGTGACCCCCGCGGTCCTCAAGGAGTTCGAGCAGCAGAGCGGCTACACGGTCAAGGTCCTCAAGAGCGGGGACGCGGGCGCCGCCCTCAACCAGGAGATCCTCACCAAGGGCTCGCCGCGCGGCGACGTCTTCTTCGGCGTGGACAACACCCTGCTCTCGCGCGCGCTCGACAACGGCATCTTCACCCCGTACGAGGCCAAGGGCCTGGCCCAGGTCGGCGCCGAGTACCAGCTCGACACGGCGCACCGGGTCACCCCGGTCGACTCCGGTGACATCTGCGTCAACTACGACAAGGCGTACTTCGCCGACAAGAAGATCGCCCCGCCGCAGACGCTGGACGACTTGATCAAGCCGGAGTACAAGAACCTGCTGGTCACCGAGAACGCGGCGACCTCCTCGCCGGGCCTCGGCTTCCTCCTCGCCTCCGTCGGCAAGTACGGCGACGCGGGCTGGAAGGACTACTGGTCCAAGCTCAAGGCCAACGGCGTCGAGGTCGTCGACGGCTGGGAGCAGGCCTACAACGAGCGGTTCTCCGGCTCCGCTGGCGGCAAGAAGGCCAAGGGCGACCGTCCGCTGGTCGTCTCCTACGCCTCCAGCCCGCCGGTCGAGGTGATCTACGCCGAGCCGCAGCCCGCCGAGGCGCCCACGGGCGTGGCCACCGGCACCTGCTTCCGCCAGGTCGAGTTCGCGGGCCTGCTCAAGGGCGCGAAGAACGAGGAGGGCGGCAAGGCCCTGCTCGACTTCCTGGTGAGCAAGAAGTTCCAGGAGGACATGCCCCTCCAGATGTTCGTGAACCCGGTGGTCAAGGACGCGAAGCTGCCCGAGGCCTTCACGAAGCACGGCGTGGTGATCGAGAAGCCGGAGACGGTCGCTCCGGACGCCATCGCCAAGAACCGTGAGCAGTGGGTCAAGGCATGGTCTTCGCTCGTCGTGAAGTAAGCGCCGCGAAGGGGTCCGGCGCTGCGCCGGGGGGCGCCGGACCGGGGTCCGGCGCGCCGGACCCCGGTCCGCCCGCGCGTCCCGGGCGGGGTCCGGCCCCCGGCGCCGAAGGGCGCCGGGCGGTCGCGGTGCGGCTCGCCCTGATGGCCGTACCCCTCGCCTTCTTCGCCCTCTTCTTCGCCTACCCGGTCGCCGCGATCGTCGGCCGCGGCCTCAAGACGGAGGACGGCTGGCAGTTCGGCCGGATCGGCGAGGTGCTCGCCCGGCCCGACATCGGCGACGTCCTGTGGTTCACCACCTGGCAGGCACTCGCCTCCACCGCGCTGACCCTGCTCGTCGCGCTGCCCGGGGCGTACGTCCTCGCGCGCTTCGCCTTCCCCGGCAAGCAGCTGCTGCGCGCGGTCGTCACCGTTCCGTTCGTGCTGCCCACCGTGGTCGTCGGCACCGCCTTCCTGGCCCTGGTCGGGCGCGGCGGCATGCTGGACGAGCTGTGGGGCGTACGCCTGGACACCACGGTCTGGGCGATCCTGCTCGCCCACGTCTTCTTCAACTACGCCGTCGTGGTCCGCACGGTCGGCGGCCTGTGGGCGCAGCTCGATCCGCGCCAGGAGGAAGCCGCCCGGGTGCTGGGCGCCGGACGGTTCGCCGCGTGGCGCCGGGTGACGCTGCCCGCGCTCGGCCCGGCCGTCGCCGCGGCCGCCCTCATGGTGTTCCTGTTCACCTTCACCTCCTTCGGCGTCGTGCAGATCCTCGGCGGACCGGCGTACTCCACGCTGGAGGTGGAGGTCTACCGGCAGACCGCGCAGCTCCTGGACCTGCCGACCGCCGCCGTGCTCACGATGGTGCAGTTCGTGGCCGTCGGCGCCGTCCTCGCCGTGCACGCCCGGACCGTGCGCAAGCGGGAGACCGCGCTGCGCCTGGTCGATCCCTCGCGGACCGCGCGGCGGCCCCGCGGCCCCGGTCAGCGGCTGCTGCTCGGCGGGGTGCTTTTGACGGTGGCCCTGCTGATCGTGCTGCCCCTCGGGGTGCTCGTGGAACGCTCCTTCGACGCGCCCGGCGGGTACGGCCTCGGCTTCTACCGGGCCCTGGGGGACGCGGGCGCCGGGGGCGGAACGTTCCTGGTGCCGCCGCTGGAGGCGATCTGGAACTCCCTCCAGTACGCGCTGGCCGCCACCGCCATCGCCCTGGTCATCGGGGGGCTCGCGGCCGCGGCACTCACCCGGCGCGGGGGGCGGTTCGTGCGCGGGTTCGACGCGCTGCTCATGCTCCCCCTCGGGGTGTCCGCCGTCACGGTCGGCTTCGGCTTCCTGATCACCCTCGACGAGCCGCCGCTGGACCTGCGGACCTCGTGGATCCTGGTGCCGCTGGCCCAGGCGCTGGTCGGTGTGCCCTTCGTCGTACGGACCATGCTGCCCGTACTGCGCGCCGTGGACGGACGGCTGCGCGAGGCCGCCGCCGTGCTCGGCGCCTCGCCGCTGCGGGCCTGGCGGGAGGTGGACCTGCCGCTGGTGCGGCGGGCGCTGCTGATCGCCGCCGGATTCGCCTTCGCGGTCTCGCTCGGCGAGTTCGGCGCGACCGTCTTCATCGCCCGGCCCGACCACCCGACGCTGCCCGTGGCCGTGGCCCGGCTGCTGGGGCGCGCGGGCGAGATGAACTACGGGCAGGCGATGGCCCTGAGCACGATCCTGATGCTGGTGTGCGCGGTGTCCCTGCTGGTGCTGGAGCGACTGCGACCCGACAACACCTCCGGAGAGTTCTGATGCCCCTGCTGGAACTGAGCGGAGTGTCGGTGCGCTTCGGTGAGCGCGCCGTCGTGGACGAGGTCGACCTGGCGGTCGCCGAGCACGAGACCGTGTGCGTGCTCGGCCCCAGCGGAAGCGGGAAGTCCACCCTGCTGCGGGTGGTCGCCGGACTCCAGGAGACCGCCGCCGGACGGGTGCGGCTCGGCGGCGCCGACCAGCGCGCGGTGCCGGTGCACCGGCGCGGGGTGGGCCTGATGTTCCAGGACCACCAGCTCTTCCCGCACCGGGACGTCGGCGGGAACGTGGCCTTCGGGCTGCGGATGCGGGGCGACGCGCGGCCGTCGTGCGAGGGCCGGGTGGCCGAACTGCTGGAACTGGTCGGCCTCCCTGGCGCGCAGCGCCGGGCGGTGGCGTCCTTGTCCGGCGGTGAACAGCAGCGGGTGGCCCTGGCCCGCGCCCTGGCCCCCTCGCCCCGGCTGCTGATGCTGGACGAACCCCTCGGCCAGCTGGACCGGGGGCTGCGCGAGCGGCTGGTCTTGGAGCTGCGCGGGCTCTTCTCCCGGCTCGGCACGACCGTGCTGGCCGTGACCCACGACCAGGGCGAGGCCTTCGCGCTGGCCGACCGGGTGGTGGTCATGCGGGACGGGCGGATCGCCCAGGCCGGGACCCCGCTGGAGGTCTGGCAGCGGCCCGCGTCCGAGTTCGTGGCGCGGTTCCTCGGCTTCGAGAACGTGGTCCCGGCGGTGGTCTCGGGGGGTGTGGCCGACACGGTGTGGGGCCGGATCCCGGTCCCGGCCGGGTCCCCGGCGGGGCCGTGCCTGCTGCTGGTGCGCCCGGCGGGGGTGGTGCCGGGGCCCGACGGGCTGCCGTGCGCGGTGGAGTCCAGGACCTTCCGGGGGACGCACGTGGCGCTGCTGCTGCGCGCCGAGGGGGGCGGGCCGGGGCTGGAGGCCGAGTGCGGGCTGGCCGGGGCGCCGTCGCCGGGGGACCGGGTGCGGGTCGCGTTCACCCCGTCCGAGGTGGTCGTCCTCCCGCCGGAGCAGCCCCCGGGCTCCGCTCCGGAGTAGCCCCGGGCCCGGCTCCGCAGGGGCGAGGGCGGATGCGCCGCGCGGCGGCACATCCAGCCCGTCCGGCAGGCGAGGACCGGAGCCCCGGGGCCCCGCCGGGTCAGGCGACCGGCACCGGGTCCGGGGATGCGGCTTCCGCCTCGGCCCCCTCGTGGTTGCCGAACCAGGCCACCGCCACCGCGCCCGCGACCGCCAGGACGAAGCCCAGGACGGCCAGCCACGCCAGCCCCGGCCGGGACGCGTCCCCGAGCCACAGGACCCCGATCGCCCCCGGCAGCACCGTCTCGCCGACGACCAGCGCCGCCGTCGCCCCGTTCACCGAGCCGATCTGCAGCGCGATCGTGTGCAGGTACATGCCGCCGGTCCCGGCGAGCAGGATCGCGTACAGCGCCGGGTCCGTCAGCAGCGCGCCCAGGTCGAAGGGGTCGATCCCGTCCAGGATCCGTACGCCGACGCCCAGCGCGCCGAACGCCAGGCCCGACAGCAGACCGGCCAGGATCGCGGCCCGCCCGCCCAGGAACCGTACGGCCACCGTGCCGCCCGCGATGATCAGGACGGTCACGGCCAGCAGCGACCAGTGCGTCGCGGCCGGGGCGTAGTGTCCGCCCTCGTGGCCCGCGGCCGTCGCCAGCAGCACCAGCGCGCCGCAGACCACCCCGATGGAGGTCCACTCCTTGCGGGTCAGCCTGATCCCGAGCATCTTCACGCTCAGCACGGCGGTGATCACCAGGTTGGCGCTGATGACGGTCTGGGACAGGAACAGCGGCAGCAGCCGCGCGGCCAGCGCGCCGAGCCCGAAGCCCAGGAAGTCCAGGATGGTGCCGACGATGAACTCCCAGGTCATCGCGGCTTGAGCGGTGGAGGCGAGGTTGGGGCCACCGTGCTGGGTGACCCCCGCGCCGATGTCGGAGGCGCGGGCCGCCTTGCGGGAGCCGACGGCTTGCAGGACGGATCCCGTGCCGTAGCAGATGGACGCGGCGACAGCGGTCAGCAGGCCGATGAGCACAGAGGGCTCCGTTCACGTCTGGCAGGTTTCGCGTACCTCTGCCAGACGTGGGAACCGGCTCCGGAGTTGCCTCCCGCGACTATCCGAATGCGGCGAGTGTCTCCGGAACCTCGTCGACCGAGTCGACCAGGGCGATCCTGGACTCCATCGGACGGCCCGCGGCCAGCGCCCGCAGCAGCGGCCAGGCGGGGAGCCGCTCGGTCCAGTGCGCCCGGTCCACCAGGATCATCGGGGTCGCCTCGCCCCGGGACCCGTAGTAGTTCGGGGTGGCGTTGTCGAAGATCTCCTGGACCGTTCCGGCGGCGCCCGGCAGGAAGACCACGCCCGCGGTGGACCGGGCGAGGAGCCCGTCCTCGCGGGTGGCGTTCGCGAAGTACTTCGCGATGTGGCCCGCGAAGGCGTTCGGCGGCTCGTGGCCGTAGAACCACGTCGGGATGCCCACCGAGTCCCCGCCCGCGGGGAAGCGCTCGCGCACCGCGAAGGCCGCCCGCGCCCAGTCGGAGACCGACGGGACGAACGACGGCGCCTTGGCCAGCAGCTCCAGCGCCTCCTCGACGGCCTCGTCCGGAGCGGGGGACAGGTAGGCGCCGAGGTTGGCCGCCTCCATCGCGCCCGGCCCGCCGCCCGTGGCCACGGTGAGACCGGCGCGGGCCAGACTCCGGCCCAGCCGGGCCGCGCCCGCGTACTCCGCGGTGCCGCGGGCCATCGCGTGGCCGCCCATCACGCCCACCACCCGCGCCCCCGTCAGGTGCTCGTCGAGGGCGTCGGAGATCGCGTCGTCGTGGATGGAGCGCAGCATGGACGAGAAGACGTCCCCGTCGGCCTTCGCCTCCTGGAGCCAGGCGTACGTCTGGGCGTCCGGGGTGGCCTCGTAACCCGAGGGGAGCGCGTCGAACAGTTCCTGCGGGGTGTACAGCAGACCCCGGTAGGGGTTGAACGGCAGGTCCGGCACCGGAGGGAAGACCAGCGCCCCGTCGGCCCGCACCTTCGCCGACGCGTCCGCCGCCATCGGGCAGCCGAGGAACACGGCGGCCGAGGTGTCGCAGGACAGCAGGGCCAGGGTCCGGTCCAGCAGGTTCACCGACTGGACGCGGTAGCCGCTCAGGTCACCGCGGGCGACGACCTGGTCGAATTCGGCGAGGGTCTCGATCTCGATGTCTGGGAAAACCATTCCGCCCACACTAAGGGCTCCCCGGCTCAGCGAGACAGGGCCAGCACCGTCAGCTGCGCCACACCCCAGCTGAGCGGCACGCACACGGCGAGCAGCGCCGCCGTCCGCAGAGCCACCGCCCCGCGCAGGATCCCGGCCGCGCCGCCCAGGCCGCGCAGGCTCTCGTAGACCCCCGCGCGGGTCTGGCGCACTTCGACGGCGGTGACCAGCAGGGTTCCGGCCGCGCAGACGGCGACCAGCGCGGCCGCCGGTGCGCTCAGCGGGCCCAGCGGCACGTGCAGGCCGCCGCTGCCGCGCAGCGCGAGCGCGCTCAGCGCGGCCGCCGCCACGGCGCACAGGACGCCCAGCGGCCTGCCGAACCGCGGCGCCTCCTCCTGGAGGGTCCGCCCGGCCAGCAGCCGCAGCGCGCCGGGGCGCACCGCCTGGACCAGGGTTCCGCAGGCGTAGGCGAGTCCCGGTCCGGCGAGGGACAGCCCGGCCGCGGTCAGGGCCCAGCCGATGAGCATCCCGGCGCTGCCGCGTCCCGCGTACGCCTCGACGGCCAGTCCGCAGGCGGTGAGCGAGATGCCCCAGGGCAGCTCGGCCTGCGGGGTACGGGGCGCCCGCGCCCGGGGCCGCAGGGCGAGCGCGGCGGCCGCCGAGGCGGTCAGCGGCGCCAGCGCGAGCAGGGTGAGGGCGGCGGCGACCGGGAGCGGCTGGTCCGCGTGCAGCAGGGCGGCTCCGGCGCCGTCGAAGGGCAGTCCGGACACCTCCCCGCGCAGGTGCAGGAAGACGGCCAGCGCCAGGGCGCTGCCCAGGGTGCAGGCGATGGCGGTGGAGAGGGCGGCGACGAGGGCGAGCCGCACGGGCCCCAGCCCGGCCGCGTCCATCCCCGTGCGGGGCCGGGTGGCCGGGTCGGTACGGGCCACCGCGACGGCGAAGTGCACGGTCAGGACCAGCGGTACGAGGGCCCACAGCAGCCGGGGGAACGATCCGGTGGGCCCGTCGAGCGCCCCGGCGAGCACGTACAGCAGCAGGAAGCCGGTGCCGGCGGAGGCGGCCGCGACCAGCAGTCGCCGGAACTGGACGAGCGGCCGGGCGCCCCGGGTCAGACGGAGAGCGAGCACGCGCCCTGACCCTCCGCATCGGTGGTCAGCGCCAGCCGCGCGTCCGCGTTCGTCTCGGCGGCTGCGGCTGCGGCTGCGGTCGCGGTCGCGTCGGCGTCGGCTTCGGCCTCGGAGCCCGGGGCCGTGGCCGGGCGCCCGTCGAGCAGGGCCACCCGGCGGTCGGCCACCTCGGCGGTCCGCTCGTCGTGGGTGGCCAGCAGCACGGTGATCTCGTGCGAGCGGGCGGCGGTGGTGAGCGTGCGGAGCAGGTTGGCCTGCTCGGCGCGGTGCAGCGGGGCCGTGGGGTCGTCGGCGAAGATCACGGAGGGCTCGCCGACCAGGGCGCGGGCCAGCGCCACCCGCTGGGACTCGGCGCGGGTCAGGGCGCTGGGGCGCTTGCGGGCGAAGGCCCCGATGTCGAGCCGGTCCAGCCATTCGCAGGCCGCGTGCTTGGCGGCGCGGTGCGGGGCGCCCGCGATGAGCAGCGGCAGCGCGGCGTTCTCCCACACCTTCAGCTCGGGCAGCAGGCCCGGCTCGGGGCCGATCCAGCCGAACCGGTCGCGGCGCAGGCGCTCCCGGGCCGACGGTCCCATGGTGTGCACGGGTACCCCGTCGAACCAGACCTCGCCCTGCTCGGGCACGAGCTGCCCGGCGAGGCAGCGCAGCAGGGTGGTCTTGCCGCTGCCTCGGGGGCCGGTCACGGCGAGGACCTCGCCGCGCCGCACGCCGACCGAGACACCGATGAGGCCGGGCGAACCGCTGTGGGAGTAGTGCAGAGAGCGTGCCCAGAGCACGTCGTTGTCCGGTGGAGCAACCATGGCGTACACCTCCGTCCGGGGGAACGAAGCGGAGCCGGCTGAAGTCACTGGCACCGCAATGAGATGTAAAGAGATGAACGTCTTGGCTGGCTACAGCACACGGCCCGGACCCCCTCGTTCTCACTCGAACGGAGGATCCGGGCCGTGTGGACCGGCTGAGCGGCGACCTGATTTAGAGCTTGGTCCACGCCTCGGTGAGCACCGAGCGCAGGATGCCCTCGATCTCGTCGAAGGTGCCCTGGTCGGCGATCAGCGGCGGGGCCAGCTGGATGACCGGGTCACCGCGGTCGTCGGCGCGGCAGTACAGGCCGTTCTCGAAGAGCGCCTTGGAGAGGAAGCCGTAGAGCACGCGCTCCGTCTCCTCGTCCGTGAAGGACTCCTTGGTGCTCTTGTCCTTGACCAGCTCGATGCCGTAGAAGAAGCCGTTGCCGCGGACGTCGCCGACGATGGGCAGGTCGTGCAGCTTCTTCAGCGTCGAGAAGAAGGCGTCCTCGTTGTCCAGCACGTGCTGGTTGAGGCCCTCCTTGTCGAAGATGTCGAGGTTGGCGAGGGCCACGGCCGAGGAGACCGGGTGGCCACCGAAGGTGTAGCCGTGCAGGAAGGTGTTGTCACCCTTGTAGAACGGCTCGGCGAGCTTGTCCGAGATGATGCAGGCACCGATCGGGGAGTAGCCCGAGGTCATGCCCTTGGCGCAGGTGATCATGTCCGGGATGTAGTCGAACTTGTCACAGGCGAACATCGTGCCGAGGCGGCCGAAGGCGCAGATCGTCTCGTCGGAGACGAGCAGTACGTCGTACTGGTCGCAGATCTCGCGGACGCGCTGGAAGTAGCCGGGCGGCGGCGGGAAGCAGCCGCCGGCGTTCTGTACCGGCTCCAGGAAGACGGCGGCGACGGTGTCCGCGCCCTCGAACAGGATCTCCTGCTCGATCTGGTCGGCGCACCAGCGGCCGTAGGCCTCCGGGTTGTCGCCGTGGATCGGGGCGCGGTAGATGTTGGTGTTGACCACCTTGTGCGCGCCGGGGACCAGCGGCTCGAAGGGGGCCTTGAGGGCCGGCAGACCGGTGATGGACAGGGCGCCCTGCGGGGTGCCGTGATAGGCCACCGCACGCGAGATGACCTTGTACTTGGTGTGCTTGCCCTGCAGCTTGAAGTACTGCTTGGCGAGCTTCCAGGCGGTCTCGACGGCCTCGCCGCCACCGGTGGTGAAGAAGACCTTGTTCAGGTCGCCCGGGGCGTAGTGCGCGAGGCGCTCGGCCAGCTCGACGGCCTTGGGGTGCGCGTACGACCAGATGGGGAAGAACGCGAGTTCCTGCGCCTGCTTGTAGGCGACCTCGGCCAGTTCCTTGCGGCCGTGACCGGCGTTGACCACGAACAGTCCGGCGAGACCGTCCAGGTAGCGCTTGCCCTTGTCGTCCCAGATGTAGGTGCCTTCGCCCCGGACGATGGTGGGGACGGGCGCGTTCTCGTAGTCCGACATGCGGGTGAAGTGCATCCACAGGTGGTCGTACGCGGTCTTGGAGAGGTCCTGGCTCACGGTTATCGGGTTCCCCACATGTAGGTCTGCTTCTTCAGCTTCAGGTAGACGAAGCTTTCGGTTGATCGCACGCCGGGGAGCGCGCGGATCTTCTTGTTGATCGTGTCGAGCAGGTGGTCGTCGTCCTCGCAGACGATCTCCACCATCAGATCGAAGGAGCCCGCGGTCATCACCACGTACTCGCACTCGGCCATCGCGGCCAGCGCGTCGGCCACCGGATCGAGGTCCCCCTCGACATTGATGCCGACCATCGCCTGACGCCGCAGGCCCACGGTGAGTGGGTCGGTGACGGCCACGATCTGCATGACGCCCTGGTCGAGCAGCTTCTGTACGCGCTGGCGCACAGCCGCCTCGGAAAGGCCGACGGCCTTGCCGATCGCCGCGTAAGGACGGCGTCCGTCCTCCTGCAGTTGCTCGATGATCGCCAGGGACACAGCATCGACCGAAGGGGACGGTTGTCTGTTCCGGGAATCTGCGCTTCGACTGGCCACGGCTTCACTGTGCACGAGGAGTCGTCTGTTCCGCAAGCCTTGACCGATGTAATTCGTTGTTCGGGGTCTCTGATTGCGCGGATTTCGTAGTTGGTGGCGTCCGGCTCTGTCGAAAGCGTCTCCCGAGGGGCTAGGCTGGGGTTTTGTCTCAACCGTTGGACATGTGATCAGGAGTGTGGCTGTAGTGACCAGCGAACTGCGTCGTCTGCGCAACTACATCGGCGGAGAGTTCAAGGACGCCGCCGACGGCCGGACCACGGAGGTGGTCAACCCCGCCACGGGCGAGGTGTACGCCACCGCCCCGCTGTCCGGGCAGGACGACGTCGACGCCGCCATGGCCGCCGCCGCGGCCGCCTTCCCGGGCTGGCGCGACACCACCCCCGCCGTGCGCCAGAAGGCGCTCCTCAAGATCGCCGACGCCTTCGAGGCGCGCGCCGAGGAGCTGGTGGCCGCCGAGTCGCAGAACACCGGCAAGCCGCTGGGCCTCACGGCCAGCGAGGAACTGCCGCCGATGGTGGACCAGATCCGCTTCTTCGCGGGCGCTGCCCGGCTGCTCGAAGGCCGTTCCGCCGGCGAGTACATGGAGGGCATGACCTCGATCGTGCGCCGCGAGCCGGTCGGCGTCTGCGCGCAGGTCGCGCCGTGGAACTACCCGATGATGATGGCCGTGTGGAAGTTCGCCCCGGCCATCGCGGCGGGCAACACCGTGGTCCTCAAGCCCTCGGACACCACCCCGGCCTCGACGCTCCTGATGGCCGAGATCATGGACTCGATCCTGCCCAAGGGCGTCTTCAACGTCGTCTGCGGCGACCGGGAGACCGGCCGGGCGATGGTCGAGCACAGCACTCCGGCGATGGCCTCCATCACCGGCTCGGTGCGCGCGGGCATGCAGGTCGCCGAGAGCGCCGCCAAGGACGTCAAGCGCGTCCACCTGGAGCTGGGCGGCAAGGCCCCGGTCGTGGTCTTCGAGGACGCCGACCTCGCGAAGGCCGCCGAGGACATCGCGGTCGCGGGCTTCTTCAACGCCGGCCAGGACTGCACCGCGGCCACCCGCGTCCTCGTCCACGAGTCGATCCACGACGAGTTCGTCGCGGCGCTCGCCAAGAACGCGGCCGACACCAAGACCGGCCAGCCGGACGACGAGGACGTGCTCTACGGTCCGCTGAACAACCCGAACCAGCTCAAGCAGGTCGCTGGCTTCATCGAGCGGCTCCCCGCGCACGCCAAGGTCGAGGCGGGCGGCCACCAGGTGGGCGAGAAGGGCTACTTCTACGCCCCCACCGTGGTCTCCGGTCTCCGGCAGGACGACGAGATCATCCAGAACGAGGTCTTCGGGCCGGTCATCACCGTCCAGTCCTTCACGGACGAGTCGCAGGCGCTGGAGTACGCGAACGGCGTCGAGTTCGCCCTCGCCTCCTCGGTGTGGACCAAGAACCACGGCCGCGCGATGCGCATGTCAAAGAACCTCGACTTCGGCTGCGTGTGGATCAACACCCACATTCCGCTGGTCGCCGAGATGCCGCACGGCGGGTACAAGAAGTCCGGCTACGGCAAGGACCTGTCGGCCTACGGCTTCGAGGACTACACCCGCATCAAGCACGTGATGACCTCGCTCGACGGCTGATCGACGGCTGAGTCAGGGCTGATCGACCGCTGTGCCCGGGCTGATCGACGGCTGTGCCCGTACTGATCCGGTCCTGATCCGCGGCTGATCCGTGCCGCGCCGCGTTCGACCGGTCGCCGACCCGTCGGCGCATCGTTCACCGCCGTGCGCTCCAGGGGCGGGCAGTAGACAACATGTCTATTGCCCGCCCCTTCGCGTTTCGCCCAGTCTGTGCGCATGCCTGAACTCGCTCTCTCCCGCCGCGCGGCGCTGCGCGGCCTCGGTGCCGCGGGCCTGCTGGCCGGCCTCGCCGGCTGTGGTGTGCCCGCCGCTTATGTCCCGGAGGACCGACGGGTAGGCCCGGACCGATCCGGTGACGACCGCAGCCTGGCCTTCGCCAACTGGCCGCTCTACATCGACACCGACGAGGAGGACGAGACCAAGCGCCCGACGCTGGACGCCTTCTCGGAGCGGACCGGGATCGAGGTGAAGTACACCGAGGAGATCAACGACAACGACGAGTTCTTCGGCAAGGTCAGCCCGGCCCTGATGAACCACCAGGAGACCGGCCGCGACCTCGTGGTGGTCAGTGACTGGATGGCGGCCCGGTTCGTCCGGCTGGGATGGGCCCAGACCATGGACCGCGCGGCCCAGCCGAACGTGGCCAAGCACCTCGACGCGCAGTTGCGCTCGCCCGCCTTCGACCAGGGCCGCCTGCACACCGTGCCGTGGCAGTCCGGGATCACCGGCATCGCCTACAACCGCAAGGCTCTGGGCCGGGAGATCAGGTCCACCAAGGAGCTGTGGCACCCCGACCTCGCGGGCAAGGTCACGCTCTTCTCCGGCCTCGACGAGTCCTTCTCCCTGCTGATGCAGGGCAACGGCGCGGACGTCACCCGGTGGACCGAGTCCGACTTCCACCGGATGTGCGATCAGGTGGAGGAGCTGGTGCGCAAGAAGCACATCCGCCGCTTCACCGGCAACGACTACACCTCGGACCTGAGCAAGGGCGATGTGCTCGCCTGCCAGGCCTACTCCGGCGACGCCATCCAGCTCCAGGCGGACAACCCCGACATCGAGTTCGTCGTCCCGGACGAGGGGGCCGAGCTGTGGGCGGAGAGCCTGCTCATCCCGAACCTCGCCCGGCACAAGGCCAGTGCCGAGGCCCTCATCGACCACTACTACCAGCCGGAGATCGCCGCCAAGCTGGCCGCGTCCGTCAACTACGTCTGCCCCGTGCCCGCCGCCCGCGAGGTGCTGGCCGGGTCCGACGACAAGGACACCGCCGAACTGGCCGCGAACCCGCTGATCTTCCCCGACGACGAGATGCGCAAGCGGCTAGTGGTGGCCCGGGACATCTCGACCGCCGAGCGGCAGTCCTTCGCGAAGCGCTGGAACGCCATCGTCGGCCTCTGAGATTGAACGCGTTCAGTATGTTGGCTGAACGCGTTCAGAAATCCGCGTACGCTTCGTCCCATGAGCGAGAGAAGCGTGCTCCTGCGCCGGATCCGGGCCTGGCTGGCCCTGTTCATCGTCTGCCTGGTCCTCAGCGGGCTCACGGCCTTCCCCCTGGTCAGTGAGCTGCACTGGGCCAACTCCCTGGTGGCCGACGAGTGGCTGCTGCGGGTTGGTGACGGACTGGAGCGAGCCGATGCGCAGTACCCCTTCCTGCTCTACGGAACCGACTGGCTAGCCTTCGCCCACCTGGTGATCGCGGTGTTCTTCTACGGAGTCCACCGCGACCCGGTCCGCAACATCTGGATCGTCGAGGCCGGGATGATCGCCTGCGCCGGAATCGTCCCGCTGGCCCTGATCTGCGGGCCGATCCGCGGCATCCCCGTCTGGTGGAGCGTCATCGACATGTCCTTCGGCGTCTTCGGGGTGATCCCCCTGCTGGTGCTCCGCCGCATGATCAAGCGCCTGGAGGCGCTGGACGGCGTACCCGCGGCCGCTACGGCTTGAAGGCGGCCTGGCGCCAGCAGCACCGTCAGCCCCAGGTCCTGCCACCGCGGGTCGGCGCGCCGCACCCGTTCCCCCCAGCGCGCCGCACCCGTTGCTCCCAGGTGCGTATCACCCGCCGGAGCCGGCCCGCTCGGCCCTGACGGCGGCCAGCACGTCCACCCGGTTCGTGGTGACCGAGTCCACCCCGGCCGCCAGTACGGCGCGCATCGACCGCTTGGTGTCCGGGGTCCACGCCGACACCAGGAACCCGTCCGCGTGCACCGCGTCCACCAGCTCCCGGCCGACCAGCCCGAAGCGGTAGTTGAGCCAAGCGGGCGCGACCGCGTCCGTCAGCACCCGGCGCGGCGGGCTCAGGGTGGTCCACGTCAGCGCGATCTCCGCGCCCGGGTCCGCGGCCCGGACGGCCAGCATCGTGTTCGGGCCCGCGCAGTAGTACGACCGCTCGCGCGCCCCGCACTCGCGCACCTGGCCCACCACGGTCCGTACCGCCTCCGTGCTCGCGCCGGGCAGGTCGATCATCACCCGCCCCGCGCCGGTGGCCATCAGGGCCTCCCGCAGGGTCGGAACCCCGCCCCCGGTCAGCTCGCGCAACTGCGGGGCGGTGACGGCGTCGAGCCGTACGTCGTGGCCCCACAGCCGCTGGAGGGTCTCGTCGTGGAGCAGCACCGGCACCCCGTCACGGGTCAGGCGTACGTCGATCTCGACGGCGTCCGCTCCGCGCGCGAACGCGGAGCGGAGGGAGGGCAGGGTGTTCTCACGGACACGGTAGGGATCGCCGCGATGGCCGACGGCAGTCAGAGTGCGCATGATCCCCATTCTCCGCAGCGGTCAGGGAGCCAGCCACGCGGTGGTGTACGTGTCGATCTCGGCGCTGAGCTCCGCCTTGCCCGCCTGGTCCAGGAAGGAGGCCTCCACGGCGTTCTTCGCGAGCTGGGCCAGACCCCGCTCGTCCAGTTCCAGCAGGCGGGCGGCGACCGCGTACTCGTTGTTGAGGTCCGAACCGAACATCGGCGGGTCGTCGCTGTTGATGGTGACGAGCACGCCCGCCGCGGCCATCTCCTTGACCGGGTGCCGGTCGAGGTCGGTCACCGCGCGGGTCGCGAGGTTCGACGTCGGGCAGACCTCCAGCGCGATCCGGTGCTCGGCGAGGTACGCCAGCAGTTCGGGGTCCCGCGTGGCGCTGGTGCCGTGGCCGATGCGCTCGGCGCCCAGCTCGCGGACGGCGTCCCAGATCGTCTCCGGACCGGTGGTCTCGCCCGCGTGCGGCACGCTGTGCAGACCGGCGGCGCGCGCCTGGTCGAAGTACGGCTTGAACTGCGGGCGCGGGACGCCGATCTCGGGGCCGCCGAGGCCGAAGGAGACCAGGCCCTCGGGGCGCAGGTCCACGGCCAGGCGGGCGGTCTCGGCCGCCGCCTCCAGGCCCGCCTCGCCGGGGATGTCGAAGCACCAGCGCAGGATGACGCCGAGTTCGCTCTCGGCGGCCTTGCGGGCGTCCTCGATGGCCTCCATGAAGGCCTTCTCCTCGATCCCGCGCCGCGTGGAGGAGTAGGGGGTGATGGTCAGTTCGGCGTACCGGATGTTCTGCCGGGCCATGTCCCGGGCGACCTCGTACGTCAGGTCCCGTACGTCGTCCGGGGTGCGGATCAGGTCGACGACCGACAGGTACACCTCGATGAAGTGCGCGAAGTCCGTGAAGGTGAAGTAGTCGGCGAGCGCCTCTGGATCGGTCGGGACCTTCGAGTCGGGATGCCGGGCGGCCAGTTCCGCCACGATGCGCGGCGAGGCCGAACCGACGTGGTGGACGTGGAGTTCTGCCTTGGGCAGACCCGCGATGAAGGGGTGCAGATCGGGCATGAGGGGTCTCCGTCGGGGCGCGCGTGCGGGCAGGTCGGAGTTCATCGTAGGCAGCCCGGGCCCTGTCGGTGGCAGCCCGTAGCATGGCTGTACGAGAGGGGGGCGCCGCATGACCGAACACAGCCCCGAGCCCAACGACCCGTGGGCGCCGCCGGAGCGGCCCGCCGTGGACCTGGGCAAGCAGCAGGGCGCGCCGGGGGGCGCTCACCGGCCGGGCACGCCGGACACGGGGGGTACGCCCGGCGCGTCGGGCGTGCACGACCAGCCGACGATCATCGGCATACCGGGCGGGGAGAGCGCGGGCCACGCCCCGGCGCCGTACCCCGCCCAGCCGTTCGGCCAGAGCCCGCAGCAGCCGGTGCCGGGGTTCGCGCCGCCACCGGGGAACCCGCCGGCACCGCCCGCCTACGGGTACCCGGCGCAGCCCGCCCCGCCCGCGGGCTACGGATATCCGGGCCGGCCGGATCCGAACGCGCAGGCCTACGGTTACCCGGGCTACCCCGGATATCCGGGCTACCCGTCCTACCCGGGCGGCTACGCGGCCCCGCGCAACGGCTTCGGCATCACCGCGCTGGTCCTCGGCATCCTGTCCGCGGTCGGCTGCATCACCAGCGTCTTCGCCATCATCCTGGGCATCGTGGCGATCGTCTTCGGCGTCCTGGGGCGCGGCCGGGCCGCGCGCGGCGAGGCCAACAACGCGGGAATGGCGCTGGCCGGACTGATCCTCGGGATCGTCGGGACCATCCTCGGCGGCGTGATGCTCGCGCTGATCATCAGCGGGGTCATGGACGAGCGCGCAAGGGACCCGTACGGAACGGAGCACGACTCCCCGTCCTCGGTCTCGCAGACACCTTTCGGTACCTGAGCCCGGCCCGTACGTTCCGGCTTCTCCCCCCCCGAATTCCCGAAAAGGGGAACGGGGGGAGAAGCCCCCGCCGGCCCGTCCTCCCCGCCCCGCCCGCCCGGCCCCGCGCCCCCGCCCGGCCGTCAGGCGGCCAGCCGCTCCCGGGCCTCCATCAGCGCGAAGCCCAGCAGGTTCAGGCCACGCCAGCGCGCGGGATCGAGGGCGTCGGGGCTGTCGACGGCCAGTCCGATGCCCCAGATCCGGTCCAGCGGCGAGGCCTCCACGAGCACCCGGGACCCGGTGGCGAGCAGGTACGCGCGCAGCTCGGGCGTGGACGCGAACTTGGCCGCACTGCCCGCCACCACGATGGCGAACCGCTCGCGCTCCCACGTCCGCGCGTCGAACCCGCGCACCAGTCGCCCGGCCTTCTTGGCCGCCGCGGGGGAGGTGGCGCCGAGCGCCGCGCGCTCCGCCTCCGAGTCCCCGAAGAGCCGTGCCTTCTCGGCCATCATCCAGTGTTCGGCCGTGACATAACGGACATCACGCACGGTGAAGGGGGACGGCCACCACTGGCTCAGGCAGCTCGGCCCGAGAGCCCCGTCGTGCCTGGGCGCGTGTCCCCAGAACGGCAGATACTTGACCCGCTCACCCCGGTTGACCTGCTCGATCAGTGTGTCGATCTGCTCCATGCACGCGAGTCTGGCAGCCGCCACGGACACTTCGTACGGGATTTAGGGTCCGCCTCGACACTTGGTCGACCGATTTCGTCGCGTAATCAAAAGGCAACAACGGAATCACTTGGCGCAGGTGAACACCTCTGCCAGGATCGGCACTCAATTCGAGCTTTAGCTACGGAGAGCGCGATGGGCAACCGCTTCCAGGTCAAGGACCGTTTCGCAGACGGCGCGCAGTACATCGACGGCCGGCTGAGATCCGGCACCTCGGGCGCCTCACACACCGTGGTCGACCCGGCCACCGGTCATGAGGTACTCACTTACGAACTGGCGGGCACGGCCGATGTCGACGCGGCCGTGGCCGCCGCCAAGCGGGCGTTCCCCGGCTGGTCCGGGGCCACCCCGGGCGAGCGCTCGGACGCCCTGCACCGCCTGGCGGCCGTACTGGCCGAGCAGGCGGAGGACTTCGCCCTCGCGGAGTCCCTCCAGTGCGGGAAGCCGGTGCGGCTGTCCACGGAGTTCGACGTACCGGGGACCATCGACAACACCGCCTTCTTCGCGGGCGCCGCCCGCCACCTCCAGGGCCAGGCGGCCGCCGAGTACTCCGGCGACCACACCTCCTACGTCCGCCGCGAGGCGATCGGGGTGGTCGGCTCCATCGCTCCCTGGAACTATCCGCTCCAGATGGCCGCCTGGAAGATCCTCCCGGCGATCGCCGCGGGCAACACGATCGTTCTGAAGCCCGCCGAGCTGACCCCGCTGACCTCGCTGATGTTCGCCCAGGCGGCCCAGCAGGCCGGCATCCCCGACGGCGTGATCAACATCGTCACCGGGGCGGGCCGCGTCGCCGGTGAGCACCTGGTGGGCCACCCCGACGTGGTCATGACCTCCTTCACCGGCTCCACCGGAGTCGGCAAGCGGGTCGCGGAGATCGCCACCGCCACGGTCAAGCGGCTCCACCTGGAGCTGGGCGGCAAGGCCCCCTTCGTCGTCTTCGACGACGCGGACCTCGAGGCCGCCGCCCACGGCGCGGTCGCGGCCTCCCTGATCAACACCGGGCAGGACTGCACCGCGGCGACCCGCGCCTACGTCCAGCGCCCCCTGCACGACGCCTTCGTCGCCCGGGTGGCCGAGCTGATGGAGACGGTCCGCCTCGGGGACCCCTTCGACCCGGCCACCGACCTCGGCCCGCTCGTCTCGCACGCGCAGCGCGACCGGGTCGCCGGTTTCGTGGAGCGGGCCCGCGGCTACGCCACCGTCGTCACCGGCGGGCAGATCCCCGGCGGGGACCTGGTGGACGGCGCCTACTACCGGCCCACCCTGATCGCCGGCGCGGCCCAGGACAGCGAGGTCGTCCAGTCCGAGATCTTCGGCCCGGTGCTCGTCGTACTGCCCTTCGACAGCGACGAGGACGGTCTCGCGCTGGCCAACGACACCCCCTACGGCCTCGCGGCCTCCGCCTGGACCCGCGACGTCTACCGGGCGGGCCGGGCCACCCGCGAGCTGAAGGCGGGCTGCGTCTGGGTCAACGACCACATTCCGATCATCAGCGAAATGCCCCACGGCGGCTACAAGGCCAGCGGTTTCGGCAAGGACATGAGTGCCTACTCCTTCGAGGAGTACACGCAGGTCAAGCATGTGATGTACGACAACACCGCGGTCGCCGCGAAGGACTGGCACCGCACGATCTTCGGGGACAGATAACCATCGCCGCCTGACCAGCGGCCCACCCCTCCCGAAAGGGCACAGCTCATGGAGCAGTTCGAGCCCGACCGCCTCCCGGCGGCCCAGCTCGCCGCGATGCGGCGCAGCCTCACCAGTGGACGCGGCGCCCTCACCCGCCGCTCGCTGCTGCGCGCGTCCGGCGTCGGAGCGCTCACCCTCGGCGGCCTGTCGGCGCTCAGCGCCTGCGGCATCCCGCCCGCCAAGCGGGCGGGCACCGGCGAGGCAGCGGCCTCGGACGACCACTCGGCCCAGGAGAAGGAGATCAACTTCTCCAACTGGACCGAGTACATGGACACCAGTGACGACGAGAAGACCCGTCCGACCCTGGACGAGTTCACCAAGCGCACCGGGATCAAGGTCAAGTACACCGAGGACATCAACGACAACGTCGAGTTCTTCGGCAAGATCCGCCCGCAGCTCGCGGCGGGCCAGGACACCGGCCGCGACCTGATCGTCGTCACCGACTGGCTCGCCGCCCGCATCATCCGGCTCGGCTGGGCGCAGAAGCTCGACCCCGCGCTGCTCCCGCACGCCTTCGCCAACCTGTCCCCGCAGTTCCGCAGCCCCGACTGGGACCCGGGCCGCTCCTACAGCTACCCGTGGACCGGCATCTCCACCGTCATCGCCTACAACGCCAAGGCCACCGACGGCAAGAAGGTGGACTCGGTCACCCAGCTCCTCGACGACCCCACCCTCAAGGGCCGGGTCGGCTTCCTCACCGAGATGCGCGACAGCGTCGGGATGACCCTCCTCGACCAGGGCAAGGATCCGGCGAACTTCACCACCGCCGACTTCGACGGTGCGATCGGACGCCTCCAGAAGGGCGTGGACAGCAAGCAGATCCGCCGCTTCACCGGCAACGACTACACCGCGGACCTCGACAAGGGCGACATCGCGGCCTGCCTGGCCTGGGCGGGCGACATCATCCAGCTCCAGGCGGGCAACCCGGACATCAAGTACGCGATCCCCGCCGCCGGATACATCACCTCCAGCGACAACCTGCTGGTCCCGGCCCACGCCCGGCACAAGGCGAACGCCGAGAGGCTCATCGACTACTACTACGAGCTTCCGGTCGCCGCCCAGCTGGCCGCCTACATCAGCTACGTCTGCCCGGTCGAGGGCGTCAAGGACGATCTCGCCAAGATCGATCCGGCGCTCGCGGACAACACCCTGATCGTCCCGGACAAGGCGATGACCGCCAAGTCCCACGCCTTCCGCTCCCTCACCAGTGCGGAAGAGACGGCGTACGAGGAGAAGTTCACCAAGCTCATCGGCGCCTAGCGCCGCCCGGCGCAGCCCTGCCCCGCCCCGCCCAGCTCAGTCGGTCCGACCGGGCCCGGGCAGGGCCCGGCCCGCGCCCGGCTCCTGTTCCGGCCCCCCTTGCCCGCACCCAACTCCGGGATCCCTCCATGACTGACAAGACCGAGGGCGGCGACGTCCGCCTCACCGGGATCAGCAAGCACTACGGCTCCTTCACCGCCGTCCACCCGCTCGATCTCACCATCCCCCAGGGCTCCTTCTTCGCCCTGCTGGGCGCCTCCGGCTGCGGGAAGACCACCACCCTGCGCATGATCGCGGGACTGGAGGAGCCCTCCACCGGCACGGTCCACCTCGGCGACACCGCGGTCACGCACCTCCCGCCCTACAAGCGCCCGGTCAACACGGTCTTCCAGAGCTACGCGCTCTTCCCCCACCTCGACGTCACCGAGAACATCGCCTTCGGGCTGCGCCGCCGCGGCATCAAGTCCGTGAAGAAGCAGGTCGACGACATGCTGGAGCTGGTCCAGCTCGGGCAGTTCGCCCACCGCAAGCCGCACCAGCTCTCTGGCGGCCAGCAGCAGCGCGTCGCCGTCGCCCGGGCCCTGATCAACCACCCCCAGGTACTGCTCCTCGACGAGCCGCTCGGCGCCCTCGACCTCAAGCTGCGCCGCCAGATGCAGCTGGAGCTCAAGCGCATCCAGACCGAGGTGGGCATCACCTTCGTGCACGTCACGCACGACCAGGAGGAGGCCATGACCATGGCCGACACGGTCGCCGTGATGAACGGCGGCCGGGTCGAGCAGCTCGGCGCCCCCGCCGAGCTGTACGAGAACCCCCGCACCACCTTCGTCGCCAACTTCCTCGGCACCTCCAACCTCATCGAGGCCGAGGTCCTGGAGGCCGGTTCCGCCGACATCACCGTCAGCTCGGCGGGCAGCACGCTGAAGGTCCCCGCCGCGCGATGTTCGACCACGCCCCGTACCGGCGGAAAACTGCTGGTCGGCGTGCGCCCCGAGAAGATCTCCCTGGCCCACGCGGACGAGGAGCACACCATCGCGGCGGGCCGCAACAAGGTCCCCGGCCGGATCATGGACTCCTCCTTCATCGGGGTCTCCACCCAGTACGTCATCGACAGCCCGGTCTGCCCCGAACTGGAGGTCTACGCCCAGAACATCGAGCGGGACGCGCGCATGGCGCCCGGCGCCGAGGTGATCCTGCACTGGAACCCCGAGCACACCTTCGCGCTGGACGCGGACCAGGACATCGACGCGGGCGCCCTGACGGTGGAGGAGGGGGTATGACCACCACCGAAGCCCCGCCCCGGGCCACCGCCGAACCCCCGGTCCACAAGCCCTCCGTACGCAAGCGGCTCGTCCCGTACTGGCTGCTGATCCCCGGCATCCTGTGGCTGCTCGTCTTCTTCGTCCTCCCGATGGTCTACCAGGCCTCCACCTCGGTGCAGACCGGTTCCCTGGAGGAGGGCTTCAAGGTCACCTGGCACGTCCAGACCTACTGGGACGCCTTCACCGAGTACTACCCGCAGTTCCTGCGCTCGCTGCTCTACGCGGGCACCGCGACCGCCCTGTGCCTGCTGCTCGGCTACCCGCTGGCCTACCTGATCGCCTTCCGCGCGGGCCGCTGGCGCAACCTGCTGCTGATCCTGGTCATCGCGCCGTTCTTCACCAGCTTCCTGATCCGCACCCTGGCCTGGAAGACGATCCTGGCCGACGGCGGCCCGGTCGTCGGCGCCCTCAACAAGATCGGCTTCCTGGACGTCACCAGCTGGCTCGGGATGACCGAGGGGGACCGGGTGCTCGCCACCCCGCTCGCCGTGGTCTGCGGTCTGACGTACAACTTCCTCCCCTTCATGATCCTGCCGCTCTACTCCTCGCTGGAGCGGATCGACACCCGTCTCCACGAAGCGGCCGGGGACCTCTACGCCCGCCCCTTCACCACCTTCCGCAAGGTCACCTTCCCGCTGTCGATGCCGGGCGTGGTCTCCGGAACCCTGCTCACCTTCATCCCGGCGAGCGGCGACTACGTCAACGCGGAACTCCTCGGTTCCACGGACACCCGGATGATCGGCAACGTCATCCAGTCGCAGTACCTGCGCATCCTGGACTATCCGACGGCGGCCGCGCTGTCCTTCATCCTCATGGCCATCGTGCTGATCATGGTCACCATCTACATCCGCCGAGCGGGGACGGAGGACCTGGTCTGATGAGTGCTCTCTTCACCCGGCTCCGGCGCAATCTGGTGGTCATCGCGGGCCTCGGCACGCTGGCCTACATGATCCTGCCGAACGTCGTCGTCACGGTCTTCTCCTTCAACAACCCCACCGGGCGGTTCAACTACGCCTGGCAGGAGTTCTCGCTCGACGCCTGGAAGGACCCCTGCGGGGTCGCCGACCTGTGCGGCTCCCTCTCGCTCTCCCTCCAGATCGCGGTCTGGGCCACCCTCGGCGCGACCGTCCTGGGCACCGCGATCGCCTTCGCCCTGGTCCGGTACCGGTTCCGGGCGCGCGGCGCGGTCAACTCGCTGATCTTCCTGCCGATGGCCATGCCCGAGATCGTGATGGCCGCCTCGCTCCTGGCCCTCTTCCTCAACATGGGCATCCAGCTGGGCTTCTGGACGATCCTGATCGCCCACATCATGTTCTGCCTCAGCTTCGTCGTCGCCGCCGTCAAGGCCCGCGTCCTGTCGATGGACCCGCGGCTGGAGGAGGCCGCCCGCGACCTCTACGCGGGACCCGTGCAGACCTTCGTGCGGGTCACCCTGCCGATCGCGGCCCCCGGTATCGCGGCGGGCGCGCTGCTCTCCTTCGCGCTCTCCTTCGACGACTTCATCATCACCAACTTCAACTCGGGCAACACCGTCACCTTCCCCATGTTCGTGTGGGGTTCGGCCCAGCGCGGTACGCCCGTGCAGATCAACGTCATCGGTACGGCGATGTTCGTCATCGCGGTCCTGGTGGTCCTCGCCGGCATGACGATCGGCAACCGCCGCAAGAAGGCACAGCCCAAGTAACAGCACAGCTGTCCGTAGGGAGTTGGAAGACATGGCCCCAGTCGCCATGCGCACCGCCGCTCGATCCCTTTCCGAAGCACTGCCGGTCTCGTACTGGCTGGACGACCCGGGCAAGCCCGCCCCCGAGCCCGCCCTCACCGGCGACGAGCACTGCGACCTGCTCGTCATCGGCGGCGGCTACAGCGGACTGTGGACCGCGCTCATCGCCAAGGAGCGGGACCCCGAGCGGGACGTCGTCCTGATCGAGGGCCACGAGGCGGGCTGGGCCGCCTCGGGCCGCAACGGCGGCTTCTGCGCCGCCTCCCTCACCCACGGACTGTCCAACGGCCTGGCCCGCTGGCCCGGCGAACTCGCCAAGCTGGAGGAGCTGGGCGCCCGCAACCTCGACGCGATCGAGGCCGCGGTCGCCCGCTACTCCATCGACTGCGACTTCGAGCGGACCGGCGAGATCGACGTCGCCACCGAACCCCACCAGGTCGAGGAGCTGCGCGGACTCCACGAGGAGGCGCGGCGCCTCGGCCTCGCGGACGGCTCCGAATGGCTCGACCGGGACGCGCTGCGCGCCGAGGTCGACTCCCCGACCTTCCTGGGCGGCCTCTGGGACCGCGAGGGCGTGGCCATGCTGAACCCGGCCAAACTCACCTGGGGCCTCAAGCGGGCCTGCCTGGGCCTCGGCGTGCGGATCTACGAGAACACGCGCGGCCTGGACCTGGCCGCCAACGGCGCCGGGATGGCCGTACGCACCCCCTACGGCCGGGTCTTCGCCCGCCGGGTGGCGCTCGGCACCAACATCTTCCCCAGCCTGGTCAAGCGGATCCGCCCGTACACCGTGCCGGTCTACGACTACGCGCTGATGACCGAGCCGCTCAGCCCCGGGCAGCTCGCCGCCATCGGCTGGAAGAACCGGCAGGGGCTCGGCGACAGCGCCAACCAGTTCCACTACTTCCGGATCACCGCGGACCACCGGATCCTGTGGGGCGGGTACGACGCGATCTACCCCTACGGCGGCAAGCTCGACCCGGAGCACGACCACCGCCCCGAGACCTACCTCAAGCTCGCCGAGCAGTTCTTCACCTGCTTCCCGCAGCTGGCGGGCCTGAACTTCAGCCACGCGTGGGGCGGGGCGATCGACACCTGCTCGCGGTTCTCGGCCTTCTTCGGCACCGCGCACGCGGGCAAGGTGGCCTACGCGGCGGGCTTCACCGGACTCGGGGTGGGCGCCACCCGCTTCGGCGCCGACGTGATGCTGGACCTGCTGGACGGCGTACGCGGGGAGCGCACCGAGCTGGAGATGGTGCGCAGCAAGCCGATGCCGTTCCCGCCCGAGCCGTTCGCCTGGACGGGGATCGCGCTGACCAAGTGGTCGCTGGCGCGCTCCGACGACCGGGGCGGTCACCGGAACCTGTGGCTCAAGACGCTGGACCGCTTCGGCCTCGGCTTCGACAGCTGATCACCTGACGACCCGACGAGCCGAGGGTCCAACGACCCGACGACCTGACGATCCGATGGGCGGATGACCTGCGCCCGGCGCCCGGCGCACGACCGCGGTCACCGTGTGACCCGCTTCACTGCCACGGACTGACGGAACCCGCGTCATCACCGTCCACCAACCCGCTCTCTCCGGATGAGGACCTTCCTCGACACGGAGTGATCGGAGGCCGGGCGATGACAGTCCCGGGAACCAAGACGGCAGTGGAGTGGCTGGTTTCGGTGGCGCCGGACCCCGACGCCTGCCGGTGGGAATGGGAGCGCAACCCCCTCGGGGTGGCGCTGCTGCCCGCCGGACGCCGCTGGGACGTGCTGATCCTGCCCGGGGAACTGGGGCAGGTCACCTTGGACGTCCTGACCCCGCTCGTCGAGAAGCCCGGCCCGGTGCTCGCCGATTTCGGCGACGCCCGGCTGGGCTTCTTCGTTCCCGCGGGCACGGCCTCGCGCTGGCTCGGTACGGGTGTACGGGGCGCGGGCCGCGGCACCTGGATCGTGGTCCCGTACCCGGGCCGGGCCACCGGCGGGGTGCGCTGGCTGGTGGTCCCGGACGGCGACGGCACCCTCACGGATCCCGCGGTGCTGGAGCTGGCGATGCACGAGGCGGCGGCGCGGGTGGCCGGGGCCGCGTCGGCGAAGGAGGGCCGCAAGCCTTGACAAGAGCATTGGTCTGGACCATCTTGAGCGCCGCTACCCCCCTCCATCCCCCCATGCACCGGAGGCAGTTGTGCGCAGAAGACTGTCCGTACTTACGGCCACCGCCCTGGCGGTGGCCGGTCTGCTGACCGCGGGACCGCCCGCCGCGGCCGGCCCGGCGTCGCCGGACACGGACGTGGCCCGCAACGGCGGCTTCGAATCCGGCCTGGACGGCTGGACCTGCTCCGCGGGCAGCGGAGCTGTCGTCACCAGCCCCGTCCACGGCGGGAGTTCCGCCCTCAGGGCCACCCCGGCCGCCCAGGACTACGCCCAGTGCGCCCAGAGCGTCACGGTGAAGCCGGACTCGGTGTACACGCTCGGCGCCTGGGTGCAGGGCGGCTACGCCTACCTCGGCGCGACCGGGACCGGTACCACCGACGTCTCCACCTGGACCCAGTCCCCGGGCGCCTGGAAGCAGCTGACCAGCACCTTCCGCACCGGCCCCGCCACCACCACGGTGACGGTCTGGACCCACGGGTGGTACGGGCAGGGGCCCGTCCTCACCGACGACCTCACCCTGATCGGCCCCGACCCCGGCCCCGCGGGCCCCGGACAGCCCCAGATCCCGGCCGCCCCCACCGGCCTGAGCGCGTCCGGAGCCACCGCCAGTTCGCTGACCCTGTCCTGGTCGGCCGTCGCCGGAGCCACCGGCTACACCCTCTACCGCGACGGCGCGGCGCCCCTGGCGGTCGGCGGGACCTCCGCGACCGTCACGGGTCTGGCCGCGTCCACGGCGTACTCCTTCCAGGTCGCCGCGAGCAACGCGGCGGGCGAGTCCCCGCGCGGCCCGGCCCTCTCGGCGAGCACCACCGGAACCGGGAACCCCGGCACCCCGGGCCTGCCCGCCCACGCGCTGGTCGGCTACCTCCACGCGAGCTTCGCCAACGGCTCGGGCTACCTCAAGATGGCCGACGTACCCCCCTCCTGGGACGTCATCGACCTCGCCTTCGGTGAACCGACCTCGGTCACCTCGGGCGACATCCGCTTCCAGCTCTGCCCGGTCAGCGAGTGCCCGGGCGTGGAGAGCCCCGCCGAGTTCAAGGCGGCCATCAAGGCCAAACAGGCGGCGGGCAAGAAGGTCCTGATCTCCATCGGCGGCCAGAACGGCCAGGTCCAGCTGGCCACCATCGCCGCCCGGGACACCTTCGTCTCCTCCGTCAGCAAGATCATCGACGAGTACGGGCTCAACGGCCTCGACATCGACTTCGAGGGCCACTCTCTCTCCCTGGCCACCGGCGACACAGATTTCCGTAGCCCCACCACCCCGGTGATCGTCAACCTGATCTCCGCCGTGAAGACCCTCAAGGCCAAGTACGGCGCGGGCTTCGTCCTGACCATGGCCCCCGAGACCTTCTTCGTCCAGCTCGGCTACCAGTACTACGGATCCGGCCCCTGGGGCGGCCAGGACCCGCGCGCCGGGGCCTACCTCCCCGTTATCCACGCCCTGCGCGACGACCTCACCCTGCTTCACGTCCAGGACTACAACTCGGGCTCGATCATGGGCCTCGACAACCAGTACCACTCGATGGGCGGCGCGGACTTCCACATCGCCATGACCGACATGCTGCTCACCGGCTTCCCCGTCGCGGGCAACACCGCGCGGGTCTTCCCGCCGCTGCGCCCCGACCAGGTGGCCATCGGCCTCCCGGCCACCACCAACGCGGGCAACGGCTACACGGCTCCCGCCGAGGTGGCCAAGGCCCTCGACTGCCTGACGAAGAAGGCGGGTTCGACCTGTGGCGGCTACCAGACCCACGGCAGCTGGCCCGCGCTGCGCGGGCTGATGACCTGGTCGGTCAACTGGGACCGGTTCGGCGGCTGGGAGTTCGCGAAGAACTTCCACGCGTACTTCGGCTGACGGCGCCCACGGCCAGCAGGAGGGGAGCGCACAGCAGCCAGCTGGCCAGCACGTCCAGCGGCCAGTGAAAGCCCCGCAGCACCAGACCGACGGCCGTGGCCCCCGCGAGCAGCAGGGCCGCGGCCGTCGGCCACGGCCGACGGGTGTGCGGGCCGAGCAGCAGGGCGGCGCTCAGGTAGGCGACGGCCGAGGTGGCGGTGTGGCCGGAGGGGAAGTACCCGGCGGCCCACGGCTCCAGCGGCCCCGGCCGGGCGGTCCAGTCCTTGAGTGGCACGATCAGTGCCGGGACCAGGGCCATGGCCAGGGCGGCGGCGAGCGCGGGCCGCCACCGCCGGGTGCGCTGGACCACGTACGCCATGACGAGGACCAGGACCGGTACGGCCACCTCGATGTTGCCGAGGTCGCAGAGGCGCTCGGTGACCGCGTCGGGGACGCTCCGGACCAGGGCGCGGCTCAGGCGCGCGTCCGGGGTGAGCAGGGGGCCGTGGGCCAGCACCTGCCAGGTGATCAGCGCGAAGGCGGCCCACGCGGCGGCGCCGAGCGCGAGCGGGGTGCGAAGGGTGCGCGGCGGGCGCGGAGAGTGAAAGGCCGGCCGTCCCGGAACAGGGGGGGTGGTTCCGGGAGGGCCGGCCGGATCGGGTTGCCGGACGCCCCGGGGGGTTTGGGGCGAACGGCCGTCCGATCGGTGAGGAGTGTGCGCGAACGCATGCCCAGTACGGCGCTGGGGAAGCCCGTTACCAGGGTCGCCCGTGGAATTCCGCGGGCGGGCTGTTTCACTCATCTGCAGAAACCGTACGCCAGCGAAAGGGGGACCGACAGCGAGAACGCGCTCCCGCCATCGGCCCCCCACACCTTCTTCACAGCGCCTGACCGTTACCGCCGGTATCGGTCGAGCAGGGGATCGAGCGCCGTGCTCGGGTGTTCGCCCGGGCCCGGCCGCCGGTCCCCGCGGCCGGTTCTCAGACGCCCGAGAACGCGGCCTCGATGATGTCCAGACCCTCGTTCAGCAGGTCCTCGCCGATCACGATCGGGGGGAGGAAGCGCAGCACGTTGCCGTAGGTGCCGCAGGTGAGGACCAGCAGACCCTCGGCGTGGCAGGCCTTGGCGAGCGCGCCCGCGGCAGCGGCGTTCGGCTCCTTGGTCGTACGGTCGGTCACCAGCTCGATCGCGATCATCGCGCCGCGGCCGCGGATGTCGCCGATGATGTCGAACTTCTCGGCCATCGCCGTCAGGCGGGCCTTCATCAGGGACTCGATCTTCTTCGCCTTGGCGTTGAGGTCGAGCTCCTTCATCGTCTCGATGGAGCCGAGCGCACCGGCGCAGGCCACCGGGTTGCCGCCGTAGGTGCCGCCCAGGCCGCCCGCGTGCGCGGCGTCCATGATCTCGGCGCGGCCCGTCACGGCGGCGAGCGGCAGACCGCCCGCGATGCCCTTGGCGGTGGTGATCAGGTCCGGGACGATGCCCTCGTCCTCGCACGCGAACCACTGGCCGGTGCGGCAGAAGCCGGACTGGATCTCGTCCGCGACGAAGACGATGCCGTTGTCGTTGGCGAACTTCACGATCTCGGGCAGGAAGCCCTTCGCGGGCTCGATGAAGCCGCCCTCGCCGAGCACCGGCTCGATGATGATCGCGGCGACGTTCTCGGCGCCGATCTGCTTGACGATCTGGTCGATCGCCTGCGCGGCGGCCTCGGGACCGCAGTTCTCGGCGCCGGTGGGCCAGCGGTAGCCGTAGGCGACCGGGACGCGGTAGACCTCGGGGGCGAACGGACCGAAGCCCTGCTTGTACGGCATGTTCTTCGCCGTCATGCCCATGGTCAGGTTGGTACGGCCGTGGTAGCCGTGGTCGAAGACCACGACGGCCTGGCGCTTGGTGTAGGAACGGGCGATCTTGACCGCGTTCTCGACGGCCTCGGCGCCGGAGTTGAACAGGGCCGACTTCTTGGCGTGGTCGCCCGGGGTCAGCTCGGCCAGCGCCTCGCAGACCTCGACGTAACCCTCGTACGGCGTGACCATGAAACAGGTGTGGGTGAAGTCGGCGAGCTGCGCGGCGGCGCGGCGCACGACGGCCTCGGCGGAGGCGCCGACCGAGGTCACGGCGATGCCGGAACCGAAGTCGATCAGGCGGTTGCCGTCGACGTCCTCGATGATGCCGCCGCCCGCGCGGGCCGTGAAGACGGGGAGTACGGAGCCCACGCCACCGGCCACCGTCCGCAGGCGGCGGGCCTGCAGCTCCTGCGACTTGGGGCCGGGGATCGCGGTGACGATGCGACGCTCCTGCGGAACAGCGGTCATAGGGGGCTCCTGGGGGGTGTTTTCGGACGCACGTGTGTCTTTGTCCGCAGGCTAGGCCCGGGGGCGGGGGTACTGCATGCTCCGTTCGGGAGTGGTGCCCGCGTGTCCTTGTCCGCGGCGGCCATAGGAGGGATCCGACGCCTGTCTTGTGGATCATGGCGGGGTACGGGTCGCGGAGCGCCCCCGGCCGCTAGATTGGGCGCGCGGCACGGCACAGGGCAGTGAACGGGCAGGGGGCTTGGGGTTCATGGACACCGACGGCACGCAGGGCGCGCACGGTGCGTACGGCACGCCCGATCCGGGCACGGCCCGGGCCGTGCCCGGATCGGGTCAGGTCCCCCGGCCCGCCGGGCCCCCGCCGCCCCTGCCCAAGGTGCTCCCGCGCCCGGCCGGGGCCCCGTCGCC
This sequence comes from Streptomyces sp. G-G2, assembly GCF_030063135.1. GTDB lineage: Bacteria > Actinomycetota > Actinomycetes > Streptomycetales > Streptomycetaceae > Streptomyces. The sequence goes on from NZ_JASISO010000031.1 coordinate 71,784, forward strand.
GCCGCCCGTGCCCGGATACGCCCCGGGAGTGGCCGCGGGCACGGCGCTGCCGGCACCCGGCGCGCCCACCTCCCCCTTCACTGCGTGGCTGCGCGTCCCCCGCCCGGTCGCGGGGCCGGGCATCTGGCGCTACGGCCACGTTCCGGTCGCGCCGAAGCCCGTCGGCAGCGACCGGGCGCTGCTCACCCGCGTCGTGATCGCCTTCCTCGTCTTCTTCGTGTGCTGGCGCGCCTTCATCGAGGGGAAACTCCCGCTCCTCGGCGCTCCGCTCTACTACTTCACCCCATCCAGTTGGTGGACCCAGGGCGTCCAGGCGGGCCCCAAGGGCCAAAGCGCCGCTGTGGCTCTGCAGGTCTACGAACTACTCGGCACCGTCGGTCTGTTTCTCGGCTTCGCCAAGATCGGCGGTTGGCGCGCCGCCTTTGACCGGCTGATCGCTGAGCGTGGCCCCTGGTACCGCGCTATGGGCGCGGCCGCCGGAACTCTGGTTGTCGCCCTGCTCCTCCAATACCGGATTCTGCCGGTATACGAGCTGGTCTTCGAACACCTGCCGTACCGGGATCTTGGGGTAGGCGCCAGCGCGGTGATCACCTACGTCCTCTACGCGGTGATCTATTTCCCCGTCATCTATTTCTTTGGGCGGCTCGGCGGCTGGGTCAATCTGGTGAGGGCAATCCCTGCGGGACCCGCAGTCGATTCCGCCGCGCCCCTCCCGACCGCCCCGGGCGGCCCCGACGACCCCGTCGGCTGGCCGCAGCTGCGCGCCGCGGGGCTGACGGAGGCCGCCGACCGGCTGGCCGCCGAGGCCGCGGCCGGGCGGATGAACGACGTCGACCACGTCCGGATCCGCCGGGCCTGGGACTCCGTCCTGGTGGACCCCGTGCGCCGCACCGCATTCGTCCGGGCCGTACGGGACAAGGGCGCCGCCGCCTGCGGACACCCCTCCGGGGCCCGTGACCTGCCCGCCCGCACCGCCGACCACGACCTGACCGTCGCCCAGGTCCGCCTCGGCGGGGTGACCGACGCCGAACCCAACCCCCACGAACGGCGCGGCACCGGCCTGGCCCTGGACCCGGGAGTCCTGGGCACCTCGCTGCTCGCCGTCGGCCCCTCGGGAGCGGGCAAGACCACCCGGCTGGTGCGGCCCGCCGTCGAATCGCTGATGCTCCAGGCGCTGGCCGGTCAAGCCGCACTGATCGCCGTCACCGCCGCCGGGTCGCCGCTCGGATCCGATGACGCCTACGACATCGTGGTGCGCCCCGGCGACCCGGCCTCCGTCCACGATCTCGACCTCTACGGCGGCACCACCGACCCCGACGAGGCCGCCCACCTCCTCGCCGAGGCCTTCGTGGGCGACCTCTCGGGCATCGACGTACGCCGCTGCGCGACGGCCCTCGCGCAGCTCATCGGCCCCTTCCGGGCGGCGTACGGCCGTTTCCCCACCGTGTCGGAGCTGCGCGAACTCCTCGACGGGGTCCCCGCCACGCTCGGCGCGCTGCGCCGGACGCTGGAAGACGCCGACCGGCAGGACATGCTGCGCGAGCTCGACGCCCGGACCCGGCAGTACGGGGTCCACGGCGACCCCGGCCCCGCGCTCGGGGACCGGATCGCGCTGCTCGACCGGCCCGCCTTCCACGGCTTCTTCGACACCACCGGCGCCGGGCGGCCCTTCTCCCTGCGTGCCCTGGAGCACCCCGTCCGGGTCCGCGTCGACCTCCCCGAGCGCGGCCATGCGGAGGCCTCCCGGTTGCTGGCCCGGCTGCTGCTCGCGCAGTTCAACGCCGCGGCCGCGGCGCGCGCCGACCGCTCCCTCTTCGCCTTCCTCGCCATCGACGACGCCTCGCACACCCTCACCCCCGGAACCGTCCGCGGGATCCAGCGGCTGCGCTCCGCCAACGCCGGGGTGCTGCTGACCCTGCGCACGCTGGACGACGTACCGGAACCCCTGCGCACCCCGCTGCTCGGCGCCGTCGGCTGCCGGATGGCCTTCTCCGGGGTGACCACCTGGGACGGCAAGTGGTTCGCCGACGCCTGGGGGACCGAACTGGTGGAGACCCGGGACGTCACGAGCCGTACGGTCTACGCGGACCAGCCGATGACCCGGTTCATCAACACGGTGCGCAAGCTGATCACCGGTAAGGCGGTCACCACGGACGCCGTTACCGTGCGGCAGGTGGAGCGGGAGCGCTGGTCCGCCTCCGCCCTGGCCAATACCGTGCCCCCCGGCCACGCCGTACTGTCGCTGACCTCGGTGGACGGCGAGCGGGCGGCGCCGTTGCTCGTGTCGCTCCTCGGCTGAGAGGGTTCGCCGACCCGTACGAGGTGGCAGAATCGGGAGGGCCGTTCATACGACACGGCGAAATCTCCCCTCGCCCTAAGGCCGCTGGTACCCGATGCCGCTCACCCTCGCCTCGCTCGTCCAGCACTCGGCGCTCAAGCTCAGCGTCCGCGCGGGCGAGAGCCGCCTGGACACCCCCGTCCGCTGGGCCCACGTCAGTGAGCTGGCCGATCCCGTCCCCTACATGGAGGGCGGGGAACTCCTGCTGATCACCGCGATGAAGCTGGACGCGGAGGATCCCGAGGAGATGCTCCGCTACGTCCGCAGGCTCGCCGCCGCCGGAGTCGTCGGCATCGGCTTCGCCATCGGCGTCAACTACGAGGCGATCCCCGACGCGCTGGTCGAGGCGGCCCGCGCCGAGGACCTGCCGCTGCTGGAGGTACCGCGCCGCACCCCCTTCCTGGCCATCAGCAAAGCCGTCTCCGCGGCCCTCGCCGCCGACCAGTACCGCGCCGTGACCGCCGGATTCGAAGCGCAGCGCGAACTCACCCGGGCCGCGCTCTCCGCCGACGGCCCCGCCGCACTCCTGGCCCGGCTCGCGGCGCACGTCCACGGCTGGGCCGCGCTCTACGACACCTCGGGGGCGGTGGTCGCCGCCGCCCCCGACTGGGCCGCGCGCCGCGCCGCCCGGCTCACCCCCGACGTGGAGCGGCTGCGGGAACGCCCCGCCCCCGCCAGCGCCGTCGTCGGCGGCTCCGAGGACCGCGTCGAACTCCAGTCGCTGGGCACCGGCCGCCGCGCCCGGGGCGCCCTCGCCGTCGGTACGGGCGCCCCCCTCGGCACCGCCGAGCGCTACGCCGTGCACTCCGCCGTCGCCCTCCTCACCCTGACCACCGAACGCTCCCGGTCCCTGCACGACGCCGAGTCCCGGCTCGGGGCGGCCGTGCTGCGGCTGCTGCTGGACGGGGAGACCGACCACGCGCGGGCCGTCGCCGGCGACCTGTACGGCGCGCTCCTCGACGCTCCCTTCCGGCTCGTCATCGCCGAACCCGCCCTCCCCGGGACCGCGCAGCCCGAGGGTCTGGCGCTGCTCGCCGACGCGGTCGAGTCGGCGGCCGCCCGGACCGGCGAAGCCCTGCTGGTGGTGGCGGAACCCGGGCGGCTGCTGGCGCTCGTCGCGGACGGCGGAGCCGCGGCCGGGGCCGTGGCCGAGCACGCCGAGGCGCTGGAGTCGCGGCGCGGGCAGGAATCGGCGGGTCCGGAGCCGGACGAGCTGGTCCTCGGTCTGTCCGCCCCCGCCGGGCCCGCGGGGGCGGCCGCCGCCCACAAGCAGGCCGACCAGGCGCTCGTCGTCGCCCGGCGCCGGGGGCGGCCGCTGGTCGAGCACGACGACCTGGTGGCGGGCTCGGTGCTGCCGCTGCTCGCCGACGAGGCGGTACGGGCCTTCGCGGACGGGACGCTTCGGGCGCTGCGGGACCACGACGCCCACGGGCGCGGTGACCTGGTCGCCTCGCTCCAGGCGTGGCTGTCCCGGCACGGGCAGTGGGACGCGGCCGCCGCCGACCTCGGGGTGCACCGGCACACGCTGCGCTACCGGATGCGGCGGGTCGAGGAGATCCTCGGCCGCTCCCTGGACGACCCGGACGTCCGCATGGAGCTGTGGCTGGCCCTGAAGGCCACGGGCCCCGACGCCACCCTCTGACCACGCGGTCCGCCGACCGCCGTGCGGGCCGCGGGGGAGCCGCACCGCACCTGACAAACCGGCGCGCCGCGGCCCACCCGTACTCCACGCCGGACAAGCGCCGAATCCCCGGCGGAGTCCTACGGTGGGAGGGACAAGGACTCCGCACACACTCCGAAGGGCCGGGATTCGCCATGACTTCCACCCACGCCTTCTGGCTCGCCGGTCGCCAGGCCACCGGCGAGGACAGCTTCGACGTCACGTCCCCCTGGGACGGCCGCGTGGTGGGCACCGTCAGCGTGCCCACCGACGCGCAGGTCGAGGAGGCCGTGGCAGCCGCCCACGCCGTGACCGCGGAGTTCTCGGCCACCCCCGCCCACGTACGGGCCGCCGCCCTCGACCACGTGTCGAAGCGACTCACCGAGCGCACCGAGGAGATCGCCCAGCTGATCTCCGCCGAGAACGGCAAGCCCATCAAGTGGGCCCGCGGCGAGGTCGGCCGCGCGGTGTCCGTCTTCCGGTTCGCCGCCGAGGAGGCCCGCCGCTTCAACGGAGGCGAAGCCCAGCGCCTGGACACCGACGCCGGTGGCGTCGGCCGCCTCGCCCTGACCCGCCGCTTCGTCAAGGGCCCGGTCCTCGGCATCGCGCCGTTCAACTTCCCGCTGAACCTGTGCGCCCACAAGGTGGCCCCGGCCATCGCCGTCGGCGCGCCGATCATCCTGAAGCCCGCCCCGGCCACCCCGCTCTCCGGTCTGATCCTCGGCGAGCTGCTCGCCGAGACCGATCTCCCGGCCGGTTCCTGGTCCGTGCTGCCCGTGGCCAACGACAAGATGCCGGCGCTGGTCAAGGACGAGCGGCTGCCCGTCATCTCCTTCACCGGCTCCGACACCGTCGGTTACGCCATCCAGAAGTCGGTGCCCCACAAGCACTGCACCCTGGAGCTGGGCGGCAACGCCGCGGCCGTCGTCCTGGACGACTGGTCCTCGGAGGCCGACCTCGAGTGGGCCTCGACCCGGATCGCGACCTTCTCGAACTACCAGGCCGGCCAGTCCTGCATCTCGGTGCAGCGCGTGATCGCGGACGCCTCCGTCTACGACCGCCTGGTCGAGAAGGTCGTCGCCAAGGTCCAGGCGCAGGTCACGGGTGACCCGTCCGACGCGGGCACCGACGTCGGCCCGCTGGTCTCCGAGGACGCCGCCAAGCGCGTCGAGTCCTGGGTGGACGAGGCCGTCGCCGCGGGCGCCAAGCTGCTCACCGGCGGCAAGCGCGAGGGGGCCTCGTACGAGCCCACCGTGGTCGCCGAGCTGCCCGCGGGCGTCAAGCTGGCCTGCGAGGAGGTCTTCGGACCGGTCCTGACCCTGCAGAAGGTCGAGGGCGTCGACGAGGCCTTCGCCGCCGTCAACGACTCGAAGTTCGGTCTGCAGACCGGCGTCTTCACGCGCAACATCCAGACCGCCTTCCGCGCCCACCGCGAGCTGGAGGTCGGCGGCGTGATCGTGGGCGACGCCCCCTCCTACCGCGCCGACCAGATGCCGTACGGCGGGGTCAAGCAGTCCGGTGTGGGCCGCGAGGGCGTCCGCTACGCGATGGACGACTACACCTACGAGCGCGTCCTGGTCCTCACGGGCCTCGACATCTGAGCCGTCTCGTACGGCTGGAAGCCGACGGCCGGAGCCCACTGTGCGGGGGCTCCGGCCGTCCTCCTTTTCCCGCGGCCCCGAAACGGGTACCACTCCCTGGTAGTACCGACCGGTAATCACCTGATCATCCGATTCGGCGGCGAGGTGAGCTGCGCATGTCCGCAACACAGCCCAAGGTGACCGAGCGCGAGGCCCGGCAGGTCGCGGAGGCGGCCCGGGAGCAGGACTGGCGCAAGCCCAGCTTCGCCAAGGAACTCTTCCTCGGACGCTTCCGGCTCGACCTGATCCACCCCCATCCGCTGCCCGCCGACGAGGACGTCCGGCGCGGCGAGGACTTCCTGGAGCGGCTCCGCGCGTTCTGCGAGACCGAACTGGCCGCAGGTCTGGCCGCCCGCATCGAACGCGAGGCGAAGATCCCCGACGAAACGGTGCGCGGGCTCAAACAGCTCGGCGCCCTCGGGATGAAGATCGACACCAAGTACGGGGGCCTCGGCCTCACCCAGGTGTACTACAACAAGGCGCTCGCCCTCGTCGGCTCCGTCAGCCCGGCCATCGGCGCCCTCCTCTCCGCGCACCAGTCCATCGGTGTACCCCAGCCCCTCAAGCTCTTCGGCACCCAGGAGCAGCGGGACCTCTTCCTGCCGCGCTGCGCCCGGACCGACATCAGCGCCTTCCTGCTCACCGAGCCGGACGTCGGCTCGGACCCGGCCCGGCTCGCCACCACGGCGGTCCCGGACGGGCAGGACACGTACGTCCTGGACGGGGTGAAGCTCTGGACCACCAACGGGGTGGTCGCCGACCTGCTCGTGGTCATGGCCCGCGTCCCGAAGTCCGACGGGCACAAGGGCGGCATCACGGCCTTCGTCGTCGAGGCCGCCTCCCCGGGCGTCACCGTGGAGCACCGCAACGCCTTCATGGGCCTGCGCGGCCTGGAGAACGGCGTCACCAGGCTGCACCGGGTACGGGTGCCCGCGGCGAACCGGATCGGCCCCGAGGGCGCCGGTCTGAAGATCGCCCTGACCACCCTGAACACTGGGCGGCTCTCGCTGCCCGCGATGTGCGTCGGCGCCGGGAAGTGGTGCCTGAAGATCGCCCGGGAATGGTCCGGGGTCCGCGAGCAGTGGGGCCGCCCGGTCGCCCGGCACGAGGCCGTCGGCGCCAAGATCTCCTTCATCGCCGCCACCACCTTCGCCCTCGAGGCCATGGTCGACCTCGCCTCGCAGATGGCCGACGAGGACCGCAACGACATCCGCATCGAGGCCGCGCTGGCCAAGCTCTACGGCAGCGAGATGGCCTGCCTGATGGCCGACGAACTGGTCCAGATCCGCGGCGGACGCGGCTTCGAGACCGCCGCATCACTGGCCGCCCGCGGCGAACGGGCCGTCCCCGCCGAGCAGATGCTCCGCGACCTGCGGATCAACCGGATCTTCGAGGGATCCACCGAGATCATGCACCTGCTGATCGCCCGCGAGGCCGTCGACGCCCACCTCTCGGTCGCGGGCGACCTCATCGACCCCGACAAGGCACTGGGCGACAAGGCGAGGGCGGGCGCCCGCGCCGCCGGGTTCTACGCCCGCTGGCTGCCCAAGCTGGCCACCGGAGCGGGCCAGGTCCCCGGCACCTACCGCGCCTTCCACCCCGGCGGCCACCCCGACCTCGCCACCCACCTGCGCTATGTCGAGCGCGCCGCCCGCAAACTCGCCCGCTCCACCTTCTACGCCATGTCCCGCTGGCAGGGCCGGATGGAGACCAAGCAGGGCTTCCTCGGGCGGATCGTGGACATCGGCGCCGAACTCTTCGCGATGAGCGCGGCCTGCGTGCGGGCCGAGCACCTGCGCGCCACCGGGGACCACGGCCGCGAGGCCTACCAACTGGCCGACGCCTTCTGCCACCAGTCCCGGCTGCGCGTCGAGGAACTCTTCGGGCGCTTGTGGTCCAACACCGACGACCTGGACCGCAAGGTGGTCGAGGGGGTACTCGGCGGGGTCTACACCTGGCTGGAGGAGGGCGTGCTCGACCCCTCCGGCGACGGCCCCTGGATCGCCGACGCCACCCCCGGCCCGTCCCCGCACGAGAACGTGCACCGGCCCATCCGCTGAGGCCGTCCGCCGGCATCCCGCAGAATCATGTCCTCGACATGATCCGAAGGGGACGGCACACGGTGTACAGGGTGGGGAACACGACGGTCCGGCGCGCGTCGGGAGCGGCCGTGGCGGCGCTCCTCCTGGTGGCCGCCACCGCATGCGGCGGCGGCCACCAGGAGGACAAGGAGACGGGCGTGCCCGCGCCCCGCGCGGCGGCCGCGAGCACGCCGCCCCCGGCGCCCCCGGGCCCCGGCGCGGCCCGGCTCAAGGCCCTGGCCCTCGCCCCCGGCGAGAAGGCCGGGAAGTACGAGGCGGGCGAACCGGTCCTCGACGAGCCGATGAACGAGTCGTACGAGGCCGTCCCGGCGGTGTGCCTGCCGCTGACCAGCCTGGGCGGGGCGGGCCACACCGCCCAGGCCTACGCCAAGACCGGCGTACCCGGCGAACTCCGGGACGTCGGCACCGACATCCTGCTGCGCTCCTACAAGGACGGCGCCGCGGCCGGAGCGGCCCTGGCGTCCCTGACGGACGCGGGCGAGCGGTGCGCGGGCGGCTACACGGAGGACCGGATGCTCGCCGAGGGCAAGGTCCTCAGGGTGGAGCCGGTCGCGCCGCCCGGAGTGGGGGACGAGGCCCGGGCGTACCGGATCGTGGTCCAGGACGTGAAGGACAAGGACATCAAGCTGTACAAGTACCTGACCGTGATCCGCTCCGGGGCCGTCACCCTCTCCTTCCGCTCCGACATTCTCGACATCAAGGACTTCGGCGGGGTGCCGCCGGAGATCGTTACGGCGCAGTGGGCGAAATTCGCCCGGGGCGCCGGCGCGTCTTCCTAGGGAGACGGTGTCCGCACGGCCCGGGGATGCGGCAACAATAGGGGGATGAGCGACAGCCCATCCCCCCTCGCCGACCCGCACCTCCTCTTCGACCCCGCGGCCGGCCGCCGGGACGTCGTCGTCCTCGGGTCGACCGGCTCCATCGGCACCCAGGCCATCGACCTCGTCCTGCGCAACCCGGACCGGTTCCGGGTGACCGCGCTGTCCGCCGCGGGCGGCCGGGTCGGGCTGCTCGCGGAGCAGGCCCGGCTGCTGCGGGTCAAGACGGTGGCCGTGGCCCGCGAGGACGTCGTACCGGCCCTCAAGGAAGCCCTCGGCGACCAGTACGGCGCCGAGCCGATGCCCGAGATCCTGGCCGGACCGGAGGCCGCGACCGAACTGGCCGCCTCCGAGTGCCACACCGTGCTCAACGGCATCACCGGCTCCATCGGCCTCGCGCCCACCCTCGCCGCGCTCCGCGCGGGCCGCACCCTCGCCCTCGCCAACAAGGAATCGCTGATCGTCGGCGGCCCGCTGGTGAAGGAACTCGCCAGGCCCGGCCAGATCATCCCGGTGGACTCCGAGCACGCGGCCCTCTTCCAGGCGCTCGCCGCGGGCACCCGCGCCGACGTGCGCAAGCTGGTCGTCACCGCCTCCGGCGGCCCCTTCCGCGGCCGCACCCGCGCCGAACTGGCCGACGTCAGGGTCGAGGACGCCCTCGCGCACCCCACCTGGGCCATGGGCCCGGTCATCACCGTGAACTCCGCGACCCTGGTCAACAAGGGGCTGGAGGTCATCGAGGCGCACCTCCTCTACGACATCCCCTTCGACCGCATCGAGGTCGTGGTCCACCCGCAGTCCTACGTGCACTCCATGGTCGAGTTCACGGACGGCTCCACCCTCGCCCAGGCCACCCCGCCGGACATGCGCGGACCCATCGCGATCGGCCTCGGCTGGCCGCAGCGGGTCCCGGATGCGGCCCCCGCCTTCGACTGGACCAAGGCGTCCACCTGGGAGTTCTTCCCGCTGGACACCGAGGCCTTCCCCGCGGTGGACCTGGCCCGGCACGTCGGCACCCTCGGCGGCACCGCCCCGGCCGTGTTCAACGCGGCGAACGAGGAGTGCGTGGAGGCGTTCCTGGCCGGGCGGCTGCCTTTCACAGCAATCATGGATACGGTCGCAGCCGTGGTCGAAGAGCACGGAACCCCGCGCTCGGGAACCTCTCTGACCGTCGCGGACGTCCTCGAAGCGGAGACCTGGGCTCGGGCCCGGGCCCGGGAGACGGCGGCGCAGGCCGCAGTGGAGGCGCGCGCATGACGATTCTGATGACCGTGATCGGCATGCTCATCTTCGTGATCGGGCTGCTGGTCTCGATCGCCTGGCACGAGCTGGGCCACCTGTCCACGGCCAAACTGTTCGGCATCCGGGTGCCGCAGTACATGGTCGGCTTCGGCCGGACCATCTGGTCGCGAAAGAAGGGCGACACCGAGTACGGGATCAAGGCCATCCCGATGGGCGGCTACATCCGCATGATCGGGATGTTCCCGCCCGGCGAGGACGGCAAGGTCACCGCCCGTTCGACCTCACCGTTCCGGTCGATGATCGAGGACGCGCGCTCCGCCGCGTACGAGGAGCTCCAGCCCGGCGACGAGAAGCGGCTCTTCTACACGCGCAAGCCGTGGAAGCGCGTGATCGTGATGTTCGCGGGCCCCTTCATGAACCTGGTGCTCGCGCTCGCCATCTTCTTCGGCGTGTGGATGACCTTCGGAGTCACCCAGCAGACCACCAAGGTGGCCTCGGTCTCCGACTGCGTCCTCAAGCAGAGCGACCAGCGCACCAGCTGCCGGCCGGGCGACCAGGTCGCCCCGGCCAAGGCCGCCGGACTCAAGGCCGGCGACAAGATCGTCGCCTTCGACGGGCGCCGGGTCACCGACTGGTCCGTGCTCCAGCAGAAGATCCGCGACACCGTCGGCCCGGCCACCGTCACCGTCGTGCGCGACGGCAAGGAGCTGACGCTCCACGCCAACCTGATCGAGAACACCGTCGGCAAGACGGACGGCCACGGCGGCTACGTCAAGGGCGAGTTCGTCAAGGCCGGGTTCCTCGGCTTCGGCCCCAGGACCGAGACCGAGGCGCTGACCTTCGGCCAGTCCGCCGACCACATGGTCCAGATCGTCGACGACAGCGTGCACGGCCTCCTCAAGCTGCCGTCCAAGATCCCCCCGCTGTGGAACGCCACCTTCGGCGACGGCGAGCGGCAGCCGGACTCCCCGATCGGCATCATCGGCGCGGCCCGCATCGGCGGTGAGATCGCCAACCTCGACATCCCGGTCACCGACCGGCTCGTCGGCTTCCTGAACCTCGTCGGCATGTTCAACCTGGCGCTGTTCCTGTTCAACATGCTGCCGCTGCTCCCGCTCGACGGCGGCCACATCGCGGGCGCCCTGTGGGAGTCGGTCCGGCGCACGGTCGCGCGGGTCTTCCGGCGCCCCGACCCGGGCCCCTTCGACGTGGCCAGGCTGATGCCCGCCGCGTACCTGGTGGCAGGCGTGTTCGTCTGCTTCACGCTGCTGGTCATGGTGGCCGACGTGGTGAACCCGATCAAGATCAGCTGAGTACGGGCCACCGCGCCGGGAAACCCTCCCGGCGCGGCGGCCGCCGTTCAGCGGATCGTCGTACCGCACTCCAGGAGGAGTCGGGCGGGAATCGTGTCCGGCCCCCTACGTTTGGGTGGTGCGATCCGTCGGATGCGCGGGGCGCGCGCTGATTGGCGTAATCTCGAAGGCTGGAGCCCGCCGTTCTCGGGACCTCGATCCACGCCTTGATCCACACCTTGGGGTTGCTCAGCAGATGACTGCCATCTCTCTCGGAATGCCGTCCGTGCCGACCAAGCTTGCCGACCGCCGGGTCAGCCGCAAGATCCAGGTCGGCTCGGTCGCCGTCGGCGGCGACGCACCCATCTCGGTGCAGTCCATGACCACGACCCGGACCTCCGACATCGGCGCCACTCTGCAGCAGATCGCCGAGCTGACCGCCTCCGGCTGCCAGATCGTCCGCGTGGCCTGCCCGACCCAGGACGACGCCGACGCCCTCGCGGTGATCGCGAAGAAGTCGCAGATCCCGGTGATCGCCGACATCCACTTCCAGCCCAAGTACGTCTTCGCGGCGATCGACGCGGGCTGCGCCGCCGTCCGCGTGAACCCGGGCAACATCAAGCAGTTCGACGACAAGGTCAAGGAGATCGCGCGCGCCGCCAAGGACGCGGGCACCCCGATCCGGATCGGTGTCAACGCGGGCTCCCTCGACGCCCGGCTGCTGAAGAAGTACGGCAAGGCCACCCCCGAGGCGCTGGTCGAGTCCGCGCTGTGGGAGGCCTCCCTCTTCGAGGAGCACGGCTTCGGCGACATCAAGATCTCGGTCAAGCACAACGACCCGGTCGTCATGGTCAACGCCTACCGCCAGCTGGCCGCTGTGTGCGACTACCCGCTGCACCTCGGCGTCACCGAGGCCGGTCCCGCCTTCCAGGGCACCATCAAGTCCGCGGTCGCCTTCGGCGCGCTGCTCTCCGAGGGCATCGGCGACACCATCCGGGTCTCCCTGTCGGCCCCGCCGGTCGAGGAGATCAAGGTCGGCATCCAGATCCTGGAGTCGCTGAACCTCAAGCAGCGCCGCCTGGAGATCGTCTCCTGCCCCTCCTGCGGCCGCGCCCAGGTGGACGTGTACAAGCTCGCCGAAGAGGTCACCGCGGGCCTGGAGGGCATGGAGGTGCCGCTGCGCGTCGCCGTCATGGGCTGCGTCGTCAACGGCCCCGGCGAGGCCCGTGAGGCCGACCTCGGTGTCGCCTCCGGCAACGGCAAGGGGCAGATCTTCGTCAAGGGCGAGATCATCAAGACCGTGCCCGAGTCGAAGATCGTCGAGACCCTCATCGAAGAGGCGATGAAGATCGCCGAGCAGATGGAGAGGGACGGCGTGACCTCCGGCGAGCCGAAGGTCTCCGTCGCGGGCTGAGCAGCCCTCCAGGCCCGCTCCGACGGCCCTCGCGATTTTTCCGGCCCCGGCCCGTTCCCGCAGCTCGCGGGCGGGGCCGGGGTCTTTTTCCGTCCCCGTACGGGCGGCAGTCCACGGGAGCGCCGGGTACAGTGCGGAGATCAGCGGACGTGCATGGTGAGGCCCTCTACAGTGTTGACGCAGACCACCACCCGGGTCCTGGAGCCCAGCGATCTCGACGCCGCCCTCCAGGTGCTGGGCCGCGAGCCCGTCGCCAACGCCTTCGTGACCTCCCGGGTCCAGGTCGCGGGCCTCGACCCCTGGCGCCTCGGTGGCGAGATGTGGGGCTGGTACACCGACGGCCAGCTGCGCTCGATGTGCTACGCGGGCGCGAACCTGGTCCCCGTCTGCGCCGGACCCGAAGCGGTGCGCGCCTTCGCCGACCGTGCCCGGCGCACCGGCCGCCGCTGCTCCTCCATCGTCGGGCCCGCCGAGGCCGCCGGACTGCTGTGGCGGCTGCTGGAACCGCACTGGGGTCCCGCCCGTGACGTGCGCGCCCACCAGCCGCTGATGACCACCGAGCAGCCGTCCCCCGAGATCGCTCCGGACCCGCTGGTCCGCCGGGTCCGCACGGACCAGATGGACATGATCATGCCCGCGTGCGTGGCCATGTTCACCGAAGAGGTCGGCGTCTCCCCGCTCACCGGGGACGGCGGACTCCTCTACCAGGCCCGGGTCGCCGAACTCGTCGCCGCAGGGCGCTCCTTCGCCCGCATCGAGGACGGCAAGGTCGTCTTCAAGGCCGAGATCGGCGCGGCCACCCACCGCGCCTGCCAGATCCAGGGGGTGTGGGTCGACCCCGCCTTCCGCGGCCGGGGCCACTCCGAGACCGGGATGGCCGCCGTGGTCGACTACGCGCTGCGCGACATCGCGCCCGTCGTCAGCCTCTACGTGAACGACTTCAACACCGCCGCCCGGGCCTCGTACCGGCGCGTGGGCTTCCGCGAGGTCGGCATGTTCATGAGCGTTCTGTTCTGAACCCGGCCCGGCCGGTGTCGTATGCCGCGGTCTCCTGCCGCCCGGGTGTGCCGCGCTCGTATCCGGGCGCGGGTGGTGCGAAGTAAGGTCGGCCGCATGCTGCCTACCCCCGGGGGCGACCCCCGCCGCCCCGCAGGCCTCACCCTCGGCCCGCTCGACCTCGTCGCCCGCGTCGACGAGGCCCTGCGGGTGCAGGCCGTCGCCTTCGGGCTGAACGAGGAGGAAGTGGGCATCAGGCGCTACATCGTGCAGCGCCACATGACCTCCCCGGGGGCCCGCGCGCTCGGCGCGTTCACGGACGCGGGCGACCTGGCGGGGTTCGTCTACGGGATGCCCAACGACCGTACGCACTGGTGGTCCACGGTGGTGGAGCCCCACCTGCGCGCGGGCGGCCTCGATGGCTGGCTCGACGGCTCCTTCGTCATCACCGAACTCCACGTCCACCCCGACTTCCAGGGCCGGGGCGCGGGCCGCGCCCTCATCACCCGGATCACCGACACCGCCGCCGAACCCCGCTCGATCCTGTCCGCGATCGACGCCGACAGCCCGGCCCGCGCGCTGTACCGCGACCTCGGCTACACCGACCTCGCGCGGCAGGTGACCTTCCCCAGCGCGCGCCTCCCGTACGCCGTGATGGGCGCCCCGCTCCCCCTGCGCCGGCCCTGACCGGGGCCGGATCCCGCCCTGGCCGGGCCCGTAAACGGTTTTCCGGGTGCCGCCGGCCCCCGGTAGCCTCGCCGCATGTCTACGCAACACGTGCAGCGCCTGTCCCGCCTCATGGTCAAGACCCTCCGAGAGGACCCGGCCGACGCGGAAACCCTCAGCCACAAGCTCCTCGTCCGCGCGGGCTACGTACGCCGCAGCTCGGCCGGAGTGTGGAGCTGGCTGCCGCTGGGCAAGCGGGTCCTGGACAACGTCTCGCGCGTCGTCCGCGAGGAGATGGACGCCATCGGCGCCCAGGAGGTGCTGCTGCCCGCGCTGTTGCCGAAAGAGCCGTACGAGGTCAGCGGGCGCTGGACGGAGTACGGCGACCTGCTCTTCCGGCTCAAGGACCGCAAGGGCGCCGACTACCTGCTCGGCCCCACCCACGAGGAGATCTTCACCCTCGTGGTCAAGGACCAGTGCACGTCCTACAAGGACCTGCCGGTGATGCTGTACCAGATCCAGACCAAGTACCGCGACGAGGCCCGGCCGCGCTCGGGCGTACTGCGGGGCCGCGAGTTCCAGATGAAGGACTCCTACTCCTTCGACGTCAGTGACGAGGGCCTCGCCGAGTCGTACGCCCTCCACCGCGCCGCCTACCAACGGATCTTCACCCGGCTCGGGCTAGACCACCGCATCGTGTCGGCCGTCTCCGGCGCGATGGGCGGCTCCGCCTCCGAGGAGTTCCTGGCCCCGGCGGGCGCGGGCGAGGACACCTTCGCGGACTGCCCGTCATGCGACTACGCCGCCAACACCGAAGCCGTCACCTTCGCCCTCACCCAGGCCGGGGGAGAGCACGGGCCGGTCGAGGAACTGGCCACCCCCGACACCCCGACCATCGAATCGCTCGCCGCGCTCCTGGGCGTACCGGCCTCGGCCACGCTCAAGAACCTGCTGGTCAAGGTCGACGGCGAGATCGTGGCGATCGGCGTCCCGGGCGACCGCGAGGTGGACCTGGGCAAGCTGGGCGAGCACCTGGCCCCGGCCGTGGTCGAGCTGGTGACGGCCGAGGACTTCACCGGCCGTCCCGACCTGGTGCGCGGCTACGTCGGCCCGCAGGGCCTGGAGAAGGTCCGCTACCTCGCCGACCCCCGCGTCGCGCCCGGCACTTCGTGGGTCACCGGCGCCAACCGCGTCGACACGCACGCCCGCAACGTGGTGTGCGGGCGGGACTTCGAGGTCGACCAGTACCTCGACGTGGTGGTGGTCGAGCCGGGCGACCCCTGCCCGGCCTGCGGTACGGGGCTCCGGCTGGACCGGGCCATCGAGATCGGGCACATCTTCCAGCTGGGCCGCAAGTACGCGGACGCGTTCGGGCTCGACGTCCTCGGCAAGGAGGGCAAGCCGGTCCGGGTCACGATGGGTTCGTACGGCATCGGCGTCTCCCGGGCGGTGGCCGCCCTGGCCGAACAGACCGCCGACGAGCGGGGCCTGTGCTGGCCCGCGGAGGTCGCCCCGGCCGACGTCCACGTGGTGGCGGCGGGCAAGGCCGTGCCGCTCGCGCTCGCGGAGCAGGCGGCCGAGGCGCTGGCCGCCGCGGGGCGGCGGGTCCTGCTGGACGACCGGCCCGGCCTGTCCCCCGGGGTGAAGCTGACGGACGCCGAACTGATGGGCGTGCGCTGGATCCTTGTCGCGGGCCGCCGGTCCGCGGAGTCGGTGGTCGAACTCCAGAACCGCGCCACCGGTGTCCGCGAGGAACTCCCCCTGGCAGAGGCCCTGTCCCGCCTGACGCCGTAGGCCCCGCCGCCGACGGGCCGGGGCAAGACCGGCCCCGCCGACGTTCGAAGACCGGCCCCGGCGGCGTCTGAGGCGCCGCCGGAGGCCGGTGGGGACGCTCGCGCGGGCGGGTCCGGCTCGGGCGGGCGCCTACCCGGCCGCGCCGCCGGGCGCGGCCGGGTCCGGGCCCCGGGCCGGGGGGTCCGTAGCGGCCGGGTCCGTCGCGGCCGGGTCCGTCGCGGCCGGGGGCGCCGCGGCCGGGGGCGCCGCGGCGGGCGGCGCCGCCGGGGGAGGGGTCGCGCGTTCCAGGAAGCGGAGGAGTTCCACCGGGAACGGGAGGACCAGGGTGGAGTTCTTCTCCGCCGCCACCGCCACCACCGTCTGCAACAGCCTCAGTTGAAGCGCCGCCGGCTGCTCCGACATGACCTCCGCCGCCTCCGCCAGCTTCCTCGACGCCTGCAGCTCCGCATCCGCGTTGATCACCCGCGCCCGCCGCTCCCGGTCGGCCTCCGCCTGCCGGGCCATCGACCGCTTCATCGTCTCCGGCAGCGACACGTCCTTGATCTCGACCCGGTCGATCTGCACGCCCCACCCGATCGCCGGGCTGTCGATCATCAGCTCCAGCCCCTGGTTCAGCTGCTCCCGGTTCGACAGCAGGTCGTCCAGATCGGACTTGCCGATGATCGACCGGAGCGAGGTCTGCGCCATCTGCGAGACCGCGAAACGGTAGTCCTCCACCTCGATGATCGCGTTCGCCGCGTCGACCACCTTGAAGTACACGACGGCGTCCACCCGCACCGTGACGTTGTCCCGCGTGATCCCCTCCTGCGCCGGGATCGGCATCGTCACGATCTGCATGTTGACCTTGCGCAGCCGGTCCATCCCCGGGACGACCAGGGTGAATCCGGGCCCGCGGATCCCCTGCCGCAACCGGCCGAAGCGGAACACCACACCGCGTTCGTACTGCTTCACCACCCGGGCGGCCGCGCCCAGCGCCACCCCGATACCGGCGCCCGCGGCGATCCCCGCTGTCAGCAGTTCCTGGACCATGACGGCCTCCTGCCGGGCAGAACCCACTTACCTACGGTATGCCCGCCGCCCGGCCCTACAACCAGCCCGCGAACTCCAGCAGCAGCTCGCCGTCCCGCCGCCGCCCGGCCGCCAGCGCCCGCACCCCGGACTCCACGGCCCGGAACAGCGTCCACCCGCGCAGCCGGTCCCGGTCCACCTCCAGCGAGTCGGCCAGCCGGTTCACCCGCCGCCGCGCCCCCGAGGCCCCCGCCGAGGTGGCGACCTGGTCCTCCAGCCGGTCCCGGCACAGCCGGGCCAGGTCGTACTCCCGGTCGCCCACCAGCGGCTCGGGGCCGACCGTGAGCCACGGCGCCCGCTCGCCCGCCAGCACCTTGCCCTGGCGGAAATTGCCGTGCAGCAGCGCCGGTTCACCCGGAGCCGCGGTCAGTTCCTCGCGGGCGTCGAGCGCGGCCCGTACCAGCTCCGCCGCCTCCGCCGGAGCCGCGGCCAGTGCCGCGCACTGGGGCCCCGTACGCTCCGCCACCGTCTCGAAGGGATGGTCCGCCGCCGGGGGCACCCACAGCCGCCGGACCGTCCCCGCCGCTTCCAGCAGCGCCTTCGCCTCGGGCAGCGAGCGCAGCGACACCTCGGGCTGGAGCCGCTCCAGCAGCAGCGCGCCGTCGTCCGGCCCGTCGTACGGCGTTCCCGGCGTGGAATCGAGGAGCCGTACGGCGCCGAAACCGGCCCAGTGCTCCAGCGCGGCCCGCTCCCGGTCCGGCCGGGCCCGCGGCGGCGCGAGCTTCAGGGCGGCCGGGGTCCCGTCGGCGGACCGCACCAGGACGACCAGACTGCTGCGCCCGCCCGGGGCCACCACCCGCTGGGCCAGCACCTCACGCCGGGCGAGCGCCTTCCCGGTCAGCTCGGGCAACTGCCCCAGCCACTCCGCGTTCTGCGACGATTCCGGCGTCTCGCCGAGCGCCCGGACAAGCCGCTCAGGCGGTTCGAAAGCCATGCGTGCGTGATCCCCTTCAGCTGTTGCGGGCTCGTTCAGCGCGTTCCGTGAGCCCAGGGAAGGCTACGCCGCCGCCGCGCCAGCGTGCCGCGCGGACGGCCGCGGCGCTCAGCGAGTCGGCCGCCTCGCGGCGCAGCGGGCCGTCCGCCGCCCGCACCAGATCGGAGTACGCCCCCGCCACCCGGTCCTCGATCTCGGCGGCCAGCCGCTCGGCGTCCGCCGGGGTGCGCACCAGGAACGGCAGGGCGTAGGCGGCCTCCGCGGGCTGCGGGGATCCGCCCAGGTCACGCACGGTGCGGCTGAGGGTGTCGCGCCGGGCGAGATGGACCCCGTACGCGTCCCGGGCCTCGGTGGCGCGTTCGGCGGCGATCCGGGCCCCGATCACCCCGTAGCCGTAGACGGCCGCGTGCTCCGCGGCCAGCACGCTCTGCGCGGCCGTCAGGGCGCGGCCACCGCCCCGGGTGGGTTCCGGCGCGCCCTGCGTTAGTGTCGCGGCCCTCGTCACGCCTTGCCTCCGGGGTTCGAGGTGAGCAGGTAGGTGTGCACGGCGCCGCAGGCGGCCACCGACGCGAGCAGCCGGGCCAGCTCGCCGGAGGTGCCCGCGAGGGCGATCTTCCGGGCCTCGGCCAGGTCCCGTTCGGCGTCCGCGAGGGCGGTCAGCGCCTCCGCGGGCTGCGCGGGCACCGGCGCGGCGCTCTTCGCGGCCGGCTTCCCGGCGGTGTTCGCGGTGGTTCCAGCCGCTCCGGCGGCCGTACCGGGCGCGGCGGAACCGGACCCGGAGGGCGAGGGCGTCGGCGTCGGTGCCTCGCCGTCGGGGGCCAGCGCCCCGGCGTGCGCGGCCACCGACGAGCGCAGCGGGGCGAGCCGCTCGGCCAGCGGGGGGTGGGCGGCGATGGTGGCGTCATAACGTTCCAGCAGCAATTCACTGTCCCGGACGGCGGCCGCCCGGATGGGCCGCTCGGGTGGAGCCTCGGCGTCCCCGGCGGCCGGGCCACCGCCCGAGCACCCGGTGAGCAGGGCGGCACCGGCCGCACCAGCGGCTCCGCCCAGCAGGCTCCTTCGCGAAGGCATGGTCCAGGGCACGGCGACGTCCTCGGTGGTCACGGCGGGCAGAGGCGGGGGACAGGCAGTGATCACGGTACCCGGGGCCCGGTCCACAGCGCGGACGGCAACACCCCTCGCGACCGGATACCCTGTGGACCTGACACGCGACACACGCGGCGGAAACCACAACAGCACACGCGGCCGAGGAGTCACCCGGATGAGCACCACCCAGAGCGACAGGCTGCGCGCATTGCTGGAGCCGCTCGTCGCCGCCCAGGACCTGGACCTCGAGGACATCGAGCTGTCCAAGGCGGGCAAGCGCCGGATGCTGCGCGTCATCGTGGACTCCGACGAGGGTGTGGAGCTGGACACCTGCGCCGAGTTGAGCCGCGTGATCTCCGAGACGCTGGACGAGTCCGACGCCATGGGCGAGGACGAGTACGTCCTGGAAGTGAGTTCGCCGGGCGCCGACCGCCCGCTGAGCGAGCACCGTCACTACCTCCGGGCGATCGGCCGCCTCGTGAAGTTCCAGCTCTCCGGCGAGGGGGAGAAGGGCGCCGGGGAACTGGTCGCCCGCATCCTCGACGTCGACGACGAGGGCATGGACCTCGAAGTACCGGGCGTGAAGGGCCGCAAGGCGACCGCCCGCCGCATCGCGTTCACCGACATCGCCAAGGCGCGTGTCGAAATCGAGTTCAACCGCAAGGACAAGAAGGAAGAGGAGGCGTAGCCGTGGACATCGACATGAGTGCCCTGCGGGGCCTGGTCCGGGAGAAGGAGATCTCCTTCGACCTGCTGGTCGAGGCGATCGAGTCCGCTCTCCTCATCGCGTACCACCGCACCGAGGGAAGCTTCCGGCGCGCCCGCGTCGAGCTGGACCGCACCAACGGCCACGTGGTCGTGTGGGCGAAGGAGGACCCGCGGGATCTGGAGGAGGGCCAGGAGCCCAAGGAGTTCGACGACACCCCGTCGGACTTCGGCCGGATCGCCGCCACCACCGCCAAGCAGGTGATCCTGCAGCGTCTGCGCGACGCGCAGGACGACCAGACCTTCGGCGAGTTCCTCGGCCGTGAGGGCGACGTCATCACCGGCGTGGTCCAGCAGGGCAAGGACCCCAAGAACGTGCTGGTCGACATCGGCAAGATGGAGGCCATGCTGCCGGTGCAGGAGCAGGTGCCGGGCGAGGAGTACACCCACGGCCTGCGTCTTCGGACGTACGTCGTCCGGGTGGCCAAGGGTGTCCGCGGCCCGTCCGTGACCCTCTCGCGCACCCATCCCAACCTGGTGAAGAAGCTCTTCGCGCTGGAGGTTCCGGAGATCGCCGACGGCAGCGTCGAGATCTGCGCGATCGCCCGCGAGGCCGGTCACCGCACCAAGATCGCCGTCCGGTCCACCCGCTCCGGCCTGAACCCGAAGGGCGCCTGCATCGGCCCGATGGGCAGCCGCGTGCGCAACGTGATGGCCGAACTGCACGGCGAGAAGATCGACATCGTCGACTGGTCGGACGACCCGGCGGAGATGGTCGCGAACGCGCTGTCACCCGCCAGGGTGAGCGAGGTCGAGGTCGTCGACTGGGACACCCGTTCCGCCCGGGTGATCGTGCCCGACTACCAGCTGTCGCTGGCCATCGGCAAGGAGGGCCAGAACGCCCGCCTCGCCGCGCGGCTCACCGGCTGGCGCATCGACATCCGTTCCGACACGGAGCAGCCGTCCGACGGCGGCTCCGGCCGCGACGGGGAATAAACCGCTACCGGCCGGAGGTTCCCGGCCGGTAGACAGGTGATAACACGACGACGTCCGTTCGATTTCTCGCCCGTACGGGTGAGGTCGGTGCGGGGAGGTAGACTTAAGC
This sequence comes from Streptomyces sp. G-G2, assembly GCF_030063135.1. Classification (GTDB taxonomy): domain Bacteria; phylum Actinomycetota; class Actinomycetes; order Streptomycetales; family Streptomycetaceae; genus Streptomyces. Next base: position 92,644 of record NZ_JASISO010000031.1, read on the forward strand.
GTGTCTGGCCGGACGCATGCCCGCGCATGCCCTGAACGCACCTGTGTGGGGTGCCGGGAGCGAGCGGCCAAGAACGACCTGCTGCGCATCGTGGCGGTAGGGGACGCATGCGTCCCCGATCCTCGCGGTACGCTGCCCGGCCGGGGTGCATATGTGCACCCCGCCGTGGTCTGCCTCGACCAAGCGGTACGCCGACGCGCGTTCCCCAGGGCCTTCAAGTCCTCGGGAGCGTTCGACACGGCGAAGCTGCGCAAGGCCGTAGAAGGGCCGTAGAGGCACAGCGCAAGAACAGAAAGCAGTACGGCACGGATGCCCCGTGCGGTCAGGTACCTCGCGAGTTGGAAGTAGGTCGAGATTGCGATGAGCACTCGATGAGTACGCGATGAGTACGCCCATGAAGTAGCGACGGTCCGGCGTAACCCGGACCTAAAAGGAGCGAAGTGGCTAAGGTCCGGGTATATGAACTCGCCAAGGAGTTCGGAGTCGAGAGCAAGGTCGTCATGGCCAAGCTCCAAGAACTCGGTGAGTTTGTGCGTTCGGCGTCCTCGACGATCGAGGCGCCGGTCGTACGCAAGTTGACTGACGCACTGCAGGGCCCCGGCGGCAACGCCGGCAAGTCCGCTGCGAAGCCCGGCGCGCCCCGCAAGGCCGCGCCTGCCCAGCCCGGGGTTCCCGCCCCGGGTGCCGCCGCACGTCCCGCGGCCCCCAAGCCCGGCGCACCGGCTCCCAAGCCGGTCGTCGCCGAGGCCCCGGCCGCCAGCACCCCCAGCGCCCCGGCGCCCGTGACTCCGGCCGCCTCCGGCCCGCGTCCCGGCCCGAAGGCACCGGCCGCCCCGAAGCCCGCCGTCCAGGCGCCGGCTCCGGTCGCGACCGAGTTCTCCGCGCCTCCGGCGGCCCCCGCGGCCCCGCAGCGCGCAGAGCGCACCGAGCGTTCCGAGCGGCCCGCGGGTGCGTCCCCCGGTCCGCGTCCCGCCACGCAGCAGCGTCCGGCGGCGGCCCCGGGTCAGTCCGGTACCCGTCCCGGCGCCCCGCGTCCGGCGGGCCAGGGCGGCCAGGAGCGTCCGGCTCAGGGACAGCGTCCCGCAGCCGGTGGCCAGGCCCCCCGTCCGGGTGGATCCCGTCCCGCGGGTCCCCGTCCCGGTAACAACCCCTTCACCTCCGGTGGTTCCACCGGCATGGCGCGCCCCCAGGCGCCCCGCCCGCAGGGTGCCCCGCGTCCCGGTGCCCCCGGCGCCGGCGGCCAGGGTGCCCCGCGTCCGCAGGGTGGTCCCGGTGGCGCTCCGCGCCCCCAGGGCGGCGCCGGTGCCGGTCGTCCGACCCCGGGCGGCATGCCCCGCCCGCAGGGCGGCGCTCGTCCCGCTGGTGGCCCTGGCGGTGCTCCGGGCGGTAACCGTCCGAACCCCGGCATGATGCCGCAGCGTCCGGCTGCCGGTCCCCGTCCCGGTGGCGGCCCCGGCGGCGCCGGTCGCGGCCCCGGTGCCGGTGGCCGTGGTCCCGGCACCGGTGGTGCCGGTCGTCCCGCCGGTGGCGGCGGCTTCGCCGGCCGTCCGGCCGGTCCCGGCTCGCGTCCCGGTGGCGGCGGCGGCTTCGGCGGCCCGCGTCCCGGTGGTGGCGGCGGCTTCGGCGGCGGTCCTGGTGCGGGTGGCGGTGGCCGTCCCGGCTTCGCCGGCCGTCCCGGCGGTCCCAATGCCCGTGGCGGCACGCAGGGTGCCTTCGGCCGCCCCGGCGGGCCCGCCCGTCGTGGTCGCAAGTCGAAGCGCCAGAGGCGCCAGGAGTACGAGGCCATGCAGGCCCCGTCGGTCGGCGGCATCATGCTGCCCCGCGGCCACGGCGAGACCGTTCGCCTGTCGCGCGGTGCGTCCCTCACCGACTTCGCGGAGAAGATCAACGCCAACCCGGCGTCGCTCGTCGCCGTGATGATGAACCTCGGCGAGATGGTCACTGCCACGCAGTCCGTCTCCGACGAGACCCTCGAAATGCTGGCCGGCGAGATGAACTACGTCGTTCAGATCGTCAGCCCGGAGGAAGAGGACCGCGAGCTCCTCGAGGGCTTCGACATCGAGTTCGGCGAGGACGAGGGCGGCGAGGAGTTCCTCATGCCGCGTCCGCCGGTCGTCACCGTCATGGGTCACGTCGACCACGGTAAGACCCGCCTCCTCGACGCCATCCGCAAGACGAACGTCGTTGCGGGCGAGGCCGGTGGCATCACCCAGCACATCGGTGCCTACCAGGTGGGTACCACCGTCAACGGTGAAGACCGCAAGATCACCTTCATCGACACCCCCGGTCACGAGGCGTTCACCGCCATGCGTGCCCGTGGTGCCAAGTCGACCGACATCGCGATCCTCGTGGTCGCGGCCAACGACGGCGTCATGCCGCAGACGATCGAGGCGCTCAACCACGCCAAGGCCGCCGGCGTCCCGATCGTCGTCGCGGTCAACAAGATCGACGTCGAGGGTGCCGACCCGGTCAAGGTGCGCGGTCAGCTCACCGAGTTCGGTCTGGTCGCCGAGGAGTACGGCGGCGACACGATGTTCGTCGACATCTCCGCCAAGCAGGGTCTGCACATCGACTCCCTGCTCGAGGCCGTCGTCCTCACCGCCGACGCCTCGCTCGACCTGCGCGCCAACCCGGAGCAGGACGCTCAGGGTATTGCGATCGAGTCCCACCTCGACCGCGGCCGCGGTGCCGTTGCCACCGTCCTCGTTCAGCGCGGTACCCTCCGCGTCGGCGACACGATGGTCGTGGGCGATGCCTACGGCCGTGTGCGCGCCATGCTCGACGACAAGGGCAACAACGTCGAGGAAGCGGGTCCGGCGACCCCCGTCCTGGTCCTGGGTCTCACCAACGTCCCCGGCGCCGGCGACAACTTCCTCGTCGTGGACGAGGACCGTACGGCCCGTCAGATCGCCGAGAAGCGTGCTGCGCGGGAGCGCAACGCCAACTTCGCCAAGCGCGTCCGCCGGGTGTCCCTGGAAGACCTCGACTCGGTCCTCAAGGCCGGTCTGGTCCAGGAACTCAACCTCATCATCAAGGGCGACGCGTCCGGTGCGGTCGAGGCTCTCGAGTCCTCGCTGCTCCAGCTCGACGTCGGTGAAGAGGTCGACATCCGTGTCCTGCACCGCGGTGTGGGTGCGGTCACCGAGTCCGACATCTCGCTGGCGATGGGCTCCGACGCCATCGTCATCGGTTACAACGTCCGTGCGGCCGGCCGTGCCGCGCAGATGGCGGACCGCGAGGGCGTCGACGTTCGCTACTACTCGGTGATCTACCAGGCCATCGAGGAGATCGAGGCGGCCCTGAAGGGTCTCCTCAAGCCGGAATTCGAAGAGGTCGAGCTCGGTACGGCGGAGGTCCGCGAGGTCTTCCGCTCGTCCAAGCTGGGCAACATCGCGGGTGTTCTCATCCGCTCCGGCGAGGTCAAGCGCAACACCAAGGCGCGGCTCCTGCGCGATGGCAAGGTCATCGCCGAGAGCCTCACCATCTCCGGTCTGCGCCGCTTCAAGGACGACGTCACCGAGATCCGCGAAGGGTTCGAGGGTGGTATCAACCTCGGCAGCTTCAACGACATCAAGGTCGACGACGTCATCGCGACGTACGAGATGCGCGAGAAGCCCCGCGCGTAAGCACGTGGCGGTTCGTACCGTGTCGTAACTCGTAGTACCGGGGCCGGTCGGCGGAATATCCGTCGATCGGCCCCGGCCGTTGCGTGTACGGTTCTGGTGTCCCTGCCGAGCGACGGCCCGGCAGGTCACCTAACCCGAACCGGCGGGACATCCGGAACTACATGTACGTGGGGACTCTGTCCTTCGATGTGCTCCTCGGCGATGTTCATTCGCTGAAGGAGAAACGCTCCGTCGTCCGGCCCATCGTCGCCGAGCTCCAGCGCAAGTTCTCTGTGAGCGCGGCCGAAGTGGGCGATCAGGACCTGCACCGCAGGGCCGAAATCGGGGTCGCTCTGGTGGCCGGGGACACGGGGTTCCTGTCGGACGTGCTGGACCGCTGTGAGCGGCTGGTGGCGGCACGTCCGGAAGTGGAGCTGCTGTCGGTACGACGGCGGATCCACGGTGATGACGACTGACTGCAAGGAAAAGAAGGAGACGGACCAGTGGCCGACAACGCGCGCGCTAAGAAGCTGGCGGACCTCATTCGGGAGGTGGTCGCCCAGAAGCTCCAGCGTGGAGTCAAGGACCCGCGTCTCGGAACGCACGTGACGATCACCGACACCCGGGTCACCGGTGACCTGCGGGAGGCCACGGTCTTCTACACGGTGTACGGCGACGACGAGGACCGGGCCAGTGCGGCCGCCGGACTGGAGAGCGCCAAGGGCGTTCTGCGCTCGGCGGTCGGTCAGGCGGCCGGTACCAAGTTCACCCCCACGCTGACCTTCGTGGCGGACGCCCTCCCGGAGAACGCCAAGACCATCGAGGAACTCCTCGACAAGGTCCGCGCCTCCGACGCCCAGGTGCGCGAGGCGTCCTCGGGCGCCACGTTCGCGGGCGAGGCCGACCCGTACAAGAAGCCGGGCGAGGACGAGGACGCAGCCGCGGAATGAGCAACGACCGCACCCCCCCGCCGGACGGCCTTGTCATCGTCGACAAGCCGTCCGGCTTCACTTCGCACGACGTGGTCGCCAAGATGCGCGGGATCGCCAAGACCCGCCGCGTCGGCCACGCGGGCACGCTCGACCCGATGGCCACCGGCGTCCTCGTCCTGGGCGTCGAGAAGGCCACCAAACTGCTCGGTCACCTCGCGCTGACCGAGAAGGAGTACCTCGGTACGATCCGCCTCGGCCAGAACACCCTGACCGACGACGCCGAGGGCGACCTCATCTCCTCCACCGACGCGGCCGGGGTCACCCGGGAAGCGGTGGACGAGGGCATCGCGAAGCTGTCCGGCGAGATCATGCAGGTCCCGTCCAAGGTCAGCGCCATCAAGATCAACGGCGTGCGGTCCTACAAGCGCGCCCGTGACGGCGAGGACTTCGAGATCCCGGCCCGCCCGGTCACGATCTCCTCGTTCCACGTCTACGACATGCGCGAGGCGGAGGCCGAGGACGGCACGAAGGTCGTCGACCTCGTCGTCTCCGTGGTCTGCTCCAGCGGTACGTACATCCGCGCCCTCGCGCGCGACCTGGGCGCCGACCTCGGCGTCGGCGGCCACCTGACCGCGCTGCGGCGCACCCGGGTGGGCCCGTACAAGCTGGACCAGGCGCGCACCCTGGACCAGCACCAGGCGGAACTGACCGTCATGCCGATCGCGGAAGCGGCGGCCGCGGCGTTCCCGCGCTGGGACCTCGACGCGCGCCGGGCATCGCTGCTCGGCAACGGCGTCCGGCTGGAGATGCCGGAGGAGTACCCGGCGGGGCGGACCGTGGCGGTCTTCGGGCCGCAGGGCACGCTGCTGGGGCTCGTGGAGAGCAAGGGCGGCAAGGCGAAGTCCCTGGCGGTCTTCGTCTGACGTCGCGGTTCTCGGGAACTCCGGTCGGAGTTCCCAGGCGTACCTGGGCGTAGCGAGGCGGCGTCTCCAGGCGTCCCATGGTGTCTCTCGGTGTCTTCTGACGTCTCTTGACGTGGAGCGGTGAGCGCTCAGGATCTGCCGCTCACCG
>NZ_JASISO010000031.1:98259-105265 GCF_030063135.1 Streptomyces sp. G-G2
ACCCCCCCCCCCCCCCCCCACGACCCCCCTCGGGTAGGTCTTTGTCCACCCGGGCTCCCGATTTCACCCGTCCGAGCAGGCGCTCGGAGTGAATGGAGGGAGCGAAGGGGGGCGCTTTCACGTCGCGTGCTGTTCGTGCTGATCTTCACCGGCCTACCGTCGTGAGCACGGGAGCGGCGGGAGTGGGTGCGGGGATGGCGTTCATGGATACGGACGATGCGGGCGGTGCGGGCGCCGCGGGCTGGACGGCCGGCCCGGATGGCGATGCGTCCGGTGTGGGCTCGGGTAGTGCGGGTCCGGGTGCGGGCGGGGCGGCGGAGCTGGTCGGGATCTTCGACCTGGCGGGGAGTCCGCGCGGGTGCGGGTTCGTGGCCGACGACCGGGGGACGGTACTCACCGCCCAGGAGGTCGTGGACGGCCTCGACCGGGTGGTGCTGAGCGCCCCCGGGGGGAGCGGCCGACCGGTCGTGGCGGGTGAGGTGACCCTGCTGCCGGGGGCCGGACTGGCGCTCGTACGGTCCGACGGGCTCGGGGTGCGGCCGCTGCCGGTGGCCGTACGGGACGTGGTCGAACCGGGGGCGTACGTACGGCTGGCCGCGCGGGGGTGGCGGCAGGCGCGGGTGCTCGGGGGCGTGCGGGTCGCCTACGGGACGGTGCCCGGGGCGGTGGCGCCGGGGGCGGGGCCGGGGGCGCCCGGGCTGGGGGCGATCGAGCTGGCCATCGGGACCGACGGGCGGGACGCGATCCGTGCGGGTGGCGAGGTGCGCGGGGGTCCCGTCCTGGACGCCCTGACCGGAGCGGTGCTCGCGGTGGTGGGCACAGCTCTGCGAGGAGAGCACGGCTCGGGAGTCTTCGCCCTGCCCCTGCGCGCCGCGGCCGTCACCGATCCCCGGGGTCCCCTCGCCGAACTGCTGGCGCGCAACGCCGCCACCGTTCCCGCTTACGACACCGACCTCAACCTCGCGGGAGCCCTCCAGCTGACCGGGACGACGGTGGGCCAGGCGGCCCCCGCAGCGGGCCCAGAACTGGTCGAACGGGAGTCTGTGGTAAGGGAGTTGGATGCCTTCACGGCGGGGGACCGCCCGGTACTGGGGCTGATCGGCGAGCCCGGCGTCGGCCGCACCACGGAACTCGCCGCCCTCGCCGCCCGCCGGGCCCGGGGCGCGGAACCGGCGCCTACGGTATGGCTGCGCGGTGCGGATCTGCGGGCCGGGGACGGCTCCCTCGGCGTGGCGGTGGGGCGGGCGTTGGCGGAGGCGGCCCGGATCGTGGCCGCGCCCCGGGTCCCGGCCGCCGACCCGGCACTCGGGGAACGGATCGCCGAGCTGGCGGTGGCGGCCGGGCGGCCCCTGCTGGTGCTCCTGGACGCGCCGGAGGAGATGCCGCCGCACCTCGCCCACCGGTTGGCGGCCTGGACCGCGGGCACGGTGGCCTGGCTGCGGGAGACCGGGGCGCGGCTGATCGTCGCGGGGCGCCCGGAGCACTGGGAGCGGGCCGGTGCGCTGTACCCGGCCGAGGCGCTGTACTCCCCGGGCCCGGGCCGCCCGGCCGGTGGGCTCCCGGCCGCGCTGCGGCTGGGCGACCTCACCCCGGCGGAGGCCGCCCTGGCCCGGGCGCGCTACGGGATCCCGGACGAGTGCGTCCACCCGTCGGCGGCCCGCCACCCGCTCGCCCTGCGCCTCCTGTCCGGCATCCGTGCGGCGGGCGTCACCGAGGGCCGCCCCACGCGCGAGGACGTTTTCGCGGCCCACCTGGACCTGGCGTACCTCCGTGTCGCCCTCCGCGTCTCGGCCTCCGGCCGGGATGCGGATGCCGCTGGCGCTGCTGGTTCGGGCTCCGACCCCGGTGCGGTGGGGGACGGTGCCCGGGGACGGGGAGCCGGGCTGGACGGCCGGGGGGCGGGCCCCGGAGCTCCTGGTGCTCATGGGGCGGCGCCGGGGCCCGGGTTCGGGTGGTCCACTTCCGGTACCGCAACCCCGGGCACGCCGGAGGCGCTCGGCCCCGCGGACCCCTCAGGACCCGGAGGCGGCGGCCCGGTGAGGGGAGGGGGAACCCCGGGGGAGCGGCCCGAGAACGAGGCCCCGGAGGGCGGGACGGCCCCGGGCGACGGGTGGGCCGGACCCGGCGCGGCTGAGGGCGCCGGTGGAGCGGGTCCCGGGTCCGGGGGACCAGGGCGCGTCCCGGCCGTCGACGGCGGCCGGCCGGGGCCGGGATCCGGTCCGGCCGGGGGCGTCGCCCGCGCGGGGTCCGGGTTCGGCGGCGCCGCGTGGCCGGCGCCCGGTGCCGGGGGTTCCGGTCCGGCCGGGGCCGGGCTCGGGGGGGCCGGGGTGTGCGGGGCCGGGGTCGGGCGGTTGGCGGCGCGGGTCGGGGGGCGGGTGCACGAGGCCGCGCGGCGTTGCCTCGGGCCCGGGCAGGGGCAGTTGGACCGGGCCTCCTTCGAGGAGCTGTTCCCCTGGCGCACCGGCTGGGCTTCCGCCGTCCTCGCCGAAGGCCTGCTCGTCCCGGCGGGCCCCGACGGCTACCGCCCCGCCCACGAGGAGCTGTCCGACTGGCTCCAGGCCGCCCACCTCGACGTCCCGACGGCCCTCGACACCCTGGTCCACCGCCCCACCCCAGCCGCCGGGCTCCCCGTGCCCCGTCACCGGATCGGGCCGGTGCTGGAGGCGCTCCTGCTGCTGCCCGATCCTCTGCTCACCGACACGCTGCGCCCGCTGGTCGACGTACTGGAACGGCCCGGCGCCGACGACGACCCCCGCTGGTGGGCCGGGCGGCTGCTGCGCGGCGCGCTCGCGCGCCGCGCCGACGCCCTGCCGCAGCTGCCCGTGCTGCACGCGCTCGCGGAACACGTGTCCCGGACCGGCCCCGGCCCCTTCGGCGGAGCGTTCGGCGGCCGGTTCTGGAACCGGTTGCGACTGCCCGAGGACGTCCGCCTCGACCTGCTGCGCCGCCTGCTGCCCGCCGACCCGCCCGTCGACCCGTTCGCCCCCGGAACCGGCGGCGCGGGCGACGACCGGTTCCTCGACGCCGCCGCCCGTCGGCTCGTCCGCGACCCGCGCCGGGTCCAGCCCCTGCTCTGCGCCTGGTTCGGCGACGACCGACGGCTGCACGGCCGGCCCGGGGCCACCGTCGCCACCGCCGCCCAGGCCCTCCTGCACACCCACCGCCGCCTCGCCGCGGACGGCCTCACCGAGGCCCTCGTCACCGCCGCGCACCCCCGCGCCGACGAGTTGCTCGCGGTACTCGCCGAGGAGGAGCCCTCCGCCGTCAGCCGGGCCGTGGACCGCTGGGCCCACGACGAGCGTCCGGAGCGCCGGGTCGCCGCCGCGGCGTACGGACTGGCGGCCGCCGCCCACGTGCGCACCCCCGCCGACCGCGAGCTGCTCCGCTACGCCGCCCGGGCGATCCTCGCCCGCCCCGCCGACGCCTCCCTGCACGGCAGCGCCCTCGCGATCCTGCTCCGCGACCCACGGGAACGCGCCCGGTACCTGCCCGACGCGCTGGCCTGCTTCCGTGAACGCCGCTCCCGGCTGCCCGCCGCAGAACTGGTCGCCGTCCTGCCGCTGCTCCCCGACCCGGACGCCGTCCTCGACGCGCTCGGCGACCGGGCCGACGGCGAGGTGCTGTGCGCGCTGGCCGCCCTGACCACGCCCGCGCTGTCCCGCCGGGCCGCCGAGCTGGTAGGGGACCACCTCGCCCGCTGCCCCGGGGACGCCCCGTACGCCGCCGCCTTCGTGGACCGGCGACTGGAGCAGGGCGCGCCCGCCGGGCCGGTGCTGCGCCCGCTGGTCCTGCTGCTGCTGCGCGGGCCCGCGCCGGTCCGGGCCGCGCTCGCCGAGGTGCTCGCCGCTCCGGGGAACGAGGCCTCGTACGCGCTGCGGGGCGAGCTGGCCGACGTACTCCTCGACTCCGAGACGGACGCGTACGTCCTGGACGCCCTGCTCGGCGCCGTGGCGCTCGGCGCGGCGGAGCGGTGCGCGGACCGGACCAGGGAGCTGCTGCGCCGCACCGGGCGGCAGCTGCTGCGCGCACCGGGCGGCGCGGCCGTCTTCGACCGGCGCGTGGTGGAACTCGCCCGCGCCCTGCCCGTCTTCGGGGCGCTGGTGGACCGCTGGCTGGCGGCGGCGCCCGCGGAAGCGGCCGCCCTGCTCGGCCCGAGCGCCCGGCGGATGATCGAGACCTTGAACAGGGACGCGTGCACGGAGGCCGGGGCGGGCGGGACGGCCGACGGGGCGACGGGCGGGGCGAGCGACGCCGGGGCGGCCGGGGCGACCGGTGCCGGCACGGGCCCCTGAGGGGGTCCCGGCCCGTCTCTGACATGTGCCTGATGCCGATGCGAGCCCCGGACCACCGGCATGGCAGTCTTAGACCTGCAATCTCTACAGGTACACCACGGGTTCGGGCGAGGAGCGGTCACAGTGCAGCGCTGGCGTGGCTTGGAGGACATCCCCCAGGACTGGGGACGCAGCGTCGTCACCATCGGCTCGTACGACGGTGTGCACCGGGGTCACCAGCTGATCATCGGACGAGCGGTGGAGCGGGCGCGCGAACTGGGCGTACCGTCCGTCGTCGTCACCTTCGACCCGCACCCCAGCGAGGTCGTGCGCCCCGGCAGCCACCCGCCGCTGCTGGCCCCGCACCACCGCCGCGCCGAACTGATGGGCGAGCTGGGGGTCGACGCGCTGCTGATCCTGCCGTTCACGGCGGAGTTCTCGCAGCTGTCCCCGGCCGACTTCATCGTCAAGGTCCTCGTCGACAAGCTGCACGCGCGCGCCGTCATCGAGGGCCCGAACTTCCGCTTCGGCCACCGGGCCGCCGGGAACGTCGGTTTCCTCACCGAACTGGGCGCCACCTACGACTACGAGGTCGAGGTCATCGACCTCTTCGTGCGCGGCGCGGCGGGCGGCGGCGACGCCTTCTCCTCCACGCTCGTGCGCAGGCTCGTCGCCGAGGGCGACATGGAGGGCGCGGCCGAGATCCTGGGGCGTCCGCACCGGGTCGAGGGCGTCGTGGTGCGCGGTGCGCAGCGCGGGCGCGAGCTCGGCTACCCGACGGCGAACGTCGAGACCCTGCCGCACACCGCGATCCCCGCGGACGGTGTGTACGCCGGGTGGCTGACCGCCGACGGCGAGCGGATGCCCGCGGCGATCTCGGTCGGCACGAACCTGCAGTTCGACGCGACCGAGCGGACGGTCGAGGCGTACGCGATCGACCGGGTGGGCCTCGACCTGTACGGGATGCACGTGACCGTCGACTTCCTCGCGTACGTGCGGGGGATGGCGAAGTTCGAGTCGCTGGACGGCCTGTTGGAGGCGATCGCGGACGACGTGAAGCGGTCGCGGGTGCTGACGGACGTGTACGACGCCGAGCGCTGAGCGGCCGTCACCGCCGGAGTACGAAGAGGGGCCCCACCCTCCGGTCGGACGGTGGGGCCCCTCTTCGCGCGCGGTGTGCGGTACCGCTACTGACGCGGGTCCTGCGGCGGGGCCGGGGGGTGCTGGGGCCAGCCCTGGCCGGGCTGGGGCTGCTGGGGCGGGTAGGGCTGGCCGTAGGGCTGCGGGGGTTGCTGGGGCTGGCCGTACGGGTTCTGCGGTTGCGGCTGTTGCTGTGGTGCCTGCTGCGGCTGCTGCTGCGGGTAGGGGTACGGCTGTTGGGGCGCGTGAGGTGCCTGGGGTGCCTGCTGCGCACCCTGCCAGTGCGGCTGCGGCTGGGACTGCTGCGCGCGGACGAAGTCCTCGGCGACGAGGGCCGAGAGGTTGAAGTACGCCTCGCGCGTCTTCGGCCGCATCATGTCGAGGTCCACCTCGGCGCCGGCCGACAGGTGCTCGTCGAACGGCACCACGACCACTCCCCGGCAGCGGGTCTCGAAGTGCTGGACGATGTCCTCGACCTTGATCATCTTTCCGGTCTCGCGAACTCCCGAGATGACGGTGAGCGAGCGCGAGACGAGGTCGGCGTACCCGTGGGCGGACAGCCAGTCGAGGGTGGTGCTGGCGCTGCTCGCGCCGTCCACGGACGGCGTCGAGATGATGATCAGCTGATCGGCCAGGTCCAGGACCCCGCGCATCGCGGAGTAGAGGAGCCCGGTGCCCGAGTCCGTGAGGATGATCGGGTACTGGCGGCCCAGCGTCTCGATCGCACGCCGGTAGTCCTCGTCGTTGAAGGTGGTGGACACCGCCGGGTCCACGTCGTTGGCGATGATCTCCAGGCCGGAGGGGGCCTGGGAGGTGAACCGCCGGATGTCCATGTACGAGTTCAGGTACGGGATCGCCTGCACGAGGTCGCGGATCGTCGCCCCCGTCTCGCGGCGCACGCGGCGCCCGAGGGTGCCGGCGTCCGGGTTCGCGTCGATGGCCAGGATCTTGTCCTGGCGCTCGGTGGCGAGGGTGGCGCCGAGGGCGGTGGTGGTCGTGGTCTTGCCGACGCCGCCCTTGAGGCTGATGACGGCGATGCGGTAGCAGGACATGACCGGGGTGCGGATCAGTTCCAGCTTGCGCTGGCGCTCCGCTTCGGCCGCCTTGCCGCCGAAGCGGAAGAGGGACGAGGCGCCGCCGGAGCCGCCGCCGCGGCTGCTCTTCGGCTTCTGCTTGTTGCGCAGCAGGCGGTCGGAGGACAGCTCCACCGCGGCGGTGTAGCCGAGGGGGGCGCCGCCGCCGGAGGGAGCGGCTTGGTAGCGGGGGTCCTGGGGACCGGGCGCGCCGGGGCCGCCGGGGCCGCCGGGCTGCGGCCACTGGCTCGCGAGCCGGGGGTCGCCCTGCGGGGGTGCCGGTGCCGGGGGCTGCTGGCCCCAGGGTGCGCCGGTCTGGGGCTGGGCCGGGGAGGGGGCCGGAGCCGGTGCGGGTGCGGGGGCGTTCGGGAACCCGTAGCCGGGTGCGGGTGCGGGAGCCGGTGCCGGAGCCGGGGTGTTCGGGAACCCGTACCCCTGGGGTGCGGGGGGCGCGGGGGCCTGGACCGGAGCCGGGGCCGGGGCCGGGGTGTTCGGGAACCCGTATCCCTGCGGGGCGGGGGG
>NZ_JASISO010000032.1 GCF_030063135.1 Streptomyces sp. G-G2
GCCTTCAACTCGTCATCGATCCGGGCATAGAGTGCTGTTGCGAGGGTGTTCACGTCGTTCTTCACACATCGACACTGGACGCCCTCGTGCCATGTCCGCAGGCCATCCCTTGGACTCATTCATCTAGAGAAGGCCGGGGGCGGGGCGCCCTAGGCGGAGGCGGCCGCCGCGCAGTCCGCGCAGGTGCCGAAGATCTCCACGGTGTGCGCGACGTTCACGAAGCCGTGCTCGGCCGCGATCGTCTCGGCCCACTTCTCCACCGCCGGGCCCTCGACCTCCACGGCCTTGCCGCACTTGCGGCAGACCAGGTGGTGGTGGTGCTCGCCGGTGGAGCAGCGCCGGTAGACGGATTCGCCGTCGCTGGTGCGCAGGACGTCGACCTCGCCGGCGTCGGCCAGGGACTGCAGGGTGCGGTAGACGGTGGTCAGGCCCACGGAGTCGCCGCGGTGCTTGAGCATGTCGTGCAGCTCTTGGGCGCTGCGGAACTCGTCCACCTCGTCCAGCGCCGCCGCGACGGCGGCCCGCTGCCGGGTCGAGCGCCCTCGTACTGGCGCGGTATTCATCTCGCCAGGGGCAGTCGCCACCGGGTCCTCCTCATATCGGGCCGTCGAGTCATTGTGCCAGCCCGCCGGTGCCTGATGCCCCGTCCGGAGGGCTACTGCGCCGTCACGCCGTCCCGTGTGCAGACCTGCTCCGCGGCCCGCGCGGCCCGGGCCCGCCGGTTGGCGAGCGGGGTGGAGATCAGGGACAGCACCAGGAAGACGCCGATGGCGAGGAGCACGATCGTGGCGCCCGAGGGGACATCGATGTAGTACGTCGCCGCGGTGCCGGTCAGCGAGATGGTGAGGCTCATCGCGATGGCGAGCCCGAGGGTGGCGGCGAAGCCGCGGGTGAGCCGCTGGGCGGCCGCGACGGGGATCACCATCATGGCGCTGACGAGCAGCAGGCCGACGATGCGCATGGCGACGGTGACGGTGACCGCGGCGGTGATCGCGATCAGCAGGTTCAGGAGGCGCACCGGCAGGCCGGTGACCCGGGCGAACTCCTCGTCCTGGCAGACGGCGAACAGCTGGCGGCGCAGGCCGATGGTGACGGCGATGACGAAGGCGGCGAGGACCGCCATGGCGGTGATGTCCTCGGGCGTGACCGTGGTGATCGAGCCGAACATCGGGCCCAGCAGTTTGGCGGTGGAGCCGCCCGGCGCCATGTTGATGATCATCACGCCGCCCGCGAGGCCGCCGTAGAAGAGCATCGCGAGCGCGACGTCCCCGCTGGTCTTGCCGCGCGAGCGGATGAGCTCCATGCCGACGGCGCCGACGACGGCGACCAGCGTGGCCATCCAGACGGGGCTGGTCTGGAGCAGGAAGCCGAGGGCGACCCCGGTCATGGCGACGTGGCCGAGGCCGTCTCCCATGACCGCCTGGCGGCGCTGGACGAGGTACGTGCCGATGGCGGGGGCGGTGATCCCGACGAGGGCCGCCGCGATCAGGGCCCGCTGCATGAAGGCGTAGGTGAGGAGGTCCATCAGCTCAGCAGTCCCGTCCGGATCGGTTCGGCGTCGTGGGCCGCGTGGGGGTGTACGTGGTCGTGGCCGGGCAGGGCGTGCTGGCCCAGGGCCTCGGGGGGCGGCCCGTCGTGCATGACGCAGCCGTCGCGCAGGACGACGGCCCGGCCGATCAGGGGCTCCAGCGGGCCCAGCTCGTGCAGGACGAGCAGGACGGTGGTCCCGGCCTCGACCTGGCGGCGCAGTGCGTTGGCGAGGACCTCCTGGTTGGCGAGGTCGACGCCGGCCATCGGCTCGTCCATGATCAGCAGCTCGGGTTCCACGGCGAGCGCCCGGGCTATGAGGACGCGCTGGTGCTGGCCGCCGGAGAGGGCGTTGACCGAGGCGTCGGCGTACCCGTCCATGTCGACGAGGGCCAGCGCGCGCTCCACGGCCTTACGGTCGTCCTTGCGCAGGATCCCGAAGCGGGTGCGGGCCAGGCGTCCGGCGGAGACGACCTCGCGGACGGTGGCCGGGACGCCGCTGGCGGCGGTGGTGCGCTGGGGGACGTACCCGATGCGCGACCACTGCCGGAAGCGCTTGAAGTCCGTGCCGAAGAGGGAGAGCGTGCCCGCGCTCAGCGGGACCTGGCCGACGACGGCGCGGACGGCCGTGGACTTGCCGGAGCCGTTGGCGCCGAGCAGGGCGACGACCTCGCCGCGCCGGACGGTGAGGTCGACCCCGCGCAGCACGGGGCGCGAGCCGAGCGTGGCCGTGGCCCCGCGCAGGGATATGACGGGCTGCTCCGCCGCTGTCGCGGCTGCCGTGGACTCCATGGCTCGCGCCTCCGTTGCTGCTACTGCTGCCATTACTTGTTGCCGAGCGCCTTCTGCAGGTTCTTGAGGTTGGACCGCATGATCGCGAAGTAGTCAGCGCCCTGGGACGCGTCGGTGATTCCCTCGACCGGGTCGAGGACGTCGGTTTTCAGGCCCGTGTCGCGGGCGAGGCTCTTGGCGGTCTTGTCGCTGGCCAGCGCCTCGAAGAACACGGTCGTCACATTGTCCTTCTTCGCGACGTCCTGGAGTTCCTTCATCCGGGCGGGGGTCGGCTCGGACTCGGGGTCGACGCCGGAGATGCCCTCCTGGTCGAGCTCGTAGCGAGCGGAGAGGTATCCGAAGGCGGAGTGCGTGGTGATGAAGGTCTTGGTGGCCGTGTTCTTCAGGCCGTCCTTGAACTCGGTGTCCAGCGCTGTCAGCTCGGCCACCAGGTCGTCGGTGTTCTTCTTGTAGTCCGCGGAGTGGTCGGGGTCGGCCTTCTCCAGGGCGGCGCCGACACCCTTGGCGATCTCCGCGTACTTGACCGGGTCGAGCCAGACGTGCGGGTCCTCGCCGGACTCGCCGTGGCTGTGGCCGTGGTCCGCCTCGTCCTCGGCGTGGTCGTGGCCGGAGGCGCCGTGCACCTCCAGCTTGGTGAGGGCGGCGGCGTCGACGACGTTCTTGGCGGGGGTCTGCTCCACGGCCTTGTCGACGGCGGGCTGCAGGGTCTTGAGGTAGAGGACCAGGTCGGCCTCGCCCAGCTTGCCGGTCTGCTGGGGGGTGATCTCCAGGTCGTGAGGTTCGACGCCAGGCTTGGTCAGGGACTCGACCTTCACGTGGTCCTTGCCGATCCGCTCGGCGAGGAACTGCATCGGGTAGAACGACGCCATGACGTCGAGCTTGCCGTCCTTGCCGGATCCCGCGGCGGAGGCGCCGGAGCAGGCGGTCAGCGCCGCGGCGCCGAGGGCGACGGCGGTGGCGAGGGCGGCGGTGGGTATGAGGCGTCGTACGTTCATGACATCCATTTTCATCAAAGATGGAAACGATTGTCAACAAGCCTGGTGAGGGGCCGCCCTCGGCACCCGGCCGGTGCGCGGTCCTCGCGTAAGGGGGGATCCGATTTGAAGGTGGGGGTACGGGCGCCGGTAACCTAAAGGCTTCGCCGTTCGTCCTCGTAATGAAGAGAGCACCGTGGCCGCCGACAAGATCGAGTCCATCGTCAGCCTCAGCAAGCGCCGTGGCTTCGTCTACCCGTGCAGTGAGATCTACGGTGGCTCCAGGGCTGCCTGGGACTACGGCCCGCTGGGTGTCGAGCTGAAGGAGAACATCAAGCGCCAGTGGTGGCGTTCGATGGTCACCGGCCGTGAGGACATTGTCGGTATCGACTCCTCCGTGATCCTGGCCCGTGAGGTCTGGGAGGCCTCGGGCCACGTCGCGACCTTCTCGGACCCGCTGACCGAGTGCACCTCCTGTCACAAGCGCTACCGCGCCGACCACTTGGAAGAGGCGTACGAGGCCAAGCACAACCGCCTCCCCGCCAACGGCCTGGCCGACATCAACTGCCCGAACTGCGGCAACAAGGGTCAGTTCACCGAGCCCAAGCAGTTCTCGGGCATGCTCCAGACGCACCTCGGCCCGACCCAGGACGCCGGTTCCATCGCGTACCTGCGGCCCGAGACCGCGCAGGGCATCTTCACCAACTTCGCCCAGGTGCAGACGACTTCCCGCAAGAAGCCCCCGTTCGGCATCGCCCAGATGGGCAAGTCCTTCCGCAACGAGATCACGCCCGGCAACTTCATCTTCCGCACGCGCGAGTTCGAGCAGATGGAGATGGAGTTCTTCGTCAAGCCGGGCGAGGACGAGCAGTGGCAGGAGTACTGGATGCAGGAGCGGTGGAACTGGTACCGCGACCTCGGTCTCCGCGAGGAGAACATCCGCTGGTACGACCACCCGAAGGACAAGCTGTCGCACTACTCGAAGCGCACCGCCGACATCGAGTACCGCTTCAACTTCGGTGGCAATGAGTTCTCCGAGCTGGAGGGTGTGGCCAACCGCACCGACTTCGACCTCAAGGCGCACTCCGCCGCCTCCGGCCAGGACCTCACGTACTTCGACCAGGAGGCCGGCGAGCGCTACACCCCGTACGTCATCGAGCCCGCGGCCGGTGTCAACCGCGCCATGCTCGCCTTCATGCTCGACGCGTACAACGAGGACGAGGCGCCGAACGCCAAGGGCGTCATGGAGAAGCGCACCGTGATGCGCCTCGACCCGCGCCTGGCCCCGATCAAGGTCGCCGTCCTGCCGCTGTCCCGGAACCCGCAGCTGTCGCCGAAGGCCAAGGGCCTCGCCGCCGACCTGCGCAAGAACTGGAACATCGAGTTCGACGATGCGGGCGCCATCGGCCGCCGCTACCGCCGCCAGGACGAGATCGGTACGCCGTTCTGCGTCACCGTCGACTTCGACACCCTGGACGACAACGCGGTGACCGTGCGCGAGCGCGACACCATGAAGCAGGAGCGCGTCTCCCTGGACCAGATCCAGAGCTACCTCGGCAGCCGTCTGCTGGGCTGCTAGCGGATCGGCCACGACGAGGGCGGCCCGGTGAGCAACGCGCCCGGGGCCGCCCCTGTTTGACGCGGTCCCGCGGGTCAGGCGGTGGCGGGGGCGCCCCCGCGCGCCGCCAGCGCCGCGGCCCTGGCCTCACCCTCGGCCTGGGTCCGCTTCGAGAAGCGGACGGTCCAGAAGATCAGGGCGACGAGGAACCCGTAGATCAGGACCGGGCTGAGGACCACCATGGTGTCGGTGGTCAGGCTGTACGCCAGGACCACGCGCAGCGCGGCCTCGAACAGGTAGGCCACGCCCCAGACGGTGGTCATCCGCCGCATCGCCTTGCGGAAATCGGGGTACTGCCACAGGCCGTTGAAGTGCGCCACGCCCTGGGGGGTGCCGTCGGTGCCGAACTTCCGGCCGAAGTAGAACATCAGTGGCCGGGGCGCGAGCAGTGTGGCCACGCACAGGGTGCCGAACAGGCCGGTCACGGCCGAGTCCTTGATGAGCAGGGCGCGGGCCGAGTGCGTGCCGACCAGGGTGACGAACGCGGTGATCACCAGGAACACCAGGGTGACGATGGCGAACTCGTCGATGTGGCGGCGCCAGGCGAGCGTGACGATGGAATCGACCACCGGCCAGGCGCTGCTGAGCAGCAGTGCGCTGAACTCGCTCCAGTCCCGCCCGGTGAGGATGTTGTACGTGAGGATCGGCGCGACCACGTTGAAGGCGATGGTCATGATCCAGCCGATGGCGGTCGCCGAGCCGGACCGGGCGGGTGGTGTGGACCGAGATACGGGTGCTTCTTGAGCGGACAACGTTCCCCCTGATGCGTACCTGCTGAAGTGCGGTAAGGGGAACGTAAGGAGGATGCGGTGGCGGGGCAATGGAATGCCGCCCAAAATGATCACCAAGCTGTCCGGACCGCCCTATTCCGGCCAGCGGCACACGGTCCTTGGAGCGGACGAGTGGACGAGCGGACGAGTGGACGAGCGTTCAGGCGTCCGGGGGTTCCGGCGTCCGATGGTTCCGGCCTCCGGGGACTCAGGCGCGCAGGCCCCGGACGATGAGCGCGGTGACGGCCTCGAACTCGGTCAGGATGGTCGGCGAGAGCCACTCCGCCGCGTACTGCGGATCGTGGAACCGGCCGGTGGCGTTGAAGACCGCGCGGGCGGCGGCCGGTACGTCCGGCGCCGCCAGTGATCCGGCGGCCACGCCCTCGGCGATGATCCGGTCCAGTTGGTCGACCAACTGGTTCAGGTGCGAGTCCACCACGCCGCTGTGCTCGGCGAGCAGCACGGTGTACGTCGCGAACAGCTCGGGGTCGTCGCCCGCCTTGTGGCGCTTGGACTCGAAGAGGGCCTCCAGCCAGGCCTCCAGTTTGGAGGGGGCGCTTTCGGCGGGGGCCGAGGCGATCTCCTCCAGCGTGAGGACGTTCCGGGCGAGCCAGCGGTCGGTGACCGCCTCGCGCAGCGCCGCCTTCGACGGGAAGTGCCGGTAGACGCTGCCATGGCTGACCCCGAGGGCGCGCGCCACGTCCACCACGGTCGCCTTCGTGGGGCCGAAGCGGCGCAGCACCTCCTCGGTGGTTTCGAGGATGCGCTCGGGAGTAAGGGGTTCGGCAGCTGCGGGGGGCATGTCGACGACCGTACCGGCAGCTCAGTGCTCACTGTCCAGGTGGGCCATCTGCGCCGCCGGATACCGGTCGCCCGACGCGGCCCCGGCGGGGACGGCCGCCTCGATCGCGGCCAGGTCCGCGGGGGTGAGGTCGACGTCGAGGGCGCCCAGGGCCTCCTCCAGCCGGACCCGGCTGCGCGCTCCCACCAGGGGGACGATGTCCTCGCCGCGCGAGAGCACCCAGGCGATGGCAGTCTGGGCCACGCTCACTCCCTTGCCCTCGGCGACCTTGCGCAGGGCGTCGACCAGGTCGAGGTTGCGGTGCAGGTTGTCCCCCTGGAAGCGGGGGCTCATCCCGCGGAAGTCCCCGGGGGCGAGCGAGCGGTCGCGGCCGAAGTGGCCGCTGATCAGGCCCCGGGAGAGCACCCCGTACGCCGTGATGCCGATGCCCAGCTCGCGGGCGGTGGGCAGGATCTCCTCCTCGATGCCGCGCGAGATCAGGGAGTACTCGATCTGGAGGTCGGCGATCGGCGCCACGGCCGCGGCCCGGCGCAGGGTGTCGGCGCCGACCTCGGAGAGCCCGATGTGCCGGACGTGCCCCGCCTGGACCGCCTCGGCGATGGCCCCGACGGTCTCCTCGATCGGGACGTCCGGGTCGACCCGGGCGATCCGGTAGATGTCGATGTGGTCCCGGCCGAGGCGCTGGAGCGAATACGCCAGGAAGTTCTTCACGGCCGCGGGGCGGCCGTCGTACCCGGTGAAGCCGCCCTCGACCGTGCGCAGCGCGCCGAACTTGACGCTGGTGAGGGCCCGGTCGCGGGTGGCGGCCGGTGCGGTGCGGAGGGCTTCGTTGATCAGGAGTTCGTTGTGCCCCATGCCATAGAAGTCGCCGGTGTCCAGGAGGGTGACGCCCGCGTCGAGGGCGGCGTGGACGGTGGCGATGGACTCGGCCCGGTCGGCTTCGCCGTACAGGGCGGACATGCCCATGCAGCCGAGACCGAGCGGGTGGACGGACGGGCCGGTGGTGCCCAGGGTGCGCGGGCTGTTCGCGTTCTTGGTCATGGAACGAGAATGGCATGACGGGTGACAGATATCAATATCTGTCACCCGTCATTCCCGTGGATCACTCGTACGGGTCAGGCGGAGGCGATGCGCAGCGCCAGGGCCGCCACCGCGATGAGCGTCAGGACGGCCGCCGGGGCGAGTGCGTAGTCCTTGGCCCGCAGGTGGGTGATGAGAGCGCCGATGAAGTAGAGGATCACCCCGGTCGCGGCGGCCGTGCCGAGCGGCGCGAACCAGAGTCCTCCGATCAGGCCCAGCGCCCCGGCGGCCTTCAGTGTCGCCAGTCGCGGGAACCAGGAGTCGGGGACGCCCATCTCGCGCATCCCGCCCACCACCTGCTCGGCCCGGCGCAGGGTGAAGGTGGCGGAGGCGGTGAGGGCGAGGGCGAGCAGGGTGGCGGTGATGGCGTAGGCGATGAACGTGAGGCACTCCAACGGTCGGGGTATTGGAATCATTGAACACCATCAACGATCGACCGAATCCAATCATTTTCCGACTGTTACGGTATGGAGATGACCGCTCAGGACGCCAGGGACGCACAGCACGGCGCGGACGTCGCCGACGGCGAGGACGGCGCGGGCGCGACGCAGCGCCTCGGGATGCTGCTGGCCTGGCACGGATCGGCCACCGAGACCCGGATGCGCAAGGCGCTCAACGACGCGGGCCTCACCCCCCGGCACGCCATGACCCTGATGCACCTGGACGGCGGTCCCGTGAGCCAGCGGGCCCTCGCCGAGCGGCTGGAGGTCGACCCCAGCGTCCTGGTCGGCATCCTCAACGACCTGGAGCGCGAGGCCCTGGTGGAACGCCGCCGTGACCCCGCCGACCGGCGCCGCCACAACGTGGCCATCACCCCGGCCGGCTCGGCCGCGCTCCGCACGACGAACGCCG
The DNA here is from genome assembly GCF_030063135.1 of Streptomyces sp. G-G2. GTDB lineage: Bacteria > Actinomycetota > Actinomycetes > Streptomycetales > Streptomycetaceae > Streptomyces. Next base: position 8,416 of record NZ_JASISO010000032.1, read on the forward strand.
CGCTCGACGGGCTGGAGCGCGTGCTCTTCGCGGCCCTCTCGCCCCAGGACCGCGACACGCTGCGCGGCCTCCTGAACCGGATCGACTCGAACGCCGAAGACTTCACCTGCGGCGAATAGCCGGGGACGGCCGGGCCTGAGGCGACGGGCCGTGGGCGGCCGGGCCTCGGACGGCCCGGCCTCGGGCGGCCACCCCTGTCAGGACGCCGAGACCTTCTCCAGCGTGCGTGACGTGCGGATGGCCGTGGCGCGGGCCCAGCGGCCGCTGGTCAGGGTGCCCACGGCGAGGACCGCCAGGCCGCAGGCCGTGATGATCCACCAGGCCGGGCGGGCCGCGTCCGCGAAGGCCGTCGCCGTGTAGGTGTGCCCGGCCAGCCCGGCGGCGAGGACCGCGCCGATCACCGCGACCCCGAGGGTGCCGCCGGTCTGGCGGCTGGTGGAGGCGACCGCGGCCGCCACCCCGGCCTGGGAGAGGGGCATCCCGGAGACGGCGGTGTTGGTGATGGGCGCGTTGACCATGCCGAAGCCGATGCCGAAGAGCAGGTACCCGGTGAACAGCAGCGGGGTCGAGGACGCGGCGGAGAAGGCGGCGAAGAGCAGCCCGCTCGCGCCCATGGTGACCCCCGCGACCAGCAGCGGCAGCCGCGGCCCGCGCGTGGCCACCAGGCGCCCCGAGATCGGGGCGAACAGGAAGGTCGGGGCGGCCATCGGGAGCATGTAGAGCCCGGCGTGCAGGGCGCTGAGCCCGCGCACCTCCTGGAGGTACAGGGTGTTGAGGAAGAGGAACCCGGACAGTGCCGCGAAGGCGCTCACCGCGATCACCGTCGCCCCGCTGAAGGGCGCGCTCCGGAAGAACCGGGGGTCGATCAGCGGTTCGGGCCGCCGGGGTTCGTAGCCGAGCAGCCCGACCAGGGAGCAGACGGCCAGTGCCGCGCAGCCGAGGATCAGCGGGCTGGTCCACCCCGCGCTGGGCGCCTCGATGATCCCGTACGTGAGCGAGCCGAGCAGCAGCATGACGAGGAGCTGGCCCACGTGGTCCGGGCGGCGCGGCCGGGCGGCGCGGGACTCGGGGACATAGCGCAGGGTGAGGGCCAGCGCGAGGATGCCGACCGGGAGGTTGACCCAGAAGATCGAGCGCCAGCCGACCGAGTCGACCAGCAGCCCGCCGATCAGCGGGCCCGCGGCCATGGAGATGCCGACGACCCCGCCCCAGACGCCGATGGCGCGGGCGCGTTCCTTCGGGTCGGTGAAGGTGTTGGTGATGATCGACATCGCGACCGGGTTGAGCATCGAGCCGCCGACGGCCTGGACCATGCGGAAGGCGACCAGCCATTCCAGGCTGGGGGCCAGTGAGCACAGCAGCGAGCCCGCGGTGAAGAGGACGAGCCCGGCCGTGAAGACCTTGCGGCGGCCGATCCGGTCCGCCGTGGAACCCGCGAGCATCAGCAGCGAGGCCAGGACCAGGGTGTACGCGTCGATCGTCCACTGCATCCCCGAGACCGATGCGCCCAGTTCGCGGCGCATGGAGGGGAGGGCGACGTTCAGGACGGTGTTGTCGAGGCTCACGATCAGCAGGCTCATGCAGCAGATGGCCAGGATGAGCATGCGGCGCCTGGGGCTCAAGTCGGGCATGATGCCGATAGTACGCCTAACTAAACAATCGCGTGCCGGGTCCGGGCTGCGCGACAATGGGGGGATGACCACGCTCCCCCCGCCCCTCGCGATCGGCCCGCACACCGTGCAGCCCCCGGTGGTGCTCGCGCCGATGGCCGGCATCACCAACGCCCCGTTCCGCACCCTCTGCCGCGAGTTCTCGGGTGGCAAGGGACTCTTCGTGAGCGAGATGATCACGACGCGCGCGCTGGTCGAGCGCAACGAGAAGACCATGCAGCTGATCCACTTCGACGCGACCGAGAAGCCCCGTTCGATACAGCTGTACGGGGTCGACCCGGGCACGGTCGGCAAGGCGGTCCGGATGATCGTCGAGGAGGACCGCGCCGACCACATCGACCTCAACTTCGGCTGCCCGGTCCCCAAGGTGACCCGCAAGGGCGGCGGCTCGGCCCTCCCGTACAAGCGGAACCTGCTGCGCGCGATCCTGCGCGAGGCGGTCGCGGGCGCCGGTGACGTGCCGGTGACGATGAAGATGCGCAAGGGCATCAACGACGAGCACCTCACCTACCTCGACGCGGGCCGGATCGCCGTCGAGGAGGGCGTCACCGCCATCGCCCTCCACGGGCGCACCACCGCCCAGCACTACGGCGGCACCGCCGACTGGGAGGCCATCGCGCGCCTCAAGGAGCACGTGCCCGAGATCCCGGTGCTCGGCAACGGTGACATCTGGTGCGCCGAGGACGCGCTGCGCATGGTCCGCGAGACCGGCTGCGACGGCGTGGTCGTGGGGCGCGGCTGCCTGGGGCGGCCGTGGCTGTTCAACGACCTCGTGGCGGCCTTCGAGGGGCGCCCCGAGGACTTCCACAAGCCCACGCTGCGCGAGGTCGCGGCCACCATGCACCGGCACGCGCAGCTGCTGGGGGAGTGGATCGGCGACGAGGCGCGCGGGGTGATCGACTTCCGTAAGCACGTGGCCTGGTACACCAAGGGCTTCTCCATCGGCTCGGAGATGCGGCAGAAGCTCGCCGTCACCTCGTCCCTGGCCGAGCTCGACGCTCATCTGAGCGAGCTGGACCTGGATCAGCCCTGGCCGGAGAGCGCGGACGGTCCGCGCGGCAGGACGTCCGGAAACAACCGAGTTGTCCTGCCCGAGGGCTGGCTGAAGGATCCCTACGACTGCGCCGGAGTGGGCGAGGAAGCCGAGCTGGATACCTCCGGCGGCTGAGAAACGGCCTTCCCGACCCCTTCCGGGGCTCCTGGATCGGCGTGAGATACGCCACGCATGGGTGGGGTTGCGCTCACATGAGCGCAACCATCACGGCTAAAATTCTCAAAGGGTGGCACTGGGTGCCACCCTTTGTGCGTTCAAGACTTGAACGCAAATGTATCGATGATCGCTCATCCGAGCACAAGCAAGCCGCAGTAGTGCCTTCCGGCTTCGGGAGGTGAAGGCTCCTCGTACGTTCCAGCTACCCGCGAGTTACTTTCGATCTGCTGGCGCCCGGGTGGTTACAGCCATGTGACCGCCAAGTGGACGTACCCATAAGCCTTCGATCTGGGTATGTTCCTGGCCGTCAGGGCAGCCACCGAGTCCTCGAGGAGTCGAGACCCGTGTCGGAAAACAAAGATCAGAAGTTCGTCTACGACTTCACTGAGGGCAACCGGGACCTCAAGGACCTTCTCGGCGGCAAGGGGGCCAACCTCGCCGAGATGACCAACCTTGGTCTCCCCGTCCCTCCCGGCTTCACCATCACCACCGAGGCCTGCAAGGTCTACCTGGAGAGCGGCGAGGCCCCGGCCGAGCTGCGCGACGAGGTGAGCGCCCACCTGGCCGCCCTCGAAGCGAAGATGGGCAAGAAGCTCGGCCAGTCCGACGACCCACTGCTGGTCTCCGTGCGGTCCGGCGCCAAGTTCTCGATGCCCGGCATGATGGACACGGTCCTCAACATCGGCCTGTCCGACGTGTCCGTGAAGGGCCTCGCCGCCCAGGCGGGCAACGACCGCTTCGCCTGGGACTCGTACCGCCGCCTCATCCAGATGTTCGGCAAGACCGTCCTCGGCGTCGACGGCGAGCTCTTCGAGGACGCCCTCGACGAGGCCAAGGCCGCCAAGCAGGTCACCGTCGACACCGACCTCGACGCCGCCGACCTCAAGAAGCTCGTCACGCGCTTCAAGAAGATCGTCGCGAAGCAGGCGGGCCGCGAGTTCCCGCAGGACCCCCGCGAGCAGATGGACCTCGCCGTCAACGCGGTCTTCGACTCCTGGAACACCGACCGCGCCAAGCTCTACCGCCGCCAGGAGCGCATCCCCGGCGACCTCGGCACGGCCGTCAACATCTGCTCCATGGTCTTCGGCAACCTCGGCCCCGACTCGGGCACCGGCGTCGCCTTCACCCGTGACCCGGCCAGCGGCCACCAGGGCGTCTACGGCGACTACCTGACGAACGCGCAGGGCGAGGACGTCGTCGCGGGCATCCGCAACACGGTCCCGCTCGCGGAGCTCGAGTCGATCGACAAGGCGTCGTACGACCAGCTCATGCAGATCATGGAGACCCTCGAAACGCACTACAAGGACCTGTGCGACATCGAGTTCACCATCGAGCGCGGCCAGCTGTGGATGCTGCAGACCCGCGTCGGCAAGCGCACCGCGGGCGCCGCCTTCCGCATCGCCACGCAGCTCGTCGACCAGGGCCTGATCGACGAGGCCGAGGCCCTCCAGCGGGTCAACGGCGCCCAGCTCGCGCAGCTGATGTTCCCGCGCTTCGACGACGAGGCCGCGACGGAGCTGATCGGGCGGGGCATCGCCGCCTCCCCGGGCGCGGCCGTCGGCAAGGCCGTCTTCGACTCCTACACGGCCGTCAAGTGGTCCCGCTCCGGCGAGCGGGTCATCCTGATCCGCCGCGAGACCAACCCCGACGACCTCGACGGCATGATCGCCGCCGAGGGCATCCTGACCTCGCGCGGCGGCAAGACCTCGCACGCGGCCGTCGTCGCCCGCGGCATGGGCAAGACCTGTGTCTGCGGAGCCGAGGAGCTGGAGGTCGACACCAAGCGCCGCCGGATGACCACCGCCTCCGGCGTGGTCGTCGAGGAGGGCGACCTGGTCTCGGTCGACGGCTCCACCGGCAAGGTGTACCTGGGCGAGGTACCCGTCGTACCGTCCCCGGTCGTCGAGTACTTCGAGGGCCGCATGCACGCGGGTGCCGACGACGCCGACGAACTGGTCGCCGCCGTGCACCGGATCATGGCCTACGCGGACCGGGTCCGTCGCCTGCGGGTGCGCGCCAACGCCGACAACGCCGAGGACGCGCTGCGCGCCCGCCGCTTCGGCGCCCAGGGCATCGGCCTGTGCCGCACCGAGCACATGTTCCTCGGCGAGCGCCGCGAACTGGTCGAGCACCTGATCCTCGCGGACACCGACAAGGAGCGGGAGGAGGCACTGAGTGCCCTCCTGCCGCTCCAGAAGAAGGACTTCGTCGAGCTGTTCGAGGCGATGGACGGGCTGCCCGTCACCGTCCGCCTGCTCGACCCGCCGCTGCACGAGTTCCTGCCCGACATCACCGAGCTGTCGGTGCGCGTCGCCCTCGCCGAGTCCCGCAAGGACGCCAACGAGAACGACCTGCGCCTGCTCCAGGCCGTCCACAAGCTGCACGAGCAGAACCCGATGCTGGGTCTGCGCGGTGTCCGCCTGGGCCTGGTCATCCCCGGTCTGTTCGCCATGCAGGTACGGGCGATCGCCGAGGCCGCGGCCGAGCGCAAGAACGCCAAGGGCGACCCGCGCGCCGAGATCATGGTCCCGCTCGTGGGCACTGTCCAGGAGCTGGAGATCGTCCGCGAGGAGGCCGACCAGGTCATCGCCGAGGTGGAGGCCGCCACCGGCACGAACCTCAAGCTGACCATCGGCACGATGATCGAGCTGCCCCGCGCCGCGCTGACCGCCGGTCAGATCGCCGAGGCCGCGCAGTTCTTCTCCTTCGGTACGAACGACCTGACCCAGACCGTGTGGGGCTTCTCCCGCGACGACGTCGAGGCCAGCTTCTTCACCGCCTACCTGGAGAAGGGCATCTTCGGGGTCTCCCCCTTCGAGACCATCGACAGGGACGGCGTCGGCGCGCTGGTGCGCAGCGCGGTCCAGGCGGGCCGGGCCACCCGCCCCGACCTCAAACTCGGTGTCTGCGGCGAGCACGGCGGCGACCCCGAGTCGGTGCACTTCTTCCACGAGGTCGGCCTCGACTACGTCTCCTGCTCGCCCTTCCGGATCCCGGTGGCGCGCCTGGAAGCGGGCCGCGCCGCCGCCGAGTCGAAGGGCAGCGACAGCCGCTGACCCGGCGGGCCCGGCGTCCGTACGAGCCCGAGCGCCCGACCACCCTGAGACCGCGCCCGCCCTGGGGATCCCTGACTCCCCTGGGGCGGGCGCGCCTGTTTGTCGAAGAAGGTAATTCTTCAACGAATCCTTACGTCAGCAGGCGGTGGACGGATCCCCACCCGTCCACCGCCTGCTGTCATTCCGCCGGGCACGTCGGCGCTTCCCGGTGCGACCGACCGCCAGGCCCCGCAAAGCCCCCCACGGCCTTCGCGGAGCGTTTCGGTCGCGCCGGAGTGTGCCCGGCGGAGTACAGGATTTCGGTTGTCACACCCCCGCCGAAAGGGGTTTCAACTGTGGCCGAAAGGGCGTGGTGACGTCGTGTGACGGCATGCATACTCGTGAGGCGGGGGGATTGCGGTTGCACAGGTGGGGGTTCGGTGCTTCGTATCCATTTCACTGGAGTGGACCTGGCACGCGTACGGATGGCAGGGCGTCCCGATGCGTTGTGGGAAACGATTCTCAGTTTTCACCGTTTAAGAGACCGGCGCGATGTCCGGTTGTTCGGTGAATGGCGTACAACAACTCGGAGCCGGTTGAATACTGAAACACGTTTGCTGGGCGCGCTCATACCGAGTCGCGGCTATTTCCCGGATTTCCTGACTCCGGTCGAGGGTCAGTACGGATGGGACACGGGCCTCGACGCGCTGCGCGGGATCAGGCCCGAGCGGATGCGCCGGGAGCTGCAGGTGCTGGGCCGGGGCGCGCCGCCCTCGCTGCGGCTGCGGGACTTCGTCGACGACACCGCCCGGCACCTGCCGCGGCTGCTCGACGAGCTGCGCGGGTACCACCGGGCGGCCGTGGAGCCGTACTGGACGCACATCCAGGCCCAGATCGAGGCCGAACGGGCGGCCAGGGGCCGGGCGCTGCTCGACGGCGGCGCCGACGAGCTGCTGGCCTCCCTGCCGCCCATGCTGCGGTGGCGGGCGCCGGTCCTGGAGTGCGACTACCCGGTGGACCGGGACGTCCGGCTGCGCGGCCGCGGGCTGCTGCTCCAGCCGTCCTTCTTCTGCCGGCGCACGGCGGTGACCCTGCACGACCCGGAACTGCCGCCCGTGCTGGTCTACCCGGCCGCCGCGCAGCTCACCTCGGCCCAGACCGGCGGCGAGGCGGCCCGGCCCGTGGAGGAGCAGCGCCAGCGCACCCTGGGCAAGCTGGTCGGGCACACCCGCTCGGTGGTCCTGCGGGCCATCGGGGACGGCGCCACCACCAGCGAGCTGGCCCGCCGGGCCGGGGTCTCGCTGGCCTCGGCGAGTCAGCACGCCTGCGTGATGCGGGAAGCGGGCCTGGTCACGACCCTGCGCCGGGGCAGCGCCGTGCTGCACACCGTCACCCCCCTGGGGGCGGCGCTGCTCAAGGGCGGTGCGGTGGCCTCGTAACCGCGCCGCGCGACCTTGCCCGGGTGCCCTGCTGGGGCTCCCGGGCACGGGGGGACTCGCGCCCCTGGAGCCGGGACGGGTGCGCGAGGATGGTGGAGTGATGGACTCCACTCGTGGTGAAGCCGCCCAGGACCGCGAAGCCGGCCAGGACCGCGGCCCCGGCGGCCGTCCCGGCAAGGCCGACATCCGGGGTCGCGCCGACCTCGACGTCCTGTTGCGCCGTTTCTACGGGGCGGCCTTCGCCGATCCCCGGATCGGACCCTTCTTCACCGAGATCGCGGGCACCGACCTGGAGGTCCACCTGCCCCGGATCGCCGACTTCTGGGAGCGCGCGCTGTTCCGCGGCGCCGACTACCGGCGCGACGCCTTCGCCCCGCACGCCGCGCTCGACGCCGCGCGCACCCTGACCGCCGGGGACTTCGGCCGCTGGGTGCAGCTGTGGCGCGCCACGATCGACGGCCTGTACCGAGGACCGAACGCCGAGCGCGCCAAGGCGCAGGGCGAACGGATGGCCGTCTCCCTGCACAAGCGGCTCGCCGGAGCGGACGGAACGGGTGATGGCGACGGCACCGGTTTCGTCCCCCTGGCCGTCCTGGAGCTGCGCCCCACGGCCTGAGGTTCCCGGAAAGAAAATTCGCGGGGAGCGATGAGTTCGCGGCGGCCCCGCCGTCTACCTCTCGTAAGCACCGAGCGGCGGCGCCGAGCGCCGGCACACCCCGAGAGAAGCGGACCCCGAGATGTCAACGATGATTTTCGTCAATCTGCCGGTCAAGGACCTGGACGCGAGCAAGGCCTTCTGGGGCAAGCTCGGCTACACCTTCAACGCTCAGTTCAGCGACGAGAACGGCGCCTCCATGGTCATCAGCGACACCATCGTCGCGATGCTCCTGACCGAGGCCCGCTTCAAGGACTTCACCCACAAGGCCATCGCGGACACGGCCACCACCACCGAGGCGCTGCTGTGCCTCAGCTCCGAGAGCCGCGCCGCCGTCGACGAGCTGGTCGACGGGGCGGTCGCGGCGGGCGCCACCGAGCCCCGCGCCGCCCAGGACCACGGCTTCATGTACGGCCGGGCCTTCGAGGACCTCGACGGCCACACCTGGGAGATCATGTGGATGGACCCGGCGATGGTCCAGGGCTAGGCGGCCGGAGCCGGCGCCGGCGCCGGCGAGGCCGCGGCTGACGCCGGAGAGGCCGCGGCGGTCCGTACCGGATACGTCCGGACCGCCACCTCCTCGTCGTCCAGGCACCGCCCCGTTGCCAGGTCGAACCGCTGCTTGAGCAGCGGTGACGCCACGAACGGCCGCCCCTCCACACAGCCCACCAGCCCGCGCGAGAGGACCTGCGCGCCGGTGAAGGGGTCCTGGTTGCCGATGGCGTACGTACGCCCCGCGCGGTCGACGAACACCGCCGCCTGGGTCCCGTCCGGGAGCAGGGCCGCCACCCCGCGCCCCGGGGTGAGCGCGGTGTACGCGCACACCTCCAGCCAGCCTTCCGCCACGCGCAGTTCGACGGTCATCGGGTCCCTCCCAGGGGTGCCAGGGTCAGAAACGTCAGGTCGGGCTTGACCTGGTCGCGTTCGGCGACGAACTTCACGGTCGGGTCGGGGGCGCCGGGCGCGTTGACGAAGGACACGAACCGCCGCAGCCGCTCGGGGTCCTCCAGGGTCTCCGCCCACTCGTCCCGGTAGTGCGCCACGTGGTCGGCCATCAGGGCCTCCAGCTCCCCGCACAGCCCGAGGGCGTCGTGGACGACCACGTCCCGCAGGTGATCCAGGCCGCCCTCCAGCCGCTCCAGCCAGGCGGAGGTGCGCTCCAGGCGGTCGGCGGTGCGGATGTAGAACATCAGGAACCGGTCGATGAGCCGGACCAGCTCGGCGTCGGACAGGTCCTGGGCCAGCAGGTCCGCGTGCCGCGGGGTGGCTCCGCCGTTGCCGCCGACGTACAGGTTCCAGCCACTCGCGGTGGCGATCACCCCGAAGTCCTTGCTCTGCGCCTCCGCGCACTCGCGGCCGCAGCCGGACACCGCCGACTTGAGCTTGTGCGGCGCGCGCAGCCCCCGGTAGCGCAGTTCCAGGTCGATGGCCATGCGCACGCTGTCCTGGACGCCGTAGCGGCACCAGGTCTGTCCCACGCAGGACTTCACCGTGCGCAAGGCCTTGCCGTAGGCGTGACCGGACTCGAACCCGGCCTCGACGAGGCGCGCCCAGATGTGCGGGAGCTGGTCGACGCGGGCGCCGAAGAGGTCGATGCGCTGACCGCCGGTGATCTTCGTGTAGAGGCCGAAGTCGCGGGCCACCTCGCCGATCACGATCAGCTTGTCCGGGGTGATCTCGCCGCCGGGGATGCGCGGGACGACCGAGTACGAGCCGTTGCGCTGGAGGTTGGCGAGGAAGTGGTCGTTGGTGTCCTGGAGCGCGGCCTGTTCACCGGCCAGTACGTAGCCGCTCGCGCCGACCGTCGGAGCGAGCGAGGCGATGATCGACCCGATCGTCGGCTTGCAGACCTCGCACCCGTCGCCGCCGCGCGCCGACTCCCGCCCGTGACTGTCGAGGAGGGCGTCGTACGAGGTCAGGCGCAGGGTGCGGACGATCTCGTACAGCTCGGCGCGGCTGAAGGAGAAGCAGCCGCACAGCCCCTTGTCGGTGGCGGCCGGGAGCAGCTGGCCGATCACCTTGAGGCAACTGCCGCAGCCGGTGCCCGCCTTCGTGCACTTCTTGACCTCGGGGAGGGTGGAGCAGGCGGTGATGGCCTTCTTGGTGACGTTGTGGCAGGAGCAGATGACCGCGTGGTCGGGCAGCGAGGCGGGCCCCAGCTGGGTGGCGGAGCCGATTCCGGCGGGCAGGACGAGCTGCTCGGGGGCGGCCGGCGGCACGCTGCCGGTGAGCGGGCGCAGCAGTCCGTAGGAGTCGGCGTCGCCGACGAGGACCCCGCCGAGCAGGACGCCGTCGGGGGAGACGACGAGCTTCTTGTACACACCGGAGCGGGAGTCGGAGTAGACGACGTCCAGGCAGCCGGGGGTGGCGCCGTGGGCGTCGCCGAAGGAGGCCACGTCGACGCCGAGCAGCTTGAGCTTGGTGGAGAGGTCGGCTCCGGTGAACTCCCGGTCCCGGCCCAGGAGGTCCTCGGCGGCGGTCTCGGCCATCTCGTAGCCGGGCGCGACCAGGCCGTAGACCCGGCCGTCGGTGGCCAGGGCGCATTCGCCGATCGCGTAGACGTGCGGGTCGGAGGTGCGGCAGCGGGCGTCGACGGCGATTCCGCCGCGTTCGCCGACGTCGAGTCCGGCGGCGCGGGCGAGCTGGTCGCGGGGGCGGACCCCGGCGGAGAAGACGACGAGTTCCGTATCGACCGAGGAGCCGTCGGAGAGTGCCATACCGCTGACGGAGCCGTCCGCTCCGGTGAGCACCTCCTGGGTGCCGACGCCGGTGTGGACGGTCAGGCCCATGGACTCGATGGTGCGCAGCAGGGCCGCGCCACCGCCCTCGTCGATCTGCGCGGGCATCAGCCGGGGCGCGAACTCCACGATCCGGGTGGCCAGTCCGAGCCCCTGGAGCGCGCCCGCCGCCTCCAGGCCGAGCAGGCCGCCGCCGATCACCGCGCCGCTGGTGCGGCCCTCGGCGTACTCCTCGATGGCGAGGAGGTCCTCGATGGTGCGGTAGACGAAGCAGCCGGGGGCGTCCTTGCCGGGCACGGGCGGTACGAAGGGGTAGCTGCCGGTCGCCAGGACGAGGACGTCGTAGGGGAAGACCTGCCCGGAGCGCGAGGTGACCGTGCGCGCCGCCCGGTCGACATGCTCGGCGGGGTCGTCCAGGTGCAGCGCGATGCCGTGCTCCGCCATGAACCCGGCGGGGGTGAGCGAGAGGTCCTCCGGGCTGCTGCCGGAGAAGTACGAGGTGAGGTGGACGCGGTCGTAGGCCGGGCGCGGCTCCTCGCAGAGCACGGTGATCCGGTGGGAGGCCGTCGCCCCGCGCTCGGCCAGCGCTTCGAGGTAGCGCTGCCCGACCATGCCGTGCCCGATGAGCACGATCGAGGGGGTGGGCGTCGTGGGTGCGGCCATGGTCAGGCGCCTCCGTCGTCGGTGATCAGGTGGAAGAGGTCGTCGGTCGCGCGCAGGGGTTCGTCGTCCTCCCAGGTACGGGCGAGGGCTCCGACGGCGGAGAGTTCGCCGAGCAGGACCCCGCCGACCAGGCGGTCGCCTCGGACGACGACCTTGCGGTAGGTGCGGCGGGTGGCGTCGGCGAGGCGGACCACGTCGTCTCCGGGCAGCGCGGTGGTCTCGCCGAAGGCGGCGAGGTCGAGCGGGCGCGGACCCCGGGAGAGGGTGAGCCGGGTGAGGGCGCGGGTCCCGCCGTACGTCGTGGGGGCCGGGGCGCCGCCGGTGAGGACGGCGGCCAGGGCGTCGGCCTGCTCCAGCGCGGGCCCGGCGAGACCGTAGACCCGGCCCGCGTGCTCGGCGCAGTCGCCGATGGCGTGGATCCGGGGATCGGCGGTCCGCAGCCGGTCGTCGACCACCACTCCTTTGCGTGCGTCGAGTCCCGCGGCCCGGGCCAGACCGGTGCGGGGACGTACCCCGCAGGCCAGGACGACGAGGTCGGCGTCCAGGTGGAGGCCGACGGCGAGGTCGACCCCGGTGACCCGGCGGCCGGTTCCGGCGGCCCGGGTGGTCAGTCCGCGCACCCGGCACTCGGTGTGGATCTCGACGCCGAGTTCCCCCAGGTGGGTGTGGAGCAGGGCCGAGGCGTCCGCGTCGAGCTGGCGCTCCATCAGCCGGGTGCCCTGCTGGGCCAGCACCACCCGTGCCCCGCGTTCCGCGAGGGCGCGGGCGGCGGAGACCCCGAGCAGCCCGCCGCCGATGACGACCGCGTTGGCTCCGGGGCGGGCGGTGAGGGCGGAGTCCAGGGCGAGGCAGTCGTCCATGGTGCGGAAGGCGTGCACCCCGTCGGGGAGGTCCCGCCCGTCGGGCTCGAACAGGCCGCGCAGGGGCGGCAGTACCGGGTTGGAACCGGTGGCCAGGACCAGGACGTCGTAGCGCCACGCGCTGCCGTCGTCGCAGTGGACGGTCCGGTCGGCGCGATCGATGCGGACCGCCCGCACGCCCCGGCGCAGCGCCGGGCCGGGGGCGGGGAGGGCGGTCACCTCCGGTGCGTACCGGCCCGCGAGGACCTCGGCCAGCAGCACCCGGTTGTAGGGGACGTGCGGTTCCTCACCGAGGATCGTCACCGCGGCGTCACCGCCGAGCCGGGCCGCCAGCCGCAGGCCCGCCAGGCCGCCGCCGATCACCACCACACGCTGTTGCGAGGTCATGGCCCCAGCCTGCGTGTCCGCTGTTTCCCTGCCGCATCCTCGCTGTTACCCGGACGGAACGCGCGGCTCAGCGTCCGGGTTAAGGGGCCGTGAGGCGTTCCTCAAGGCCGCCTTAAGGATCATCCGGAGCGGGTCCGGGGCACCTAGCGTGGCCCGTATGCGAGATGCGGTGGGGCGGGGCGGGGCTGCGGGAACGGCAGGTCCGAGGGATCGGGGAGCGGCGCTCGACGCGGGAGGGCAGCTCACGGCGGGCGCGGCCGCCGGAGCCGTGCTGGTGACCCTGCTGTGGGCCGTGCAGGTGCACCCCTCCGCCCGGCTCGACGCCCTCTTCGCCACCGCCGCGCACCTGACCGGCCTGCTCGCCGGGTACGGGGTCCTCGTCTTGCTCTTCCTGATGGCCCGGGTCCCCGCCGTCGAACACGGCGTCGGCGCCGACCGGCTGGCCCGCTGGCACGCCTTCGGCGGCCGCCACGTCCTGCTGCTCTGCTTCGGCCACGCCCTCTTCGCCCTCCTCGGGTACGCCGTGCACAGCGGGCTCGACGTGCTCTCCGCCGCCCGGGACCTCCTGGGGTACCCGGCGCTCGCAGCCGCGGCCGTCGCCACCGCCCTGCTGGTGTGCGTCGGGGTGACCTCCGCCCGGGCGGTACGCGGCCGGGTCTCCCACGAAACCTGGCGCGGGGTGCACCTGCTGGTCTACCTCGCCGCCGCCCTCGGCTTCGTCCACCAGCTCGCCGGTCCCGATCTGGGTCCGGTCGCCTGGTTCTGGGCCCTCGCGCACACGGTGGTCGCGGTCCTGCTGCTCTGGTACCGGGGCGTGGTGCCCGTACGCCAGGCCCTGCGGCACGCGCTGCGGGTGCTGGAGGTCCGCGACGAGGGGCCCGGGGTGGTGTCCGTGGTCATGTACGGCGCCCACCTGGCCGAACTGCGGGCCGAGGCAGGGCAGTTCCTGCGCTGGCGCTTCCTCCAGCGGCGCCTCTGGCACACCGCCCTGCCGTTCTCCCTCTCCGCACCGGTCCGCGGCAACACGCTCCGGATCACCGTCAAGGCGCTGGGCGGCCACACCCGCCGGATCCGCAGGCTGCGCCCCGGCACCCGGGTCCTGGCCACCGGCCCCTTCGGCGCGCTCACCGCGGCCCGCCGGACCCGGCCGCGGGTGCTGCTCATCGCGGGCGGGGTCGGGATCGCCCCGATGCGGGCCCTGTTCGAGACCCTGCCCGGCGGGCCCGGTGACATCACCCTGCTCTACCGGGCCCGGGCCGAGGAGCACCTCGTGCTGCGTGCGGAGCTGGAAGCCATCGCCGCCGGGCGGCAGGCCCGGCTGCACTATCTGCTCGGTCCCTCGGACGCGGCAGGGGGGCACCTCCCCGCGGTGGCCGGGGGTGATCCGCTGGCCCTGCGGGCGCTGGCCGACCTGGTGCCCGGCCTCGCCGAGCACGACGTCTACCTGTGCGGGCCGCCCGCGATGGGCGCGGCGACCCGGGCCGCGCTGCTGCGGGCCGGGGTGCCTGGCGGACGTATCCATTCCGAATGCTTCAGCGCCTGATGGCCGGGCTCTCGGGCGCCCGGGCCTCGGGTGTCCGGGCCGTGAGCGCCTGGGCCTTGGGCGTCCGGGCCTTGAGCGGCCGGATCCCTGAGCGGCCGCCTTCGATCGAACCGCCTACGAGAGGTGACCGCTCCATGCGTCATCCGCTGCACGTCGCCCTGTCGGTCGAAGCCCCCGAGCGCCCCCCGGCCCCCGCGACGGCCGCCACGCCGCGCGCCCGGCACCGCAAACCCCCGGTGCGGGTGACGCTGCTGCCCGCCCTGGCGTCCGTACCGCCCGCGCGGCGGGTGGCCGCCGGGCTCGGGCTGGCCAGCGTGCTCGCCGCGACGATGCTGACGGCGGTGGTGAATCCGTCGGCGCCGACCGCACCGGACCGTGTTCCCGCAGGTCCAAGCTCAAACCTTGCGCAAGTTTCGCGGGATTGATGGCCCTTGCAGTCACCCGCTCCATAAGGTCGGGCCGTGCCTGACATATCAATAACCATGATCATCGTGCTGTGCGCTGCCGCGGCCGCCGCGGGGTGGATCGACGCGGTGGTCGGCGGCGGCGGACTGCTGCTCCTGCCCGCCCTCATGCTCGGCCTCCCGGCGAACGTTCCGCTGACGCACGCACTCGGCACCAACAAGGCGGTGGCCATCGTCGGCACCACGGGCGCGGCGGTGACGTACGCCCGCAAGGCCCCCGTCGACGTGAAGATCGCCGTCCGGATCGGCCTGGCCGCGATGGCCGGGGCCGCGGGCGGGGCGCTGCTCGCCGGAGTGTTCAGCAAGGACACGATGCGCCCGGTGATCATGGTGGTCCTGCTGCTGGTCGCCGCGTTCGTCATCTTCCGCCCCGGCTTCGGCTCCGCCCCCGCCCCCGGGCCCGTCAGCGGTCGCCGGATCGTCGCCGCGATCGCCCTGGCGGGCCTCGGCATCGGCTTCTACGACGGCCTGATCGGCCCGGGCACCGGCACCTTCCTCGTCCTCGCGCTCACCGCGCTGCTCCACCTCGACCTGCTCACGGCCTCGGCGACCGCCAAGATCGTGAACGTCGGGACCAATGCCGGAGCCCTCGCCGTCTTCGCCTCCAAGGGCCAGGTCATGTGGCAGCTGGCCGCCCTGATGGCCGCGTTCAACCTGATCGGCGGCATGACGGGCGCGCGGATGGCGGTGAAGAAGGGGAGCGGCTTCGTCCGGATCGTGCTGCTGACGGTGGTGAGCGCGCTGGTCGTGAAGCTCGGCCTGGAGCAGTGGGGCTGAGCGGCCCGGTCGTCCGCCCGTACGCGGCGTTCGGACGTCAGTACGTGCTGGTGAGGTGGGCGAAGACCACCACGTTGCCCTGGTAGCCGGTGCGCGGCGAGAAGCCGCCGCCACAGGTGATCACGCGCAGTTCGGCGCGCGGTACGGGCCCGTAGACCAGCCGGTCCGGGAAGGCGGTGGCGTCGTAGACCGCCACGGCGTGGACGGTGAACACGGCGGTACGTCCGTCCGCGCGGGCCACCTCGATCGTCGCCCCGCGGCGCAGCGAGCCCAGGCGGTAGAACACCGCCGGGCCGGTGGCGTGGTCGACGTGCCCCGCGATGACCGCCGTGCCGGTGGCGCCCGGGGTGGTGCCGTCGCGGTACCAGCCCGCGAGGTCGCGGCGGGCGGGCGGCGGGACCTCCAGGCTGCCGTCCGCCACCAGTCCGAGGCCGGTCAGCGGGGCGTCCACCCGGATGGAGGGGATCCGGATCCGGGTCGGCGGGGAGCTGGGCAGCGGGGCGATGTGCCGCGGGTCGAGGGGCTTCGCGGTCATCGCGTCGGCGGGGGAGGGCTGGGGCGGGTGGACCGGTTCGGCGGAGCCGCTGGTGACCAGCCAGATTCCGATGCAGGCGGCGAGGGCGACGAGCCCGCCGCCCCGGGCTCCCGTGGGACGGCGGCGGAGGCTGAGGCGGGAGCGGATGCGGGGGTGGATGCGGGGGGTGAGGTGGGAGTTGAGGCGGGGGTGGTGGTGTCGGCCGGAGGTGCGCATACGTGCCCCCTTGATACCTGTGCTGCCTGTGCTGCCTGTGCTGCTTGGGGTGTCTTTGGTGACGGTGGTGGGGGCGGTGTCCGTGGTGGTCACGGGTCGGGGGAGCCCCGGAGGGGTCTCCTTTCGGAAGAGGTGTCCGTCGCCCGGCCCCGCGAACGGGGGGGACCTCGCGGGGGCGGGCGACGGTGGGGCGGTACCGGAGGGACCGCGGCGGAAGCCGCGGCGGGCATCCGTTCCTCAGCTCCGCGTGCCGCTCGCCCGGCGACGCAGGAGCCAGGTACCGCCAACGGCGGCCACGGCCAGTGCTGCCGCTCCCGCCGCGATCTTGGTGGGGTCGGCGGTGGTCGTCGTGCCACCGCCCACCCCCGTCCGCACGTGACCCTGCGGGCCGTGCTCGGCCACGACCAGGTCACCGGTGGCGAACTTGCCGTCCTCGCAGGTCACGCCGATCCCGTAGGCGCCCGGTGGGGTGTCGCGGGCGACCTGGAACTGGCCCACGACCACCTCCTTGCGGGTACCCGGGACCAGGGTGAACCGGCCGCCGCCGACCGTCGACGCGTCGCCCTCAGCACGGCCGGAGCGCCCGCACGCGGGGGTGTTCACGGTGACGGTGGTGCCGGGGGCGGCCGACTTGGGCCAGATCTCCAGCGGGGCGAAGTCCCCGGCCGCAAAGCTCCCCACGCCGAGGTCCGCGGCGGCGACCGCGCCCGCGACCGGACCGGCGAAGGCGACGGCGGTCAGTGCGGCGGCGGTGAGCACGTGGGCGGTGCGGCGGCGCATGGGGGCTCCTGGAAGACGCGGGGTCGTGTTCCGAGGTAAGCCCGGGCGGGCGCCGGGCGCCTCCTGATGGCCCGTCAGATTCCGCTCCGGTCCGGGCGTGTCACGCCATCACGGCACGTCAGACCCGCTCCGGGGCCATCCGGGTGCCCCCGCCCCGTCCGGGTGACGGGCCTCCGGTGCGGGAGGTCGGGTGGTGCGGCCCGCGCAGGCGGTGCGGGTCGTGCGGGTCGTGCGGGTCGTGCCACTGGTACGGGTGGTGCGCCCGCGCGCGGGTGGTGCCGGGGAGTCGGGTGGTGCGGGCGGTGGGAGCGGTCTCCGTCGGTGCGGGCGGCTCAGGGCGTTCCGGAGGGTGCCGGGCCCGGCGGCAGCGTCACCAAGGCGCGGGCGCCCCCGCCGACCGGGTTGGACAGTTCCACCCGGGCTCCGATGACCTGGGCCTGCCCCAGAGCGATGGTCAGACCCAGGCCCGTGCCGTGCCCGCGCTCGACCGTCCCGGTCAGGAAGCGCTGGGGTCCCTCGCGCAGCAGCTTCTCCGGGTAGCCGGGGCCGTGGTCCCGTACCGCGACCGTGCTCCCCCGCACGGTGACCTCCACCGCGCCGCCGCCGTGCTTGCGGGCGTTGACCAGCAGGTTGCCCAGGATGCGCTCCAGGCGCCGGGTATCGGTCCGTACGTACGCCCCCGCCCCGGCCTCCGCCCCCTCCCCGGTTGCGGTCCCGGAACCGCAACCGGGTCCGGGTCCGGGTCCGGCCAGGGTGATCTCGGCCGCCACTCCCGAGCGCTCGGTGACCGAGACGACCAGCGGGGCCAGCGGGTGCACATCCAGCACCGGTTCCTCCCGGTCCGCGTCCAGCCGGGCCACCTCCAGCAGGTCCTCGGTGAGGGTGCGCAGGGCGGCCACCCGGTCCCGTACCAGTTCCGTCGGGCGCCCCTCGGGCAGCAGCTCGGCCGCGGTGTGCAGGCCGGTCAGCGGGGTGCGCAGTTCGTGCGCGACGTCCGCGGTGAACCGCTGCTCGGCCTCCAGCCGTCGCTGGAGACTGGCCGCCATCGTGTCCACCGCCGAGGACAGCTCGGCCACCTCGTCGCGGCTGCCCGGCACCCCCGAAGCGCCGATCCGCGCGTCCAGCTCGCCCGCGCTGATCCGGCGTGCCGTCTCGGCGGCGGCCCGCAGGCCCTTGCTGAGCCTGCTGGCCAGGAGCGCCCCGCCGACGGCCGCGAGCGCGACCACCACGACGCCGTAGGCCACGAGCTGCTGGTCCAGTTCCACCAGCTCGCCGCGCTCCCCGACCAGCGAAAGGCACACCGACAGCACGTCCTTGGCGCCGACCGGGCGGGCGGCCCACACCGCCGGGTGGTCCCCGCCCATGTCGAGGTAGGTGGAGCGCCGCCCGGCGAGCGCGGTGTCGCGCAGGACCGACGGGAGCCGCGGGGAGTTGGTCTCGGCCGAGGTCTCGCCCGTCTTGGCGTGGTCGAGCCTGCCGGTCAGCTCGTACACCTGGCGGACCCGGATCAGCTGGGCGGTCGCGGACGCCCGGGCGGAATCGGCCACCTGCTGGGCCCGCGCCTGGTGGATGAAGATCCCGATGGTGACCGCGACCAGCGAGCACCCGACGGCGAGCAGCGCGGCGATCTTCCAGCGCAGGCCGAGTGCCTGGAGGCGGCGGCGGAAGGGGAGCACGGCGCGCCTCACCGCGAGGACTCGGGGCTGGGGGCGGGGGCGGAAGGTGCGGGGGCAGGTGCCGAGGGAGCGGGCGTGTTCCGGGCCCGCGGCTCGGTGCGGGGCGCCGATGTGTCGTACCGCTTCTCCTCGCTGACGACCGTCATCCGCTCCCCGTCCCAGCGGAACCGGACCGCCTGCTCGATGCCCTCGTTGGTGTTCGTCCGCACGAGCAGGTCGGTGCCGATCGCCTCGGCCTCCATGCGCAGTCCGCTGGTGTGCAGGACGGGGACGATCCTCCCCCCGGCCACCGTGTACACGGCCAGGACGGAGCGCCCGCTCGCGGTGTCGGCGGCGGCGATCAGCTCCAGGGCGCCGTTCCCCGTGAGGTCGTGGTGGACCGGCGGGCGGATCCCGGCCCGCCCGGGGGCGTTGATCGAGCCGCCCTTGACGTACGGCCGCATCAGCGGGTCGGCCCGCAGGACGTCCAGCACGTCCATGGCCCCGAGTCCGCCCGCGGGCACCTGGAGATCGCCCTTGAGCGGCTGCGGCGCTGGCTCGCGCTTGCCGACCGCCGCGCCGGGCGCCGTCGAGGTCGTGTCGGTCCAGGCGGGCCAGAGCGGTTCGGGCCGGGGCTGCGCGGAGACGGCGGGCGCGGGTTCGCCGGGGCCCAGGCCGCCGGGTGCGGCGCAGCCGCCGACGGCGGCGAGCGCGCAGGCGCACAACAGGACGGCGGTGCTCGGGCGGGGCAGTCGGTTCATGGGTGAGGGGGACCTGTGGGCTGGGGGGAGGTGTGGACGTACCGACCGCAGGAGGCGGCTGTCACGGGCACCGGGCGGTCCGGTAACAGCCGTGCGTACGGTGGTGCGAGCGGGCGGGGCCGGGACATCCGGCCGGGCCGGAAGCCCTTTTCGCCCGCTCACCACCGTTCTAGTCGAGGGGGGACCTCCATGACATCGGTCGATCGGCCACAAGAAGCGGACCGGGGCGCCGGGGAGGAGCTGCCGTTCTTCGTCTACGGCACCCTGCGCCCCGGCGAGGTCAACCACGACCTCTTCCTGCGCGGCCGTACCCGCGCCGAGGAGCCCGCCCGTCTCCCGGACGCACGGCTCTACGACGGTCCGGGCTATCCGTACGCCGTCCAGTGCCCCGGAGCCCGGACGGCGGGCGAGCTGATCGTCCCCGCGCCGGGGCAGTACGCGCGGCTCCTGGCGGAGCTGGACCGGCTGGAGGACTTCCACGGTCCGGGCAGCCCGCTGAACCTCTACGAGCGGGTCCGGCGCACCACCCTGCGCCCCGACGGGAGCGGGACCGCGGCGTGGGTCTACCTGGCGGCTCCGCGACTGGCCGCGACCCTGACCGCGACCGGCACCCCGATCCCGGGCGGGGACTGGCGCAACCGGCCCGGACCGACGGGGCGCGCGGCCTACGGGTCCTAGGGCTACGGCCGTCAACGGACCCACCGGCCAACGGACCTACCGTCGTACGGGCCGTCGGCGGCCTACGGTCCTACCACCCTGGGCGGCCTACGGACCTACGGACCTACAGGCCTTCGGCTCCGCGGTTGCGCAGCCGCTGGCCGTACTGCTGGAGCACCCACAGCTCTTCCTGGACGGCCGCGGCCTGCTCCGCCGGGGCGTTCGGGCCGAGCCGGGCCATGGTGCCCTGGACGTCGTGCACCCGGCGGTCGACCGCGCGGAGCCGGACCTGGACCAGTTGGACCCCGGCATAGATCTCGTCCACGTTCTTGGCGTGGATGGCCTCCACGGCCAGCTCGGTGACCATGGCGCGGACGGTGTCGTTGGGCGCCGCGTCACGGACCCGGGCGAGGTAGTCGTCGGTCCCCAGGGAGGTGCCGCCCGCGTCCTGGATGGCCTGGCGGACCGTCGCGTAGGGCGGGGCGGTGAACTCGTCGGGCCCGTAGGCGTCGAAGGCCGGCGAGACCAGGGCCGGGCGCTGCAGCGCCAGCTTGAGCAGCTCGCGCTCGGTGCGGTGGGCCGGGCTGCGCAGGTTCAGCGCGGGGCCGGGGGTGTGCGCGGCCGGTTCCGGGGCGGCCTGCTCGTGCCCGGGCCGGGTGGGCCTGCCGCCCTGCTGCTGGCCCTGCCCGGGGCGGCCGCCCCGGTCGCGGGCCCAGCGGGCCACCTGGGCGACCCGCTTGACCACGAACTGCTCGTCGCGGATGCCCAGCATCCCGGCGAGCTGGACCGCCGACTCGTGCTGGATCGCGATGTTCTTGATGGCGGCCACCACCGGGGCGGCCTCGTCGAGCGCGGCCGCGCGGCCCGCCGGGTTCTCCAGGTTGTGCCGGGCCACCATCTGCCGCAGCGCGAACTCGAACAGCGGGGTGCGGGAGGACACCAGCGAGGCCACGGCCGCGTCGCCCTCCGCGAGCCGCAGGTCGCAGGGGTCCATGCCGCCCGGGGTGATCGCGATCGAGGTCTCGGCGGCGAACTTCTGGTCGTCCTCGAAGGCTCGCAGCGCCGCCTTCTGCCCGGCCGCGTCACCGTCGAAGGTGAAGATCACCTCGGCCGTGGCGTTGTCCATGAGGAGCCGCCGGAGGATCTTGATGTGATCCCCGCCGAACGCTGTGCCACAGGTCGCGATCGCGGTGGTGACCCCGGCCAGGTGGCAGGCCATCACATCGGTGTAGCCCTCCACCACGACCGCGCTGGAGGTCTTGGCGATCTCCTTCTTGGCCAGGTCGATGCCGTACAGCACCTGGGACTTCTTGTAGATCGGAGTCTCGGGCGTGTTCAGGTACTTGGGGCCGTTGTCGTCGTCGCGCAACTTGCGCGCGCCGAAGCCGACGACCTCGCCCGTGATGTCGCGGATGGGCCACATCAGCCGTCCGCGGAAACGGTCGATGGGCTTGCCGCTGCGGCTGTCCTGGGACAGGCCGGAGAGGATCAGTTCCTTGTCGCTGAAGCCCTTGCCGCGCAGGAAGCGGGTGAGGTGGTCCCAGCCCGCCGGGCTGTAGCCGACCCCGAAGTGCGCGGCCGCCGCCTGGTCGAAGCCGCGTTCGGCCAGGAACTTGCGGCCGATCTCCGCCTCGGGGCTCTCCAGCTGGTCGAGGTAGAACTGCGCGGCGGCCTTGTTCGCCTCGACCAGCCGGATGCGTTCGCCGCGTCCGCTCTGGCCGGGGGTGTAGCCGCCCTCCTCGTACCGCAGGGTGATTCCGCCGGTGCCCGCCAGCCGTTCGACCGCTTCGGAGAAGGACAGGTGGTCGATCTTCATGATGAAGTCGAGGGTGTCCCCGCCCGCCTGGCAGCCGAAGCAGTGGTAGAGCCCCTTACTGGGGCTGACCTGGAACGACGGGGACTTCTCGTCGTGGAAGGGGCAGAGGCCCTTGAGGTTGCCGCCGCCCGCGTTGCGGAGCTGGAGGTACTCGGACACGACGGCGTCGATCGGGACCGCGTCCCGGACCGCCTTCACATCGTCGTCGTTGATCCTGCCTGCCACCCGTGAAGTCTACGGCCGGGCTCGGACAATCCTGCCAGCACCCTCCGGTGACCCCCGGAGGGTGCCCGGCCGGACCGCCCGGGGCGCCGGCCCGGCCGTCCGGCCCGCCCCGCCGGACGGTTTCCCGGCCTAGCCCGCCGCCCCCTCCAGGGGTGTGACCAGCGAGGACAATGGAACCGTCGGGTCCGCGAGCGCGTGGTGGTCGACCTCCACCCCCGCGCGGATCAGCGCCTGGATGGGCTCGGTGACGTCCCACACGTTCACGTTCATGCCCGCGAGCACCCGGCCCCCGGACAGCCAGAAGGCGATGAACTCCCGCTTGGCCACGTCACCGCGGATCACCACCTGGTCGTACGCGCCGGGCGGCGCGTAACCCGAGTACTCCAGGCCCACGTCGTACTGGTCGGAGAAGAAGTACGGCACCCGGTCGTACGAGACCTCCTGGCCCAGCATGGCCCGCGCCGCGGCCGGGCCGCCGTTGAGCGCGTTGGCCCAGTGCTCCACCCGCAGCCGGGTGCCCATCAGCGGGTGGTGGGCGGCGGCCACGTCACCCGCGGCGAAGACGTCCGGGTCGGAGGTGCGCAGCGAGGCGTCCACCGCGATGCCGCCGCCGTGCTCCCGGTCGATCAGCGCGAGCCCGGAGGTCTCGGCGAGCGCGGTGCGCGGGGCGGCGCCGATCGCGGCGAGCACCGCGTGCGCCGGGTGCTCCTCGCCGTCGTCGGTGTGGGCGGCCAGCACCATGCCGTCCCGGCCGCTGATCTCGGTGAGGCGGCCGCCGAAGTGGAAGCGGACGCCGTGCTCGCTGTGCAGGTCGGCGAAGATCCGGCCCAGTTCCGGGCCGAGCACCCCGTGCAGCGGGGTCGCCTCGGGTTCCACGATGGTGACCTCGGCGCCGTACCCGCGGGCGGCGGCCGCGACCTCCAGCCCGATCCAGCCCGCTCCGGCGATCAGCAGGTGGCCGTTCTCCCGGCCCAGGGTGGCCAGTACGCCGCGCAGCCGTTCCGCGTGGGCGAGGCGGCGCAGGTGGTAGACCCCGGCCAGATCGGTGCCGGGGATGTCGAGGCGGCGCGGTTCGGAGCCGGTGGCCAGCAGCAGCCGGTCGTAGTGCACGACGGTTCCGTCGCCGAGCACGACCTTCTTGGCGTCCCGGTCGAGCTGGACGGCGGGCTGACCGAGGTGCAGTTCGATGTCGGCCCGGGCGTACCAGGTCGGCTCGTGCACGAACACGCTCTCGCGTTCCTCCTTGCCCGCGAGGTACCCCTTGGACAGGGGTGGCCGTTCGTACGGATGGTCGCGCTCGTCGCCGATCAGGATGACCCGGCCGGTGAACCCCTCCGACCTCAGCGTTTCAGCCGCCTTTGCCCCGGCCAGCCCCCCGCCGACGATGACGAACGTCCGGTGTGCGTCGACCACCTGATGCCTCCTCATAACCTCTACGCCACATGCGACCACATGCGAGCGTCCCGCACTGAGCCTGCCGCGTGAAGGGGCAGTGGCCCGATCGGCTCACCTCTCGGCGCGTCGCCGGGGCAGGGTGATACGCGCGTGCAGGGAGCGCGCCGCGGCGTCGGTGAGGCAGGCGATCTGGTCGATGACCGCGCGTTTACGGGCCGTGTCGTCCGGCGCGGCGTCGAAGGTGGCGCGGAACTGCGGGTCCAGGCCCTCGGGCGCGCGGGCGCTGAGCGCCTCGGCGAGTTCGGCCAGGACGACGCGCTGGTCGGCCCGCAGCCGCTCTTGTTCGTCGCGCTGCATCACGTACAGATCGGCGACGGCCTTCAGGACGGCGCACTCGTTGCGGGCCTCGCGGGGGACGACCAGCTCGGCGCCGTACCGGGTGAGCCGTCCGGTGCCCCAGGCCGCGCGGGTGGCGCCCTCGGCGGCCTGGCAGAAACGGCCGATCAGCTGGCTGGTGGCGTCCTTCAGGCGGGCCTGCGCGACCGCGGAGCCGTCGTATCCGTGGGGCCACCACTCCTGGTCCATCAGCCGGTCGAGGGCCGCGCGCAGTTCCTCGGGGTCCGTGTCCGCCGGTACGTAGCGTCCGATGGCCACCCGCCAGATCGCGTCCCGCTCGGGCTCGGCGAAGAGCAGGTTGGGGTCGAGGTGGCCCGCGTGGAGACCGTCCTCGAAGTCGTGGACGGAGTACGCCACGTCGTCCGCCCAGTCCATGACCTGCGCCTCGAAGCACTTGCGGTCGGCGGGCGCGCCGCGGCGCAGCCACTCGAAGACGGGCAGGTCGTCCTCGTACGCCCCGAACTTCACCGAGCCGGGGTCGGTCGGGTGGTCGCCGCGGGCCCACGGGTACTTGGTCGCGGCGTCGAGGCAGGCGCGGGTGAGGTTCAGGCCGACGCTGACCATGTCGCCGGTGTCCGGGTGCGGGGCGAACCGTTTGGGCTCCAGCCGGGTCAGCAGGCGCAGCGACTGGGCGTTGCCCTCGAAGCCGCCGCAGTCCTTGGCGAATTCGTTGAGGGCTTCCTCGCCGTTGTGCCCGAAGGGCGGGTGGCCCAGGTCGTGCGAGAGGCAGGCGGCTTCGACGAGATCGGGGTCGCAGCCCAGGGCCCAGCCCAGTTCCCGGCCGACCTGGGCGCATTCGAGGGAGTGGGTGAGCCGGGTACGGGGGCTGGCGTCCCAGTCGTGGGAACGGGTGCCGGGGGTGACCACCTGGGTCTTTCCGGCGAGGCGGCGCAGGGCGGCGGAGTGCAGTACGCGGGCGCGGTCGCGCTGGAAGGCGGTCCGGCCGGGGCGTTTGTCGGGCTCGGTGGCCCAGCGCTCGGTGGCGGCCGGGTCGTACGACGCGGGTGACGGGACGGGTGTGGTGCCTTCCATGCCTTCCATGCTCAGACGTTAACCGGAGACACCGACAATCCGAGCAATACGAACGAACCCGGCCGCTCGGGCGGTGGCCAGTTCCCGGTGGCCGGTGGGTCCGAGGGGGGCGGCCAGGGCCGCGTCGTAGCGGTGCAGGACCAGGCGCGCCAGTGCCGGGTGGGCGCCGAGCGGATCGGCGGCCGGGCCGGGAGCGGCCTCGGCGCAGCGGCCGGAGAAGTGGCCCGGCGCGGTGAAGTACGAGGCCACGGCGATCCGGTGGTGGCCGCGGGCGGTGAGGGCGCGCAGCGCCTCGGGCACGGTCGGCGCGGCGGCGGAGGCGTAGGCGGGGACGACGGGGACCCCGCCGAGGCGTTCGGAGAGCAGCGCGGCGGTGCGGCGGGTGTCGGCGGCCGAGTCGGGGTCGCGGGACCCGGCGGCGGCCAGCACGGCGGCGGTGCCCGGGGTCCAGCCCGCTTCGAGGAGGCGGTCGCGCAGGGCCTCGACGAGCAGGGGGTGCGGGGCGAGAGGGGCGGCGACGCGCACGCGCAGGTGGGGGGCGCGGGCAGCGGCCGCGGGCAGGTCGTGCTTGACGTGGTGGCCGCGGCCGAGGAGCAGCGGCACGAGCACGGCTTCGCCGGGGCCGCCGAGCGCGGCGAGGGTGTCGTCCAGGAGGGGTTCGGCCAGTTCTATGTGACCGAGCCGGACCTGGAGGCGGGGGCGGAGTTCACGGACGCGTTCGAGGAGGGCCGAGACGGCGTGGAGGGCGCGGGGGTCGCGGCTGCCGTGGGCCACGGCGACGAGGGTGGGCTGCATGCGGGGGCTCCGTGGGGCCGGGCCCCCGGCGGGCGCAGGCCGCGGAGCTGGGTGCCGAGCTGGGCCGTGATCCGGGTCAGCAGGTCCGCGGTGCCGTCGGGGGGAAGCGGGAGGGGGAAGGGCAGGGGGAACGACGTGGGCCGCGGGAACGGGTGGGGCGGCGGGAACGGTTCGGGAGGGTGCGCGGGCTCCGTCATGGACCGATCCTGGCGGGTCCAGGTTGCCGGGTCGTTGCGCGGGCGTGACGGGCGTTTTCCGGCTGCTCACCCGCTCATTCGTACGAGTGAAAGGTGGGGCGGGTGGAACTGCGGGCCCGGGCCGGTTCGTCAATCCGTGCGAACGACCTGAAAAAGCGTACGGGGGGAGCGGTCATGAGGTTCGGATGGGGATCGGTGCGGACGAGGCGCAGGACGGTCCAGGCGGTCATGCTCGGGTGCGCGCTGGCGCTGCTGCCCGCGGCGTGGACGCACGCGTCGGCCGCGGACCGGCTGCGGACGACGGCCGACGCGCCCGCCGCGCAGGTGGCCGTGGTGTTCGGGGCGGGGCTGTGGGACGGGCAGCCGACCCCGTATCTGGCGAACCGGCTGGACGCGGCCGCCGCGCTGTACCGGGCGGGCCGGGTCAAGGTCGTGCTGGTGACGGGGGACAACAGCCGCGAGGAGTATGACGAGCCGGACGCGATGCGCGCGTACCTCGTGCGGCACGGGGTGCCGGACGGCCGGATCGTCAGCGATTTCGCGGGTTTCGACACCTGGGACTCCTGTGTGCGGGCCCGGGAGATCTTCGGGGTCAAGCGGGCGGTGCTGGTCAGTCAGGGCTTCCACATACGCAGGGCGGTGGCGCTGTGCGAGTCGGCGGGCATCGAGTCGTACGGGGTGGGGGTGGACCAGGCGCATGACGCGACCTGGTACTACGGCGGGGTCCGCGAGGTGTTCGCCTCGGGCAAGGCGGCGCTGGACGCGGTCTTCCAGCCCCGGCCGCACTTCCTCGGGCCGAAGGAGGAAGGGGTGTCGCGGGCCCTGGGGGCTCTGGCAGACTGACGCCGCTCGGCATGTATGCCGAATAGTCATATCCCTTTCTGTAAGAGGTGTGAAACCGTGGCTGTTGTTGATCTGAGCGGCAAGGTCGTCGTCATCACCGGCGGAGCCCGGGGGCTCGGCGCCGCCGCGGCCCAGGCCGTGGTGGACGGCGGTGGCAGGGTGCTGATCACCGACGTGCTGGAGGCGGAGGGCGCGGAGACCGCCGCGAAGCTCGGCGACGCGGCGCGCTTCGTCCGGCACGACGTGACCAGCGAGAGCGACTGGCGGGCGGCCCTCGACCACACGGTCGCGGAGTTCGGCCGGATCGACGGGCTGGTCAACAACGCGGGCATATCCACCGGCCAGTTCCTGGAGCACGAGAGCGTCGAGCGCTTCCGGCAGGTCGTCGAGATCAACCTGGTCGGTGTCTTCATCGGCATGAAGACCGCGATCCCGCTGCTGCGCGCCGGAGGCGGCGGCTCCATCGTGAACATCTCCTCGGCCGCCGGACTGACCGGCCTCGCGCTCACCGCCGGGTACGGGGCCTCCAAGTGGGGCGTGCGGGGCCTGTCGAAGATCGGCGCCGTCGAACTGGCCGAGGCGAAGATCCGGGTCAATTCGGTGCACCCGGGCATGACACTGACCCCGATGACCGCCCCCGTCGGCATCGAGGCGGGCGAGGGCAACTACCCCGGCGCCCCGATGGGCCGCGTCGGTGCCCCCGAGGAGATAGCCGCGGCCGTCTCCTTCCTGCTCTCCGACGCCGCGGGCTACATGACCGGGGCCGAGCTGGCCGTGGACGGCGGCTGGACGGCCGGGCTCACCGTCCGCCACCTCACCGGCCGGTGACCGCGACGCTGAGGCCGTCGTACCGGGCGCGTAACGGGGCGCGGCGGGCGGCGTAACAGCCCGGCCGCAGGGTGGGGAGCATGCACCCTCGGGATCCCGCCTCCGCCATCGCCACCCACTGCCCGTACTGCGCCCTGCAGTGCGCAATGATGCTGCGGCCCGAGCCGGGAACGGGGGGCGCGGGCCCGACGGTGACGGTGGAGGAGTGCGGGGACTTCCCGGTCAACCGGGGCGCGCTGTGCGGCAAGGGCCGCACCGCTCCCGCCGTGCTCTCCTCCCGGGTGCGCCTGACCGAACCGCTCGTGCGCGGCCCGGGCGGACAGCTGGAGCCCGCGACCTGGGAGGCGGCCCTCGACGCGGTCGCCGGGGGCCTGGCCCGCGCGGGCCGCGAGCACGGCCCGGACGCGGTCGGGGTGTTCGGCGGCGGCGGACTCACCAACGAGAAGGCGTACACGCTCGGCAAGTTCGCCCGGGTCGTCCTGCGGACCTCGCAGATCGACTACAACGGCCGCTTCTGCATGTCCTCGGCCGCCGCCGCCCACCAGCGGGCCTTTGGCCTGGACCGGGGCCTGCCCTTCCCCCTGGCCGACATCCCGCGCACCGGCTGCGTGATCCTCGTCGGCTCCAACCTCGCCGAGACCATGCCCCCCGCCCTGCGCTACCTCACCGAACTCAAGGAGAACGGCGGCACCCTGATCGTCATCGATCCGCGCCGCACCCGCACCGCCGAACAGGCCGACCTCCACCTCGCCCCGCGCCCCGGCACCGACCTCGCGCTCGCCCTCGGCCTGCTCCACCTGGTGGTCGCCGAGGGGCGCACCGACGAGGAGTTCATCGCCGAGCGCACCACCGGCTGGCCCGAGGCGCGGGCCGCCGCCATGGCGCACTGGCCCGAGCTGGTGGAGCGGCTCACCGGCGTACCGGTGCCCAGACTCCGCGAGACGGTCCGGATGTTCTGCGAGCCGGAGACCGCGATGGTGCTCACCGCGCGCGGGCCCGAGCAGCAGTCCAAGGGCACCGACACCGTCGGCGCGTGGATCAACCTGTGCCTGGCGACCGGCCGCGCGGGCCGCCCGTACTCCGGCTACGGCTGTCTCACCGGGCAGGGCAACGGGCAGGGCGGCCGCGAACACGGCCAGAAGGCCGACCAGCTCCCCGGCTACCGCAAGCTCACCGACCCGGCGGCCCGCGCGCACGTCGCCGGGGTCTGGGGGGTGGACCCGGACAGCCTGCCCGGCCCCGGGCGCAGCGCGTACGAACTCCTCGACGCGCTCGGCACCGACATCCGGGCCCTGCTCCTCATGGGCTCGAACCCGGTGGTCTCGGCCCCCCGCGCCGCGCACATCGAGGAGCGGATCCGCTCGCTGGACTTCCTGGCCGTCGCGGACGTGGTCCTCTCCGAGACGGCGGCGCTCGCGGACGTGGTCCTGCCGGTCACCCAGTGGGCTGAGGAGACCGGCACGACCACCAGCCTGGAGGGCCGCGTACTGCTGCGCCGCCAGGCCCTCACCCCGCCCCCCGGAGTCCGCGGCGACCTGGACGTCCTGCACGGCCTGGCGGGCCGGCTGGGCGTGGAGAAAGGGTTCCCCACCGCCCCCGAGGAGGTCTTCGGTGAACTCCGCCGCGCCTCCGCGGGCGGCCCCGCGGACTACTCGGGCATCACCTACGCCCGCATCGAAGCGGAGCAGGGCGTCTTCTGGCCCTGCCCGGCCGGGCCGGAGGAAGCCGAACCGCACCCCGGGACGCCGCGACTGTTCCTGGAGCGGTTCGCCACCGACGACGGCCGGGCCCGGTTCGTCGCCGTCTCGCACCGGGAGGCCGCCGAGGTACCCGACGCGGAGTACCCCGTGCTGCTCACCACGGGACGGGTCGTGGCCCAGTACCAGTCGGGCGCCCAGACCCGCCGGGTGGACGAGCTGAACGCGGCCGCCCCCGGCCCCTTCGTCGAACTGCACCCCCGCCTCGCGGCCCGGGTCGGCGCCGTCGAGGGGCAGCCGCTGGCCGTGGTCTCGCGCCGCGGCCGGGTGGTGGTTCCGGCCCGGATCACCGACTCCATCCGCGCGGACACGGTGTTCATGCCCTTCCACTGGCCGGGGGAGGGCCGCGCCAACACGCTCACCAACCCGGCCCTGGACCCCGTGTCCCGGATGCCGGAGTTCAAGGTCTGCGCGGTCCGGGTCGAGCCGCTGCCCGCGGCCGCGGCCGGGTGACCGTCGTTCGGCACCCGCCCTCGGACTTGTGTCCGAGCCGCATCGCGGTTCTCGCCAAGGGGTAACCATCCGGTCACGCAGCGGACTCAGAAAGTGCTCGCACGCCCCTCGTGGCAGGGATGTGTCGTGCCCCACACTGAGTGGCGGTGCCTGAGTCCTCGGAGCCCTGGAGGTCGCCCCCGTGCAGACCCAGACCCTGTCCGTGACCGAACCCGCCGTGGCCGGAGCGGCGCCCACAGGAGCCGCGGCGGCCGCGGAAGAGCCCGAGCCCGAGGTCGAGGCCGTGGACGAAGAACCCGAGGCACTGGAGCTGGTGAAACAGGTGCCCGCACCACGCAGGCGGAGCGAGAGCAACGCCGGAGGCAGTCCGTCCGCCGATCTGTTCCGGCAGTACCTGCGCGAGATAGGCAGGATCCAACTGCTCACCGCGGCGGAGGAGGTCGAACTCGCGCGAGCCGTCGAGGCGGGCCTCTTCGCCGAGGAGAAGCTGGCTACGGCCACCGGCCTGGACACCCGACTCGTCCTTGACCTCGACAAACTGGTCGTCATGGGCCGGATGGCCAAGCGCCGCCTGATCGAGGCCAACCTGCGGCTCGTCGTCTCCGTCGCGAAGCGGTACGTCGGGCGCGGGCTCACCATGCTCGACCTCGTGCAGGAGGGGAACCTCGGGCTGATCCGGGCCGTTGAGAAATTCGACTACGCCCGCGGGTACAAGTTCTCCACCTATGCCACCTGGTGGATCCGGCAGGCCATGTCCCGCGCGCTGGCCGACCAGGCCCGCACCATCCGCGTGCCCGTCCATGTGGTGGAGCTGATCAACCGGGTCATCCGCGTGCAGCGCCGCATGCTGCAGGAGCGCGGGTACGAGCCCACGGCCGAAGAGGTCGCCGTCCACCTGGAGCTGACGCCCGAGCGGGTCCTGGAGGTGCTGCGGCTCGCTCAGGAGCCGGTCTCGCTGCACGCGCCCGTGGGCGAAGAGGACGACGTGGCGCTCGGGGACCTGATCGAGGACGGGGACGCCGCCTCGCCGGTCGAGTCCGCCGCGTTCTTCCTGCTGCGCGAACACCTGGAAGCCGTACTCTCCACCCTCGGCGAGCGCGAGCGGAAGGTGGTCCAGCTGCGCTACGGGCTCGCCGACGGCCGCCCCCGGACCCTGGAGGAGATCGGGCGGATCTTCGGTGTGACCCGCGAGCGGATCCGCCAGATCGAGTCCAAGACCCTCAGCAAACTGCGCGACCACGCCTTCGCCGACCAGCTCCGCGGCTACCTCGACTGAGAAGGCCGGGCCAGGACCGAACCGGACCGGACGCGCCCTGATCTGGTCGGCCCCGACCTGGCCGGCCGACCTGACCGGCCCCGATCCGACCCGGCCCGCACGAGAAGACGAAGGGGGCGTCCGACGGGAAAACCGCCGGACGCCCCCACCGCTCATGACGGGCCGGGTCAGTCGACCTCGGCGACCGCCTGCGCGAACTGCGCCGCGTACAGGCGCGCGTACGCACCCTCCGCCGCCAGCAGCTCCTCGTGCGTGCCCTGTTCCACGATCGACCCGTTCTCCATCACCAGGATGACGTCCGCGTCACGGATCGTGGACAGCCGGTGCGCGATCACGAAGGACGTCCGCCCCGCCGCCAGCCGCGCCATCGCCTTCTGGATCAGCACCTCGGTACGGGTGTCGACCGAGCTGGTCGCCTCGTCCAGCACCAGGATCACCGGATCCGACAGGAACGCCCGGGCGATCGTGATCAGCTGCTTCTCGCCCGCGCTGACCCCCGCGCCCTCGTCGTCGAGCACGGTGTCGTACCCGTCCGGCAGGGTGCGGATGAACCGGTCCGCGTGCGCGGCGCGCGCCGCCTCCTCGATCTCCTCGCGCGTCACCGCGCGGGCCGAGGAGGCGCCGTAGGCGATGTTCTCCGCGATCGTGCCGCCGAACAGCCAGGTGTCCTGGAGCACCATGCCGATGCCGGAACGCAGCTGCGCGCGGGTCATCTTCGCGATGTCCACCCCGTCCAGGGCGATCCGGCCGCCCGTGACCTCGTAGAACCGCATCAGCAGGTTGACCAGCGTGGTCTTGCCCGCGCCCGTCGGGCCGACGATCGCGACCGTGTGGCCCGGCTCGACGGACAGCGACAGGTTCTCGATCAGGGGCTTGTCCGGCTCGTAGCGGAAGGAGACCTTCTCCAGCGAGACGGCGCCGAGCACCTGCTCCGGAAGCTCCTGGACCGCCGAGTCGGCTTCCTGCTCCTCCGCGTCGAGCAGCTCGTACACCCGCTCCGCCGAGGCCACGCCCGACTGCACCAGGTTCGCCATCGACGCCAGCTGCGTCAGCGGCATCGAGAACTGGCGCGAGTACTGGATGAAGGCCTGCACGTCACCGATCGACAGGGTGCCCGAGGCGACCCGGAGGCCGCCGACGACCGCGACCAGCACGTAGTTGATGTTCGAGACGAAGAACATCACCGGCTGCATGATCCCGCTGACGAACTGCGCCTTGAACGAGGCCCGGTACAGCGCCTCGTTCTGCTCGGCGAACGTCGCCGCGGACTCCTGCTGACGCCCGAAGACCTTCACCAGCGTGTGCCCCGAGTACATCTCCTCGATGTGCGCGTTGAGCGTGCCGGTGACCTTCCACTGCGCCACGAACTGCGGCTGCGACTTCTTGCCGATCTTCGCGGCGATGAAGATCGCCATCGGGACGGTCACCAGCGCGACCAGCGCCAGCAGCGGGGAGATCCAGAACATCATCGCCAGCACGCCGACGATCGTGAGCAGCGAGTTCAGCAGCTGCCCCATCGTCTGCTGGAGCGTCTGTCCGATGTTGTCGATGTCGTTGGTCGCCCGGCTCAGCACCTCGCCGCGCTTCTGCTGGTCGAAGTACGACAGCGGCAGCCGCGAGAGCTTGTCCTGCAGCTCCTCGCGCATCCGGTACAGGGTGCCGTTCATCACGTGGTTCGCCAGCCGGGTCGCGACCAGCATCAGCAGCCCGGCCGCGACGAAGGTGCCCAGCGCCCACAGCGCGACCACCCCGACGGCGCCGAAGTCGATGCCCTGTCCCGGGGTGAAGTCGGTCCCGGACAGCATGTCGGCCATGCCGTCCTCGCCCTTGGCGCGCAGTGCCTCCAGGGCCTGCGCCTTGGTGGCCCCGGCAGGCATCTGCCTGCCGACGATCCCGGCGAACACCAGGTCGGTGGCCTTGCCGAGGATCTTCGGGCCGACCACCGAGAAGGCGACGCTGCCGACGATCGCGACGATCATGCCCCAGAGCGTCTTCCGGTCCTGCGTCAGCTGTCCCAGCAGCCGCTTTCCGGAATTCTTGAAATCCATGGACCGCGTCGTCGGCGGTCCCATCATCATCCGTCCACCGGGCCCGCTCATGCGGCCTCCGCCTCCGTCAGCTGGGAGAGCACGATCTCCCGGTAGGTCTCATTGCCGGCCATCAGTTCGTGGTGGCGCCCCTCGCCCACCACCTGGCCCTCGTCCAGCACGATGATCCGGTCCGCGTCGCGGATCGTGGACACCCGCTGGGCGACGATGACCACCGTCGCGTCCCCGGTCTCGCGGGCGAGCGCCGCGCGCAGCGCCGCGTCCGTCGCGTAGTCGAGCGCGGAGAACGAGTCGTCGAAGAGGTAGATCTCGGGCCGCTGCACCAGTGTGCGGGCGATCGCCAGCCGCTGGCGCTGCCCACCGGAGACGTTCGTTCCGCCCTGGGTGATGGGGGCCTCCAGGCCGCCCTCCAGTTCGGACACGAAGCCCTTGGCCTGGGCCACCTCAAGGGCCTGCCACAGCTCCTCGTCGGTCGCGTCGGGGCGTCCGTAGCGCAAGTTGGAGGCCACGGTTCCGGAGAAGAGGTACGGCTTCTGCGGCACCATGCCGACCGTCCTGGCCAGCAGCGCCGGGTCGAGGCGCCGTACGTCCTCGCCGTCGACCAGCACCTCGCCGCCCGTCGCGTCGAACAACCGCGGTACGAGCCCCAGCAGCGTCGACTTCCCGCTGCCCGTCGACCCGATCACCGCGGTCGTCTCACCGGGCCGTGCCACCAGGTCCACCCCGCGCAGCACGGACGCCTCGGCACCCGGGTAGCGGAAGTCCGCCCCGCGCAGCTCCAGCTGCCCGTGCCGGGCCAGCTCGCGCACCGGGTTCGCGGGCGGAACCACGCTGGTCTCGGTGTCCAGGACCTCCTGGACGCGCTCCGCGCACACCTCGGCGCGCGGCACCATCATGAACATGAAGGTGGCCATCATCACGGACATGACGATCTGCATCAGGTACGCGAGGAAGGCGGTCAGCTGACCGATCTCCATGCCACCGCTGTCGATGCGCATCGCACCGAACCAGATCACGGCGACGCTGGAGATGTTCACGACGAGTATCACCGTCGGGAACATCAGTGCCAACAGCTTGCCGGACGCCAGGGACACCGAGGTCAGACCGGTGTTGGCCTCCCGGAAGCGGCCCTTCTCGTACTCGTCGCGGACGAAGGCGCGGATCACCCGGTTGCCGGTGATCTGCTCGCGCAGCACCCGGTTCACCGTGTCCAGCCGCGTCTGCATGGTGCGGAACAGCGGCCGCGTCCGCCAGACGATCGTGCCGACCGCGATGCCGAGCACCGGCACCACCGCGGCCAGTACGCCCGACAGCTTCACGTCGAGGGACAGGGCCATCGCGATGCCGCCGACGCACATGATCGGTGCCGACACCATCAGGGTGAAGGACATCAGCACCAGCATCTGGATCTGCTGGACGTCATTGGTCGTACGGGTGATCAGCGACGGCGCGCCGAAGTGGCCCAGCTCGCGGGCGGAGAAGCTCTGCACCCGGTCGAAGACGGCGGCGCGGATGTCCCGGCCGACCGAGGCCGCGGTCCGGGCGCCGAAGTAGACGGCGCCGACGTTGCACACCAGCTGTACCAGTGACACGCCGAGCATGAGTGCGCCGAAGGACAGGATGTAGCCCGTGTCGCCGTTGACGACACCGTTGTCGATGATGTCGGCGTTGAGCGTGGGCAGGTACAGGCTCGCGCTGGTCTGCAGCAGTTGCAGCAGCACCAGCAGAGCGATGGGTTTCCGGTACGGACCCAGATGGGTCCGCAGAAGTCGTATGAGCACGCGCAGGCTCCGGTCGGCAAGATCGAGGGGGTTCACCCCATCTTCGGCCAACCGGGGGTGTGATCCCCACTGTTTTTCGCAAAGCCGGTTCAAAAGGCGTACGCGCCCCGGCGGAGCCCCAGGCCCTGACCGGCCCGG
This sequence comes from Streptomyces sp. G-G2, assembly GCF_030063135.1. Taxonomy (GTDB): domain Bacteria; phylum Actinomycetota; class Actinomycetes; order Streptomycetales; family Streptomycetaceae; genus Streptomyces. Next base: position 43,441 of record NZ_JASISO010000032.1, read on the forward strand.
ACCCGCCTCGGACCCGGAACGCCGGACCCGCCTCAGACCCGGAACTCCGGACCCGCCTCAGACCTGGAAGGCCCCCGGGTGGATCTGCTCCCGCGTCGCGGTGTACTGCTGGCGTACCGACTGCCAGACCGCGAGGTCCTCACCCGGCTCGAAGACCTGCGCCGCCGGGGCGGGCCACACCGGCGGGGTGTGCGCGGCCAGCGTGCCCTGCGCCACGCCCAGCGCCCACGCAGCCTGACGCGCCGCGCCCAGCGCCGCGTAGTCCGCGGGCTGCGGTACGACGACCTGCGTGCCGAACAGTCCCGGCGCGGCCGCCTGCACCGCGGGCAGTTCGGCCGCCGCGCCCAGCAGGAAGACCCGCCGGATCTCCACGCCCCGGCTGCGCAGCACGTCCAGGGCGTCCACCAGCCCGCACAGCATCCCCTCGAAGGAGGCCCGCGCCAGGTGCTCCGGCTTCATCGAGTCTCGCCGCAGCCCCGACAGGGTCCCGGCGGCCTGCGGCAGGTTCGGGGTCCGCTCGCCCTCCAGGTACGGCAGCAGGACCAGCCCGTGCGCACCCGGCGTCGACTTCAGGGCCAGGTCGGACAGGCCCTCCAGATCGGTGCCCAGCAACTCGGCGGTGCCGCGCAGGGCCCGTACCGCGTTGGAGGTGTTCACCACCGGCAGGTGCATCCCGGCGGCGTCGGCCAGCGAGGTGATCAGGCCGTTCGGCTCCGACAGGGCCTCGCGGTGCACGGCCATCACGGAACCGGACGCGCCCAGCGAGACCACCGCGTCACCGGGACCGAGCCCGAGGCCGAGGGCCGCGGCCATGGTCTCCCCGGTACCGGCGGAGATCAGCAGCCCCTCCGGGGTGGTGCCCGCGGCGTCGGCCGGACCGAGCACCTCGGGCAGCATCGCCCGGTGCCCCAGGGCCAGCTCGACCAGATCGGGACGGTAGGAACCGCTGGCCGCCGACCACCAGCCGGTGCCGGAAGCGCCACCGCGGTCGGTGGTGCGCCGGGCCGGACGGCCCAGCAACTGCCAGACCAGCCAGTCGTGCGGGGACATCAGCACGGCCACGCGCCGGGCCGCCTCGGGCTCGTTGCGCGCCAGCCACGCCAGTTTGGTGATCGGCCGCGAGGCCTGCGGAACGGAACCGACGGCTTCGGCCCAGGCCCGCCGCCCGCCGTGCCCCTCGACGCCGAGGGCGTCGATGAGGTCGGCGGCCGCGACCTGGCCGCGCCGGTCGTTGCCGACCAGGGCGGGGCGCACCAGCGCCCCCTGGTTGTCCAGCGCGAGCAGCCCGTGCTGCTGCGCGGAGACCCCGATGGCCTGGACCCCTTCGAGCAGCCCGCCGCCCGCGGCCTCGCCGAGGGAGAGCAGCCATGCCTGGGGGTCGGTCTCGTGGGGGTTCGCGCCGTCGGGTTCCCCGCCTCCGTGCTGTGGATGGGGTGCGTACCCCTGGCGCAGCACGGCGCCCGTGTCCGTGTCGCAGACGACGATGCGTGTGAAGGCGGAAGAGCTGTCCAGCCCGGCGACTATCCCCATGGGGTGAATTCTGCCGCACTGGCGCGCGGGCTCGTCCGCCGCGTGGGCTCAGGTGTTGCTGGTGCCCCAGTCGTCGTCCGCGCCGCCGCCCCGGCGGCGCAGCCCGCGCACCCGCCCGACGAGGGTGTCGGGCGCCGCGTCCCCGACCTTGTCACTCACCGCGGCGAAGGCCTTGCCCGCGAACTGGCGCCCGCTCTGGCCCGCCGTCTCGGCCGCGTTGCGCACGGCGGGGTTCTGGGCCAGCTGCCGAGCGGACTTCTTCAGCTGCTCGTAGCGCTCCCGTCCGGCGTGGGTTCCCAGGACGTACCCGAGGGCCAGTCCCACGACGAACGTGACCTTGTACCGCATGTCTGCCGCCCTTCGTAGTGTTGGTGCCCGGGCCGCCCGGCCGACTCTCGATACCGATTGGCGGAGCACCCCCCTGCTTGCGCTAATCTATGTCTCGCAACGAACGAGCGCCCTCCGGCACCACCGGTGGTCGGCTGTTTGGCGCACGCAGCAATCCCCTGTAGCTCAATTGGCAGAGCAGCCGACTGTTAATCGGCAGGTTACTGGTTCGAGTCCAGTCGGGGGAGCGCGATCCCCTGTAGCTCAATTGGCAGAGCAGCCGACTGTTAATCGGCAGGTTACTGGTTCGAGTCCAGTCGGGGGAGCGGTGAAGAAAGAGGACCCAGTGGGTCCTCTTTCTTTTTTGTCCCGCTCGGGAACCGGGCAGCCCTCGTCACGGTCTCCCGGGGCAGGCGAAGCCGATCATGCGAAGCATCCGAGGCAGGAGATCGTATGAGCGGCTATGCTGCGGCAGACAGCGCGTACACATGTGCGCGACGCGCCGTGAGGGGCGGTAGCTCAGCCGGTTAGAGCAGCGGACTCATAATCCGTCGGCCGTGGGTTCGAGTCCCACCCGCCCCACTGCGAGCCGCAGGTGAAGAAACGATCTCACCTGCGGCTTTGGCGTTTTCCCAGGGATATCCGCCCCCTCGCATCCGGCCGTCGGCCGCCCCGCACCCCGCCGACCGGGCGCCGTGCCGAAGGGGCGTCAGAAAGTCTCCGTCTCGTCGGCCAGGTCGCGCAGTACGTCGTCCAGGTTCTGGCGGCGGGCGTAGACCGCGCGGCGGCGGACCGCGCCCGAGCCGTCGCGCAGGAGGGCGGCCAGCGTCTTGGCCGCGTGGTCGAGGTCGCCCGCCGCCGCCAGTTCGGGGGCGACCAGGTCGAACAGCGCCTCCGCCAGGTCCGCCGCCGGAACCTCCGCGCCCGAGTACGGGTCCAGGCCGAAGCCCTCCAGCCCGTCGTGGGCCGCCCGCCAGCGCGCGAGGCGCAGTACGTCCTCCCGTACGACCGGGTCGGGACGGTGTTCGGCGATCTCGCGCAGGGCGGTGGCGACCAGGGCGCGGACCAGTTCGGCCTGGAGCACGGCCGTGTCGATGTCCGGGGACATGTCGGGGGCCCGGATCTCAAGGGTGGGCCAGTGGTCGGACGGGCGGAGGTCCCAGTAGACCATCTTGGTGTCGAGGGCCGCCCCGGAGCCGAGCAGGGCCTGCACCGAGCGCTGGTAGTGGGCGGTGGAGGTGAAGTGCGGCGGCAGCCCGGCCGACGGCCAGGTGGACCAGGCCATCGCGCGCCAGCTGGCGTGGCCGGTGTCGCGGCCGCCCCAGAACGGCGAGTTGGCGGCCAGCGCGATCATCGTGGGCAGCCAGGGCCGGACCCGGTTGGCCACCGCCACGGCGGTGTCCATGTCGAGGGTGCCGACATGGATGTGACGCCCGCAGGTGACCAGGGTCTCGGTGAGCGAGCCGAAGCGGCGGGCCATCTCGCGCTGGCGCGGCTCGTCGTCGCTCAGGTGCAGCGGTCCCGGTACGGGCACGACGGGCGAGGGGCTGGCCAGCAGGCGGCAGCCGTGGGCGCGGGCGGCCTTGGCGAGGGTGCGCCGCAGGGCGGCGAGGTCCTCGCGCAGACCGTGGGCGGTGTCGGCGACCGGGCTGGAGATCTCCACCTGGTAGCGGGTGCCCTCGGCGTGGATGTGGTGCGGGTCGCCGGCAGCGGTGGCGAGGACCTGCTCGGCGGCCGGGGCCAGCCGGAAGGTGCGGGCGTCGACGAGGAGGAACTCCTCCTCGACTCCGAGGGTGAGGGGAGTCGTCCCGGAGCGGCCGGGGACCTCAGGACTCCGGACGGTGTTGCTCGTGGTGCTCTTGCCAGGTTCGATCACTACGCCTCCCTGGACATTCGAGTCGTTTCATCATGAGCTGAACGCGTAGGGGTGAGCGCACGTCGATTCGGTCAAATGTCCGGTGATAGTGGCGAGTTAGCGGCCGGACCGGCCCTCGCGCGGGGGCCCGGAGTCCTGTGGTGCGCAGGGGGCGGGAGGTGAACCCGGCGGCCGGGGAGGACGGGACGGCGACGGTCCCCGGCGGGCCGGAGAGGGCGGGACGGCAACGGTCCCCGGCGGCCGGGGAGCGCCGCGCGGCCGCGGGGTGGCCTCGCTTCGATGTGGTGGCCATCAATTCGGTCGAGGGCGCGGGGCGTGGGCGGTTAGCATCCGATGTGACTCGTGCGACCCCACGGACCCAGTCCGACGACGCGGCCCCCGGCAGTCCCGACGGCCGTTCCGGCGGCCCCCCGCAGGTCTCCGGCGACGACGGCCCCTCCGACGCCGGCCCCTCCGACGACGGCGGCTCCGGCGGCGGCGCGAGGCGGCGCATATTCGCCGACCTCACCCCCTTGCGGACCTCCCCCGACTACCGGCGGCTGTGGGCCGGGAGCACCATCTCCTGGATGGGGCAGGCGATGACCGCCCTCGCGATCTCGCTCCAGGTCTACGACATCACCCGCTCCAGCCTCGCCGTCGGCCTCGTCGGGCTCTTCTCCCTCGTCCCGCTCGTCGTCTTCGGCCTCTACGGCGGCGCCATCGCCGACACCCTCGACCGGCGCAAGCTCGGCCTCTACAGCTCCTGCGGCGCCGCCGTCCTGTCGGTGGCGCTGGCCACCGCCGCGCTGGCCGGCTACCACCGGGTCTGGTTCCTTTACCTCGTCGTCTCGCTCCAAGCGGTCTGCGGGGCGCTCACCTCACCCGCCCGCTCGGCCATGATCCCCAAGCTGCTGCCGCCGGAACAGCTGCCCGCCGCCAACGCCCTGAGCTCGCTGACCACCACCTTCGGCTTCACCGCGGGCCCGATGCTCGGCGGCCTGATCGTCGGCTGGTGGGGCTACCAGGCGGCGTACCTGATCGACTCCGTCGCCTTCTCCGCCGCGCTCTACGCGATGTGGCGGCTGCCCGCGATGCGTCCCGAGCGCACCGACGGCAGCACGGGGCGGGCCTCCGTCGTGGACGGGCTGCGCTTCCTCGGCACCCGCCCCAACATCCGGATGACCTTCTTCTCCGACATGTGCGCGATGGTGCTGGCCCAGCCCAAGGCGCTCTTCCCGGCCATCGCGATCGCCTGGTACGCCGGCGACGCCAAGACCGTCGGCCTGCTCGTCGCCGCGCCCGCCGTCGGGTCCCTGCTGGGCGGCCTCTTCTCCGGCTGGCAGGGGCGGATCCGGCGGCACGGGCTGGCCATCTTGATCTCCGTCGCCGCCTGGGGGCTGGCCGTCGCCGTCTTCGGGCTGACCCGCAACCTCTGGCTGGGCCTGCTCTTCCTGGGCCTCGCGGGCTGGGCCGACACCATCTCGATGGTGTTCCGTACGACGATGCTCCAGGCCGCCACCCCCGACGACATGCGAGGCCGCCTCCAGGGCGTCTTCATCGTGGTCGTCGCGGGCGGCCCCCGGCTCGGTGACTTCCTGGCGGGCAGCGTCGCCCAGTTCACCTCACCGGGGGTCGCCATCACGGGCGGCGGGATCGCGTGCGTACTCGTCCTCGCGCTCCTGGGCCTGCGCTGGCGCGGCTTCGCCCGCTACGACGCCCGCTCGCCGCAGGCCTGAGGCGGGAGCGCGGCGGTCACGCCTCGACCGGGTCCCGGGTGCGGTCACCGCCCGCGTCGCCGGTGTTGACGGTGGCGGTCGGTTCGAACAGCAGGATGGAGACCTCCTCCTCGGCCACCGGGCAGTGCTCGGTCCCGCGCGGTACGACGTACAGCTCGCCCGGGCCGAGCGTCACCGCGTCCTCTCCGCGGGAGTCCCGCAGGCGGATCGTGAGGGTGCCGCTCACCACGAGGAACAGCTCGTCCGTCTCCTCGTGCGTGTGCCAGACGAAAGAGCCGAGCAACTTCGCCGCCCGGACGTCGTAGTCGTTGACCCGGGCGAGCCGCCGGGGCGCCCAGTGCTCGTCGAAACCGGCCAGGGAAGCCGCGATGTCCACCTTCTGGCGCTGGGTACTGCGGTCTGTCGTCGTCATGGGGGAAGGGTGCCCCGGCCGTGCGCCGGCGGTCTTGTACGTTCTTGACGCGCGGAGCTCGCGGGGCGCGTGCCCACGGGCCGTCCCGTCCGGCTGACGCCGGTCCGGCGCCTCCGTACGCTCGTCACCGCCGCGGTGACCGCCCTCGCGCTCGCCGGGGCGCCGACCGGGCCACCGCCGCGGCGGCCGGGACGCCGAACTCGGGGAACCCGCCCACGAGGTTCAGTCGGCCCGGCAGGTCAGGTCCTTGCCGGGGAGCCTGCCCGTGGCCAGGTAGGCCATGGCACTCGTGTCCGCGCAGGAATTGCTGCCGTTGACGATGTGCCCCTCCCCGCCGGCGACGGTGACCATCCGGGAGCCGTGCAGTGCCCGGTGCATGGCCCGGCCTCCGGCCAGGGGCGTCAGGGGGTCCCACTCGTTCTGCACGATGAGCGCGGGGACGTTGTTGTCCACCGCCGTTCTGGGCTCGCTGCCCGGCTTCCAGAAGGCACACGGCTTGATGTTGGCGTCGAAATCGCCGGACAGCGGATACCGGGTCCGGTCGCGGATCGCGTCGTGGCGGTACTGCTGCGGATCGCTCGGCCATGACGCCCGGGTGTCGGCGCACAGCACGGCCCAGGCGCTCGCGTCATCGTTGTCCGGGGGAACGTCGCGGGCGGACGCCGGAGGGACGGGGCCCGTTGCCTGCCCGGAGGTCCCGGGCTTCTTGCCGTCGGCCGTCTCCTTCAGTCCGGCGACCCAGGCGGCGGCCTTCTCGATGCGCGCGAACACGGCGCGCTGAGCGCGGATGCCGTCACCGCTCAACAGCGCCCCGCCGTCCTCGATGGGGGTGCGGTCGGCCCTGGTGACGAGGTCCCAGAAGGTCGTGCGGACCGCGGCCGGTGTGCGGCCCAGGCCGTACGCCGCGTGCCGCCGGGCCGTCCACTGGGTCCACCGTGTGAAGGCGAGTTCGGCCCTCTCGGCCTGCGCGGTGAACATGCCGCGCCCGTAGCCCGCGGGGTCGGCGGCGCTGTCCAGCACGAACCGGTCGGTCCGCCGGGGGAACAGCTGCGTGTAGACGGCTCCGAGATAGGTGCCGTAGGACATCCCCAGGTACGAGATCTTCTGCTCGCCCAGTGCGGCGCGGATCGCGTCCATGTCGCGCGCGGTGTTGCGGGTGGTGAGGTGGCGCAGTGTGCCGCCCGCCGCGGCCTGGCACTTGGCGGCCACGGTACGGGCCCGCTCCACATCCCTCGCGAAGGTCCCGGCCCTGTACGGGCGTTCGGTGTCCCGGTCGTCGTCGGTCAGCCCGCAGCTGACGGGAGAGCTGTGCCCGACGCCCCTGGGGTCGAACCCGATGAGGTCGTACTGCCTCCGCACCGTCCGCGAGAGGTGCAGTGCCGGGTCCACGGGCATGTCCAGGCCCGGTCCGCCGGGTCCGCCGGGGTTGAGCAGCAGCACTCCGCGCCGCTCCTTCGCGCTGCCCGCCTTGATCCGGGATATCGCGATGCCGATCGTCCTGCCGCCGGAATCGCCGTAGTCCAGGGGCACTTGGACAGTCGCGCACTGAAAGGAGGCGGGGCTGCCCGCGTCGCACCGCTGCCATCGGAGCTTGTGCTGCGCTGCGGTCGGCTCGGACGCGCTGAAGGCCGGTTCGGGAATCGACACCGAAAGAAGAACCGCCGCGGCGCCGAAAGCCAGGACAGACGCTGTGCGTGGATTCCGCATCAGGATCAGTTCCCCGTGAGCTGCTGGCGGACGCACTGCTCGTACTGCTGGAAACTGTCGGGCTGGTAGCACTTCTGCGTCTCGTTCGCGTACCAGACCATGAAGAAGGCGACCAGGACGGCCACCACGATCGCGACGGCTGACGTCACCACGCCGGTGATGGCCTTGCCCCGGCCGCTCCGGGTCGGACCGCTTCTCACCAGGGCGCTGATGCCAAGGACCAGGCCGACGAGGCCGAGCAGGCCGCCGAAGAAGAAGACCGAGGTGCCCAGGCCGGTGACGCCCAGCACCATGGCGGCTCCGGCCAGCCGGTTCTTGGGGCCCTGCGGGTGGGGGCGGTGCGGGACCGTCCCACCGGTCCGGGCCGGTGCCGTGTGGTACGGCGGCATCTGGGTCCCTTGCGTGTTCATCAGCCATCCTCCGGTCGAGTGCTCAGGGGGCTGATTCTCGTTTCGGGAGACGTGAGCGCACATCGCGGGAAGGCGGGAGGATTTCCTCCCCCGATCGGGGGAGGGCCCCGGCAGGCCGGCCGGTCATACTGGTCGGATCATGATCTGGGGAATACGGCCGCTGCTGCGCGGCTCCACGTACGCGGGAATGTTCTTCGCCTATTGCGGTGCTCTGGCGAGCATTCCGCTGCTGCCTTTCGCCATGCTGTCGACGCTGGTGTGGCCATCCGCTCCCTATGGCATGAAGGCCGTTCTGACCCTCCTGGTCTGGGCGGCGCTGATCGGTACGGTCGGTCTGGCCCGCACCACGCGGCGGGCGCTGATCGCGTTCGCCCGCAGGCTGCTGGGGGTGCCGTTGCCGGACCCCGCGGCGTCGGGCGGCGACCGCTGGCGGACTCCGCTGTGGCTGCTGCTGCACGTGACGCTGGGGTGGGCGGGGGCACTGACCAGTGGGGTGCTGCTGCTCATGGGGGTGACCCTTCCGTTCGGCGGTGAGGCGGAGCTGAGTCTGTTCGGCTGGTCACTGCGGGCGGACGGCGGCTGGCAGAGCTGGACGCTGGGGCTGTGCTTCCTGCTGCTGGCCGCGGTGGGGTGCGTGGTCGTGACGGGAGCCCTGCGCCGACTGGCGCCGAGGCTGCTGGGGCCTTCGTCGGCCGAGCGGCTCGCGCTGGCGGCCGAGCGGGAACGGGCGCTGGCCGAACGCAACCGGCTGGCCCACGAGTTGCACGACTCGATCGGTCACACACTGACGGCGACCACGATCCAGGCGGCGGTGGCGAGCGAGGTGCTCGCCGCCGACCCGGCGGCGGCGCGGGCCGCCCTGCGCAGCATCGAGGAGTCGTCCCGGGCCGCGCTGGAGGACCTGGACTACGTCCTGGGTGTGCTGCGCGATCAGCGGGCGGGGACGGCACCGACCCGCACCCTGGCCGACCTGCCCGAGCTGATCGACCGGCTGCGGCACGCGGGCGCGACGGTGGAGCCGGAGCTGTCGGGCGACTGGGCGCAGGTGCAGGGGACGCTCTCCCGGGCGGCGTACCGGATCCTGCAGGAGGGCCTGACGAACGCGCTGCGGCACGGGGCGGGCGGTCCGATCGAGCTCCGGGTGGCGGCCACCCCGGACAGCCTTGAGCTGGGCGTGGTCAACAGGACCGGACCGCCGACGAGCGCGGGCCCGGGCACCTTCCCGACGTCCGGGCACGGCATGCCCGGTCTCGCCGAACGCGTGCGGCTGCTGCACGGCGAGATCGAGGCGGGCCCGCGGGGGACGCGGCACTGGCGCCTGGCGGTCCGCCTGCCGGTACCCGCATCGGCGGCGGTATGAGTGGCATCGGTAAGGCCGGCATCGGCATGACCGCCCCCGGCGCGAGCGCGGCCACCGCTCCTGCGGCCACCGCCCACCCGACCGCCGATCCCGCTGACAGCCCCGTCACCCTCCTGATCGCGGACGACGACGAAGTGACCCGCAGCGGTCTGCGGACGCTCCTCGGGGTTCAGCCGGGGATCACGGTGGTCGGAGAGGCCGCCGACGGGGTCGACGCGGTCGAACAGGCGCGGCGACTGCGCCCGGACGTGGTCCTGATGGACGTACGGATGCCGCGCTGCAACGGCATCGAGGCCACCCGGCAACTCCTCGCCGACCCGGCCACCGCACGGCCGAAGGTCGTGGTGATCACCACCTTCGAGAACGACGACTACGTCACCGCGGCACTCAGCGCGGGCGCCGCCGGGTTCGTGCTCAAGCGGCTCCCGGTCCGCCAGATCGCGGAGACGGTACGGGTGGTGGCGTCGGGGGAGGCGATCCTCTTCCCCTCAGCACTGCGCCGCATGGTTACCGCCCGCCCCCTGGACTCCGCCGAGGCGCTACCGAAAGCGGCGCTGACGGACCGGGAGGAAGAAGTGCTGCGGAGCATGGCCACGGGCCTGTCCAACCCGGAGATCGCGAGGGCGCTCACGGTGAGCCTGGAGACGGTGAAGACCCACGTGGGAAACGTGCTGACCAAGCTCGGCGCACAGAACAGGACGCACGCGGTGGTCATCGCCTACGAATCCGGCCTGGTGGTCCCCGGCCTCACCGACTGACAGCCCGCGGGCCACAGCTCCGGAGCCCGACGCCGGGCGCGCCCTCGAAGCCGCCGCAGAACCATCCGCTCGTCGACACCACCGAGGGCACGGCCGTCACCGGCCACGACGGGCCCGGCCGGGTGCGGCCGCTGCTGGTGAGCGACGACAACGAGCTGCCGCAGCAGATCACCCGGCTCTGCACGACGGACGTGCGCCTGCCCGCGCGCAGCCGGCGCTGAGCGGTCCCGCTCCGCGGGTCAGGCGAGCTGGAGGGCGCCCCGGCGGTGGCGGGCCGGAAGCACGTCCGGGTCCGGGGCGCCCGGCCCGGCGTCGCGCACCGCGGCGCGGACGGCCGTGCGCAGCCGGGCGCGGGCGCGCCGCTCCTCCTGCGCGGCCCAGCGGCCGACCGAGGGGTCGCGCAGCAGCCGCGGCAGGCGGCGGACCACGGCCCGGCGGCGGACGGCCTCCGGCCGGACCCGGTGGCCCGCTCGCCGCGCCTCGGCGCACAGCCGGGCGCTGAAGCGCAGGTCGTCGACGGTGGCGGTGGCGGTGAGCGGCCAGGTCCCGAGGGAGCGGGCGCGGTGGTGCGCGGTGCGTGACAAGGGGACTCCCGGGTCAGCGCCGCCAGGTGGTTCCCGGCGGTACCTACCGGAAGCCGTGCGGTCCGCGGCCGCGGACCGCTGCCGTCACGCCCCGCGGGTGACGATGCCGCGCGCCACCCCCAGGTCCACCAGGTCCTGGGGGCGCAGGCGGAGTTGGTCGGCGGTGGCCGGGGCCCGGTCCGCTGGGCGCTTGAGGATGGCGGCGGCCAGCTCCGGAGCGATGACGGAGAAGTAACTGTCCGGGGTGACCCAGGTGTTGCCGGGCGCGGCCAGTGCCAGCGCGCCGCCCGAGCCGCCCTCGCCGATCAGCAGGGTGGTCAGCGCGACCGTGGCCGACGCCAGCGCCGCGAAGCAGTCCGCGATCGCCGCGCCCGCCCCGGCGTGCTCGGCCGCCGCGTCATTGGCCGCGCCCGGGGTGTCGATCAGGGTCAGCACCGGTACCCCGAGCCGGTCCGCGAGCCGGACCAGGCGGGCGGCCGTACGGTACCCGGCCGGGCGGGTGGCGGTGCCGCACTGGGCGGCGTACGCGACGGTCCGGCCCGCGCGCAGCCCGAACCCGCACAGCATCCCGGGGTCGACCCCGCCCGCGCGGTCGCCGGAGACGGGCAGGCGCAGCTCGAAGTACGCGTCCAGATAGGCCGGGGCGCGGGGCCGGTCCGGATGCCGGGCCTGGTGCACGGCCTGCCACCCGCTCGCCGGAGGCGGTACGTCGGCCAGCGCGGCCGGGGGCTCGGCGGGCCCGGCGTGCGCCGACCCCAGCAGGCGCAGCCAGTCGCCGACGGTCGCTGCGAGTTCGGCGGGCGGGACGACGGCGTCCACGTGCCCGGCGGCGTACTGGCCCTCCGCGGTGTAGGCCGCCGGATCCGCGTCGGCCGGACGCACCCGGGACCCGGCGAACCCGACCTGCGCACCCGGCAGCGCCAGCACGATGTCCGCGCCCGCGCCGAGCGTGGCCCAGCCGCCCCCGGTGGTGGGGTCGCGCAGCACCGCGATCTGCGGCAGACCGGCGGCCCGGGTGAGGACGGACTGGCGCGCCACGCGCTGGAGTTGGGTCAGTGCCAGCATGCCCTCCTGCATCCGGGAGCCGCCGGTGGCGATCAGGGAGACGAGGGGGAGGCGGTGGGTGCGGGCATGGGTGTACGCGGCTTCGAGGCGGTCGCCGGTGTGCTCCCCGAGGGAACCGCCGAGGAAGCCGAACTCGAAGGAGATCAGGGCGGTTTCGCGGCCCCCGACGCGGGCCGTGCCGATGACGACGGACTCGCGCTCGCCGGTGCGGGCGGCCGCGCGGGCCCGGGAGTCGCCGTACCCGTCCCAGCCGAGGGGCCCGTCGGGGCGGGACTCCCTGGCGGGGGCCGGGAGTTCGGCGAAACTGCCGGGATCGGCGACGGAGGCGATGGCGGCGCGGGCCGAGAGGCGGGTCGTCACGGCGCCAGCGTACTGGGTGGTCCGGCCGGGTCAGGGGAGGGGCAGGGCGATCCTCACGGCGTAGACGGCGATCAGGCCGTGGCCGAGGCGGAAGGTCCACGTCCGGGCGGAGTCCGGGATCCGGCTCCCGGCGAAGGAGCCGACGGCGGCCAGCAGTTGCTGCCAGAGGAGGGAGGCGAGCAGCACGCCCCCGGCGAAGGCGGCCGCCGCGGGGACGGTGGCGAGGCGGGAGCCCTGGGCGGTGATGAGGGCGGCGAAGTAGAGGGCGGTGGTGGGGTTGACGCCGGTGAGGGCGACATAGCGGGCGAAGGCGTGGCGTGCGCGGAAGGCGGCCGGGCGGTGCCCTTCGGCCCGTGCCCCGGTCCGCTCCGTCCCGGAACCGGGGGTCCCGCCCGCCGCCCCGCCCGCCGCCCCGCCACCGCCGTCCCGGCCGGGGGCCGCCCGGTGGAGGAGTTCGAGCGGCGGGTGAGCGGACTGCCCGGGATCACCGAGGTGGTGCACGTGACCGGCGCCCACGACTACCTCGTACGGGCCCGGGCCGCCGATCCGGCCGCCCTCGACACCCTGCTGCGCAGGCTCAAGGGCGACGCCGGGGTCGCCCAGTCCAGCCACCGGATCGCGCTCCGGGCCGCTTCCCGCCCGGGTTAGGGCGGGTGGGAGAAGGAGCGTCGGGCGCCCGAAGGGCGGGCCCGCGACGCCGGACGTCGCGGGCCGGGCGTCGCGGGGCCACGCCTCGCGGGCCGGGCGGGACTTCTCACCCACGCCCCAGTGCCCTCTGCGTCGCCGCTACAGCGCCGACCGCCATTCCACCCGGGTGCCGCGCGTGCCCGCCTCCGTGCGGCCGTCGTCCGCCACCATCAGGTGGACCCGGCCCGGTTCCGCGTCCACCTCGACCGCGATCGAGGTGACCTCGCTGCGCCGGTGCGCCGCGGCCAGCGCCCCGCGCAGGGCGGCCAGCAGGGCGCCCGCCACCGGGTCCACGAGCAGCGCGTCGACCGCCCCCGAGAAGTGCACGGACGGCTGGAAGCCGAAGAGGACCGCCGCGCCCCCGGTCTCCCGCAGGACCCGGCCGCGGAAGGTGGTCGGCGCGTCGGTGGGCGGCTGCTGGAGGGCGAAGATGGCGGTCCGGACCTCCTGGATGGTGGAGTCCAGCTCGTCCACGGCCCGGGCCAGCTCCTCGCCGACGGTGTCCCCGGACGGCGCGGTGGAGGACCGGCGCCGGGTGCTCTCCAGCATCATCTCCGTCGCGAACAGCCGCTGGACCACCAGATCGTGCAGGTCCCGGGCGATCCGGTCGCGGTCCTCGTAGACGGCCAGCTGCTCGCGGTCGTACTGCGCGTCCGCCAGTACGAGCGCCAGCGCGGCCTGCGAGGCGAACTGCGAGGCGAGCAGCCGGTCCACGGCGTCGTACGGTTTGCCGCCCCGCTCCCGCGGCAGCGCCAGGGTGCCGATCAGCTGGCCGCCGCTCTGCAGCGGGAGCATCATGCTCGGCCCGAACCGCACCCGTACGTGCGTGGTCATCCGGGGGTCGGTCGCCGAGTCGTCTATGAAGACGGGCTCGCCGCCCAGCAACTGTTCCAGGACGGCCGAACCGGGCTGGATCGCGGTGCCGAGGAGGTCCCCGGGATCCCCGTGCGTGGAGGCGGCCACGATCTCCATCCCGCCCGCGGCGGTGGGCTGGAGCACCACACCGGCCGCCGCGTCGGCGAGCAGCCGGGCCCGTTCGGCCACGCACATCAGCGCGTCGGCGGCGGGCCGGCCCGCGAGGAGGGTGGTGGTGACGGCGGCGGCGCCCTCGATCCAGCGTTCCCGGCGGCGGGCCGTCTCGTACAGCCGGGCGTTGCCGATCGCTATCCCCGCCTGCGAGGCCAGGACCCGGACCAGCGCGAGGTCGTCCTCCGTGAAGGAGCCGACGCGCTTCTCGGTGAGGTAGAGGTTGCCGAAGACCTCGGTGTGCACCCGGATGGGTACGCCGAGGAACCCGCGCATCGGCGGGTGACCGGGCGGGAAGCCGACCGAACGCGGGTCCTGGGTGAGGTCCTCCACCAGCAGGGGACGCGGATCGCTGATGAGCGTGCCGAGCAGGCCGGAGCGGCCGTCGGGCAGCCGGGGGATCGCGTTCCGCTCGGCCTCCGTCATTCCGGCGGTGAACAGCTCGGTGAGCCGCGCGTGCTCGGGGTCGACGACCCCGAGCGCCGCGTAGCGGGCCTCGCACAGTTCGGCCGCCGAGTCGACGATGTGCTGGAGGGTGCTGTGCAGCTCCAGGTCGGAACCGACGCTGAGCACTGCCTCCAGCAGCACCGGAAGCCTCGGCTCCACCACCTCGACCGGCCCCGTCGGCCCCGTCTGCCGAGCCTCGACCGGCCCCGTCGGCTCCGGCCGGTCGCCGGGCTCCGTCGGCTCCCGCTCTCCTCCGGTCATCCGGGTCATTCGGCCAAGGGGTTCAGAACCATGGGGGTGATCTTCCCTTCGAGCATCGCGCCGAGTCCGAGTACGGCGCACACGTCCGGCCGTTCCGCGATCTGCACGGGCATTCCGGTGGCGTCCCGCAGCATCTGGTCCAGCCCGGGCAGCAGGGCGCTGCCGCCCACCATCATGATCCCCCGGTCGGTCAGGTCGGCGACCAGGTCCGGCGGGCAGTCCCGCAGCACCTTGCCGATCCCGTCCAGTACGGCGGTCAGCGGCGTGTGGATGGCGTTGCGCACCGCCGCTGTGTCCACCTGTACGGAACGGGCCAGTCCGGTGGCCACGTCCCGGCCGTGGATCAGGGTGGAGGCGGGCCCCTCGTCGGTGATGCCGTTGCCGTGCAGGGCCAGCTGGAGCGGCCGGACGGCCTGGCTGGGCAGCATCAGCTCGTGGGCGTGGCGCAAGTGCTGGACGATCGCGTGATCGATGGCCTCGCCGCCGACCGGGATGCGCTGGGCGGTGACGATCGAGCCGAGGGAGAGCACCGCGACCTGCGTGGCCGCGGCCCCGCACACCATGATCATCGTCGCGGTCGGCTGCTCCACGGGCAGGCCGCAGCCGACGGCCGCCGCGATGAGGGTGTCCACCAGCTCGACGCGCCGGGCGCCGAGGCCGACCAGCGTCTCCACGGTCGCCCGCTGGGCCAGCGGATCGGCGTCGTGCGGGGTGCAGGCGGCGGCCCGCAGCCGGGGCTTGCGGCGCAGGGCGCGCCGCAGCTTCTCGCCGAGGAGGTGACGCAGCATCCGCTGGGCCATCTCGATGTCGACGACGGTGCCGCCGGAGACCGGGCGGACCACGCGGATGTAGTCGGGTGTGCGGCCGGTCATCCGTTCGGCGAAGGTTCCGACGGCGATGAGGGCGCCGGTCCGGGTGTTCACGGCGGCGACGCTGGGCTCGTCGACGACCAGGCCCGCGCCCTTGACGTAGACGCGGGTCCTGGCAGCCCCCAGGTCGACGGCGACGTGGCAGCGGCGCAACTGCTCAAGACTGACGGTCACGGCAGGTCCTCCCGAGAGGCACTGATGAGAGAAGACCGGCGGAATACCGATCCCAATCAGTATCTTCTGTGGTAATTCGGACATATCGCCCGTTGTGCTGCTCCGGTCGGGGTGCGTCCAAGCGGGGTCGAGGGGTGCTGCACGGGGGTGGTTTTCTGTACCGACAGGCGACACGATGCCCCCAGTGCCCGAGCTACCCGTGCGTAACAAGGTAAGGGGGACCCGATGCTGACGGCCCGCCAGAAATTCCTGGCTCTCCTGACGCTCTGCCTGGCACTTTTGGCGCCGCTCCCGGCCCAGGCCGCCAATCAGGTCGCTGACCAGGCGTTACCGCGCAATCCGGTGATCTTCGTCCACGGCTACAACGCCGACCCCGGCGTATGGGGCGCCTTGCGTGAGGACCTGCGCGGTGCCGGGTACGCCGACTCGGACCTCTTCTCGTGGGGCTACGACACCCACCAGTCGGTCAATGAGGTGCTCTCCGGCCGGTTCGCGGAGTACGTCGACCAGGTCCGCCGTCAGACCGGCGCCGCCCGGGTCGACGTCGTCGCCCACTCCTTCGGCTCGCTCGTCACGCGCTGGTACGTGAAGTACGGCGGCGGCGCCCCGGTCGTGGACCACTGGATCTCGCTCGCCGGCCCCAACCACGGCACGTACATCAGCTGGGGCTGTGTCATCTGGGACCAGGCCTGTCGGGACATGAGCCCCGGCTCCTACGTGCAGAAGGGGCTCGCGGCGGGCGACGAGACGCCCGGCGCGGTGAAGTACGCCACCTTCTGGTCCTCCTGCGACGAGGTCGTCAACCCCGACAGCAGTGTGGCCCTGACCGGCGCCCTCAACACCTACGCCGGATGCCTCAAGCACAACGACTTCCTCGGCGACGACGGGGTCTCGGCCGGGGTCCGCGCCTTCCTCACCACGTGAGGCGCTGGAGCAGCCCGTAGGTGAACTCCGCCACGCACGGCCGCGCCGTCCCGTCCGTGTCCCGCCCGGTGAAGGCCAGCCGCCACCGGGTGGGCGCGGTGCCCTCCATCGGGCGGGCGGGCGCGAAGGCCCGCGCCACCTCGTCCACCGTGGCCGACCACGGCCGAAGATCGTCCAGGGTCTCCAGTACGGGCCCGCTCGCCCCCGGCGCCCGCACCAGCCACTCGTTCCACACCGCCCCGTCCGGCGCGGCCAGCACCTCGAAGCGCAGGTCCGGCCAGAGCGGTACGGGCCATAGCAGGGCCTCGCACTCCAGGTCCCCGATCTCGCGCCGGGCCACCGACTCGGCCGGCCCGAGCACCGAGCGGTAGCGGGCCAGGGCCCCGCGCGTCCGGGGCGAGCGGACCATCGCCTGCCATCGTCTGTTCGCCTCCCGCTGCTCCGCGAGGGAGGCCCCGAGCCGGATGCGGGC
The DNA here is from genome assembly GCF_030063135.1 of Streptomyces sp. G-G2. Classification (GTDB taxonomy): domain Bacteria; phylum Actinomycetota; class Actinomycetes; order Streptomycetales; family Streptomycetaceae; genus Streptomyces. Next base: position 60,405 of record NZ_JASISO010000032.1, read on the forward strand.
CTGGTCGGCGAGGTCGGGCTGGAAATCGGACATCCGGCGCAGCAGCACCAACTGGAAGGCCTCCGGGCCGAAGCGGGAGGTCGGGCGGGAGGCGGGGGCGGCGGCCATGCGCCTCAGAATTGCACACAGGATCCTTACACCTCCGCGATACGGATGTTGCGGGAGACCACGTAGCGTGCGGGCCCCATGGACTACTGCCACGCCTGTCGGAGGCACCTGAACGGCGCGCTGGCGTGCGCCGGGTGCGGAACTCCGGCCGAATACCTGACCACCGCGCCCGCGAGCGGCGCCGCGCCCGCCGCCCCGTACCCGGGCGCGCCCTACGCCGACGGGCTCGCCCCGCCGTCCGGCGCCCCGGGCGAGGGCCCGCGGGGGAGCCGCCGCCCCGGGGCGCGCCGCCGTGCCGTGCACCGGCGGCGCCGCCGGACCGCGCTGACGATGGGGCTCGGGGTGCTGCTGGCGGTCGGGGGCACCTTCGTCCTGGCCCGGATCGTCAACGAGGGGCAGGGCAGCCGGTCGTCCAACGTGATGCTCAAGGACGGCGCGGGCTCGGAGCAGCCGCTCTCGACCAGGGACCCGTCCGCCGAAGCTCCGCTCCAGACGTCCGGGCAGGTCTCGGCGAAACCCAGCGCGTCCGCCTCGGCGAGCCCGTCGGCCAGTGCGTCCCGGTCCGCGAGTCCCTCCGCGTCGGCGAGCGCTTCGGCCTCGGCCCGGCCGTCCGCCACCTCCGCGCCGGGTCGGACCGTACGCCCGACCGCGTCGGAGCAGCCCGCGGCGAGCCAGTCGGCCTCGTCGGAGCCGTCGAAGACCCCGAAGCCGAAGCCCTCGCCGTCCCCCTCGGGGGCGGACGAGTGCTGGCCCTGGTGGTGGTGCTGAGCCGGCCGGAGGGTCAGCCCAGCATTCGTTTCAGCAGGTCCCGCAGGACCGCCCGCTCGGCCGTGGAGAGTCCGGCCAGCGGCTCCCGCGCGAAGTCGAGCGACTCGCGCAGCCGGTCGCCCGTCCGGAGCCCGTCCTCGGTGGCGGCGGCCAGCTTGACGCGCCGGTCGGCCGGGTCGGGGCGGCGTTCGACCAGGCCCCGGCTCTCCAGCCGATCGACTATGCCGGTCACGTTCGAGGGCTCGCACTTGAGCTTCTGCGCGATCCGGCGCATCGGCATCGGCTCCAGCGAGAGCAGCCCGAGCACCCGGGCCTGGGCGCCGGTCAGCTGGTGGGTGGCGGCCGCGTGCTCGTACTCCTCGTGGTAGCGGGCCACGACGGTGCCGATGAGCTCGACGACCTCAAGGGTCAGGGGGTCCGTACGACGACTGGGCATGGAACCAGCGTACCCATTTACTTGACAACATGAAATATCCAGGAGCATGGTTGTTTCAGGTCATTAAGTAATTTCTCTCCCGGGAGCGCTCCATGTCTGAGATTCCTGCCGTAAGCCGCGAGTGGCACCTGGTCGCCCGTCCGCAGGGCTGGCCCGTCGCGACCGACTTCGCGCTGCGCGAGGTGCCGGTGTCGGCCGATCCCGCGCCCGGCCGGATCCTCGTCCGCAACCTGCACATGTCGGTCGACCCGTACATGCGCGGCCGGATGAACGACGTGAAGTCGTACATCCCGCCGTTCCAGCTCGACGCCCCGATGGACGGCGGTGCGGTCGGCGAGGTCGTCGCCTCCGCCGCCGAGGGCTTCGAGGTCGGCGACCACGTCCTGCACGGGCTGGGCTGGCGCGAGTACGCGGAGTTCGACGCGAAGCACGCCACCAAGGTGGACGCCTCGCTCGCCCCGCTCTCCGCCTACCTGGGCGTGCTCGGCATGCCGGGCATGACCGCCTACGCGGGCCTCTTCAAGGTCGCCTCCTTCAAGGAGGGCGACTCCGTCTTCGTCTCCGGCGCGGCGGGCGCGGTCGGCAGCCTCGTCGGTCAGTTCGCGAAGATCAAGGGCGCGTCCCGGGTCATCGGCTCGGCCGGTTCGGCGGAGAAGGTCACCACGCTCACCGAGAAGTACGGCTTCGACGCCGCCTTCAACTACAAGGACGGCCCGGTCGCCGAGCAGCTGAAGGCCGCCGCCCCCGAGGGCATCGACGTCTACTTCGACAACGTCGGCGGTGACCACCTGGAGGCCGCCATCAGCTCCCTCAAGGTGCACGGCCGGGCCACCCTGTGCGGTGCGATCGCGCAGTACAACGCCACCGAGCCGACCCCCGGCCCGCGCAACCTCGCGCTCGTCATCGGCAAGCGCCTGCGTCTGCAGGGCATCCTCGTCGGCGACCACGCCGGGCTCCAGCAGCAGTTCGTCCAGGACGTGGCCGGATGGCTGCGGTCCGGTGAGCTGACGTACGACGAGACGGTCGTCGAGGGCGTGGAGAACGCCGCCGACGCCTTCCTCGGCCTGCTGCGCGGCGACAACACCGGAAAGATGATCGTTTCCTTCACCGGTTAGGCTCACCCCAGACCGTCGCGATCGTGGGCGCGAGTCGCGGCGAACCACCAGGAGGATTCTTTACATGTCGATCCAGCAGTCCGACGTCGTCTACACCGCCGTCGCCACCGCCGAGAACGGCCGTGACGGCCGCGTCGCCACCCACGACGGTCAGCTCGACGTCGTCGTGAACCCGCCGAAGGAGATGGGCGGCAGCGGCGCCGGCACCAACCCGGAGGCCCTGTTCGCCGCCGGTTACAGCGCCTGCTTCCAGGGTGCGCTCGGCGTCGTCGCCCGCACCGAGAAGGCCGACATCTCCGGCTCCACCGTGACCGCCGAGGTCGGCATCGGCAAGAACGACGACGGCTTCGGCATCATCGTCAAGATCTCGGCCTCCATCCCGAACGTGGACGCCGCCACCGCCAAGGACCTCATCGAGAAGGCCCACCAGGTCTGCCCGTACTCCAAGGCGACCCGCGGCAACATCACCGTCGAACTGGCGGTCTGATCCCGCACGCTCACGCGCACCCGCGCAGCGAAGGCCGCACCCCCGCCGAGGGGGTGCGGCCTCCGCCGTAAGCTGGCCCGATGAGTGATCTCGCGGGGGGATTCCGCTATCTGCTGGCGGGCCAGCGCTGGGTGCTGGGCCACGGCCGCTGGCTCGGCATAGGACTGCTGCCCGGGCTGGTGTCCCTGGTCCTGTACGCCGCCGCCCTGATCGGCCTCGGCTTCGGCGCCGACGACCTCGTCGCCTGGCTGACCCCCTTCGCCGACGGCTGGGGTTCGCCCTGGCTCGCGCTTTTGCGCGGTTTCCTGACCGTGCTGCTCTTCGGCCTCGGCCTGTTCCTCGCGGTGATCACCTTCACCGCCGTGACCCTGCTGATCGGCCAGCCGTTCTACGAGTCCCTCTCCGAGGAGGTCGACCGCGGCGAGGGCGGCGAGGTGCCCCGGTCCGGGCTCACGCTGTGGCGGGAGCTGTGGATCTCGGCCCGCGACAGCGTGCGGCTGCTCGGGCGGGTGCTGCTCTACGGCGTCCTGCTCTTCGCCCTCGGCTTCGTCCCGGTGATCGGCCAGACCGTCGTCCCCGCCATCGGGTTCTGCGTCTCCGGCTACTTCCTCACCCAGGAACTCACCGGCGTCGCCCTCATGCGCCGCCGGGTGGAACTCCCCGGACAGCTCGCGCTCCTGCGCTCGCGCCGGATGCTGGCGCTCGGCTTCGGCGTACCGCTGGTCCTGTCCTTCCTGGTACCGCTCGTCGCGGTGTTCCTGATGCCCGGCGCGGTGGCGGGAGCCACCCTGATGGTCCGCGACCTGACGGCCGACCCGGATGCGGGCGCCGACGCCGGTGCGGACGCCGGCGCGGTGGAGCCGGCCCGGGCCGAGGGCTTCGGACCGCCGCCCGCGGGCTACGGACGGCCTACAGGCTGAGCAGGCCGATCGCGCCCGCCGTGTCCTCGGCCCCGTGGGCCGGATCCTGCGCCAGCCTGCGCCGCATGAGCTCCAGGTAGGGGGCGATCAGCTCCGCGCTGACCCCCTGCTCCTCGGCCGTGCGCAGCAGTGTCGGGGCGCCCGCGACCTGCATGGCCAGGCTGGAGACCACCCCCGAGGTGAAGTCGCCCGACTCCAGCCGCTCGGCGGCGCCGCCCGCGAAGTGGCCCATCGCACCCAGCCACTCCGACAGCGGCGACGCCAGCGAGGAGGGCGCGATCCCCTCGCCCCGGATCAGCGCGTAGGCGTGGGAGATCCCGGCGAACAGCCCGTACATCGCGCTCAGCAGCGCCACGTCGTGCAGGGCCGCGTGACCGGCGTCCGAGCCGACGAACCGGGCCCCGGCCGGGACCTCCAGGGCCGCGCGGTGGGCCTCGTACAGCTCCCGCGAGCCGCTGTAGAAGACGTAGCCGCCCGCCTCGGGGATGCCGATCATCGGCGGTACGGCCATGATCCCGCCGTCCAGGAACCGGGCCCCGCGGGCCGCCGCCCCGGCGCCCCGCGCCCGCGCCTCGGCCGGGGTCCCGGTGGTCAGGTCGACCAGGTCCCGGCCGGTCAGGTCGACCCCGTCGAGAGCCTCGCCGACCGAGGCGTCGTCCAACAGGCACAGGACCACCGGCCCACCCGCGGCCACCGCGTCGGCGACGCTCGCGGCGACGGCCGCGCCCTCGGCGGCCAGCGCCGCGGTACGGGCGGGGGTGCGGTTCCACACGGTCAGGGGGTGTCCGGCGGCGAGCCAGGCACGGGCCAGGGCGGTGCCCATGACTCCGGTGCCGAGCAGGGTGACGGGGGCCGGGGCGGGGGTCGGGCCAGGGGTCGGGTCAGGGGTCCGGGCGGGCATCGCGGTGTGCGTCGTTGTCATGCCCTTAGCCTTGGGCCAGGCCGGAAGGTGATCAAGTACGCACTTCGGAGTGGGTGGTTACCTCCGGGTGGGTGCACAGCGGACGGGGAGGGGGCGGGGATGGCGACGACGGGCAGGCCGGGGTCGAGTCACTGCGGGATCGACGCGGCGATGGACATCATCGGCGGCAAGTGGAAGGTGCTCATCCTGTGGGCGCTGGGCGAGGCGCCCCACCGGTTCGGCGCCTTGCGCCGCACGATCCCCGGGGTCACCGAGAAGGTGCTCTCCGCGCAGCTGCGCGAACTGGAGGCCGACGGCATCGTGCACCGCGCGGCGTACGACGAGGTGCCGCCCCGCGTCGAGTACTCCCTGACCCCGCTGGGAGCCGAGCTGAACGAGGCCTTGGCCCCGCTGGGCGCGTGGGGCCGCAGGCACCTCGTCCCCGGCGCCGCCGGCCCCGGCGCCGCTTAGGCCGTGCCCCGCAGCAGGACCAGGAAGGAGCGGAACGCGGCGGGCATGTCCACCGCTTCCGGGGCGAGCAGCCACTGGTACTGGAGGCCGTCCAGCACCGCGGTCAGCAGCGGGGCCGCCTGCTCGGGGGTCAGCCCCGACGGCAGGCGTTCCCCGAACTCGGCGCGCAGTACCGCCGTCATCTCCGCGCGGACCTGCGCGTAGCGCTCGGTGAAGAACTCCCGGGCCGGATGCCCGTCCGTGACGCTCTCGCCGAGCAGCGCCGAGAAGGTCTGCACGATCCCGGGGCGCATCGCGTTGTACTCCACCAGGGAGTCCAGCAGGTCCAGGCGCCAGGGCCCGGCCGCGCCGCGCGAACCGCCGCCCGTGTCCCAGCGGTCGCGCTCCTCCAGGACCGCGACCAGCAGGGACTCCTTGCTGGGGAAGTAGTGCAGCAGGCCCTGCTGGGTGAGCCCGACGCGCTCGGCGACGGCGCCCAGGGTCGCCCCCCGGTAGCCGCGTTCCGCGATCACCTCGACCGCCGCGCGCAGGATGTCCCCGCGCCGCTCCTCGCTCCTGGCCCTGACCGCCATCCGGCCCCCCCTCGTCCGCGCCGCCGTGCTGCCAGCAGACCGTACGCCATCCACGCCGCCCGCCTGGAAATAACGAACACATCACGAACCCTACCGCTCAACAGGGAACGGGTCCACGATGGGGACGCCCGCACCGCAGCACTCGACGAGGAGGCAGGCCGTGGCCGCCGACGCCCTCAGCACCCAGGCCGACCGGATCCGCAACGACGTGGTGGAAACCGCGCTCGCAACGTTGGATCTCGACACGAAGACCCGGCTGCTCGCCGGGCAGGACATGTGGAGCCTCCCGGCCGTGCCCGGCATCGGACTGGACTCCCTGGTCATGTCCGACGGCCCGATCGGCGTCCGCGGCGTCCGCTGGACCGCCGACGACCCGTCCATCGCCCTGCCCTCGCCGACGGCGCTCGCCGCGGCCTGGGACCCGGCCCTCGCCCGCCGGGCGGGCCGCCTCCTGGCCCAGGAGGCCCGCCGCAAGGGCGTGCACGTCCTGCTCGCGCCCACCGTCAACCTGCACCGCTCCCCGCTGGGCGGCCGCCACTTCGAGTGCTACTCCGAGGACCCCTGCCTCACCGGAGCCATCGGCACCGGCTACGTCCAGGGCGTCCAGGACGGCGGGGTCGGCACCACCGTCAAGCACTTCGTCGGCAATGACGCCGAGACGGAACGCTTCACCGTCGACTGCGTCATCGCCCCCCGCCCGCTGCGCGAGCTGTACCTGGCGCCCTTCGAGACCATCGTCACCCACGCCCACCCCTGGGGCATCATGACCTCGTACAACCGGGTCAACGGCACGACGATGACCGAGCACCGCCACCTCGTCAACGCGGTCCTGCGCGGCGAATGGGGCTTCGACGGCTACAACGTCTCCGACTGGATGGCCGCCCGCTCCACCACCGGCGACATCCTCGGCGGCCTCGACGTCGCGATGCCCGGCCCGCGGACCGTCTACGGGCCCGCGCTCGCCGACGCCGTACGCGCCGGGGAGGTCCCCGAGTCCGCCGTCGACGAGGCCGTGCGCAACGTCCTGCGCCTCGCCGCCCGCGTCGGCGTCCTGGACGGCGCCCCGCCGGTCGTCACCGAAATCCCCGAGGCCCTCGACGGCCAGGCGCTCGCCCGCGAACTGGCCGCCCGCGGCTTCGTCCTGGTCCGCAACGAGAACGCCGCCCTCCCGCTGAGCGCCGAGGGACGTACGGTCGCCCTCTCCGGCGCCGCCGCCCGCGACGCCCGGGTCCTCGGCGGCGGTTCCGCCACCGTCTTCCCCGAGCGGGTCGTCTCCCCGCTCGACGGGCTCACCGCCGCGCTCCCGCACGGCGCGCTGACCTTCTCCGTCGGCGCGGACCCCAGCGAGGAACTCACCCCCGCCGACAAGGGCTTCGGGCTGCGCGCCGTCTGCCGGGACGCCTCCGGGGCCGTCCTCGGCGAAGGCACCCTGCCGTCCGGCCAGGTCCAGTGGATCGGCGACGACCTGCCGGCCGGGGTCACCTACGAGACGATGGCCTCCATCGAGGTCATCGGCACCCTCGTCCCCCGCGAGAGCGGCGAGCACACCTTCGGCACCCGGGGGCTCGGCGCCTTCGCCCTCGCGGTCGGCGGCGAGCGGGTCTGGGACGGGGTCCAGCACCTGGGCAATGAGGCCGACCCCTTCGAGGCCTTCTTCGGAGCCCCCAGCGAGCGCGCCCGGATCACCCTCACCGAGGGCGACGCCGTCGAGGTCTCGCTGACCTACCAGGTCCCCGACCTGGCCGGACTGCCGCTCAAGGCGATCATGTTCTCGCTGCTCCACCTCGGTCCGCGCACCGACCCCGACCAGCTGATCGCCGAAGCCGTGGAGGCCGCGCGCGGCGCCGACACCGCCGTCGTGGTCGTCGCCACCACCGAGCGCGTGGAGTCCGAGGGCTTCGACCGCCGGGACCTGGAACTGCCCGGCCGCCAGAACGACCTGGTGCGCGCCGTGGCCGCCGTCAACCCGAACACCGTGGTCGTCGTCAACGCCGGGTCCCCGGTCGAACTGCCCTGGCGGGACGAGGTCGCGGCGGTGCTGCTGACCTGGTTCCCCGGGCAGGAGGGCGGGGCCGCGCTGGCCGACGTACTCCTCGGCGACCGGGAGCCGGGCGGGCGGCTGCCCACCACCTGGCCCGCCGTGTTCGCCGACGCGCCGGTCACCGACGTGGTCCCGCGGGACGGGCGCCTCGAGTACGGCGAGGGGCTCTTCATCGGCTACCGGGCCTACGAGCGCGCGGGCACGGTCCCGGCGTACGCCTTCGGGCACGGCCTCGGCTACACCGACTGGGAGTACGAGTCCCTGGAGGTCACCCCCGAGGTGGCCCGGGTCCGGATCCGCAACACGGGCGGCCGCCCCGGACGCGAGGTGGTCCAGGTCTACCTGGCCCCCGTCGCGGACCCGGTGGAACGCCCGGCGAGCTGGCTGGCGGCCTTCGCGAGCCTGGAGGCGGGCCCCGGCGAGAGCGTGGAGGCCGAGATCGCGCTGCCCGCGCGGGCCTTCGAGATCTGGGACGAGAGCGCCGGAGCGTGGCGGCGCGTGGAGGGGGAGTACGAGGTCCGCGCGAGCCACTCGCACCCCGACGCCCGGCTGACCGCCACCCTTGAGATCCGGTAGCCGCCGACTGGCCGGAAATCACCCATGAACCGGGCCGGGGGCGGCCCCTGACACCCGCCCCCGGCCCGTACGTACGACCACCGGGCGATCGGCGCGCTCAGCTCGGGCGGGCGGCTCAGGTAGCTCAGGCGTGCGGCTCGGGCGGGCGGCTCAGGCCGGCGGCTCGGGCGAGGTGATCTGGCGGTGCGCCAGTTCCGCCAGCCGGGCCTGCCCGTCCTTGCCCGGGTGGAACCAGTCCCAGCGGCTCAACTGCTCCGTCGTGAACGGGAACTGGAACACCGCGCCCCCGTCGTAGCGGCACAGCGCGTCCTTCGCGCAGACCTGCCGCAGCGCCTCGTTGTACTCCACCACGCGCGCCCGCACCTTCTCGCGCCGCGCGGTCGCCCCGGCCGTCACCGACTCGGCGTCCGCCAGCATCGACTGACAGATGCCCAGCTTCCAGATCTGGCGCCCCACCGCACTGCCCTTGCCCTGCTCCCACAGCCGCTGCAGGTCCGGCACGCTCGACACGTAGACCTGGGCCGTGGGCGCGGCCGCGCGCAGCCCCGCCATGGCCCGCTCGAACTCCTCCCGGAAATCGGCGACCGAGGTCATCGAGGAAGCGGTCGGGCGGCACGCGTCGTTCGACCCCACCATCACCGTGACCAGGTCGGGGCGCTGCGCGGCCGCCGCGGTCAGCTGGGCGCCCAGATCCGCCATCCGCGAGCCGGTCACCGCGTAGTTCCAGCTGCGCTCGGGGGTCAGCGCCTCGCCGAGCAGCCGGGTGGCGAGCGAGTGCACCTCGGGGTCGTTGCCGGTGGCCCAGGAGGCCTCGGGGCAGTCCGCCAGTACCGAACAGGCGTCGAAGCCGCGGGTGATGGAGTCCCCGACGGCGGCCAGGGAGGCGGGCGCGGTGTTCCATCGCGGCGCGGCCGGCCCGCCGCGTTCCCCGTCGGCCGCTGAATCGTTTTCCTGGCAGCCGGTGACGGCCACGGCCAGCACGGCCGCCACCGCGCCCGCGCGCAGGGCGGAGGTCCGCCCGCGGCGACGCGCGGGGGTGGTGGTCCGCATGGGTGAGGTGCCTCCGTCGTCGTTCCGTGTCCCCCGGGGGGCGCCCTGCTGAGTGAAAGCTGTGTGTTGAGCGGGTTTGGAGCGACGGTACGTCACACCGCGACCCCCGGCGCACGGTAGCTTTTTCCCGTGGCGTTTCGGCCGCAGGTTCCTTGCCGCAATGTCAGATCATTTCCGGTAAATTACATCACGTCACATACTGTCCGTTTTCAGGAGTTTATTCCCGACCTCGTCCCACACTGGAGGTCCCGGTGACGACACGTGGAGTTCTGTACGTGCATTCCGCACCGCGCGCGCTCTGTCCGCATGTGGAATGGGCGGTCGCGGGTGTACTCGGGGTGCGGGTGAACCTCGACTGGATCAGGCAGCCCGCCTCCCCGGGCACCTGGAGAGCGGAGTTCTCCTGGCAGGCCGAACCGGGCACCGCCTCGAAACTCGCCTCCGCCCTGCGCGGCTGGCGCCTGCTGCGCTTCGAGGTGACCGCCGAACCCTGCTCCACCGCCGAGGGGGAGCGCTACAGCTCCACCCCCGAACTCGGCATCTTCCATGCCGTCACCGGGATGCACGGCGACATCCTCATCCCCGAGGACCGGCTGCGGGCCGCCCTCGCCCGGTCCGTACTCGGCGAGACCGACCTGGAGGCGGAGATCTCCAAGCTGCTCGGGAAGCCCTGGGACGACGAACTGGAACCCTTCCGCTACGCGGGCGAGGGCGCCCCGGTCCGCTGGCTCCACCAGGTCGTCTGAGGTCCGTACGCGCGAAAGGCCCACCCGGATCACCGGGTGGGCCTTCCGCGCGTGTACGACTCGACGACGGACACCTCAGCCATCGACTGAGGAACCCCGACGGCGGACGCCGCTCCTCAACGGGCACACCTTGCCTGACGCCGCACTAGACAGTGCGGAAGGCCAGCGAAACGTTGTGGCCACCGAATCCGAACGAGTTGTTGATCGCGGAGATCGGGCCCTCGACCGGCAGCTTGCGCGGCTCGCCGCGGACGATGTCCGCCGTGATGTCGTCGTCCAGCTCGTCGACGTTGATCGTCGGCGGAGCGATGCGGTGGTACAGCGCCAGCACGGTCGCTACGGTCTCGATACCGCCCGCGCCGCCCAGCAGGTGGCCCGTCATCGACTTGGTCGCCGAGATCGCGATGTGGTCGAGGTCGTCGCCCAGCACCTTGCGCAGGGCCTTCAGCTCGGCCGTGTCACCCTGCGGGGTCGACGTGGCGTGCGCGTTCAGGTGGACCAGCTCGGCCGGGTCGAGGCCGGTGTTGTCCAGCAGGTTGCGCAGCGCGGCCGCGACACCGCGGCCGGTGGGCTCGGGCTGCGCGATGTGGTGGCTGTCCGCGGACAGACCCTGGCCCAGCACCTCGCAGTAGACCCGGGCGCCGCGCGCCGCGGCGTGCTCGGCGGACTCCAGGACCACCACGCCGGCGCCCTCGCCGAGGACGAAGCCGTCACGGGCCTTGTCGTACGGGCGGGAGGCCGTGGTGGGGTTCTCGTTGTTCTTGGACATCGCCATCATGTTGGCGAACGCGGCGATCGGCAGCGGGTGGATCGCGGCCTCGGTACCGCCCGCGATGACCACGTCGGCGCGGCCGGTACGGATCATCTCCACGGCGTAACCGATGGCCTCGGCGCCGGAGGCGCACGCACTGACGGGGGTGTGCACGCCCGCCTGGGCGTTGACCTCGAGACCGACGTTGGCCGCGGGGCCGTTCGGCATGAGCATGGGGACGGTGTGCGGGGAGACCCGGCGCACACCCTTTTCCTTCAGTACGTCGTACTGGTCGAGCAGGGTGGTGACACCGCCGATACCGGAGGCGATCACCGTGCCGAGGCGCTCGGGAACGATGGAGGGGTCCTCGCCGGCGGGGCCGGTGTAACCCGCGTCGGCCCAGGCCTCACGGGCCGCGATCAGCGCGAACTGCGCCGAGCGGTCCAGCTTGCGGGCCAGCGGGCGGGGCAGGACCTCGCTCGGGTCCACGGCGGCCGTGGCGGCGATGCGGACCGGGAGTTCGGCGAAGCGCTCACCTTCGAGGGGCTTGACCCCGGAACGACCGGCGAGCAGACCTTCCCAGGTCGAAGCGCTGTCGCCACCCAGCGGAGTGGTTGCGCCGATACCGGTGACGACCACGGTGCGATTGGTCGGGCTCACAGGAATTCTTTCTCCACGTGTAAGAGGGTGCTGAATTGTCACGGCGCCACCGCCAGGTGGCGACAAACGCTCGTCAGGCTCAGGCCTGGTGCTTCAGGATGTAGCTGGCGGCGTCGCCAACCGTCTTGAGGTTCTTGACGTCCTCGTCGGGGATCTTGACGTCGAAGCGCTCTTCGGCGGCGACGACGACCTCGACCATGGACAGGGAGTCGACGTCCAGGTCGTCCGTGAACGACTTCTCGATCGCGACGTCCTCGGTCGGGATACCGGCGATCTCGTTCACGATCTCGGCGAGACCCGTGACGATCTCTTCCTGCGTGGCGGCCATGTGGCGCTCCTTCTTAGATAGCTAACTCTGGTGGGACGGGACGGGAATGATCCCGGGCCCTAAGGGAGGGTAACGACCGTGGCGGCGTAGACGAGTCCCGCCCCGAAGCCGATGACGAGCGCGGTGTCGCCGCTCTTCGCCGCTCCGGTCGCCAGGAGCCGCTCCATAGCGAGCGGGATCGAGGCGGCCGAGGTGTTGCCGGTGGTCTCGATGTCACGGGCGACCGTGACGTGCTCCGGCAGCTTCAGAGTCTTCACCATCGAGTCGATGATCCGCATGTTGGCCTGGTGCGGGATGAAGACGTCCAGGTCGTCCGCGGTGATCCCGGCCGCGTCGAGCGCCTGCTGGGCCACCTTGGCCATCTCGAAGACGGCCCAGCGGAAGACCGCCTGACCCTCCTGCGTGATGGCCGGAAACTTTTCGCCGCCGCTCTTGCCGAGGTACTCGTCCCAGGGCACGGTCTGCTTGATGGTGTCGGATTTGTCGCCCTCCGAACCCCACACGGTGGGGCCGATGGCCGGTTCGTCCGAGGGGCCGATGACCACGGCGCCCGCGCCGTCACCGAACAGGAAGGCCGTCGCGCGGTCCTCCAGGTCGGTCAGGTCGGAGAGCCGCTCGACACCGATGACCAGCACGTACTCCGCCGAGCCCTCGACGACCAGGCTCTTGGCCAGGGTCAGGCCGTAGCCGAAACCGGCGCAGCCCGCGGAGATGTCGAACGCGGCGGGCTTGCCCGCGCCGATGCGGTGCGCGATCTCGGTCGCGACGGCCGGCGTCTGCTTGAAGTGCGAGACCGTGGAGACGATCACGGCGCCGATCTGCTCGGGGGCGACCCCGGCGTCGGCGAGCGCCTTGCCCGAGGCCTCCACCGACATCGCGGCCACGGTCTCCTGGGGCGAGGCCCAGTGCCGGGTGGCGATGCCGGAGCGGGAGCGGATCCACTCGTCGGACGAGTCGATTGTCTCCAGGATCACCTCGTTGGTGACGACCCGCGTCGGGCGGTAGCCGCCGACGCCGAGGATGCGCGCGTACGGGGAACCCTTTGCAGGTTTGATCTTCGACATGCGGTGTGGGCTCCTTCTCTCAGGCCGCGTGCTCGGCGATGAGCGCTGCGGCCTTCTCGAGATCGTCCGGCGTCTTCAGTGCCACGGTCGGTACGCCCTTCAGGGCGCGCTTGGCCAGCCCCGTCAGGGTGCCGCCCGGGCACAACTCGATGATCCCGGTGACACCGAGGTCGGCGAACGTCTCCATGCACAGGTCCCAGCGGACCGGGTTGGCGACCTGGCCGACCAGGCGGGCGACGACATCGGCGCCCGTGGTCACGACCTGCCCGTCTTTGTTCGATACGTACGTCAGCACCGGGTCGGCGGTGGTGAGGGCCTGGGCGGCCTTCTCCAGGGCGACGACGGCCGGAGCCATGTGGTGCGTGTGGAAGGCGCCCGCGACCTTGAGGGCGACGACCTTCATGGTGCCTTCGGGCTTGTCGGCCACCAGAGCGGCGATCTGCTCCATGGTGCCCGCGGCCACGATCTGGCCGGCGCCGTTGATGTTCGCCGGGGTCAGGCCCAGCGCGGCCAGATGGGCCACGACCACGTCCGGGTCACCGCCGAGCACTGCGGCCATGCCGGTCTCGGTGACCGCGGCGGCCTCCGCCATGCCCAGTCCGCGGGTGCGGACGAAGGACAGCGCGTCGGCCTCGGTCAGCACACCGGCGTAGGCGGCGGCGGTGATCTCACCGACGCTGTGCCCCGCCACCGCGCCGAACGCGGCCGGGGAACCCAGCGCGGTCGCGGACAGCAGACCCGCGGCCACGAGCAGCGGCTGGGCCACGGCGGTGTCGCGGATCTCGTCCGCGTCGGCCTTCGTGCCGTAGTGGGCAAGGTCGAGCTCGATGGCGTCCGACCAGGCGGCGACGCGGTCGGCGGCGCCGGGAAGGTCGAGCCAGGAAGTCAGGAAGCCGGGCGTCTGAGCGCCTTGGCCGGGAGCGACGAGTACGAGCACCCTCACACTCTCTCTTGAATTCGGCCCGCGCCGCCCGTGGGGACAGGGACGAAGAACCGTCGGGGTAATTGTTGATGTCCGACAAAAGTCTAGGACGGCTGTTCGCCGTCGGCCAGACGCCCCAGGATCAGGGCGATCCGCAGTGTGAACGCGGACCGGACATCGGACGGTGACCAGCCGGTGACGTCGGTCACACGTCGGAGCCGGTACCGCACCGTGTTCGGGTGCACGAAGAGCATCCGCGCCGCCCCTTCGAGGCTGCTCGCCTGCTCCAAGTAGACGCTCAGAGTCTCCAGTAGAGCAGACCCGGCCTCCTCCAGCGGTCTGTAGATCTCCTCCACCAACTGCTCGCGCGCGGACGGGTCCGAGGCGATCGCCCGCTCCGGGAGGAGATCGTCCGCCAGGACCGGCCGCGGCGCGTCCTGCCACGCCGTACAGGCCTTCAGCCCGGCGGCCGCCGCCTGCGCCGACTTCGTCGCGTTCAGCAGGTCCGACACCACCGGACCGGCCACCACGGCGCCCGCCGCGAACGGGCCGATCAGGGACTTCGCGACCTGCATCGGGTTGTCGCTGCCGCCCGCGATCACCACCAGCCGGTCACCGAGCACCCCGGTCAGCACCTGGAGCTTGTGGTGCCGCGCGGCCCGCCGGATCGCCTCGACCGTCAGCTCGCTGTCACCTTCGGGAGCGGTCCCCAGCACCACGCACACGTGATCGGGCGAACTCCAGCCCAGCGCCGCGGCCCGCGACAGCGCGCCCTCGTCGGCCTCGCCCGAGAGCACCGCGTTGACCACCAGGGACTCCAGCCGGGCGTCCCACGCCCCGCGCGCCTCGGCGGCCTGCGCGTACACCTGGGCCGTCGCGAAGGCGATCTCCCGGGCGTAGACCAGCAGCGCCTCGCGCAGGATCGACTCGTCGCCCGGGGCGGCGACCTCCTCGATCGCCGACTCCATGACCTCGATCGTCGTACGGACCATCTCGACGGTCTGGCGCAGCGTGATCGCCCGGGTCAGCTCGCGCGGAGCCGTCCCGAACACGTCGGTGGAGATCGCCTGCGGGGTCTCGGGGTGGCGGAACCACTCGGTGAACGCGGCGATGCCCGCCTGCGCGACCAGGCCGATCCACGAACGGTTCTCCGGTGGCATCGCGCGGTACCAGGACAGCGTCTCGTCCATGCGGGCGATCGCGTTCGCGGCCAGCCGGCCCGAGGACTTCTCCAGTCGACGCAGCGTCGCCGCGTGCGGATGGGCCGGGTGGAGCTGGTGGGCGGGGTGCGGGAGATGCGCGGGGGGCTGCTCACGTTCGGGTTGGGGCACGTGACAAGACTGCCCTATCCGGACGCCGCCGCGGAGTCCCGGGGTCGGCGGCCCGGTCCCGCGGCGGTGATCGCCGGTGGGGCTACGGTGGCCCCCATGATGGAAGTACGACGCGCCACGGACCGTTACCCGGGCGGGGACGAGGCGGCCGGGATCAGCACCCGGCACGCCTTCTCCTTCGGCGGCTCCTACGATCCGGACAACATCGGATTCGGCCCGGTCCGCGCCTGCAACGAGGAAACCCTGGCCCCCGGGGCCGGGTTCGAGGAGCACGCGCACCGTCACACCGAGATCGTCACCTGGGTCACCGAGGGCGAGCTGACCCACCGGGACACCACCGGCCGCTCGACCGTGGTGCGCCCCGGCGACGTCCAGCGGCTCAGCGCGGGCGACGGGGTCCGGCACGTCGAGCGCAACGATGGCACGGTGCCGCTCCGCTTCGTCCAGATGTGGCTGTCCCCGGCGGGTCTCGCCGACCCCGGCCCGGAACCGGCGTACGAGATCACCCGCGGCCTCGCCGACGGCGCGCCCTGCCCGGTCCCCGCGGCCGGGGCCGTGTTCCGGGTGCGCAGGCCCGGCGCGGGCGAGCGGGTCGCCGTACCGGACGCGGCCCGGGTCTACCTGCACGTCGTACGCGGGGACCTGCGGCTCGACGGGGCGGCGGCCGAGGACGGGATCGGCCCGGGCGTGGAGCTGGGCCCCGGGGACTCGGTGCGCATCAGGGGCGTGGCGGGCCTGGAGATCGTGGCCGGGTCCCCGGGGGAGCTGCTCCTGTGGGAGCTGCCCTGACGCGGTGACGGCCCGTTCCGCGCTCAGCCCCGCTGACCGGCCAGGGAGCCGACCAGCCCGTCCAGCGAACCGCCCAGCGGATCGGTGAGGGGCCCGGTCAGGGAGCCGCCGAGCGGATCGGCGGCCCGGGAGCGGATGTCCGGGAGCCTGCGGTAGAGAAGGGTCCCCGGGCACTCGGTGGAGAAGGCGTCCCGGTGGCCGGAGATCCGCTCGAAGCGGGCCCCCTGGCCGGTGCGGAACGTGCCGTTGTCGAGCCCGGAGGTCAGGGTGACGCTGCCCTGCGGGTCGTACCCGTAGCGGCCCAGCTTCCAGCCGGCCAGCCGGGCCACCGCGTTCATCGCGGCGCCGGAGGGCTCCTGGGAGGAGTACTCCCCGATCACCGCGATGCCCATGGTGTCGGTGTTGAAGCCCAGGGTGTGCGCCCCGGTCACCGGGCGGTCGGCGCCGCCCCGGCGGCCCTCGAAGACCGTCCCGCACTTGTCCACGACGAAGTTGTAGCCGAGGTCCTTCCACCCGTTCGTGCGCACGTGCAGCTCCTGGAGCCCGCGCAGCAGCGCCGCCGAGTCGGTGCAGTCGTAGGCGTTGGTCTGCGCGGTGTGGTGGACGAAGACGGCCTTGACCTCCTTGCCGTACACCGGGTCGTCGCCCGGCTGCTCCCGGGCGCCCCACGCGGAGCGCGACACGATGTCGGGGCGGGCGGCGGCCGAGCGGGCCGCGGGTACCGCCGGGGCGGCTCCGAACGCGGCCGGCACGGTGTCGTCCCCCGCGCCCGGCCCGGCTCCCGCCGGGTCGGCGCCCGGGTCGACCAGGTCCAGGCGCAGCCCCGCGGGCAGCGCCCCGCCGTGTCCCGCGACCTTGACCTCGACCCCGTCGGAGGGCCCGGCCCACAGCGGCTCGGAGACCCCGCGCACGCCTTCGCCCCGCTCCGTGCCCAGCACGGTCCAGGGGGACCATGCCCCGGTCGCCACGGACTTCGTCCGGACCCGGATCTCTCCGTCGAGAGCGTGGCCGGGCTCGTTCCAGGAGACGGCCAGCATGCTGAACCCGGCGGTGTCCGCGTCCTCGAACGAGGCTCCGGAGCCGCTCACCCGCAGGGGCTCGGTGCGCAGCGCGGCGCCCGGCACCCCCCGGGCGGCGAGCAGGCCGACGATGCCGGTGGTGAGGGCGGCGGTGGCGGCCGACACCACGATGCTGCGGGTGCGCACCCGGTTCTCCCCGATGATCAACGGTGAATGGGAACCGGAATCTATCGATCAGCCGGGGCCGGGACCGGGAAGAAGGCCCCGGCAATCGGGTCGGATGGGGGCATAGCCCCGGCCGCGTCACCCGTTCGGCGCCACCGTCGAACGCGCCTCCAGCGGCGCGCCTCCAGTGGCGCGGCTCAGCGGTGCGGCGTCAGCGCCGCTCCGCCAGCTCGGCGAGGACCGCGTCGGTGAACGGCGGCCAGGCCGCGACCGCCCACGGCCCGAAGGCCCGGTCGGCCAGCGCCACGCACGCGGCGCGCGCGTCCGGGTCCACCCACAGGAAGGTGCCCGCCTGCCCGAAGTGGCCGAAGGTGCGCGGGGAGGACGCGGCGCCTGTCCAGTGCGGGGACTTCCCGTCGCGGATCTCCAGGCCGAGGCCCCAGTCGTTGGGGGACTGGTGACCGTAACCGGGCAGCACGCCCTTGAGTCCCGGGTGCACCACCGCGGTGGCCTCCGCGACCGTGCGGACGTCCAGCAGCCGGGGCGCCTGCAGCTCGGCGGCGAACCGGACGAGGTCGGAGACCGTCGAGACGCCGTCCTTCGCCGGGGAACCGTCCACGGTGGTCGCGGTCATACCGAGCGGCTCCAGCACGGCCTGCCGGAGGTACTCGGCGAAGGGGATGCCCGTGGCCTTGGTGATGTGGTCGCCCAGCACCTCGAAACCGGCGTTGGAGTACAGTCGCCGCTCCCCGGCCGGGGCCATCGCGCGGTGCTCGTCGAAGGCGAGGCCGCTGGTGTGCGCGAGCAGGTGCCGGACGGTGGATCCCTCGGGTCCGGCCGGCTCGTCCAGCTCGACCGCGCCTTCCTCGTACGCGACGAGCGCGGCGTACGCGGTGAGAGGCTTGGTGACGGAGGCCAGCGGGAAACGGTGGTCGACCGGTCCGTGACTGCCCGCGAGGGTCCCGTCGGCGCGCACGACGGCCGCGGCCGCGGTCGGGACCGGCCAGCTCTCGATGGTCCGCAGGCTCTCCATGATCTCCATGTGGCCGAGCCTACTTGCTTGGAGTGCACTCCAGGGTTTTAGCGTGGTGGTCATGAGCCTGACGCAGACGCAGACGCGGTACACGATCAGCGAGGTCGAGGCCCGGACCGGTCTGACCCAGCACACACTGCGCTGGTACGAACGGATCGGTCTGATGCCGCACGTGGACCGCTCGCACTCGGGTCAGCGCCGGTTCAGCGACAAGGACCTCGACTGGCTGGCCTTCGTGGGCAAGCTGCGCACCACCGGGATGTCGGTGGCGGACATGGTCCGGTACGCGGAACTGGTGCGGGAGGGCCCGCACACGTTCGAAGAGCGCCGGGAGCTGCTGGAGCGCACCAGGCGCGAGGTGCGGGCGCGGATCGACGAGCTGACGGACGCGCTGGCCGTACTGGACTTCAAGATCGGCTTCTACGAGCAGGGGAAGGCGCAGTCATGACGAACGCAGGCACGGACAAGATCGCCCGGGTCGAACTGGGCAAGGACGGCCCGCAGGTCGGGATACAGGGCCTCGGCTGCATGGGCATCAGCGAGTTCTACGGGGACACGGACGAGGCGGCGGCCCGCGACACCCTGGAGGCCGCCCTGGAGGCCGGGGTCACCCTCTTCGACACGGCCGACGTGTACGGGCGGGGGCGCAACGAGGAGTTCCTCGCGCCGTTCGTCGCGGCGCACCGGGACGAGATCACCCTGGCGACGAAGTTCGCGATCGAGCGCAACGACGACCCGCACTACCGGGCCGTGCGCAACGACGCGGCGTACGTCCGCCAGTCCGTCGAGGGCAGCCTGCGGCGGCTCGGCGTGGAGACCATCGACCTGTACTACATGCACCGGCGCGACCCGGACGTGCCGTTCGCGGAGTCGGTCGGCGCGATGGCGGAGCTGGTGACCGAGGGCAAGGTGCGCTACCTGGGCCTGAGCGAGGTCACGGGCGCGGAGCTGCGCGAGGCGCACGCGGTGCATCCGATCACCGCGCTCCAGTCGGAGTGGTCGCTGTTCAGCCGGGACGTGGAGCGCAGCGCGGTGGGTGCGGCGGCGGAGCTGGGCGTGGGCTTCGTGCCCTACTCCCCGCTCGGGCGCGGCTTCCTGACCGGGGCGTTCGCGGACGCGGGTGCGGAGCTGGCGGAGGGCGACTTCCGGCGCTACCAGCCGCGGTTCACCGGGGACAACGCGAAGGTCAATGCCGCGCTGCTGGCGCCGGTACGGGAGATCGCGGCGGCGCACGGGGCCACGGCGGCGCAGGTCGCGCTGGCCTGGGTGCAGCAGCGGGCGGCGGTGCACGGCCTGACGGTCGTCCCGATCCCGGGCACCCGCAAGCGGAGCCGCCTGGAGGAGAACGCGGCGGCCACCCGGATCACCCTGACGGAGCCGGAGCTGGCCCTGCTGGCCCCCATCGCGGCCGAGGTCGCGGGCGACCGCTACCCGGACATGAGCAGCACCTCGGCGGCCCGCGAGTCCTGAGCCCGTGCCCCGCGCCGACGGCCCTGGCGCCGCAGGCGCGAGAGCGCCGCGCAGCGGTCACACGTCGGTGGCGAAACGATCCCGCAGCGCCGCGTACTCGGCGTCCGTCAGCAGCCCGGCCCCGTGCAGCTCGCTGAGGTGCCGCATCCGGTCCGGTTCCCGCGGGGACGGAGCCGCCATCGGTCCGGCCGCCACCGGCGTCCGCCCCCGTACCGCCGCCAGCACCGCCGCCGCGAACGGCAGGGACTCGTGCACCCCGCCGTACCCGAGGGCGAACAGCACCGCCGCCGGGTCGTGCTCCGGGGCCGGGGCCTCGTCGCCGTCGTCGCGGGAGCGCAGCCGCAGGTGGCCTCCGGGCTGTTCGGGGGAATGCCATTCGACCCCGGTCAGCGTGGCCAGCGGGAAGTGCTGGTCGCCCGCCTTCCACTTCGCGCTGGACGCCCCGGTGCGCGACCAGCGGAAGCCGACCCCGCTCTCGTCGAGCGTCGCCCGGGCGTCGTACGCCTTGAGGTGCGTCGGCGGCTTCGGCGCCTCGACCAGGAAGCGCGGGGCCGGTTCCGCCGCGTCCGGCCCGAGCCGCGCGCGCAGCGCGTCGGCCAGCGCGGTCGCCAGCGGCGCCCGGTCGGCGGGCAGCACCAGCCGGTACGGGTCGCAGATCTCCTTCAGCTGCCCCGCGGCGGCCTCCATCAGCGGATCCGCCCCGGGCCGCGGCGCGGCACGCAGCACCACCGTGTCCCGCTTCCCCGCGGTCACGGTCACACTCACCTCGGACAACGCCTCGTGGGGGATGCGGCGTTGCCCCAGCGCATGCCAGAGCCGCGGCATCCGCAGTGCGGACATCCCCCGTTCGAAGCGGATGAGCACCGAGTCCGAGTCGAACTCCCAGACGGCATGGTTTCCGGCCAGTACGTCACCCATGCGGCTCATCGTAAAGGGCGGTGGGCCCGCGCGTCCCCTCACTGCGAGAGTCGTTTTCAGGGCCTCTACGCGCGTCAGTCCGCTTCTGTCCCGGAAATTCCGCGTCGGCAGGAGTCGTCCCCGCTCGCACATACGGCGGAACCGTACGAACCGGTTCCGATTCGCGCGAAGTTGTCCAGCGACCCGGTCCCTGGCTCGAAATAGCCCGTGTGGCTCTTCGCTCCGACCGCCGAGAGCCGCCGCGCGCCGAAGTCCGGCGACACCGGGTCCGCTCCGTGTCCGAGCCCGCCCAGTTCCAGGTGCGGCACGTCCGCGATCCAGTCCCCGGAGTCCCGCATCGCCCACACCCGGGCCGAGGTGCCCAGCTGGGCGGCGTTCTCCACGCGCATGCCGGGGCTGCCCGAGACCACCACGTCGGTCACCCGGCGCGGCAGGCCGTGCGCGGCGACCCCGCACACCACCGATCCGTAGCTGTGGCAGAACAGCGCCACCGAGGCGTCACCGGGCAGGGCCGTCGCCAGCGATTCCAACCGTACGGCGCCCTGCGCGGCCAGCCGTCCGGTGGCCGCGTCCACGCCGAGGCCGACGGGGCTCACGTACCCGGCCCACGCGATGACCGCCGTCCGGGTCTTCGGCGCCGCCGCGCGCTCGGCGTCGTAGAGGGACTCGGCCATGCCGACCGGAGCGCTGTAGCGGCGCTGCGAACGTTCGAAGGTGATGAGGTCGGTGTCGACGCCGGGCACGATCACCGAGACGCGCTGGGCCTGGTCCAGGTCGCCGAAGACCTCCGCGACCAGGCCGTCGCCGGTCGGGTCGAAGACGAGGACCTGCCGCGCCGGCTCGGCCAGGGACTCCAGCCGGTGCAGTCTGCGGACGGCGTCGTCCCGGTCGGCGGGGGTCAGCGCCACGTCCTGGGCGCGGTCCCGCTCGGTGGCGCTCGCCTGTTCCAGCGAGTGCCGGTTGGCCCGGTACCGGGTCTGCGCGGGAACCCCGTCGAGGTTGCCGACGACCAGCGGATACGTGTCGGCGAGCCGGGCCCGCTGGGCCGTGTCGAGATCGGAGAAGAAGCGCGCGACCGAACGTATGGGAGCGTCGGCGGGCGGTACGGAGATGCCGCCGACGCGGGCTCCGGCCCAGGCGGCGAGGGCCACGTGGCGGGCCGAGACGTTCTGCTGGGGGCGGTGCACCGCGGTCCAGCCGGTCGTCGCCAGCATGACGAAGACCACCATCAGCGCGAGGAGGGCGTGCAGCGCGCCGGGGCTGGGGGAGGTGGCGGGGGAGGCAGGGCCGTGCAGGCCGGGCAGGTTCACTGAGGAACAGCCTAAGAGACCTTTTCCAGGTGCGGAGCGCCGGGTGACAGGGGTCACGGTTTGGGCGGCGCGGCCGTCACTGACGGGCGCCGACCCGTGCCTTTGGGTGCGGTTCGGGCCGGTACGGAACGACCGCCTCCGGGAGCGTGGGGCGTACGCGGGGGCGCGGTGGAGCGCACAGGCGCACTGGGGGGCGTACGGGACGGCTCAGCGCCAGTCGGCGGCCAGCGCGGGGCCGATCTGGTCGAGGTAGTCCTCGGTCATCCGGCGGATCGCGGCCACGCTGCTGTCCTCGCCCCGCCCCCACAGCCGCCCGGTCACCCGCATCACCCCGGAGAACGCGGCCACCGCGACCCGCGGCCGCGGGTCGGTGTCCACGTCGAGCCCCTCGCGGACCGCGATCAGGCGGGCGATCCGCTCCTCCAGCTCGGTGGAGCGGCGCAGGTGGACCGCGAGCAGCGCGGGAGTGGACTCGATCAGCTGGTACGCCCGCATGTGCAGGTCGACCGGGACCACCTCGCCGATGGCCTCCTCGATGGTGTCCCAGGCGGTGAGCACGGCGTTCCGCATGGCCACCAGCGGCCCCTCGGCGGCGGGCCGCGCCTCGAGCGCGGCGACGAAGTGCGACTCCACCAGGTCCTGGACGGCGAAGGCGACCTCTTCCTTGCTGGCGAAGTAGCGGAAGAAGGTGCGCTGGGAGACCTCGACGGCGTCGGTGATCTCGTCGACGGTCGTCCGCTCGTAGCCCTTGGTCGTGAAGAGTTCGAGGGAGGCGCGCAGCAGGGCGTCGCGGGTGCGGCGCTTCTTGCGCTCGCGCAGTCCCGCGAGCGGCGGTGGCGCGGTCGCCGCGGCGGCGGGCCGCTGGTCGGTCATCACCGCGGGGTCCTCTTTCAGGCTGCGTGGACGGAGATCGAACGGGATCGGGCAGGGTCGGGCGGGCAGCGGACGGGATGAGACGGCGGGGGCCGGGGGGACGGGCGGTCAGGGTACCTGTGACGGACGTGACAGTTACTGTCTCGCTCACCCGTCTGTGAAGTGTCAGCGGCTGTCACTAACCTGTTCGCATGACTAGTCAGATCAGCGTCGACGACCGGCTCCCCGCCAAGGATCCCGGACCGGGACCGGCCTCCGGGCTCCGCGGACACCCCTGGCTGACCCTCTTCGCCGTCGCGATCGGCGTCATGATGGTCACGCTCGACGGCACGATCGTCGCCGTCGCCAACCCCGCCATCACCGACGACCTCAACGCCACCCTCGCCGAGGTGCAGTGGATCACCAACGGCTACCTGCTGGCCCTCGCGGTCTCCCTGATCACCGCGGGCAAGCTCGGTGACCGCTTCGGCCACCGCCAGACCTTCCTCATAGGCATCGCCGGATTCGCCGCGTCCTCCGCCGCGATCGGCCTCTCGTCCAGCGTCGAGCTGGTCATCGGCTTCCGCGTCGCCCAGGGCGTCTTCGGCGCCCTGCTGATGCCCGCCGCGCTCGGCCTGCTGCGCGCCACCTTCCCCGCCGAGAAGCTCAACATGGCCATCGGCATCTGGGGCATGGTCATCGGCGCCTCGACCGCCGCCGGACCCATCGTCGGCGGCCTGCTCGTGGAGCACGTCAGCTGGCAGTCCGTCTTCTTCATCAACGTGCCCGTCGGCATCATCGCGCTGGGCTTCGGCCTGTTCATCCTGCTCGACCACCGGGCCGAGAACGCCCCCAGGTCCTTCGACGTCCTCGGCATCCTGCTCCTGTCCGCCGCGATGTTCTCGCTGATCTGGTCCCTGATCAAGGCCTCCGAATGGGGCTGGGGCGACAGCAAGACCCTGCTGTTCATGGCCGGGTCCGTGCTCTGCTTCGGGCTCTTCGCCTTCTGGGAGACCCGGGTCGCCGAACCGCTGATCCCGCTCGGCATGTTCCGCTCGCTGCCCCTGTCCGCGGGCACCGTCCTGATGGTCCTGATGGCCTTCGCCTTCATGGGCGGCCTCTTCTTCGTCACCTTCTACCTGCAGAACGTGCACGGCATGAGCCCGGTCGACAGCGGCCTGCACCTGCTGCCGCTCACCGGCATGATGATCATCGGTTCGCCGCTCGCGGGCCTCGCCATCACCAAGGTCGGCCCCCGCATCCCGCTGGTCGCGGGCATGGTCGCCACCGCCGCCGCCTGCTTCGGGATGTCCCGGCTCACCCCCGACACCGGCACCGTCACCATGTCCGTCTGGTTCGCCCTCATGGGCCTGGGCCTGGCGCCCGTCATGGTCGGCGCCACCGAGGTCATCGTCGGCAACGCCCCGCTGGAGCTCTCGGGTGTCGCCGGCGGCCTCCAGCAGGCCGCCATGCAGGTCGGCGGCAGCCTCGGCACCGCCGTCCTCGGCGCCGTCATGGCCAACAAGGTGTCCTCCTCCTTCATCGGCAACTGGAACGGGGCGCACCTGCCGCCGCTCACCCCCGAGCAGGCGGACCAGGCCACGAGCGCCGTCACGGTCGGCGTGGCCCCCGTCCCGGAGGGCGCTCCGGCGGAGCTCGCGAAGGCCATCACCTCGGTCGCCCATGACACCTTCGTGTCAGGCATGAACACCGCCTTCGTCGTGGCCGGTGTGGTCGCGGTGCTCGCCGCCGTGGTCGCGGGCTTCACCAAGCGCGGGGACAACGCGGCCGCAGGAGCGGGCGCGGCCCACATCTGACCCGCCCGCAACCGCGTCCGGCCCGCCCCGCGGGCCCCTCGCGAGCCGCCCCGGAGGCGTCAACTCCGCAGCGTCGACAGCCCCGCCGGATCCGTCCGGCGGGGCTGTCGCCTATCCGGGTGGACCGGCCGCCGGGCTCTTCCGCCCGACCGTCGTCGCAGGTCAGCGTGGTGTCACCGGCACTCGGAGCGGACCCTCGGCCCATCGGGCCACCCGTCCGAGTGCGCTGTGACCACAAGGAGTTGACCCGTCATGCGTACGAGTTCCACCGTGCTCGCCGCCGTCTTCCTGGCCGCCACCACCCTGCTCCCCGGCGCGGCCACCGCCGCACACGCCGCCGGGCCGCCCCCGCTCGCGACCTGCGCCAGCGGACAGCTGTGCTTCTGGGCCAAGCCCGACTTCAAGGGCGCGAAGCAGATCCACGAACTGGCCGACCTCACCACCAACGACTGCGTCTCGCTGCCCCCGGGCACCAGTGCGCAGGCCCTCGTCAACCGCACCGGACGCCCCGTGACCACCTACCAGTCGGCCGAATGCGGGGAGACGGGAGAGTTCCAGACCTACCCCGGCGACGGTGTCTGGCTGCCCCAGTCTCCCTACCAGGTGAGGGCCTTCAAGGTGTGGGAGCGATAACCGCGGAGGGCGTCCCGGGCGCCGGGTGCGGAGCCGGTACGTCGGCCCCCGCGCCCGGGACCGCCCCGCCGAGCCGGGCGACCTCGGCGCGCAGCGCCCGTACCTCCTCGGCCAGTTCGCTGAGCGCGGCCGCCTGCAGCCGCTCCGCTTGGTCGTCGCGCTCGAAGCGGGAGATGAACCAGGCCGCGATGTTCGCGGTCACCACACCGAGCAGCGCGATGCCGGACAGCATCAGGCCCACCGCGACCAGCCGCCCCAGACCGGTGGTGGGCGAGTGGTCGCCGTAGCCCACGGTGGTCATCGTGGTGAACGACCACCACACCGCGTCCTGGAGGTTCTTGATGTTCCCCCGCGGGGCGTCGCGCTCCACGCTCAGCACGGCCAGCGACCCGAACATCAGCAGCCCCACCACCGCGCCCGCCACATAGGTGGTCAGCCGCACCTGCGGGGCCATCCGGGCCCGCCGCCCCACCAGCAGCAGGGTGGACACCAGCCGCAGCAGCCGCAGCGGCTGGATCATCGGCAGCAGTACCGCCGCCAGGTCCAGCCAGTGCGTCCGTACGAACACCCGCCGGTCCGGGGCCAGCAGCAGCCGCACCGCGTAGTCCCCCGCGAACACGCTCCACACCAGCCACTCCGTCAGCAGGCAGGCCTCGTGCACCGGCCGGTCCGCGTCCGCAACGATGATCGGAACGGCGTACGCGACGCCGAAGGCCACCGCGCACACGAGCAGGGGGAGCTGGGTGTGCCGCTCCCAGCGGAGCTGCGCGGGCTGTTCCTTCATGCGGGAATCGTAGGGAACGACACGGGGGCGCCGGGAACCCAGGTTCCCGGCGCCCCGTGGAAACGAAGGCGTGACGCCTACGCGTCGCCGCCCGCGGCGCCCGGATCGGCCGCCTTGACGTCCAGCAGCTGGTACCGGTCGATGGCCTGCTTGAGCAACGACCGGTCGATCTTCCCGGCCTTCGCCAGCTCGGTCAGCGTCGCCAGCACCACCGACTCGGCGTCGATGTGGAAGAACCGACGGGCCGCGCCGCGCGTGTCGGCGAAGCCGAAGCCGTCCGCGCCCAGCGAGGTGTACGCGCCGGGCACCCAGCGCGAGATCTGGTCCGGTACCGCCCGCATCCAGTCCGAGACCGCCACGAACGGCCCCTCGGCGCCGGACAGCTTGCGCGTCACGTACGGCACGCGCTGGTCCTCCTCCGGGTGGAGCAGGTTGTGCGTCTCCACCTCGACGGCGTCCCGGCGCAGCTCGTTCCAGGAGGTCGCCGACCAGACGTCCGCCCGGACGTTCCAATCGGCGGCCAGGATCCGCTGCGCCTCCAGCGCCCACGGCACCGCCACGCCCGAGGCCATGAGCTGCGCGGGTACGGCGCCCTCGGCGCCCCGGGAGATCCGGTGGA
Source organism: Streptomyces sp. G-G2 (assembly GCF_030063135.1). Classification (GTDB taxonomy): domain Bacteria; phylum Actinomycetota; class Actinomycetes; order Streptomycetales; family Streptomycetaceae; genus Streptomyces. The sequence continues at coordinate 87,061 of NZ_JASISO010000032.1, forward strand.
TGCCGGCCAGGATGCCGTCCACGTCGACGTCGGCGGGCTCCGCCGGGTGCTGGATCGGCTCGTTGTAGACGGTCAGGTAGTAGAAGACGTCCTCCGCCTGCGGCCCGTACATCCGGCGCAGACCGTCCTTGACGATGTGCGCGATCTCGTACCCGTAGGCCGGGTCGTAGGCGACACAGCCCGGGTTCGTCGAGGCCAGCAGCTGGGAGTGGCCGTCGGCGTGCTGGAGTCCCTCACCCGTGAGGGTGGTCCGGCCCGCGGTCGCGCCGAGCACGAAACCGCGCGCGAGCTGGTCGGCCATCTGCCAGAACTGGTCACCGGTGCGCTGGAAACCGAACATCGAGTAGAAGACGTAGACCGGGATCAGCGGCTCGCCGTGCGTCGCGTACGCCGAACCCGCGGCGATCAGCGAGGCCGTGCAGCCCGCCTCCGAGATGCCGTCGTGCAGCATCTGGCCGGTCGGGGACTCCTTGTACGCGAGGAGCAGGTCGCGGTCGACCGCCTCGTACTGCTGGCCCAGCGGGTTGTAGATCTTGGCGCTCGGGAAGAACGCGTCCATGCCGAAGGTGCGGTACTCGTCGGGCGCGATCAGCACGAAGCGCCTGCCGATCTCCTTGTCCCGCATCAGGTCCTTCAGGATGCGGACGAAGGCCATGGTGGTGGCGATCGACTGCTGCCCGGAACCCTTCTTGGCCGCCGCGTACGTCGTGTCGTCCGGCAGCTGGAGCGGCTTGGCGCGCACCACACGGGTCGGCACGTAGCCGCCCAGCGCGTTGCGGCGGTCGTGCATGTACTGGATCTCGGGGGAGTCGCGGCCCGGGTGGTAGTACGGCGGGGCGCCGCCCTCCAGCTGCTGGTCCGTGATCGGGATGTGCAGCCGGTCGCGGAAGCGCTTGAGGTCGTCGACCGTCAGCTTCTTCATCTGGTGGGTCGCGTTGCGGCCCTCGAAGTTCGGGCCCAGCGTCCAGCCCTTGACCGTCTGGGCCAGGATCACGGTCGGCTGGCCCTTGTGGGCCTTGGCCGCCGCGTAGGCCGCGTAGACCTTCTTGTGGTCGTGCCCGCCGCGGCCCAGGTGCTGGATCTGCTGGTCGGACATGTTCTCGACCATCGCGCGCAGCCGCTGGTCGCCGCCGAAGAAGTGGTCGCGGACGTAGGCGCCGGACTCGGTGGCGTACGTCTGGAACTGGCCGTCGGGGGTGGAGTTCATCTTGTTGACCAGGATGCCGTCGCGGTCCTGGGCCAGCAGCGGGTCCCAGGAGCGGTCCCAGATCAGCTTGATGACGTTCCAGCCCGCACCCCGGAACTGCGACTCCAGCTCCTGGATGATCTTGCCGTTGCCGCGGACCGGGCCGTCGAGGCGCTGGAGGTTGCAGTTGACGACGAAGGTCAGGTTGTCCAGGCCCTCACGCGCGGCGATGGACAGCTGGCCGAGCGACTCCGGCTCGTCCATCTCGCCGTCGCCGAGGTACGCCCATACGTGGGACTTGGAGGTGTCCGCGATCCCGCGCGCCGCCATGTACCGGTTCATCCGGGCCTGGTAGATCGCGCCGAGCGGGCCGAGGCCCATCGAGACGGTCGGGAACTCCCAGAAGTCCGGCATCAGCCGCGGGTGCGGGTAGCTGGACAGGCCGTACGGGGCCTTCGACTTCTCCTGGCGGAACGCGTCGAGCTGCTGCTCGGAGAGCCGGTCCAGGAGGTAGGCGCGCGCGTAGATGCCGGGGGAGGCGTGGCCCTGGAAGAAGATCTGGTCCCCGCCGTCGCCCTCGTCCTTGCCCCGGAAGAAGTGGTTGAAGCCCACGTCGTAGAGGGAGGCGGAGGAGGCGAAGGTGGCGATGTGGCCGCCGACCCCGATGCCGGGGCGCTGGGCGCGCGAGACCATGACGGCCGCGTTCCAGCGGGTGGCGTTCAGGACCTTGCGCTCGATCTCCTCGTTGCCGGGGAAGAAGGGCTCGTCCTTGGTCGCGATGGTGTTGACGTAGTCCGAGCTGCGCATTTCGGGCACGGCCACGCGCTTCTCGCGGGCCCGCTCGATCAGCCGCAGCATCAGGTAGCGGGCACGCTCACGGCCCCGCTCGTCGACGGCTGAGTCGAGGGAGTCGAGCCACTCCTGAGTCTCCTCCGGATCGAAGTCCGGGACCTGACTCGGCAGGCCGCCAATGATGATCGGGTTGCGATCGGATGCGGAAGCCACGCTGTTCCTTCGCTGTCGGGGGAGTCGTGCCTGGGTCGCCGACTCCCATCGTCCACCGGTCGGCCGAAATCGTCATCTGTACCAGTAGGTAACCGGTGGAATATCAGGCCACACTCAAGGGGAGAGGAGCGGGTCCGGCCAAATGGCAACCTTACGCCCAGGGGCCGCACGCGCTTCGTGAGGCCGTTCGCCCCTCAAACAAGTGTCAAAGTCCTCATCGAGTGCCGAATGCGCCGCAATGGTGTGGGATGAATCACGAGGGGTTCGCGCGGGCAGGCTTAAAGTTGCGGCGAGACGGCCGCAATCGTCACCGTTTCGACGGTCTCGGGCACCGGGTACTTGCGCGATCCGCCGCGTCCGTGTGGACTACGCCCAATGCTGCGCGTACGCGCGCCGCCGAAGACAATCACCGATACATGAGCAGGAGGCACCCCGTGAGCGCGACCGCGGACCACGCGGAGACCAGTCTGGTTTCCAGGCTGGGTTTCGAGTCCGAACAGGTGGTCCAGGAGATCGGCTACGACGACGACGTCGATCAGGAATTCCGTGAGGCCATCGAGGATCACATCGGCAGCGACCTCGTCGACGAGGAGTACGACGACGTCGCCGACGCGGTGCTGCTCTGGTTCCGGGACGAAGACGGCGATCTGACGGACACGCTGGTCGACTCCATCAACTTGGTGGAGGACGGCGCACTGATCCTGCTGCTGACCCCCAAGACCGGTCGTCCCGGTTACGTCGAGGCCAGTGACATCAGCGAGGCCGCCCAGACGGCGGGCCTGGCGCAGACGAAGAGCGTCAGCGTCGGCAAGGAGTGGGCCGCCAGCAAGCTGGTGACCCCCAAGGCCGCAAAGTCCAAGCGCTAGCCACGCGCCCAGACAAGTGGATGAACCCCGTCGGCTCCGGTCGGCGGGGTTTCTGCTGTTCCTACGGCCGCGTGCGTACGGTCCTGTCAGGCCCTCGCCTAGGCTGGGCTTCACCCGAACGGTCCAACGAAGGGATACGAGAGATGGCGATCGAGGTCGGCACCAAGGCCCCGGACTTCGAACTGAAGGACAACCACGGCGCTACCGTGCGGCTTTCCGACTTCCGCGGGGAGAAGGCCGTGGTGCTGCTCTTCTACCCCTTCGCCTTCACCGGCGTCTGCACCGGCGAGTTGTGCGAGCTGCGCGACCAGCTGCCGCGGTTCCAGAACGACGACGTACAGCTGCTCGCGGTCTCCAACGACTCCGCGCCGACCCTGCGGATCTTCGGCGAGCAGGAGGGGCTGGAATACCCGCTGCTCTCGGATTTCTGGCCGCACGGCGAGACCTCCCGTGCCTACGGTGTCTTCGACGAGGACAAGGGCTGCGCGGTCCGCGGCACCTTCATCATCGACAAGGACGGCGTCGTGCGCTGGACCGTCGTCAACGGGCTGCCCGACGCGCGTGACCTGAACGAGTACATCAAGGCGCTCGACAGCATCTGACCCGGCGCCGCGCCGGGTGCCGAGCCGCATCCGTACGATTCCGCACGAAAACCCCGTACGGGCGGGAACCCGTCACTAGGATCGAACCGTTGATCCGGTAGCAACCGCACGACGGGGCCCCGCCCCACATGAACCCAATGGAGGACCCGTGGGAGTCAGCCTCAGCAAGGGCGGCAACGTCTCGCTGACCAAGGCCGCGCCTAACCTGACGGCGGTCATCGTCGGTCTGGGCTGGGACGCTCGCACCACCACCGGTGTCGACTTCGACCTCGACGCCAGCGCGATCCTGACCAACGATCAGGGCAAGGTCGCCAGCGACGCGAACTTCGTGTTCTTCAACAACCTGAAGAGCCCCGACGGCTCGGTCGAGCACACCGGTGACAACACCACCGGTGAGGGCGAGGGCGACGACGAAGCGATCAAGGTCAACCTCGCCGGTGTCCCTGCCGACGTCAACAAGATCGTCTTCCCTGTCTCGATCTATGAGGCCGAGAGCCGCCAGCAGAGCTTCGGCCAGGTCCGCAACGCGTACATCCGCGTCGTGAACCAGGCCGACAACACCGAACTGGCCCGCTACGACCTCTCCGAGGACGCCTCGACCGAGACCGCCATGGTCTTCGGCGAGCTGTACCGCAATGGCGCGGAGTGGAAGTTCCGTGCCATCGGCCAGGGTTACGCCTCGGGCCTGCGCGGCATCGCGCAGGACTTCGGCGTCAACGTCTGACCGCGCCAGCACCCGCAGGAGCAGTACCAGCAGTACACCGTCCGGCGCCGTGCACTTCTGTGTACGGCGCCGGATGTGATTCGTCGGCGTCCGACGTCGGCGCCACATCTTCCGGGGAGGACCACATCATGGGCGTCACACTCGCCAAGGGGGGCAATGTCTCCCTCTCCAAGGCCGCACCGAACCTGACCCGGCTGCTGGTCGGCCTCGGCTGGGACGCGCGCTCGACCACCGGCGCCGACTTCGACCTGGACGCCAGCGCGCTGCTGTGCGGCAACGGCCGGGTGCTGGGCGACGAGTACTTCGTCTTCTACAACAACCTCAAGAGCCCCGAGGGCTCCGTCGAACACACGGGTGACAACCTCACCGGTGAGGGTGAAGGCGACGACGAGTCGGTCCTGATCGACCTCACCAAGGTCCCGGCGGTGTGCGACAAGATCGTCTTCCCGGTGTCCATCCACGACGCCGATGCCCGCGGGCAGTCCTTCGGCCAGGTCACCAATGCCTTCATCCGCGTGGTGAACCAGGCGGACGGCCAGGAGTTGGCGCGTTACGACCTTTCCGAGGACGCCTCCAGCGAGACCGCGATGATCTTCGGCGAGGTCTACCGGTACGGCGCCGAATGGAAGTTCCGGGCCGTGGGGCAGGGGTACGCGTCGGGCCTGCGGGGCATCGCTCTAGACTTCGGGGTCAACGTTTCGTAAAGCCGTACAAGACGATGGGGTGCCCGTGGTTCTGAAAACCTTCGGCTGGTCGTTCGCAATTACTGCGCTCGGCCTGGCCGCGGCGGTTCTCTACGGGGGGTGGACCGCGTTCGGGATCGTCGCGATCCTGTCCATCCTGGAGATCTCGCTGTCCTTCGACAATGCGGTGGTCAACGCCGGAATCCTGAAGAAGATGAGTGCCTTCTGGCAGAAGATCTTCCTCACCGTCGGTGTCCTCATCGCCGTGTTCGGCATGCGACTGGTCTTCCCTGTCGTGATCGTCGCGATCACCGCCAAGATCGGGCCCATCGAGGCCGTCGATCTCGCGATGACCGACAAGAACCAGTACCAGCAGCTGGTCACCGACGCCCACCCGGCGATCGCGGCCTTCGGCGGCATGTTCCTCCTGATGATCTTCCTGGACTTCATCTTCGAGGACCGCGACATCAAGTGGCTCGCCTGGCTGGAGCGTCCCCTCGCCAAGCTCGGCAAGATCGACATGCTGTCGGCGTGCATCGCGCTGATCGTCCTGCTGATCTCCTCGTTCACCTTCGCCGCCAACGCCCACCAGCACGGCGGCACCCATGTGGACAAGGCGCAGACGGTCCTGATCTCCGGCATCGCCGGTCTGATCACCTACATGATCGTCGGCGGTCTCTCCGGCTACTTCGAGAACAAGCTCGAAGAGGAGGAGGAGGCCGAGCACGAGGCCGAGGAAGCGGCCAAGAAGTCCGGCAGTCCGGTCTCGGCGGTCGTCATGGCGGGCAAGGCCGCGTTCTTCATGTTCCTCTACCTCGAGGTACTGGACGCGTCGTTCTCCTTCGACGGGGTCATCGGCGCCTTCGCCATCACCAACGACATCGTGCTCATGGCCCTCGGCCTCGGCATCGGTGCCATGTACGTCCGGTCGCTGACGGTCTACCTGGTCCGCCAGGGCACCCTGGACGACTACGTCTACCTGGAGCACGGCGCGCACTACGCCATCGGCGCGCTCGCCGTCATCCTGCTCGTCACCATCCAGTACGAGATCCACGAGGTCATCACCGGCCTCGTCGGAGTGGTGCTGATCGCCTGGTCCTTCTGGTCCTCGGTCCGCCGCAACAAGCGCCTGGCTCTTCAGGAGTCCGCCGTCGAGGCATGATCACTGCGGTAATGCGGAACGCTCAACTGCGGGGCGGCATGGGGTACTCCCACGCCGCCCCGTCCCGCATCTGCGAACCCAGGGGGGATGGACATGGGCTTCATCGATTTCTTCGACGGCCTCAGGGGCGCCCGCGCCTCGCAGTTCCAGTCGGGCAGCGCGTCGTCGAACGCGATCGAGCTGACGAAACGGCGCCCCACGGTGTCGCTCACCAAACAGGGGGCGGTCCACGGAAACCTGCGCGTCAACCTGTCCTGGCGGATGCGGACCTCCGACTTCGGCGGCCGCTCCGGCGAGAGCGGGCAGCTCTTGCGCCATCCGTTCAAGCTGTTCAAGCCGGACATGGTGCAGGCGCACACGCAGGGCGTGGTCAACGTCGACCTCGACCTCGGCTGCCTGTACGAGCTGACCGACGGCACGCGCGGGGCGGTACAACCCCTGGGCAACCTGCTCGGGGACATCAACGACCCGCCGTACGTCAAGCTCAGCGGCGACGACCGGTTCGGTTCGGCCTCGGGCGAGACCCTCTACGTCAACCTCGATCACGCCGACGAGATCAAGCGGCTGCTGATCTTCGTCTACATCTATGACCAGACCCCGGCCTTCGACCGTACGCACGCCATGGTGACCCTCTACCCGGTCACCGGCCCGCGGATAGAGATCCCGCTGGAGGAACGCCATCCGCAGGCCCGCTCCTGCGCGGTGGTCTCCCTGGAGAAGGTCAAGGGGGAACTCGTCGTGCGGCGCGAGGTCAAGTTCGTCTACGGGTTCCAGGCCGAGCTGGACCGGCTGTACGGCTGGGGGCTCCAGTGGGGCCGGGGCTACAAGAGCACCAAGGCGTGACGGCCCCGGGCCGCCCGCGTCAGCGGCGCAGGAACTGCGGGCCCTGCACCGGCAGCCGGAAGGACGGGTCCCCGGCGGGCGCGGGCGACACGTGCTGCGGGTACCCGTAGGCGGGCTGCGCGGCGGGCGGCGCCTGGGTCGGCCCCGCGGCGGGCGCCGTCGGCCGCATGGCCGCCGTCGGCCCGGCCTGGCCGGTCTGCCCGAGCTGCCCGGCGGCCGGCCCGTCCTGCCCGGCCCGCGCCGCCGGGGCCGCGCCCGCGGCCGCCTCCGGTTCCCCGGCGCCGTCGTCCACCGAGATGCCGTGATCGGTGGCCAGCCCGACCAGCCCGTTCGAGTAGCCCTCGCCCAGCGCGCGGAACTTCCACCCGTCGGACCTGCGGTACACCTCCCCGCACATCAGCGCCGTCTCCGCGCCCGTCTCGGGCTGTACGTCGAAGTAGGCGAGCGGCTCGGTGCCCCCGCTCACCGTGGCGTCGTAGAGCAGGATCCGCAGGTCCCCGACCCGTTCGAAGGGCACGTCCTCCGCCGAGACGACCACGAGGATCCGGTCCACCCAGCCGGGCACCGAGACCAGGTCCATCTGCACGGCGTCGGTGACCGCGTCCCCGACCCGCTTCTTGCCCAGCCGCCAGACCGCCCCGGAGGGGTGCCGGGGCTGGTTGTAGAAGACGAAGTCCTCGTCCGAGCGCACACGGCTGTCCGCCCCCACGAGCAGCGCCGAAGCGTCCACGTCCGGGACCTCGGGGCCGCCGGTCCAGCGCAGCACCGCCCGGACCGCGGCGGCGGTCACCGGGATGTTGGAGCCCTTCTGCATCGCGTGCGTCATGGCGGTCATCCTGCCCTCCCGGGGCGGGCCGGGACAATGCGGGCCCCCCGAGTGTCGCCCTCGGCCCTTGTTCGGTCGTCCGGGAGCGGGGCATGGTGCAAGAGGGTTACCCGAACTTCATGTGCTTGAGGAACTCTTGGAACTCATTCGTACGTACTATTACCGGCCATGCCAATGGGGCCGCCGAGTCAGTAGGGGGAAGCACATGCGTCATTTCGGGCACATATCGCCTACTGTCCGTAAGGATCTCTTCCACCAGGAGCCGGTGGAGTTCACCGCCGGCTCACCGGCCCGCACGCTCGCCGCGGCCCTGGGGGCCACCCTGTACAGCCCCGCCACCCGGCCCCACCTGGCGGCCGACGTCGCCAAGCAGGCCGGTCGCGGAGTCGTCTCCATGGTCCTCTGCCTGGAGGATTCCATCAGCGACGCCGAGGTCGCGGGCGGCGAGGAGAACCTCGTCCGGCAGTTCGCCGAGATCGACGCGAACGCGGCTGAGGCCCCGCTGCTCTTCGTCCGGGTCCGCGAACCCGAACAGATACCCGACATCGTGCGACGCCTCGGCGGGTCCGTGCGCCGATTGGCCGGATTCGTACTCCCCAAATTCACGGAAAGCCGTGGGGTCGCCTTCCTCGACGCCGTCGGCCGGGCCGAGGAGGTCGGCGGGCGGCCGTTCTACGCCATGCCCGTGCTGGAAACCCCCGACCTGCTGCACCTGGAAACCCGGGCCGAAGCCCTCGCGGGCATCTCCCGCACGGTCAACAGCTACCGCGAGCGGGTCCTGGCCCTGCGCCTGGGCGTGACCGACTTCTGCTCGGCGTACGGACTGCGCCGCACCCCCGACATGACCGCCTACGACGTCCAGATCGTCGCGGGCGTCATCGCGGACGTGGTCAACGTCCTGAGCAGGGCCGACGGCACCGGATTCACCGTGACCGGACCCGTCTGGGAGTACTTCCGCAGCCAGCAGCGCCTCTTCAAGCCGCAGCTGCGGCGCAGCCCCTTCCTGGAGGAGGGCGTCGAGGAGCTGCGCACCGCGCTCATCGAGCACGACCTAGACGGCCTGCTGCGCGAGATCGAACTCGACCGGGCCAACGGCCTGCTCGGCAAGACCTGCATCCACCCCGCGCACGTCACCCCGGTGCACGCACTGTCCGTGGTCTCCCACGAGGAGTTCAGCGACGCCCAGGACATCCTGCGCCCCGAGCGGGGCGGCGGCGGAGTGATGAGATCGGCTTATACGAACAAAATGAATGAAGTGAAGCCGCACCGGGCCTGGGCCGAGCGCACCATGCTGCGCGCCGAGGTCTTCGGTGTGGCCAGGGAGGAGGTCGGCTTCGTCGACCTCCTCACCGCCGGACTCCAGGTCTGAACCGGGATCCGGACCGGGTGTCGACGTCGAGGAAGGGCAAGAAGATCGAAGCGGTGTGGTCGGGAACATGGGTGGCGGACCGGCTGGGCGTGGCCCTGGACGAGGGCCCGCGGCCCGAGCCGGGCGCGCCACCGCTCGCCGAGCTGCTCGGCCTGGCGCTGCGCCGCAACCCCAAGCGGGCGCACCTGCTGGTGTCCCGGGTGCTGGGCAAGCACGTCCCCCGCTCCCCGGCGGTGGTCCACGGCGCCGGGTACGGGCTGGGGCTGCGGGTGCGCGAGCTACTGGGTGAGGCGGCCCCCTCCGCCGTGGTGCTCGGGTACGCCGAGACCGCGACCGGGCTCGGCCACTGCGTCGCCGACGGCCTCGGCACGGCCCCGTACCTGCACTCCACCCGCCGCCCGGTCCCGGGCGTGGCGCCCGCGGGGGGCTTCGAGGAGGCGCATTCGCACGCCACCTCGCACCTGCTGCTGCCGGAGGACCCGGAGCTGCTGGCCGGGAGCGGCCCACTGGTCCTGGTCGACGACGAGTTCTCCACCGGCAACACGGTCCTGAACACCATCCGTGACCTGCACGAACGTCATCCGCGCGAGCACTACGTCGTGGTCGCCCTGGTCGACATGCGCTCGGCGGCCGACCGCGACCGGCTGACCGCCTTCGCGGAGAGCCTGGGGGCCCGGGTGGACCTGATCGCCCTGGCCAGTGGCACCGTGCGACTGCCGGAGGGCGTGCTGGAGCGCGGCATGCGGCTGGTCGAGCAGTACGAGGCCCAGGGCGCGGGGGCGTGCGAGGCGCAGGATGCTGCGGCGTGCGAGGCGCTGGACGCGCCCCTGGCGCACGCTCCCGCCCCCGCGCACGCCCGCGTCACCCGGGTCCCGCTCGACTGGCCGGCCGGGGTCCCGGACGGCGGCAGGCACGGGTTCACCCCCGCGCACCGCGCCCGGCTGGAGGCCGCCCTGCCCGGGCTCGGCGCGCAGCTCTCCCGCGCCCTGGGGGAGCGCCCCGGGCGGGTCCTCGTACTCGGCAACGAGGAGCTGATGTACGCCCCGCTGCGGCTCGCGCAGGCCCTGGAGGAGACCGGGACCGCCGCCGAGGTGTGCTTCTCCACCACCACCCGCTCGCCCGTCCTCGCCGTCGACGACCCCGGCTACGCCATCCGCACCCGGCTGGTCTTCCCGGCCCACGACGACCCGGCCGACGGGCCCGGCGAGCGCTACGCCTACAACGTCTTCACCGCCGGGGGCCCCGCCTTCGACACCGTGGTCGCGGTCGTGGACTCGGCCGGTGACACCCCGGCCCTGCACGCCCCGGACGGGCTCCTGGCCAGCCTCGCGCCGCACACGGGCCGGGTCGCGCTGGCCGTCGTACCGTCGTACGTGCCGTCGTACGCGCCGGGCGCGCACCCATCCGACGTACCCGACGACCGGCGGGAGCCGATCATGCCCGAGCTGTCAGAGCTGTCAGAGCTGCCAGAGAGGTCGAAGCGGTCAGAGCTGGAGCCGTCGGAGCCTTCGGCGCTGCCCGAGCCGCTGCGCGGACCCGCGTTCTCCTCCTACCCGGCCGAGGACGTCGGCTGGCTGCTCCAGGACCTCTCCGACGTGGAGCTGGAAGCCCCCACCGAGGAACGCGAGGAAGCCATCCAGGCCGGCGGCGCGCACTACGCCGAATCCCTGCCCGTGGAGTACCAGCCCAGCGACCACTACCAGGAGCTGTACCGCAGCGCCCTGGCCGCCTCCGCCGCCCGCATCGCGCGCGCCGTCGGCACGGTCACCGAGACCGTCCTCGCCGAGCGCTCCCCGCACCCGGTGCTGGTCTCGCTGGCCCGCGCGGGCACCCCGGTCGGGGTGCTGATGCGCCGCTGGGCGCAGCTGCGCCACGGTCTGGACCTGCCGCACTACGCCGTCTCCATCGTGCGCGGCCGGGGCATCGACGCCAACGCGCTGCGCTGGCTGGCCGCCCACCACGACCCGGCCGACGTGGTGTTCGTCGACGGCTGGACCGGCAAGGGCGCCATCACCCGCGAACTCAAGGCGGCGCTCGAAGCGCATCAGAAGGCCGAAGGGGGCCCCGGCTTCGACCCGGAGATCGTGGTCCTCGCCGACCCGGGCGGCTGCGTGTCGACGTACGGCACCCGCGAGGACTTCCTGATCCCCTCCGCCTGCCTCAACTCGACCGTCTCCGGACTCATATCGCGAACCGTGCTGCGGTCCGACCTGGTGGGCCCGGACGACTTCCACGGCGCCAAGTTCTACCGCGAACTGGCCGGGGCCGATGTGTCCGTCGCGTTCGTTGACACCGTCGCCGCCCGCTTCGACGAGGTGGCCGACGTGGTGGACGCCGAGGTCAAGGAGCTGCTGGCGGCCGACCGCAGCCCGACCTGGGAGGGCTGGGCGGCGGTGGAGCGGATCAGCGAGGAGTACGGCATCCACGACGTCAACCTCGTCAAGCCCGGCGTCGGCGAGACCACCCGCGTCCTGCTCCGCCGCGTCCCGTGGAAGATCCTGGCCCGGCGCGGCGCCGGGGCCGACCTGGACCACGTACGCCTGCTGGCCGAGCAGCGCGGGGTGCCGGTCGAGGAGGCCGACGGGCTGCCGTACACGTGCGTAGGACTCATCCATCCCCGCTTCACACGCGGCGCCACCGGCGCCGACGGAAAGGCTGTGGCCTCCAAGTGACCGTCCTGGTAGCCAGTGATCTCGACCGTACGCTCATCTACTCGGCGGCGGCCCTCGGGCTGACCATGCCCGATCCGGTGGCCCCCCGGCTGCTGTGCGTCGAGGTGCACGAGAGCCGCCCGCTCTCCTTCATGACGGAGACGGCGGCCGGGCTGCTCGCCGAACTGACCGCCGACTCCCGCGTGGTGTTCGTCCCGACCACCACGCGCACGCGCAAGCAGTACCAGCGGATCCGCTTCCCCGGCCGCCCCGCCGCCTACGCGATCTGCGCCAACGGCGGGCAGCTGCTGGTCGACGGCGCGCCCGACCGGGACTGGCGGCGCCAGGTGGCCAAGCGGCTGGAGCGGGAGTGCGCGCCGCTGGAGGAGGTGTACGGGCACCTGCTGGACACCGCGGACCCGCTGTGGCTGCGCAAGGCCCGGGTGGCGGAGGACCTCTTCGCGTACCTGGTGGTGGAACGGGAGCTGGTGCCGCCGGAGTGGCTCAAGGAGCTGGTGGAGTGGTCGCAGGAGCGGGGCTGGACGGTCTCGCTCCAGGGCCGCAAGATATACGCCGTCCCGCGCCCGCTGACCAAGAGCGCGGCCATGCGGGAGGTGGCCCGGCGGACCGGCGCCGCGCACACGCTGGCCGCCGGGGACTCGCTGCTGGACGCCGACCTGCTGGAAGCGGCGGACGAGGCGTGGCGGCCGGGACACGGCGAACTGGCCGACGCGGGATGGAACCCGCCGGGCGTGCGGGCGCTGACCACCCAGGGAGTGGCGGCGGGTGAGGAGATCATCCGCCAGTTCGGCCGTGCGGTGGGCAGACTGAGCGCATGACCAAAGGCAACAGCACCAAGATCACGGATGAGCTGTACGCGTACATGCTCGACCACAATCCGCCGCTGGACGAGGTCCAGCAGGCCCTGGTCGCGACGACCTACGAGAAGTTCCCGGACGTCGCCGGAATGCAGTCCGCGCAGGAACAGGGGCCGCTGCTGGCCTTCCTGGTCCGGCTGACGGGCGCGCGCCACATCGTGGAGGTCGGCACCTTCACCGGTTTCTCGGCGCTGTCCATGGCCCAGGCGCTGCCCGAGGACGGCCGGCTGATCGCCTGTGACGTCTCGGAGGAGTGGACGGCGTACGGGCGCCAGGCCTGGGCGGCGGCCGGGGTCGCGGACCGGATCGAGCTGCGGATCGGGCCCGCGCTGGACACGCTGCGGGCGATGCCGTTCGGGGAACACGTCGACCTGGCGTACATCGACGCCGACAAGCAGAGCCAGATCGCCTACTGGGAGGAACTGGTCCCGCGGCTGCGGCCGGGCGGCCTGATCGTCACGGACAACACCCTCTTCCACGGCACGGTGCTGGACGAGTCGGCGACCGGCTCGGGGGCCGGGGTGCGCGCCTTCAACGACCACGTCGCGGGGGACAAGCGGATGGAGTCCGTGATGCTGGCGATCTCGGACGGCCTGACGCTGTCGCGCAAGCGGAGCTAGCGGAGGCCGGTGGGGGCTGGCGGGGTAGCCGGCCGACCGGCCGGCTGGCGGGGCTCAGCCGCAGCCTCCGCCGCCGCAGCACCCGCCTCCGCCGCCTCCGCCCGCGCGGGCTGGTGCGGGGGCGGCGGAACGCGTGCCGCCGACGGCGACGGCGGACAGCAGCTTGACGGTGTCGCCGTGCCCGGCGGGGCAACTCGCGGGCGCGGCGGACTCGGCCATGGGGCGGCTGACCTCGAAGACGTCCTCGCAGGTCCGGCAGCGGTATTCATAACGGGGCATGCGCACAGGCTATGCGCTCGGAGCCGACGTGGACGTATTCAGCCGGAGCGTGCCAGGGGGCCAGGCCAGGGCGACGGCTACCGAGCCGGGCCGGGGCCCACGGCCACCGACCCCGGACGGGCCCGCATCCGCTCCTCCCGCGCCGCCTGCTCGGGGTGCCGCGCGCGCCAGTACGGATTGTCGTGCGGCAACGCACTGCCCACCCGCCCGTACATCCCGAACCACATCAGCATCACGCCGACGACGAAGCTGAACAGCACGTTCTGGATCCGGAAGGCCAGGAAGTTCAGGCCGGTGTCCAACAGCGCGAGATTGACGAACCCGCTCGCGATGAACAGCAGGCCCAGCGTGATGTTGAGCGTCGACGCGAAGCTGCCCCCGATCACCATCCCGACGAACAACAGCCCTCCGATACAGATCGACAGCACACTCAGCGAACCGTTGGTGTTCAGGGCGAGCACCGTGGCCCCACCGGTGTCGAAGAAACCGATCCGGTCGATGATCCCGAGGATCCCGAAGGCGACCAGCAACAGCCCGGTCAGTCCGGCACCGACCCGATAGACCTGGCTGAGCTTGTGGTCGGCGGGCAGGTGATCGTCGAGCTCAGCGTTGACGGGACGCAGGAGGCGTCGCAGCAGCCCCTCGGAAGCCTGCGGCGCATGAGACGCGTAGGGCTCGTGGGCTACGTACGGCGCATAGTTCTCGTGGGCCTCATGGCATCCGTAGAGCGCATGGGACGCGTACGACTCGGGCTCATGCGGTACAGGGGGCGCCTGGGAGGCGCGGCCCGCACGAGGCCTGTGGGAAATGTGGGCAGCCATGGCGCCGCCTCCTCAGCTCCGTTTCTGGAACTCCAGCATCCGCCGATGCCCGCCGTCCGACAACCCAGGCCTCAGCCGGTGCCGCGCCGCCCCCGCATATCGCTGACCACCCCGGCCACGGTCGCCCGTACGCCCTCCATCTCCTGGAGGAAGTGCCAGTAGTCCGGGTGCCGTCCCTCCAGCCCGGCCAGCGCCCGCTCCACCCGGGCCACCGACTCGTCCAGCGGCCCCGCGTGCCGCGGATCGGGCACGCTGCGCCCCTCCATCGCCAGCCGCTGCGCGTCCCGGATCGCGAACCGGGTCCGCTGGACCTCCGCCTGTGGATCCTTGGCCACCGCCTCCAGCCGGGTCAGCCGGTCCTGGGCCGTCGACACCGCCGCGTCCACCGAGTCGAACAGCTCGCGGACGGTGGCGATCAGCTCGGTGGCCTCCGACCAGCGCTGCTCCTGCCGGGCCTGCCCCGCCTCCTTCAACCGCTCCTCCGCCTGCCGTACGGAGGCCAGCGCCTGCTCCGGTACGTGCTGCAGGTCCTGCCAGCAGTCGGCGCTGAACCGGCGCCGCAGCTCGCTCAGCACCGGATCCACCCGGTCCGCCCGGTTGCGCAGGGCCTGCGCCCGGGTCCGCAGGCTCACCAGCCGGCGGTCCATCTCGGCCGCCCGCTCCGGCAGCCTGGCCGCCTCCGCCCGCACCGCCTCCGCGTCCCGCAGGATCCGGTCGGCGCGCTGCACCGTGGCGGGCACCCCGTGCCGCGCCGCGCCCTGGTTGAGCATGGTCAGCTCCGGCCCGAGCGCCGCCAGCCGCGCGGCCAGGTCGTCGGCGCGCATGCCGGAGGCCCGTACGGCGTCCAGCGCGTTCGCCGCCGCGAGCAGCGCGGCCTTGGCCCGCTCCCGCGCGGGCGCGACCCGCGCCAGCTGCGACTCGGCGTTGTCGAGCAGCGGCCGCAGCCCCTGGTCAAACCGCTCCAGCTCGCCCTTGACCCGCACCAGCTCGTCCCGCGCCCGCTCCAGCTCACGCTGGGCGCGCGCGGCCACCGCGCCGTCGAGATCGTCCCGGTCCAGGTCGTGCGCGTCGACGGCCTCGATGTAGACCTGGCTGACCGCGTCGATCCGCCGGCCCAGTTCCGCGAAGCCCTCGACGGCCCGCCGCCCGGCGGGAGACCCGTCCGCCGCGGTGATCGTCTCTATCGAGATCCGCAGATCCCGCTGTGCGGTGTCGAGCTCGTAGAACGCGGCGGCGGCAGCATCCTTCGCGGCCTGCGCATCCGCCCGCCGGCTCTCGTCCCGCCCACCGAACCACCGCCGGGAAGCCGTTGTCACAATCCCTCTCCCGTACCGCGTCCAACCGCGTCCAGCATGCCCCACCCCATTCTCCCCCACGCGATCGCGTTTGTGTCCGGGGTACGCCGTCCATGTAGGCTGTCCACTCATCCACGGGTGCGTAGCTCAGGGGTAGAGCGCTGCTCTTACAAAGCAGATGTCGGCGGTTCGAAACCGTCCGCGCCCACCAGGGATAACTAGCAGGTGAGAGCCTGTTATTGGCCCTCCAGTCGTGTTGGCGGTTTCTAGCGGTCGTTGCAACACGTGGTCGGTTGTCTAGGCCGCGAGGAGTTTATGCAGGCGCTCGGCTGGGGTTTCCCAGCCGAGCGTTTTGCGTGGGCGGCGGTTGAGCTGGTCGGCGAC
>NZ_JASISO010000033.1 GCF_030063135.1 Streptomyces sp. G-G2
CTGTGCCGGATCCTCGCACTCACGGCGGCGATCTGGCACAACGACAAGACTGGGCAGCCGGTCAAGCGGTCACTGATCGCCTACGACCACTGACCGCAACGACACCCCTTGGACTCATTCATCTAGAGTCGGAGCATGAGCTCCGTAGACGCAGTAGAGGTCGCAGGCACGAACGAAGACCGGGAGCTCCTCCCCTCGACACGGAGGGCGCTGCTGCACCGCATCGCCGTCGCGCAGCGCGAGGGACGGGCCCCGTCGCTCGTGGCGGCCGTGGCCCGGGGCGGCGAGATCGTCTGGGAGGGCTCCCGCAGCTGCGTGGACGGCCACGGCCCCGACGGTGACGTGCAGTACCGGGTGGGTTCGATCAGCAAGACCTTCACCGCGGTTCTGGTGATGCGGCTGCGGGATGAAGGCCTGCTGGACCTCGAGGATTCGCTGGAGAAGCACCTGCCGGGCACCGGGGCAGGTGAGGTGACCGTCGCTCAGCTCCTCGCCCACACGGCCGGGCTGGCCGCCGAGACGCCGGGCCAGTGGTGGGAGCGCACCCCCGGGTCGCTGCGGCCCGGGCTGGAGGACGTACTGGGTGATGAGCCGTTCCGGCACGTCACCGGGCGGCGTCACCACTATTCCAACCCGGGCTACGCCCTGCTGGGTTCGCTGGTGGAGGCGGTCCGCGGGAAGCCGTGGGAGGAGGTCCTCCGGGCCGAGGTGCTGGAGCCCCTGTCCCTGGAACGGACCACCGTGGAGCCCCGGGCACCGCACGCGGGCGGCTGGGCGGTGCACCCCTGGGCCGATGTGATGATGCCGGAGCCGGCCGAGCACCTGGGCCTGATGGCGCCGGCCGGACAACTCTGGTCCACCGCCCGGGACCTGGCCCGCTTCGCGGTCTTCCTCACCCGGGGCGACGAACGGGTCCTGGGCGCCGACTCGGTACGCGAGATGCGTACGGCGGCCTCGCCGCCGGAGCCGGGCGTCGCCGAAGGCGGGTACGGGCTGGGCATGCAGCTGACGACGGCCGGGGGCCGGGCCCTGGCCGGCCACAGCGGCTCGCTCCCGGGGTTCGTCGCGTGTCTGTGGCTGAGCGAGACGGAGGACGTCGCCGCGGTCGTGCTGGCCAACTGCACCTCCGGTCTGCCTGCCGCGGCGCTGGCGTCGGACCTCGTGGGGATCGTGGCGGAGGCGGAGCCGCGGATCCCGGAGCCCTGGAAGCCGTTCCGGGAAACCGATGAAGTGGCGCTGGAGCTGACCGGACCCTGGTACTGGGGGACGGCCCCGCACGTGCTCAGGTTGAACGCGGACGGGGACATGCTCCTCGCCACCGTGGCGGCGACCGGACGGGCGGCCCGGTTCCGGGCGGCCGGGGACGGCAACTGGACCGGGCTGTCCGGCTATTTCGCGGGCGAGACCTTGCGGGCGGTGCGGCGTGCGGACGGTTCGGTCGGCCACCTCGACGTCGGCTCCTTCGTGTTCACCCGGGAGCCCTACGACGCGGGCGCCCCGGTCCCCGGGGGCGTGGACCCCCAGGGGTGGCGGGGCATCGGCTGATCAGGCGACGAGTTCGCGCTCCAGCGGGGTGCGGAACCGGGGTGTGACACGGGCGTCGCCCACCCACCGGGCCAACTGCTGAGCCTCGGCGGAGATCACCTTGGCGGCATCGCCCCCGGGGTCGCCCAGCAGGCGCCAGACGATCTCCCCGTCGGCCCGCTGCGCCCAGCCGCCGACGATCTCGCCGTTCCACCACACTGTGGGGCCGACGTTCCCGGCGTAGTCGAAGAGGGCCGCCCGGTGAGCGGGATCGAGCTGGAAGCCGCGGTCGGTCCAGCCCATGGCACTGGGGTCCAGGCACGGCAGCAGGGCGGCCCAGGGTTCGGGCGGGAGTTCGGGCCCGGTATCCCCGGGGCCGACCAGTGCGGTGGCGCCGCCGTCGAGGCGGACCTCCTCGGCTCCGGCGGCGGCGAGGGCCTTGCGGACATCGGTGAGGTTCCAGCCCGTCCACCACTTGAGGTCGGCCTCGGTGGCCGGCCCGTAGGAGTGCAGCCAGCGCCGGGCCAGTTCGGCGCGGGCCTCCGCGGCGGGTACCGGGGCCCAGGGGGCGGTGTGGACCCAGCGGTACTGGCTGGAGGTCCAGGCGCCCCGGGGCCGGTCCCGGCGGATACGGCCGTCGGCCGCCAGCAGGCGGATGACCCGGGTCGCCACGCCGGTCTCCGCCTCGTACTTCTTGCCGCGCCCGATGGTGATCTTCTGCCGCAGGGCCGGCACCGCGGCGGACAGCTGGCTTCCGGTCGTCGGACCCTTCGCGTCCAGGGCGTCGAGGGCGTCGGCCTCCGCCCGGGCGAGCCAGTCGGCATCCAGACCCCGGCCGTCCTCCGCGAGGTGCTTGAGCAGGGTGCGCCGTTCCTTCAGCGCGATCGCCCGCGCGGTGGAGGAGTCGACGAAGGGAGCCGTCTCCCGCGAGACGGCGAAGAGGGTATTGCGCATGCTGAGCAGCCGGACGAGGCTCACATCCTGGTAGAGCGCCTGCTCGATGACGGCGGGGTCGCTGTCGGTGAGCCGCGCGCGGGCGGAGAGGAACACGGTCGCGGCGTCGGTGGCGTGCAGTGCCACGACCGCGTCGGCGGCCTCGGGCACGGTGGCTGCCCGGGCCGAGGGGGCCAGGCGGTGCCGACGGCCGAGCCGGTGACGACGGTCGGCGGTGGTGACGAGAGGGAGGCTGCGGCTCATCCTCCGGATCGTAGGCCGGGCCACTGCCAGTGGCCCGGCCCACGAGGCGATCCTGAGCGAATCAGAGCTGGAACTTGAAGCCGACGTGGGATGCCGTGAACCCGAGCCGCTCGTAGAACCGGTGGGCATCGGTACGAGTCACGTCGGAGGTGAGCTGCACCAACTGGCAGTTCTCCGCACGGGACGTCTCGATGGCCCACTCGATGAACCGGGTGCCCAGCCCACTGCCGCGCTCATCGGCGTGCACACGGACGCCTTCGATGATGGAGCGGGTCGAACCCTTGCGCGACAGACCCGGGATGATGGTCAGCTGGAGGGTGCCCACGACCCGGTCCCCGCGAACAGCGACCACGACATGCTGATGAGGGTCGTCGGTGAGCCGCTTGAGGGCCGCGACGTACGGGGTGAGGTCGTCCGGGGACTCGCGTGTGGCCCCGAGCGGATCGTCGGCGAGCATGGCCACGATGTCGGGCAGATCGGCCTCGGTGGCGGGGCGGATGTCCAGCTGGGGGAGGTCGGTCATGGGTGGTGTTCCTTTCTCAGCCCGCGGCCACGGTGAGCGGGGCCCAGCGGCGGGTCCAGTCTCCGGGGAGACCGGAGAGGTCCCGGGTCATGACGGTATTGAAGGTCACGGAGCCCAGTCCGCGTTCCTTGAGCCAGTCGAGCAGCTCTTCGTGGCGTACGTCGATGTCCGTACGCAGTGGCCGGCCGGTGGTGGCCGCGAGAGCGCTGATCAGCAGCTTGGCGACAGTCGTGTCGCGTGCGATCAGCGGTCCGACGACATGGGTCTCCATGTTGGGCCAGAGGGCGGCGTAGCCGACGAGTTCACCGGAGTGGTCCTCGGCGACGACCAGCCGGTCCGCGAAGGCGGGCAGTCGGGTGATCAGGTGGGTCCGGTCGGCACCGAAGGCCTCGGTATCCAGCCGCAGGATCCGCATGAGGTCCTCGGCGGTGGCGGGACGCACCGAGGCGGCATCGGACCCGGGGGCCGCGGGGCCGGGACGGAAGGTACCCCTGAGCATTTCGCCGCGGCCCGCGGTGTCGAAGCCGAGTTCCTCGTAGAGCGGGCGTCCGAACGGGGTGGCGTTCAGGGTGAGCGGGACGCCCTTGAGGAGGTCGTCGCACACGTACGCCATCAGGCGGCGGCCCAGGCCCTGGCGGGAGTACCGCTCGGCGATGAGGACCATGCCGATGGCGGCCAGTTCCGGGTGCTCGTACGAGTGCCCGTAGCGGGTGACGACGCAGGCGGCGGCGAGCCCGCGCCCGTCGGGAGCATCCACTCCGTAGCCGTCCCCGGCTGCGAGGAGCAAACCCCATTTGTGGTCCTCCCGGGGCCAGCCCCGGTCTTCGGACAGGTCGGCGCAGTGCCGGAGATCGTCCAGGGTCAGTGCGCGGATCGGTGAATCGCTGAGTTGTGGTGGTGTCACCGGCCCAGCCTGGATCACCGGCTGGGGTCAGTCCAGAGGTTTTGGAGGCGGATGTTTCACGTGAAACCGGCCGTTGTTTCACGTGAAACCCGCTGTTTCACGTGAAACCGACGGGCTAGCCTCGGCTCTCATGACGCGCCTGCACCTCTTCGACCTCGACGGCACACTGATGTTCGGTTCGGCCGCCCCGGTCGAGATCTCGAGGCAGCTGGGACTGAGCGCCGAGATCGCCGAGCTGGAGCGGGCCTTCAGCGCGCGGGAGATCGGGCCGCACGAATTCTCGGTGGGGGTGCACGCCTTGTGGGCGGAGCTGACGCCGGGGCACGTCCGAGCGGCGTTCGACGGCGCGCCCTGGGTGGCGGGTATCCGCGAGGTGTGGCAGGAGATCCGTGAACGCGGTGAATACTGCGCGGTGATCTCGCTGTCACCGTCGTTCTTCGTGGAACTGCTGCTGGAGTGGGGTGCGCACGCCGCCCACGGTTCGGTCTTCCCTGAGGTGCCGTTCACCGGGCCCGTCGATGTGGCGGGGATCCTGACCCCGGAGGGCAAGCTGGAGGTGGCGGACCGGCTCTGCGCCCGGTTCGGGCTGAGCCGGAGCGATTGCGTCGCCTATGGGGATTCCATGACGGACGCGGTGCTGTTCGGGGCGGTGCCGGTATCGGTGGCGGTCAACGCGCGGCCCCACGTGGCGGCCCTCGCGACGCATGTGTACGAAGGCCGGGACCTTCGGGAGGCGTACCGCCTCGCGGGGGTGCTCCGCCCGGCAGCCGAGGCATCTTAAGCGGAGCGTGTCTCGAACTGCGGATTTTCCGCATTTCCCCGCAAGCCGCTCCCCCGGCTGCCATGCTGCGAAGCCCGGAACCACGGATTCAAGGCCGTGGCGTGTGCAGACCGACCGAGATGCTCGAAGCGAGGCACCCCATGGACGCTCCGCCCACCAGATCGGACAGACGGAGGACCGCCCACATACCCTCCGGGGGCAGCGCGAACGAGCCCTCCCCCGATGCCGTGCTCATCCGTAAGACCCTTGCCGAGATCGGTCCCATCGCAGGCAAGGTCACCTCGTACTTCTACGCCCTGTTCTTCACCGGGCACCCGGAATTACGGGCGATGTTCCCCGTGGCCATGGACGTACAGCGGGACCGGCTGCTGAAGGCCCTGCTCACGGCCGCCGAGCACATCGACGATCCGCAGGTGCTCACTCCCTTTCTGCGGCAACTGGGCACCGGGCACCGCAAGTACGGGACGATGGCCGGTCACTACCCGGCCGTCGGTGAGGCCCTCATTGGAGCGCTGGCCCGGTACGCGGAGCAGACCTGGGGGCCGGCAGCGGAAGCCGCCTGGGTGCGGGCGTACACCGCGATCTCCCAGATCATGATCGACGCGGCGGCGGAGGACGAGGTGAAGTCCCCTGCCTTCTGGCAGGCCGAGGTGGTCTCCCACGACCTGCGCACCCCGGACATCGCCGTGCTGACGGTCCGCCCCGACCAGCCGTACGCGTTCCTGGCGGGCCAGTACACGAGCCTGGAGACCCCGTGGTGGCCGCGGGTGTGGCGGCACTACTCCTTCGCCTCGGCTCCGCGCGCCGACGGGCTGCTGTCCTTCCACGTCAAGGCGGTGCCCGCGGGCTGGGTTTCCAACGCCCTCGTACGCCATGCCCGGCCGGGAGACGTACTGCGCCTGGGGCCGCCCGCCGGGTCGATGGTGGTCGACCACAGTACGGACAACGGAATGCTGTGTCTGGGCGGCGGCACCGGGATAGCCCCGATCAAGGCGCTGATCGAGGACGTCGCCGGACACGGTCAGCGTCGCCCGATGGAAGTGTTCTTCGGAGCGCGCAGGGATGACGACCTCTACGACAAGGACACCCTGCTGGGCCTCCAGCGCTCGCACCCGTGGCTGTCGGTGCGGCCGGTGGTGTGCGACGGGCTGGCCGGACAACTCCCGCAGGCGGCTGGCGAGTACGGTCCGTGGAACTCGTACGACGCGTTCATATCGGGGCCGCCCGGGATGATCCGCAGTGGTGTGGACGCGCTTAAGCGGATCGGGATCCCCGGCGACCGGATCCGGTACGACGCGGTGGAGGGACTGGCGGGGGTCTCCGGCTGAACCGCAGTCCCCCGCCAGGTCGGTTCAGCCCAGGTCGGATGCGTGCATGGCGCGGACGCCCTCGATGTTGCCGTCGAGGTAGTGCCGCAGGGACAGCGGGACGAGATGGACGGCGGCGATGCCGACCCGGCTGAACGGCACCCTGACGATCTCGTACTCGCCTTCGGGCTGATCGATCTCGGGTCCGTGCCGCAGGCTGGTGTCCATCGATTCGAGGTGGCAGACGAAGAAGTGCTGCACCTTGACGCCGGTCACGCCGGCTTCGGCGATGTGCTCGACCGTGTCGACGAAACAGGGCACCACATCGGTGATCTTGGCTCCGAGTTCCTCGTGGACTTCTCGGTGCAGGGCGTCGACGACGGTGGCGTCCGAGGACTCCACACCCCCGCCTGGGGTGAGCCAGTACGGGTCGATACCGGGCTTGGTGCGCTTGATCAGGATCAGATCGCCACCGTCGAGCAGGATCGCGCGGGCGGTGCGTTTGACCACAGGGCGTTCGGTCATGGGAGAAGCGTGGCCCAGTACTCCGGTTCTGAAACGCGCACCGCGCAGAATCCGGTCACCATTGCGGCGCGGCGCGCACCAGCTGGCCTTGTCCGCGTGGTGCGTCACGCGGAACCCGGGCCGTCCGAACCGTCGGGGAGGGGCTCGGACCGCCCGGGCGTGAGCGGATCAGGATTCCGCCGCCGCGCGATCGAGGGCGCGCAGCACGTCCGCGACGAGGTCTTCGGTGTCCTCGGCGCCCGCGGAGAAACGGATGAAACCGTCCGGCACGGCGTCACCGCCCCAGCGCCCCCGCCGTTCGGCGGTGGAGCGGACGCCGCCGAAACTCGTGGCGTCCTCCACCAGGTGCAGGGCGCTCATGAACCGTTCGGCGTGTGCCCGGTCGGGCAGGGTGAAGGAGACCACCGAGCCGTAGCCGGACATCTGCCGGGTCGCCGTCTTGTGCGAGGGGTCGGTGGGCAGCCCCGGGTAGCGCAGCCCGGTGACGTCGGCGCGGTCCGTGAGGGCTTCGGCGAGCGCCAGGGCGTTGTCCCACTGCCGAAGGGTGCGCAACTGCAGGGTGGCCAGGGAGCGGTGGGCCAGCCAGGCCTCCATGGGCCCAGGGACCGCGCCGACGACCTTGCGCCACTGGCGGACCCGGCCGGCGAGAGCGGCGTCGCGGCAGGCGACGTAGCCGAGCAGCAGGTCGCCGTGGCCGGTGAGCCCCTTGGTCCCGCTGGCGACGGAGAAGTCCGCGCCGAGGGCCAGCGGCCGCTGCCCGAGCGGGGTGGCGAGGGTGTTGTCCACCGCGACCAGGGCGCCGCCCGCATGGGCCGCCTCCACCAGGCGCCGGATGTCGCAGACGTCGAGCCCCGGGTTGGAGGGGCTCTCGATCCACAGCAGCCGGGCCCCTTCGAGCACTGCCAGTTGGGCTTCCCCGCCGGTCGGGGCCGTGCGCACGTGGACTCCGTACGCCTCCAGCTGGTCCCGTACGAGCGGCAGGGCCTGGTAGCCGTCGTCGGGCAGGACCACGGTGTCCCCGGCCCGGGCCTGGGAGAGCAGGACCGCGGAGACGGCGGCCATGCCGGAGGCGAAGACGACGGTGTCCACGCCTTCCTCACCCGGCGCCTCCAGCTCCCCGATGGCCCGTTCGAGCAGGGTCCAGGTGGGGTTGGTGTCGCGGCCGTAGGTGTACGGCCCCTCGACATCGCCGGGCAGGTGGAAATGGGCGGCGAACACCGGTCCGGGCATGGTCGGTTCGTTCTTGACGGGGTCGGGCAGCCCGGCGCGTACGGCCCGGGTGCCCTCCCCGACGCGGGGGCGGTCGTCGGTGTCGTCGTTCACGCGGTGTGCTCCTTCAGCGCGGTGCGGACGGCCGCGAGCAGGCCGGGTCCGGCCGCCTCGACCAGCTCCAGGCACTCCTCGAACCCGTCCTGGGGGCCGTAGTACGGATCCGGTACGTCGAGGTCCGGACCGGCGGCCGGATCGTAGGACCGCAGCAGGCGGATCTTGGCGACGTCCTCGGGGGCCGGGGCCATCGCGCGCAGGTCCCGCAGGTGCTCGGCGTCCAGCGCGATCACGAGGTCGAGGTGCTCGAACCAGGACGCACGGAACCGGCGTGCCCGGTGGTCCTGTTCGTATCCGGCGGCCGCCAGTACGGAGGCGGCGCGCGGATCGGCGCCGTCGCCCTCGTGCCAGCCCCCGGTACCGGCACTGTCCACCTCGATCCGGTCGCTCAGCCCCGCCTCGGCGACCTGGGCGCGGAAGACGGACTCGGCCATGGGCGAGCGGCAGATGTTGCCGGTGCACACGAAGCACACGCGGTACATGGGCGGCCCGCTCAGTTCTTGTCGGGCAGGACCATGTTCATGGCCCAGGAGACGATGGAGATGATCAGGGCGCCGACGACCGCGGTCCAGAAGCCCTCGACGTGGAAGCTGAGGTCGAGCTTTCCGGCCAGCCATGAGGTCAGGAGCAGCATCAGGGCGTTCACGACGAGGGTGAACAAGCCCAGGGTGAGGATGAACAGGGGCAGGGACAGCAGCTTCACCACGGGCTTGACGATGAAGTTGACCAGGCCGAAGACCAGGGCGACCAGGATCAGCGTGAGGGTCCTGCGCCCCATGCTGCTGCCGTCGTTGAGGGTGATGTCAGCGACCAGCCAGATCGCCACGGCCAGGGCCGCCGCGTTGGCGAGCGTCTTGACTACGAAATTCGTCATGTGTCTGATCGTTGCAGAGAAGATCCCGCGGGGACATCGGCACAACAGCGGATGCCAGCGCACGCAAGAGCACAAGGGGCGTATCGACTATGAAGGCATTCCGGCTGGACGAACTCGAGGCCGAGCGGCTGGCCAATGACGGCGCCTATCTGCAGTTCCTGCGCGAACGGAACATGTCGGTCGGGCTGTACGCGCTGGACGCCGGACAGACCGACCCTCAGCAGCCGCACGCGCAGGACGAGGTGTACTTCGTCGTCAGCGGGCGGGCCTCGATCACCGTGGGAGAGGAGACGACGACGGTCGCCCGCGGTGGAGTGATCTATGTCCCCGCCGGGGCCCCGCACAAGTTCCACCACATCACCGAGGACTTGAAGGTGCTGGTGGTGTTCTCCCCGCCGGAGGGCTGACCGGCCAGGGGCGTCGGCGGTCCCCTGACACACGTGGCCCCTGTCCGGCTCCGCCCCCTAGGGGGTGGGTCAGGGGAGTCCAAGGGACTCAGGGCCCCCGTTCCGTTTCCCCGGCTCCTAGCATCGGAGTCAGGAAGCAACGGACCAGGAAGAGGTTGAGGACATGGACGGCATCCGGGAGATATTCGCAGGTATGCCTTGGTGGGTTAAGTGGGTTGCGGTTCCGCTGCTGGCACTGATCGTCTTCGGCGGTGTCATCGCCAGTGTCATCGGCACGCTGATCGGCCTGATCTTCAAGGTGCTGCTCTTCGCCGCCCTCGTCGGTGGTCTGATCTTCATCGTCAAGAAGGTCACCGGCAGCGGATCCAAGTCCTCCTCCAACGACTGGTAGGAGTCGGCGGCACAGGTGATTAACCCAGGCGGGGGAACATTGCGGGAAAGACCGCTCACATCGCTGGAATCGGTGGATAGAGTGGCATTCTGTGCCGCTCCCTGGGCACCGAAGCCGGTAATCCGCTCTGACCCGCGGTGATCACAAGCACCAGCCGAGCACGACCCCCAGGTGGCGCGGACGCGCGGGGGCGGCCCCCGCAGGCGGGCCCGCCCCACGGTCCGCCGTCAGGCCTGGGGGTGCGCTTTGCCATCGGTTCACAACGCCGGTGCGCCGACTCTGATCGGTTCGGTGCAAAGGGCGCTGAGGCTGCTCGAAGCGGTGGGTTCCCATAGTGCGGGGGCGCCGGCGAAGCAACTGGCACGAGAAGCCGGGCTTCCCCTCCCCACCGCGTACCACCTGCTGCGGACCCTGACCCACGAGGGCTATCTGCGCCGTGAGAGCGGGGTCTTCGTCCTGGGGGACGCCGCTGAGCGACTGGCCGGTGGCGCGCTTCAGCAGAAACGTCGCACCATGATCCTCGACTCGCTCGCGCACTTTCGTGAGTCGGTCGGGGCTCCGGTCTATTTCGCCGTGTACCGCGAGGGTGAGATCGAGGTCGTGGGCGTCTCGGACACCCCGGCCGGACCGGCCTGCGAGGAGTGGGCCGCTTTCCGCGAGACCGGCCACGCGCACGCCATCGGGCAGTGCCTGCTGGGCCAGCTCGACGAGAAGACGCGCAGGGACCACTATGACCGCCATCCGGTCGAGCCCGTCACCCCGTACACCGTTTCGGACATGCACGCTCTGGAGCAGCGGATCGGTGCATTGGGCCGGATGCAGCCGGTTACGGAGCGTCAGGAGTACTCTCTCGGCACCGTATGTGCCGCAATCCCCATTACGGCCGGGGATACCGCTGCAACCATGGCGATTTCACTACCTTTGCACCAAGAAGGTCGGTTGCTCTATGCGGTCAATCGACTACGGAGTGAAGTAGGCGCGCTGTTGAGCACCCTCTCGTTCTCTATCAGTATCTGAAAACTCACTCCTTGTGATCTGCAAGCGCTTACACCACTCTTGTCAAGAGGGCCTTGAGGGACCATTCCTGGCCACTTCCACTACAGCGGGGTAGTCAATGCGCGAGTCGGTACAGGCAGAGGTCATGATGAGCTTCCTCGTTTCCGAGGAGCTCTCGTTCCGGATCCCGGTGGAACTCCGGTACGAAGCACGGGATCCCTACGCGGTGCGCCTGACGTTCCACCTTCCCGGAGACGCGCCCGTGACCTGGGCGTTCGGCCGGGAGCTGCTCCTCGACGGCATCAACAAGCCGTGCGGTGACGGCGATGTTCACATCGCCCCCACCGACCCGGAGGAACTCTCCGACGTGCACATCAGGCTTCAGGTCGGCGGTGACCGTGCCTTGTTCCGGGCGAGCGCGGCGCCGCTGGTGGCGTTCCTCGACCGGACCGACCGGATCGTGCCGCTCGGTCAGGAGCGCAATCTCGGTGACTTCGAGGGAAACCTCGAGGAGGCCCTGGACAAGATCCTGGCCGAGGCCCGGCAGAACGAGCAGAACGCGGGCTGATCCGGCCGGGACACCGGCTCGGCCCGCCCCTGCTCTGCGCGTCAGCGCTTACGACGACGACCGCGCCCGCCACGCAGCGGCCCCTGGGCCGCCGCGGCGGACGGGGATCCGGGCCGGTCGGCGGAGACCACCAGCGCGGCGAGGGCCGTGGTCACCGGAACCGAGGCGACGAGACCGATCGAGCCCACGAGGGTCCGTACGATCTCCTCGGCGACCAGCTCGCTGTTGGCCACCGTCCCCACACTGCTGTTCGCGATCGAGAAGAGCAGCAGGAGCGGCAACGCGGCGCCCGCGTAAGCCAGTACCAGGGTGTTGACCACGGACGCGATGTGGTCGCGTCCGATCCGGATGCCCGCCCGGTACAGGGCGCGCGGTCCCATCGTCGGGTCGGCCTGGTGGAGTTCCCAGACCGCCGAGGTCTGGGTGACCGTCACGTCGTCGAGCACGCCGAGCGATCCGATGATCACGCCCGCGAGCAGCAGGCCGCTCATGTCGATGTGCGGGTACAGCCCGTGGATCAGTCCGGTGTTGTCGTCGGTGTTGCCGCTGAGGGACGCCCAGCTGATGAACACCGAGCCCAGCAGCCCGATCAGCAGCAGTGAAGCCAGTGTGCCGAGTACGGCGACCGAGGTGCGGGCGGTCAGGCCATGGCACATGTAGAGCGCGATGAGCATGATCGCGCTGGCTCCGACGACCCCGACGACCAGCGGGTTCGAGCCCTGGAGGATGGCCGGGAGGATGAAGAGCGTCAGGACGGAGAAACTGACGGCGAGCGCGATCAGCGCGAACAGCCCGCGCATCCGGCCCACCACGACCACCGCGACGGCGAAGATTCCGGCCAGCAACGCCATCGGGAACTTACGGTTCACGTCGATGACGGAGTACTGGAGATCGAGCGGGGCCTTGGGAGCGTAGGCGACCACCACGTCCTGACCGTCCTTCAACTGCCGTGGCGCGCCCGGCTGGATGATCTCCCCGAAGGTACGTCCCCGGTCCGGTCCGGTGGTGACCTTGATCGAGGCCTTCTTGCAGTCCCCGGCCCCGGCCCCGGCCGCCTTCGGCTCGCCGCCCTGGGCGGACGGCATCTGCGCGGCGTTGACCGATGCGCAGTCGACCTGCTCGACGGACACGACCGTGCCCTGCTGGGTCTGGCGGTCGAAGCCGACCCCGGTGCGCTCGTGCGCGGGAGCGCCGCCGGGCCAGAGGACCACCATGCCGACGAAGACGGCGGCGGCGAAGGGGATCAGGACAGCCGCGATGACCTTGCGCAGGTGCTTCGAAACCGGGGCTGCCGGCCCGTGGCTGTGGGAGTGGGAGTGCCCGTGGGACGGCTCGGGAGGCGACCCGTGGGGGGAGTGTCCATGACCCGTGTGATCGGTGGGATCCGTGGGACCGGTGGGGGGCTGCGGCGAGGACGTCACCGACTGATCATCGCAAGAGATGAGGGGGCCCACTGTTCAGCACGCCAGGGATGACGCTAGCGTGGGGGCACCTTTGCACAACGCGGGAGCTCGGAGCACCGGGCTGAGAGGGCGCTGATCACCGTACGTGGACACGTACGGGAAGAGGCTGCGCCGACCGCCGAACCTGTTACCGGGTAATGCCGGCGTAGGGAGATAGGTCTTATGACCATTCAGGACGCACAGACGCCTGCCGTCAGCCAGGACAGCGACAGCCAGGAAAAGCGCAAGCCCGGTTGGCACAAGGGGTACGTTGCGGGCTCCCGCCCCGACCTCCGTGTGCCGGTTCGCCAGGTCCACCTCACCAACGGCAAGGACGTCACGCTCTACGACACGTCCGGCCCGTACACCGACCCGCTGATCGAGACCGACGTCCGCCGCGGCCTGGCGCCGCTGCGCGAGAACTGGATCATCGGCCGTGGGGACACCGAGGAGTACGCGGGCCGTCCCGTGCGCCCCGAGGACGACGGCATCAAGCACACCTCGCCGCGCGGCGGGCTCAAGAACCTCGACGCGGTGTTCCCGGGCCGTCCCCGGCAGCCCCGCCGGGGGCGCGGCGGTCAGGCCGTGACCCAGCTCGCGTACGCCCGCCGCGGTGAGATCACCCCGGAGATGGAGTACGTCGCGATCCGCGAGAACGTCTCCTCCGAGATCGTCCGCGAGGAGATCGCGGCGGGTCGCGCGGTCCTCCCGGCGAACGTGAACCACCCGGAGATCGAGCCGATGATCATCGGCAAGCGCTTCCTGGTGAAGGTCAACGCCAACATCGGCAACTCCGCCGTCACCTCCTCGATCGAGGAGGAGGTGGACAAGATGACCTGGGCCACCAAGTGGGGCGCGGATACGGTCATGGACCTGTCCACCGGCCGCAACATCCACACCACCCGCGAATGGGTGCTGCGCAACTCCCCCGTCCCGATCGGGACCGTCCCGCTCTACCAGGCGCTGGAGAAGGTGGACGGCCGCGCCGAGGAACTGACCTGGGAGATCTACAAGGACACGGTCGTCGAGCAGGCCGAGCAGGGCGTGGACTACATGACCGTCCACGCCGGCGTGCTGCTGCCCTACGTGCCGCTGACCGCGCGCCGCAAGACTGGCATCGTCTCGCGCGGCGGTTCGATCATGGCCGCCTGGTGCCTCGCGCACCACAAGGAGAACTTCCTCTACACGAACTTCGAGGAGCTCTGCGACATCCTGGCCGCGTACGACGTCACGTACTCGCTGGGTGACGGCCTGCGCCCCGGTTCCATCGCCGACGCCAACGACGCGGCGCAGTTCGCGGAGCTGAAGACGCTGGGCGAGCTGAACACGATCGCCAAGCGCCACAACGTGCAGACCATGATCGAGGGCCCGGGCCACGTCCCGATGCACAAGATCAAGGAGAACATCGACCTCCAGCAGGAGATCTGCGAGGAGGCCCCGTTCTACACCCTGGGCCCGCTGACCACGGACGTCGCGCCCGCCTACGACCACATCACCTCGGGCATCGGCGCCGCGATGATCGCCTGGTGGGGCACCGCGATGCTCTGCTACGTGACGCCCAAGGAGCACCTGGGCCTGCCCAACCGTGACGACGTCAAGACCGGCGTCATCACGTACAAGATCGCCGCGCACGCCGCCGACCTGGCCAAGGGTCACCCGGGCGCGCAGGAGTGGGACGACGCGCTGTCGGACGCGCGCTTCGAATTCCGCTGGGAGGACCAGTTCAACCTGGCCCTGGACCCCGACACGGCGCGTGAGTTCCACGACGAGACCCTCCCGGCCGAGCCTGCCAAGACCGCGCACTTCTGCTCCATGTGCGGTCCGAAGTTCTGCTCGATGAAGATCTCCCACGACATCCGCCGCGAACACGGCGGGGATCTGAAGGCCGACGAGATCCAGGCGGGCATGGCGGAGAAGTCCGCCGAGTTCGCGGCCGGGGGGAACCGGGTCTACCTGCCGCTGGCCGACTGATCCGGCACGGAGGTGCCGTTCCGGAGGGCCGTCCCCCTCCAGGACTGCTCCGCGTGCGGATCAGACCGGGGCGGGGGCTCGGCGCCGTTCCCGGGCTGGTGAAATCGGGCGGGCTGTACCCGAGTTGGGGGATCCTCCTGGGCTGGCGGCGCGCCACCGGGGATCCACCTCCGGCGCTGGGGTCGGCCAGCGCGTCCCGCAGGAACGGCATGATGCCCCGCTCCAGCAGGGCGTGCCGCCATGCCTCGCGAGCCCGCTGGACCTCGTCCGGAACGGCTTCCGCCACGTTCACCGTCACCTCGGTCGCGCTGTTGCGTACGGCGGTGACCAGGAGTCCGATGGCGGCGAACAGGATCGCCACCACCGTGAGGCCGCCGAAGAGCCAGCCCGCCGTCAGCATGGTGTTGGCGAAGGCCGGTTCGGGTTCGATCATCTTCAGGATGTAGCCCACCAGCAGGAAGATCAGCATGGCGGTACCGGCCAGGACCGGCGCGAGGACCGCCACCACGGCGCTCACGCCCGCGCCGCCGACGCCCGGGTCGTCCTCACCCATGGTCTCGGAGCCGGCCACTGTCCCGTCGCGCAGTTCCTCGCGGACCTTGACGTAGTGGTCGTACTCGGCCGCGGCGGCGGCCGTGAGCAGTGCGCCCGCGTCCATGGCCATGGTGCGCAGCTGTTCGGCGTTCAGCCGTTCGCCCAGAGTCGCGAGTTCGGGCCGTTCGTGTGCGGTGCGCAACGCCTCGTCGAGGAGCCGGTCGAACTCCGGCCGGTCTTCGGTCAGCAGGTGCGGAGCGCTGGTCATGTGCATCCCCCGATGCTCCGTGCAGACCGGTTGGCCCGCGTAGACCGGGCACCGGCACAAACGGAGGAGAGCCTGCTACGGATAGTGCGATGGTAGAACGCCCACGGCACGCGGTGACAGGGGCTTTCCGGAAATACCCCGCCCCAGGACCGCTCAGTCGTTCAACGGGAGTTGTACGACCAGCAGTTTCCCGGCCATAGTGACCCCGCCGTCCATCGCGATGGCGAGGCCGTTGGCGTACACGTGGGGGCCGTCGATGGCCTCCGGACCCTGGGTGTTCTCCCCGTCCTCGGTGCCCACGTCGCCCAGCAGGTACGGGATGGGGCTGTGCCCGTGCACGACGCGGCTGCCGCCGTAGGTGTCGAGGAGTTCGCGCACCGCTTGCGGGCCGGTCTCCTGGTCGCGGAAGGCGAAGCGCTTGGTGAACTTGCGGAACAGGTCCCAGGTCTCGTCGGCGTCGTGCTGGTTGAGCAGCTCGTGGACCTTGTCGTTGACGTCCTCGATGGAGTCGCCGTAGTCGAGGTAGGCGGTGGTGTCGGAGTGGAGCAGCAGGTGCCCGTCTTCCAGGGCGGTCGCGTCCAGCCGGGACATCCACTGCAGGTGTACGTCCTGCAGGCGCTCCATGTCGGTGCGCTGGCCGCCGTTGAGGAGCCAGGCGGCCTGGAAGGTGGCGGTGCCCGCGCCGGAGACGACGGGAGTGTCGCCGAACCGCTTGGCGCCGATGAGCAGGAGTTCGTGATTGCCCATCAGGGCCTTGCAGTAGCCGCCCGCGGCGGCGGCCTCGGCGGACAGCCGCATGACGAGGTCGATCACCCCGATGCCGTCGGGTCCGCGGTCGGTGAAGTCACCGAGGAACCAGAGCCGGGCATTGCCCGCCGCCCACCGGCCGTCGGCGTCGATGAGGCGCTGGGCGTGGAGTTCGGTGATCAGCTCGTCGAGGTAGCCGTGCACGTCGCCGACCACGAAGAGCGGCCCGGGGCCGTCGGCGGGCGCGTCCTGGGGGACGTACTGGACCTGGACGGTGTCGCCCGGGCCGCCGCGGCTGATGATGGGGAGGTCGCGCTGGGTGGGGGTGTAGTCCTCCGACCCCCCGGCAGGATCGGCGTAGCCGGGGTGCTCGGCGGGCTCGGGTTCGGTCGTGCCGAGTGGCACGCCGGGGCCCGGTACCTGCGCCGGTGAGGGCGCGTAGGCGGGCCGCGGTGGGGGCACGGGTGCGCCCTGGTCGTAGTACGCGGGGTACTCGCCGTAGACGGGTACGTCCCCGGGGACCGCGGCCGCGGCCGTGTCCGTGACGTACGGGACGGGCTCGACGACCGGTACTCGGAAGTCCCGCAGCGTCTCCGTCCGCATCGCGGGTCCCTGACCGGCCCCCTGAGTCATCGACCCCTCCACCACCGTCGCGCTGCCGTACATCTGCGGACCCTCCTGACCTCCAGGGTTGGAGGGTCCGTGATGTCGTGCGCCCATCATAGGAATGCGGCTCGCGCTCTGTGACGCACCAGGGGTGGTGAATCCTGGCCGGGACCGACTCTTCCTACCATTTTGTGCCGATATGGGTGTTGCTGAATCCTCGGAGGTCAGTCTCCTGCCGGGGATCGGGGCGGGCTGACGGTGGTGCGCGGCTGCCTGCGCTGTGAGGAAGTCCTGACGATCAGTTCGGTCGGAACCACTTGTTCGAGGGGACCTTCGGTGTCCACACCCTCGATCGCGTCGATGAGAAGCTGGACGACGGCCGTGCCGATACGGCGCGGTTTGAGGGAGAGGGTGGTGATGGGGGGTTCGGTGGTGGCGTACACGGTGGACTCGCTGCAGCACACCAGCAGCAGGTCCTCGGGGACCCGCAGCCCGTAGCGCCGGGCGGCGGCGAGCAGATCGGTGCCGTTGGGGTCGAAGAGCCCGTAGACGGCGTCGGGGCGGTCGGGCCGGGCGAGCAGCCGGTCGGCGGCCACGGCTCCGGCGCAGGGGTCGTGGGCGGGGTAGGACTCGTAGACGGGATCCTGCCCGACCCGTTCGCACCAGCTGAGGTAGGCGGTGGTGGAGAGGCGGGTGTAGGTGTCGGTGGTGGTGCCGGTGAGGAGGCCGATCCGGCGGGCCCCCGCCGCGGCGAGGTGGTCGAGCAGGTTGAGTACGGCGGCCTCGTGGTCGTTGTCGACCCAGGCCGTGACGGGGAGGGACCCGGCGGGACGCCCGTCGGAGACCACCGGCAGGCCCTGGCGGACCAGCTCGGTGACGACGGGATCGTGGTCGGAGGGGTCGATGACGACAGTGCCGTCGAGGGCGACGTTCGACCACACGTCGTGCCGGGAGGTGGCGGGGAGGATGACCAGGGCGTAGCCGCGCGCGAGCGCGGCGGAGGTGGCGGCCCTGGCCATTTCGGCGAAGTACGCGAATTCGGTGAAGGTGAAAGGTTCATCCCCGTACGTCGTCACCGTCAGGCCGATGAGGCCCGACTTGCCGGTACGGAGGGTGCGGGCGGCTGCGGAAGGGCGATAGCCCAGCCGGTCGGCCACCTCGCGGACATGGCGGCGGGTGGCGTCCGGGAGCCGCCCCTTGCCATTGAGCGCGTCGGAGACGGTTGTGATCGAGACGCCGGCCGCGGCGGCCACATCCCTGATACCCGCTCGGCCCGGACGGCCCGCGGTCCGCCGGGGGGTCTCGGTCCGGCTCACCTGATGCTTCCCTGCTGCTGTCATGGCGAGCCGATAGTAGGGCTCGGTGGGGTGGTTGGTCCGGATGCATATGCAGGCGTTGACAGGCACGATTCTGCACGGTTCGCCACCCCCAATGACCTTGGAAACAAAGGCATTTAGTGATCAAGATCAGCCATGGGGCTTGTCGTCGGGTACGTGCATGCCAAAGTGATGAGGTCTCGGGCCGGTCTCAACTCACACGTACGGGGGACGCGCGCCACGGCGCAGGCCACCGGCGCACGCATATATGCAGGCGCTCCCCCTCATTCCTGGCGCCCTCCATTCTCGGGAGCGAGGAATCCTCATAAGGTGAGCAGTATTGAGTTGGACGGGACGGTCGAGGAGGACCTGCGGTGAGCGAGAAGAGCCCGAGGCTGCGTGCCGAGCTGGATGGCATCCCCACCTACAAGCCGGGGAAGCCCGCTGCCGCCGGAGGCCCGGTGGCGTACAAGCTGTCCTCCAACGAGAACCCCTACCCGCCCCTGCCGGGCGTCCTCGAGAGGGTCGTCGCGGCCGCCGGTGACTTCAACCGCTACCCCGACATGGCGTGCACGGGGCTGGTGAACGAGATCGCCGAGCGCTTCGGCGTCCCCGTGGAGCACGTGGCCACCGGCACCGGCTCGGTCGGGGTCGCGCAGTCGCTGATCCAGTCGACGGCCGGTCCGGGCGACGAGGTCATGTACGCCTGGCGCTCCTTCGAGGCGTACCCGATCATCGCCCAGATCTCCGGCGCCACCTCGGTGAAGGTGCCGCTGACCTCGGGTGATGTGCACGACCTGGACGCGATGGCCGACGCGGTCACCGAGCGGACCCGGCTGATCTTCGTCTGCAACCCCAACAACCCCACCGGTACCGCCGTGCGGCGCGCGGAGCTGGAGCGGTTCCTGGACCGGGTGCCCTCGGACGTCCTGGTGGTGCTGGACGAGGCGTACCGCGAGTTCGTGCGCGACGCCGAGGTCCCGGACGGGATGGAGATCTACCGGGACCGGCCGAACGTGGCGGTCCTGCGGACCTTCTCCAAGGCGTACGGTCTGGCCGGCCTGCGGGTCGGGTTCGCCGTGGCGCACGAGCCGGTGGCCGCGGCGCTGCGCAAGACCGCGGTTCCCTTCGGTGTCAGCCAGCTCGCCCAGGACGCGGCGATCGCCTCGCTGCGCGCCGAGGACGAGCTGATGGGCCGCGTCGGGTCGCTGCTCGGCGAGCGCGCGCGGGTGTACGAGACGCTGGTCGCGCAGGGCTGGACGGTGCCCGAGACGCAGGCGAACTTCGTGTGGATGCGGCTGGGGGAGCGCACCGCCGACTTCGCGGCGGCCTGCGAGAAGGCCGGTGTGGTGGTCCGGCCCTTCGCGGGTGAGGGCCTGCGGGTCACGATCGGTGAGACCGAGGCGAACGACCTGTTCCTGCACACGGCAGAGGCGTTCCTCAAGGAGCTGTAGCTCGGGTGCCCGTGGGGGAGCTGTTACGCCAGCTCCACGCGGATGGGGTCGCCGTCGCGGACGGTGGCCAGCAGGCGGGGGTCGCCGTCGAACGAGCCGAGGACGTTGCACGGGCTCGCCAGGCGGCTCTCGCCTCCCCGCGATATGGGGGTCGGGCCGTAGGGGAGCGCGAGCGCGTCGCCCTCGGTCCAGAAGGCGACCGTGCCCGGGTCGACGACCTGCTGGGCGTCGTCCTCCAGTGCCACCGAGACGCCGGTGTCGAAGTAGACCTCCTCGCCCCAGGTGTTGGCGGAGGCGGATATCGGCAGGGCCTCGCCCAGGGCCTTGGCCGTCGGCGTGTCGCCGAGGGTCGCGGTGAGCTGGCCGGAGGGCCAGGAGATTCGTATCTGCATGGCCCGCATTCAACAATCTGTTGAATGTCTTGGCTAGGGGGACCCCGCCCGGATGACGCCGACAGCGGTAGGACATAATGCTTGTGAATGTGAACGCGTTCACAAGCGTGCCCATTTCATCCCTGATTGGGTGGGTTGTAAGGGGCAAACTGCGGCTGTGACCACGGCGACGCGAAGGAGAAGACGACGTGGACCTCGCTTTGGCGCCAGAGACCCTGGCGCGATGGCAGTTCGGCATTACCACCGTCTACCACTTCCTCTTCGTCCCCCTGACGATCTCGCTCGCCGCCCTCGTCGCGGTGCTGCAGACGGCCTGGGTGCGGACGGAGAAGGAGAAGTACCTCAAGGCCACGAAGTTCTGGGGCAAGCTCTTCCTGATCAACATCGCGATGGGTGTCGTCACCGGCATCGTCCAGGAGTTCCAGTTCGGCATGAACTGGTCCGACTACTCGCGCTTCGTCGGTGACGTCTTCGGGGCGCCCCTGGCCTTCGAGGCCCTGATCGCCTTCTTCTTCGAGTCGACCTTCATCGGTCTGTGGATCTTCGGCTGGGACAAGCTGCCGAAGAAGATCCACCTCGCCTGCATCTGGATGGTGTCGATCGGCACCATCCTCTCCGCCTACTTCATCCTCGCGGCCAATTCCTGGATGCAGCACCCCGTCGGGTACCGCCTCAACAAGGAGACCGGCCGCGCCGAGCTGACCGACTTCTGGCTCGTACTGACCCAGAACACGGCGCTCGCCCAGGTCTTCCACACGCTGACGGCCGCCCTGCTGACCGGTGGCGCCTTCATGGCGGGCATCGCCGCCTTCCACCTGCTGCGCAAGAAGCACATCCCGGTGATGCGCACCTCGCTGCGGCTCGGGCTGGTCGCCGTGCTCATCGGCGGACTGCTCACCGCGATCAGTGGCGACACCCTCGCCAAGGTTATGTTCAAGCAGCAGCCGATGAAGATGGCCGCCGCCGAGGCCCTGTGGGACGGCGAGAAGGGCGCGCCCTTCTCGATCTTCGCCTACGGAGACGTCGACAAGGGCCACAACAAGGTCGCCATCGAGGTCCCCGGAATACTGTCCTTCCTCGCGGACAGCGACTTCAACTCCTTCGTTCCGGGCATCAACGACGTCAACAAGTCCGAGCAGGAGAAGTACGGCCCCGGCGACTACCGGCCCGCGATCCCCGTCGCGTACTGGGGCTTCCGCTGGATGATCGGCTTCGGCATGGCCTCCTTCGCCATCGGTGCGCTGGGGCTGTGGCTGACGCGGCGGAAGTTCCTGCTGCCACCGGGGCTGCGGACCGGCGAGGACGAGCGGCCCCACCTGGTGCTGTTCAAGAGCGCCCTCAGTCCCCGGCTGACCCGCCTGTACTGGCTCACCGCGATCTGGACGGTCGGCTTCCCGCTGATCGCCAACTCCTGGGGCTGGATCTTCACCGAGATGGGCCGCCAGCCCTGGGCCGTCTACGGCGTCCTGCGCACCGCCGACGCCGTCTCGCCCACCGCCTCCCAGGGCGAGGTGATCACCTCGATGGCCGTGTTCACCGCCCTTTACGCCGTGCTCGCCGTGATCGAGGTCAAGCTCCTCGTGAAGTACGTCAAGGCGGGTCCGCCGGAGCTGACCGAAGCCGACCTCAACCCGCCCACCAAGATCGGCGGCGACGACACTGACGCCGACCGGCCGATGGCCTTCTCGTACTGAGGCTGGGGAGACCACATCATGCAACTCCACGACGTCTGGTTCGTGCTCATCGCCGTCCTGTGGATCGGCTACTTCTTCCTGGAGGGCTTCGACTTCGGAGTCGGCGTACTCACCAAGCTGCTGGCCCGCGACCGCAAGGAGAAGCGGGTCCTGATCAATACGATCGGCCCGGTCTGGGACGGCAACGAGGTCTGGCTGCTCACCGCGGGCGGCGCGACCTTCGCCGCCTTCCCCGACTGGTACGCCACGCTCTTCTCCGGCTTCTACCTGCCGCTGCTGCTCATCCTGGTCTGCCTCATCATCCGGGGCGTGGCCTTCGAATACCGGCACAAGCGGCCCGAGGACAAGTGGCAGAAGAACTGGGAACACGCCATCTTCTGGACCTCGCTGATCCCCGCCTTCATGTGGGGCGTCGCCTTCGCCAACATCACGCGGGGCGTGAAGATCGACGCGCACAAGGAGTACGTCGGAAACCTCTTCGACCTGCTCAACGTCTACTCGATCCTCGGCGGCCTGGTCACCCTCACCCTCTTCACCTTCCACGGCGCGGTGTTCACCTCGCTCAAGACGGTCGGTGACATCCGGGACCGCTCGCGCAAGCTGGCCACCCAGCTCGGCGTGGTGACCGCGGTACTGGCGCTGGTCTTCCTGATCTGGACCCAGGTCTCCAAGGGCGACGGCAGGAGCCTGGTCGCGATGGTCGTCGCGGTACTCGCTCTCGTCGGAGCGCTCGGCTTCAACCTGGCGGGCCGCGAGGGATGGTCGTTCGCGCTGTCCGGGATCACCATCGCGGCCGCCGTCGCGATGCTCTTCCTGACGCTCTTCCCGAACGTCATGCCCTCCTCGCTGAACGAGGCCTGGAACCTCACGGTCACCAACGCCTCCTCCACCCCCTACACCCTCAAGATCATGACCTGGTGCGCGGGCGTGGCGACTCCGGTCGTCCTGCTCTACCAGGGCTGGACCTACTGGGTGTTCCGCAAGCGCATCGGTACGCAGCACATCGCCGACGCGCACTGAGACCGGGCCGTCCGGATCATCCGGGCGACCCTCCCGTCCGACCCTGCCCTGGGGGATGTTTCACGTGAAACCGATCGACCCGCGCCTGCTCCGGTACGCCCGTGCCACCCGCCTCTTCCTGGGGGCCGTGGTGGCCCTCGGGCTGGCCGGGGCGGGGCTGGTCGTCGGTCAGGCGATGCTGATCGCCGAGATCGTGGTCGGCGCCTTCGAGGACGGGCTGGACGGCCATGCCCTGCGGACTCCCCTGCTGCTGCTCGGCGCGGTCGCTCTGGGGCGCGCCCTGGTGGCCTGGCTCACCGAACTGGCCGCCCACCGGGCCGGCGCCGCGGTCAAGTCCGAGCTGCGCGGCCGGCTCCTGGACCGGGCCGCCGACCTCGGCCCGTCCTGGCTCAGCGGGCAGCGGACCGGATCCCTGGTGGCCCTGGCCACCCGGGGCGTGGACGCGCTCGACGACTACTTCTCCCGGTACCTGCCGCAACTCGGACTCGCGGTCGTCGTCCCGGTGGCGGTCCTCGCCCGGATTGTCACGGAGGACTGGGTGTCGGCGGCCATCATCGTCCTCACCCTGCCGCTGATCCCCCTCTTCATGATCCTCATCGGCTGGGCCACCCAGTCCCGGATGGACCGCCAGTGGCGGCTGCTGTCCCGGCTGTCGGGGCACTTCCTCGACGTGGTCGCGGGGCTGCCGACCCTCAAGGTCTTCGGCCGGGCCAAGGCGCAGGCCGAGTCGATCCGGACCATCACGGACGACTACCGGCGGGCCACCCTGCGCACGCTGCGCATCGCATTCCTCTCCTCCTTCGCGCTGGAACTGCTCGCCACCCTGTCGGTGGCCGTGGTCGCCGTCACCATCGGCATGCGGCTCGTGCACGGCGACCTCGACCTGTACACCGGCCTGGTCATCCTCATCCTGGCGCCCGAGGCGTACTTGCCGCTGAGGCAGGTCGGGGCGCAGTACCACGCGGCCGCCGAGGGACTCGCGGCCGCGGAGGAGATCTTCGAGGTCCTCGAAACACCGGTACCCGGCACGGGCGGTACGGCGGCGGTGCCCGCCGCGCAGTCCGCCGGGCTGAGCTTCGAGGGCGTCTCGGTCCGCTACCCGGGCCGCGCCGAGTCCTCGCCGGGATCCGTCTCGCTGACGGTCGCACCGGGGGAGTGCGTGGCGCTCACCGGACCGAGCGGGGCCGGCAAGTCCACCCTTCTGCAGGTGCTGCTCGGGTTCGTGGCGCCGACCGGAGGCCGGGTGCGGATCGGCGGCGTGGACCTGTCCGAGCTCTCCCTGGAGCAGTGGCGCGAGCGGATCGCGTGGGTACCGCAGCGGCCGCACCTGTTCGCCGGGACCATCGCGGAGAACGTACGGCTGGCCCGCCCGGAGGCCTCGGACGCGGAGGTCGCGCGGGCGCTGCGGGACGCGGGCGCCGGGGAGTTCGTGGACGCGCTGCCGCGCGGGGCGCGGACCCGGCTGGGCGAAGGCGGGTCCGGGCTGTCCGCCGGACAGCGCCAGCGGCTCGCGCTGTCCCGGGCGTTCCTGGCGGACCGGCCGGTGCTGCTGCTGGACGAGCCGACGGCCGCGCTGGACGGGGAGACCGAGGCCGCGGTGGTGGAGGCCGTACGGCGACTGGCCGCCGGGCGGACGGTGCTGCTGGTGGTGCACCGGCCCGCGCTGCTGGCCGTGGCGGACCGCGTGGTGGCCGTGGGGGTGGGGGACGCCGACGCGGCGGGCGTGGAAGGGCTGCTCCCCCACCCGGCCCCGGCCCCCGCTGGAACCGGCGCCGCGCCGGAGCCCGCGACCCCGGCGCCGACGGAGCCGCACAGCGAACCCGGGGGCTGGATCCTGGGTGAGTTCGCTGAGAGCGACGCGACGGGCCCGGCCCGCCGTGGCAGGGGCGGAAGGCATCCGCTCACCCGGGTGCGGGCGACCGCCGCGCGGTGGCAGGGCCGGTTCCGGCTCGGGCTGCTGCTCGGAGCACTGGCCGTCGGGTGCGGGGTCGGCCTGATGGCCGTCTCCGGCTGGCTCATCTCCCGGGCCTCCGAACAGCCCCCGGTGCTCTATCTGATGGTGGCCGTCACCGCGACCCGGGCCTTCGGGATCGGACGCGCCGTCTTCCGTTACGCGGAGCGGCTGGTCTCGCACGACGCCGTGCTGCGGATGCTCGCGGAGCTGCGGGTCTCCGTCTACCGGCGGCTGGAGCGGATCGCGCCCGGGGGGCTGCGCGAGCGGCGCCGCGGGGACCTGCTGACCCGGCTGGTCGCCGACGCCGACGCCCTGCAGGACTACTGGCTGCGCTGGCTGCTGCCGGTCGGCACCGCCGTGCTGGTCGGGCTCGGCTCGGTCGCGTTCACGGCCTGGCTGCTGCCGGAGGCCGGGGCCGCGCTCGCCGTCGGGCTGCTCACGGCGGGGATCGGGGTGCCGCTGATCAGCGGGGCCTGTGCGCGCCGTGCGGAGCGCAGGCTCGCGCCGGCCCGGGGCGAGCTGGCCACCCGGGTGGCCGACCTGCTCTCCGGCACGGCCGAGCTGACGGTCGCGGGCGCGCTGGCCGGACGTAAGGAACGGGCCCGGGAGAGCGACGGGGTCCTCACCCGGATCGCGGCCCGCGGGGCCGTGGCCACCGGCATCGGCGGCGGGCTGTCGGCCCTGATCTGCGGGCTGACCGTGGTGGCCGCCGCCGCGGTCGCCGCGGACGCGGTGCACGACGGGCGCCTCGGCGGAGTGGCGATGGCCGTCGCCGTGCTCACCCCGCTGGC
Source organism: Streptomyces sp. G-G2 (assembly GCF_030063135.1). Classification (GTDB taxonomy): domain Bacteria; phylum Actinomycetota; class Actinomycetes; order Streptomycetales; family Streptomycetaceae; genus Streptomyces. Next base: position 25,513 of record NZ_JASISO010000033.1, read on the forward strand.
CGCGTTCGAGGCGGTCAACGGGCTGCCGCTGGCCGTCCAGTACCGCCAGCGGGTCCGGCGCAGCGCCGAGCGGGTCTACGAGGTGATCGACGCTCCGGTGCCGGTCGCCGAACCGGAACGGCCCGCCGGGGCCCCCGCCTCTCCCTTCCCGCTGCGGCTGACCGGGCTCACCGCCCGGCACCTCGGGCAGGATCGGGACGCGCTGCGGGGCATCGACCTGACCCTCGAAGCGGGCCGCCGGGTCGCGGTGGTGGGGCTCTCCGGTTCGGGCAAGACCACCTTGGCGCAGGTGCTGCTGCGGTTCCTGGACCCGGGTGAGGGCTCCTACACCGTCGCGGGGGCCGACGTACGCACGCTGGACGGGGACGACGTACGCCGGTTCGTGGGCCTGTGCGCCCAGGACGCGCACATCTTCGACAGCTCGGTGCGGGAGAACCTGCGCCTGGCGCGGACCGGGGCGGCCGAGGGCGAGCTGCGCGAGGCGCTCGCCGCCGCCCGGCTGCTGGACTGGGCGGACGGGCTGCCCGACGGGCTGGACACGCTCGTCGGCGAGCACGGCGAACGGATCTCCGGCGGCCAGCGCCAGCGGCTGGCCCTGGCCAGGGCGCTGCTGGCCGATTTCCCGGTCCTGGTCCTGGACGAGCCCGCCGAGCACCTGGACGTGGTGACGGCGGACGCGCTGACGGCGGACCTGCTCAGGGCCACCGAGGGACGGACCACGCTGCTGATCACGCACCGGCTCGCCGGTCTCGACGCGGTGGACGAGATCCTCGTACTGGACGGGGGCAGGGTCGTGCAGCGCGGTCCGTACGAGGTGCTCGCGGGCGCCGAGGGGCCGCTGCGGCGGATGCTGGAACGGGAGCGCGTAGGCGACCTGGCCGGAGCGGACCGGCGCGCGGTCGCCGCGCGTAAGTAGGAGCCGGTGCGTACCGCTGGGAGCCGGTGCCCACGCTGGGGATCGGCGTGATCGGGTGGCGGGAAGGCTGGTTCCGACTTTCCCCAGCAAAAGGGACTAACTAGTCTCAAGGGCATGTCAGTGCAGGAGTCGCAGGAATCGCCGGACCCGCTGGACGCCGCCACTCAGGCCACGCGGAGTCTCCAGGGTCTGTCCACCGAGCTCACCGCCCGTGTGCCGCAGCTGCTGGAGGCGATGCGGTCGGTCGGTACCGGTCTCGAGCTGCACTCCACGCTGGACCGCATCTGTGAGACCGCCGCGGAGCTGGCGGACGCCCGGTACGCGGCGATCGGTGTCGTGGACACGGAGGGCCGCGGGCTCTCCGATTTCGTCACCTACGGCGTCGACGCCGAAACCGCCCTGCGCATCGGGCACCGTCCCGACGGGGAACGGGGCCTGCTCGGAGCGCTGATCCAGCACCCGGACACGGTCCGGCTCACCGACCTGACGAAGGATCCGCGCTCGGCCGGGTTCCCGGCGGGGCATCCTCCGATGAAGACCTTCCTCGGGGTGCCGATCCGGGTGCAGGGCGAGATCTTCGGCAATCTGTACCTCGCCGAGAAGCACGGTGGCGTCCAGTTCAACGATTACGACGTCCACATGGTCCGGGTCCTGGCGACCGAGGCGGGCATCGCGATCGGCAACGCCCGCCTCTACGAGGCCGCCACCCAGCGCGAACGCTGGATCGACGGCTCCGTGGCCGTCACCACCGCGCTGCTGTCGGGCGGGGACGCGGACGACGCGCTCGCCGTCGTCGCCGAACAGGCCCGGCGGCTGGCCGACTCGGCCGCGGGGATCGTGATGCTGCCCGCCGAGGACGGCGGCATGGAGATCGTCGCCGTCTCCGCCGAGAATCCGGCCACCTCGCTCGGCGTACTCATCCCGGGGGAGAGCCCGGTGGTGGAAAAGCTCCTCCAGGGCGAGCCCGTCTTCGTGGACGACGCCTCCTCGGACCCCCGCATGATAAGCCGCCTGACCAGCCAGTACGGGCCCTGCATGATGCTCCCGCTGCACAGCGGCGGGCGGGTGCTGGGCGCGTTGGTGACCCCCCGGGCGCGCGGGAAGCGGCCGTTCACCGAGGCCGAGCGGACCCTGGCCACGCAGTTCGCCTCGCAGGCGGCGCTCGCGCTGATGATGGCCGAGGCACAGCGCGACCGGGAGCGGCTCGCGGTGTTCGAGGACCGTGACCGGATCGCCCGCGACCTGCACGACCTGGTCATCCAGCGGCTGTTCGCCACCGGGATGATGCTGGAGGGCGCGCAGCGCCGTTCCATCGTTCCCGAGGTCCGCGACGGGGTCGGCAAGGCCGTCGACGAGCTGGACGTGACGATCCAGGAGATCCGGACCGCGATCTTCGCGTTGCAGCAGGGGCCGGCCGAGGCCCCGTCCGGGCTGCGCACGCGGGTGCTCCGCGAGATCAACATGGCGGCGGTGCCACTCGGGTTCAAGCCCGCGCACCGGTTCCTGGGGCCGATCGACGCGGTGGTGGGCGAGCTGGTCGGCAAGAACCTGATCGCCGCGCTGCGCGAGGCGCTGTCCAACGCCTTCCGGCACTCCGAGGCGGCCCGGATCGAGGTGGTGGTGGACTCGACGATCACGCTGGCGGACGGGCGGCCCGGGGTCCGCCTTGAGGTGGCCGACGACGGGGTGGGCATCCCCGAGGGCGGGCGCCGCAGCGGTCTGCGGAACCTGCGGCGCCGGGCGGAGTCGCTGGGCGGATCGAGTTCGTACGGGCCGGGCATCGGGGAGGGCGGTGGCGGGACGACTCTGGTGTGGGAGGCCCCGCTCTAGGCCGTCCCTGTCCCGTCGGGCCCGGGCCTTCCCGTATGTTCGGGCTCCCTCGTCGGTTCGGGATCTCCGGTCGACTGGGGATCTCCCGTCGGTTCGGGATTTCCGGTCGGCTCCGGCTCTCCCGTCCGTTCCGGATCCCGCCCGGCCACGGGGTCCGGTGTCAGGACCGGAGGTCCGCCAGGATCCGTTCGATGACGACGGCGACCCCGTCCTCGTTGTTGGCGGCCGTACGGGCGGACGCCGCCGCGATCACATCGGGGTGGGCGTTGCCCATCGCGTACGAGGTGCCCGCCCAGCTCAGCATCTCGATGTCGTTGGGCATGTCCCCGAAGGCGACCACCTCGGCCGGGGAGATGCCGCGCTCGGCGCAGCACCGCTCCAGCGTGCTGGCCTTGGACACACCGAGACCGCTGACTTCGAGGAGCGCGGTCGGGCTGGAGCGGGTGATGGAACCGTGTACCCCCGCCGCGGCGCGGGCCAGGGTCAGGAACGCGTCCGGCGCCAGCTCGGGGTGGTGGGCGAGCAGCTTCAGCGCGGGCGCGGCCAGCCCGGTCGGGTCCTCTTCCAGGAGCTTCTCGGCGGTGGCCACGGTGGCACCCGGGTCCTGGTAGAAGGGCGGGTACGTGGGCTCGTAGTGGATCCCGGTGGTCAGCTCCACGGCGAACGAGGAGCCGGGGGCGGCGGCGCGCAGGGCGTGTACGACGGCCAGGGCGTCGGCCCTCGGCAGCTCCCGGACCTGGACGAACTCCCGCCCCGCGTGCAGGTCGACCACCGCGGCGCCGTTCGCGCAGATGGCGAGGCCGTGGCCGTGCACGTGCGCGCTGACGACGTCCATCCAGCGGGCCGGACGGCCGGTGACGAAGAAGACCTCGATCCCTGCCTCCTCGGCGGCGGCGAGCGCGGCGACGGTGCGGTCCGACACGGACTTGTCGTCGTGCAGCAGCGTGCCGTCGAGGTCGGTGGCGATGAGGCGGGGCGAGGGGGTTGGCCCGTCCGGGCGCTGGGGAGCCGAGGTCACGGCTCCATCTTCGCCCATGGGCCCGGCCGACCAGACCAGCGCGGGGGGCGGGGGCGCGGAGCCGACGGTGGGCGGGGACGCGGAGCCGAACGGGGTGAGGACGCGGAGCCGAGGGGGGTGGGGGCGCGTGGTTGCGTGTACGGGGCCGTTACCCGGTCCGCCGTAGGCTCTGGGCATGAGTCTGCGCCTGAGCACTGTGATTCTTCCGGTACGTCGTTGGCACGAGGGCGGCCGCGACCAGTGGGTACGAGCCGAGGAACTCGGCTTCCACACCGCCTACACCTACGACCACCTCTCCTGGCGGACCTTTCGGGAGGGGCCGTGGTTCGGCGCGGTGCCCACCCTGACGGCGGCCGCCACCGCTACCCGGCGGATGCGCCTGGGCACCCTGGTGACCTCGCCGAACTTCCGGCACCCGGTGACCCTGGCCAAGGACCTCATGTCGCTGGACGACATCTCCGGCGGCCGGATCACCCTGGGCATCGGCGCGGGCGGCAACGGCTTCGATGCCACTGCGCTCGGCCAGGAGGCCTGGACCCCGCGCGAGCGGGCCGACCGCTTCGCCGAGTTCGTACCGCTGCTGGACCGCCTGCTGACCGAAGAGTCCGTGACGCAGGAGGGCACTTTCTACTCCGCCGACGAGGCCCGGAACATCCCCGGCTGCGTCCAGCGGCCGAGGCTGCCGTTCGCCGTGGCCGCGAACGGGCCGCGCGGGTTGAAGCTGGTCGCGCGCCATGGCCAGGCCTGGGTGACCACGGGCGACCCGAAGCTGTTCGCCGAGGGCACCCCGGAGCAGTCGGTCGAGGCGCTCCGGATCCAGATCGAGAAGCTGGGCAAGGCGTGCGCCGAGATCGGCCGGGACCCGGGGTCGGTGGAGAAGATCCTCCTGACCGGGTTCACCCCGGAGGCCAACACGCTCCTGCGCTCCGTCGACGCGTTCGTGGACTTCGTGGGGCGCCACCGCGAGCTGGGCTTCGAGGAACTGGTGATCCACGCGCCGATCCCGGACTCCGACTTCGCCGCCGACCAGGACGTGTTCGAGAAGGTCGCCACCGAGGGGCTCGCGCAGCTGGCGTAGCCGGTGGCGGGTGGCGGGTGGCGGGTGGCCGGTGGGTCGCGGCGCGGCTGGGGGCCGGGGGGCCGGGAGCTGGAGACGTCCGACTCCCGCCCCCGCCCCGCCCGCGGTCAGCCCGTCAGTTCGCCCAGCGCGGTTTCGGCCTGGCCCAGCAGCCAGTGCGGCGCCGCGCCTTCCGGCAGGACGCGGACCTCCTCGATCAGCGCGCTCATGCGCGCCCCGGCCCGCTCCACCCGGCCGACCTCGTGGTCGGCGAAGGAGGCACCGCTCACGCACCAGAAGCGCTGGCTCAGGTGCTCGGGGCCGAGGTCGGCGTAGCGCGCTCCCGGTCGTCCTGCGCAGCTCCAGCGCCCGGTGTACGCGGCGGCCGCCTCCTCGCGCATTCCGGCACCCGACAGGGCGTCGGCCGCGACTGCGCGAGGTGGGCCCGGGCCCGCTGGTCCGCCCGGTCCTTGGTGAGGTCGGCGGCCAGCAGGTACTGCTCGGCCGCTCCCGCTGGGTCGTGCAACTCGGCCGGCAGATCACCGAGCAGCTCCCGGGCCTGCACCTCCATGTGCTCCCCGTGCCCGGCCAGGTCCGCCAGCGCCGACTGGAGCACCTCCAGCGCCTCGGCCTGGCGCCCGGTCGCCGCGTAGGCGCGCGAGAGCAGCAGCCTGGCCCGCGCCCCGCCCGCTCGCCTCGCGTGTGCAGGGATGGTCGCGCTGATCGTGAGGTGCCCCCTCACCGATCGTGCGTACCAGGTTAGGCGTCGACTCTGACAATCTCCCCTGGAACGGGCGTGTTTCGTGGGCGCCGCCCGGGTCGCCCCGCCCCGCTACCGCAGGCGCAGGAACCGCGGCGGTACGGCGTCCACCAGCCACACCCCGTTCGCGCTGATCCGGAACACGTGTCCGGCCGCCCGCATCGCCCCCGCGTCCACGCTGATCACGACCGGCCGCCCGCGGCGCGCGCCCACCCGGGTCGCGGTCTCCCGGTCGGGGGACAGGTGCACGTGGTGGCGGCGCATGGGGAGCAGTCCCTCGGCGTGGATCGGGTCCAGGGCCGCGGCGACGGTGCCGTGGTAGAGGTACGCGGGCGGCTCGGCCTCGGGGAGGTCCAGATCGACCGCGACGGTGTGGCCCTGGCTGGCCCGGATGCGGGTGGCCTCCACCGCGAAGCGCTGCTTGTCGTTGGTGGCGACGACGTGGTCGAGTTCGGCCCGGGTGAAGGGGAACCGGTGGTCCGCGGCGGCGCGCAGGAGATCGTCGATCTCCACCCAGCCGTGCGGATCGAGCACCAGTCCGATTCGTTCCGGCTGATGTCTGAGGTGTTTCGAGACGTATTTGGACACCTTCACGGTGCGTTTCGCGTCCATGGACGTCAGCGTGCCTGGCGGAGAAACGGAAGCCAAAGGCTTTACGTTCCCTTGGATCTTGCTGAGGCCCCTCTACCGTGTTTTCGGTATACGGAATATGTTTTCCGTTCCACTCGACCTGGGGGAGAACCATGACCGCATCAGCCATAGCCGACGCCTCTCTGCCACGCCGCGCGGCGGCCGAACTCATCGGCACGGCCGGGCTTCTCGTCGTCGTGATCGGCTCCGGAATCCAGGCCGCCGCACTGAGCCGGGACGCGGGCGTCGCTTTGATCGCCAACTCGCTGGCCTCGGCGATCGGTCTCGGTCTGATCATCACCTTGCTGGGCCCGCTGTCCGGGGCGCACCTCAACCCCGTGGTCAGCCTGACCTCCTGGTGGGCCCGGCGCACCGGGGGTGAGGGCCTGGGCGGGCGTGAGGCGCTCGTCTACACGGCGGCCCAGACCGTGGGCGCGATCGGTGGCGCGGTGCTCGCCGAGACCATGTTCGGGCGGATACCGGGCACGTTCGCCACCCAGGTCCGCGGCGGCGGGCACCTGCTGGTGGGTGAGGTCGTCGCCACCGCCGGGCTGGTCCTCGTGATCCAGGGGCTCGGGCGGATCGGGCGGGCGAGGCTGATCCCGGTCGCGGTCGCCGGGTACATCGCCGCCGCGATCTGGTTCACCTCCTCGGGGTCCTTCGCCAACCCGGCCGGAACCGTCGGGCGCGCCTTCAGCGATTCCTTCACCGGAATCGCGCCGCAGTCACTGCCCGGGTTCGTCGCCGCGCAGCTGGTCGGCGGCGGGCTCGGCCTGGCCCTCGCGGCCCTGCTCTACGGCGGCCGGCGCGCTGCCGCCGCGCCGGCGGACCCGGCCCCCGAGGCTCTCGCCGGGGTAGCCGCCGTAGCCGCTGTCGCCCCGGTGAACGCGACCGCCGTCACCGACCCGGGCCCCGGCTACGTGCGCGCCGGATGACCTGTCCACAGGGAAAGCCCACTTGTCCACAGCTGGTTCGGTGGGGTTTGTCGGCAAACGGGTGACTGCCCTGTGGAAACTAACCGCCGCGCCGTGCGAGCTCGTTCATCGTCCGCGCCTGCAATTCCCTCTCCGTCGCGGCCCGTACGAACGCCGCCACGTTCTCGGCGCCGACCAGCTCCTGCACCGCCCGTACGGTCTCGGCGGGCAGCGCCACCGGAGAGGGCCCCGGCGGCTGCGGCGGACCGGCCGCCCCCAGGTGCCGTTGCAGATGCCGGGTCGCCAGCACCCGCATCGCCCGCGCCAGCTCCGCGTCCACGGTCTGCTGGGCCAGCGGGCGCAGCCGGCGCACCATCGCGGCCGCGGCGGTCGCCGCCGCGTCGGTCAGTGTCAGCTCCACCGCGCACGCGGGATCGATGGCGGCGGTCGCCTCGGTGTGGTGGCCGAGGTAGCGGGCGAAGACGTGCTCGGTGGTGAACTCCAGGAAACGCGAGGCGATGTGCTCCACCTGACCGCGCAGCTCGCGCAGGTGCCCGGTGATCGCCGCCAGCGGGACCCCGGCCGCGTACAGCTCCGCGGCCACCGCCAGCTCCTGGGGCGACGGGACCAGGAACTCGTCCTCGCGCCCCGGGATGCGCTCCAGCACGCCCAGTTCGCAGGCCTCGTCCACCGCCGTGTCGTCCGATGTGCCGCCGAACCGCTCGTTCAGCTCGGCCCGGCTGATCCGGTCCGCCTCCTCGTCCGTCCACGGCCCGTGCACCTCGGCGACCAGCCCGAGTACGCCGCCCAGCCCGCGCCCGGCGTCCCAGGCCTCCAGCAGCTCCTTGATGGAGGCCAGGGTGTAGCCGCGGTCGAGCAGGTCGGCGATCTGGCGCAACCGCGCCAGATGGGTGTCCCGGTACACGTTGGACCGGCCGCGCCGCTCCGGCTTCGGCAGCAGGCCGCGGTCCTGGTACGCCCGGATCGTGCGCACCGTCGCCCCGCTGTGGTGCGCCAGATCCTCGATCCGGTACTCGGCTACTGCCTGATCGGACAAACCCACTCCCTACGACAGGCCCTGCGCGGGGCCCGCAACAGGCCCTACGACATGGCGGCTCGGCCGACCGCGCCCGCCGCGGCGCGAGCGGCAGGCGAGGTCGTCAGGTACTCGACCGCCCTGCGCAGCGAGCCCTCCTGCGAGGGATGGTACGACCGCCGGAAGTAGCGGGGTATGGCCGCGCCCAGCTCTCTCCAGGTCGGCAGCAGCCCCTTGGCCACGGCCTCGTTGTGGGAGCGCAGCGAATAGCGGGCCCGCCCGGCGAGTTCCGGGTCGTTGCGTATGAGGTACGCCGTCCCCCACACCCACAGCCCGGCCAGCACCGGGGCGACCACGGCCATGCCCTCGATCCGGCGCGCGTACCGGGCGGCGCCGGTGCCCCCGCAGTGCTGGTACATGTCGAAGGCGACGGAGCGGTGCTCCACCTCCTCCGCGCCGTGCCAGCGCAGCAGGTCCAGCATGACCTCGTCCGCGCCCGCCCGGTCGAGGCCCTCGGCGCGCAGCACCCAGTCCCCGAGCACCGCGGTGAACTGCTCGATCGCGGCGATCAGCGAGAGCCGGAAACGCAGCCACTCCTGGGCGGGCACCGGTGCGCCGAGCGGTGGGCTCTCGCCGAGCAGCTTCTCGAAGAGGAAGTCCACGTACTTCGTGAATTCCTCGGTCGGGAGCCGCTGCTCGGCGAGGTGGTCCAGTACGTAGGAGTGCTGGACGCTGTGCGTGGCCTCCTGGCCCATGAACCCCTTGACCTCCTTGCGCAGCCCGGGGTCGGTGACCTGCGGCAGGGCCTCCTTGAAGACCTTGACGAACCACCGCTCCCCGGCGGGCAGCAGCAGATGGAGCACATTGATCACATGGGTGGCGGTGGGCTCGTCCGGTATCCAGTGCAGCGGGGTGGTCCGCCAGTCGAAGGCCACCCGGCGCGGGGCGATCGCGTACGCCCCGCTCACAACCGGGGCTCCAGCTTCGCGAAGGCCCGCAGCGCGCCGGGCGCGAAGCGGGACATCCACAGGGCGCCCTTGGACTCGGGCGTCACCGGGACCACCGCCTGGTTCCTCACCACGGCCAGCAGGATCGCGTCGGCGACCTTCTCCGGCGGGAAGTTGCGCAGCCCGTAGAGCCGTGAGGACTTCTGCTGGCGGCGCTTCTCCTCGGCCGCGTCCACCCCGGCGAACCGGGAGGTGGCGGTGATGTTGGTGTTGACGATGCCGGGGCAGATCGCGGAGACCCCGATCGACTTGCCCGCCAGCTCGGCGCGCAGGCACTCGGACAGCATCAGGACCGCCGCTTTGGAGGTGCTGTAGGCGGGCAGGGTCTTGCTGGGCAGGTAGGCGGCGGCGGAGGCGGTGTTGACGATGTGTCCGCCCTGCCCGCGCTCGGCCATCTGCTTGCCGAAGATCCGGCAGCCGTGGATGACGCCCCACAGGTTCACGTCGAGGACCTTCTTCCAGTCCTCCGAGGTGGTCTCCAGGAAGGGCCCGGACAGGCCGATGCCCGCGTTGTTGACCAGCACGTCGACGATGCCGTACTCGGCGGCGACCTTCACCGCGAGCTTCTCCATCGCCTGCTCGTCACTGACGTCCACGCATTCGCCCCAGGCCTGCGGGGCGCCCACCAGACGGGCCATCTCGGCCGTCCGGACGGCCCCTTCGCCGTCGCGGTCGACGGCCACCACCCGGGCGCCCGCCTCGGCGAACGCGAAGGCGGTGGCCCGCCCGATGCCGCTGGCGGCGCCGGTGACCAGGACGAGCTGTCCGCCGAACCGGTCGGCGTGCCTGCCCGGGGCGCGGTGCTCCGGCACCCGGGTCGCGGGCTCCTCCCGCGCGGTGACGAACTCCCCGATCCACGCGGCCAGCTGGTCCGGCCGGGAGCGGGGTACCCAGTGCCGGGCGGGCAGCGTCCGGCGCAGCAGATCGGGGGCCCACCGCTCGATGTCGTCGTAGAGCCGCTCCGACAGGAACGCGTCCCCGGTCGGCGTGATCAGCTGGACGGGTACGTGCGCGTACGCGTCGGCGCGCGGGTGGCGCAGCCTCGCCCGGACGTTGTCCCGGTAGAGCCAGGCCCCGTGCGCCGCGTCCGAGGGCAGCGAGGCCGTCGGGTAGTCGTCGGCCGGAACCCCCTCCAGCCGCTCCAGGATCCTGGGCCACCGCTTGCCGAGCGGCCCGCGCCAGGCCAGCTCGGGCAGCACGGGGGTGTGCAGCATGTACACGTACCAGGACTTGACGCCCTGCCCCAGCAGCTGCGCGGCGCGACGCGGGGTCGGCCGGGTCATCCGCTTCTTGATCCAGTGCCCGAAGTGGTCCAGGGACGGCCCCGACATCGACGTGAAGGAGGCGATCCGCCCCTCCGTACGCCGGACGGTCGCGAACTCCCAGCCCTGTACGGAACCCCAGTCGTGCCCGACCACGTGCACCGGCCGGTCCGGGCTCACGGCGTCCGCCACCGCGAGGAAGTCATCGGTCAGCTTCTCCAGCGTGAACCCGCCGCGCAGGGGGACCGGCGCCGACGACTTGCCGTGCCCGCGCACGTCGTAGAGCACCACGTGGAAGTGCTCCGCCAACTGCTCGGCGACCGCCGTCCAGACTTCCTTGGAGTCCGGGTACCCGTGCACCAGCACCACCGTCGGCCGGTCCGGCTCGCCCAGCTCCACGACGCACAGCTCGACCCCGCCGGTGCCGACCCGGCGCTCCCTCGCTCCTGCCAGTCGCATCTCGCTCACGCCGCCCTCTCCTCCGCCCAGCGCCGCACGTGCGGCAGATCGTCATCAAGCCAGAACGCGCTCTCCTCGGGATCCCGGGAGTCGGTGACGACCAGGATCTCCTCGAACTTCGCGCCGGTGCCCCGGAACCCCAGGTGCGGCTCCACCGCCCACAGACCGGGCTGCGGCGGATGGTCGGAGAAGCCGTAGGGGCTCCACAACGGGGACCATCCTTCACGGTGCCCGTGCAGGACGTCACCGGCCAGCCCCTTCAGGGCCTGGGTGCCGAAACCGAAGGCGGTCGGCGACCAGCGCCGCTCGGCGACCCGGTCCACCTTGTGGGCGATCACGCCGAAGGGATAGGCGCGGTGCCGGTTGGCGTACCCCTGCCGGATCATCAGCCGCTCGACGTCCTCGTAGATGTCGCGCAGCGAACGCCGCGCGCGCACCTGTTCCAGGATCAGCTCGCGGTGCGCCCGGAGATCGGCGAGCAGCCGGTCGTGCACGGGGTTGAGCCCGAGACAGCCGGAGTACCCGATGTCGGCCGTGTACCCCTTGTAGACGGGCGCCATGTCGAGGATGAACGGCATCCCCGGCTCCAGCTTCCGGTTCGTGGGGAAGAACTGGAGCGGTATCCGGAAGTTTACGAACGCCGTCCGGTCCCCGAACCAGGCGAACGGCAGGTGGAACCAGTCCCGCACCCCGCGCTCGCGCAGCCACTCGCGCTGCATCCGCGCCGCCTCGCGCTCGGTCACCCCCGGCCGCAGCTGCGCCGCGACCGCCTCCGCGCATGCGTAGGACAGGCGCTGTACTTCCCTGAAACCGTCGAGGTCGGCGGCCCCTCGGCCGACCGCTCCCGCGGTGCCCCGTCGCTTGGTGTCCCCTGCCATGCCAGCCGTCCGTCCGTGTAGCCGTACGCGTCCGTAACTTGACACTGATGAATGTGACAATGCTTGGAGATCACGTCAAGGGCCGTGCACCGACCTGTGGAAAAGTTCTGGGATGTGGATACTCGCGTCAGCCTTCCGGCAGGGCCCGTACGCCTGAAGGCGGAGACAGGAGCACGCTCCAGGTCTGACGATCCGCGCGGCCCCGCGCACTAACGTCGCTTCCGTGACTGTCATCGCGACCGAAAGCCTGAGCAAGCGGTACCCCCGAGTGACCGCCCTCGACCGGCTCTCCCTGGACATCGGGCCCGGCGTAACCGGACTCGTGGGCGCCAACGGAGCCGGCAAGTCCACGCTGATCAAGATTCTGCTGGGACTGTCCCCCGCCACCGAGGGCCGTGCCGCCGTGCTCGGGCTCGACGTCGCCACGCATGGCGGTGCCATCCGTGAACGCGTCGGCTACATGCCCGAACACGACTGCCTGCCACCCGACGTCTCGGCCACTGAGTTCGTCGTGCACATGGCCCGCATGTCGGGGCTGCCGCCGACCGCCGCCCGTGAGCGGACCGCCGACACCCTGCGCCACGTCGGGCTCTACGAAGAGCGCTACCGGCCCATCGGCGGCTACTCCACCGGCATGAAGCAGCGCGTCAAGCTGGCCCAGGCGCTGGTGCACGACCCCCAGCTGGTCCTCCTCGACGAGCCCACCAACGGCCTCGACCCGGTCGGCCGCGACGAGATGCTCGACCTGATCCGCCGCGTCCACACCGACTTCGGGATCTCCGTCCTGGTCACCTCCCACCTCCTCGGAGAGCTGGAGCGGACCTGCGACCACGTGGTCGTCATCGACGGCGGCACGCTGCTGCGCTCCAGTTCCACCAGCGACTTCACCCAGACCACCGCGACCCTCGCCGTGGAGGTCACCGACACCGAGACCCACCCCGACGGGACCGCCACCCTGCGCAAGGCGCTCACCGAGGCGGGCCTCACGCTCCACGCGGGCGAGGAGCAGGGGCTGCCCGGCGCGGGTCACATCCTGCTCGTCGAGGCCACCGGCGAGGAGACCAACGACGCCATCCGCGACATCGTGGCCGGTCTCGGCCTCGGCCTGGTCCGCATGGAGCAGCGCCGCCACCACATCGCGGAGGTCTTCCGCGACCACGACCAGCAGAAGGGAGCCGGTTCCGATGGCGCCTGACACCTCGACCCAGATCCACAACATCGGCTACCGGTCCTACGAGGGCTCCCGGCTCGGCCGCGCGTACGCGCGCACGTCGCTGTACTCGCAGTCCCTGCGGGGTTCCTACGGGCTCGGCCGCTCCGCCAAGTCCAAGGTCCTCCCGATGATCCTCTTCGCGGTGATGTGCATTCCCGCGCTGATCATCGTCGCGGTCGCGATCGCGGTGCCGGGCAATACCGACCTGCCGATCAAGTACACGACGTACGCCCTCACCACTCAGGTGATCATCGGGCTGTACCTCGCGTCGCAGGCCCCGCAGTCGGTCTCCCGGGACCTGCGCTTCAAGACGGTCCCGCTGTACTTCTCGCGGCCCATCGAGCGCGTCGACTACGTCCTCGCGAAATTCGCGGCGATGGCCTCCGCGCTCTTCATCCTCACGGCCGTCCCGCTGCTGATCATGTTCATCGGCGCGCTGCTGGCCAAGTTCGACTTCGCCCACCAGGCGAAGGGATTCGGGCAGGGTCTGGTGTCCGTACTGCTGCTTTCGCTGCTGTTCGCCGGTCTCGGACTGGTCATGGCAGCGCTCACCCCGCGGCGCGGGTTCGGCGTCGCCGCCGTCATCGGGATGCTGATCATCCCCTACGGCGCCGTCACCGCGGTGCAGGCCGTCGCCTACAACACCGGTTCCACGGACGCCATCCAGTGGATGGGGCTGTTCTCCCCGATCACCCTCATCGACGGCGTGCAGACCGCGTTCCTCGGCGGCGCCTCGGCCTTCCCCGGCAACGAAGGACCCACGGCGGGCATCGGCTTCGTCTACCTGTTGGTCGTACTTGGCCTCATCGCCGGCTCCTACGCCGCGCTGATGGCCCGCTACCGGAAGGCCGGGCTGTGAGCATCATCGACATCGACCACACCTCCCGTTGGTTCGGGAACGTCGTCGCCGTGAACGACGTGACCATGCGCATCGGTCCCGGCGTGACCGGGCTGCTGGGCCCCAACGGCGCCGGGAAGTCCACCCTCATCAACATGATGGGCGGCTTCCTCGCCCCGTCCACCGGCACTGTCACCCTCGACGGCGCACCGATCTGGCGCAACGAGCAGATCTACAAGAACGTCGGTGTCGTGCCCGAGCGCGAGGCCATGTACGACTTCCTCACCGGCCGCGAGTTCGTCGTCGCCAACGCCGAACTGCACGGCCTGGACGACGCGGCCGCCCAGCGGGCCCTGGCCACCGTCGAGATGGAGTCCGCCCAGGACCGCAAGATCTCGACGTACTCCAAGGGCATGCGCCAGCGCGTGAAGATGGCGTCCGCCCTCGTCCACGACCCGTCGGTCCTGCTCCTCGACGAGCCCTTCAACGGCATGGACCCCCGTCAGCGCATGCAGCTCATGGAGCTGCTGCGGCGCATGGGCCACGAGGGCCGCACCGTCCTCTTCTCCTCCCACATCCTGGAGGAGGTCGAACAGCTCGCCTCCCACATCGAGGTCGTCGTCGCCGGCCGGCACGCCGCCTCCGGCGACTTCCGCAAGATCCGCCGTCTGATGACGGACCGCCCGCACCGCTACCTGGTCCGTTCCTCCGACGACCGGGCGCTCGCCGCGGCCCTGATCGCCGACCCGTCCACGGCCGGGATCGAGGTCGACCTCAAGGAGGGCGCCCTGCGCATCCAGGCCGTCGACTTCGGGCGCTTCACCGAGCTGCTGCCGCGGGTCGCCCGTGAACACGGCATCCGACTGATGACGGTCTCGCCCTCCGACGAGTCCCTCGAATCGGTCTTCTCCTACCTCGTCGCGGCCTGAAAGGAGCTGGCACCCGATGTACAACCCCACCGTTGCCCGGCTCACCTACCGAGCCCTGCTCGGCCGCCGCCGCGCGCTGATCCTCTTCGCGCTGCCCGCCCTGCTGATCGTCATCTCCATCGCCGTCCGCTCCTTCACGGGGGTGGACGACAAGGTCGCGGCCGACCTGCTCGGCGGCTTCGGCCTCGCCACGATGGTGCCGCTGATCGGCGTCATCGCCGGTACCGGTGCGATCGGCCCGGAGATCGACGACGGCTCGATCGTCTATCTGCTCGCCAAGCCGGTGAAGCGGCCCACGATCATCATGACCAAGCTGATCGTGGCGATCGCCGTCACCATGGCCTTCTCCGCGATCCCCACCCTGATCGCCGGGTTCATCCTCAACGGCAACGGCCAGCAGATCGCCGTCGCCTACACCGTTGCCGCGCTCGCCGCCTCGATCGCCTACAGCGCGCTGTTCCTGCTGCTCGGCACCGTCAGCAGGCACGCGGTCGTCTTCGGCCTGGTCTACGCCCTGATCTGGGAATCGCTCTTCGGCAGCCTGGTCTCCGGCGCCAAGACCCTGAGCGTCCAGCAGTGGGCGCTGGCCCTGGCCGAGAAGGTGAGTGGTCCCGGGTTCGTCGACTCCTCCGTCTCCCTGCCCACCGCGGTCACCCTGCTCGCCGTCGTCACCGTCGGCGCCACCCTCTACGCGGGCCAGAAGCTGCGCCGTCTGACCCTGGCGGGCGAGGAGTAGGAACCGCCGCCACCAGCACGACGATCCACGTGCCCCGCCCGGCCCACATGCCAGGCGGGGCACGGCTTTGCGCGTCATGATCGGGGCATGCTGCCGCACACCGAGCCCGAGCCCTCCAGGCCTTTGCGGTCCTGGATACGGGCCTCGCCCGGCACTCACATCTGGTTGCTGATCATTGCCGTCACCAGCGTGATCGTGGCCCTCGCCCCCGAAGGGGTCGACCACTTCCTCTTCCACCGCAACAGCAGCAACATCCAGCAGCTCGTCAAGCACCCCTTCCAGGCGCTGGTGGGCAGCGCCTTCTGGATCGAGAACCCGGCTTCGCTGGCCCTGTACGCCGTGCTGTTCGAGGTGTTCCACGCCTCGGTGGAACGCTGGCTCGGCACCGTGCGCTGGCTGGCGATCGTCGCGAGCGCCCATGTCGTCGCCACCCTGATCAGCCAGCGGCTCGTCCTCGCCGCGATCCAGGACCACCGGGCGCCGCGCAGCATGGCGCACGTGGTCGACATCGGCGTCAGCTATGGCCTCGCCGCTGCCGTCGGAGTCCTCACCTACCGGCTGCCGAACCCCTGGCGGTGGTTCTACCTCGCCGGAGCCGTCGCCTTCTTCGGCATCCCGCTGGCCACTGGAGGGACCTTCACGGACGCGGGCCACGCCATCGCGCTCTCCATCGGCCTGCTGGCCTGGCCGCTCACCCGCCACCCGCACCCCCATCACCACGAGTACGACGAGCACTACGGACAGGACGACGAGCACTACGGACAGGACCACGAGCACCACGGACAGGACCACGATGGTCATGTTTCACGTGAAACGTGACGAGGGCCGTCCCGCGGCGGGCCGAGCGAAATTCGCTGGTAAGGGCCTCGGCACGGGGGCAGAGTGAGGGGTGCGGGGAGCAACAAAAAGGTCGGGGGCGGCCACTTCGAGCGCGCCTCGCGGCGCGGGCCGTCCCGGACCTTCCCTCAGATCGTCGCGCTCAGGCGGCGCCGAGCAGACGCTCCAGCACCACGGCGATCCCGTCGGCCTGGTTCGACGTCGTCACCTCGTCGGCCACCGCCTTCAGCTCCGCATGAGCGTTGGCCATGGCCACACCGTGCGCGGCCCATCCGAACATCGGGATGTCGTTGGGCATGTCTCCGAAGGCGATCGTCTCCGCCGCCTTCACCCCCAGCCGACGCGCGGCCAGCGACAGGCCGGTGGCCTTGCTCAGCCCGAGCGGCAGGATCTCCACGACACCCGGCCCGGCCATCACCACGTCCACCAGGCTGCCCACCGTAGCCCGCGCCACCTGGACGAGTTCGTCGTCGTCGAGCCCCGGGTGCTGGATGTAGAGCTTGTTCAGCGGAGCCGTCCAGAGCGCGGCGGTGTCCTGCAGGTACACCGCGGGCAGGCCCTCCTGCACCCGGTAACCCGGGCCGAAGAGCACCTCCCCGTCTATCCCGTCGCGGCTCGCCGCGAGGGCCAGCGGTCCGACCTCGGCCTCGATCTTGGAGAGCGCGAGACCTGCGAGCTGCCGGTCCAGCGTCACCGAGGTGAGCAGCCGGCGCGATCCGGCGTCGTAGAGCTGAGCACCCTGCCCGCACACCGCGATCCCCTTGTAGCCGAGGTCGTCCAGCACGTGCCGGGTCCAGGGCACGGACCGGCCGGTGACGATGATGTGCGCCGCACCCGCCGCGGTCGCCGCGATCAGTGCTTCGCGGGTGCGCTCCGAGACCGTGTCGTCGTCACGCAGGAGCGTGCCGTCGAGATCGGTCGCGACGAGCTTGTACGGGAAGGGTGCCGCGCTCACTTGTTGATCGGCTCCAGCACTTCACGGCCACCCAGGTAGGGACGGAGGACCGGAGGCACCCGCACCGTGCCGTCGGCCTGCTGGTGGTTCTCCAGGATCGCCACGATCGTGCGGGGTACGGCGCACAGGGTGCCGTTCAGCGTGGACAGCGGCCGCATGACCTTCTTGCCGTCCTTGGTCTCCCGCATGCGCACCGACAGGCGGCGGGCCTGGAACCCGTCGCAGTTCGAGGCGGAGGTCAGCTCGCGGTACTTGCCCTGGGTCGGGATCCAGGCTTCGCAGTCGAACTTGCGGGAGGCCGAGGAGCCGAGGTCGCCGGTGGCGACGTCGATCACCTGGAACGGCAGCTCCAGGCCGGTGAGCCACTGCTTCTCCCACTCCAGGAGGCGCTGGTGCTCGGCTTCGGCCTCCTCCGGAGCGACGTACGAGAACATCTCGACCTTGTCGAACTGGTGCACGCGGAAGATGCCGCGGGTGTCCTTGCCGTAGGTACCGGCCTCACGGCGGAAGCACGGCGAGAACCCGGCGTAGCGCAGCGGCAGCTGGTCCGCCTCCAGGATCTCGTCCATGTGGTATGCGGCGAGGGGCACCTCGGAGGTGCCGACGAGGTAGTAGTCGTCCTTCTCCAGGTGGTACACGTTCTCCGCGGCCTGGCCGAGGAAACCGGTGCCCTCCATGGCGCGCGGGCGGACCAGCGCGGGGGTGAGCATCGGGATGAACCCGGCCTCGCCCGCCTGCGCGATCGCCGCGTTCACCAGCGCGAGTTCCAGCAGGGCGCCGACGCCGGTGAGGTAGTAGAAGCGCGAACCGGAGACCTTCGCGCCGCGCTCGACGTCGATGGCGCCGAGGGACTCGCCGAGTTCCAGGTGGTCCTTCGGCTCGAAGCCCTCGGCGGCGAAGTCGCGGATCGTGCCGTGGGTCTCCAGGACGGTGAAGTCCTCTTCCCCGCCGACCGGTACGTCCGGGTGCACGATGTTGCCGAGCTGGAGCAGCAGCCGCTTGGCGGTCTCGTCCGCCTCGTTCTGCTCGGCCTCGGCGGCCTTCACATCCGTCTTCAGCTGCTCGGCCTTCTTCAGCAGCTCGGCGCGCTCTTCGGGAGAGGCCTTGGGGATCAGCTTGCCCAGGGACTTCTGCTCATTGCGCAGCTCGTCGAATCGGGAGCCGGAGGACCTACGGCGCTCGTCGGCGGAGAGCAGTGCGTCGACGAGGTCGACGTCCTCTCCACGGGCGCGCTGCGAGGCGCGGACACGGTCAGGGTCTTCACGGAGCAGCCGAAGGTCAATCACCCCACCAGGCTACCGGGCTGGGTTCCGGCCCTCGAACCGATATAACGCTGCGTGTCGCTATGTCCCAATTGCCGCGAATGGAAAACTACGCGGGCGTGGCCGGAACTGGTCCTTCCGGTCGGGCCGGTCCGGGCCCGACCGGGAGTCGATCCAGCGGCGATAAGCGTGTCTGAATCCCGGAAAAGGGGCACATCGTCCGGCGCGGGACGGCGGGCTGAGCAGCGGTGAAGCGCTCCTTTGTCCACAGGAATTGGGATCCTGGCGGGCTTATCCACAGGCTGTGCGTCGTATCTGTGGACACGAAAAGAGATCATTACCGAGCGCTTCGAGGGCGGAGCGTTTCAGGGTTCAAACCGCCCTCACACACTCATTCGGGTGGGAATGACTCGCCCCAAAGAGTTGATCAGCGATACAGGGGTGACGCCGTTCACCTTCCGCTCCCCAGCGCGAAACCTGGGTCGCCCGACCGATTTGTCGACCTTGTCGTGCCGCACTGTCGACTTGTCCCCAGGTCTCCACGGCTGCCTGTGGATAACTATGTGGATAGTGGGCGCCGCCCCGGGGCCGTGGCCGGACCAGCGCTAGGCCCGGCCGTCCAGGCAGCGGGTCAGCCAGTCGGAAGCGGCTGTGAAATCGCCATCGGAGGTGCCCGGCCGGGGGGCGCGAATCTCACTCAGAGCGACGCCCGCCCGCGGATAGGAACCGAGGAAGCGGACCTGCGGGCAGGTGCGCTTCAGCCCCATCAGGGCCTCGCTGACCCGGCGGTCGGAAATGTGGCCTTCGGCGTCCACCGCGAAGCAGTAGTTGCCGATGCCCTCGCCCGTGGGCCGGGACTGGATGAGCATCAGGTTGACCCCGCGCACGGCGAACTCCTGGAGGAGTTCGAGGAGGGCACCGGGGTGGTCCTCGCCGAGCCACAGCACCACGGAGGTCTTGTCGGCGCCGGTGGGAGCGGCGGGCCGGGCCGGGCGGCCGACCAGCACGAAACGGGTCTCCGCGTTCTCCGCGTCATGGATCTCGGTGACCAGCGGCACCAGCCCGTAGGTGGCGGCCGCGAACTCACCCGCGAAGGCGGCGTCGTAGCGGCCCTCCTGCACGAGCCGGGCGCCGTCCGCGTTGGAGGCGGCCGATTCCCACACCGCGTCGGGCAGGTTGGCGCGCAGCCAGTTGCGGACCTGCGGCTGGGCGACCGGGTGCCCGGTGACGGTCTTGACGTCCGAGAGCTTGGTCCCGGGCCGTACGAGCAGCGCGAACGCGATGGGCAGCAGCACCTCGCGGTAGATCATCAACGGCTCGCCGGAGGACAGCTCGTCCAGGGTGGCGGTGACCCCGCCCTCCACCGAGTTCTCGATCGGCACCAGTGCCGCCGCCGCCTCCCCGCTCCGTACGGCGTCGAGTGCCGCCGGAACCGACACCATGGGAACGAGTTCCCGGGTCGCGGCTTCCGGCAGCGTGCGGAGGGCGGCTTCGGTGAAGGTGCCCTCGGGACCGAGATAGGTGAAGCGAGTGGCCGACATGTGATCAGCCTAATGCCGCTGCCCCGTGCCCCGAAGGGCTGTTCATCCTTCGAGCAGCGGCTGTCCCACGTACTCCTCGGTGCGCGGTCCGCGCGGCACGGCGTACAGCCCGCTCGTCTCGTGACGGATGAAGGCGGACAGGGCGTCACCGCGGTCGAGCTTGCGCTGGACGGGGACGAATCCGCGCAGTGGGTCGGCCTGCCAGCAGATGAACAGGAGACCGGCGTCGGGGACGCCGTCGGGTCCGATCCCGTCGTGGAAGGAGAAGGGACGGCGCAGCATGGCGGCTCCGCCGTTCTGCGCGGGGGCGGAGATCCGGGCGTGAGCGTTGGAGGGGATGACCGGCTTCCCGTCGGCGCCGAACGCGTCGAGGTCGAGCTTCGTGGTCTCGGTCCCGCCGCTCAGGGGCGCCCCGCCGGCCTTCTTGCGGCCGATGACCTGCTCCTGCTTGGCGAGGGGCTGCTTGTCCCAGTCGTCGAGCAGCATCCGGATGCGCCGGACGACCGCGTACGAGCCCCCGGCCATCCACGCGTGCTCGGCGGGCCCGGGTCCGCCGTCGGGAACGAAGATCCGCTTGTCGAAGTCGGCTTCGGTGGGCTTGGGGTTGTTGGTGCCGTCGACCTGGCCCATCAGATTGCGGGCCGTCATCGGGGTGGCCGTGGCCCCCGGGGTCCGGTTGAAGCCGTTCATCTGCCAGCGCACGCGGGCGGCCTCCCCGGCCTCCTTCTGCAGGGTGCGCAGCGCGTGGAAGGCGACCAGTCCGTCGTTGGCGCCGATCTGGACCCACAGGTCGCCGTTTCCGCGCTGCGGGTCGAGCCGGTCGGCGGAGAACTCCGGCAGCGGGTCGAGCGCGTCGGGCCGCCGGGCGGTGAGCCCCGTGCGGTCGAAGAAGGAATGACCGAAGCCGAAGGTGACGGTGAGCGAGCACGGTCCGGAGTCCAGGGCGATCCCGGAGTCGGCGGCCCCCGCGGCTTCACCGGCCATCAGCCGACGGGCGCTGTCGGACCAGCGCCGCATCAGGGCGACGGCCTCCTTCAAGCCCGCGCCGGGGGCGAGGTCGAAGGCCATGACATGGCCCTTGGCCTGGAGGGGCGTGGTGATGCCCGCCTGGTGCCCGGCGTGGAACTCGACCGCGGTGGAGCCGAGGGCGGCCGGAGATCCGGGTGCGCCGCCGCTCCCGTCCGATCCGGCGATCGCGGAATGGACCAGGGCGCCGCCGGTGGCGCCGAGGGCGAGCCCGGCGGCGCCAGCGGCACCTACGGTGCCCAGCAGTCGGCGCCGGGAGATCTCGATGTCGGGGTTGCTGTCGGTCACGCTGTTCAGCCGATCTTGACGGTCTTCTGGACGGTCGTCTGGTCGATGTCGGAGGTCCGCACGCTCACGTCGATGCGCCATTCGCCCGACAGTGGCAGCTGGACGCCGGAAGCGCTCCAGTGTCCCGGGGCGGCGTGATCGGGGGCGAGCGGCAAGGGCCCGATGTCCTTGGCGGGGAGGGTGAAGGCGACCTTCACCTCGGGGATGTCGAAGGGCTGCCCGTCCGGGGAGTCCACCCAGACATGGAGGGTGTTGGCGCCCACCCGGCCCGGGTCGAGTCCGATCCGGACCGTGCCCTTGCCGTTCGGGCCGCCGGTGTCGAACGGCAGGGTGATCTTGACGGCCCGGTTCGGCACGGCGGTGACCGCGCGGCCGCTCTCCAGCTCGGCGGCCCGTCCCGGTTCCGTGCCGGTCAGCAGGGTGGCGACGGCGAGCAGGACGACGGCGACCCCGGCCTCGGCGAGGACGGAGCGACGCAGTCCCGCCCGGTCGGGATCGGCGTCCCGCACTCGCTGTTCGCGGGCGCTCTCCCGGGCGGCCCGCTGCCGGGCGAGCTGGGCGGCCCGCTTGGCACTCGGGGGGACGGTGACGGCAGCTTCTGTTTCACGTGAAACATCGCGTTGAGCGACGACGGGCGCGGTCCGCGCCACCGTGCTCTCGGCCAGCCGGCCGGTCCACTTCCGGGAGACCGAGGCGATCGCGATCAGCACGGCGACCAGGCCCACCTTGACGAGCAGGTACCGCCCGTACTCCGTCCCGGTCAGCGCGGACCAGCTGCCGAGCTGGCGCCACGACTGGAAGACCCCAGTGGCGGTGAGGGCGAGGACGCTGACGAAGGCGACTCGGGAGAACCGCCGGATCGCCTCGCGTTCGATGTCCGGGACCTTGTGCAGAGCGACCAGCAGCGCGGCCAGCCCGCCGAGCCAGGTGGCGACGGCCAGCAGGTGGACGATGTCGACCGGCATGGCGATGCCCGGCTGGATCCCGGTGGAGGCGTGCTCGGACAGCGACCAGGTCGCCGCGATGCCCGCAGAGACCACCGCGCCGCCGATGGCGAGTCCGAAGGTCAGGTCACTGGTGTCCTTGGCCTCCTCCTCGCTTCCGTCGCCGCCGCGCACCTTGCGGGCGAAAGCGCCGAAGAGCACTGCCATGAAGAGGGCGACGGCGCCCAGCAGGAGCAGGCGGGAGACCAGGGAGGCGCCGGTCTTCGTCGCCAGGACGGCTTTGAGCCCGCTGAGGTCGAAGACGTCGGAGAAGTTGCCCGACCCGGTGTAGGCGTTGCGCAGCACCAGCATGGCGAGGGTGGCCGCGGTCAGCGTGACCCAGGCACGCAGGACGAGCTTCTGCAGGGGCCGCTCGCCGGCGCCTCGGCGCCAGCACCCCAGGATGAAGGCGGCGCCGCCGACGAGCACGGTGAAACCGCCGTACGCGGCGTAGCGCGCGATGTTGTAGGCGATGCCCACGGGCCCGCCACCCGCCACCTGGGAGGGCAGCGAGACATTGGTCGCCGAGGGGGCGCCGATGGAGAAGGTGAAGGCACCGGAGACCGGGTGGCTGTCGGCCGAGACCGCCTGCCAGGCCACCGTGTACGTGCCGTTGGGCAGCCCGGTGTGCAGCGCGGTGCCGTAGCGGATGGTGGAGCCGCTGCACATGTCGCGCAGCTCTCCCGTGTCGACCCGCTTCCCCTGGGGGTCCATGACCCGGATGGAGTCGCCGTTCAGGGCGACGGCTTCGGAGAAGGAGAGGGTGACCTGGGCGGGAGCCGTGGCGACCACCGCCCCGTCCTTGGGGTCGCTCGCGGTGAGCGCGGCATGTGCCGCGGCCGGACCGGCCGCGGTGAACAGGGCCGCGACCAGGGCCGCGAGGACCAGCAGGAGCCGCGGCAGCGATGCCGTCGCGGCCGTGCGGGCCGTGGAGGGGGCGGGGGCGGTGGCCGTCATGGCGTGTCAGTACCTCGGTCCGTCAGCGGGCGTTCTGCGGGTTGTACGTGCGTTCCTTCACGTCCAGCTCGACCTTGACGGGCTCGGCCTTCTCGAAGCGCAGCTCGACGGTGACCTTGTCGCCGACCTTCGGCTGGTTCTTCAGCCCCATGAACATGACGTGGTCGCCGCCGCGTGCCAGCTTCAGCTCGCCGTTGGCCGGTACGTCCAGAGCCTGGACCTGCTGCATCTTCTGGTCTTTGGTCTGGTGGATCGTCACGTCGCCGGAGAGTGCGCTCGTGACGGCGGTGAGCTTGTCCGCCGTCTTGGACGCGTTCTTGATGACCATGAAGGCGCCGGCCATCTTGTCGTTGACCGGTTCGGGCATGTAGCCGCCGCTGACGGACAGCTGGGGCTTGCCGTCGTCCGGGCCGGAGTCCGAGGAGCAGCCGGATATGGCGAGCGCTGCCGTCAGGGAGAGAGCGGCGGCGAGGGTGCGGGTGGTGCGGCGGTTCACGGGTTCTCTCCCTTGATGATCTTCGGCAGATCCTTGGTGTAGTCCTCGGCGGTGGTCGACTCCCCGTAGAGGACGTAGCCCTCGTCGGTCTTCGGGGAGAAGGCGATGACCTGCGCGCCGTGCATGGAGACGACGCTGCCGTCGGCCTCCTTCTTGGCGGCCTCGATGCCGATGCCGAGGGTGCGGGCGCCCGCCTGGATCGTGGCGAAGTCCCCGGTGAGCCCGATGAAAGCCGGGTCCTGGGCCTTGAGCCACTTGCCGAGGGACTCGGGAGTGTCCCGGTCGGGGTCGGTCGTGACGAAGACGACCTGGAGGTTGTCCTGGTCCGCCTTGGACAGTGCCTTCCTGGCGACGGCGAGATTGCTCATCGTCAGCGGGCAGACGTCCGGGCAGTTGGTGTAGCCGAAGTAGATGAGCGTCGGCTTGCCCTTGGTCTGCTCGCGCAGGCTCCACGGCTTGCCGTTGGTGTCCGTGAGCACCAGGTCCGGCTTGTCGAAGGGGCGGTCGAGGACGGTACCGGGCTTGGTGCTGGCGGGGGCGTTGACCTCCGCGAACGGCTTGCTCTTGCCGGTGTCGCCGCCACAGGCGGTGAGGGCGAGCGAGGCCGCCGCCACGAGGGCGGCGACCGTCACACGTGCGATGCGCATGGGGTGTCCCTGGGATCGGGGGTGGTTCGGATGGCTGCGGACGGCGGTCAGGACGTACGGCGGCGCGAGGCGACGCCGAAGGCGACACCGCCGAGGCCGACGACGATGCCCGCGATGCCGAGGGCACGCGCGGTGTTGTCGGAGCCGGACGCCGCGGTGTTCTTGGCGCCGTCCTCGTGCTCGGTGTTCTTGGCCTCGCCCGAATTCTTGTCGGCGTCGTCGTCGTGGTGGTCGTCGGCGGACGCGGCGGCGGTCAGCTTCAGCACGGGCGCCGGGTTCTGCGGCTCCGCGGCGCCGTCCTTGGCCTCTTCGATCCAGCGGACGACCTCGTTGTTGTCGTACGTCTGGATCGCCTTGAAGACCAGCTTGTCGGTGTCACTGGGCAGCTGACCGATCGAGAGCGGGAACTGCTGGAACTTGCCGGCCTCGATCTTGCCGCCGGTCCAGGTCACCTTGGTGACGGCCTCGTTGATCTGCTTGCCGTGGACCGTGAGCGGCTTGTCGAGCTTGCTCTTCTCGACGCTGACCGTCCAGCCCGGGACGTCCTGCGGCATGACGGACGAGAGCGGGTGGTCGGTCGGGAAGCTGACCTCGAGCTTGGTGGTCGAGGCGTTGTCACGCTCGTTCGGGACCTTGAAGTTGATGGTCGCGTAGCCGCCCTTGGCGGCCTCGCCCGGCTGGATGCCCACGTGGGCGAAAGCCGTGCCGGACAGAACGAGGACGCTACCGGCGGCCAGGGCGGCGACGAAGGAGACGCGAGAGGTCTTCATGGCAGGAACACTCCACGGGAAGCAGGGGTGACGGTGGCTCCGGGCACAGGCGCGCGCGGAGTTCGCGGCACCGGTGCTCCCGTGTGTGTCCTGGGGAGTCGAGGTGCCGCGTCAGGCGGCGAGGGCGAAGGTCACCGGTGGCCCACGCCTGATCACCGTGTGCTGGAGTGCCTCCCGGCCGGGGGCCGCGGCCCGGTCGGGGGTGGTGCGCCGCGCCCGCGGGGTACGTCCGGGCGCACCCGGAAGTCCGCTGCCCAGGGCGCGTACGAGGGCCAGGGCCGTGCGCAGCGCGCGGACCGGCGCGGCCGGGCCGGAGCGCCGTGACAGTTCGACGAGCCGGAACAGGGCCGCGTCGCCGCGGCTCAGCAGCCAGCCCGCGGCCAGCGCGGCCAGTACGTGCCCCAGCAGCATCGGCAGGCTGAACAGACCGCTCGCGGGTTCCGCCGCGGCCTGCGCCATGTGCGCGTGGGCTTCGTGTGCCGGAGCGCTCATCGCGGCCGGGTTCAGCCCCGCGGTCTCCAGGACCCGCCGGGCATCGGCCGGGCTGAGCGGAACGGAGTTGCCCCCGCAGATCAGCCGGGCGGCGAGGGCCGCGAGCGAGGTGTCGGAGCCCGGCTGCGCGGAGACGGCCGAGGAGGACGCGGCGGCGCCGTGCTGGCCGAGGCCGAACAGCGCGTGCAGCGCCAACTGCCCCACGGTGAGCCCGGCGGCGAGGCCGGGCAGGCTGCGGCGTCGGCCCGCGAGCGGGGCGGCGACCGCGAAGACGGCCAGGAAGCCCGCCGCGAGCGTCCACCAGGGCACGGTGGCGCAGGAGGCCAGGGCGTGTCCGAGGGCGGACAGCACGACACAGACCGCGGTGAACACCGCGGTCCGCAGGAGCCGGAGCCCGGTTCCTGCACGCATCGTGTGGGGGGCAGTCATGGCCGGGCCATCATCGCACTGCGCTTAGGCCTTCCATACGGCAGGTCCGGAAGGTCCCTTGAGTCCCCCTGGACGCAGTCCTGTCGGCACGGCCCCGGCCGCGGCGCGAATGCCGCGCACCACCGCATACACCGGTGTCCGGGCGGGTCGCATCGGCCGAACGAGCGCTCTGGCGGCCGCTGGGGGCTTACACCGGGCCCAAGGCGGCAATAGGTATCGGTATGAGCATCTGGTGGTCTCTCCACTTGAGGCGCGAGGCCGCGAGCGTCCCGCTCGCCAGACGGCTGCTGCTGGGGACGATGGAGACCGCGGGGGTGGACCCCGACATCTCCTTCGACCTGTCGGTGGCGCTGAGCGAGGCGTGCGCGAACGCGGTGGAGCACGGCGGGCCGGTGGCCGAGGCCCCGGCCACCGGCGGCGTCGAGGGCGACGGTCCGGCTCCCCCGCATTCGGCGGCCTGTGCGGCGTACCGCGTCACGGCATATCTCGACGGCGACCGCTGCCGGATCGAGGTGAGCGACTCGGGGCCGGGTTTCCCGCCCGCGACGGTCGCCCGGCGCAGACCGGTGCTGGCGGAGCACGGCCGGGGCCTCTCGCTGATCGTCGAGCTGGCCGATCACGCCCGGTTCCGCAACCGGCCCGGCCGGGGCGCCGTGGTCAGCTTCGACAAGATCCTCAAGTGGCGCGACGGAGCGCTGCTGAAGGTGTCCTGAACGGCCGATGGGCGGGGTCCCGGTACAGGGGACCCCGCCCATCGGCGGTGGCAGGCCGCCGCGCGGCGGCGTACGGGCGGCGCGGATCAGCCGTTCAGCGCGGCCATCCAGCTCTCGACCTCGTCGGACCGGCGCGGCAGGGCCGCGGACAGGTTCCGGTTGCCGTCCTCGGTGACGAGGATGTCGTCCTCGATCCGTACGCCGATGCCGCGGTAC
Organism: Streptomyces sp. G-G2; assembly: GCF_030063135.1. Lineage (GTDB taxonomy): Bacteria > Actinomycetota > Actinomycetes > Streptomycetales > Streptomycetaceae > Streptomyces. The sequence continues at coordinate 52,608 of NZ_JASISO010000033.1, forward strand.
TCCTCCGGCACGCTCAGGTCGTCGGCCTGGAAGTACAGACCGGGCTCGACGGTGAGGCAGACGCCGGGCTCCAGGGTGCCGTCCACGTACGCCTCGGTGCGGGCGGCCGCGCAGTCGTGGACGTCCATGCCGAGCATGTGACCGGTGCCGTGGAGGGTCCAGCGGCGCTGGAGGCCCAGCTCCAGGACCCGCTCGACCGGACCTTCCACCAGGCCCCACTCGACGAGCTTCTCGGCGAGCACGTGCTGCGAGGCGTCGTGGAAGTCGCGGAACTTGCCACCCGGCTGCACGGCGGCGATGCCGGCCTCCTGGGCCTCGTACACCGCGTCGTAGATCTTGCGCTGGATCTCGGTGAACCGGCCGTTGATCGGCAGGGTGCGCGTGACGTCGGCGGTGTAGAGGGACTGGGTCTCCACGCCCGCGTCCAGCAGCAGCAGGTCGCCCGAGCGGACGGGGCCGTCGTTGCGGACCCAGTGCAGGGTGCAGGCGTGCGGACCGGCGGCGCAGATCGAGCCGTAGCCGACGTCGTTGCCGTCGACGCGGGCGCGCAGGAAGAAGGTGCCCTCGATGTAGCGCTCACTGGTGGCCTCGGCCTTGTCGAGGACCTTCACGCAGTCCTCGAAACCGCGGACGGTGGAGTCGACGGCCTTCTGCAGCTCGCCGATCTCGAAATCGTCCTTGACCACGCGGGCCTCGGAGAGGTTCACGCGCAGCTCGCCGTCACGCTCGGCGGTGACCTTGTCGGTCAGGGCCGCCTCGACGACCGCGTCGTGGCCGCGGACGACCCGGACCGGACCGGTGGCCTCGGTCAGGGCCTCGGCCAGGGTGCGGACGTCCTTCGCCGGGATGCCCAGGAGCTGCTCGGCCTCGGTCAGGGAGTGGCGGCGGCCGACCCACAGCTCGCCCTGGCCGGACAGCCAGAACTCGCCGTTCTCGCGGTCGGAGCGCGGCAGCAGGTAGATGGTCGCGGTGTGGCCCGTCCCGCCGGTGGGCTCCAGGACCAGGACGCCGTTCTCGCTCTGGTCGCCGGTCAGGTAGGCGTACTCGGTGGAGGCACGGAAGGGGTACTCCGTGTCGTTCGAGCGCGTCTTGAGGCGGCCCGCGGGGATGACGAGGCGCTCACCGGGGAAGCTCGCGGACAGCGTCGCGCGGCGGGCGGCCGTGTGCGCGGCCTGGGCGATCGGCTCCAGACCGTGCAGCTCGGTGTCCGCCCAGCCGGTGCGCATGTTCTCGGCGAGTTCATCGCTGAGGCCGGGGTAGAGCCCGTTCTTGCGCTGTTTGTGCGTCTTCTTGGGCTGCTCTTCTTCCGGGGTCTCCGGGGTGAGCTCGTCAGCCACGTCATCTCCTCAGCTACGACAGGACCGGGTACGGACCCCGTCCATCGTATGTGCGAGAGGAAGTGGCCCCGACGGGCTGTGACAAATCAGTCGAAACGGGCGGCCAGTACGACGATGTCCTCGGCGGACTCCGCGGTGAAGTCCTCCTCCGGCAACACCATCCGCAGCACGTGATCGACGATCGCGGCCGGGTCCTCGCGGGCGGCGCGCGGTACGCCCGCGGCGGCCGCGTGCAGCCGTGCGTAGGCGCGGTCCATGGCGTCCCCGGTGCGGCGCAGCAGTCCGTCGGTGTAGAGCAGCACCGTTTCTCCGGCGGCTGGCTCGATCTCCACACTGGGCGCTTCCCAGCAGGCGAGCATGCCGAGCGGCGCGGACAGCGTGGTCTCGATGTACTCCGTGCGGTGCTCGCCGATGAGCAGCGGCGGGGTGTGTCCGGCGCCCGCCAGGATGATCTTTCGGGAGCCCGGCTCGCAGTAGGCGAACAGAGCTGTCGCCGACCGCGCGGGTTCGGTGAGCCGCAGCAGCAGCTCCAGGTCGGAGAGGACCGCGACCGGGTCCTCGCCCTCCATCACCGCGTACGCGCGCAGCGAGGCCCGCAGCCGTCCCATCGCGGCGATCGCGCCGGGACCGGCGCCGGTGACCGAGCCGACGGCCAGCCCGAGGGCGCCCTCCGGCAGCGGCAGGGCGTCGTACCAGTCGCCGCCGCCGAGCGGTCCGGTGTGGTGACGGGCGGCCAGCTGGACCCCGGGCACCCTTGGCAGCCTGCTGGGCAGCAGCTCCTCGGCGACGGTGGCCAGCCGGGTCCGGGCGCGCTGGGCCTCCAGTACGCGGGCCAGGTGCTCGGCCGCGTGCCGTACGTAGAGGCCGACCAGGTCGCGCTGGCGCTCGCTGGGCTCGACCTGGTCGTCGTAGAGCCAGACCACGGCGCCGAGTCTGCCGGGAGCCTGGGCCGTCAACGGGAGCGTGTAGCTGGCGCAGTAGCCCAGGCGCGCGGCCACCTCGCGGTGGCGGGGGTCGATCGGGGCCGTGCAGCCGCCGGAGGCGGGCTCTTCGCCCGCCCGGGGCAGGATCTCGGAGCCGCCGACGGCGTCGGCCAGTCCGTCGAGGATGCGGCCGTACGAGGTGGAGCCGCGCGGCACGGTCTCGATGTGGCCCAGGTCGGCGCGGCCCAGGCCCAGCCCGAGGGTGGTGACCGGGCCGAGCCGGTCGGCGGGTTCCAGCACGATCAGACCGCGCCGGGCGCCGACGAGTGCGGCGCCCGCGCGCAGGAATTCCTCCAGGCAGGAGTCGACGTCGACGGATCGGGCGAGGCGTTCGGTCAGCTCGTTGAGGGTGGTCAGGTCGGAGACCATGCCCGCCAGCCGGTCCTGGATCAGGGTGCTGGGGGCGGGTACCGGGGCCGGTGCGGGAGCGGTGCGCGGGGGCACGGGTGCCGCAGTGTGCAGGGAAGCCGTAACTACTGAATCGATTCCAGCCACTTTCGGCGGATGCGGGGCGCTCATGGCGTCCGGCTTTCCACCTGGTGCGATTCGCCGAATAGCATCGCAAACCCCCAGATCGTTCTGCGCCGCCATCAATGGATCCACATCTACACGCACACATGGAGCGATGTCCAGCATTGCCCAGGTGGGAATCCTGGTGTCCGTGGGACGACAACTCACCGTCCAGCCAAGGGTAAAACTTGGCCGGAAAAGGGTGGAAGGGATCCCTTTTTGCGGTCGACTGGGCGGGCGTCACCGTGGGTCCGGGTACGTAATCGGTGGTGCACGGGGTGAGTTGGCGCCATCCCGGACCCGCCGGGAACCGCCCGGTACGGCTCGCCGTCCTTAACGGCGGCGGCCGGGCCCGGCCCGTCGCGGGTGCGTACCACCTCTGCCGGACGTTCCATGGACCCGTACGAAAACTGCACGAACCGTGTGAACCTGCTTCTAGCGGACAGTGACGCGAAACGTGTACGTGTGGTGAAACACCGCATACATGGTGTGATGTGGCCCTCGGCGTTCAACGGAAAGGAACGAGCGCTCATGCGCGAGATCCTCGGAAGGCGTCTCCAGCGGCTCCGTAGTTCCCTCCAGTCCCTTCAGCCTCTCCAGGCCCTTCAGTCCCTCCACCCCCTCCGGTTCGCTCAGCGGCGTGCCGGCATCAAGCCCGGCGCCGCCCCCGCCCTCCCGCAGCCCCTCGACGCCGCGTTGACCTGTGCCACCGCCTGGGAATGGCCCGTGCTCCCCGGCGTGGGCCGGGCGGGCGCGGACAGCGCTCGCTGCGCGTGCCCCGACCCGGACTGCGTGGTTCCCGGTGCGCACCCCTTCGACCCGGGCCTCCTCGCGGCCACCACCGATCCCCGGATGGTGAGCTGGTGGTGGGCCAACCGGCCCGCCGCGCCGCTGCTCCTGGCCACCGGCGGGGCCGCTCCTTGCGCGGTGAGCCTGCCCGCCACCGCGGCGGCGCGGGCGCTGGTCCGGCTGGACCAGCGGGGCATGCGCCTCGGCCCGGTGGTCGCGACGCCCACGCGCTGGTCGCTGCTGGTGGCGCCGTACTCGCTCGAACGCCTCGGTGAACTCCTCTACGCCAAGGACCACGTGCCCTCCTCGCTACGGTTCCACGGCGAGGGCGGCTATCTGCTGCTGCCGCCCTCCGCCGCGTCCGGCGGCGGTCAGGTGCGCTGGGAGCGGGAGCCGTCGGCGGCGGCCGGGCGGCCCTGGCTGCCGGAGATCGAGGCGGTCGTGGACGCGTTGGTGGAGGCGAGCAGCGGAGCGCCGGGCGGCGGAAGCCGACTCGCGTACTGACGCCCGTACCGCCCCGTCAGTTCTCCCGGATCACTCGAACGGGTGTCACCGGGGCGGGTTTCCAAGGGAATTGGGCGCGGGGATCTCCGCGCCCCATTCCCGCGTCGCTATCGTCGGCGAATGAATCTCCGCCTGATCGGTATCGGTGCCGGTGTACTGATCATCTTGTCGCTCCCCCTCGCGGGCGCGATCGCCGGACCGGATTTCGCCGTTCGGGACGACGGCAAGGGCGGCGGACTGCTTACCTCGCTGGGCCTGTCGGAGTCCTCCGGCCGGCCCTCCGGGGCGAAACCGGCGCCCCCGGGTCCCCCCGAACAGCCCCGCACCGACGCGCGCTGCGGCCCCGAACTCTCCTCCCCCCAGGGCGTCGAGGCGCAGACGTGCGTCCTGACGGGCGACGGGCAGAGTTGGGGGCGGAGCTACTACCGCAACACGAGCGGGCGGCCCCTGGAGTCCGTACTGACCGTGATGGGTCCGGCCGGCCGGACCGTGCAGATCCGTTGCGCGATCGGGGCGGGGGACGAGCCGGGACTGTGCGAAACACCCCGTGAGCACTCCATGGGAACCCCGGACCGGTACGCGGCAGTAGCGGAGTTTGCAGTTCCGGATGCTGAAGGGCCCCTGCTCCTGCGGTCCGGGAGCAACTCACCGGCACCGACCGGCGGTTGAGCACCGCCGGAAATGGAAGGGCCCGGTCGCTGGCGACGGGGGATGCACCAGCGACCGGGCTACAAGAACGGTAACAAGAGATCGCCTGTTCGCAAATTCGATCTCTGATATTCAGACAGCGATTTGCAGACGATTAGCGGGAGTTGTGACTCCGGTCACCCGCCGTGGCGGGGGTCCGGACCGGCCCGGCGGGCGGCCGGGGGCCGGGGGCCGCCCGGGGCCGGTCGCCCGTCAGTTGAGGGTCACCTGGCGGTTGGTGAGCCCGCCGCGCGCCCGGCGCTCCTCCGTGGTCAGCGGAGCGTCCATGGCCAGAGCCTTGTCGAGGCGCTCCGCGAGCCGGGCCGCGGGCTCTTCCACATCGGCGGCCGAGACGCCGACGGGCAGGTCCCAGACCGGGACCATCAGCCCGTGCGCGCGGAAGGAACCGACGAGCTTGGTGCCCTCGCCGAGCGAGGACTCGCCCGCCGCGGTCAGCCGCGCGAGGGCGTCGAGGAGCTTCTCCTCGGGGTGCGGCATGACCCAGCGCAGGTGGTTCTTCTCCGGGGTCTCGCACCAGTAGGCCGCGTCGACGCCGGTGAGTTTGACCGTCGGGATGGCCGCCGCGTTGGCGCGCTCCAGCGACGCGGCGATCTCCGGGGAGGCGGCCTGAGCGCTCTCCGTATCCGGAATCCAGAATTCGAAGCCGCTGTGCACAACAGGCTCGAAAACGCCGTCCGGGTCCAGGAGATCCTGAAGCCGGGTGCCCTCGGCGGGCACACGACGGGCCGGCACCGGATTGCCGGGCTCCGCGACGAGCGCGCGCTCCAGGGTGTCGGCGAGGTCGCGGGCGAGGTTGCCGCTACTGGACTCGTTCTGCAGGCCGAGGAGGACGGAGCCGTCCTCGCGGCGCAGCGCGGGCCAGGCCATGGGCAGTACGGTCACCAGCGTGACGGACGGTACGCCCTCGGGCAGACCGCCCTTGAGGGTGAGCGGGATGGTGGCCGCGGGCACCAGTTCGCGCAGCGCCACCCAGTCGCACTCGGAGGGCAGACCCTCGAAGGGGCGCTGCACGTGGTCGGTGACGGCGTGCGAGGCGGCGGCGCCGTGGCAGGCCTTGTAGCGGCGCCCGGATCCGCAGGGGCAGGGCTCGCGGGCGCCCACCACGGGGATCTCCCCGTCCTTGAGCTGCGGCTTTGCAGTCTTCGCTGCGGGGCGCTTCTTGGCCATCGTGGGTGTCTCCCGGTTGCGGCGGTGCGTACGTCGTTACGTGACGGCGAGCCTAGCCGTTCGTACCGCCGGAACCGGGTGGGTGCGGCCGGGAGCGCGGTCGGCGTGCGCTCCCGGACGGCCGCGGGTGTCGTCGATGGCCGGTCGTCGGGTCGGGGATCCGGTCCGGGACCGTGGTCGGGATCCCGTCAGGGATCCAGGTCGTCGAAGGGGGCGCTGAAGTCGATCGCCGGCGCGGCGACGCGCGTAGCGAAATCGTCGTACCGGGCCCCGCACGCGACCGTCACCCACACGGTGACCTCGCCGCCCGCTCCGTCCCGGACACCCCAGTCCTGGGCGAGGGCGCTGATGATGTTCAGCCCCCGGCCGCCGCGCGCGGTGACGGAGGGCGTGGCCGGAACTGGACGGGTGGGCCCGCCTCCGTCCGTGACCTCGACCGTCAGTCGCCCCGCCTTGTCGACGCGCCACGCGGCGCGTATGTCTCCGTCGCCGATCTCCCGCGCGCCCAGGGGCCTGCCGTGTCGGCAGGCGTTGCTGAGCAGTTCGGAAAGGATCAGGACGGCATCGTCCACGATAGATTCGGGCACTCCGCTGATACGCAACTGCTCACGCATGCGATGCCTCGCCGCGCCCACGCCCGCAGGGCCATGCGGTACAGCCATGCACGACGACGTGGGCAACTCCTGTGCCACCACCAACGCCACCCCCGGAACCTCCTTAGCCCCACGCCATGGTCTGAATGCCCCATTGGCCTGGACCGGAAACCGCCACGGCGGGGCCCTCTGACGCATTCATGACGACTGAATGCGGAACGGATGCGCCGGTGCACACCCTGTAACGGGAGGTGAAGGGGTGTCGGATGGGCAAACCGGGGCGTCAGCGCCCAAGTTGTGACAGAACTTGGCGCGGTCGGTTCGTGATGATCGCTTCTACACCCAGATCAGCGCAGAGCTGAACGTCTTCCGGCTCGTTCACCGTCCACACGTGGACGGGGTACCCGGCCGCCTGGAGTTTGCGGATGAAGCCCGGATGGCTACGGACGATCCGCATGCCCGGTCCGGCGATCCGCACACCGGCGGGCAGCCGCCCGTCCCGCATCCGGGGCGAGACGAACTGCATCAGATAGACGGTCGGGATCGTCGGCGCGGCCGCGCGCACCCGGTGCAGGGAGCGGGCCGAGAAGCTCATGATCCGCACCGGGTGGGGGCCCTCGGTGGACGGCGAGTCCAGCCCGAAGCGCTTGAGGAGGAAGAGGAGCCGCTCCTCCACCTGCCCGGCCCAGCGGGTCGGGTGCTTCGTCTCGATCGCGAGTTCCACCGGTCGGCCGGCGTCCGCGACCAGCTCCAGCAGCCGCTCCAGGGTGAGCACGGCGGTGCGCTCGGGATCGGGCTCCTTGCCGTACTCGCCCGCCGCTCCCGCGCCCGCGTCCCAGTCCGGGGACTCGTCGCGGTCTTTCCAGGACCCGAAGTCGAGGGCGGCGAGGTCGGCCAGTTCGAGGGCCGATACCGCGCCGCGGCCGTTGGAGGTGCGGTTCACCCGGCGGTCGTGCACCAGCACGAGATGGCCGTCGGCGGTGAGCCGGACATCGCATTCGAGGGCGTCGGCGCCGTCCTCGACGGCTTTGCGGTAGGCGGCCAGGGTGTGCTCGGGGGCGTCCTCCGAGGCGCCGCGGTGGGCGACGATCTGGATGGGGCGCGGCGTTGCGTGGGTCACCGGGTCATGGTGCCATCGCGCGGGCCCCCGCAGTGGGGGCGGATCCTGAAGACGCGTCCGAAATGCCCGGGATAAAGGATGGGGTGCGGACGCACAGGTCCGGCTTACAGTGCTCTGACGGTGAATGGGAAAGGCTTGCCCAGGAACTTGTATGACCGGTCGAACGTTCACCCGGACCGATATCCCGCTGGATGTCCCGTCCGACATCCAGCACGTCGTGTGTGACGAGGAGAGAGCGCTGTGAGCACCGAGAACGAGGGCACCGCGGCCCCGAAGCCCCCCGCGGCCCCGTCCGCACCTCCCGTGCCGGTGGCCGCGCCGACCCCCGAGCCGGTCGCCGTACCGGCTGCTCCGGTCGACGCGCGCCGGGCGGACGCGCCCGAGGCCGGCGCGCGCGAGAGCGCCGCGCCCGCCGTGGAGATGGGCAAGGCGCCGGGCGGTGCCGACCATGGGTACGTCGCCGCTTCCGCGCCGGCCGAGCACGTGACCCGGCAGCTGCCGACGACCTCGGCGCCCGGCGCCGAGGCCGCCCAGCAAGTGCCCCCGACTCCCGCGGCCCCGTACGGGGCGCCGCCTGCCACGACCGGGTACGAATCCCCCGGCGCTGCTCCGTACGGCGCTCCGGACGAGGGCGCGCCCGCGCTCTCGTACGGCGCTCCGGCCGGACCTCCCCCGGGCCACGGCGCGCACGGCGCACCCGGCGCCGAGGCCTGGCCGCCGCCCCCGCCCGCGGTTCCGGCGTACGGAGCCCAGGGACACGAGGGCGGCAACGGCGGCGGTGTCTGGGGCGCGCCCCTGGCCGCCGACGCCCCGCAGCCCAAGCCGAAGGGCCGGGGCGGCCTGATCGTGGCCGTGCTGGCGGCCGCCCTGCTCGCGGGTGGCGTCGGCGGCGGCATCGGCTACAAGCTCGCCGACGGCGGGTTCGACGGCTCCGGCTCGACCACGGTCAGCTCCGGTGAGACGCCCAAGGACCTCAAGCGCGAGTCCGGCTCGGTCGCGGGCCTGGCCGCCAAGGCACTGCCGAGCGTGGTCACCATCGAGGCACAGGGCGGCGACGGCGAGGGCGGTACGGGCACCGGCTTCGTCTACGACCAGCAGGGCCACATCCTCACCAACAACCACGTGGTGGCTTCCGCGGCGAGCGGCGGCAAGCTCTCCGCCACCTTCTCCAACGGCAAGAAGTACGACGCCGAGGTCGTGGGCCGGGCCCAGGGCTACGACGTGGCGGTACTGAAGCTGAAGAACCCGCCGGCGGGGCTCAACCCGCTCGCACTGGGCGACTCGGACAAGGTCGCGGTCGGCGACACGACCATCGCGATCGGCGCCCCCTTCGGTCTGTCGAACACGGTGACGACCGGCATCGTCAGCGCCAAGAACCGCCCGGTCGCCTCCGGTGACGGGGCCAGCAACAAGAACTCGTACATGAGCGCCCTCCAGACGGACGCCTCGATCAACCCGGGCAACTCCGGCGGTCCGCTGCTGGACGGGCGCGGCGCGGTCATCGGCATCAACTCCGCCATCCAGTCGGCGGGCAACGGCGGCTTCGGCGGCGGCCAGGCCGGTTCCATCGGCCTCGGTTTCGCCATCCCGGTCAACCAGGCGAAGAACGTCGCCGAGCAGCTGATCAAGACGGGCAAGCCGACCTACCCGGTGATCGGTGTCTCCGTGGACCTCCAGTCCAAGACGGACGGCGCGAAGATCTCCGAGCAGGGCGCCGCCGCCAACGAGCTGGTCGACCCGGCCGGTCCGGCGGGCAAGGCGGGCCTCAAGCCCGGCGATGTGATCACCCAGTTCGGCGACAAGCCCGTCGACAGCGGTCCGACCCTCATCAGTGAGATCTGGACGTACAAGCCCGGCGACACGGTGAAGCTGACCTACCTGCGGGGCGGCAAGCCGACCACGGTCGACATCACGCTCGGCTCGCGCGTCGGCGACAAGTAGTTCCACCGACGGTTAGTCCCACCGACGGGTAGTTCCACCGACGAGTCGCTCCACTCGGCGGGTAGTTCCACGGGCTCGGCGGGTGGTGCCACGGGGCGATGGGGAGGGGCCGTAGACGGGATTCCGGCTACGGCCCCTCCCAACGTCCGCTTATGCTTCGCAGGTGTTCGATTCGCGGCACATACGGACGTTTCACGAGGTGGTCGCCTCCGGGTCGTACTCGGCGGCCGCCCGCGTCCTGGGATATACGCAGCCCGCGATCACTCAGCAGATGAAGGCCCTGGAGCGGGCCGTCGGCACTCCCCTGTTCACCCGGGTCGGCCGCCGTATGCAGCTCACCGAGGCGGGCAACTCCCTGGTCCGGCACGCGGAGTCGATCCTCGGCAGCCTTTCCGCCGCCGAGGCGCAGATGAAGGCGTACGCCCGGCTGCGGGCCGGTCGGGTGCGGCTGTGCGGGTTCCCCAGCGTCAACGTCACCCTCGTCCCGGAGGCCCTGAGCGGGCTAGCCAAGGACCATCCCGGGGTCCAGGTGGAGCTGCTGGAGGGTGAGCCCCCGGACTCGTTGCGCAGGCTGGAGCGCGGGGAGTGCGACATCACCCTCGCCTTCACCTATCCCGGGCTGCACGAGGAGATACCGGACGAGGTGGCCGAGGTGCGGCTGCTGGAGGACCAGCTGACGGTGCTGCTGCCGACCGGCCACCCGCTGGCTCGGCGCCGGGCCGTGCACCTGGTGGACCTGGCCGAGGAGCGGTGGATCGCGGGCTGTCCGCGCTGCCGGGCGAACCTGCTGCACGAGTGCGCCGAGCTGGGCTTCGTCCCCGACATCCGGTTCTCCACCGACGACAACCTGGTCGTGCAGAGCCTGGTCGCGCAGGGGCTGGGGGTGGCGATGATGCCCGCGCTGGTACTGCCGTCACTCTCCCTGAGCAAGGTCTGCGGGCGGGCCCTGGAGCCGGTCGCCCGCCGCCACATCGCCGCCTACGTCTACCGCGACCATCTGCGGATCCCGGCGACCGTCGCCGTTCTTGACGAACTGAAGCGGGTGGCGGCCAACCGCGTCGGCTGCTGACCGACCCGGCGGCCCTTCTCCCCCATCCATAAGACAGGCTTGGGATTTCGGGTCAAAACTGTCGTTGGACGTGATGGATCGGCTGCCGGACGCTGCCGGTATGACCACCACCACACCGGCCCGAACCACCGCGAGGATGGCCGCCCTCGTCGCTGAGATCCGTACGGTCGTGGACCGGGGTCTTGCCCCCGACCTCACCGCCTACCTGATCGGCGAGCGCGTCGCGCCCCAGCTGGGTACGCCCGACCTGCTGACCGCCGAACAGTGCGAGGGTCACCCGGACCGGTACCGGCAGCACGTCCTGCACGCCGAAGCGGACGGCAGCTTCTCGGTGGTGGCACTGGTGTGGCTGCCCGGCCAGGAGACGGCCATCCACGATCACGTCTCGTGGTGCGTGGCCGGGGTGCACGAGGGTGCGGAGAGCGAGCTGCGGTACCGGCTCGCCCCGGCCACGGGTAAGGAGGGCGCCCGTCTGGTGGCCACCGAGCAGATCGTCAACGGCCCCGGGGACGTCTGCGGGTTCGCACCCCCCGGAGACATCCACAAGGTCCGCAACTCCTGTCGCACGAAGGCGATATCCCTGCACGTCTACGGCGCCGACGTGGAGCGCCTGGGCAGCAGCGTCCGCCGGGTCTACACGCTCCCCACCGACTGATGGCGCTGCTGCACCGGTCCACTCCGCGTACGGGTGGGGACCGGCCTGTTTCACGTGAAACATCCGCCCCGTGGCCCGGACTGGCCACCACCGTGCTCGGCGCGGCGATCGCATGGGCCGTGCACTGGGTCGTGCCCGCCGTGCCCTGGCTGACGGCCTCGGTGGTGCTGGGTATCGCCGCCGCGCACCTGCCCCGGATACGCACCTTCGTCCGCGGCGCGGCGAGGCCCGGCCTGTCGCTGGCCGGGCGGCGGCTGATGCGGATCGGCATCGTGCTACTGGGCCTGGGACTGGGCCTCGACCAAGTAATGGGCCTGGGCTGGGCCACGGTGGCCATGGTGGTCGCCGTGGTGGCCGCGACCTTCTTGGGGACGCTGTGGCTGGGCCGACGGCTCGGGCTGCGTGGTGACCAGCCGCTGCTGATCGCCACCGGGTACTCGATCTGCGGTGCCTCGGCGATAGGTGCGGTCAGCGAGGTCTCCGGCAGCGACGAGGAGGACGTGGCGGCCTCCGTGGCGCTGGTGACCCTGTGCGGGACCCTCGCGATCGCGGTACTCCCGCTGCTCCAGGGCCCGTTGGGGCTCACCGACCCGGAATTCGGGCGCTGGGTGGGGGCCAGCGTGCACGATGTCGGCCAGGTGGTGGCCACCGCGCAGACCGCCGGTCCCGACGCGCTCGGGGATGCCGTGCTCGTCAAGCTGATGCGGGTGGCGCTGCTGGCCCCGTTGGTAGCCGCGGTGGCGTTCTCGGTACGGGCCCGGCGGCGCGGGGTGCGGACGGCCTCGGGGCGGCGGCCGACCCCGGTCCCGCTGTTCGTAGCCGGCTTCCTGGCCGCGGCCGCGCTCCGGGCCACCGGGGTGATCCCGGACGCGGCGCTGGAGTGGGCGCACGCCGCCCAGGAGGCCCTGCTGGCGGCGGCGTTGTTCGGTCTGGGGAGCGCGGTGCACCTGCCGACCCTGGCCCGGACGGGCGGCCGGGCCGCCGTGCTCGGGCTCAGCTCCTGGGTGGTGGTGGCGGGAGTCTCGTACGCGGGAGTCCTGCTGACCATGTAGCGCACCCCGCCCCGCCCAAGGCCCCCGCCCGCCCCACCTGCCCGGTACTCTGTACCCGCCAGGTGGGTTGCCCGAGCGGCCTAAGGGAACGGTCTTGAAAACCGTCGTGGCAGCGATGTCACCGTGGGTTCAAATCCCACACCCACCGCCGGTGGGGCTCAGGCCCTGCGGAAGAGGGTGCCACCGACGCGGTGGCACCCTCTTCGGCGTATGTGGGGGGCAGCTATCCGTCCCGACCTCGGCGAGCGAGGCTGTGGGGTCGCCGCAGCGGTAGGGGACGCGCTTCGTGAGGCCGTGCGGGCTCCGGTTGAAATCGACGCGCAGGATCTCGGCGTCATCGCCCTCGCGGGTACCGAGGTGTCGCCGTGCACAGGGGTGGCCTGCTTGCCCGCGGCGTTGACGATGGGGCTGTCCCGGCTGCTCCGCAAGCGGGGATGGGCCGACCGAGTGGTGTTTGTCGGAAGAACGGCGCGGGCGTGGGGCTCGGCGCGGTTGCGGTCACATCATGACGAATGTATGCAGATCCGCCCGTCGGAACATCCCGGAATAAGGGGTCGTCATGGCTAGCAGCAACACCTTCACGTCGATCTGGACCACTGTCCTCGCCACCCTGGTGGCACTGTTCGCAGCTCTCGGTTTCGGCGGCGGCGCCACCGTCGCGGCCGCCGCTTCCACGGCCGCCCCCGCTGCTCCCGCCGTGCCGGCCGGTTCCGTGGCGAGGAGGATGGCCGTGCAGGCCCGGCGGAGCTGGAGGGCGATGATGCGCGGCGGTGCGCTGCCGCCCACGATCGCCCAGCGGATCCGCGCCGAGGCCCACGGCTCGACCCCGTCCGTACGCCGCCGCTCCACGACCGCCGCCGCCCACGCCCAGTCGGGCCACTCCTTGGACGAGCTGGATCTCGCGGCCTGAGGTTCCCCAGGCATCTGGCATTCGGCAGGTCCGAGGAGCAGCAGGTTCGCGGCTCAGCAGCTCAGCAGCTCAGAGAGTCAGCAGCTCAGAGAGTCAGCAGGTCAGAGGGTCAGAGGGTCAGAGGGGCATCAGGGCAGAGGCTCAGAGGCTCAGAGGGTCATCAGGTCAGAGCGTCAGAGACTCGGCAGGTCAGAGGGTCAGTAGATCGTCAGTACGTCAGTACATCAGTACGTCGGTTCGTCATCGGTACGTCGGTATGCAGGTACGCCCGTAGGGCAGTCGGTTCGGCTGTTGATCGGTTCATTGGTTCGTTGGTTCGTGGGTTCGTTCGCTGGTTGGTGAGTAGGCCCGGCACGGTTCCGGGTGGCGGTGCGCGGACAAGCCGTCGTTCAAGCAGAGGTTCGTGAAGAAGTCAGGTCGGCGAGAGCGCCCATGGGGGCGTACCGCTCGGCCGCCCCGGCGAGCGCCGGGGGCGCGCAAGGGGCGCGCAGGCGTGTGTGCAGGACCGCAGGCCCGGGAGACGGTGGGGTTCCCGGATGGAGCGGTCCTCTTTGGCATGCCCGGGACCGGTGGGATTGGTGGAACGCTTCGCCTCTTGTGCGCCAAGGGTTTCGCCTGGGGTGCGTGGGGTGAGCTGGGGCATTGGGGGCGCGAATGAGGTTTATCAGATGTTGCTCATGCTTGCGGGGGAATTGCCTGATGCAGGGTGGTTCGCCGGGGATTCGGTGGGCAACTCTGGTGCAGCGACGTCGTCACCACCGAACGACCGAGGCGGTCGGCCAACTGCCTGGGCAACACCCCTATTTCGGGTTCTCTGGAGGATTCAGACATGGCAAGCATTCGTACCGCCCGCGTCATCGCCACCGTCGCCGCGCTCCCCTTCGCCCTCGCGCTCTTCGGCGGAGTGGCCCAGGCGGACAATGGCGGTCTCGCGAACGGCGGATCCAATACGAGCGTGGCCAGCATCATCGGCAGTGGTGTGGGCGGGAACAACAACGGCAATTCCGCCACTACGCAGCAGGTGGCCACCGGTGCCGGTGCGTCCAACCAGAACAACTCCGCGCAGGCCAACGGCTCTGCCTTCACGCAGATCCATCAGTCGAACAGCAGCATCGCGGTCAACTTCCATCCTTGGTGGTAGATGTTCCTCAGTGATGAGGGCGCCTGTGCGACCGGACCGGCTGGGGTCCGGTAGCGCAGGCGCCCTCGCGCGTTCCCGGCCTTGACATCGACACGGAATCTGACGGACAGTCAGGTTCACTTGATGATGTGATGCCGGGAGGCCCGCACCGTGCACCTCGCCCCCACCGACGAGCAGTTGAGACTCCGCGCCGAACTGCGTTCCTACTTCGCGGACTTGCTGCCGGACGGAGCGCCAAGAGATCCTGACGACCAGCGCGCGGTGCTGCGCCGGATCGGCGCGGACGGCCTCCTCGGGCTCGGCTGGCCCGTCGAGTACGGCGGCCAAGGCCGCGGCCCTGAAGAGCAGTTCGTCTTCTTTGACGAGGCCTACCGGGCGGGCGCCCCGGTCTCGATGGTCACGCTCAACACCGTCGGCCCCACGCTGATGCGCTACGGAACCCAGGAGCAGAAGGACTTCTTCCTCCCCCGGATCCTCAAGGGAGAGATCGTTTTCGCGATCGGCTACTCGGAGCCCGAGGCCGGGACCGACCTCGCCTCCCTGCGCACCAAGGCCGTACGCCGCCCCGGTACGGGGGACCCGGAAGGTGACGGTGACTGGCTGGTCGACGGGCAGAAGATCTTCACGTCGAACGCTCAGAACGCCGACTGGATCTGGCTCGCCTGCCGCACCGACCCCGAGGCGCCCAAGCACAAAGGCATTTCGATCATCCTCGTCCCCACCGACGCGCCGGGCTTCTCGTGGACACCGATCCATACCGTCGGCGGCCTGACGACCACCTCGACGTACTACGACGGCATCCGCGTCCCCGCCGGGAACCTCGTCGGACCCGAGCACGGTGGCTGGGGCCTCATCACCAACCAGCTCAACCACGAGCGGGTCGCCCTCGCCGCCATCGGCATGCAGGCCGAGGACTTCTACGATGCGGCCCTCGCCCACGCCCGCACCCCCGACCCCGCTACCGGCGAGCGCCCGGCAGACCGCCCCTGGGTGCGGTCCCGGCTCGCCGAGGTGCACGCGCGGCTGGCCGCCGTACGCCTCCTGAACTGGCGCCTCGTTCAGGACGTGGGCGCGGGCAGCCTCGCCCCGGGCGACGCGAGCGGGGTGAAGTTCCTCGGCACCGAGTCCACCGTCGAGGTGTACCGGATGTGCCAGGAGGTGGTGGGCGAGGAGGCGCTGGTACGGGGCCCCACGGCCTTCGCGGGCGGTGAGCTGGAGCGGATGAACCGGGCCGCGCAGATCAACACCTTCGGCGGCGGGGTCAGCGAGGTCCAGCGCGAGATCGTCGCCATGATGCGGCTCGGGATGAAGGGGAGGAAGCGGTGACCGCTACACCACGGGGCGAGGGCCGGGGCCCGGCCGGGGCGCACGGCCCCGACGAGCTGTACGCCCTGCTCCAGGCCTTCGAAGGGCGGGCCGCGGCCACCTCGGGCCTCGGCAAGGATCCCGTCAACGAGCCGATGATCCGCCACTGGTGCGAGGCCATGGGCGACGCCAACCCCGCCTACAGCGGCCCGGACGCGATCGCTCCTCCGACCATGCTCCAGGCCTGGACGATGGGCGGGCTCTCCGGTCACACCGACCGCTCCTCCGCCTACGACCAGCTGTTCGTCCTCCTCGACGGCGCCGGATACACCTCGGTGGTCGCCACCGACTGCGAGCAGGAGTACCTGCGCCCGCTGCGCCCCGGAAACAAGGTCACCTACGACGCCGTGATCGAGTCGGTGTCCCCCCGCAAGACCACCAAACTGGGCACCGGCCACTTCGTGACCACCCGCATGGACGTCCACGCCGACGGCGAACTCGCCGGAACCCACCGCTTCCGCATCCTCAAGTACGCCCCCGCCGCACGCGCCCTGGCCGCCCCGGAAACCGGGGAGGAGCAACCCCAAGCCCCTGCGAGGCCGAAGGCCGCCCGGCGCCCCCGCCCCGTCATCAACCGCGACAACCAGGGCTTCTGGGACGGGGTCCAGGACCACCGGCTCCTCATCCAGCGCTGCGCCTCCTGCGGGGCCCTCCGCTTCCCGTGGCTCCCGGGCTGCAACGACTGCGCCTCCCTGGAGTGGGACACCGTCGAGGCCTCCGGCGCCGGGACGGTGTTCAGCTACGTGGTGGTGCACCATCCGCCCTTTCCGGCCTTCTCGCCTCCGTACGCGGTGGCGGTCGTCGAACTCGCCGAAGGCGTCCGGATGGTCACCAACGTCACCGGCGTCCCCCACGACGAGGTGCGCATCGGCATGCCCGTCCAGCTGGAGTTCCTGCGCGTGGACGAGGAACTGGAACTGCCCGTCTTCCGTGGGAGCGCAGACTGATGGACTTCCGCCCCACCGAGGACCAGGCGGCCGCCGCCGGTCTCGCCGCGCAGATCTTCGGCGATCTGGCCACCCACGAGCGTCTCACCGCCGCGGGCGGCGGCACCGACGCCGAACTATGGAAGGCGCTCACGGGCTCCGGCCTGGTCGCCGCCGTCGAGGACATCGGCCTGCTGGGCCTGGTACTGCTGCTGGAGGAACAGGGCCGCACCACCGCACAGGTCCCCTTCGCCGCCACCTGCGTGTACGGGCTGCTCGCGGTCGCCGCCCACGGCACCGAGGAGCAGCGGGCCAGGCTGCTGCCCGCGTTCGGCTCGGGTGAGGCCGTGGCCACCGGCGCCTTTCCGGCGCGCGGCCGCTTCACGGTGGACGCGCGCGGCCGTCTCACCGGTACGGCCCCGGTCGTCCCGTGGCTGCGCGACGCCACGCACGTCCTGGTCCCGGACGCGGACCGGGCGCTGTGGCTCGTACGGACGGACGCGCCCGGGGCCGCCACGGCGGAGGTGGACACCACCGCCCCGTGGTCGGCCGGACACCTGACCCTGACCGGCGCCGAGGGGGAACGCCTCGCGTCCGCGGACGGCCGGGCCTACGCAGAGGTGCTGGCCGGGGCCCGTACCGCCTTCGCCGGACTCCAGGCGGGCGTCTGCGCGGGCTCCCTGTCCCGGGCCGTCGACTACAGCGGCACCCGCGAGCAGTTCGGCCGTCCTCTCTCCACCAACCAGGGGGTCATGCTGCGCGCCGCCGACGCGTACATGGACACCGAGGCGATCCGGGTGACGGCGTACGAGGCGGCCTGGCGGATCGACCAGGGACTCCCGGCGGCCGAGCACGCGCTGACCGCCGCCTGGTGGGCATCGGAAGCGGGCAAGCGGGTCGTGCACGCGGGCCAGCACCTGCACGGCGGGATGGGGGCCGATCTGGACCACCCCGTCCACCGGCACTTCCTGTGGGGGCGCCAGCTGGACGCGTACCTCGGCTGTGGCAGCGAACTACTGGCGGAACTGGGCGCCGTACTGGCGCGGGAGGTCTGAGGGATGAGAGCCGACGGGATCAAGGCGGGCGACAGCCTGCCGCCGCTGGAGATACCGGTCACGCGCACGCTGATCGTCGCGGGCGCGATCGCCTCCCGTGACTACCAGGACGTGCACCACGACGCGTCGCTGGCGCGCGAGAAGGGCTCCCCGGACATCTTCATGAACATCCTGACCACGAACGGGCTGGTCGGCCGGTACATCACCGATCACTTCGGGCCGCGGACGGTGCTGCGCAAGGTCGCCATCCGCCTCGGCGCACCCAACTACCCGGGCGACACGATGACCCTGACCGGCACCGTCGAGTCCGTCGTCGGATCCGCGGCCGGGAACACCGTCGAGATCAGGGTCGTCGGTGCCAACCGCATCGGCCATCACGTGACCGGCACTGTCACGGCCACCCTGGCGCCCGCGGCCCGGCCCGAGCCGGGAGCCGTGGCTCCCACCGCGCTCCGGGCCGGTCAGGAGGGCGGGGCATGAGCGTCCGGACCCGTGATGCGCTCGGCGGCCGCGCCGCCATCGCTGGGATCGGCGCGACGGAGTTCTCCAAGGACTCCGGCCGCAGCGAGCTGCGTCTCGCCGTCGAGGCCGTGCAGGCCGCCCTCGCCGACGCCGGGCTCACCCCTGCCGACGTCGACGGCATGGTGACCTTCACGATGGACACCAGCCCCGAGATCACCGTCGCTCAGGCCGCCGGGATCGGGGACCTCTCCTTCTTCTCCCGCATCCACTACGGCGGCGGCGCGGCCTGCGCCACCGTCCAGCAGGCCGCCCTGGCCGTCGCCACGGGCGTCGCCGAGGTCGTCGTCTGTTACCGCGCCTTCAACGAGCGCTCCGGCCGGCGCTTCGGCTCCGGGGTCCAGCAGCGCGAAGCCTCGGCGGAGGGGGCGGCCCTCGGCTGGTCGCTGCCCTGGGGGCTGCTCACCCCGGCCTCCTGGGTGGCGATGGCCGCCCAGCGTTACCTGTACGCCTACGGTCTGACCCCCGAGGCCTTCGGGCACGTGGCCGTCACCGGGCGCCGGTACGCCGCCACCAATCCGGCCGCCTGGTTCCACGGCAAGCCCATCACCCTCGCCGATCACGCCGCATCGCGGTGGATCGTCGAACCACTGCGGCTCCTGGACTGCTGCCAGGAGACCGACGGCGGTCAGGCCATCGTCGTCACCAGCGTCGAGCGGGCCCGGGACCTGCGCCGGGCACCCGCCGTGATCACGGCGGCGGCTCAGGGGGCGGGGCGCCGCCAAGAGGCGATGACCAGCTTCTACCGCGACGACCTGACCGGGCTGCCGGAGATGGACGTGGTCGCCCGCCAGCTGTGGCGGACCAGCGGGCTGCGCCCCTCCGACATCGACGTCGGCATCCTCTACGACCACTTCACCCCCTTCGTGCTGATGCAGCTGGAGGAGTTCGGCTTCTGCAAGCCGGGCGAGGCCGCCGACTTCGTCGCCGCCGACGCGCTCCCCCTCAACACCCACGGCGGCCAGCTCGGCGAGGCCTACCTGCACGGTATGAACGGCATCGCCGAGGCCGTACGCCAACTGCGCGGCAGCTCGGTCAACCAGATCGCGGGCGCGGCCCATGCCCTGGTCACAGCGGGGACCGGGGTGCCGACCTCCGGTCTGATCCTGGGCGCCGACCGCTAGGGGGAGTCCGCCCGGCGAGCGCCCGGGCGGGCCCGCGGTCCCTCCGCCCCCTCCACCTTCAGGAGGTGGGGGAAACCCCCGTCCTACAACCTGAGAGGGACGCGGTGTCGGCACCTGCGGCCGATCCCCGACGCCATCACCGCTCCTAGCGTGGAGGCATGACCACGCCAGTGTGCACGTACGCGTCGAACCAGTCGCCGTACCCCTCTTCGTACCCGTCGTTCTCGTCGTACGTACGGACACGAGGGACCTCGCTGCTGCGCACGGCACGCTCACTGACCGCCAACCCCTGCGACGCCGAGGACCTGCTCCAGACGGCTCTCGCCAAGACGTACGTCGCCTGGGACCGGATCGAGGACCACCGGGCCCTCGACGGTTACGTCCGGCGGACCCTGGTCAACACCCGCACCTCCCAGTGGCGCAAGCGCAAGATCGACGAGTTCGCCTGCGACGAGCTGCCGGAGACGGACCAGGCTCCCGCCGCCGACCCCGCCGAGGCGCAGGCACTCCACGACGCCATGTGGCGTGCGGTGACCCGGCTGCCCGACCGGCAGCGGGCCATGGTGGTGCTCCGCTACTACGAGGACCTGAGCGAGGCCCAGACCGCCGAGCTGCTCGGGGTCTCGATCGGCACGGTCAAGAGCGCCGTCTCCCGTGCCCTGGTCAAGCTGCGCGAGGACCCGGAGCTGAACCCGGTCCGCTGACCCTCGGCCCCTCTGCTGTGTTTCACGTGAAACACGCCCGGGTGTTTCACGTGAAACACCCATGTTTCACGTGAAAGAGGGTCAGTCGCCTGCGAGTCGGAACCCCGAGGTAGTGACATGCCGAGCGGTACGTGAGCAGAATCGGCAGCATCCGAAACCGCCGCAGCGCCGCAGCGCCCACCGGGAGGACGCTTTGCTGAGTACCATGCAGGACGTACCACTGCTCGTCAGCCGCATACTTCGACACGGTATGACGATCCACGGAAAGTCCCAGGTCACGACCTGGACCGGGGAGGCCGAGCCGCATCGCCGCAGTTTCGCCGAGATCGGTGCCCGGGCCACCCGCCTGGCGAACGCCCTGCGCGACGAACTGGGCGTCCAGCAGACCGACCGTGTAGCGACTCTCATGTGGAACAACTCGGAGCATGTCGAGGCATACTTCGCGATTCCCTCCATGGGTGCGATCCTGCACACGCTCAACCTGCGGCTGCCCCCCGAGCAGCTGGTCTTCATCGTCAACCACGCCGTCGACCGGGTCGTCCTCGTCAACGGCAGCCTGCTGCCCCTCCTGGCGCCGCTCCTGCCGCACCTGCCCACCATCGACCACGTCGTGGTCGTGGGCATCGGCGACCGCTCCGTGCTCGACGGACTGGACGTCCGCGTCCACGAGTACGAGAACCTTCTGGCAGGGCGCCCGGAGACCTACGACTGGCCCGAGCTGGACGAACGCCAGGCCGCGGCGATGTGTTACACCTCCGGCACCACCGGGGACCCCAAGGGCGTCATTTACTCCCACCGCTCCATCTACCTGCACTCCATGCAGGTCAACATGACCGAGTCGATGGGCCTGACCGACCGCGACACCACCCTCGTCGTGGTCCCGCAGTTCCACGTCAACGCCTGGGGCCTGCCGCACGCCACCTTCATGACCGGCATCAACATGCTGATGCCCGACCGCTTCCTCCAGCCCGCCCCGCTCGCCGAGATGATCGAGCGCGAGCGCCCCACGCACGCGGCGGCCGTGCCCACCATCTGGCAGGGGCTGCTCGCCGAGGTCACCGCCCACCCCCGCGACCTGACCTCGATGAAGCAGGTCACCATCGGCGGCTCGGCCTGCCCGCCCTCCCTCATGGAGGCCTACGACAAGCTCGGTGTCCGCGTCTGCCACGCCTGGGGCATGACCGAGACTTCTCCGCTCGGCACCATGGCCCACCCCCCGGCCGGGCTGAGCGCCGAGGAGGAATGGCCCTACCGCCTCACCCAGGGCCGTTTCCCCGCGGGCGTGGAACCGCGCCTCATCGGCCCCGGCGGCGACGTCCTGCCCTGGGACGGCGAGTCCGCGGGTGAGCTGGAGGTGCGCGGTACCTGGATCGCGGGCGCCTACTTCGGCGGCGCCACCGGGGAACCGCTGCGCCCCGAGGACAAGTTCAGTGCCGACGGCTGGCTCAAGACCGGCGATGTCGGCGTGATCAGCGCGGACGGCTACCTGACGCTCACGGACCGGGCCAAGGACGTCATCAAGTCCGGCGGAGAATGGATTTCCAGCGTTGAGCTGGAAAACGCGTTGATGGCCCACCCCGAGGTCGCCGAGGCGGCGGTCGTGGCCGTCCCCGACGAGAAGTGGGGTGAGCGCCCGCTGGCCACGGTGGTGCTCAAGGAGGGCGCGACCGTGGACTACGAGGGGCTGCGCGCCTTCCTCGCCCGGTCCGTCGCCAAGTGGCAGCTGCCGGAGCGCTGGACGGTCATCGAGTCGGTACCGAAGACGAGCGTCGGCAAGTTCGACAAGAAGGTGATCCGCAAGCAGTACGCGGACGGCGCGCTGGACATTACCAAGCTGTCCTGACCGTCGCGCCGGGGGCCCTGGCTCAGCCCCGGGTCAGCCATGGCCGCAGCAGCTTGCTGACCGCGGGCATGGCCACGTACGTCATCAGGGTGCTGAAGACGACGGCGAAGGCAGCCGTCCGCAGCACGAAATGCACGTTCACCAGGTACGGCCCGAGCACCGCGTTGCCGAGCAGCGAGATCGGGAAGATGGCCAGCCCCGAGCTGACCGCCATCTTCCAGCGCGGCGGCGCGGGCCGGGTCGTACCGGGCTTGGCGAACCACGTCTCCATGCCGTGCAGCTCGCGCCGGGCTATCTCGCTGTGGTGGTGGCCGTGACAGTTCGCGAACCACTCCGCCCGCTCCGCCGAGTCCTGCCACCGCTGGAAGGCCGCGTGATCGCGGAAGCGGTGCACCAGGAACCACGGGCCGCCCTCGGTCGCCGGACGGAACAGGCCGTACCCGAGGTGGTCCGGGAACGTCGCCGCGGTCTCCAGGATCCCGCGCGCCCAGACCTCGAAGGCCTCCTCGTGCCCCGGCTCCACCTGCCGGGCGATCAGCAGGCTCACCTCCCCGTTGTCGGCGGGGACGGTGCGCTCGGTCGTGTCAGTGATGGCCATCGGACCAGAGTCGCTAATTGGTCCCGATCTTCGCCAGGAGGTCCACGATGCGGCCCTGCACCTCGGGGGTGGTGGACCGCTCCGCGAGGAACAGCACGCTCTCGCCGGAGCCGAGCCGCGGCAGGTCGGACGGGTCGATCCCGGCGGTCGTGTAGACGACCAGCGGGGTCCGGTTCAACTGCCCGTTGGCACGCAGCCAGTCCACGATCCCGGCCCGCCGACGGCGTACCTGCATCAGGTCCATGACCACCAGGTTCGGCCGCATCCGGGTGGCGAGTTCCACCGCGTCCGTATCGGCGTTCGCCCGCGCCACCTGCATGCCGCGCCGCTCCAGGGCGGCGGTCAGGGCGGTGGCGATCTCGTCGTGCTGCTCGATCAGCAGGACGCGGGAGGGGTGCTGCTCACTGTCGCGGGGGGCGAGCGCCTTGAGGAGTACGGCCGGATCCGCGCCGTACGCCGCCTCACGCGTCGCGTGCCCCAGCCCGGCCGTCACCAGGACGGGCACCTCGGCGGCCACGGCCGCTTGGCGCAGTGACTGCAGGGCCGTCCGGGTGATCGGCCCGGTCAGCGGGTCCACGAACAGCGCGGCGGGGAACGCGGCGATCTGCGCGTCCACCTCCTCCCGCGAGTGCACGATCACCGGGCGGTAGCCGCGCTCGCTGAGGGCCTGCTCGGTCTGTACGTCCGGGGCGGGCCACACCAGCAGTCGCCGCGGGTTGTCCAGCGGCTCGGGCGGCAACTCGTCGTCCATCGGGCGCGGCGCGGGCCGGTTGACCACCTCGACGGCGCCTCCGGGCCCGTCCAGCGGCTCGGGCCCCTCCGCGGCGCCCGCCTCGGGAGCCCCTATGGCGAAGGCGCGCCCTTGGGGCGCGGGCTCGGACAGCCGGCGCCTGCGGCCGGAACCGGAGTCCACGGCGATGCCCTGGCCGAGGGTGCTGCCCAGGGGGTGCACGCTGATCGGCTGGGCGGCCGGTGCGGGGGCCGCTGCCTGGGCCGCTCCGGGCAGTTCCTGGGGCCGTCGGGCGCCGGGGAGCGCGACCGGGGCGGCCGCCCCTTCGCTCTCGGGAGCGGTCCGTGCGGCGGGGACCGGCCAGGCGGGGGTGGCGGGCAGGGCCCGGCGCCGCCCGGTGGGCGACTCGGGGGACCCGTCGGGCTCTTCCTCGGCCATCGGGTCGGCCGCGGGCCGCGCGGGTGCCGCGGTGGCGGCCGGGGGGCCGCCCAGCGCGCGCCGGACCCCGGCGCTGCTGGTTCCGGTACCGGGCGCGGCGGACACGGGTGCCAGACCGGTGGCCGGCACGGGCTGTTGCGGCCGGTCCGCGGTGTCGCTCCCCTGCGCGGGGCCCAGTGCGCGGCGCCGGCCCGCGGGGGCCTCGCCGGACGGTCCCCGCACCGGAACGGGCGGCAGCGCGGGCATGCCCTGCGGAGGCACCGGCCGCCGGGCCGGAACGGCCTCGGGACCGCCGCCGTTCACGCCGCCGAGGGCGGCAACACCGCCGCCACCACCATCGCCGTCGTCACCGGCACGGCCGCGCCTGCGCCCCGTACCGAGGCCGGCAGGGTTCACCGGGGACTGCGCCAGCCCGCCGCCCGCCGGGGCGTCGGCCGCCTCGGCGGCATCGCCCCCGCGGCGCCGCCCGGACGGCAGGGCGAGCGCGCCGCCACCGGACCCGGAGCCCGCGGCCGGGCCGGACCCGGCCTCGTCGTCGAGGAAGGCGTCCACACCGCGTCGGGCCCGACGGCCGCCGGAGCGTTCGTCGGCGCTCCCGGCCCCGGGCCCGTTCTCGTCCTTGCCCTCGTCGCCGCCGGATCCCTTCGGACCGGCGTCGGGGGCCGGTTCGGGCAGGGTGACCGTGCCCGCCCCCGACCCCAGCGGGAGTTCCAGTACGAAGGCTCCGCCGGGTGCCCCGGGCACCTCGACGGTCTGCAGCACACCACCGTGCGCGGCCACGATGCCCCGCACGATCGGCTCGTGCACCGGATTGCCCCCGCTGTACGGGCCGCGCACCTCGATCCGTACGACATCTCCGCGCTGCGCGGCCGCGACCACGATCGTCGAGTCCGTGTACCCGCTGCCCTGGGGGGTCTTGCCGGTGGCGTCCACCCCGGCCACGTCCGCGATCAGGTGGGCCAGCGCCGTCGAGATCCGGGCCGCGTCCACCTCGGCCTCGATCGTCGGGGCGTGCACGGCGAACTGCGCGCGCCCCGGCCCGATCAGTTCGACCGCGCCGTCGACTCCGGCCGCCACGACCCCGTCGATCAGCACCTTCTTCTTCGTGAGCTTCTCGCTGCCCGCGTCCAGCCGCTGGAAGCTGAGCACGTTGTCGACCAGCGTGGTCATCCGGGCGTAGCCCGCCGCCAGATGGTGCAGCAGCTGGTTCGCCTCGGGCCACAGCTGCCCGGCGTCATCCGCGGCCAGCGTCGCCAGCTCGCCCCGCAGCTCCTCCAGCGGTCCGCGCAGGGAGTCCCCGAGCACTGCCAGCAGCTGCGCGTGGCGCGCCGCCAGGGCGTCGTAGGGCCTGCGGTCGGTGAAGGTCATGACGGCGCCCACCAGCAGCTCCCCGTCCCGGACCGGTGAGGTGGTGAGGTCCACGGAGACGGGCTTGCCCGCCTTGTTCCACAGGACCTGCCCGCGGACCCGGTGCTTGCGGCCGCTGCGCAGGGTGTCGGCGAGCGGCGACTCGTCGAAGGGGAACGGCGAACCGTCGGCGCGCGAGTGCTGGATCAGCCCGTGCAGTTCGCGGTTGCCGAGGTCGGTCGCGCGGTAGCCGAGGATCTGGGCGGCGGCGGGGTTGACCAGCACCACCCGTCCGTCGGTGTCCGTTCCGACGACGCCCTCGGCCGCGGCCCGCAGGATCATCTCGGTCTGGCGCTGCGAGCGCGCCAGCTCGGCCTCGGTGTCGAGGGTCCCCGTGAGGTCCCGTACGACGAGCATCAGCAGCTCGTCACCCGTGTAACCGGGGTACGGATCACGGTAGGCGTCCCGGCCGTCGAGATTGGCGCTGGTGACCTCGACGGGAAACTCGGTGCCGTCGGTCCGGCGCGCGACCATCCGCATCGGCGTGGCGCGCTGGTCCTTGTCCTCGTCGGGACGGCGCATGGAACCCGGGATCAGTTTCGAGTCGAACCCGGGCAGGAGGTCGAGCACTCCACGCCCCACGAGTCCCGTTCCGGGACTCTCCAGCACCTCGAGCGCGATCGAATTGGCGTTGACGACTGTGCCGTTGGCGTTCACGAGCAACAGTGCGTCAGGAAGAGCATCGAGTATTGCTGCGAGGCGAGCAGCGCCTCGGGATGGCCTGCTGCTCACGACGAGCTTCCTCCCTGACCAGGACTACCGGCATGTCACGGGAGGAGTCTAAGGCCACCTCCCCTCGGCGGGACGGCGGATGGGGCTGCGGAATCGGGCATATCCCGCATCCTGGCCGCATCTGCCCTGGTCAGGAACGCGCACTCGGAAGCAGAGGTTCCAGGTCGTTCCACCGGGCGATCTCGCACCCGTTGCGGCGGTCGAAGCGTGCGTTCACCTCGCGTCCCTGCCAGGTTCCGGTGACCCGGGCGGTGGCGGGACCGCCGTCCTGGAGCGTGCACAGCTGCCGCTTGGAGACCGCCGCGAAGGGGTCCCTCTTCTTCTTGGCGAACTCGGCGAGCCGCTCGCAGGCCTGCGCGGCCTCCGGGTGCGTACCGCCCGGGGGGTCGCACTCCAGCCGGTACTCCCCGTCGGCGCGCGGATTGCCGGTGGAGGAGACGGTGATGGTGAGCCGGTCCGGTGCGGCGAGCAGCCCCAGGGGCAGCGGCGGCAGCGGTCCGGCGGCCGCGGCGGCCAGGGCGGACGTGGTGACGGCGAAGGCGGCGAGACGCAGCATGGGGCACTCCAGGTCGTCCGTACGTCGTACGCGTACCCAACGACGTTTCGGCCCCGACGTTCCGTGCCCTTAAGGCTTTGCCCTCGGGGCGTGCTGCCTAGTACCGTGAGAGCGGATTGGTGAGCGGCCCTGCGCCTGTGTCATCATCTGCACGCACCTTCGTACGCGAAGGTGTGCTGGAGGCGTCGCCTAGTCCGGTCTATGGCGCCGCACTGCTAATGCGGTTTGGGGCTTACCCCCCATCGAGGGTTCAAATCCCTCCGCCTCCGCACCTCACCGAAGCCCCGGTCCTCACGGACCGGGGCTTCGGTGCGTTCCGGGCACGGAACCGCCTTCGAGCCCCCGCCGGAGCATCGCGCCGACCCTTGGGGAATCCCCCGTTCCGGGGTGTTTCCACAGGTCAGGCGGGGTTTGCCTAATGGATTTCGCGTCCCGCCGGGGTCCATGTATTGTTGTTCTCGCAAGGCCAACGGGGCGCAAAACCCCGGGAAGCACAAGCACTCGTAGCTTAACGGATAGAGCATCTGACTACGGATCAGAAGGTTGCAGGTTCGAATCCTGCCGAGTGCACAGCCCAAGAGGCCCCCAGGAGAAATCCTGGGGGCCTCTTGCGTTGAACCTGTCACCGGAACGAGGGGGGCTCTCATGGGTCTGTTCGGGAACGCGCACACGGTCGATCCTGTGTCGGCGCAGCGGGACTACGCGCGGCTGCTGGGGCACGGGGAGCAGGTGCACGCCGCGTACCTGCTGATACGCGACACGATCCTCTTCACCGACCGGCGGCTGGTGCTGGTCGACAAGCAGGGGCTCACCGGCAAGAAGGTGGAGTACCACTCCGTCCCGTACCGCAGCATCACGCACTTCTCGGTGGAGACGGCCGGGCACTTCGATCTCGACGCCGAGCTGAAGATATGGATCTCGGGCACCGCCGCGCCCCTGCAGAAGACCTTCACCAAGGGCGTCGACATCTACGAGGTGCAGGCGATCCTGACGCAGTTCGTCGCCCGCTAGTGCCGTGACCGGAAAGGCGCACCGGGTCGCGCCGCCGGGCACGGCGCCTGGCGGCGTTGTCGGACCGCGCCGGTAGGCGCCGTACGAGCAGCGGTCCTCCGCCTTGCGGAACCGATTGTCCAGGATCTCGTGCAGGCCATCTTCCGCGATGGGTGACACGCTTCTCCCTGACTGTTTCCTGGCCGAATGAAGTTCGGGTTTAGGGTGGGATTGCAGGATGCGGTACCGTCTCCGCAAGAGATCGTGTGGATCTTCGTCGACAGTCGGGGCAGAGGCGGGGCGGGCAGAACACGTGGACGACATCGACCGGGCGCTGGTCCTGCGGCTGCAACAGGACGCCGGACAGTCCTACGCCGCCCTCGGCGCCGCTGTCGGGCTCTCGGCCGGGGCCACCCACGAGCGGGTGCGCAAGCTGCGCGAGCGCGGGGTGATCCGGCGGACGACCGTCGACGTGGACCCGGAAGCCGTCGGGAGCGGGGTGCTCGCCTACGTCCACGTCGATTCCACGGCCTGGATGGGTGACTCCGCGGCCGCTTTCGCCGCGATCCCCGAGATCCAGGAGGCCCACATCATCGCGGGCAACGCCTCCGTCCTGGTCAAGGTGCGCACGGCCACGACCGAACGGCTCCAGGACGTCCTGCGCAGGCTCTACGCCATCGACGGTGTGAGCGGTACGCAGGCGACCGTGGTCCTGGAGACCTTCTTCGAGCGCCCGCTCCCGCTGTGACCCGGCCTGCCGCGCTCTGGCGGTGCACCGGTGCGGGGTGGGGCGGCGGGGAGCCCTCCATCGGCTGGTACGCCGAGCGGCCGGGGGAGCGCGGGCGGGAGCGCCGGAGCGTCCTCGCGTACGGTCGCCGGCTGGCCTTCGCCGGCGAGGGCGAGCGGCGCTGTCTGGGTGTCCGCCGGGCCGGGAAGCGGACCTCCTGTCCCACCGCGGCCACCGTGCCAGGCCGGGCGGGCAACGCCCAGTGCCCCGAATGCGCCCGCCTGGACCGATCCTTCTCGGTGGCCGCCGACACCAACGCGGCGGATCCCCGTACCTACCGCGTCTACCTGGCCTGGTTCGGGCCCGGCCTGGTCAAGGTCGGCATCACCGCCGAGGAACGCGGCCCGGACCGGCTGCGCGAGCAGGGCGCGGTCACCTGGAGCTGGCTGGGGCGCGGGCCGCTGATGGCGGCCCGGCGCACGGAGGAGCTGCTCCGGTCGGCCCTCGGGGTGCCCGACCGGATCGCGTACGCCCGCAAGCGCGCCGTACGGGCATCGCTGCCGCCCGCCGTTGAGCGGGCCCGGGAGGTCGCCGAGCTGCACGCGCGGGCCGCCGCCCTCTCCGGTTGGCCCGAATCGCTGGAGCGCCTCGGCTGCGAAGTCGCCGACCACGCCGGGCTGTTCCGGCTCGACGGGCTGCCGGAGCCGGTGCGGAGGGTCACGGAGATGACCTCCGGCGGGACCGTCGCGGGGCTCCTCGTCGGAGCGGCCGGACCCGATCTGCACTTCGCCGACGGGCTCGTCCTCGATACCCGGCTGCTGGCCGGCTGGGCGCTCGCCGCCCCGCCGACCGGGGCGGACGTCACCTCGGTGCCGTGGACGGACCTCGGGCCGCCGCCCGCGGGGTCCGCCGCCGCACAGGACGGGCTCTTCTGACCAGCCGGTTCCTCGGATCGACCCAGGGGATCCCAGGTCAAATCTTGGATCCCGTTGGGCTCCGGGGCACCTTTCCGGTGGACACGCGAGGGTGCTCCCGCCGAGGGTGGTGGACATGAGCATCCAGCCCGTACCCGCTTTCGAACCGCCTTATCTGATGGCCGTGTTCAGCAATGTCCGTACCCCCGACGACACCGGATACGGCGAGACCAGCACCCGGATGCACGAGATCGTGAGCGAGAACCCCGGCTTCCTCGGCTACGAATCCGCCCGCGATCCCGGCGGCCTCGGCATCACCGTCGCCTACTTCCGCGACCACGACGCGCTCACCGCCTGGCGGCGCGAACTCGAACACCAGGCGGCCATGCGACGGGGCCGCGACGAGTGGTTCGAGAGCTACACCCTCCATGTCGCGAGTGTCGAGCGGAGCCACGGCTTTGCCCGCAACGGCTGAAACGGCCCGGACGGTTCGCGCGCTCCGGGCCTTCCGGGAGCGGCTCGGACTCCCCGCGCTGGTCGACGTACACACCCACTTCATGCCGGAGCGCGTCATGGCCAAGGTGTGGGACTACTTCGACTCCGCCGGACCGCTGACCGGCGTGGAGTGGCCCATCACCTACCGGCACGAGGAGCGGCAGCGGGTCGAGCTGCTGCGGGAGTTCGGGGTCCGAGCCTTCACCGCCATGCTGTACCCGCACAAGCCCGCCATGGCCGCCTGGCTCAACGCCTGGTCCGCGGACTTCGCCGCCCGCACTCCCGACTGCCTGCACACCGCGACCTTCTTCCCCGAGGAGGAGGCCGCGGGATACGTGCGCCGGGCCGTCGAGGACGGAGCCCGCGTCTTCAAGGCCCACCTCCAGGTCGGCGCGTACGACCCCAACGACGACCTGCTCGACCCGGTCTGGGGCCTCCTCGCCGAAACCGGAATCCCCACGGTGATCCACTGCGGGTCCATGCCCGCCCCGGCCGAGTTCACCGGATCCGGACCCGTCGCCCGGCTGCTCGCCCGGCATCCGCGGCTGCCGCTGATCATCGCGCACATGGGGATGCCCGAGTACGTGGACTTCCTCGCCCTCGCCGACCGGTACCCGGGCGTACGGCTCGACACCACCATGGCCTTCACCGACTTCGCCGAGCGGACCGGGGTCTTCCCTGCTGGGGAACTCGGGCGGCTCTTGGACCTCGGCGACCGGATCCTGTTCGGCACCGACTTCCCGAACATCCCCTACCCCTACGAGCACCAGCTGGACGCCCTCGAACGGCTCGGCCTCGGCGACGACTGGCTGCGCGCCGTCTGCCACGACAACGCCACCCGGCTCTTCGGCCTGCCGGACCCGTCGGCGCTGCCGGACCCGGCCCGGCCGTCCCCGCTGCCCTGAAGCGGATTCTCAGGAGAATCACAGGAAGGGCCAAGGGGGCTTTCACCGGCGCGGGCGAGCGTGGTCGCCATGACTGCGACGACCACCTCTCACGCGTCCACGTCCACCAGCAACCCCACGGCCCTCGTCCGGCCCGACGGCGGCCCGTGCCGGGTGCTCGTCGTGGACGACGAGGCCTCGCTGTCCGAGCTGCTGTCCATGGCCCTGCGCTACGAGGGCTGCGAAGTCCGCAGCGCGGGCGACGGAGCGGGCGCGGTCCGGATCGCGGCCGAGTTCCGGCCCGACGTGGTGATCCTGGACATCATGCTTCCGGACATGGACGGCCTGGCCGTCCTCGGCCAGCTGCGCCGCCGCCTCCCGCAGGTCCCGGTGCTCTTCCTCACCGCCAAGGACTCGGTCGAGGACCGCATCGCCGGTCTGACGGCGGGCGGCGACGACTACGTCACCAAGCCGTTCAGCCTGGAAGAGGTGGTGGCCCGGCTGCGCGGTCTGGTCCGCCGCTCCGGTGCGGCCCAGGCCGCGCGCGGCGAGTCCGTCCTGGCCGTCGGGGACCTGCGGCTCGACGAGGACAGCCACGAGGTCAGCCGGGCGGGCCGGGAGATCCACGTGACCGCCACCGAGTTCGAGCTGCTGCGCTACCTCATGCGCAACCCGCGCCGGGTGCTCAGCAAGGCGCAGATCCTCGACCGCGTCTGGTCCTACGACTTCGGCGGTCAGGCCAACGTGGTCGAGCTGTACATCTCCTACCTGCGGCGCAAGCTGGAGAGCGGCCCCGGCCTGGCTCCGATGATCCACACCCGGCGCGGCGCCGGTTACCTGATCAAGCCGAGCGAATAGTGCGGCTCCGGATGCCGGGTCGACGGCCCTGGTCCCTGCGGACCCGGCTCGTCGTCTCGGCCGTGGCCCTCATCGCGGTGGTCGGCGCGGCCATCGGCACCGTCACCACCCTCGCCCTGCGCTCCTACCTGGTGGGCCAGCTCGACAACCAGCTGCGCACCTCCGTGAGCATGGCCGTCCGCGGCCCCGGATCCGTGAAGTCCGGCCGGGACACCCTCGCCTTCGTCCTGGGTCCCGGCAGCCCCTTCGGCGCCGCCGGGGTCCGCCTCGACGCGGACGGCAAAGTCACCGCGGCGGCCCGCAGCGCACCCGATGACGGGCCCGCCCCGGACCACCGCCAGGCGCTCACCGACGCTCAGACGGAAGCCCTCGTGACCGCTGCCGGGGACGCCCGCCGAGGCGAGGAGCGGCCGGTGGACGTCCATCTGCACGGGCTGGGCACCTACCGCGTCCTCACCGCGGCCGACGGCAGCCTCGTCTTGGGCTTCCCGCTCGCCGGGGTCGAATCCACCGTGAACACCCTGATCGCGGTGGAGGTCTGTGTCACCCTCGCCGGGCTGATCGCCGCCTCTCTCGCCGGACAGGCCCTGGTCGGGGTGGCCCTGCGCCCGCTGCGCCGGGTGGCCGCGACCGCCACCCGGGTCTCCGAACTCCGCCTGCACAGCGGCGAGCCCGCCCTCGACGAAAGGGTCCCGGACGCCGAGGCGGACCCCCGCACCGAAGTGGGCCAGGTCGGCGCCGCCCTCAACCGGATGCTCGGCCACGTCTCCTCCGCGCTCACCGCCCGCCAGCAGAGCGAGACCCGCGTCCGCCAGTTCGTTGCCGACGCCAGCCACGAACTGCGCACCCCGCTCGCCTCCATCCGGGGCTACGCCGAACTCACCCGCCGGGGCCGCGAGGACCCCGGCCCCGACACCCGGCACGCGCTCGGCCGGATCGAGTCCGAGGCGACCCGGATGACCGGCCTGGTCGAAGACCTGCTGCTGCTCGCCCGGCTCGACGCGGGCCGCCCCCTCTCCTGCACCCCCACCGACCTGGCACCGCTGGTCGTGGACGCCGTCAGTGACGCCCGCGCCGCCGGGCCCGAACACCACTGGCGCCTCGAACTGCCCGCCGAGGCGGCCCTGGTCGCCGCTGACTCCCCCCGCATCCAGCAGGTCCTGGTCAATCTGCTGGCCAACGCGCGCACCCACACCCCGCCCGGGACCACCGTCACCGCCCGTGTTTCACGTGAAACATCCTCGGTCCGGGTGGAGATCGAGGACAACGGCCCCGGTATCCCGCCCGAGTTGCTCCCCCACGTCTTCGAGCGTTTCGCTCGCGGTGACGCCTCCCGTTCCCGCAACGCGGGCTCCACCGGGCTCGGGCTCGCGATCGTGCAGGCCGTCGTCTCCGCGCACGGCGGACTGGTCGGCGTACGCAGTGAACCGAAGCGGACCCGCTTCGAAGTCCGGCTCCCCCTCCACACCGAGCGGGACCACGCCGAACGGGCCCACGCCGAGCCCCAGCGGGACCGCGCCGAGCCCCAGCGACCGAAGCCGCCGCACTCACGGCCGCCGCACTCACGGCCCCCGCACTCACAGTCGGGCCACAGCCTCACCACACAGCCGTGACAGCCCGCCCCGCCAGAGTCGGTACATGCCAACCGACGTCTCTCCCGGGGCCGGGACCCTGCCCGCCCGGGCGCCGCTCGCACCCGTGCCCGGTGAACCCGTACTCGATGTGGTCATCCCGGTCTTCAACGAGGAGAAGGACCTCGGCCCGTGCGTGCTCCGCCTGCACGAGCACCTGACCCGCACCTTCCCGTACGCCTTCCGCATCACCATCGCCGACAACGCGAGCACCGACCGCACCCCCGAGGTCGCGGCGGACCTCGCGCGGTCCTTCGAGGGCGTCCGCAGCACCCGCCTGGAGGAGAAGGGCCGGGGCAGGGCCCTGCGCACCGTCTGGTCCGCATCCGACGCCCCCGTCCTCGCCTACATGGACGTCGACCTCTCCACCGACCTCAACGCGCTGCTGCCGCTGGTCGCCCCGCTGATCTCCGGCCACTCCGACCTCGCGATCGGCACCCGGCTCGCCCGCTCCTCGCGGGTGGTGCGCGGAGCGAAGCGCGAGTTCGTCTCGCGCGCCTACAACCTGATCCTGCGCTCCTCGCTCTCCGCCCGCTTCAGCGACGCCCAGTGCGGGTTCAAGGCCATCCGGCGCGAGGTCGCCGAGCGGCTGCTGCCCCTGGTGGAGGACTCCGGCTGGTTCTTCGACACCGAACTGCTCGTGCTGGCCGAACGCGCCGGGCTGCGCATCCACGAGGTGCCCGTGGACTGGGTGGACGATCCCGATTCCACCGTCCACCTCGTCCGTACCGCCACCGAGGACCTCAAGGGCGTCTGGCGGGTGGGCCGCGCCCTCGCCGTCGGCACCCTCCCGCTCGACCGGCTCACCCGCCCCTTCGGCGACGATCCGCGCGACCGCTCCCTGACCGGAGTCCCCCGGGGCCTGGCCCGCCAGCTCATGGGCTTCTGCGCCGTCGGCCTCCTCAGCACCCTGCTCTACCTGGCGCTCTACTCGGTCTTCCGGTCCGGCGCCGGACCCCAGCCCGCCAACGGCGCGGCCCTGCTGTTCTCCGCCGTGGCCAACACCGCCGCCAACCGCCGCCTCACCTTCGGCGTCCGGGGCCCCGACCGGGCCGTGCGCCACCAGGCCCAAGGACTGGTGGTCTTCGCCATCGGGCTGGCCCTGACCAGCGGTTCCCTCGCCGCCCTGGCCCTCGCGGGCGGCGGCGCCCCGGCCCACGGCACCGAGCTGGCCGTACTCGTCACCGCCAACCTCGCCGCGACCGTGCTGCGCTTCCTGCTCTTCCGCGCCTGGGTCTTCCCGGACCGCGCCACCCCTGTGAAGGACGACCTCCGATGACCACGGCCGTACCCCTGCTGGACTCACCCTTCCCCGAACGGGCCCCGACCGACGCGATCGCGCTGCGGCCCCGCTGGGAACGTCCCGCGCTCGCCGCCCTCCTCCTCACCACCGCCGTCCTGCTGCTGTGGAACCTCGGGGCCTCCGGCTACGCCAACTCCTTCTACTCCGCCGCGGTCCAGGCGGGCAGCGAGAGCTGGAAGGCCTTCTTCTTCGGCTCGTCCGACGCCGGCAACTCCATCACCGTCGACAAACCCCCGGCCGCCCTGTGGCCGATGGCGCTGTCCGTACGGCTCTTCGGCCTCGGCGGCTGGCAGATCCTGGTCCCCCAGGC
The DNA here is from genome assembly GCF_030063135.1 of Streptomyces sp. G-G2. Classification (GTDB taxonomy): domain Bacteria; phylum Actinomycetota; class Actinomycetes; order Streptomycetales; family Streptomycetaceae; genus Streptomyces. Next base: position 87,196 of record NZ_JASISO010000033.1, read on the forward strand.
CCTCATGGGCGTGGGCACCACCGCCGTCCTGTACGCGGCGGTACGCCGCCAGTTCGGGCCGGTGGCGGCGCTGCTCAGCGGTACGGTCCTCGCCCTCACCCCGGTCGCCGCGCTCATGTTCCGCTTCAACAATCCCGACGCTCTGCTCGCCCTGCTGATGACCGTCACCGTCTACTGCGTCCTGCGCGCCCTGGACGGCGCACACACCAGGTGGCTGGTCTGGGCGGGGGGCGCGGTCGGCTTCGCCTTCCTCACCAAGACCCTGCAGGCCTTCGTCATCCTGCCGCCGCTCGCCCTCCTCTACGCCGTCTGCGCGCCCACCCGGCTGCGCCGCAGGCTGGGCCAGCTGCTCCTGTCCGGGCTGGCCATGGTGGTCGCCGGGGGCTGGTGGGTGGCCGTCGTCGAGCTGTGGCCCGCCTCCTCCCGCCCGTACATCGGCGGTTCCCAGAACAACTCCTTCCTGGAACTGACCCTCGGCTACAACGGCCTCGGCCGGATCAACGGCGACGAGACCGGCAGCGTCGGTGGCGGCGCGCGGGCCGGTGGCGGCGGCGCGGGGGGCGGCGGCTGGGGCGAGACCGGTATCGACCGGATGTTCTCGGCCAACATCGGCGGTCAGATCTCCTGGCTGCTCCCGGCGGCCCTGGTGCTGCTCATCGCCGGACTGGTGATCACCTGGCGGGCCCGCCGGGCCACCGACTCCCTGGAGGGCATGGCCCGGGCGTCGTTCCTGGCCTGGGGCGGGTCCCTGCTGATCACGCTGCTCGTCTTCAGCTACATGCAGGGCATCTTCCACGAGTACTACACGGTGGCGCTGGCCCCGTACCTGGCCGCGCTGACCGGGATGGGCGTGGCGGTGCTGTGGGAGGAGCGGGGCTCCCGGGCCGCCTCGCTCACCCTGGCCGCCACCCTCGCGCTGACCGCGGTGTGGTCGTACGCACTGCTCGGCCGGGCCGAGGGCTATCTGCCGTGGCTGCGCTGGACGGTGCTGGTGGCCGGACTGGCCGCCGCCGTGGGGCTCGCCGCCGGGGTCCGGCTCGGCCGCCGGGCGGCCCTGGGCGCGGCGGCGCTGGGGGTCGGGGCGGCCCTGGCCGGGCCCTTCGCGTACACCCTGAACACGGTGGACACCGCGCACGCGGGCTCGATCATCACGGCGGGACCCGCGGTCGCGGGCGGCCGGGGCATGGGCATGGGCGGGCCGCGGTTCGCCGGGACGGAAGGCGCCCCTGGGCAGGGCGGCTTCCCGCAGGGCACGGGCCGACGGACGGGACAGGGCGCCGGACAGGGCGCACAGGGAGCCGGGCCGGGCGCGCCCCAGGGCGGCCCGGGCGCGGTGCCGCCGGGTGCGGCCCCGGGCGGTACGGGGGCCAGGGCCGGGGGCGGCTTCGGCGGCGGGCCCGGTGGGGGCGGCGGCATGGGTGGTCTGCTCGGCGGGACGAAGGCGAGCGCGGCGGCCACGGCGGCCCTGCGCGCGGACGCGGACCGCTACACCTGGGCGGCCGCGGCCGTCGGTGCGCAGAACGCGGCGAGCTACCAACTGGCCTCCGGCGAGCCGGTGATGCCGATTGGCGGCTTCAACGGCAGTGACCCGTCACCGACGCTGGAGCGGTTCCAGGCGTACGTGAAGGCCGGGAAGATCCACTACTTCATCGGCCAGGGCACGGCCGCAGCGGAGGGCGGCCAGGGCGCGACCCGTGGCGGCGGCGGTCCGGGCGGCGGCGCCAGCAGCGCGATCGAGACCTGGGTCAAGGCCACCTACCAGTCCACCACGGTGGGCGGGGCCACCTTCTACGACCTGTCCCCGTCCTGAACCGACCACAACGCGAGGGGCACCCTCTAGCGCCGCGTCAGGCAGCGTTCGCCCCGTCGCGACGCCCCGCACGCACGCCGCTCCTTGACGGGCCAACATTGCCTGACGCGGCACTAGCATCATCAAGAGGGCGGACCGGGCATTCCGGGCCGATCCACCTGTCTTGAGGAGGGTGCGTCCATGGCCACCACGGCGGACCCCGTGACCATCCGGACCAGTGTGTGGCTGGCCGCGCGGCCGGCCTCCGGGGCCAGACGCCGCAGCGTGGGCCCCGCCGGACTGGACCGCGAGAGGATCACCCGGGGCGCGGTCCGGCTGCTCGACAGCGGGGGACTCGCCCGCTTCTCGATGCGCCGTCTCGCGGCCGGGCTCGGGGTCACTGCGATGTCCCTGTACTGGTACGTCGACACCAAGCACGACCTGCTGGAACTGGCCCTGGACAGCGCTCTGGGCGAGCTGGCCCTGCCCGCCGCACCGGCTCCGGCGGGGTGGCCGGACCGGCTGCGGTCCCTGGCCTGCGGCTACCGGGGGCTGCTGGCCGCGCGCCCGTGGGTGGCGACCCTGGCGGCCGAGTACCCCAACATCGGCCCGCACGCCCGGGCCTTCGACGAGGCGCTGCTGCGGCTCCTCGACGCGACCGGGCTCAACGACGCGAGCCGGACCGGAGCCCACCTCGCCGTGTCGCAGTTCCTGCACGGCTGTGGGGGTCCGGTCCGGCGGGCGCCGGAGGGCGATTTCCGCTTCGCGCTCGACGTCCTGGTCGCGGGCATCGAGGCGAAGACGGCCTCCTAAGCGGTCGTCGAGGACGAGGACGAGGACGAGGACGAGGACGAGGACGAGGACGAGGACGAGGACGAGGACGAGGACGAAGCCGGGGCCGCGGCCTGGGCCTCCGCGACGGCGGGGACAGCGGCCGGAGCGGCCGCCGGGGAAGCCGCCGCCGGGGCGTCGGCCATCGGCTTCGACCGCAGAGCGACCTCCTTGATGAATACGACCAGCACCAGGGCGAGCAGCGCGGTGGGGGCGGCGTAGAGGAAGACGTCGCCGACACCGTGCCCGTACGCCGATTCGATGACCGTACGGAGGGGCGCGGGCAGTTCGCGCAGGTTCGGGATGGCTCCGCCGCCAGCGCCTCCGTGACCCATCGCCGCCGCCTTCGGGCCGAGTTCGGCCAGCCCGTCCTTGACGTAGCTCGTGACCCGGTTCGCCATCACCGCGCCGAGCGCCGAGACGCCCACGGCGCCGCCGAGCGAGCGGAAGAAGGTGACGACGGAGCTGGCCACGCCCAGGTCCTCGGGGTCCACCTGGTTCTGGGTGGCGAGGACCAGGTTCTGCATCATCATGCCGAGACCGAGGCCGGTCAGCGCCATGTAGATCGCGATGTGCCAGTACGGGGTGTCGTAGCGCAGGGTGCCGAGCAGGCCGAGGCCCGCGGTCAGCAGCACGCCGCCGGAGACCAGCCAGGCCTTCCACTTACCGGTCTTGGTGATCACCTGACCGGAAAGGGTCGAGGAGACGAACAGGCCGCCGATCATCGGAATCGTGAGGATTCCGGACATCGTGGGGGTCTCACCCCGGGCCAACTGGAAGAACTGGCTGAAAAACACCGTGCCCGAGAACATCGCGACACCGACGAACAGCGAGGCCGCCGAGGCCAGGGTGATGGTCTTGTTGCGGAACAGCCGCAGCGGGATGATCGGGTCGCTCGCCTTGGACTCGACGAGGACGAAGAGCAGGCCGAGGGCCACGGACCCACCGGTCATCGCCCAGGTCTGCCAGGAGATCCAGTCGTACGAAGTGCCCGCCTGGGTCACCCAGATCAGCAGCGTCGAGACGGCGGCGCTGATCAGGAAGGCGCCGAGCCAGTCGACCTTGACGTCCCGGCGTACGACGGGGAGCCGCAGGGTCTTCTGGAGCACGATCAGAGCGATGATCGCGAAGGGCACGCCGACGTAGAAGCACCAGCGCCAGCCGAGCCACTCGGTGTCGGTGATGACGCCGCCGAGCAGCGGGCCGCCGACGGTGGCGACGGCGAAGACCGCGCCGAGGTAGCCGCTGTAACGGCCGCGTTCGCGCGGGGAGATCATCGCGGCCATGACGATCTGGGCCAGGGCGGACAGACCGCCGACGCCGATGCCCTGGACCACGCGGCAGGCGATGAGCATGCCGGTGTTCTGCGACAGGCCCGCGACCACGGAGCCGAGGACGTAGATGACCAGGGATATCTGGACCAGCAGCTTCTTGCTGAAGAGGTCGGACAGCTTGCCCCACAGCGGGGTGGCGGCGGTCATCGACAGCAGGGCGGCGGTGACCACCCACGTGTAGGAGGACTGCGTGCCGCCGAGATCGCTGATGATCTGCGGCAGGGCGTTGGAGACGATCGTGGAGGACAGGATCGCCACGAACATGCCGAGCATCAGCCCGGACAGCGCCTTCATGATCTGCGGGTGCGTCATCGGTGCGCCGTCGGGCATGGGCTCCGGCTGGCCGCCTCCCCGCACACCGGTGGGTGTGGTCGTAGCCATGGATTTCCTTTGTTCTAGAAGCTCGATCGGAGTCGGGCCAGCAGGGTGGTCAGTACGGTGATGTCCTCGGCGGACCAGTCGGCCAGGGTGCTTTCCAGCGCGGCCGAGTAGCGTGCGCCGAGTTCGAGGAGCACGGTCCGGCCCGCCGGGGTGAGGCGCAGGATCCGGCACCGGCCGTCGCCGGGATCGCTCTCGCGGACGATCCAGCCGCGGTCGGCCACGTGGGCGACGTGGCGGCTGGTGACGGAGATGTCGACGGCGAGCAGCTCGGCGAGGCGGCTGAGCCGCATCTCGCCGTGCCGGTCGAGGACCGTGAGGACGGCGGCGGCCCCGGGCGGGCAGTCGGCGGGCAGGGTGCGGGCGAGATCGCGCTTGACCGCGCCGATGCCGGCGAGCTGGCGGGCCAGCTCCTCGTACAGGTCGTACCGGATGTCGTCCCGCGTGTCGTCCCGCGTGTCGTGCTGAGTGCCGTTTCGCGTGAGCACCGCGCCCCCTCCCCCATCTTGTTGCTTTGAGCAACCATATAAGCAGATGGTTGCTACAGGCAAATGAATGCGGACCGAGGGGCGGTAAAGGAATCGGAAAACCCGCTAGGGTCCTGAGCCATGGCTGCACACACCAACTCCCAGGGCCCCGAGGGCAACTACGACCCCGCGGGCAACACGCAGATGTTCCGTGCCTTCGTGGACGACGCGGAGACCGCCCGCCCGGCGGCCGTCGCCGCCTCGCACCGCCAGCAGTCCTCGAAGGCGGGGCTGTGGCTCGCCGTCGTGGTCGCGTTCGTGGTCGTCGTCGGCGCGGTGGCCTGGCTCGCGCTGGGCTGACCGGGCCGGGCGGGGCCGAGGGGCCTGTCGAGTCCGCAGGTCCGGCCCGGCCCGGTCAGCTCCAGGTGGCGGTGACCCGCTGGGTTTCGATGTGCATGCCCAGCGGTACCCGCCAGGACTCCACGCACACCGTGTAGGTCTGCGTCGTCGCCGACCCGCCCGCGATGGGGGCGGGCAGCGGCTGGGCCGACGTGATGGTGGCCCAGTCGACGCCGAGCGCGCCGATGATGTGGGTGGAGAAGGTCACGGTGCCCGAACGGGCCGCCGTTCCACCGGTGTTGGCGAAGGTGACGCCGACCCGCTCGCACCAGCGGTCCGCCGCCGCCGACCGGGCGGGGGCGCCGGTCTGGATCCGGGCCGGGGTCGCCACCGGAGGCGGCGGGGTCGACGAGGCGGGGGGCGGCGGGGTGCCGGATCCGCCCGAGCCGCCGGAACTTCCGCCCGAGCCTCCCGTGCTTCCGCCCGAGCCTCCCGTGCCGCCCGAGCCGCCGGAGCTTCCGCCCGGAGGGCTCGGGGGCGGGTTGGTGCCCGGGGTGCCGGAGGTGGCGCCCGCTGAAGGGGATCCCGGGGCGCTCGCGGAGCCCGCGGGGGCGCCCGGGACGGCTCCGCCCGCGCCGGAGCCGCCGGGAGGTGGGTATCCCGGCGCGCTGGGCGACGTACTACTGGAACGGGCGGAAGCGCCTCCGGGCGCGGGGCCGCCGAGCGACTGGTACTCCACCACGCCCTGGGGCGCCACGGTCTCCCCCGCACCCCGTTCGGGGCCCGGGGCGGCAGCGCCCACCGCCACGTAGCCGTCGCGCGGCGGGCCGCCACAGCCCGAGAGGGTCGCGGCGGTCACGCACACGGCAAGCAGAGCGAGCGGTCCCTTTCGCATCGCGCCAGTTTTGCTGACGCATCGTCAATTGGGAAGCGGGTCGCGGTGGTCGGGTCGGCCGGTTACTCGCCGATCAGACCCTGGCGCAGCTGCGCCAGGGTGCGGGTCAGCAGCCGGGAGACGTGCATCTGCGAGATGCCGACCTCCTCGCCGATCTGCGACTGGGTCATGTTGGCGAAGAACCGCAGCATGATGATCTGCCGTTCCCGGGGCGGGAGTTTGGCGAGCAGCGGCTTGAGCGACTCCCGGTACTCCACGCCTTCGAGCGCGGTGTCCTCGTACCCGAGGCGGTCCGCGAGCGAGCCCTCGCCGCCCTCGTCCTCGGGTGAGGGCGAGTCGAGGGAGGAGGCGGTGTACGCGTTGCCCACGGCGAGGCCGTCGACGACGTCCTCCTCCGAGACCCCGAGTACGGCCGCCAGTTCGGGGACGGTGGGCGAGCGGTCCAGCTTCTGGGCCAGCTCGTCACTCGCCTTGGTCAGCGCGAGGCGCAGCTCCTGGAGCCTGCGAGGGACGCGGACGGACCAGGAGGTGTCACGGAAGAAGCGCTTGATCTCGCCCACGACCGTCGGCATCGCGAAGGTCGGGAACTCCACCCCGCGCTCGCAGTCGAACCGGTCGATCGCCTTGATCAGGCCGATGGTGCCGACCTGGACGATGTCTTCCATCGGCTCGTTGCGGCTGCGGAAGCGCGCGGCGGCGTAGCGGACCAGCGGCAGGTTCAGCTCGATCAGGGTGTCGCGTACGTACGCCCGGTCGGGACTGTCCGCGTCCAGTGCGGCGAGCCGGTGGAACAGGGAGCGGGAGAGGGAGCGGGTGTCATTGGGCGCTGGCGGGGCTTCCGTGCGGTCGGATACAGCCGGCGTTTCACTCTTGACGAGTGTGAGCACCTTGGAGCTGCCCTGTTCTACGGACATGCCACCCCCTTGGGATCGCGGACGGTCGCGGTGGGTGCGCCCGTCGGAGGAACGCAGCCTCCACCTGAATACCGGAGGCGGGGCTGCGGCAAACGCGGTTCAAGCAGAATGTCACATGTCGGCAACACGCTGTAGCGCCATGTCGACATATAACTCCAGCGACAGAAGGGGTGTGGGCGGCTCTGTCGGTAAAGCGTCCGGACGAAGTCACTCGTTCCGGTTACGCCTCGATCCTGTTTGCGGACCGCAGTCTCGCGAAGCTCCGGGCGAGCAGTCGGGACACGTGCATCTGGGACACCCCCAGCTCCGCGCTGATCTGCGACTGCGTCAGATTGTTGTAGTAGCGCAGGAGCAGGATCCGCTGCTCGCGCTCGGGCAGCTGGACGAGCAGGTGGCGGACCAGGTCGCGGTGTTCCACTCCGGTCAGCTCGGGGTCCTCGTAGCCGAGCCGGTCGAGCAGGCCGGGCATGCCGTCGCCCTCCTGGGCGGCCTCCAGGGAGGTCGCGTGATAGGAGCGGCCCGCCTCGATGCAGGACAGCACCTCGTCCTCGCCGATGCGCAGCCGCTCGGCGATCTCGGGGGTCGTGGGCATGCGTCCGTGGAGCGTGGTGAGGTCCTCGGTGGCCGCGTTGACCTGCACCCACAGCTCGTGGAGGCGGCGCGGGACGTGGACGGTGCGGACGTTGTCGCGGAAGTACCGCTTGATCTCGCCCACGACGGTCGGCATCGCGAAGGTGGGGAACTGGACCCCGCGTTCCGGATCGAACCGGTCGATCGCGTTGATGAGCCCGATCGTGCCCACCTGGACCACGTCCTCCATGGGCTCGTTGCGGCTGCGGAAGCGGGCGGCCGCGTACCGGACGAGGGGAAGGTTGGCCTCGATCAGGGCCCCGCGGACCCGGCTGTGCTCACTGGTGCCCGGTTCCAGACCCTTGAGCCGCCCGAAGAGCACCTGGGTGAGGGCCCGGGTGTCGGCGCCGCGGGTGCTCGGCGGCCGGGTGGCCACCGCTACCGCCACCGAGGACGTGGCCGTAGCCGTGGTCACGTCCTCGGCGGGCGTCGTTTCCGTCGCGGGAGTCGTGGTGGGGGCCGCCGCGGGCGCCGCTTCCGTCCCCACGGTGGGCTCCGCCCCCGCCGCCGTCTCTTCCGACGGCGGGTCCTGCTGGAGTGGCACCTGAGGCGCAGTACTGGCCGGCACGGTCACGCCACCCCTTCAGTCAACCAATCAGTCAAAAGCGGTCATAGCATCACAAGACATGTGCACTGTGTGCAAGCACCGTATATGGCCGTGTTGAGGGCAAGTTGGGCATTTAGCGCGCATTCAGCGGCAATTTAAATCGAACGGGAACGCAAAAATCCCCCACCCGTCGGAGTGGGGGGCCGGAGGTCCGGAAACGCATCGGTGTACGGGTTCAGCGCACCAGTTCGGTCATGAACTGGCCGATGCCCGACGCGGCATCCGAGATGCCTTGGAAACCGATTTGGACGAATTCGGCCGCTTTGACCGGCTGGGTGATGATCACATAGAGCACGAAGACGACGAGTCCGCCCATGACGATCTTCTTGATGTCCACGAGCGGGTACGGCCTTCCCTGCCAGTCCTATCAACGTCGAGTGAGTCTAACCGGTCGGGTTCGATCACTCACCTGTCCTTTAAGGACCAATGACCCGGAGTTCCGGGCCCTTTGCCGCCGTGGCGGTGGAGGCGGGGGAGGCAGTATTGAAGACGAGCCCACCGGTTCTGGCAGGAAATCGGTGGGTATGGGACAGGACCTCACTGCGGGGTCCGAGCCGCAAGCTTCCCCCCTGACTGCGGCTCGGGCTGGCAGGTCCGTCGTCGTCGGGGGAAGTGACTTGTCCCCCCGATGTCACTTCCCCCGTCCCCACCGTATGAAGGCCCCGACCTCGGTCGGGGCCTTCTACGCGTTTTCCGGAGCTGATTCGAGGCTATTCGAGGCCGGTCGCGAGGTTGGTCACCGGCGACACCGTGTCCGTCAGCGGCGAGAGCTGGTCGGGGATGGTCATCACCTGGTTGAGCTGGTTCAGGCCGTCGTTGAGCTTGGCCCCGATCTCCTGGACGGACCCCGGAGTCGCGCCCGCGGGCATGCCCGGAGCGGCGGTCGGCAGGTCCGGCAGGGTGATCGGAGCGGCCGAGGCGAGGGGAGCGGTGGCGGCGGTGAAGCCGACGGTGGCGCCCGCGAGGGCCAGGGCGGCGAGCATGCGCTGGGTCTTGGTCATGACGTGACAACGGCCGAGCGCGCGGCCGGTCACGCACGCCGGGTCCGACGCGGCCCGGGGCTCACCGGAGCGGAGTACGTCAGGAGCGCCGAAGAAGGACGCCGGGAACGCCGAGAGCCCCCGTCCCTTGCGGGGCGGGGGCTCTCGGATCAGAGCGGTAGCGGTGGGATTTGAACCCACGGACAGCTTGCACCATCACACGCTTTCGAGGCGTGCTCCTTCGGCCGCTCGGACACGCTACCGAGAGAGAGCTTAGCCCACGGTGGGCCGTGCTCTGAAATCCATGGGGCGTCGCGGACGCCCGCGGCTCACCGGTTCCGGAAGAAGTCCGTGAGCTGCCGGGCGCACTCGTCGGCGAGCACTCCGGGGATCACCTCGGGCCGGTGATTGAGCCTGCGGTCCCGCACGAGGTCCCAGAGCGAGCCCGCCGCGCCCGCCTTCTCGTCGCTCGCGCCGTAGACGACGCGGGCCACCCGGGACTGTACGAGCGCGCCCGCGCACATCACGCACGGCTCCAGGGTCACCACGAGGGTGCATCCGGGCAGCCGCCATGCGCCGAGCCGCGCGGCGGCCCGGCGAATGGCGACCACCTCGGCGTGCGCGGTCGGGTCGCCGGTCGCCTCGCGTTCGTTGAACCCGGTCGAGAGCAGGCTCCCGTCCGGGCCGAGCACGACGGCGCCGACCGGTACGTCACCGGCGGGCACCGCCCGGGCGGCCTCCGACAGCGCCAGGCGCATGGAGGTCCGCCACGGGTCCCGTACCGGGTCGGATCCGGTCGCGGGATCGGTTGCGGGATCGGCCGAGGGTCCGTCGGCCGCGGGTTCGGCCGCGGGGTGGTGCGCAGAGGCCACTAGCGGACGGCCTCCAGCACCTCGGTCGCGCCGAGCGACTCGGCGATCTGCGAGAGTGCGTCCCCGTCGAGGTCCAGCAGTTCCTTGTGGCCCACGCCGAGGTCGTCGAGGAGCCGGGGGTCGCCGAGCGGCCCCGCGGGCACCGGTTCGGCGCCGGTCTCCTCCTCTTCCCCGTCGAGGTCCTCGGTGGAGGTCCCTTGCTCGAATACGGCGACCACGTCCTCGCCGTCCTCGGTACCGTCGAGGTTCAGCTCGTCGAGTTCGTCTTCCTCCTCGTCGCTGCCGAGCAGCTCGTCGGTGAGCATCGAGCCGTAGGAGCTGCGGGAGGCCGCGGCGGCGTTCGAGACGAAGATCCGCGGGTCCTCCTCCCCGTCCACGCGGACGACGCCGAACCAGGCGTCCTCCTGCTCGATGAGGGCGACCACCGTGTCATCGTCGACAGCGGTGGAACGGGCGAGATCGATCAGATCGGTCAGCGACTCGACGTTGTCGAGATCCGTGTCGCTCGCTTCCCACCCGTCTTCGGTGCGCGCGAGCAGTGCGGCGAAGTACACCGTGACTCTCCCACTGGTCATAGGCGTGCCGGTTGGAGGTCCCCCCGGCCGGAGGTTGGGGAGGAACGGCCGTCGTGCGTACCGATCCTGCCCCGCCCAATCGGCATCGTGGCAGAAACAGCGGCTTTGCGAGAGGTCTTCCGCGCTGCCGCGTGCCGTGCCGTGTCGCCGGTGGGCCGCTTGGGCGGTGCCCGGGGGCCGCCCGGGGGCGTACTCGCGGGGTCCTGGAGGTCTCGTGAGCGGCGTGCGCGCGGGCGTGGCGGCGCGCTACGGGAGGGCGGGGAGGTCCGGGAAGCCCGTACGGGTCACCAGCGGAACGTACGCATCCGCATCTGCTGGCGCATCCGGGCCGCGCGGGCGCGGCGCGGCTGCACCCGTTCGCGCAGCTCGCGGGCCTCGTTCAGATCGCGCAGGAACTGCGCGCGCCGGGCTCGCCGCTGCGCGGCGCTCTCCTGCGCCTGCGGATCCCCGTCTCGGTCCTGTTCGGTCGGCTGAACGTCGGGCATCGGCCACCACCCAAGGCTGGTGCGGTCGTCCTCCTCCGCGTCGCGAAGCAGACCCCCCGCCACTCACCTTCCCCCGGACCCCGGAGTTGATGCCCGTGCGGCCGGGCATTTCGGCAGGTCACCGAGCGGGCCGCCGCGGGAGGGTGCGGGTCGGGCGCCGTCGGACGGGGGCGGGCGGGGGC
>NZ_JASISO010000034.1 GCF_030063135.1 Streptomyces sp. G-G2
CCCCGCACCGGCTCCCCCCACCATCAACCAATCGGCCGATGCGAAGCCCGCCCGGGGGGGCCACGCTGATCCCCCAACCCCTCTTCCGTCCCCCCGGGCCCTCCTCCGGCCCCACCCGACCGATCCGGCCCGGGGGCCGGTATCAGCCCCGCCCCACCGGTCCGACCCAGGGGCCCCACCCAGCCCCGCCGGCGTTTGAGGCGCGGGTCCGGGGCGGAGCCCGGCAGCCTCCGGCAGGCCCTCAAACGCCGGGCAGGCTGAATCGCCCGGGCCCGGGGGCGGGCCGCCCCGCCCCGGGGGCCATCGGCCGGGCCGACCGAAATCGCCCCGCCCTCCCAGGCAGGATGGGTGGCGGACACCCCCAGGAGGAGACCCCCGTGCCCCCACCCCGGCGCCCCGCCACCGGCACCGCCACCGCCACCCTCACCACCGTCATGCACACCGCCTTCTTCCTCCTCCTCGGCTCCTCCGTGGCCCGCTTCCTGCTGCGCCACCCCGGCGAACCCCGCACCCCGTGGATCATCGCCCTGAGCATCACCCTGGCCCTGCTCTACGTCCTCGGCCCCACGACGGCCACGGCCCCCGCCCCCGCACGGACCCCCCGCCACTTCACCTGGCTCACCCTCGTCGTCGGCACCTGGGTGGTCCTCGTCGTCCTCGCCCCCAGCTTCGCCTGGTGCGCCGTCCCGCTCTTCTACACCGCCCTGCGCACCCTCCCGCCCCGCGCCGCCGTCCTCCTCGTCGCCCTCCTCACCGCCTTCGTCGTCGCCGCCCAGCTCAAGCTCAGCCCCGAGTTCGACCCGAACCTGCTCCTGGCCCCGCCCGCCGTCGCCGCCCTCGCGACCGCCGTGTTCATCCACATGGAGCGCCAGACCCAGGCCCAGCGCACCCTCGTCGACGACCTCATCCGCACCCGCCGCGAACTCGCCGCCACCGAACGCCGCGAAGGCACCCTCGCCGAACGCCAGCGCCTGTCGATGGAGATCCACGACACCCTCGCCCAGAACCTCTCCAGCCAGCAGATGCTGCTCCAGGCCGCCGAGCGGACCTGGGACACGGACCCGGGGACCGCCCGCGCGCACGTCCGTACCGCCACCGGCATCGCCGCCCGCGGTCTCGCCGAGGCCCGCCGCCTGGTCCACGACCTGGCCCCCGTCGAACTCGCCGACGGCGTCCCCCTCGCCGAGGCGCTCCGCGGCCTGGACGCCGGCCCGGAGGTCACCGTCCGCTTCCACCTCGAGGGCGCCCCCGTCCCGCTCCCGGACCGCACCCAGTCCGCGCTGCTGCGCATCGCGCAGGGCGCCCTCGCCAACGTCCGCGAGCACTCCGGCGCCCGTACCGCCGCCCTGACCCTGAGCTTCCTCGGCGACCAGGTGGTGCTGGACGTCGCGGACGACGGCCGCGGGTTCGCCACGGACCGCGCGCCCGCCGAGGACCATCCGGCCGACCGGGGTCACGGGCTGCCCGCGATGCGCGCCCGGGTGCGTCAGCTCGGCGGCACACTGACCGTCGAGTCCACCCCGGCCGAAGGCACGGTCCTGTCCGCCGCCCTCCCCCTCGCCCCCACCGCCACCACCGCACCGGAGCCGCCCCGATGACGACGATCCTTCTCTGCGACGACCACCTGGTCGTCCGGGCGGGCCTGCTCGCCCTCCTCGGCAGCGAGCCCGACATCGAGGTCGTCGGCGAGGCGGGCAGCGGCGAGGAAGCGGTGGCCCTGGCGGCCGCCCTGCGGCCCGACGTCGTCCTGATGGACCTCCAGCTCGGCGACGGCATCGACGGCATCGAGGCCACCCGCCGCATCGCCGCGCTCCCGCGCCCCCCGCACGTCCTGGTCCTGACGACGTACGACACCGACGCCGACATCACCCGTGCCATCGGCGCGGGCGCCACCGGCTACCTGCTGAAAGCCGAGCGTCCCGAGGAACTCTTCGCGGCCATCCACTCCGCCGCCCAGGGCCGCACCACCCTCTCCCCGCCGGTCGCCAGCCGGGTCATGGCCCAGATGCGCGGTACGAAACCCACCCTGACCGACCGCGAACTCGACATCCTGGGCCAGCTCGCCCGCGGCCTGGGCAACCGGGACATCGCCCGCGCCCTGTTCATCAGCGAAGCCACCGTCAAGACCCACCTGGGCCGGATCTACGACAAACTCGGCGTCGACACCCGCAGCGGAGCCGTCGCGGTGGCCAAGGAACAACGCCTCCTCCCCTCCTGACGGAAGGCCCGCCGACGCCCGACGGGAAAGCCCGCCGACGCCTGGCGGAAAGCCCCCCGGCGCCCGACGGGGAGGCCCGCCTACCGCCGGATTCAGGACAGCGGCACCCCCTCTTCGGACAACCACACCGCCACCCCCGCCACAGCCCTGTCCCACCCGCCTCCCACGCTGGCACGCTCCGCTCACGCGCGGCCCACACCCCGGCCGCCGCCGTCAGCGAAGGAGCCCGAGTGACCCATCCCGTGTCCTCCCCCCGCACCCTCGTACGCCTCGCCACCGCCACCACCGCGGTGCTCGCCGCCACCCTCGCGACCCTCACCGCACCCGCGAGCGCCACCCCGGCCCCGCTGTCCACCGCGGCGGGCGAGCGGCTCACCGTCCGCTCCAGCGTCACCGACCCCGACGGCACCACCCACACGCACTACGACCGCGCCTTCGCCGGGATCCCCGTACTGGGCGGCGACCTGATCGTCCACCAGCGCCCCGACGGCACCCGCACCACCACCGACACCACCACCGCGGCCGCCCTCGCGAACGCCGCGGCCTCCCCCACCGCGAGCAGCGCCCTCACGAACACCCCCGCCGCCCTCAGACCCGGCGCCCGCCAGATCCTCTGGGCCGCCACCGCCACCCCCGCACTCGCCTGGGACACCGTCACCCGTACTCCGCGCCCCGACGGCACCCCCAGCGAACTGCACACCGTCACCGACGCCCGTACCGGCGCCGTCCTCGGCACGTACGACACCGTCCACGCGGGCGTCGGCAACAGCCAGTACGCCGGAAGCGTCCCCCTCGGCACCACCCTCAGCGGCTCCCTCCACCAGCTCCGCGACACCGGCCGCGGCGACCAGCGCACCCTCGACGCCCTGAACCAGACCACCGGCGGAGTCCTCTTCACCGACGCCGACGACGTCTGGGGCAACGGCGGCCCCACCAGCCGCCAGACCGCCGCCGTCGACGCCCACTACGGCACCGCCGTCACCTGGGACTTCTACCGCGCCGTCTTCAACCGCAACGGCATCCGCGGCGACGGCCGCGGCGTCGTCTCCCGCGTCCACTACGGAACCAACTACGCCAACGCCTTCTGGGACGACTCCTGCGGCTGTGTGAGCTACGGCGACGGCGCACCCGGCACCGGCGCCCCGTTCACCTCGCTCGACATCGTCGGCCACGAACTCGCCCACGGCCTCACCGCCACCACCGCCGGACTGCTGTCCACCGGCGAACCCGGCGCACTCAACGAAGGCACCTCCGACATCCTCGGCACCGCCGGAGAGTTCTTCGCGGACAACGCCACCGACACTCCCGACTACTACATCGGCGAACGCGTCACCAAGACCCCGCTGCGCACGATGGACCGCCCCAGCAGCGACGGCACCTCGCGCGACTACTGGTCCCGCGACGTCGGCAGCCTCCCCGCCGACGCCGCCTCCGGCCCCGCCCGGCACTTCTTCTACCTCCTCTCCGAAGGCAGCGGCCGCAAGGTCGTCAACGGAATCACCTACGACTCCCCCACCTACGACGGCTCGAAGCTCCTCGGCATCACCCAGGACAAGGCCGTCCGCATCTGGTACCGGGCCCTGACCGTGTACATGACCTCCACCGCGAACTACTCCCGCGCCCGCGCCGCCACCCTCCAGGCCGCCACCGACCTCTACGGCGTCGCCAGCGCCGAACGCGCGGCCGTCGCCGCCACCTGGAACGCCGTCAACGTCCGCTGACCCCCACCGCGCGGCCGGAGCGGCACCCGAGCACGCCCCCCTCCGGCCGCGCACGCCCCCCACCCGTGACACCATCGGCTACGTGCTCGACATCGGCTACTCCCTCTCCCGGCGCTTCCCGGACCCCCCGCAGACCGACTACCGCTCCGCGGACGTCCACTCCCTGCGCCACGACCTGTTCTGCGGGGACGTCTACCTCGCCGACACCAACGCGGACCGGGAAGTATCCACAGCCTGGGGATGGGTGCCCGTCCTCGACTTCGCCTGGGCCCTGTGCGACATCGTCGAGCAGCTCGACCAGGACCCCCGCGGCAGCCGATCGGCCCACCGCCAGTACGCCGAACTCGACTTCACCGAATCCTCCGACCGCATGCTCTTCGAGCGCCGCTTCGGCTGGGTCGACGTCGAAGCCGACTGGATGGACCCCGAGGAAGCCCCCCTCACCTTCACCCACCGCCTGCTGCGCCGCGAAGCCCGTGACTTCCTGCACGACGTGATCGCGGACCTCACCGACATGCACGACGGGCTGGGCGACAACCCCACCATCTGGACCCTCCAGACCCGCTTCCCCCGCGTCCCCGCATAAGCCGGGCAGCGGCAGGCAGGGCGCCCCTCAGACCTCCACCCGCAGCCCCACCTGCGCGGCCAGCGCCGGAGCGAGGTCCAGCAACTGCGGCGGGCTGATCACCGCACCTCCCAGGGACTCCACCCCCCGCGCGATACCCAGCTCCGCCGCACCCCGCAGATCCACGTCCGTCATCCGGACCCCGCTGAAATCGACCCCGCGCAGCGCACAGTCCCGGAACTCCACCCGCTCCAGCACCGCCCCCGCGAAATCCGGCTCCACCAGCACGCAGCCCTCGAAGACCACGTCCTTCAACCGCGCCTCGCGCAGGTTCAGGTAATCGATCTTCCCGCCGCGCACCAGGACCCGCTCCAGCACCGCCCCGTGCAGCTGCACCCCGCCCAGCCGGGCGTCCCGCAGCTCCACGTCCCGCAGGGAAGCCCCCGCCAGATCGGTGCCGACCCCCCGCACCCCCTCCAGTACGGCGTCCATGAACCGCGCCCGCGCCAGATCGGTCTCGTCCAGCGCACAGCGACGCAGCGCACAGTCCATGAACCGGGCCCCGGTCCCCTCCTGCCCGCCCAGGTCCAGGTCCGCGAACTCCAGCCCGTCGTAATCCCCGTCCGGCTCCAGCACCCCTTCCACGAACGGCGCCAACTCGGGCAACCGCACCTCCGCCCGCCGCACAGCCTTCACTTTTCGCGCCATCCCCCCATCCTGACCCACCCCACTGACAACGCCCCCCGCGCCGGCGGCGACAACCCCCCGCGCACGACCGGAAGATCGCGGAAGACGCCGGAGGCGAGCCCCATTCGCGTGGGCCAGGGGATCGTCACGGACGTGGAGCACCGCCGCATCCTGGCCCGGCTCAGCTCTCGCAAGGGCATTCGGTGAAGAAGCCGGGCGAGCGGACCGGCAAGGGCGGCTCCCCCGAACGCCCGGTAGAGCGCACGACGCCAAGGTTCCGTCAAGAACCATCCCGAACGTGACAAGCACGAATTCGGGTGATGGATCGGGTTTCCTCGGTCTTCCCGCCTGGCGTCGGGGGTTGCCAGCGCGGAGCTTCGTCGCCCGGAGTGTCCGGACTCGCACAATGGAACGGAACCGATAGGTGGGCGGCCAGGGCACCGCGGACCTTTTCAGCAGCCAGCGCCGCTGGATGACCCTGGTCGAAATCCGCACCTTCCCCAAGATGCCTCTTGGCCGTGCTGGTGTAGATGGTGGCCAGCGCATGCTCCTCAGCGGGGTCAGCCGTGATGGCCACCAGCCTTACGAACCAGTTGTGAACAGTGTCGCCGTCCCAGACCGCCTCGATCGCCAATACGCGTCGCGGGCAAGGCCGACGTCGACAACACGGCGGATCGCCCCGGGCATGGCGTCCTGAAGCACGCGCCCGTCGATCTCGCCCTGAATCCCCGACGGCAGTCGCTCCCACCACTCCGTGCGGGCCGGTTTCCTCATCGTGCGGAGTTCACCTTTCTCCCTGTGCTGCGCGGAATGCTTGTGTCCTTGTCCAACTTCCGCGTACGGCGCGGTGTCCGCTTCGCCCCGGGTGGTCACCGGCCCGGCGGTGGCCTTACAGAACGCCGGTGGCGTGGGTTCGATCGACCCCCACCACAGGTACCCGCCCGGAGCCGCGCCCAGGGCGGGTTTGATGTCAGCGGGCGGTCCACCAAGCCGTAAGGGCTGAAACGGCAATGGCTCCACGTGCGACCAGGGAGGGTGACCGCCTGGGCATCGATCGACTTCGTTCCCGACGCGCGGGAGTTCGAGGTCTACCAGTCCGGGCCCCGGGACCTCTGGGGCGAAGTCACGGCCGCCTACGTCTGGTGGGACAGCCAGGGCCGTCCGGAATTCGAGCGGTTCGGCCTCGCCGTGAACCCCGACGGCACTCCCTGGGCCTGGCTCGACTCCCCGGAGCACCCGGTCCCCGGCGTCGGATAGGCGCGGACGCCACCCGGCCGGTACCGCGATTCCCGCGGCACCGGCCGGGGCCCGGCGGCTACTGGGCCCCGCCCAGCTCGCGCAGGGCATCGCCCGTCAGACGGTTCACGGTCCACTCGTCCAATGACACCGCTCCGACCGATCGATAGAAATCGACGGCAGACGAATTCCAGTCCAGCACCGACCACTCCAGCCGCTCGTACCCGCGCTCCACGCACAACCCCGCCAGCTCCCGCAGCAACGCCTTCCCGTACCCGCCGCCACGGTGCTGCGGACGGACGTACAAGTCCTCCAGGTAGATGCCGTGCACCCCGCGCCACGTCGAGAAGTTGAGGAACCACAGGGCGAACCCCGCCACCTCGCCCGACTCCGTCTCCGCGATGTGCGCGAACACCGCCGGACGCTCACCGAACAGGGCCTCCCGCAACTGCTCCTCGGTGGCCCGCGCCTCGTGCAAGGCCTTCTCGTAGTCGGCCAGTTCACGAACCATCGCGTGAAGGACGGGCACATCTGCAGCGGTAGCGGTACGCATCATGCCCGCAGCCTAGGGCCCGTCGGCCGTCGAACCCCGGGCCGAACCCTGGACACACATGCGGAACGCGGTGTACCACTCCCCCATGACCAGCGCGACGATCAACGGCGGCATCTCCTTCTGGTACTCCGCGGACGGCACCCCACCACCGCGCGAACCACTCACCGCCGACGCCACGGCCGACGTCGTCATCGTCGGCGGCGGCTACACCGGCCTCTGGACCGCCTACTACCTCAAGCAGGCCGCCCCCTTCCTCCGGATCACCGTCCTGGAACAGAAGTTCTGCGGCTACGGCGCCTCCGGACGCAACGGCGGCTGGCTCTACAACGGCATCGCCGGACGCGACCGCTACGCCAAGCTGCACGGCCACGAGGCCGCCGTACGCCTCCAGAAAGCCATGACCGACACCGTCACCGAGGTCATCGACACCGCCGCCAAAGAAGGCATCGACGCCGACATCCACCACGGCGGCGTCCTCGAAGTCGCCCGCACCCCCGCCCAGCTCAGCCGCCTCAAGGCCTTCCACGCCGCCGAAACCGCCTTCGGCGAAACCGACCGCGTCCTGCTCGGCGCCCGCGACACCCGCGCCCGCATCGACGTCGCCGACGCCGTCGGCGGCACCTGGAGCCCCCACGGCGCCCGCCTCCACCCCGCCAAACTCGTCACCGGCCTCGCCGACGCCTGCGAACGCCTCGGCGTGACCATCCACGAATCCACCCCGGTCACCGCCATCGCGCCCAAGCAGGCCGTCACCCCCTACGGCACCGTCCGCGCCCCCTACGTCCTGCGCTGCACCGAGGGCTTCACCGCCTCCCTCAAGGGCCAGAAGCGCTCCTGGCTCCCGATGAACTCCTCGATGATCGTCACGGCCCCGCTCCCCGCAGCCACCTGGGACTCCCTCGGCTGGGCCGACCGCGCCACCCTCGGCGACATGGCCCACGCCTACATGTACGCCCAGCGCACCGCCGACGACCGCATCGCCATCGGCGGCCGGGGCGTCCCCTACCGCTACGGCTCGCGCACCGACAACGACGGCCGCACCCAGCCCGCCACCATCGAGGCCCTCACCACCCTCCTCACGTCCTTCTTCCCCCAGCTCACCGGCACCCCCATCACCCACGCCTGGTCCGGCGTCCTCGGCGTCCCCCGCGACTGGTGCGCCTCGGTCACCCTGGACCGCAGTACGGGTCTGGGCTGGGCCGGCGGCTATGTCGGCTCGGGCGTCGCCACCGCCAACCTCGCCGCCCGCACCCTGTGCGACCTGGTCCAGCAGGACTCCGGCCAGTCCGGGCCCACCGCCCTGACCGCCCTCCCCTGGGTCAACCACCGCGTCCGCCGCTGGGAGCCGGAGCCCTTCCGCTGGCTCGGCGTCCAGGCCCTCTACGCCGCCTACCGCGAGGCCGACCGCCACGAGACGTCCACCCACGCGGCGACGACCACCCCCCTGGCCCGCCTGGCCGACCGCATCTCGGGCCGCCACTGACCACCCCGCGACATACGAAGGCGAGGGCTCCGGGTGATCACCCGGAGCCCTCGCCTTCGTACGCATTCCCTCGGCCAGCAACGTCCTGACCTGGGGCGGAGCCTCCTGTCGGATTCGAACCGACGACCTACGCATTACAAGTGCGTTGCTCTGGCCGGACTGAGCTAAGGAGGCGCCTGTGCAGTGTACCCAGGGCCGGACCCGGAGTCTGTCGGGAATATCCGCCGGTCCGTGACCCGCCAAGGGCTGACAGAACCCGGGTCCGCCCGGTAGCGTCGGGCGGAGTCCCGTAAGTGGACTAGACCTTCCTACTCGGATCGTCCGGCACGTTCCTGCCGGTAGAAGGGATTCATCACCATGGCTTCTGTCACGTTCGACAAGGCGACCCGCATCTACACCTCGGGCGACAAGCCCGCCGTCGACCAGCTCGAGCTGCACGTCGAGGACGGCGAGTTCCTCGTCCTCGTCGGCCCCTCCGGCTGCGGCAAGTCCACCTCGCTGCGCATGCTCGCCGGGCTGGAGGACGTCAACGGCGGTGCGATCCGCATCGGTGACCGCGACGTCACTCACCTGCCGCCCAAGGACCGGGACATCGCGATGGTGTTCCAGAACTACGCGCTGTACCCGCACATGTCCGTCGCCGACAACATGGGCTTCGCGCTCAAGATCGCCGGTGTGGACAAGGCCAGCATCCGCAAGAAGGTCGAAGAGGCCGCGGACATCCTGGACCTGCGCGCGTACCTCGACCGCAAGCCGAAGGCGCTCTCCGGCGGCCAGCGCCAGCGCGTCGCCATGGGCCGGGCCATCGTCCGCCAGCCGCAGGTGTTCCTCATGGACGAGCCGCTGTCGAACCTGGACGCCAAGCTCCGCGTCAGCACCCGCACGCAGATCGCCAGCCTCCAGCGCCGCCTGGGCATCACCACCGTCTACGTCACCCACGACCAGGTCGAGGCCATGACCATGGGCGACCGGGTCGCCGTGCTCAAGGACGGGCTGCTCCAGCAGGTGGACACCCCGCGCAACATGTACGACCGCCCGGCGAACCTCTTCGTCGCGGGCTTCATCGGCTCGCCCGCGATGAACCTGGTCGAGGTGCCGATCACCGACGGTGGCGTGACCTTCGGCGACAGCGTGGTCCCGATCGCCCGCGAGGCGCTCTCCGCCGCCGCGGACGCGGGTGACCGTACGGTGACGGTCGGCGTGCGTCCCGAGCACTTCGACATCGCCGCCGAGGGCGGTCTGGCCGTCACGGTCAACGTCGTCGAGGAACTGGGCGCGGACGGGTACGTCTACGGCACGGCCACGATCGACGACAAGCCGCAGGACATCGTGGTCCGGGTCAACGGCCGCCAGGTGCCGGAGAAGGGCTCGACCCTCCACGTGGTGCCGCGTACCGGTGAGGCGCACGTGTTCTCGACCTCGTCGGGCGAGCGTCTCGCCAACTGATCGGCTCGGGTCGGGTGTTGGGCGCGGTGGTCGCGCCCAACACCCATTTTCCCCGGCAGAGCGGTGCTTTTCGATCCGTGTGCGTCAACGCCCCATTCGAAAAGC
This sequence comes from Streptomyces sp. G-G2, assembly GCF_030063135.1. GTDB lineage: Bacteria > Actinomycetota > Actinomycetes > Streptomycetales > Streptomycetaceae > Streptomyces. Next base: position 10,015 of record NZ_JASISO010000034.1, read on the forward strand.
CACGTCGAACCATCCCCCGACCGGGTGACTAAATGTCGCCAAACCTTCACCGAGCGCTACTCTCGCCTTCGTGACCCACTCTGCCCGCCGTATCGGCCGTTCCCTCGCCCTGGTCCTGCCCGTCGTCCTGGTCCTGTCCGGGACCCTGGCGGTCACGATGGTTCCTTGGGCCGACAGCACTCCGTCCCAGATCCTCACCGCCTCCGCCGAGAACGTGAACGCCCCCGCGAAGCCGATGTCCGCGCAGGACGTGCTGCGCGACAAGCTGTTGAGCGAGTTGCAGCAGGGGGAGGAGCCGGGCGTCGTCCTCACGCACCTCCAGAAGGAGGTGGACCGGCGGCCTTCGCTGGCGGACCACTGCGTGGGCATCGCCCGGGCGATCGGCCGTGCCGCGGTGGACGCGTACGGGCCGACGAAGGCCCAGTCGTTCGCCCGCCCCGTGTGCGACACGTCGTACGCGGCCGGTGTCGCCTCCTTCAGCTGACCCCGGCGGGCCTGGGCTCCCCCTAGGCTGCCCCGCATGACGGACGTCCCAGAAGCCAGTTCCCTTCCCCCTGTTCGGCATCTCGCGGCCGCGCACCCCGTTCCGTCCTCCCAGGCGCCGCCCACTCAGGCGGTGATCCTGGCGGGCGGCCAGGGTTCGCGGCTGCGGCCGTATACGGACGACCGGCCGAAGCCGATGGTGGAGATCCCGGGGACGGGAGTGCCGATCATCGGGCACCAGCTCGCGTGGCTGGCCGCCGAGGGGGTCACGGATGCCGTGATCTCGTGCGGGCACCTCGCGGAGGTGCTCCAGGAGTGGCTGGCGGGGACCGAACTCCCGTTGCGCGTGCGCACGGTGGTGGAGGATGAGCCGCTGGGGCGAGGTGGCGGGCTGAAGTACGCGGCGGCGCGGTTGCCGGATCCGGACGGGCCCTGGTACGCGACCAACGGGGACATCTGGACCCGGTTCTCCCTGCGGGAGATGGCGGCCTTCCACGCGGAGCGGGCGGCGACGGCGACGCTGGCGCTCGCGCGGCCGCGGATTCCATGGGGGGTGGTGGAGACCAACGAGTTCGGTCAGGTGCTGGACTTCATCGAGTCCCCGCCGTCCCCTTATCTGGTCAACGCCGGGGTGTACGTCTTCTCGGCCGGATTCGCCGCGCTGCTGCCCGACGTGGGCGATCACGAGCGTACGACGTTCCCGCGGTTGGCCCGCGAGCGCCGGCTGGCGGGCTTCCCGCTGCCCCAAGGGGCGTACTGGCGGGCCATCGACACGGCGAAGGACCTGACCGAGGCGGCACGCGAACTGGCCGCCCACAGACCCCTCTAGCGGGTCCGTGGGCGGCCAGTGGGCTGCCGGAAGGCGACCGGGGTCGGCCGGGCCGGTCAGTCGCCCAGGAGTCCGCCGACCAGGCCGGGCTTCTTCGCCGGGGTGGAGGCGCCGGAGCGGGCGCCCGTGGAGGACGAGGAGGGCTTCTGCTGAGGGCTCTGGCGGGGGGAGCTGCCGCGCTGGGGCTGGCGGGTCGCGGCGGGTGCCCCGGAGCCGCTGCCCGCGGTGGACTTGGAGGGTGCGCCGGAGCTCGTACGTCCGGGCGTGGACGCGGACGCCGATGCCTTCGCGGAGGGCTGGGCGGACTTGGTGGGCTGCTTGGCGGTGGGCTGCTGGGCCTTCGAGGGCTCGTGCGGGAGCGGGGTGCCCGGCAGGTAGTTGCTGGGGGCCTGGCCGGGTCCGGGGACGGTGACGACGGTGGAGGAGCGGACCGCGCCGCCGAGGAGGGAGCCGACGAGCAGGGTGAGTCCGCAGACGACGGTGGCCATGACGGCGCCGCGGCGCAGGACCCGGCGGCGCAGCCGCCAGATTTCGGAGCGGGGGCCGAGGGTGCGCCAGGCTTCGCCCGCGAGGCGTCCGTCGAGGGAGTAGACGGGGGCGCCCGCGATGATCAGGGGGCTCCAGGCGGCGAGGTAGATGATGTCGGGGGCGTCGTAGGCGGGGACGGTCTTCCAGCTGACGGTCATGAGCAGGGCCGCGGACAGGAGCGCTCCGAAGCAGGCGGCGAAGCGCTGCCACAGGCCGAAGACGGTGAGTACGCCGACGGCGACCTGGAGGAAGGCGACGCTGAGACCGGCGCCGACCGGGTGGGCGAGGGCGAAGTCCCGCAGGGGCTCGGCCAGCGCCCAGGGGTGCAGGGTGCGCAGCCAGGTGACCATGGAGCCGCGTTCGCCGCCGTCGAAGTAGACGGGGTCGCACAGTTTGCCCATGCCCGCGTACACGGAGATGAAGCCGAGGAAGACGCGGAGCGGGAGCAGGACGACGCCGAGGTTCATCCGGCGGCCCGGGTAGTACGAGGCCTGGCCGCGCGCGTCGGCGGCGCGCCGGGACTCGTCGGTGCCCGCGCCCGACCCGTCGTGCGGGTCTCCGTAGCCGGGCCCGTAGGGCAGGTCGCGTACGGGCGCCATCGCGCGGGTGTCGTCGGCGTCGCCGTAGCTGCGCTGACCGATGACGGTCGGCGTGGTGAGGGTGTCGTCGGCGAGGTCCTGGGCGAGGTCGATGCGCGGGATGACCTGGGTGTCGCCGCCGTCGTACTCGTCGTGGGCGCGCCCGGCTTCCCGCACGGCCTGGAGGAGGCCGCCCATGGCCGCGGCGTCGCCGGGGGCGGACTTGCCGCTCCAGACGACGGGCGCGCGGCGGCGGGTCGCTCCGGCGGCGGCGAGGGCCCCGCCGAGAGCGGGGGCGCGTCCCGGGAAGGGGGCGTTCGCGGGGGCCTTGGGACGCGCGCTCGGGCTCGGAGCGAGCCGCACACGGAAGCTGGCGTGGTTGACGATGACCTGTGCGGGGTCGCACGGCACCTTGACCATGCTCAGCGCGGGCTGTTCGTCGAACCCTGGCGTTCTGGTGTCCACACTCATCTAACCGAGTGATGAGTGTTTAGGACACTGCCTTGACAGCAGGTATGTGTCCGAGACCCGTCAAGATCCAGCCTTTTCGGGGGCCCGGGCGGGACCCGGCCGGGTGAAAGCGTTCACCCGGCCCGGTACCAAAGGGGAGTGCTCAGGCGCGGCGACGCGCGGCTTCGTAAAGAACCACACCGGCCGCGACACCCGCGTTGAGGGATTCGGCGCCGCCCGGCATCGGGATGCGGACGAGGTAGTCGCAGGTCTCGCCGACGAGGCGGCCGAGGCCCTTGCCCTCGCTGCCGATGACGATGACGACCGGGCCGCCGAGGTGTTCGAGGTCGTTGACCGTGTGGGTGCCGTCGGCGGAGAGGCCCACGACGGTGAGGCCTTCCTTCTTGTAGGCCTCCAGGGCGCGGGTCAGGTTGGTGACGCGCGAGACCGGGGTGCGGGCGGCGGTGCCGGCGGAGGACTTCCAGGCGCCCGCGGTCATGCTGGCGGCGCGACGCTCGGGGATGACCACGCCGTGCCCGCCGAAGGCGGAGACGGACCGGACGATCGCGCCGAGGTTGCGGGGGTCGGTGACGCCGTCGAGGGCGACGATGAGGGGGTCCTCGCCGTTGTCGTAGGCGGCGGCGGTCAGCTCGTCGGGCTGGGCGTACTCGTACGGCGGGACCTGGAGGACCAGGCCCTGGTGGTTGAGCCCGTTGGTCATGCGGTCCAGCTCGGGGCGCGGGGCTTCCATCAGGTTGATGTTGCCGCGCTCGGAGGCGAGCTGGAGGGCTTCGCGCACGCGCTCGTCGTTGTCGATGAACTGCTGGACGTAGAGGGTGGTGGCGGGTACGCCGTCACGCAGGGCCTCGAAGACCGGGTTGCGGCCGACGACCATCTCGCTGGTGCCCTTGGGGCCGCCGCGGCGGGGGGCGGGGCGGCGCTTGGCGGCCGCCTTGGCCATCGCGTTGCCGACGCGGTTCTTCTTGTGGCCCTTGCGCTCGCCGGCGGGCGGGGTCGGGCCCTTGCCTTCCAGGCCCTTGCGCCGCTGGCCACCGCTGCCGACCGTCGCGCCCTTCTTGTTGGACGTGCGGCGGTTCCTGCGCTGGCTGTTCCCGGCCATGACCTGTACCTGTTTCGTTTATTCAGCAGTGTGTACGTATGAAGAGTGTGCCGCCCGGAGCGCCGGGCGGCACAACGAGCTGGTCTCAGCGGGGGCCGAGGGTCCAGCGGGGGCCGCTCGGGCCGTCCTCGATGACCAGTCCGGACTGCTGGAGCTGGTCGCGGATCGCGTCCGCGGTGGCCCAGTCCTTGCGGGCCCGCGCGGATTCGCGCTGCTCCAGGACGAGGCGTACGAGGGTGTCGACGGCGCCGTGGAGGTCTTCGCCGCGGTCGGCCTCCCCGGCCCAGTAGGGGTCGAGCGGGTCGAGTCCGAGGACGCCCAGCATGGCCCGTACCTCTGACAGGCGCGCGATCGCGGCGTCCTTGTCGTCGGCGGCGAGTGCGCTGTTGCCCTGGCGGACGGTGGTGTGGATGATCGCGAGGGCCTGGGGGACGCCGAGGTCGTCGTCCATGGCTTCGGCGAAGGCCGGGGGCACCTCGGCGGCGGGTTCGACGGGCGTGCCCGCCTTCTCGATGACGCGCTGGATGAATCCCTCGATGCGGGCGAAGCCGGATTCGGCCTCGCGCAGGGATTCCTCGCTGTACTCGATCATCGAGCGGTAGTGCGGGGTGCCGAGGTAGTAGCGCAGCACGATGGGGCGCCAGACCTTGACCATCTCGGAGACGAGGACGGAGTTGCCGAGCGACTTCGACATCTTCTCGCCGGACAGGGTGACCCAGGCGTTGTGCACCCAGTACTTCGCGAACTCGTCGCCGAAGGCCTTGGCCTGCACGATCTCGTTCTCGTGGTGCGGGAAGATCAGGTCGAGCCCGCCGCCGTGGATGTCGAAGGCGCTGCCCAGGTACTTGTGGGCCATGGCGGAGCACTCCAGGTGCCAGCCGGGACGGCCGCGGCCCCAGGGGGTCTCCCAGTCGGGCTCGCCGGGCTTGGAGGCCTTCCACATGGCGAAGTCGCGGGGGTCGCGCTTGCCGGTGATGCCGCTCTCGGTGGGCTGGCGCAGGTCGTCGATGTCCTGGTTGGACAGCTCCAGGTAGCCGGGGAAGGAGCGCACGTCGAAGTAGACGCTGCCGTCCGCGACGTAGGCGTGGCCGCGCTCGATGAGGACGCGCATCATCTCGATCATCTCCGGCACGTGGCCGGTGGCGCGCGGCTCGTACGTGGGCGGGAGGCAGCCCAGCGCGGCGTAGCCGTCGTTGAAGGCGCGCTCGTTCTCGTAGCCGATGGACCACCACGGGCGGCCCTGCGCCTCCGCCTTCGCGATGATCTTGTCGTCGATGTCGGTGACGTTGCGGATGAAGGTGACGTCGAGGCCGCGGTAGGTGAACCAGCGGCGCATGAGGTCGAAGTTCAGGTACGAGCGGACGTGGCCGATGTGCGGCGCCGCCTGAACGGTGGCACCACACAGGTAGATCGAGACGCAGCCCGCGGTGAGCGGAGTGAAGTCACGGATCTGCCGGGCGCTGGTGTCGTACAGGCGAAGAGTCACGGCATCCAGGGTAGTGCGCGCGCGGCAGTGCCCCGCGACCCTTTCGGGGGCGCGGGTCGGCTTTGTTGCCGAAGCGGTGCCGTGCGGGGCGCTCGTACGGCCGTCCTCAGGCCCCGCTCGTGCGGTACACGAGCGCCGTGGCGATCGCGGCGAGGCCCTCGGCGCGGCCGGTGAGACCGAGGCCGTCGGTGGTGGTGCCGGAAACGGAGACGGGGGCTCCGGCCGCGGCGGCCAGGGTCTTCTGCGCTTCGTCGCGCCGCTTGCCGATCTTCGGGCGTACGCCGATGACCTGCACGGCGATGTTGCCGATCTCGAAGCCCTCGGCGCGGACGATCCGGGCGGCCTCGGCCAGGAGGGTGACGCCGGAGGCGCCGGACCACTCCGGGCGGGAGGTGCCGAAGTGTGCGCCGAGGTCGCCGACGCCCGCCGCGGAGAAGAGGGCGTCGCAGGCGGCGTGGGCGGCGACATCGCCGTCGGAGTGCCCGGCGAGGCCGTCCTCGCCCTCCCAGAAGAGGCCCGCGCACCACAGTTCGCGGCCGGCCTCGAAGGCGTGGACGTCGGTGCCGATGCCGGTCCGCGGGATCAGGAGCGCGGGGGCCGGGTGCGGGCTAGTAGGCATCGGTGGCCCTCCTGCGGGCGAGTACGGCCTCGGCGAGGACCAGGTCGAGGGGGCGGGTCACCTTGAAGGCCTCTTCGTGGCCGGGGATGAGTACGACGGGCACCCCGAGCTTTTCCACCATTGCGGCGTCGTCGGTGGCGCCCTCGCCCTTGACGGCGAGGCTGTCGTGGGCGCGGAGCAGGGTGGCCAGGTCGAAGCCCTGCGGGGTCTGCACGGCGCGCAGCCGGGCCCGCTCGGGGGTGGCGACGACGGGCTCGGGCTCGCCCGGCTTGCCGGGTTCGACTTCCTTGACGGTGTCGGTCAGCGGCATGGCGGGGACCACGGCGGGCGCACCGTCGCGGACGGCTTCGATGACGGCGTCGACGGTGTCCACGGGGACCAGGGGGCGGGCCGCGTCGTGGACGAGTACGGAGGTGATGGTGTCCGGGAGGGCGGCCAGGCCGGCCCGTACGGACTCCTGGCGGGTCTCCCCGCCGGGGACGACCAGGAAGTCGGTGCGCTCGGGCAGCGCGTGCTCGTCGAGGAGGTGGCGGACCTCGGCGGCGCCCTCGGGCGGGGCGACGACGACCACGAGCGAGACGGCGCGGGAGCGGGCCATGGCGCGTACGGCGTGGATCAGCATGGGGACGCCGCCCAGGGAACGCAGGGCCTTGGGGGCGCCCGGGCCCAGCCGGGTGCCGCGGCCTGCCGCGGGGATCACCGCGGCGGTGCGGTGGGGGCGCGTTTCGTCATACATCGGTGGTGGCTCCGGGTTTGTGGCTTCGGCCGACGTGGGTATGGCCAGAAGCGTGCCGGGTGCGATGCCCTCGCCCCTTCCGTGACGACCGGTCGAGCCGGCTGCCCGGACCCGGCACGCCACTGCGCCGCGCGCGGGCGCAGGAGTGGTGCGGCAGAGGTGGTTCGGCTGGGTACGGCGGGTGCGTTCGCGCGCTTGCCTGTGCGCTCGTCCGCGCGCTCGTCTGTGGGGATCTCGTCTGTGGGGATACAGACATGCCACAGCGCCCGGCGACAGTCCTCTCGGCGAGCGAGAGGGCCGTCATCGGGCGCCGCGGCACGACTGCTGTGTGGACGGTTCGTCGCGTCAGGACGCGAGAACCTCGTCGAGGAGGGCCTCGGCCTTGTCCTCGTTGGTGTTCTCGGCGAGCGCGAGCTCGCTCACCAGGATCTGGCGCGCCTTCGCGAGCATGCGCTTCTCGCCCGCGGAGAGCCCGCGCTCACGCTCACGACGCCACAGGTCACGTACGACTTCCGCGACCTTGATGACATCGCCAGAGGCGAGCTTTTCCAGATTTGCCTTGTAGCGACGGGACCAGTTCGTCGGCTCTTCGGCGAACGGTGCACGAAGCACCTCGAAGACCCGGTCCAGCCCTTCCTGGCCGACCACATCGCGGACGCCCACGAACTCCGCGTTGTCCGCAGGGACGCGAACCGTCAGGTCACCCTGGGCGACCTTGAGCACCAAGTAGGTCTTGTCCACGCCTTTGATCTGGCGAGTTTCGATAGCCTCGATCAGCGCGGCCCCGTGATGGGGATAGACCACGGTGTCGCCAACCTTGAACGTCATGTGACAGGTACCCCTTCCGTGGCTATCCAGGGTAACACGAGAACCGACTGTTATGAATGGCGTTTTCGCAGGTCAGGGCCTATCTCGGGGCTTGACAACAGCGACTCGAACGTGCTGCGGAAGGGTTCCGGAAGGGGGTATTCGCAGGTCGGAGCCGCTGCGCGGACGAGCGGAATCGACCAAGCTACACCCGAGACACGACTCGCCCGACGTGACGTACGTCCCGTTTTGACCGTTTCGGAGTGGCGAAACCGAAGTACTCCGTTCGACTGGTGGGGCGAGTCTGTAGCGGGTTCCGGCCCAATCCTGAATTGATCACGAGGGCCTGTTCGAGGGAATCCCGGAATTGATCACTCATGCGGGCGCCGCGCGATATGCCGGCCTCTGATCAACCGCGACCGGTTACACGATCGGGCCGACCGGTTCAGGGTGGCCCGCCCCCTGCGGAGGGTCGGGTGCGGGGGCGGGGCGGCGGCTCGGTAACCTAAGCCCGCTGACACACACTTAGGGCGGCTTTACCAGCGCCCGAGCGCGTGCGCGTTCCATCGTCTTCACCTGCCGCACCCGCCTCACCCGCTCCACCGCCTGACCGTCCCTCCGTCCGTACGTCCTAGGAGATGCCGCCGCCGTGAGCCGCAGCCTTCGACGCGGCGCTCTCGCCGCCTCCGCCATCGCGTTCTCGATTGCCTCGCTCGCCGCATGCGGCGCGGGCAACGACGCACAGACGCTCGCCATCACGCCGGACAACGCCTTCGTGACCAAGGGCGACATCAAGGTCCAGAACGCGCTGGTCATCACCCAGGGCGCCAAGGACGCGAAGGGCCCCGCCGTCGTCTCGGCGACGGTCTTCAACGGCGGCGCCAAGCCGCAGACCCTCGACGCCGTCACCCTTGCGGGTGCCAAGGGCAAGATCACGCTCAAGGACGCCACGGGCGCCGCGAAGGTCACCGTGCCCGCGCACGGCTCCGTCGTGCTCGGCGGCAAGGGCAACGCCACCGCCGTCATCGAGGGCGGCCGCCAGGCCGTCAAGGACGGCGACTCGCAGAAGATCGTGTTCCAGCTCAGCCAGGCCGGTGACGTCGAGCTGGCGGCCTCCGTCGTCCCCGCCACCGGCTACTACGCGGGCTTCGGCCCGACCGAGGCCCCCGCCGCGGGCCCCACGCCGTCCGTCGGCGCCTCGCCCTCCCCCTCGGGTCCCGGGGGCGCGACCACCTCGGGTTCGCCGTCCTCGACCGCCCCCGGCTCCGTCTCCGGCAGCCCGACGGCCCCGGCGGCCCCGGCGGCCTCGGCGTCGCACAGCGCGGGTCACTGACGCCCGTACGCGCACACAGCGAAGGAGGGCCTCCCCCGATCCCGGGGGGAGGCCCTCCTTCTGCGTACGGACCGGCGGCTTACCGACCGGCGTACGGACCCGCTGAGGGGCCCGCTCGCAGGCCCGCTGAGGGGCCCGTGTACGGATCCGGTTTACGGCTCGAACTTGTAGCCGAGGCCGCGCACCGTGACCAGGTACCGCGGCGCGCCCGGGTCGGGCTCGATCTTGGCGCGCAGGCGCTTGACGTGGACGTCGAGGGTCTTGGTGTCCCCCACGTAGTCCGCGCCCCACACCCGGTCGATCAGCTGCATGCGGGTCAGTACGCGGCCCGCGTTGCGCAGCAGCATCTCCAGGAGGTCGAACTCCTTGAGCGGGAGGTCGACCTTGGCACCGGCGACGGTGACCACGTGGCGGTCCACGTCCATGCGGACCGGGCCCGCCTCCAGGGCCGCCGGGGCGACCTCTTCCGGCTCGCCGCGGCGGCGCAGGACCGCGCGGATGCGGGCGACCAGTTCGCGCGAGGAGAAGGGCTTGGTCACGTAGTCGTCGGCTCCTATCTCCAGCCCGACCACCTTGTCGATCTCACTGTCCTTGGCGGTGACCATGATCACCGGCACGTTGGAGCGGCCGCGCAGCTGGCGGCAGACCTCGGTGCCGGGCAGGCCCGGGAGCATCAGGTCGAGGAGGACGAGGTCGGCGCCGTTGCGCTCGAACTCATCCAGCCCGTCGGGCCCGGTCGCGGCGATCGCGACCTCGAAGCCCTCCTTGCGGAGCATGTAGGACAGGGCGTCGCTGAAGGATTCCTCATCCTCGACGACGAGCACTCGGGTCACGGAAGGACCTCCGGGGCAGGGATGGCTGGTTCGGTCTGGAGCACGGGTCGGGCGGATGCGGGGGCGGCCGCGTCTGCGGGTACGGCGGCTTCGGGAAGCCGCAGGGTGAATGTGGAGCCCTGGCCCTCCGAGCTCCACACCGCGACCTCCCCGCCGTGCGAGGCGGCCACGTGCTTCACGATCGCGAGGCCGAGGCCGGTGCCTCCCGTGGCACGGGAGCGGGCCGGGTCCACGCGGTAGAAGCGCTCGAAGATGCGCTCACGGTCCTTTTCCGGGATGCCGATGCCCTGGTCGGTCACGGCTATCTCGATCAAGTCTCCACCCGGCGCGTTCACCCGGCGCGCGGCGATGCCGACGCGGGTGCGGGCGGGGCTGTAGTTCACGGCGTTCTCGACCAGGTTTCCGAGGGCCGCGGCGAGCTGCCCCCGGTTTCCCCAGATCCGCAGGTCAGCGGTACCGCCGACGGCCATGGTGATCTGCTTCGAGGAGGCCGTGTGGCGGCAGCGGTCGATGGCCTCGGCGACCAGGGTGTCGGCCCGGACCGGCTCGGCGTCCTCCAGCGGGTCGTCGTTCTGGACCCGGGAGAGGTCGATCAGCTCCTGGACGAGGTTGATCAGCCGGGTGGCCTCGATCTGCATGCGGCCCGCGAAGCGGGTGACCGCCTCGGGGTCGTCGGCCGCGTCCATGACGGCTTCGGACAGCAGGGAGATCGCGCCGACGGGGGTCTTCAGCTCGTGCGAGACGTTGGCGACGAAGTCACGGCGGACCGCTTCGATCCGGCGGGCCTCCGTGAGGTCCTCGACCAGCAGCAGGACCAGCCGGGAGCCGAGCGGCGCGACCCGCGCCGAGACGGCGAGGGCCTCGCCGCGGCCGGTGCCGCGGCGCGGGAGGTCCAGTTCGATCTGGCGTATCTCCCCGTCGCGGCGGGTGTCGCGGGCCATGTGGAGCATGGGCTCCACGGCGAGTTTGCCGCCGCGGACCAGGCCGAGGGCGTACGCCGCGGAGCTGGCCTTGACCACCGCGTCACCCTCGTCCAGTACGACGGCGGAGGAGCGGAGTACGGAGAGGACGGTGTCCACTCCGGGCGGGAGTACCGCATTGATGTCGGGGCGCATGGAGCTCCGGGTGGGGCGGGCTTGGTCGCGCTCGCTCCAGCGGAACGCCAGCATGGCGATCACACCGGTGCACAACCCGGCGATCGCTGCAGCTGCGGCGACCGCCGCGTTCACGTCCATGTGTCCAGGTTAAGCAGGTACGACGAGAGTTCCACAGCCGTTCGGGTGGCACCTCGAACAGTCGTCGCCCAGAGTTCACCCTGGCGACGGGGTTGATTCACTTGTGGTGCCGGAGTCGGACGCGTTTACGGCTCAACCTGTCACCGTGGGGCGAGACGCCCCGGCCCCCGGCGCCCCCGGCGCCCCTGGCCACGAGGCAGGACGGGAACGACGTAACCACGGGCCCGACGTACACACGGGGCACGACGCAAGAGAGGGACACCCACCATGCGGGACGCGTACCACGAGGAACTGGACTCGATCGGAGAAGGCCTGGTCGAGATGGCCCGGCTCGTCGGTTCCGCGATCGGCCGGGCCACCACCGCCATGCTCGACGCCGATCTCAAGCTCGCCGAGAGCGTCATCGCCGCCGACCAGAAGGTGGACGACCTCCAGCACGACCTGGAGGCCCGCGCCATCGCGCTGCTGGCCCGCCAGCAGCCCGTGGCCACCGACCTGCGCATCGTGGTGACCTCGCTGCGCATGAGCGCGGACCTGGAGCGCTCCGGCGACCTGGCCCAGCACGTGGCCAAGCTCGCCCGCCTGCGCTTCCCGGACACGGCGGTCCCGCGCGACCTGCACGCGACCATCCTGGAAATGGGTCAGCTGGCGCAGCGCCTGATGGCGAAGGCCGCCGAGGTCATCATCACGAAGGACGTCGACCTCGCGCTCCAGCTGGAGCAGGACGACGACGAGATGGACCAGCTGCACCGGACGCTGTTCCAGCACCTGATGGACGACCGCTGGAAGCACGGCATCGAGACGGCGGTCGACGTGACGCTGCTGGGCCGCTACTACGAGCGGTTCGCGGACCACGCGGTATCGGTGGCGAAGCGCGTCGTCTACCTGGTGACGGGCGAGCACGCGGACGAGCTCCAGCCGCCGACGGCGGTCGAGGGCGCCTAACCGCGCGCCTGACGGGGCGTCACGGGCGCGTCACGGGCGCGTGTCGGGGCGCTTGCCGAGGGCGGGGCGGGTGCGGGGCGGGTGCGGGCCGGCCACATGCCGGCCTTGCCCCAATGCGCCGTTGACGCGCCCGCGCGGCTGGGCATGAATGAGGCAAAGGCAGTACGACCGGTACGCCTGCGAGGAGGAACCATGTCCGATTCCCCCGTCCCCATCACGCCCGAGCAGGAGCACCAGCCGCCGGAGGCCCTGCGCCTCCCCCTGCTCGCGGCCTGCGGCTGCGGCTCGGGCTGCGGCTGCGGCTGCCAGTCCGGCGCCCCGTGCCAGTGCGGCGGCTGACCCGACGCCAGTCACGACACGGGCCCCCTGCCCGCCGGAAACCGGCGGGCAGGGGGCCCGTTTCGCGGCTCGGGGCTACTTCTTCTTGCCCTGGTTCTTGACGGCTTCGATCGCGGCCGCGGCGGCGTCCGGGTCGAGGTAGGTGCCGCCCGGGTTCAGGGGCTTGAACTCCGCGTCCAGTTCGTAGGCGAGCGGGATGCCGGTCGGGATGTTCAGGCCCGCGATGTCCGCGTCGGAGACGCCGTCGAGGTGCTTGACGAGCGCGCGCAGGGAGTTGCCGTGGGCGGCGACCAGGACGGTGCGGCCGGTCAGCAGGTCCGGGACGATCGCGTCGTACCAGTACGGCAGCATGCGGACGACGACGTCCTTCAGGCACTCCGTACGGGGGCGCAGCTCCGGCGGGATGGAGGCGTAGCGCGGGTCCCCGGACTGCGAGAACTCGGTGCCGTCCTCAAGGGCGGGCGGCGGGGTGTCGTACGAGCGGCGCCACAGCATGAACTGCTCCTCGCCGAACTCGGCGAGGGTCTGGGCCTTGTCCTTGCCCTGGAGGGCGCCGTAGTGGCGCTCGTTCAGGCGCCAGGAGCGGTGGACCGGGATCCAGTGGCGGTCGGCTGCCTCGAGCGCCATCTGCGCGGTGCGGATCGCGCGCTTCTGGAGCGAGGTGTGCACGACGTCGGGGAGCAGGCCGGCGTCCTTGAGCAGCTCACCGCCGCGGACCGCCTCCTTCTCGCCCTTCTCGTTGAGATTGACGTCCACCCAGCCGGTGAACAGGTTCTTCGCGTTCCACTCGCTCTCGCCGTGACGGAGGAGGATCAGCTTGTACGGTGCGTCGGCCATGCGTACGAGCCTAATGGACGCCGAATGTCCCGCGCGCGTCGGCGGCGCCCCGCGGGGGACGGTCCCCAATTGACGTGCCGCGTCAATCGAGTGGCGTCCGAGCGCCTCCAGTCGTAACGTGCGGTTCGCAGCCGCACCACTTACATCGCCAGGGGGATCCGTATGTCCGTTGACAGGATGAGGGGGGCCGCGCGCGCCAGCGTGTCGGGTCTGCCGCGCGAGTTCTGGTGGCTGTGGACCAGCACCCTGGTGAACCGGCTCGGGGCTTTCGTCGCCACATTCATGACCTTGTACCTGACGCTGGAGCGGGGCTACTCGGCGTCGTTCGCGGGGCTCGTGGTGGCGTTGCACGGGCTCGGCGGGGTGGTGTCCTCGCTGGTCGCCGGGGTGATGACGGACCGGCTGGGGCGGCGGCCGACGCTGATGGCCGCCCAGGTCTCGACGGCCTTCTCGGTCGCCCTGCTCGGCTTCATGCAGCACCCGGCGGCGATCGCGGCCGTGGCCCTGCTCGTCGGCATGACCTCGAACGCCTCCCGCCCGGCGGTGCAGGCGATGATGGCCGACATCGTGAAGCCCGAGGACCGGGTGCGGGCCTTCGCGCTGAACTACTGGGCGATCAACCTCGGGTTCGCGGTGTCGGCGACGGCCGCCGGTTTCATCGCCGAGTACAGCTACCTCGTGGGCTTCCTCGGCGAGGCCGCCCTGACCCTGGCCTGTGCGGTGCTCGTCTACGTCAAGCTGCCCGAATCGCGGCCGGACCAGGGCGCGGACGGGGCGGCGGGGGGCGGCGAGCCGGAGATCGGGATGGGGACCGTACTGCGTGACAGGCGCTTCATGGGGGTCGTCGGGCTGTCGTTCCTCATCTCGCTGATCTTCATGCAGGGCTCGTTCGGGCTGCCGCTGTCGATGGGCGCGGCGGGTTTCGCGCCGGGTGAGTACGGGATGGTGATCGCCCTCAACGGGGTGCTGATCGTGCTGCTGCAGATCCCGGTGACCCGGCTGATCGAGCACCGTGATCCGCAGAAGCTGCTGGTGGCCTCGGCGTTGCTGGCCGGGTACGGGTTCGGGATGACCGCGTTCGGCGGTTCGCTCGGGGTGATCGCGCTGACCGTCTGCGTCTGGACGGTGGCCGAGATCATCAACTCGCCCACCCAGATGGGTCTGGTGGCCCGGCTGTCCCCGACCCACGGCCGCGGCCGCTACCAGGGCATGTACACGATGTCGTGGGCGGTTGCCTCGCTGATCGCGCCGCTGTCGGCGGGCTTCGTCATCGACGAGTTCGGCGCGGGCTGGCTGTGGGGGGCGATGGCGGTGCTGGGTTCGCTGGCGGGCCTCGGTTACTGGCTGCTGATGCGGAACCTGCCGCAGGCGCCCGCGCCCGAGGTTCCTGAGGTCGTGGTGGCGCCCGGGGTGGCGGCGCCGGAGGTCACTCCGGCCGCGTAGGAACGTACGGCGCGCACGGCTCGTACAGCCCGCACGGCCCCTACGGCGCGCACGCCCGCACGGGCCGTGCACGCCGTACGGCCCGAACCGCCCGCACCGGCTACTCCGTCGGGCCCCGCGGCCCCGGGCGATCCGTCAGGTGCTTGAAGGCGTCGAGGTTGCGGGTGGACTCGCCTCGCGAGACCCGCCACGCGTACTCCTTGCGGATGGCGCTCGCGAAGCCCAGCTCCAGCAGGGTGTTGAACGCGCCGTCGGCGCCTTCGAGCACCGCCCCGAGTACGCGGTCCAGCTCCTGCGGGGTCACCACGGCGAGCGGCAGCCGCGCCGTCAGGTAGACGTCGCCGAGGCGGTCGACGGCGTAGGCCATCCCGTAGAGCTTGAGGTTGCGCTCCAGCAGCCAGCGGTGCACGGCCGGTTCGTTCTCGTCGGGGTGGCGGATGACGAACGCGTTCACCGACAGGGAGTGCTTGCCCACTTTGAGGGAGCAGGTGGTCGACAGCTTGCGGGTGCCGGGCAGCGTGACGACGTACGAGCCCGGCCCGGGGTTCTCCCACTCCAGTCCGGCGTCGTCCAGCGTGCTCTCGATGATGTCGGTCGCGGCGGTCTCAGCCATGGTGGGAGCGTACGCGACGCCGATGATCATGCATCGCCGCCGTGTACACGTCGGCGGTGCCGCTCGCGGCCGTGTCCCAGCCGAAGAACCGCGCGTGGCGGGCCGCCTCGTGCCCCATCCGGTCGGTCAGGGCCGGGTCGTCGACGAAGCGGCGCAGTTCGCGCGCGTAGTCGACGGGGTCGTGACCGGGTACGAGGATGCCGGTGACCCCGTCGTTGACGGCGACCGGGAGGCCGCCGACGGCGGCGGCGAGGACCGGGGTGCCGGTGGCCTGGGCCTCCAGGGCGACCAGTCCGAAGGACTCGTTGTAGGAGGGCATGACCAGGACGGACGCGGCCCGGAACCAGTCGGCGAGCTGGTCCTGGCGGACCGGCGGGTGGAAGTGGACCAGGTCGGTGATCCCGAGGCGGGCGGCGAGCTTCTGCAGGCCCTCGGGCTTGGCGAGGCCGCTGCCGCTGGGGCCGCCGACGACGGGCACGACGAGCCTGCGGCGCATGGTGGGGTCGCGGTCGACCAGCTCGGCGACGGCGCGCAGCAGGATGTCGGGGGCCTTGAGGGGCTGGATGCGGCCCGCGAAGAGCGGGATGACGGCGTCCTGCGGCAGCCCGAGGCGGGCGCGGGCGGCGGCGCGGCCGTCGCCGACGGTGAAGCGGTCGAGGTTCACCCCGGGGTGTACGACGGCCACCTTGCCGGGGTCGGCCTCGTAGTGGCGGACCAGCTCGTCGGCCTCCTCGGCGGTGTTGGCGATGAGGCGGTCGGCGGCGGCCACGATCTGGGTCTCGCCGATGACGCGGGCGGCGGGCTCGGGGGTGTCGCCCTCGGCGAGCGCGGCGTTCTTGACCTTGGCCATGGTGTGCATGGCGTGGACGAGGGGGACGCCCCAGCGTTCGGCGGCGAGCCAGCCGACGTGGCCGGAGAGCCAGTAGTGGGAGTGGACGAGGTCGTAGTAGCCGGGGCGGTGCCCGGCCCAGGCCTGCATGACGCCGTGGGTGAAGGCGCAGAGCTGGGCGGGCAGCTCCTCCTTGGCTAGGCCCTCGTAGGGGCCCGCGTCCACGTGGCGCACGAGTACGCCCGGGGTCAGCTCGACGACGGGGGGCAGCCCGCCGGTGGTGGCCCGGGTGAAGATCTCGACCTCTATGTTGATCGCGGCGAGGCGCTTGGCCAGCTCGACGATGTAGACGTTCATCCCGCCCGCGTCGCCCGTGCCGGGCTGGTGCAGCGGCGAGGTGTGCACGCTGAGCATGGCGACCCGGCGCGGTTTGCGGTGGCCGCCCACGGCGGGCAGGCGCAGCCGGGGCGCGTCGTGGCGGGTGCTGCGGGCGGCGGCGAGCCTGCCGCCGAGCCGGGACACGTACTGACTCAAGGAGCAGTCCTCTCGCTCGGGCTCGTACGGCACACGTTCCATGGTCGGGCATTTCCGCGCTCGGGCACCTCGGTGCGCTCGGGCCTCGGTGCGCTCGGGCATGGCGGTACGGGGCGCGGTGCGCGCCCTGCACGGGGTGCAACCCGATCGCCCCTGCCCCGCATTCCGGGGAGCGGCGAAAAATCCTGGCGGTTTACCGGATTTTTATCGAGCGAGCGCCCTCGGCTTACCCTCGGCTCATGGCCGCCCGTACTCCCCCTCCCCCCAGCCGCCCCGTGGGCTCGGTCACGCGGGGGACCACCCACCCGAACCGGCTCCGCCGGATGGACCGCTGGATCGCGGCCACGCACGGGGCCGCCCTGGGGCGGGCGCGGGCTCCGGTGGCGGTGGACCTGGGATACGGGGCCGCGCCGTGGACGGCGGTCGAGCTGCTGGCCCGGCTGCGGCCGGTGGCGCCGCGGGTGCGGGTGGTCGGGATCGAGATCGAACCGGCCCGGGTCGCGGGCGCGAAGCCGTACGAGCGCGAGGGGCTGAGCTTTCGCCGCGGTGGTTTCGAGGTGCCGCTGGACGGCGGCGAGCGGCCCGCGCTGATCCGGGCGGCGAACGTGCTGCGCCAGTACGACGAGGAACAGGTCGAGGCGGTGTGGCGGCGGCTGTGCGGGCGGCTGGCGCCGGGCGGGCTGCTGGTCGAGGGGACGTGTGACGAGATCGGGCGGCGGCACGTGTGGGTGGCGCTGGGGCCGGAGGGGGCGCGCACGGTGACCTTCGCGACCCGGCTGGGCTCCCTGGAGCGCCCCTCGGACCTGGCGGAGCGGCTGCCGAAGGCGCTGATCCACCGCAATGTGCCGGGGGAGGCGGTGCACGCGTTCCTGCGGGACTTCGACCGGGCGTGGGCGGCGGCGGCCCCGTACGCCTCGCTGGGCGCGCGGCAGCGGTGGATCCGTACGGCGCGGGCGCTGGCGGTGGACTGGCCCCTGACGGACGGGCCGAGACGGTGGCGGCAGGGGGAACTGACGGTGCGGTGGGAGGCCCTGCGCCCATTGGGGTGAGACGCGCCAGGTGGGGAACCGGGGGCGGGGGCGGCCCGTTGAGTGCTCGGAGGGTGTCGTGGGGGCGGGTCGGGCGTGGGGTGGAGGGTGTTGGAATTCGCCGAGTCGTGGCACCATCCCGAAGGCAGTGAAAAGTTACTGATGAATAGTCAGATGTGACTACGGATGTGAATGCGGATGCGGTAGCCGCGATCCGCCGCATCCCGTCGCACCTGACGGGCCGGACCCGACTCGGGATCCGGCGCGGGTGCCTGGGGGGGACCATGAGACGACACCGTGGCGCGTCCGCGCTCACTCTGCTCTGCGCGATGGCGATACTGACGGCCCCGGGCCTGGCGGGCACGGCGTACGCCGCCCCGAGCGCCCCCTCGTTCCCCTCTTCCCCTTCTTCTCCGGCTTCCCCCGGCGCTCCGGTGGCTCCCGAGCCGGGGGGCAAGTCGCTGGAGCAGGTGCACCAGGAGATAGAGGGGCTGTACCGGCAGGCGGGCACCGCCACGGACGCGTACAACCTCGCGGTGGGCGAGGCCAAGGCCCAGTCGGACAAGATCGTCGAGCTGGCGAAGCAGGTCGTGGCCGGGCAGGAGCGGATCGCCTCGCTCAAGAACCGCGCGGGCGCCGCCGCCCGGGCCCAGTACCGCTCGGGCGGACTGCCGCCGGGTGCGCAGCTGGCCCTGAGCGACAGCCCCAGCATGTTCCTGAACAGCGCCGACCGGCTGCGCCAGGCCGAGAAGGCCACCGCGGGCACGCTCTCGGAACTGGCGCGCGTCCAGGCCGACTTGCAGCAGTACGCGGCGGACGCGAGCGCGCACTGGCAGACCCTGGAGGCCAACCGGGTCAAGCAGGAGACCGCGAAGAAGGAGATCGAGCAGAAGATCAAGGCCGCGGAGGAGCTGGAGAACAAGCTCCAGGCCGAGGAGAAGGCCCGGCTGATCCAGCTGGAGCAGGAGGCGCAGTACAAGGCGCAGACGGCCTGGCTGTCGGCGGGCGCGCTCAAGGAGCTCCAGGGCACGGCGTCGGAGGCGGGGAAGAAGGCGGTCCGGTTCGCCACCGCCCAGATCGGCAAGGCGTACGGGTGGGGTGACGAGGGCCCGAACACGTACGACTGCTCGGGGCTGACCTCGCAGGCGTGGCTGGCGGCGGGCAAGCCGATCCCGCGGACCTCGCAGGAGCAGCTGCGGCTGCTGCCGAAGGTGGCCGTGAAGGACATGCGGCCGGGTGACCTGATCATCTACTTCGACGACGCGAGCCATGTCGCGATGTACATCGGCGACGGCGCGATGGTCCACGCCCCGCGTCCGGGCCGCAACATCACCATCGCGGGCGCGGGCTCCATGCCGATCAAGGCGGTCGTCCGCCCGGACGCGTAGCGGGGCGGGGGTAGTTCCGGCGGGCCGGGGGCCGGGGGCCTCCCGCGCCCCTTACGGAGCCGGGCCGGGGGCCGCCGGGCTTGGCGGGGCAGCGGAGTCCGGAGCGCCCGGTGCGGGCCGGTTCGCCCTCCGGGGGCGCCTCAATCGCCGGCGAGGCTCGGTGTGCCCGCCCAGGACCGGTCAGTCAGGCCCCCTCCCCCTTGCCAGCACCTCAGCATGCCCGGCACCCCGAAGCTGCCCGGCATTTCAGCCGGCCCGGCGCTTGAGGGCCCGCCGGAGGCGCACCCGGCCGAAGGCACCGCCAGCCCAGGCACCCCCAGCCGGAGGCGCCCCGGCACGCGCCGCGGTGCGGGCCGCAGGCCGCCGGGCGGACCGTGACGTTGGTCATCCCAGGACGGGCCATCCACTGCGATAACGGCATATGCCGGAGGCGGCCGGCGGCCACACCATTCACGCGCCGGGCGCGGACCGCTAGGGTCGGGGCGCACGAGCGCACCCTCGGGGGGAGGGAAGGAACCGGAGACGATGCCCGCATCCGTACCGCGGCAGAGGGACACCCCGCCCGCGGAGAGCGGTCAGGGCCGCCTGCCCGCCCCGCACGCCGCCGTACCGCCACAACCGGGCGGAGGCACGGCGTCATCCGCCACGCCCGCCACGACTCCGCAGGCGCTGACCCTGCTGGTCATCCAGGACGACCCCGCGGGCGGTCTCACCGTCCCCGAGATCCTCGACGCCGACGGCCACCGCATCCGGATCCGCACCGCCCGCAACCTCACCGAGGCGACGCGGCTGCTCACCCACGACGTGCACTGCATCCTGCTCGACCTGTCCCTCCCGGGCAGCGGCGGCGGGGACAACGAGCTGACCACCCTGCACCAGGTGCTCCGCATGGCCCCGCGCCACGCCGTCCTCGTGCTGACCGCCGAGGCCGACGCCGAGCGCGCCGCCGAGGCGGTGCGGGTCGGCGCCCAGGACTTCCTCTTCCGCAGCGAACTGGACGGACGCCTGTTGAGCCGCGCCATCCGGTACGCGGTGGAACGAAAACGCGCCGACATCGCCCAGTACAAGCTGGCCGAGTCCCGGCTGCGCGCCCAGGAGAACGCCCGGCTGGAGCGCGGGCTGCTGCCCCACCCCCTGCTGGAGGGCTCCGACCTGCGCTTCGCCGCCCGCTACCACGCGGGCCGCAGCCGGGCCCTGCTCGGCGGGGACTTCTACGACACCGTCCGCACCCCCGACGGCACGGTCCACGCGATGATCGGCGACGTCTGCGGCCACGGCCCCGACGAGGCCGCCCTCGGTGTGGAGCTGCGCATCGCCTGGCGCGCGCTGACCCTGGCGGGCCTGTGCGGGGACGACCTGCTCGCGACGCTCCAGGAGGTCCTGGAGGTGGAACGTCCCTGCGAGGAGATCTTCGCGACGCTCTGCACCGTGGACATCTCCCCGGACGGCCGCCGCGCGGGCCTGTGCCTGGCGGGTCATCCCGCCCCGCTCATATCCCGGCCGGGCCGCCCCGCGCGGCTCCTGCCCTACGAGGACAGCGGCCCGGCACTGGGACTGCTGCCCCGGGCCCGCTGGCCCCGCCGCCAGGTCGACCTGGGCGGCACCTGGAGCCTGATGCTCTACACCGACGGTCTGATCGAAGGCCGGATCGGCGCCGGGCGCGAACGCCTCGGCCAGGACGGCATGATCGAGATGATCAACCGCCACCTCGACGCGGGCCTGCGCGGCGAGCGGCTGCTGGAAGCGGCCGTGAGCGAGGCCCGCCGCCTCAACGGGGGCGAACTCACCGACGATGTGGCCGTCGTCCTCCTGGACCGCCTGGACCGCGCGACCGGCTGACCCGCGGGTCGACCGGGCGGCCGACCCGCTGACCCGCTGACCTACGGACCTACGGACCTACGGACCTGCTGACCTGCTGACCTGCTGACCGCTAGTCGGTCTGCGGGGCGGCCGACCGGCCGACTGCCGCTATCGCCCGCCGTTGTACGGCCCGTACGGACCGTCGCTGCTGCTGCCGCCGCTGCGCCGCCCGCCGCCCGAGACCGCCTTGAGGGCCGGCCGTACGTCGACGAAGAAGACGATGCTGGCGACCAGCCCGGCGATCTGCAGGAACAGCATCCCGAGCAGGAAGTCCACCAGGACGGTCACCCCCAGGAGCACCAGCCAGAAGGTCTTGGTCTGCTTGCCCGCGGCCCGGTACGCGTCCTCACGGGCCAGCAGCGCCAGGACGAACGCCCCGACGGCGAGCAGCAGCATGGCGTACCCCAGCAGAGGGAGCACCCCATTGTCGAAACCCTGCATCAACATCGACTCGACCGCCTTCTCGCGCGTGCTTGCGTCGGACCGCCCCCGCTCCCACGCTACCGGCTGGGCGATCCCGTGGAAGGTCAACGGACCGGGCACCCGCAAAGGTGCCCGGTCCGCCGACTGTCCGTTTCCCGATGTCCGGGCCGTTCGGCCCGGGTGACTCAGCTGGCGTCGTCGGACGCGGTGGCGGCGGCCTTCTTGGCCGTGTTCTTGCGCACCGTGGTCCGCTTCGCGGCGGGCTTCTCCTCGGCGGCGGCCTCGGGGGCCGTCTCGGGAGCGGCCTGCGCGGCGGGCGCCGGGACGGGAGCGGGGGCCTCGACCTCCGCGGCGATGTCGACGATCTCGTCGGCGACCTCCCCGCGCCATGCGCGTACGGCCTGCTCGCCGTGCTCGGCGACCTTGTCGTACGTCTCCTTGGCACGCACCGCGTACTCCGCCGCGACGCCCACCCCGCGCAGCGCCAGGTCCTGCGCGCTCTCGCCGAGCTTCTTCGGGTCCAGGGCGCCGAACACCTCGGCGACCTTCGCCGTCACCGCTTCCTGGGCCTCGCGGGCCTTCTCCTGCACGACCTTCGGGTCGGTGTTCTTCACGGCCTCGATCCGCGCCGGGGCCTCGGCCCGCAGCTGCTCGATGAGCCCGGGCACCTTGCGGGCCTGCTGGACGGCGAGGTCGGCGGTACCGGCGGCGAAGTAGAGCGGCGTCGGGTCGGTGAGGGTCTTCTTCAGGTCATCGGCGATGGCCATGTGCGGGTCCTCCCGGATCACAGGTCGGTCAGTTCGTCTGGTTCGTGGTTCGTGGTTCGTCTAGCTCGGCTGGCTCGGCTGGCTCGGCTGGCTCGGCTGGCTCGGCTGGGGCATCGTGTCGCCGTCGGCAGCGCTGCGGGCACCGTCAGGGGAACTGCCGGCGTCATCGAGCACGTTCTCCTTGCGGAACGACTCGTAGATCTGGAGCAGCACCTGCTTCTGCCGCTCGTTGATCGACGGGTCGGCGAGGATGACGGCGCGCGTCTCCACCTCGTCCCGGTCCCGTTCCTCAAGGATCCCGGCCTGCACGTACAGCGTCTCGGCGGAGATCCGCAGTGCCTTGGCGAGCTGCTGGAGGATGTCCGCGCTCGGCTTGCGCAGCCCGCGCTCGATCTGGCTGAGGTACGGGTTGGACACCCCCGCCGCCTCGGCCAGCTGCCGCAGCGAGAGCTGCGCCTGCCTCCGCTGATCACGAAGGTAGCCGCCGAGATTGCCGACGTTGAGCGATGCCATGCCCCGATCCTGCCGCACCTTGCTAGCTATTGCAAGCAGTTGCTTGCAATAGCTCCCATGGCGGGACCGCAGCCGAAGTGTGACTCGCAGCGATAACTGTCACTTCGCAGAGGTTTCTGTCACCAGCCGTCCGTAGCCGCCGAGCTTGTTGAGCCGGGACCCGATGGTTGGAACCTGGCCACGAGAGTTGGAACTGGCGGATGGCAGAATGCGGGCATGCGCTCTGACGTCACGCTTCGGCCGCTCGATGAGGATCTGCTGCGAGAGCTATTGGAGGCTGCCGTGGCCGATGCGGATCCCCGTGAGGTGATGCCGCCGGTGGCTGGACCCGCCGGATGGACAGCCGAGCGTCGTATCGCCTTCTTGGCGTTTCATCGGTCGAGGTCGCTGGCAGTCGTGCCGGTGGAGACCACCTATGCCATCGTCGTGGGGAAGACAGTGGTGGGAGCTGCACGACTGTGTCCGATGGAGGAGGCGAAGCACGCGGTCGAAGCCGGGGTGTGGATCGGACGTTCCCACCGTGGCAACGGCGTCGGCGGTGCAGTGCTTGGGCACCTCCTAGCCCTCGGACGCGCTGACGGATTCGATTCGCTGTTCGTGAGCACCAAGCCGGATAACACGGCCGTCCACCGACTTCTCGCAGCACGTGGCGTCGACCTCGTCCGTGAAGGCGACACCGTACAGGCATGGGTAGATCTCACTGCTGTCAAGTAGTAGTGATCGGGGCTTGTTTCAGCACCCGTCGGCCTTCGCCGTCCGGCTCATGCCGCCCAGGAAATCGTCTACCCCCACTGCGGCCTCAGGATCGCCGGAAACTGGTGCCAACAAGACTGACAACTCGCCGCTGGTTGCAAGAAGCGTGACCATCTGGTGCCAATAAGCGTGTCCCACGTCCCCGAGATGGCCAGTTCACCGCGCCCTACGGTTCCAACTATCGTGTCTCGGCTCACTTGTTGGAACCGGAGTACTCCAGCACTGAAATCAATCTGGGCTTGGGGTGTGGCCCAAAATGATCAGATGTCTGCCGCCACGGCCTGGTAGAACCGGGTCCGAGTGGCAGTTGGGCCACGAGGCTCTGGGGGCGTTATGTCGGGACCGGCAGTTGGACTGTGGCTATTCGAACCATGCGGGTTCGCGGACATCCTGGCCGATGTGGTCCCGTGGTTGGAGACCTTCTGCGAGCCGGTGGAGGCCAAGGCCAGCGGTGACGCGGATTTCTGGGTGCGAGACGGTTCGACCCTGGGCCTGCAGGCCTTCGACCCGGCCGGCGTCGGCGTGTTCTTCCTGTCGGAGGACGAGGAGATGCCTGCCGAGGACGAGGACTACTCGGCTTTCTCGCGACCACCAGTGCAGGGGCTGATAGCCGGTGCCGGCTGCTCGGGGCCGGTGAACCACGTGCTGCTCGGCCACCTGACGCTCGCTCTCGCCCGCCGTCTCGATGCGCTGGTCGATTTCGACGGCCTCCTGAGTGGTCACCGCACCGCGGGAGACGACACGAGCGACGAGGCAGTCCTGGCCCGGGCGAGAGCACTGGCGTCAGATCTCCCGGGGAGGCTGGCGGAGGTCTCCTATGACACCGGCGGTGGGGGCCGGTGGTTTCGACATGTCGGGGACGTGGAGTTCCTGGAAGCCTGGCTGCAACATCCCGACTTCCACTTGATCAAGTAGCGCTTCAGCCTCGATCATCGCGTCCGGGCTCACGGTGCCGGTCGCCACTCGCGGTCGCGCGCTGTCGCGTACTGGTGGATGCCCTCGATCGTGATGGGAGTCCTGTGGGTGAGGAGAAATCGCAGCGGTGGGGAGTTCCTCGGAAAGTTGCGCATCCTGTCGCCCGTGGTCTTCATGGGCCCTTGGACTTCCTGTAGGTGCGCATGGACCGGGGCGAGCGCCGTCAAGGCGCCGCTGTCGGTCCCCTTCAAGATCCGGTGGGCGATGGCGGTCGCCGCGACGTAGGCCCTGGCGTCGACAGATGGGCTGGCCAGCGCGTGGAAGTGGTGGAACTTGCCGGATCCCCCTTTCAGGCGGTCCCTGCGCTCTTCCCTCTCCAGGGCATCTTGCTCAAGGATTTCGTCGTGTTCGGCGCTGAGGGCGAGGTTCCGGGCTGCCGGCCAGGTCAGGGTGATCAGGCCAGCGACGGTGTGCAGGTCGATGAAGTACTGATTGCTGTCGATCATCCACCCGACGCTGCCCACTTCTCGGGGGCCGTCGGGGCAAAGCAATCCCATCAGGTCCTGCTGCAGTGCGAGTGCTGTCTTCAGGAAGTCCTCGCTGCAGGCAGGTGCCGGGGCTTGGTCGTGGCGGGCGCCGCAGATGGGGGCGTTGAGGCGCTCCGGTCGCCCTTCGGTGACGACACGGCATTGGTTGGGGTGAAGATCCTCGTTCTTGATCCTGGGGATGAGTGAGAAGCCCTGAACCTCCATGCCGAGGTGACCGCACTTGACACAGTTGTGGCGGAGAAGGCAGCGGTGGGCGGGGCAGGCGAAGACTGGAGGGAGCCGCCAGAGGCGTTTCCAGCTGCCTCCGTGAGCGCGCTCGATGTCGGAGTCGCCAGCCAGGCAGCTGGGGCAGAACCGTGACCAGCGCCGGAACACGTCATGGTTGCCGTGGAGGATCCGTCCCCGGGGCCGGCGTATCAGCGTTGCATCGAGCGGTCCGTAGCGGGCGCCGAACGGGGCGAGGAAGAGGTTGGCGACCTCGTCCTCACCGAGTCGGGTGGTGCGTGCGAACTCAGCTGATTGCTCCGGTGTTGGAAGATACTGCTGGCTGATGGAGAGATGTTCGGTCAGCCCGGTCCGGTGGTTGCTCAGCCCGGTGTGACGGACGATCGTTCCGGGGCTGACGTTGTTGTGGTGGGCCAGGCGGAGAAGAAGGCCGACGAGGCTTTCATCCGGGAGCGGGGCGAGGCTGCGGGGCAGAGGCCGGAGCGGAGGCATGGGGCAGCCGTCACTTTCCCGCGGCCTTGTTGTCGAAGACGGTGTTGCGGGGTTTCTGGCGGGGCTTCGGAGCGGGCTTGGCGGGGACGGCGGGGATCTCGCCGGCCTGCGGGTCTCGGTCGAGAAGGTTGCCGAGGTTGATGGTGATCTCGTCGAGGAGCGGGATGGTCAGCTCCTCCTGGCCGGTCTCCATGGCGCGGGTGCAGCCGTCCTGGACGAGTCGCCGCAGCAGACCGACGATGCCCCCGGTGCGGCGGAAGAGGTATTCGGGCATGTCGCCGTCGGTGAGCATGCCGTCCCGGGCACCGAGGAGGCGGAGTTGTTCCTCGGTGCCGGCCAGGTGCTCGATCCAGGCGTTGATCTCCTGAGGAGTGTCGTAGGTGAACGGGTCGAGGTCGACCAGGTCAAAGCGGCGTTCGGTCTGGGTGGCGGCCTGGTCGCTGCGGCCATGCCGGGCGCCGGGCAGAGTCCACTGGCCCGTGCGGGGGTCGGGCCGTCCTTCGCGCAGGAGGCCCGAGCCGGGGATGTCGACGCCGATGAGGATGACGGTGGCGTTGAAGGACATCAGGTCGCGGATGAGGTCGAGGGTGTCCTGGTCGTCCTCACGGTGCATCTTCAATCGGGTGATGTCGTCCAGGATCAGCACGGTGGTGTTGTGGTCGTGCAGGGAGGCACGGACGCCGCGGATCAGGCCGCGGAGGGTCTTGGCGTAGGGGGCGCCGTAGAAGTCGAGGATCGCCTCGCAGAGCCCCTTCGGGGTGGCCTTGACCGGGGTCTGGCAGTAGGCGACGGGGACGAACAGGTCCCGGGTCCCCTCGATCGCGTTGGGGTTGAGCTGCTGGTGGAGGTCGCGCCAGAAGTCTTCGAAGGCCGCTGCGGCCTCGCAGGCCGTCTCGGTCTTGCCCTGGTAGCCGCCCCCGCTGATCATCAGGCCGTCGCGGGTGCCGGGGGTGAAGTTCAGAGCGTTGTTCTAGATGCGGGATCTCATCAGCGTGGTGACCCGGCGGCTCATCGGGGTCTCCTGCAGACCGAGGTTGACGTGCGAGGCAGTGCGGTGCAGATCGTGCAGGGCTCGGCGGCGAGTCGGCAGGGCCCCGTATTGGTCCGGGCTCAGCCTGGGAGCCGGGATGAAGGCGCTGCGGGTCGTGCGCCAGCGCTGCCATCCCTCGAAGCTGAGCCGGTCCGGTGGCGGTCCGGCCCGCAGGAACGAGACGATGCCCGCCTCCCCATCACCGCTCGTGGCGCGGTCGTCCATGGCTCACGCTCCCTCGTCCGGCGGGTCGGGCTGGGGGTGGTCGGTGTCGTCCTCGGGCAGCAGGAACAGGTTGCCGGTGCGGTAACTCGTCCCCAGCCGAGCTGGTTTGGTGGGACGTCTTGTCACCGCCTCCTCGCGGCGGTGCCGACGCTCGGCATCGAGGCCGGAGACGGCTTGCTCGACGCGCTGCGGCATGGGGGTCACCGGTGAGACGGGGGCCGGGGCAGCGGCCCGGTCCTCGGCGGCGGCCCGGGCCTGGGTCTCGTCCCGGGCGTGGTTGATGCGTTCGGAGCGGGTGGTGGCCGTCTTCCAGCTGCTGACCGGGGCCCGGGCGGCGAGGATCTCCAGCAGCAGGGGCAGCAGTTCGGCATCCGTGCGGGGCCGCATGTCTGCCTCGCGTGCGGCGGCCAGTAGCTCGGAGACCCGTCGGTCGCCGAACGCGGGGACCGTGCCGACCGGGGGCAGTCCGGTCCAGCGCAATTCGTGCCAGTCGTGGGTGAGGGGGTCCTGGAAGAACACGGTGCGGCGGTCGCGCGGTTCGCGGTGGACGCACCAGCGGCCCTTGAACCTCCCGCCCCGGGCCGAGCGCTCGTTCAGGTAGGGCTCAAGCGCGTCGCCGTAATACCAAAGGCCCTTGATCTTCACTCCGCGCTCCCGCAGCACGGAGATGGGGTGGGACGGCAGCAGCTCGTAGTAGAGGTCCGGCTGCGGCAGCCGCAGCCCCAGGCCGGTCTGCTCAAAGGATGCCGCGAACAGGGTGTTGGGGCTGTGGTTGCCGCCGACGTCCCAGGCCGGGGCGTACTCGCCCAGGTGCCTCCGCTGCCAGATGCCCACGATCCAGGTGGCGACGAGGTGTTCCATCTCCTCCAGTGTCAGCACCTCCTCGTCCTCGGGGGCGGCCCCGCGGTCGGCGGCATC
Source organism: Streptomyces sp. G-G2 (assembly GCF_030063135.1). Taxonomy (GTDB): domain Bacteria; phylum Actinomycetota; class Actinomycetes; order Streptomycetales; family Streptomycetaceae; genus Streptomyces. Next base: position 37,677 of record NZ_JASISO010000034.1, read on the forward strand.
GACGCCCGTGTAGCCGGGCAGGTGCTCGAACAGCAGCGTCCTGATCGCGCCGAAGGCCCGCTCGACGGCGTGCTTGTCCGGAGGCCGCAGGGCCCGGGCCGGAAGGATGTTGCAGCCCAGCCTCCGCTCGACCTCCACCAGGTGGTGGTTGCGATAGACAGACCCGTGGTCGGTGGTGACTGTCTCCGGGCTGAAGAACGGCAGCCCGGCCACCGGATGGCCGGCGAACTCGGCCACCAGCGCGGACGGCAGCCCCGGATACGGCCACTCCATCTCCGGCCCCCACTCCGGCCGCATCGGAAGTGGCAGCATCACGTCCCTCAGCAGCATCGCCGCGTCCACCGCGGTGTCCGACACCAGTGTGAGCCGGAAAGCGCAGAGCGAGTGGGTGAACACATCCAGCGCGAGGGTCAGGTGGGCCCTGACCGGCTCGCCGAAGACACCTTCGCGGACCATCACCGGCAGCACCGTGGTGTCCAGCGCGACCACCTGCCCGGGACGGTCGACCAGCACATGCCCGGACCGTACCGGCAGATCAGCCGCCCCCAGATTGCGAGGCCGTGACCCACTGGGGCCAAACCACTCGTGCCAGACCTGCCGCAGCGTGTTGTAGGACGGGACGTGCAGGTCGGGCCCGTAGGTCTCGCGTACGTACTGATGGATCAGGCGGGTGCGGGTGGCCATCCCGACCCGGGACCGGCCCTGCAGTTCGGCGTGGACCGCGAAGATCGCCTCCCGGATCTCCGGGCCGATGCTCGGGCGGCGCCCGCCCGGCCGCAGCCACCGGTCATCGGCGCATCCGATCAGCCCGGACCGCTCACGGCCCCGCTCCCAGCGGATCAGCGTGCGGTAACCGACCCGGTCCAGTCCCAGCAGCCGGGCCTCCTGCCGGTCCATCGCCCCCAGCTCGGCGACCTTGGCCCACCGCCGCTCGGTCAGCGTGGTGACGGCCGGGTCGTAACACGGCCTCGGTTCCCCCGGCCCGGGATCCTCCGGATTCCCACTGCGGAACCCGGTGCCCACCTCCAGCAGGTGGGCCATCCGCAGCCGGACCAACTCCAGCCTCCCCGGCGGAAGATCAGCCACGGACGCGGACTGCCGCCCGCGGTCCGGGCCGTCGGCCGCTGTGCGCGAGGACGGCCGACAAGCCGGATGGTTGACGAGGAACCGGAAGGTCAGCTGCTGCCGGGCCCCCGCCGGATCGACTACCACGACCCGCCCCAGATGGGGCTCGTGCCGCTCGACAGTCCACTCCACCCCGTCCAGGACAAGCCCGGCCCCCGGAGCGAGATCAAGCACCAGAGGAGGACTCACAGGGCCCCACCTGCCGGCTCGACCAGCGAGCGGTCACTCAGCGGGACAGAAAGATCGATACCGAGCGAACGGTGCCAGAGCTGGTGCAGCAGCTCCGCCCGAGCCAGCGCCGGAACCGTGGAAGCGGCCGCAAGTTCCCCGAACGACACCCGGGCCTGGGCCCGTTCCAAGAGATCCGCCCGCAGCCCGAGCGGATCGGGCAGCGGGCGGCGCTGGCAGGACAAAGCGTCCAGCCCGGTGAAGACGTGCCGCCTCCAGCCTGCGGCCACTACGTATTCCCAGCCGCAGGCCAGCGCCATCTCAAAGGCGGCGGCGAACGACTCGACGTCCTTCGCGCGCACCCGGTCGAGCGGGCGGACATCGATCAGACACACCCCGGCCCGGGACAGCACCAGGAAGTCAGGAACATGGACACGCGGCCCGCCGCCGGTCCGGAACTGCAGCTTCAAGGGCTGCGGGACCACCTCCCGCACCTGGCCGGCGAAGTCCAGCGCGAGCAGGACCTTCGCTTCCTCCAGACTCTCGAAGCCGTGATGCCTCCCTGTGCTGACCACGTACTGAAGCCCGGGCCGGTGGCGCTGCCGCCGATGCCACGAAAACCAGCGAACCGGCCCGACCCCGGGAAGCTGAACCTGGGCAAGGTCCCGGACCGGCACGATCAGTTCGCCGCCTCCGAGGTTCAAGGTGACAGCCCAGCGACGAGTCCAGCCATCCGAGAGATCCAGATCCTGACGTCCAGAGGCAACCGACGCCCGTACGAGCAAGTCGTCCCAGCGGCAGCGGTGTGACCACACCGCCCCCGCCTCAGGGTCTGCCGCAGGCAGCAGTCCGTCCTCGTCGGCCATGCCTTCAAGCAAACGCCCGCCCACGGCGCCCGCACCAGCACGCTTCGAAATTGGTGACAACCCGACTGCGAACACGAACCTTGTGACAACTAGCCCGAGCAACTGGTGACAACTACCGCTGCGAACTCGACCGAGAGGACCAGGTCAGATCCCCCGCTCGGTGACAGTTATCGCTGCGAGTCACACGAAGGGGCCCGCCGTCACCTCCTCCTCCAGGGGCAGCGCGGGCTCATACCGGCGGATGATCGCGGCGAGCCCGTGGGGGGATGTGTGGCGCCGTGCGCGGGGCGAGGCTCTGAGGTGACGCGCACGCTCTCAGGGGGTTGCTGTGAACATGTCCACCACGCTGCCGACCGCCGTCGCCACCGCTCCGCCGTCCGTACCGCGCTGGGTGGACCGGGCGGCGCACGCCGTGCCGCTGGTCGTCCTGCCGTCGGGGCTGTGGCGGATGGCCATGGCCGTCGGCATCCCGGTCGGCTTCAGCGGTCAGCTGGCCGCGGACTGGCGTCCCGGCTGGGAAACCTCCTCCTACATCACCCTGCTGACCCTCTTCACCGAGGCACTCGCACTCCTGACACTCGGCCTGGTCAGGCCCTGGGGCGAGAAGGTGCCGCGCTGGGTCCCGCTCCTCGCCGACCGGCGCGTTCCGCCCTGGGCAGCGGCCGCTCCGGCGTTGCTGGGCGCCCTCGCGGTCACCGCGGTGACGCTGCTGATGTTCCGGGGCGGCTGGCCGGCCTCCGCGGGCGGCCCGGAGGGCCCGGAGGGCGGCGCCGCCTGGATCATGAACGCCTGTTACGTCCCGATGCTGCTGTGGGGCCCGCTCCTGGCCACCGTCGCGATCGCCTACGCCCTGCGGCGCCGGAACACCTGACCCCGTCACACCGCTCGGGCGCGGTTCCGGGTGCGGCCGACGGTCCAGGCCGTCAGGGCCGTCAGGACGGCCGCTCCCACCGCGTAGACCGGGAGCCACAGGGTCGTGGTCGTGGACAGGCAGTCGGCGGCGGCCACATGGCTCTGCGCCGCCTGGGCGCGGGCCAGGGCGGGACCGGCGCGGTCGACCAGGTCCGCCAGGGCCGCCTCCGTCCGGATGCTCTCGTACGTGCCCAGCGCCCCGCAGCGGCCGCGGGTGCCCGGCATCGGGAACAGCCACGCCCAGCGCTGGAGCATGGGGGCCACCGTGATCGCCACGCACAGGCCGACGACCAGGGAGTACGCCGTCAGGTTCCGCGCGTACGCGGCGCCGAGGCCGGGGGCGCGGGTCGGCAGCCGGTAGAACGAGAAGATCACCGCGAGCAGTGTGAGCCCGATGTACGTGGAGAACCACTGCCAGGAGCCCTGCGCGAGGAAGGCCGTCAGCACCGCGGCGAGTGCGAGGCCGATGACCCCCGGCTGGCCGGGGTTGTCGAGACCCGCGCCGGTGGGCACCGGTTTCCGGGCGGCGGGCGCCATGCCGGACCGGCCCCGAAGCCCGGCCCGGTTGGCGGGCGCCGCCCCGGCGTCAGCCGGGGACGCCGGGGAAACCCCGGACGACCAGTCCGGACTCGTAGGCGATCACCACCGCGTGGGTACGGTTCTGCGCGCCGAGCTTGGTCAGTACGTTCCCCACATGGGTCTTCACCGTCTCCAGGCTGACCCTGAGCGACTGCCCGATCTCCGGATTGGACAGGCCGATGGCCATCAGCCGCAGCTCCACCTCCTCCTCCCGCCCGGTCAGCGCCGCCCCCGGGAACGCCCGGGCGGAGCCCAGCGGGCGGGCCGCGACCATCCGGCGCAGGGCCGCCGGGAAGAGGATCGCCTCCCCCGCCCCCACCACCCGCACCGCCTCCGCGATCTGCCGGACCGGGAGCCGCTTGAGCACGAAGCCGCCGGCTCCCGCGCCGAGCGCGGCGGTGACGTAGTCGTCGTCCGCGATCAGGAGCGTGACGGCCGCGCCCGGCCCGGAGCCGCTCACGCCGACGCCCGTACGGGCAGCCGGACCGCGAGCCGCCAGTGCAGCGGCCCGTCCGGGCCCGCCTCGATCTCGCCGTGCAGCAGCCGTACGCGCTCGGCCAGCCCCGGCAGGCCGTGCCCGGATGTCGGGAAGCCGTCCCCGCGCGGCCCGGCCCCGGTCCGGTTGACCACGCTCAGCGCCAGGCCGTCCGGTTCGACCGCCACCCGGACCTCGACCGGGCCGCCCGCCCCGTGCCGCAGCGCTTTGGTCAGCCCCTCCTGGAGGATCCGGTACGCCGCCCGGGACAGGGTCCCCCGTACGTGCGCCACGTCGTCCGGCGGTTCCGCCTCCACCACCGCTCCCGCGTGCCGCACCCGCTCCAGCAGCTCGGGCAGGTCGGCCAGGGTCCGGGTCGGCGCCGCCTCCGCCTTCCCCTCGCGCAGCGCGCCCAGCACGTAGTCCAGGTCCTCCAGCGCCGCCCGCGCCGACTCCTCTATGCCCCGCAGCGCTGCCCGCGCCGCGACCGGGTCGGTGGCGAGCACCTCGCCCGCCACCGCCGCCTGGATCGTGGCCGCCGTCAGGGTGTGCCCGATCGAGTCGTGCAACTCGCGCGCGAGCCGGTTGCGTTCGGCGAGCGCCCGCTCCCGCTCGGCCGCCAGCGCGAGCCGCTCGGCCGCCGACGGCCCCAACAGGCGGGGCGCCAGCCATCGCAGCGCGCCCGTCACCACCGCGCACACGGCCGCCGCCAGTAGGAGGCAGCAGAAGGCCACCGCCCAGCTCTGCCATCCGCCCTCCACCCGCACGGTCCGCCCGAACAGGTTCAGCCCCGCCTCCGAGCGCGGCCAGCCCCCGGGAAGGGCCAGCCCCGCGAGGCACAGCACCGCGCCCAGCGCCCCCGTCCACCCCAGCGCCACGTGCAGCAGCAGCCAGAGCGGGGTGCGCCAGCGCACCCGTGTAGGTGGAGCCGCGCAGCAGCGGCCGAAGTCCCTTGATCATGATCGGTCAGTATGGCCGCGCCACTCACCGAAGGCCTCCCCCGATGGAGGGAGCGCGTTCTCCCGCCTTGCCGCGATGTGCGCCCGCGCCCCCGGGAACGAGGATCGCCGTGACCCATTGACCGGTCGACCGGTCGGCCCGCTGACCGGCGATCATCTGGTGCGAGCGAGGACGAACCCCATGGCGCGACGTACCCGAACAGCAGCCCTCGCCGCCGTCGGCGCCGCTGCGGCGTTGCTGTCGGCGCTGACCCCCGCGACGGCCGCCGCCGCGGCCAAGGACCCGCTGGGCCCATACGGGCGCCAGCAGCTCCGCCCGGCGGCCAGGCCACGCACCGGGCCCCGCGCGGCTCACTGATGGTCACCGTCGCCGGGGGCGAGGGGCACGGGGTGTACGGCATCGGCTCCTGCGCGGACGAGAGCGCCACGGCCCACCGGACCACGGGCACGCTCCCGGCCGAGGACCTGACCCGCGGGGCGGACGGCTCCCGGCGGGAGCGCTGACGGGACGGGACGTCAGGGAGCGGGCTTCGCGCGGACGTGCATGCGCTCGCCCTGACGGCCGAAGAGGCTGAGGAGTTCGACGGGGTGGCCGTCCGCGCTGGTGAACCAGTGCGGCAGCCGGGTGTCGAACTCGGCGACCTCCCCCGGGCCGAGGATCAGGTCGCGGTCGGCCAGCACCAGCCGCAGCCTGCCGTTCAGGACGTACAGCCATTCGTAGCCCTCGTGCGTGCGCGGTTCCGGCTCGGCGCCCCGGTCCACGATGATCATCTTGTACGCCTGGAGGGGCCCCGGGGTCCGGGACAGCGCCACGGACGTACCACCGTGCGGCAGCGGGCGCGGGGTCAGCCGGACCCTCGGATCCCCCACTTCCGGGGCTCCCACCAGGTCGTCCAGCGGCACCTGGTACGCGTCGGCGAGCGGCAGCAGCAGTTCCAGGCTCGGGCGGCGCTGACCCGACTCCAGCCGGGAGAGCGTGCTCTTGGAGATCCCGGTCGTCTCGGCGAGCACGGCCAGGGTGAAGCCGCGCTGGGCGCGCAGCCGTTTCAGCCGGGGGCCGACCTCGTCGAGCACCGCCCGGTGCCGTGCCGTCGTCGTACCCGTCGCGTCTCGCTCGTCCATGGGGGCATTCCACTCCCCCGTCCCGGAATCAGCAACAGAAGTTGTCGCCGGCGGCGCCCGGGCACACGCTCCGGGCACCGCTCCCGGTCAGGGAGCCCCGGAGACCGGAGTCCACGGTGACGAACCGAAGCAACCCGCACGACACGACGGCCCCACCGGCGCCCCCCGTCCGCCGGGTGCTCGCCGCCCTCTCCCTGTCCATGCTGCTGTCCTCCCTCGGCACCAGCATCGCCAACGTCGGACTGCCGACCCTGGCCCGGGCGTTCGACGCCTCCTTCCAGCAGGTCCAGTGGGTCGTCCTCGCCTATCTGCTCGCCATCACCACCCTGGTCGTCGGCGCCGGGCGGCTCGGCGACATCGCCGGGCGCCGCAGACTGCTCCTCGCCGGGATCCTCGTGTTCACGGCGGCCTCGGTGCTGTGCGGGCTCGCGCCCTCGCTCCCACTGCTGATCGCGGCCCGGGCGGCGCAGGGGCTCGGGGCGGCCGTCATGATGGCGCTCACCCTGGCCTTCGTGGGCGGGACGGTCCCCAAGGAACGGACCGGCCGCGCCATGGGCCTGCTCGGCACCATGTCCGCCGTGGGCACCGCCCTCGGCCCCCCGCTCGGCGGCGTCCTGATCGCCGGGCCCGGCTGGCGGGCGGTCTTCCTGGTGACCGCGCCGATCGGGATCCTGGCCTTCCTCCTCGCCCGTCGCCACCTGCCCGCCGACCGGCGGGAACCGGGCGCCGCCCGGGCCCGCTTCGACCACCTCGGCACCCTGCTGCTCGCGCTGACCCTCGCCGCCTACGCCCTCGCCATGACCCTGGGGCGCGGCGACTTCGGCCCCCTCAACCTGGCACTGCTGGCCGCCGCCGCCCTCGGGGTCGCCCTCTTCGTCCGCGTCGAGGCGGGCGCGGCCTCACCGCTGGTACGGCTCTCCGCCTTCCGCGACCGGGCCCTGAGCGCGAGCCTCGCCATGAGCGCTCTCGTCTCGACGGTGATGATGGCGACGCTGGTGGTCGGCCCGTTCTACCTCTCCCGCGGCCTCGGGCTCGGCGCGGCCCAGACCGGACTGGCCCTGGCGGCCGGCCCGTTCGTCGCCGCGCTGACCGGCGTACCGGCCGGACGCCTCGTGGACCGCTTCGGCGCGCCCCGCACCACCGCCGCGGGCCTGCTCACCATGGCGGCCGGTGCCTGCGCCCTGACCGTGATGCCGACGGCGCCGGGCGCGGCCGGTTACGTCGCCCCGCTCGTCGTCGTCACCATCGGCTACGCGGTGTTCCAGACGGCCAACAACACCGCCGTCATGGCCGGGGTCGGCCCGGACCGCCGGGGCGTCACCTCGGGCATGCTCAACCTCTCGCGCAACCTCGGGCTCGTCACGGGCGCCTCCGTCATGGGCGCCGTGTTCGCCTTCGCGTCGGCCGCCGCCGACATCACCACGGCGCGCCCCGAGGCCGTCGCCACCGGCATGCGGGTCACCTTCGCCGTCGCGGCGGCCCTGATCGCCGTAGCGTTCGGCATCGCCCGCGTGCTCGCCCGTACGCAGGCCCGAACGCAGGCCCGCACGCCCGGCGCCGCCCCCGCGGACCCGGCCCCCCGCACCGGCACCCGCGCGTAGCCCCCGCAGCCGCACCCGCCCGCTACGGCGCGGCCGTCCCGATCACCACGGTCGCGTCGAGTTCCTCCGAGGTCAGCACGCGGACCTCGGCGAACCCCGCCGCCGTCAGCGCCCCGGCGGTCAGCGGCGCCTGCCGCCCGCTGGTCTCGATCAGCAGCCGCCCGCCCGGCGCGAGCCACGCGGGCGCGCCCGCCGCCACCCGGCGCTGGATGGCGACACCGTCCGCGCCGCCGTCCAGGGCGGCCGGCGGCTCGTGGTCGCGGGCCTCGGGCGGCAGCAGCCCGATCTCGCCGGTGGGGACGTAGGGGGCGTTCGCGACCAGCACGTCGACCCGGCCCCGCAGCCCGGCGGGCAACGCGTCGTACAGGTCGCCGGTGTGCACCCGGCCCCCGTACGGCGCCACGTTGAGCGCGGCGTACCTGGTGGCCACCGGGTCGATGTCGGTGGCGTACAGCTCAACACCCGCGCCCCGCCCGGCCAGTTCCGCGGCGACGGCCGCGCCGACCGCGCCCGCCCCGCAGCACAGGTCCAGCACCACCGACCCGGGCCCGGCCTGCGCCGCCGCCTCGGCGACCAGGAACTCACTGCGGCGGCGCGGGACGAAGACCCCCTCGCCCACCACCATCCGCAGCCCCCGGAACTCCGCCCGGCCCACCACGTGTTCCAGCGGGTGCCCGATCACCCGGCGCTCCACCATCGCCTCCAGGTCGGCCCCTTCGGCAGCCGCCGCCAGCAGTAGCGACGCCTCTTCCTCCGCGAACACGCAGCCTGCCGCGCGCAGGGTCGTGACCAGTTCTTCCTCGGCCGTGGGCAGCGATGGCAAGTGGCTCAGTCCTCCAAGACGGTGACATCGAGTTTCTCCGGGCGGACCGCGTCGGCGCGTTGCTCCGGCGCCCGCGCGAGCGCCGGTGTGAGCGCCGGTGTGAGCGCCGGTGTGACAGCTCAGAAGACGTCCGGACACCAGGGCCGCCGCGCGGTGCGGAAGACCGCGTCCGCCCGTGCCACCGCCCCCGGCCGCAGCTCCTCGATCAGGCCGAGCTCCGCCAGCCGCACCGCCGACTCGTCGCCGAGGTAGAGCGAGCCCAGCCGGGACACGTCCAGCCGCAGGTCCGCCGGCTCCCCGGTCGGTGCGCAGACCCGGGCCCCCGCGTCCAGCCGGTAGCGGCCCCGGGCCGGGCCGTCCGGGTCCATGACCTCCAGGACCAGGGTCCCCGGCACGTCGTACGTCCGCGCCTGGAGCGCCCGTACGACGTCCAGGACCCGCACCCACAGGAAGTCGGCGCTGGTCAGGGTCCGGGCGGCGCGCGGGTCGGGCAGCAGCAGCGGGGCGAGGTCGTCGGGGGCCCGGCGGCCGGTGCGCACCTTCATCACCCAGTCGATGGAGCACAGGTAGTGCCACAGCGCCCGCTGCGCCGCCGGGGTGACCGCGATCAGGTCCGTGACCTGGACCGTGTTCAGCGGAATCTTCGCGTCGGTCCAGTGGTCGTCGGCCTGGTAGCCGACCAGGCCCTCCACCTCGCCCGCCGCGGAGCGGTACACGGCGAAGAACCGGGGCGTGTAGGGGTGGGCCGAACGCTCTTCGACGCCGGTGGCCAGGTTCCACCAGCGCGCGTCCCGGTCGACGGCCCCCGGGGTCACGGCCCGCAGCCGCTCGTGCAGCGCGGGTCCCACCCGCCGCGTCTCCGCGGCGTCCACCAGGTCGATCCGGCCGCCGTCCTCGGGGGCCGACCAGCGCGGGTCGATCCCGGTGCGCGGTACGTCGATCTCCCATTCCGAGATGCCCGCGGCGGGCCCGTAGCCGTAGCGCCCGTAGATCGGGTACTCGGCGGCGATCAGCGTCGAGAGGACGTCGCCGCGCGCGTGGGCGGCGGCCAGTTCGGCGCGCATCATGCGGCTGAGCAGACCGCGGCGCCGGTGCGTGGGCGAGACCGTGACGTTGGAGACCGCGCTGGCCGCGACCCGGGCGCCGCCCGGCACGGTCAGTTCCTGCGCGAACGAGCGGAAGGTGCCCACGCAGCGGCCGGTGTCCGCGTCGAAGGCACCCTGGGTGCGGGAGAAGTCGGTGGTGGCGAGGCGCCGGGCGACGTCCGACTCGGTCACCCTCGCGGCCGTCAGGAAGCCGGTCAGTACGGCGTTCAGCCACTGCGGGAACTCGGATTCGGTGATGGTCCGGACGTCAGCGCTCATGACGGGCCACGCTAATGGCGCTCCGGCCGCCCAGTCGCCTCATTTTCCCGCGGGCGGCGGCGACGCTCACACCAACAGGTCGTCCACCTGGGCCTCGCCCTCCCGGTAGCGCCGGGTGATCTCCGCGCTGCAGTCGTCCGCGGTGCGCTGCAACTGCCTGCGGCGGCGGGAGACCTGCTGCTCGTAGCCGACCAGTTTGCCCATGCCGTCGTGCAGTTCACCGTCCGTACGCGCGTCCAGGTCCGACAGCTCCACATCGGCCAGCATCTCCGCCGCCAGCAGCCGGTACTCCTCGCTCTGCGGGGTGCCGAGCGTGAGGTGGCGGGCGGAGGCGCTGCGGCTGGAGGGGGCGTCGGCGAGGATCTCGGATAGCCGGTCCACGACGGGGGACTCGGGGTCGGTCCGGCGGGCCAGTTCGGCGCGCAGGATGTCGATGCGGCCCTGCAGGAGTCTGCGGACGTAACTCAGGTCGGCCTCGTCGCGCTGCGCGTCCCGGCGCTGGGCGCGCAGCTCGGGCAGGCCGAGCGCGGTGGCGGCCTGCCGCGGGGCGCCCCCGCCGGGGCCCGTACCGGCAGCGCCGGTGCCCGTACCGGTGCGCTGCGCGGGCGGCCGGACCGTCCCGGCGGCGGCCGAGGTGGGTGTAGTGGCTGAGGTAGCTGAGGTATCGGTGCCAGAAATATTCATGTGAACGTGTCCGTCCCCTCGACCGGTGCATGGCAGCACCGCCTGCGAGCATCGTGCCACTCTCCGTGGTGCGGATGCAGGTCCACTCCACCCGATCGGCCCCGGACGGGTGCACGCCTGGTACACAGGTGGTATGCGAGCAGTGGTGCAGAGGGTGGACGGCGCGAGCGTCGTCGTGGCGGGCGAGACGGTCGGCGAGATCGTCGGCGAGGGACTGTGCGTGCTCGTGGGGGTGACCCACGACGACACTCCGCAGAAGGCGGAGCTGCTGGCGCGCAAGCTGTGGTCCGTAAGGATCCTGGAGGCCGAGAAGTCCTGCAGCGACGTGAACGCGCCGCTGCTGGTGATCTCCCAGTTCACGCTCTACGGCGACGCCCGCAAGGGCCGCCGCCCCACGTGGAACGCGTCCGCGCCCGGCCCGGTCGCGGAGCCGCTGGTGGCCGAGGTCGTCGCGCAACTGCGGGCGCTGGGGGCGACGGTGGAGACGGGCCGGTTCGGAGCGGACATGCGCGTCTCGCTCACGAACAACGGCCCGTTCACCGTCGTCATCGACATCTGAGACGTCCCGGGCGCCCTACGGCGCCCGGCGTTACGGCGCCCGGGCGCCCGGCGTTACGGTCTGCCTTACGGCGCTACGACGGTCTCCTGCGCGGCGGCGATCGTGCCCGCCAGCAGTTCCGCGTCCACCGGAACGTTCCTCTTCACCAGCCCGAGGGCGATCGGCCCCAGCTCGTGGTGGCGCACCGAGGTGGTGACGAAGCCGAGCTGGCGGCCCTCCGCGCCGTCGGCGGCCAGCCGCAGGGGCGTGCCGTGCGGCGGCAGCAGCACGTCGGAGCCGTCCAGGTGCAGGAAGACCAGGCGGCGCGGCGGCTTCCCCAGGTTGTGGACGCGGGCGACCGTCTCCTGCCCCCGGTAGCAGCCCTTCTGCAGGTGGACGGCGGTGCCGATCCAGCCCAGCTCGTGCGGGATCGTGCGGTGGTCGGTCTCGGCGCCGAGCCGCGGCCGGTGCGCCTCGACGCGCAGCGCCTCGTAGGCGAGGAGTCCGGCGGCCGGGCCGTGGGCCGCGGCGAAGCCCTCCAGGTCCGCGCGCGGGAGGAAGACGTCCCGCCCGTACGCGGTCTCCCGGACGCCGAGGCCCTCGGGCACCTCGGCGACGGAGCCCGCCGGGAGGTGGACCACCGCGAAGTCGGCGGTGCGGTCGGCGGCTTCGACGCGGTAGAAGAACTTCATCGACTCCAGGTAGCCGAGCAGCGCCTCCTGGGTGCCGGGCTCGACGTGCGCCCACACCGTCTCGCCGTCGTCGACGAGGTAGAGGGCGTGCTCGATGTGCCCGTTGGCGGAGAGGATCAGCGCCTCGGTGGCCTGGCCGGGCCGCAGTTCGGTGAGGTGCTGGGTGAGCAGCAGGTGCAGCCAGGACAGGCGCTCGGGGCCGGTGACGGTGATGACACCGCGGTGCGAGAGGTCGACGAAGCCGCGGCCGTCGGCGAGGGCGCGCTGTTCGCCGTACAGCTCTCCGTAGTGGGCGGCTACGCCCTCGTCACGGCCTTCTGCCGCCACCGCGCCGGGAAGATTGAGCAAAGGGCTGGTCATGGCCCCAAGCCTACGACTGTGCGGACGCGGCCTTGGCGGCGCAGTCGCGGCAGCGCCCGAAGATCGCGAAGTGCTTCATGTCGGTCTCGAAGCCGAAGTCGGCGCGCAGCTTCGCGGTGAACTCGGCGGCGACGTCCACATCGGCCTCGATGACCTCGGTGCAGTCCCGGCACACCAGGTGGATGTGGTGGTGCCGGTCGGCGAGGTGATAGGTCGGGGCGCCGTGCCCGAGGTGGGCGTGCGAGACCAGGCCCAGCTCCTCCAGCAGCTCCAGGGTCCGGTAGACGGTGGAGATGTTGACTCCGGAGGCGGTCTTGCGGACCTGTACGAGCAGCTCGTCGGGGGTCGCGTGTTCGAGGGCGTCCACCGCTTCCAGCACGAGCTGGCGCTGCGGGGTCAGGCGGTATCCGCGCTGCCGCAGGTCGGTCTTCCAGTCGGTGCTCACCACGGGCCCAGTGTAGGCGCGGAAAAGGGGATCGCGGCGGGTGCGCGATCCCCTTTCACGGTGCGTAGCGGTTCCCGTACGGGCTCAGCGGAAGAAGGCGATGCCGTCGTCCGGCATGTCCGGGAGGTTGCGCGCCATCTCGGCGACCTCCTCGGGCGTGACGACCTTCTTGAGCTGGGCCGACATGTACGGGCGCAGCTGGACGTCGGGGGTGGTCTTCTCGCCGACCCACATCAGGTCGCCCTTGACGTAGCCGTAGAGCCGCTTGCCGCCGCTGTGCGGGCGGGCGGCCGCGGTACGCGCCACCGCGTCGGTGATCAGGTCGATCTGGGGCTTCTGGTTGGCGAGGTCGCCGTACCAGATCTCCACGACGCCCTGGTCGCGGACCATGACGACCTCGACCTTGCGCTGCTTGTCGATGCGCCAGTAGCCCGACTCGGACTCCAGCGGGCGGACCTTCTTGCCGTCGGCGTCGAGGATCCAGGTGTGCGAGGTGTACTCCAGGAAGTCCCGGCCGTCGTGGCTGAAGACGACCTCCTGGCCGAAGTTGCACTTCTCTTCACCGGGGTAGTCGAAGACGCCCGCGCCCTCCCAAGTACCGAGGAGGAAGGCGATGGGCAGGAGGTCCGGGTTCAGGTCGGACGGGATCTGGATCATGAGGCTGCTCAGGCGATCTGTGGGAGGAGGGGTTCCGGGTGCCGGGCCGGACCGGGCTGGGACCGAGCGGACCGAGCGGTCAGCGCTGGCCCTGGTACAGCTTCTTCACGGCCAGACCACTGAAGGCGAGAACGCCGACGCAGACCAGGACCAGCAGGGAGGTGAAGATTGCCTCAAGCACGGGGTGCTCCTCGGAGGGGTTCGGTGGGCGGTACGGGCCGGGGCCCAAGCCTACTGGCCCGGGCCCCGGCCCACTCTGCGAGGTAGGCCGTACCGGCCCGGGCCGCCGGGCGCGCACTACTCCAGGAGCTGGTCCTGGAGGATCACCGTCTGGTGGAAGGGGACGTCGGAGACGGCGCCCCCGCGGGTCTGGAGGACGACGCCGAGGACGTCGCCGGACTGGACGCAGCCGATCTTGGTCTGCTGCGGACCGTAGGGCTTCTCCTCGGCGAAGGTGGTGACGATGGCGTGTTCCATCCGGCCCTGCGTGGACTGGCCGTACTGCGCCGTGGTCCAGGCGGAGTCCAGGTCGAAGGAGTCCGCGCCGCCCAGCGCCACGTCGGCCTTGCAGCCTTCGAAGGTGCCCGTGAAGCCCGCCGAGTGGAAGCGCAGCAGGTAGACGTGGGTCATGGTGCCGTCGGGCATGCTCCAGCCGCGGCCCGCGATCTGGCGCAGCCCGGCGTCCTCCCGCAGACCGGTGCGCAGCCGCTCACGGAACTTCTCCGAGTACTCCGCCAGGAACCGGTCCTGGGAGACCATGCCGTCCTTGTCCGCGCCCAGGCTCCCGTCGGGCTCGGAGCCCGCCGGGGCGGGCAGCAGGAGCTGGCTCAACGCCGCGTAGTGCGTGCCTTCGGTGTTGTCCGGGGCGAAGGGCAGCGGGGCGCCCGCGGGCAGCACCGGCTTCGCGAGCGCGGGGTAGGCCCAGCGGCCGTCGTCCTTGGTTGCCAGGCCCGGGACGTCGGTGCGCTCGGGCCTGATCACGACGTACGCCGTCAGCACGGCGGCGATCGCGAAGACCAGCGTGGCGGCGGTCCAGCGCAGGGCGGCGAACAGCACGCGGTGGTCCCGGGGAGCGGTCGGGGGCGCCTGGGTCCCCGAGAGGTCCGGCGCGGCGAACGGGTTCGCGGGTTCGGCCGCCGACGCGGTGTCCGGCGAAGACGGCGGAGCGGCCTCGGGCGCGGGCTCGGGCGCGGGCTCGGGCGCGGGCTCGGGCGCGGTCGGAACAGCGGTCCCTCCCGATGGCGCTTCGGGGGCCGGGAGGGTCTCGGTGGCGGTCTTGTCGGTCACACGGACTCCCCGGGGGACTTCACGCGGTCGAGCTGCTTGCGGAACAGCTTGACCTCTTCGTCGGCGTTGAACGGCGGGACGCCGTAGGCGTGGAAACTGATCAGGAAGTCGCCCTGGGACGCGACGCAGACGACCGACTCCAGGGGGTTCCTCTTGTCTCCCTTGTCGTTCTTCTCTTCCTCGCCGACTGCCCGCAGCGCGCACTTGGCCTCGGGGTACCCCTCGACCTTGGGCGCCTTGCGGTCGTCACCGAGGAACTCGACCAGCTTCTTGGTGAAGTCACCGAGCTGCTCGACCGCCTGCGGGTCCGCCTGGGTGATCTGGATCTCGACCACCCGGTCCCCGTTGCCGCTGCGCAGGCTGCGGCCCGCCTGGCCCTTGAGCTTGAGCTGGTCGACCAGCTTGTCGCTCTCCGCGCGCCGGGACGCGGGCAGGTTGCGGTTGTTCTCCTTCATCAGCTGGGCGGCCTTGGCGCCCGGCACGGTGAAGAAGTCGCTGTGCCCGTCCAGGTCGGGGCCGGGCAGGTAGCCCTCGGGCACCGGCAGCATCCGGTCGCCGAGGGCGCCCAGCGACACCACGGGCCGGGTGGGCGAAGCGGTGGCCGGGGCCGGTTCCACGGCCTGCCAGTACACGGTGGGGGTGGTGCGGTCCGCGTCGGCGATCCAGCCCTTCGCCCACACGCCGAAGCTCCCGACGACCGCGAGGGCCAGGACGGCGCCGATGGCGGCCGCGGCCTTGCGGTTGACCGCGCGCGGAGGCTTGGCGGTGGCGAGCAGCTCGTTCGGGGAGGCGGCGGACGGCACGCCGTCCCCCTCGGGCACGTCCAGCGAGATCTCGGAGAGGGCCGGTCCCGGGGCCGGGGTCTGCGGCGCGGTCACAGCTGCTCCACCTGTCGCTTGGCGAGGTCGGCGATGTCCTTCTCGGAGATCGAACCGGTGTTGTCGAGGTACTCGAGGTACATGACGATGTCGCCCACCCGGGCGATCGACCGGGCCTCGTAGAGGGGCATGTACCCGTCCTTCTGGTGGGGCTGGGAGTACACCCAGGCGCGCCCGGTGCCCTTGAGGCCGTCCGCGAGCGGCACGCCCTGGTTGCCCGCCCCCTCCTTCGGGTCCGGCATGTAGCCGGACTGCCCCCGCGCGAAGCTCTCCGCGCCCGGGCGGTCGCGGAACTGCAGCAAGGTGATCGTGACGGTGGTCCGGTCACCCGCGTACCAGTGGCCGACCGCGACCCGGCGGACGCCGTCGTCGTTGACCGCGGAGAAGCCGCGGCCGGGGTCGTCGAACCAGGAGGCCGCCCATTCGCCGACGGACTCGTACTGCCGGGAGACCTCCTTAGCGCCCTTCGGCGCCTCCAGCAGCAGCTTCGTCAGATCGTCGTCCGTCGTGTCCCAGCGGTTCGCGTTGACCGACCGGTACGTCGTGGAGTCGTCCGCCGTGACCGGCTTCGGGGTCGCCAGCTCCTGCTGGGCCAGCGGGGCCAGGGGCGACGGCGGGCGGTGGTACTGGACCCCGTAGCCGGTGGCCGCTCCGGCGATGACGCCGAGCACGGCCGCGGCCGCGATCAGGAGCGTCGTACGGCCGCGGCGCCGACGGCGCGGGCCCGGGTCACTGAGCGTAGCGTCCGGGGCGTTTGCGGCCAGAAATTCCGAGCTGTCCGGATCCGGGGCGTTCTCGCCCTCTTTCCTCAGCTCGGGGATGGTCTGTGCGTGTTCCAAGAGAGCGTCCCCCCACAGGACTATGGCCACAGGTTGCGTTACCTGTGCACAGGGAGGACTTCTACCTCAGGGGTGGAGTTGCACGCACTGTTATTACGGTTGGGTCGCGGGAACCGGTCGACCGCCCGGCTCATCCACCCGGCGGGTCCTCACGCGGGTCCTCACGGCGCTGCCGCTTGCCGTCCAGTTCGTCCCACCACTCGTCGGACTTCGCGTCCCCCGAGGGGTCGTCCCACCAGCGGTCGTCCGGGCCGCGCCGGTTCGCCGTCATCGCCGCCACCGGCGGGATGAGCATGGCGACCACGCACATGGCCACCGCCGCGGGCACCGACCACAGGCGCACGAAGGACCAGGCGGACACGAAGAGGAACAGGCATCCGCCCATGAGCAGGAAGTACACGCGTCGACGCCGGGCGTACATGTCTCAAGGATAGGACCGGACGGGGACATAGGACCGGACGGGGACGGCGCGAAGGACCGCACCCCGTTCCAGTGGCGTCCAACCCCCGGGGGTGCGGCCCTTCGGCCGGTTCATCGGTACGTGCCGTACGGACTCAGACCGCGATGGCCACGTCCGTCACGCCGCCGGAGTCGGCGACCACGACGGTACGGTCCGCCTTGGCGCCCGGGACCAGCGCCCGCAGGGTCCAGGTGCCTTCGGCGGCGTAGAAGCGGAACTGCCCGGTCGCCGAGGTCGGGACCTCGGCCGTGAACTCACCGGTCGAGTCCAGCAGACGGACGTAGCCGGACACCGGCTCGCCGCCCTGGGTGATCTGGCCCTGAATGGCCGTCTCGCCCGGCTTGAGCGTGTCGAGGGAGGGCCCGCCGATCTGTGCTCCACACATGTTCTCTGTCCTGTCCTAGAGAGGTAGTACGCGCGTACAGGTCGTACGGGTGGTTACTTGTTGGCGCCGAGCTCGATCGGCACGCCGACCAGCGAGCCGTACTCGGTCCACGAGCCGTCATAGTTCTTGACGTTCGTCTGGCCGAGCAGCTCGTGCAGCACGAACCAGGTGAGCGCGGAACGCTCACCGATGCGGCAGTACGCGATGGTGTCCTTCGCCAGGTCGACCTGCTCGGCCTGGTACAGGGCCGTCAGTTCCTCGTCGGACTTGAAGGTGCCGTCGTCGTTGGCGTTCTTCGACCACGGGATGTTGCGGGCGCTCGGGATGTGGCCCGGACGCTGCGACTGCTCCTGCGGGAGGTGCGCCGGGGCGAGCAGCTTGCCGCTGAACTCGTCGGGCGAGCGGACGTCGACGAGGTTCTTCGTGCCGATCGCGGCGACGGCGTCGTCACGGAAGGCGCGGATCGAGGTGTCCTGGGCCTTGGCCTTGTACGCGGTGGCCGGACGCTGCGGGACGTCGGCGCCGTCGACCAGGTCGCGGGAGTCGAGCTCCCACTTCTTGCGGCCGCCGTCGAGCAGGCGGACGTCCTGGTGGCCGTAGAGCTTGAAGTACCAGTAGGCGTAGGACGCGAACCAGTTGTTGTTGCCGCCGTAGAGGACGACCGTGTCACCGTTGGCGATGCCCTTGGCCGAGAGGAGCTTCTCGAAGCCCTCCTGGTCCACGAAGTCGCGGCGCACCGGGTCCTGGAGGTCGCTCTTCCAGTCGATGCGGACGGCGTTCGTGATGTGGTTCTTGTCGTAGGCGGACGTGTCCTCGTCCACCTCGACGACGACGACGTCGTCGTCGTTCAGGTGGGCCTCGACCCAGTCGGCGTCTACAAGGACGTCGCTGCGGCTCATGGTGTTCTCCTCCGGGCAGTGTGCGGCGGGGCGGTGCGGGTGCTGCGGGCTGCTGCTGTGGCGCTGCGTCGGCCCGGCCGCGGGGCGGCTCGGGCGGGGTCCGGGTGCGCTCGGACGTCCCGTGCGGGAAGGCGAGGGGCTGGCGGCGCGTGCGGTCACGCACGGAAGGCCGTCGTCCGGCCGGATGGGAGCGGGTCGCTCAGAAAGGGCGACAGAGCATGGCGGCGACGCGACACAGGTCTACTGCCCGTCGCTTCGTGAGGTCCGCCTGCTGATGCTTCATAGCCATGGATCGTAGGGACGAATCGGCCGCCCTGTCACCGCCGTGTCATATGTCGAGACAGGATCGTCCGAATATTGGGATAGGGTCCTCCCCACACCCCCTCCGAGGGGCCCCGGAACCCCCTCGGAACAGGCCGGAAGGCCCGATCCGCCTGCGGATCGGACCTTCTTGTCTCACTATCCGGCCAACGCCACGTCCGAGCCGTCCACCACGAGATGCACACCGCCCTCGTCGGAGGTCAGCTTGGACAGCTTCAGCCCGGCGGGAAGCGCGCCGTCGAGGTTGCGGTCGAAGTCCGTCCGCTTGCGCACCAGCGTCTCGACGCCGGGAACGCCCTCACCCGGCACCTCGTCGGCGCGCACCCGCACCGTCGTCCCGTCCACCAGGCTGATCGTGGACACCACGCTGCGCGTCAGGGTCCGGCCCAGCACCTCGACGGAGGCGGTCACCTTCACCTTGCCCGGGGCCCCGCCGTAGGTGACGGTGACCCCGTTCTGCGAGGCCTCGGTCAGGTCCGCGTACGTGATCAGCGCGGAACCGTCGGCGCGCGCCGCCTTGCCGCTGGTGTAGCCGCTGTCCAGCTTCACGTCGTGGAAGCGCGCGCCGAGCTCGGATATCCGGATCTTGCGCCCGTCCGGCCCGGCGGCCGAGACCCCCCGCAGCTTCACGTCGACCTGTTCGAGCCGGTGGTCCAGGGCCTGGGTGAGGAACGGAAACCCGTGGATGTCCACGTCCGTCTCCCCCGCCAGGCCCCGCCCCGACTGCACTTTGGCGGCCAGCTTGTCCTCGGCGTAGCCGACCGCCAGCCGGTCCACACCCGCCAGGATCCCGGCCAGGACCACCGCGATGATCACGACTACTCGCAAGAAACGCACGTTCCACTCCCCCTACTAATCGGTACGTGCGTTCTAGTTGACCATGACCCCGGCCCGCCGGGGTCAGCCCACGACCCGCCCGATGAGGTAGACCGCGGGCGCCGCGGCGGCCAGCGGCAGCGCGACTCCGGCCGTCATGTGGACGAACTTGGACGGGTAGTCGTACGCCGCCACCCGCAGCCCGACCAGGGCGCACACCCCCGCGGCCAGGCCGAGCAGCGCCCCGCCCGGCCCGACCGGGGTGAACCCGCCGACCACGATGCCGGCACCCGCCGCCGCGACCAGCGACACCACCACGGAGGGCACGGTGGGCAGCGGCAGGGCGCGCGCGAACACGGCCACCGCGACGGCGGCCGCGCCGACGCTGACGGCGGCCGTACCGGCGGCCAGGTACCCGGCGCAGACGATCGCCAGGGCCGCCGAAGCCACCGAGGCCATCAGCCCGTACATCCGCTCGTCCGGGTCGGCGTGGCTGCGCAGCTGGAGCATCAGGGTCAGCAGCACCCACGCCCCCAGCGTCCCGATGATCGCGCCCGGCCCGTACGGACGGCCCACCGCGAGCACCGCGACGTCCGCCACGACGGCTCCGGCGAAAGCCAGCGCGATGCCCTGGCGGGCGGGCCACATTCCGTTGAGCCGGAACCAGCCCGCGGCCGTGAGCCCCTGGAGCGCGATGAGCGGGACCAGCAGCGCGAACTGCCCGAGGGCGGCGGCCCCGGCCAGCAGCAGCCCGAGCGCGGCGGTCAGTATCGCCGCCTGCGGACCCGGGTCGATGATCGGCGAGCGCCCCTCGGCGCGGGCCTGCCCGGGGTCCACGACGCGGGTGCTGCCGCCGAGGGTCGGGTTCGAGTACCCGGCGCCGGTCCCGGCGTCCGCGGCTTCCGCCACGTCCGCCGCCGGGGCCGGGGCCGGGGCCGCCGGGGCCCCGTAGGACGGCTGCGGCTGCGGCTCCTGCTCCTCGCGGTAGGGCGGCAGGTACGCGGTCCGCTCGGCCGCCGCCTCGGCCGGGGCGGGCCAGGGGGCGCCCGTACCGGCCTGGGACCAGTCCTGCGCGGGCGCCGGGGCCTGGTACTGATGCTGGTACTGCCCCTGCTCCTGCTCCTGCTCCTGGTACTGCGGCTGGGCCTGGGCCTGCTCCGGGGCCCGGACCGGGGGCTCCTCCCGGAACCAGCCGTCGGGAGCCACCGGCTCCGGGGCCGGCGCGGGCGCGGGGACGTACGACTGCTGCTGCGGGTAGCCGTCCTCGCGGTAGGGCGGCAGGTACGCCGTCTCGACGGCCGCGGCCGCACCGGAGCCGTCCGGCCAGGGCACGCCCCGCACGGGCTGGACCGGCTGTACGGGCTGCGCCGGCTGCTGGGCCTCTTCGCGGAACCAGCCCTCGGGAGCCGCGGGCTGCTGGTGCTGCTGCGGCTGGTGCTGCTGCTGGTCCCAGAGCGGGGGCTGCGGCTGCTGGTACTGCTCGTGCTGCGGCTGCTCGTGCTGCGGCTGCTCGTGCTGCGGCTGGTACTGCTGGTGGTGCTGCTGCTCGTACGGCTGCTGCTGGTGCTGCTGCTCGTGCGGCGGCCGGTCCGGGATGCCCTCCACCGGCTCCTGGCCCGCGGCCGGGGGCTGGGGCTGGGGCTGGACCGGCTGGTAACTGGTGTCCCAGGTGTCCGACTGCCAGGTCTGGGTTCCGTACGGATCCGCGAAGGGATCCTGCGGCCGCTCGGGCCGCTGCTCTTCCGGCGTGGGAGTGGTCATCGGATCACCCGCCCGCGAACGGCGGCAGCACCTCTACGGTGCCGCCTTCGGTCAGTCGCACGGACGCGTGCGGGCGCAGTCCCACGGGCTGCTCGTCCACCAGGAAGGAGCAGCGCTGCAGGACCCGGGTCAGCTCCCCGGGGTGGCGTTCCCGCACGGCGTCGAGCGCCTCGGCGAGGGTCTGTGCCGAGTACGCCTCCTCCGCCGTCTTGGCCGCGGACTTGGCCGCGGCCCAGTAGCGGATGGTTCCGGTTGCCACTGCAGCTCCTATCGTCGGCTCCGTACCGTCGGGCTCCATGATGGCCCCTCCCGCCCGCAACCCCGGCGTGCCTCCGCGCGCCCCGGGTGCGCCCAACCGGCCGCACGCCGGTCCACCGATCCGGTGAAACCGGGCGCAACCAGGCCCGGAGGGTGGCGGGGACCACAGAATCCGGGCTCACCGAAACCTCGGCCCCCGGCCGACAGGTGGGCTATTCTGGCGTTGAAGAGGATCCGGGCAACGTAGCCCCCGGGTCCTTTTGTGCTTTCAGCACGTTGAACAGAGCGAGAACAAGCAGGACGACAAGCAGAACGAAGAGCAGAACAGTGGCGGCCACGCGGTCCTCAGGGCGCGGGGACCCGGAGCCGCCGCCCAGACGTACGAAGCAGTGCCGCATGTCCTCGACGGGACCGAGGAGGAACCGACGTGATGGCCCAGCGAACCGTGCACCACCGGCCCGACCGCCAGACCCTGGCAGGGGGGTGGCGGCGATGAGTTCCCTGCTGCTGCTGACCAACGCCCTGCAGCCGTCCACCGAGGTGCTGCCCGCCCTCGGACTGCTGCTCCACAGTGTCCGGGTGGCGCCCGCGGAGGGCCCCGCCCTCGTGGACACCCCGGGGGCCGACGTCATCCTCATCGACGGCCGCCGCGACCTGCCCCAGGTCCGCTCCCTGTGCCAGCTGCTCCGCTCCACCGGGCCCGGCTGCCCGCTGATCCTCGTGGTCACCGAGGGCGGCCTCGCGGCCGTCACCGCCGACTGGGGCATCGACGACGTACTCCTCGACTCCGCGGGCCCCGCCGAGGTCGAGGCGCGGCTGCGGCTGGCCACCGGCCGCCAGCAGCTCGGCTGCGACGACTCCCCCATGGAGATCCGCAACGGCGACCTGTCGGTCGACGAGGCGACGTACTCCGCCAAACTCAAGGGCCGGGTCCTCGACCTCACCTTCAAGGAGTTCGAGCTGATCAAGTACCTCGCGCAGCACCCGGGCCGGGTCTTCACCCGCGCCCAGCTGCTCCAGGAGGTGTGGGGCTACGACTACTTCGGCGGCACCCGGACGGTCGACGTCCACGTACGGCGCCTGCGGGCCAAGCTCGGCCCCGAGCACGAGTCGCTGATCGGGACCGTCCGCAACGTCGGCTACCGCTTCGTGACCCCCGAGAAGGTCGAGCGCGCGGCCGAGGAGGCCCGCAAACAGGCCGTCACCCAGGCCGCCGCCGGGGTGGTCGCCGAGGCCGCCCAGGCCATCCCCCGGATGGCCGACACCACCCCGCACACCCGGACGCCCGGCCGACCTGCCCAGACCTAGTTCCCCCCGCGTAGACTCCAGCCCGTGGCCAAGGTGACGCGGGACGATGTGGCACGACTTGCGGGAACTTCTACCGCGGTCGTGAGCTACGTCATCAACAACGGACCCCGGCCGGTCGCCCCGGCCACGCGCGAGCGTGTCCTCGCCGCGATCAAGGAGCTGGGCTACCGCCCGGACCGGGTCGCGCAGGCCATGGCCTCGCGGCGCACCGACCTCATAGGCATGATCGTGCCGGACGCGCGCCAGCCGTTCTTCGCGGAGATGGCGCACGCCGTCGAACAGGCCGCGGCCGAGCGCGGGAAGATGGTCCTGGTCGGCAACTCCGACTACCGGGACGAGCGCGAGGTGCACTACCTGCGCGCCTTCCTCGGCATGCGGGTGTCCGGGCTGATCCTCGTCAGCCAGGGCATGAGCGAGCGCGCCGCCACCGAGATCGAGGCCTGGGACGCCCGGGTGGTGCTCCTGCACGAGCGCCCCGAGGCGATCGACGACGTCGCCGTCGTCACCGACGACATCGGGGGCGCCCAGCTCGCCACCCGCCACCTGCTGGAGCACGGGCACGAGTACGTCGCCTGCATCGGCGGCGTCGAGAACACCCCCTCCGTCGGCGACCCGGTCGCCGACCACGTCGAGGGCTGGCGCCGGGCCATGCGGGAGTCCGGGCGCTCGGTGGAGGGGCGGCTCTTCGAGGCCCCGTACAACCGCTACGACGCGTACAAGGTCGCCCTGGAGGTCCTGGCCGGACCCCAGCGGCCCCCGGCGATCTTCTGCGCCACCGACGACCAGGCCATCGGGGTCCTGCGCGCCGCCCGCGAGCTGCGGATCGACGTCCCCGGGGAGCTGGCGGTGGCCGGCTTCGACGACGTGAAGGAAGCCGGGCTGACGGACCCGCCGCTGACCACGGTCGCCTCGGACCGCCCGGCGATGGCCCGCGCGGCCGTGGACCTCGTCCTGGACGACGCCCTGCGGGTGGCGGGCTCCCGGCGCGAGCGGCTGAAGCAGTTCCCGTCGGCGCTGGTCATCCGCCGCTCCTGCGGCTGCCGCTGACCCGTTTTCACAGGTCAGAAGCCCTGTCGGGGGTGGCTGTTAGGCTCGGAACATGACCCCGCAAGAGCTCGCGGCCCTCGGGCACCTGCGGCGGGCACGGGACCTGATCGACCGGGAATACGCCCTTCCGCTCGACGTTCCCACCATCGCCCGCCACGCGCTCATGTCGCCCGCGCACTTCTCCCGTCAGTTCCGCGCGGCCTACGGCGAGACCCCGTACGGCTACCTCATGACCCGCCGGATCGAACGCGCCACGTACCTGCTGCGCGCGGGCATGAGTGTGACCGACGCGTGCATGACCGTCGGCTGTACCTCGCTCGGTTCGTTCAGCTCGCGGTTCACCGAGCTGATGGGCGAGACCCCGAGCGCGTACCGCGCGCGGGAGCACCCCGCGGTGGCGGCGATGCCCTCGTGCGTGGCGAAGGCCACGACCCGGCCGATCAGAACCGCTTCCGAGAGGAGCAGGATTCGAGAAGCGGGTGGCGGGGCCGCCGCCTAGCGTGGTCCGCATGAACATCTCACTCCAGTACTGCCACATCACCGTCAACGACGTCGACGAGTCGCTCGGCTTCTACCGTGACGCGCTCGGCCTCGACGTCCGCAACGACGTCGCCTCGGGCGGGTTCCGCTGGGTCACCCTCGGCAGCCAGGCCCAGCCCGACCTGGAGATCGTCCTCTCGCAGCCGCACGCCGGCCGGTCCCAGGCCGACGGCGACGCCCTCCAGGAGCTGCTCACCAAGGGCGTCCTGACCCAGGTCGTCTTCCGCACCGACGACCTCGGCACGGCGTTCGAGAAGGTGCGCGCGTCGGGCGCCGAGGTGCTCCAGGAGCCCATCGACCAGCCGTGGGGCCCGCGCGACTGCGCGTTCCGCGACCCCTCCGGCAACATGGTCCGCATCTCGCAGGCGCCGAAGGCCTGAGCAGCCGCCGTCGTACGGGCCGTCCGCGCTCCGTCCGAGCTCTTCGCCAGCTCGGTCCGAGCGGTCGCGGGCGGCGCTTATATCGGGCATACGAGGTTCTGTCGGGCTTCTCAGCGGGGACTCAGGAAGCTCTCATGATCCGCGCCCAGAGTCATATCCATGACCGAGAGCTTCCGCCGCGAAGGCGACCCGCAGGAGAACCGCCCGGCTCAGGACGCGCCCTTCGGCGAGGACTGGCAGCGGGGCCACGACCGGCTCGCGCAGGAGGCCCGGGGCGGGGCCGGGGCGTACCCCCCGCCCCCGGTCCACCCCCCGGCAGCTCCGGCCCCCGGCTGGTTCGAGGCCCACGAGCCCCCGCCGCAGGGCGCGGGCATGGGAATGGGCACGGGCGCGGGCACAGGCACGGGTCCGGGTCCGGGTCCGGGTGGGGACATGGCCGGGGGCGCCAGTCACGCCCGCCGCCCCCGCCGTCCCGTCGTCCTGCTCGCCGCGGTCGCCCTCGCGGCGGCGATCGTCGGCGGCGGCACCTCCGCCGGGATCCAGCAGTACCTCAGTCACCGTGACGCCGGCGCCACCGGCATCTCCGGCTCCAACGTCTCGCAGTCCACCATCGGGACCGTCTCCGGCGTGGCCGAGCAGGTCAGCCCCTCCGTCGTGCGCATCGACACGAAGACCGCCGCGGGCACCGGTACCGGCTCCGGCGTCGTCGTCACCGCCGACGGGGAGATCGTCACCAACAACCACGTGGTCAGCGGCGCCACCGAGGTCCAGGTGACGATGAGCGACGGCAAGAAGTACCGCGCGAAGGTCCTCGGCACCGACCCGGACAAGGACCTCGCCCTGATCAAGCTGCAGGGCGCCGGCGGCCTCAAGCCCGCCAAGCTCGGCAACTCCGACGCCCTCAGGGTCGGCGACCAGGTCGTCGCCATCGGCTCCCCCGACCGCCTCACCGGCACCGTCACCAGCGGCATCGTCTCCGCGCTGAACCGCGACGTGAACGTCCCCAAGTCCGAGCAGCAGTCACCGCAGAGCCAGCGCCAGCAGGGCGGCAGCGGCGGCTGGCCGTTCTCCTACGGCGGTCGCCAGTTCAACGGCGACACCGGCCAGAACACCACCTCGTACAAGGCCATCCAGACGGACGCCTCCCTCAACCCCGGCAACTCCGGCGGCGCGCTCGTCAACATGAACGGCGAGATCGTCGGGATGCCCTCCGCGATCTACTCCCCCTCCACCGACAGCTCCGGCGCGGGCAGCGTCGGCCTCGGCTTCGCCATCCCCGTCAACACCATCAAGGCCGACCTGGACTCGCTGCGCAAGGGCGGCCCCGGCGGCGCCGGTGGCGGCAGCACGGACAACGGCGCGGACAACGGCACCGGCACCGGCTTCGGCACCTCCTTCTGACACCGTGGCACGCTGGAGCCCCAAAGCCGCGGCCCGCCGACCGCTGACCGCTGACCGCTGACCGACGAACCTTGACTGGGGAGCCCACCGATGAATCCCGCCGAAGGCGAAGCGCGCGTACTCGTCGTGGACGACGAACCGGCCGTCCGTGAAGCCCTGCGCCGCAGTCTCGCCTTCGAGGGATACGGCACCGAGACCGCCGTGGACGGCCTCGACGCCCTCGACAAGGCCGCCGCCTACGCCCCGGACCTGATCGTCCTGGACATCCAGATGCCCCGGATGGACGGCCTCACGGCGGCCCGGCGGCTGCGCGCCGCCGGATCCGTCACCCCGATCCTGATGCTCACCGCCCGCGACACCGTCGGCGACCGGGTCACCGGCCTCGACGCGGGCGCCGACGACTACCTCGTCAAGCCCTTCGAGCTGGACGAGCTCTTCGCCCGCGTCCGCGCCCTGCTGCGCCGCAGCTCCTACGGCGCCGCGGCCGGCTCCCCGGAGGCCGCCGCGGACGTACTGACCTTCGGCGACCTGCGCATGGACCTGGCCACCCGCGAGGTGACCCGCTCGGGGCGCGCCGTGGAGCTGACCCGCACCGAGTTCACCCTGCTGGAGATGTTCCTCGCGCACCCGCGCCAGGTCCTCACCCGCGAGCAGATCCTCAAGGCCGTCTGGGGCTTCGACTTCGAGCCCAGCTCCAACTCCCTGGACGTGTACGTCATGTACCTGCGCCGCAAGACGGAAGCGGGCGGCGAACCGCGCCTCGTGCACACCGTCCGCGGGGTCGGCTACGTCCTGCGCGCCGCCGTCTCCGGCGACAGCGGCGGCCCGGAATGAGTCCAGCCGCCAGATTCCGCGGGCTGCCGCTGCGCTCGCGCCTGGCCCTGCTCGTCTCGGTCGCCGTCGCCGTCGCGGTGGCGGCGGTCGCCGCCGTGTCCTGGGTGATGGTCCGCACCCAGCTCAGCGACCAGCTCGACCGCTCCCTGGTGTCCACGAACGTCAGCGGACAAGTGGCCAGATCGCTCCGTGAGGGCTGTGTCGTGCGGCCTCAGCAGCCCACGCAGCAGATCGCCGGGAACCTGAACGCGACCGTGCAGATCGTCCTCGCCGACGGCACCCGGTGCTGGGTGAGCGGCCTGGCGAACCTCCCGGTCACCAGGGCCGACCAGGCGGTCGCGGGCGACGAGGGCGCCCGGTCCATCCTGCACGACGTGACGACCGCGGACGGCGTGGACATGCGCGTCTACACGATGCAGAGCAACCCCGGCGGGCCCGCCTTCGGCGTCTCCATCGCCAAGCCGCTCGCCGACATCGACAAGCCGCTGTCCACCCTGGCCTGGGTCCTGGTCCTCGTCGCCGGCATCGGCGTGATCGGCGCGGGCGCGGCCGGCCTGTGGGTGGCCCGTACCGGCCTGCGGCCCGTCGACGAACTGACCGGCGCCGTCGAGCACATCGCCCGCACCGAGGACCTCACCGTCCGCATCCCCGACACCGGCGACGACGAGATCGCCCGGCTCTCGCGCTCCTTCAACTCGATGACCAGCGCGCTCGCCTCCTCCCGCGACCGGCAGGCACAGCTGATCGCCGACGCGGGCCACGAACTGCGTACGCCGCTCACCTCGCTGCGCACCAACATCGAGCTGCTCGCCCGCAGCGAGGACACCGGCCGGGCCATCCCCCCGCAGGACCGCAAGGAGCTCCTCGCGTCGGTCAAGGCCCAGATGACCGAGCTTGCCTCGCTCATCGGCGACCTCCAGGAACTGTCCCGGCCGGACGCCGCACAGCACGGCCCGCTCCAGGTCGTCGCCCTGCACGACATCGCGGGCAACGCCCTGTCCCGGGCCCGGCTGCGCGGCCCCGAGCTGACGTTCACGGCGGACCTGGAGCCCTGGTACGTACGCGGCGAGGCCGCCGCCCTCGAGCGGGCCCTGGTCAACATCCTGGACAACGCCGTCAAGTTCAGCCCGCCCGGCGGCGCGGTCGACCTCGCGCTGCGCGCGGGCGAGCTGACCGTACGGGACCACGGCCCCGGCATCCCCGCCGAGGACCTCCCGCACGTCTTCGACCGGTTCTGGCGCTCCCCCTCGGCCCGGGCGCTGCCGGGCAGCGGGCTGGGCCTGTCGATCGTGGCCCGTACGGTCCACGGCGCGGGCGGCACCGCCGAACTGCGGGCCGCCCCGGACGGCGGTCCGGGCGCGCAGGCCGTCCTGCGCTTCCCTGGCGCGCCGACCCCGCCGCCGCAGGTGCCTTAGCCTCCTGGGCCGAGGGCCTAGGCGGGGTTGTGCCGGATCAGTGAACCGACCAGGCCGGAGCGGGTGTTGGGGAAGTCCATGGGGACGATCCCGAGGCCGGTCCGCCCGCTCAGCTCTCCGCCGTCCACGAAGGACTGCACCTGCGGGTTGAGCCGGTCGGAGTTCCAGCGGGGCGGCAGGGCGGCCGCGGTGCTGGTGTAGTTCATGAACAGCTTGCCGGGCTGCTGCACCGAGCGGCGGAACTGGCCCTCGATCTCGCCGCGTTTGGCGAACGGCTCCGCCATGTAGTCGTCCTGGATGTCGAAGACCGAGCCGTCGCCGTACCGCAGGCCCGGCAGCCCGCCGTTGTCGGCGAGCAGGACCACCGCGCCGCGGGCCTGGCCGAGCGAGCCGGGCAGCGCGTCGGCGATGCGGAACAGCGGCCGCCAGCCCCGGTTGTCGAGGTAGTCGTCGAACACGGCCCGGAAGGTCGCGTCGCTCTCCTGCGAATACTCCTGCTTGACCCGCATCAGTACGGTCTCGGTGGGGTGCGCGGCGAGGAAGTTCCAGCAGGCCACCAGGACGTCGCCGAACATCAGGTTCTGGAAGTACGCGGCGTGGTGGATCGCGAAGGACCCGCCGGTGACCCGGCAGCGTACGTCGAGGAAGCGGATCCCGGAGTCGAGCTGCTCGGCTATCGAGGTGTTCTGGCAGGCGACGTACAGGCCGCCCTGGCGGGCACCGGAGTCGTGGGTGCCGGGGATCGTCATCCGCTGGAGCGCGGTGGCGTCGGGGACCCCGGCCATCCAGTCCTGGGCGCCGAGCGCCCTGGCCGAGGCGGGCGCCGTCGCGAGCCCGAGCGCGGCGCCCGCGCCCACGGCCGCCGCCCCCGCCAGGAACCCCCGCCGCCGCAGCCCCGTACTCGAACCGCCGCCCGCGCCGCCGCCCGTACCGGTGCCGCCCGTACCGCTGCCGATGCCCATGCCCGCCCCTTCGCCGTCCCAGTGGTGGCCCGGATTATGGCGTGCGGGGCCCGCGTTTACTACCCACGGGTACGTACCGGCTCTCCGACCGGATGTGAGGGTCGGCACGGCCGCAGACACGGAAAGGGGCGGCGGGCCATCAGGCCCACCGCCCCTCCGGAGTCTCCGCGCCCGCTACTGGACGACGGTGATCCGGTCCGCCACCGGCGGGGCCAGCGGGGCGGCCTCCGACGAGTGGTTCGCCAGGTAGGCGTTGAAGCAGTCCAGGTCGGACGCGCCCACCAGCTTGTTCTTGTGGTCCTTCAGGACGGTGAAGCCGTCACCGCCGCCCGCGAGGAACTCGTTCATCGCGACCCGGTAGGTCGTGGCGGGGTCGATGGCCGCGCCGTTCAGCTTCACCGAGTCCACGACGATCCGGTCCGCGCCCGTCTTCGTCGTGTCGAGGGTGTAGGTGAAGCCCTTCGACACCTGGAGGATCTTCGGGTTCGGGCCGTTCACCGTGCCGCTGACCTGCTGCTGGAGCGCCGTGACCAGCTGCGCGCCGGTCAGGTCCACCACGTTCATCATGTTGGTGAAGGGCTGGACCGTGTACGACTCGCCGTACGTCACCACCCCGTCGCCCTCGGCGCCCGCGGCCTTGAAGGCCAGGTCCGCCCGGATACCGCCCGGGTTCGTGATGGCCAGCTGCGCGCCGCCCTTGTCGGCCGGGGCCAGTGCCTCCAACTGCGCGTCGGCGATCACGTCACCGAGCGGCTTCTCGAACTTGTCGGAGCCGCGGCCGGGGATGTCCGCCGAGATGTACCCCTGCGGGCGGCCCGCGATCGGCGCCGCGAGGGTGTTCCAGCGCTTGATCAGCTCGCTCATGTCCGCGGCCTTGGGCTGGTCGCGGGAGACGACCTTGTTGACCGGCTTGGGCGCGCCGAGCGGCGTGCGGACGATGTCCTTGGTCTGCCGGTCGTAGGTCAGCGTGGTGTCCGTGAACACCCGGCCGTAGGAAGCGGCCGAGGTGACCATGCGCGGGTTGCCCGCCGGGTCGGGGATGTTGCAGGCGTACGCCTGGTGCGTGTGGCCGGTGACCAGGGCGTCGACCTTCGGGTTCACGTTCTTGGCGATGTCCACGATCGCGCCGGAGATGCCCGCGCCCGCGCCGGGGCTGTCGCAGTCGTAGTTGTAGGCGCCGCTGGCGGGCAGGCCGCCCTCGTGGATCAGCGCGACGATCGACTTGACGCCCTGCTTGTTCAGCTCGTCGGCGTACTTGTTGATCGTCTCGACCTCGTCGCCGAACGCGAGGCCCTTGACCCCGGCGGCGGTCACGACGTCCGGGGTGCCCTCCAGGGTGACGCCGATGAAACCGATCTTCACGTCGCCCTTCTTCCAGATGAAGGTGGGCGACATCATCGGACGCTTGGTCTTCACGTCCGTCACATTCGCGGCGAGGTACTGGAACTCGGCGCCGGTGAAGGTCTTGCCGTACTCGGAGCAGCCGTCGACCGGGTGGCAGCCGCCGTACGCCATGCGGCGCAGCTCGGTCTTGCCCTCGTCGAACTCGTGGTTGCCGACGCTGGTGACGTCGAGGCCGAGCTTGTTCATCGCCTCGATGGTCGGCTCGTCGTGGAAGAGCCCCGACAGCAGCGGGCTGGCCCCGATGATGTCGCCGGCCGCGGCGGTGACGGAGTACTCGTGCCCCTTGCGGGCGTCGCGCAGGCTGGAGGCGAGGTACTCGACCCCGCCCGCCGGTATCGACTTGGTGCTGCCGTCCGCCTGACGCTCGCTCACCGCGCCGGAGGAGCCCTGCGGGGGCTCCAGCGTGCCGTGGAAGTCGTTGAAGGACAGCATCTGCACATCGACGGTCCGGCTCGCGCCGGCACCGCCGCCACTGGCGGCCCCGGCCGGGAGGGCGGCGGCGACCATGGCCCCGGCCCCGGCAGTGAGGGCGAGAGCGGCGAAGGTCAACCGGCGGGCTCGGCGGTGCCGTTGTGGCGTCGCTGACATTTAGTCCCCTTTTGGACAGCGATACGGACATGGGAGGTGCCCCGCAGCCTATGGTCAACGCGCGTAGCACGACAGGGGGTAACGGGTTGCGAGCCGGTTACGCACAAACTTCGCGAGCGCACCCCCCGCCCGCCGTCCCCTCAAAAGGCGGGAACCTCCGGGGCCGCGGCCGGGAGGGCAAGTCAAGGCGAGGTCGCGGTCGTAGGCTCGTCGCATGACTGACGCAGCAGCGGCCCAGGAGCCGGGACGGCAGATTGACACCCTTGACGAACTGACGGAGGAACAGGCGGTCGCCGTACTCACGCTGATCCAGGACGCGGCCCGTACGGACGGCACCACCGCCGTGTCGGAGCAGGGACGGCTCCAGCTCCGCGGCGGGCGGCGGCCCGGCATCCGGCACCTGCTCCTCACCGCGGGCGGCCAGCTCGCCGGGTACGCGCAACTGGAGGACACCGACCCGGTGGAGGCGCCCGCCGCGGAACTCGTCGTGCACCCCTCGCTGCGCGGCCGCGGGCACGGGCGGGCGCTGGGCTCCGCGCTGCTCGCCGCCTCCGGCAAGCGGATCCGGGTCTGGGCCCACGGCGGCCGCTCCGCCGCCCGCCACCTCGCGCAGGTCCTCGGCCTGACCCTCTTCCGGGAGCTGCGCCAGCTGCGCCGCCCGCTGGGCCCGGACGCGGACCCGCTGCCCGACCCGGCCCTGCCCGCCGGGGTGACCGTACGCACCTTCGTACCCGGCGCCGACGACGCGGCCTGGCTCGCGGCGAACGCGGCGGCCTTCGCCCACCACCCCGAGCAGGGCTCCCTCGACCAGCGGGACCTCGACGACCGGATCGCGCAGCCGTGGTTCGACCCGAAGGGCTTCTTCCTCGCCGAGCGGGACGGGAAGCTCGTCGGCTTCCACTGGACCAAGGTCCACGACGAGCAGCGGCTCGGCGAGGTCTACGTGGTCGGCGTACTGCCCGGCGCGCAGGGCGGCGGCCTCGGCAAGGCCCTCACCGCGATCGGACTGCGCCATCTGGCCGCGTCCGGACTGCCCACCGCCATGCTCTACGTGGACGCCGACAACCCGGCGGCCCTCGCCGTCTACGAGGGCCTCGGCTTCGTCACCCACGAGGTCGACCTGATGTACCGCACCGAAAGCTGAGCACCGGGGACCGGGGCGCCCGCGCGCCCCGGGCCCCGCGCACCACCCCCGGGGACCCCGCACCGCCCCCGGGACCCGCACCACCCCCGGGACCCCGCACCACCGGCACCCCGCACCGCCCCGGACGCCAGCCGCACCCTGGATGCCACACGCCATTAACCGGGCATTCAGCCACGCTTGCGACTCTCCGTGCATGCAGCCTGGACCTCGACCACTCACGGACGCCTCCGACGCGCCTGTCCTTCCGCGTGCGCGGAAGAATGGAGTCATGAGCCACAAGCCCGGCGCCAGCCCCACCGAGGTCCCCGTCCAGCACTCCCAGGCAGAGCGGCACGCGCGCCTCGGCTCCATAGCCGCGCACCGCCCCCACGTGGACCTCGAACCCGACCTCGACGCGGATCTCGAGGCCTACGAGTTCAAGGACGACGGCGAGCTGCCCGCCGGCCGCTTCCTCGACCGGGAGCGCAGCTGGCTCGCCTTCAACGAGCGCGTGCTGGAGCTGGCCGAGGACCCGGGGACCCCGCTCCTGGAACGCGCCAACTTCCTCGCCATCTTCGCGAGCAACCTCGACGAGTTCTTCATGGTCCGGGTGGCGGGCCTCAAACGGCGCATCGCCACCGGCGTCGCCACCCGTTCGGCCTCCGGCCTCCAGCCGCGTGAGGTCCTGGACCTCATCTGGACCCGCTCGCGCGAGCTCATGGCCCGCCACGCCGCCTGCTACCAGCAGGACGTCGCCCCCCAGCTCGCCGAAGAGGGCATCCACCTCATCCGCTGGGCCGACCTCACCGAGAAGGAGCAGGCGCGCCTCTTCACCCTGTTCCGCAACCAGATCTTCCCGGTGCTGACCCCGCTGGCCGTGGACCCCGCGCACCCCTTCCCGTACATCTCCGGGCTCTCGCTCAACCTCGCCGTGGTCGTCCGCAACCCGGTCAGCGGCCACCGGCACTTCGCCCGCGTGAAGGTCCCGCCGCTCCTCTCCCGCTTCCTGGAGGCCTCCCCGCAGCGCTACGTCCCGCTGGAGGACGTCATCGCCGCGCACCTGGAGGAGCTGTTCCCGGGCATGGAGGTGCTGGCCCAGCACAAGTTCCGGGTGACCCGCAACGAGGACCTGGAAGTGGAGGAGGACGACACCGAGAACCTCCTCCAGGCCCTGGAGAAGGAGCTCATGCGGCGCCGCTTCGGCCCGCCCGTCCGCCTGGAGGTCGAGGAGTCCATCGACGCGGGCGTACTGGACCTGCTCGTCCAGGAGCTGAAGATCTCCGCGGCCGAGGTGTACCCGCTGCCCGGTCCGCTGGACCTCACCGGCCTCTTCGGCGTGGCCTCCCTGGACCGGCCGGAGCTGAAGTACCCCAAGTTCATCGCCGGGACGCACCGCGACCTCGCCGAGGTCGAATCGGCCTCCGCCCCCGACATCTTCGCCGCGCTGCGCGAGCGCGACGTACTCCTGCACCACCCGTACGACTCGTTCTCCACCTCGGTGCAGGCCTTCCTGGAGCAGGCCGCGTCCGACCCGGACGTCCTC
Source organism: Streptomyces sp. G-G2 (assembly GCF_030063135.1). Lineage (GTDB taxonomy): Bacteria > Actinomycetota > Actinomycetes > Streptomycetales > Streptomycetaceae > Streptomyces. The sequence continues at coordinate 71,496 of NZ_JASISO010000034.1, forward strand.
GCGATCAAGCAGACGCTGTACCGGACCTCCGGCGACTCCCCGATCGTCGACGCCCTGATAGACGCCGCCGAATCCGGCAAGCAGGTCCTCGTACTCGTCGAGATCAAGGCCCGCTTCGACGAACAGGCCAACATCAAGTGGGCGCGCAAGCTGGAGGAGTCCGGCTGCCACGTCGTCTACGGCCTGGTCGGCCTCAAGACGCACTGCAAGCTCTCGCTCGTGGTCCGCCAGGAGGGCGAGACCCTGCGCCGCTACGCGCACGTCGGCACCGGCAACTACCACCCCAAGACCGCCCGGCTCTACGAGGACCTCGGCCTGCTCACCGCCGACCCGCAGGTCGGCGCGGACCTCTCCGACCTCTTCAACCGGCTCTCCGGCTACTCGCGCCGCGAGACCTACCGGCGGCTGCTGACCGCGCCGAAGTCGCTGCGCGACGGCCTGATCGCCAGGATCGACAAGGAGACCGCCCACCAGCAGGCGGGCCGCCCGGCGTACGTACGGCTCAAGCTCAACTCGATCGTCGACGAGGCCCTGATCGACTCGCTCTACCGGGCCTCCCAGGCGGGCGTACCGGTGGACATCTGGGTCCGCGGCATCTGCGCCGTGCGCCCGGGCGTCACCGGGCTCTCGGAGAACATCCGGGTCCGCTCCATCCTCGGCCGCTTCCTCGAACACTCCCGGGTCTTCGCCTTCGCCAACGGCGGCGAGCCCGAGGTGTGGATCGGCAGCGCCGACATGATGCACCGCAACCTCGACCGCCGCATCGAGGCGCTGGTCAGGGTCGTCGACCCGGCCCACCGCGCGGCCCTGGACCGGCTGCTGGAGACCGGCATGTCCGATGCCACCTCCTCCTGGCACCTCGGCCCGGACGGCGACTGGACCCGGCATTGCACGGATGCCGAGGGGCAGCCGCTGCGGCACGTACAGGAGATGCTCATAGACGCCCGGAGGCGCCGGCGTGGCTCAGCGAAACCATGACCTGACAGCGGGCACGGGTACGGAGGCGGCGGGCGACGTGCTCGGCGCGTACCTGCGCTCGCAGGCCACCGCGTTCCTGCGCGGGCTGCGCCTGCACGAGGAGAGCGGGGCCGACGCGGCCGAGGGCAGCGAGGCGGCGCGCGCCCTGCGGGGGGCCGCGCGCCGCATCGGCGGCTCCCTGGCCACCTTCCGCCCGGTCACCGAGTCCTCCTGGGCCGACGGGCTGCGCACCGAGCTGGTGTGGCTGTCCGCGACCCTGGCCGACGAACACGCCTACGGGGCCCGGCTGACCCGGCTCCTGGACGCGCTGCACCGGCTGTCGGGCGCCCCCGAGGTCCCGGCGCAGCGCGGGGCCGCCGGATCGGGCTCCCTCACCGTGGGCGCGGCGCGGGCGGCCGCGCTGCTGGAACGACAGCTGACCCTGGCCCGTACGAGGGCCCACTCGGCCACCCTCCAGGCCCTCGGTTCCTCCCGCTTCCACGCGGTGGCGGACGCGGTGGCGGTACTGGCCTCCGAGGTGCCGCTGAACGAGGTGGCGGCCCGGGGGCGGGTCGCGGACGTCCTGGTCCCGCTGGCCGAGCTGGCCGGGTCCCGGCTGGATGCGGCGGTGGCGGCGCTGCCGCTGACCCGGGCGGCCCACCCGTACAACGCGGACGCGCTGATCGACGACGCGCACCAGGACGCGCCGTGGCACGAGGTACGCCGCCTGCTGCGCGCGCGCCGCTACGCGCGGGAGGCCCTCGGCGAGGACGTGACCCGGCTGGCGGCGGCCTGCGAGGCCCTGGACCGGCACCGGGACGCGGCCGAGGCGGCGGCGGCCTCCGCGACGGCGGCCCGCACTCCCCGCATCGCCCCGGCGACGGCCTACGCCCTGGGTGTCCTGCACGCGGACCAGCGCCACGAGGTCGAAGCCTCCCGCTTCGCCTTCCACCACCTCTGGCTCCGCCCCCCGGTCCCCACCCCCTGACCCCGCCCCCGACGAACACCCTCAAGCGCCGGGCGGGCTGTAGGGGTGCCCTCAAACGCCGGGTGGCCTCCGGCATGCCCTCAAACGCCGGGCGGTCGGCACCGGCCCGCCGCATCCAGCCCGTCCGGCGTTTGAGGACCCGCCGGAGGCCACCCCAGCCCGTCCGGCGCATTGAGGCGACCCCGAGGGCAGGGCGACCCGCCGCCGCCACCCGCCGCCCCGCCCGGATCCGCCCGCCCCGCCCGGGGAAGGGGGCACTTTCCGGCCACCCCGCCCAGGGGGGCGACGTACCCCCCGCCCCCGCACCGCGATACCGTCACAGCCCAATAACGGCCAGGTAACGACGGTGTGCACCCCACCCGAACCCCCACCCCCCGCACCAGGCCGTCCGCCACGGTTCACCGTCCGTTCACTCACCCCCGTCGGCCGCTTCACCTGTTCTGCCTAATTTCGGAAGTGCACGGTGCGAGTCGCAGCCGAAAGGCACGACCCCCGGGCAACGACGTAGTCCTCTTCGCACGCCGCCCCGATACAGAAAGCGGTCGGCGGCTTCTGGAAGGAACACCCGATAGTGAAGCTTCAGCGCAACAACCGGCTTCGTGCCTCCGTGCTCGGTGCGCTCGTCGTGTCCGGTGCCCTGGTCCTCACGGCGTGCGGCTCGGACGACAACACCACCAAGGACAACGGCTCGGCCTCGGCCAAGCCGCCCGTCGCCGCCGGTGACGTCAAGTGCGACGATGCCAAGGGCCAGCTGCTCGCCTCCGGCTCCTCCGCGCAGAAGAACGCGGTCGACCTGTGGGTCAAGAACTACATGGCCGCCTGTTCGGGCGTCGAGGTGAACTACAAGTCCTCCTCCTCCGGTGAGGGCATCACCCTCTTCACCCAGGGCACCGTCGGTTTCGCCGGTTCGGACTCGCCGCTCAAGCCCGCCGACGTCGAGGCGTCGAAGAAGGTCTGCACCGGCGGCCAGGGCATCAACCTGCCCATGGTCGGCGGCCCCATCGCCATCGGCTTCAACGTCGCCGGCGTGGACAAGCTGACGCTGGACGCCCCCACCCTCGCCGCGATCTTCAACGACAAGATCAAGAAGTGGGACGACGAGGCGATCAAGAAGCTGAACCCGGGCGTCACCCTCCCCTCCACCGCCGTCCAGGCCTTCCACCGCTCCGAGGACTCGGGCACCACCGAGAACCTCACCAAGTACCTCAAGGCCGCCGCGCCCGACGCCTGGCCCTACGACCCCGCGAAGAAGTGGGCGGCCCCCGGTGGCCAGTCCGCCAACGGATCCGCCAGCGTCGCCTCCCAGGTCAAGTCCGTGGACGGGGCCATCGGCTACTTCGAGCTGTCCTACGCCTCCTCGCAGAGCATCAAGACGGTCGACGTGAACACCGGCGCCGCCGCTCCGGTCAAGGCCTCCGGCGAGAACGCCTCCAAGGCCATCGCCGCCGCCAAGGTCACCGGCACCGGCTCCGACCTGGCGCTGAAGCTCGACTACACCACCAAGGCCGAGGGTGCCTACCCGATCGTCCTGGTGACGTACGAGGTCGTCTGCGACAAGGGCAACAAGCCGGAGACGCTCAAGACGCTCCAGTCCTTCCTGAACTACACCGCCTCGGACGCGGGCCAGAAGCTGCTGATCGACAACGGCTACGCGCCCATCCCGACCGAGATCAACGCCAAGGTCCGCGAAGTCGTCAAGTCGCTGGCCTGATCCAGAACCCCGTGGTGCCCGTCCCTCCCCGTCCGGAGGGCCGGGCGCCCGGGGGCCCTCCCCTTCACCCGGGGGAATCCGGTGCACCGCCGCCAGGGGGCCTGCCCCCCACACAGACCGGAAAGACCATGGCTTCCACCACACCCACCCAGACAGACACGGCTCCGCCTGTCGCCAAGAGCGGAAGGTCCACCGGCCGCGCCGGTGACAAGATCTTCGCCGGGCTCTCCAAGGGCTCCGGCATCCTGCTCCTGGTCATCATGGCGTCGATCGCCATCTTCCTCACCTACCGTGCCTCGATCGCCCTGGCGGACAACAAGGGCAACTTCCTCACCACGTTCGACTGGAACGCGTCGGGCACGCCCCCCGTCTTCGGCATAGCCGTCCTGCTCTTCGGCACGGTCGTCAGCGCGGTCATCGCGATGGTCATCGCGGTTCCGATCGCCGTCGGCATCGCCCTCTTCATCTCGCACTACGCGCCCCGCAAGCTGGCCCAGCCGCTCGCCTACGTGGTCGACCTGCTCGCCGCGGTGCCCTCGATCGTCTACGGCATCTGGGGCGCGCTCTTCCTCGTCCCCTACCTCGGCGGCCTGAACTTCTGGCTCGACGAGTACATGGGCTGGACCTACGTCTTCGACAAGACCCAGGTCGGCGTGGCGCGCTCACTCTTCACCGTCGGCGTCCTGCTCGCGATCATGATCCTCCCGATCGTCACGAGCGTCAGCCGCGAGGTCTTCCTCCAGGTCCCGCGCATGAACGAGGAGGCCGCCCTGGCCCTCGGCGCGACCCGCTGGGAGGTCATCCGGATGTCGGTGCTGCCCTTCGGCCGCTCCGGCGTCATCTCCGCCTCGATGCTGGGCCTCGGCCGCGCGCTCGGCGAGACCATGGCCGTCGCGACCGTCCTGTCGCCCAGCTTCTTGATCTCCGGCCACATCCTGGACCCGGGCGGCGGCACCTTCGCGCAGAACATCGCCGCGAAGTTCGACGAGGCCAACGAGTTCGGCCGGGACGCGCTGATCGCCTCCGGCCTGGTCCTCTTCGTACTCACCCTGCTGGTCAACGGCGCGGCCCGGCTGATCATCGCCCGCCGCAAGGACTTCTCGGGGGCGAACGCCTGATGAGCCACGTACTCCAGGACCAGCGCCCCACCCGGGCCCGCACGTCCGTCGCCCCCACCAGCCTCACCCGCGGTGGTCTGCCCCGCTGGGCCCCGGCGGGCATCGCGGTCCTCGCCGTCGCCCTCGGCTGCGGCATCGGCGCGGTCTCCGGCCTCGACAGCAAGATCCAGTGGGGGCTGATCGCCTCCCTGCTGTTCGTCGGCATCACCTACACGGCCAGCGCGGTCATCGAGAACCGCCGCCAGGCCAAGGACCGGGTCGCCACCTCCCTCGTCTGGGTCTGCTTCATCCTTGCCGTCATCCCGCTGCTGTCGCTGCTGTGGACCACGGTGAGCCACGGCATGAAGGCCCTCGACGGGGGCTTCCTGAGCCACTCGATGAACGGCGTGACCAGCTTCGAGCAGGGCGGCGGCGTCTACCACGCCCTGCTCGGCACCATGGAGCAGGTCGGCCTGGCCACCGCGATCGCGGCCCCCGTCGGCCTGCTGAGCGCCGTCTACCTGGTCGAGTACGGCAAGGGCGCGCTGGCCAAGGCCGTCACCTTCTTCGTGGACGTCATGACCGGCATCCCCTCCATCGTCGCGGGTCTGTTCATCCTGACGACGTGGAACCTGATGCTCGGCTTCGGCCCCTCCGGCTTCGCCGGCGCCATGGCCCTGTCGATCCTGATGATGCCGGTCGTGGTCCGCTCCACCGAGGAGATGCTCAAGCTCGTCCCGAACGAGCTGCGCGAGGCCGCCCTGGCCCTCGGTGTCCCGAAGTGGCGCATGATCCTCAAGGTGGTCCTCCCGACCGCCATCGGCGGCATCGCCACCGGTGTGATGCTGGCGGTCGCCCGCATCGCCGGTGAGACCGCCCCGATCATGCTGCTGGTCTTCGGTACCCAGCTGATCAACGGCAACCCCTTCGAAGGCGCGCAGTCCTCGCTCCCGCTGTACATCTGGGAGCAGTACAAGGTCGGCAGTGACGCCTCCTACGACCGGGCCTGGGCCGCTGCCCTCGTCCTGATCGCCTTCGTCATGATCTTGAACCTGGTGGCTCGCGGCATCGCGCGCTGGAAGGCCCCGAAGACCGGCCGCTAGGTATCGACTATGCGGCTCCGCCGCGTGTGACCGCATGAAAGAGAAGTGACCCCTCATGGCCAAGCGCATCGATGTCAGCGGCCTCTCCGCCTTCTACGGCAACCACAAGGCCATCGACGACATCTCCATGACCGTCGAACCCCGCTCGGTGACGGCCTTCATCGGCCCCTCCGGCTGCGGCAAGTCCACCTTCCTGCGCACCCTGAACCGCATGCACGAGGTCACCCCCGGTGGCCGCGTCGAGGGCAAGGTGCTGCTGGACGACGAGAACCTGTACGGTCCCGGCGTCGACCCGGTCGCGGTCCGCCGTACGGTCGGCATGGTCTTCCAGCGCCCGAACCCCTTCCCCACCATGTCGATCTTCGACAACGTGGCGGCGGGCCTGCGCCTGAACGGCAGCTTCCGCAAGTCCGAGCTGGCCGAGATCGTCGAGAAGTCCCTCAAGGGCGCCAACCTCTGGAACGAGGTCAAGGACCGCCTGAACAAGCCCGGCTCCGGCCTCTCGGGCGGCCAGCAGCAGCGCCTGTGCATCGCCCGCGCCATCGCGGTCGAGCCCCAGGTCCTGCTGATGGACGAGCCCTGCTCGGCGCTCGACCCGATCTCCACCCTCGCGATCGAGGACCTGATCGGGGAGCTGAAGGAGCGCTTCACGATCGTCATCGTGACGCACAACATGCAGCAGGCGGCCCGCGTCTCGGACCGCACCGCCTTCTTCAACCTCTCGGCGGTCGGCCAGCCCGGCAAGCTCATCGAGATCGACGACACCGACCGGATCTTCTCCAACCCGTCCGTGCAGGCCACCGAGGACTACATCTCGGGCCGCTTCGGATAAACCCCCCACACGTCCTGCGGTGCTGCATGGCGGTGCCACCGCACGGCGAAAAAGGGCCGGCTCCCCCTGGGTGGGGGGAGCCGGCCCATTCTCTTCTTCACGGTGGTCCGTAGCCGGGAGACCGGTACGGGCCTCAGCTCGCCCTCACTCGAAGGCGAGGTGGACGAGACCGAAGCTCACCGCCGCGACGGCCGCCGCGGCGGGCATGGTGATGAACCAGCCCAGGATGATGTTCTTGGCGACGCCCCAGCGGACCGCGTTGACCCGCTTGGTCGCGCCCACACCCATGATCGCCGAGGTGATCACGTGAGTGGTGGAGATCGGCGCGTGGAAGAGGAACGCCGAGCCGAACATGATCGAGGCGCCGGTGGTCTCCGCCGCGAAGCCCTGCGGCGGGTCCAGCTCGATGATCTTCCGGCCGAGCGTCCGCATGATGCGCCAGCCGCCCGCGTACGTACCCAGCGACAGCATCACGGCACACGCGATCTTGACCCAGATCGGGATCGCGTCGCCCGCGGCCTGCACGTCCGCGATGACCAGGGCCATCATCACGATGCCCATGGTCTTCTGCGCGTCCTGCAGACCGTGGCCCAGCGCCATACCGGCCGCCGAGACGGTCTGCGCGATACGGAAACCGCGCTTGGCCTTGTGCGGGTTGGACCGGCGGAACATCCACAGGATGGCCACCATGACCAGGTAACCGACGACCAGACCGACGACCGGCGAGATGAACATCGGGATGACGACCTTGTCGAGCACGCCCGACCAGATCACGTGGGTGCCACCGGCCAGCGCCGCGCCCACCATGCCGCCGAACAGCGCGTGCGAGGAGGACGACGGCAGCCCGAAGTACCAGGTCACCAGGTTCCACACGATCGCACCGACCAGTGCGGAGAACAGGATCCACATGCCGTGGTTGCCGTGGGGCGTCTCGATCAGGCCTTCGCTGACCGTCTTGGCGACCCCGCTGCCCAGGAAGGCACCGGCGAGGTTCATCACCGCGGCCATCGCGAGGGCGGCGCGCGGCGTCAGCGCCCGCGTCGAGACCGAGGTCGCGATCGCGTTCGCCGAGTCGTGGAAGCCGTTCGTATATGTGAAGCCGAGCGCGACACCGATGGTGACGATCAGCGCAAAGGTGTCCACGAGGTTCAGGACTCCTTGACCGCGATGGTCTCCACCGTGTTCGCGACGTGCTCGAACGCGTCGGCGGCCTCTTCAAGCACGTCGACGATCTGCTTGAGCTTGAGCACCTCCATGGCGTCGTACTTGCCGTTGAAGAGGTGGGCGAGCAGCTTGCGGTGGATCTGGTCGGCCTGGTTCTCCAGCCGGTTGATCTCGATCCAGTACTCGGTGAGGTTGTCCATCGTCCGCAGGTGCGGCATGGCCTCGGCGGTCAGCTCGGCCGCCCGCGCCAGGACCTCGATCTGCTGCTCGACGCCCTTGGGGAGTTCCTCGACCTGGTAGAGAACGACCAGGTCGACGGCCTCCTCCATGAAGTCCATGATGTCGTCGAGGCACGAGGCGAGGTTGTAGATGTCCTCGCGGTCGAACGGCGTGATGAAGGAGGAGTTCAGCTGGTGGAAGATCGCGTGGGTGGCATCGTCCCCCGCGTGCTCCGCCGCCCGCATCCGCTCCGCGATCTCGGCCCGCGCGGACGAGTCCGCTCCGAGCAGTTCCATCAGGAGCTTCGAGCCCGTGACGATGTTGTCCGCGGAGGCGGCGAACATGTCGTAGAAGCTCGTCTCCCTGGGGGTCAGACGAAATCGCACGTGAGGTCCTCGGGGTGCATTGGATTCGGTCAGGCTGATGCTAGGCGCATCCTCCAGCCACGGCTAACCGGCGGTTCCCCAGTGTCCTCCATCAGGCAGAGTGAGCGGTACGGACCCCCGCCCACCCGCGCGGCGGCCGGTACCCTATACCCATGAGGGGTATGCCCCCCTCATGACGGACCACGGGAGGACGCATGACGACCACCGAGGCAGCGGCGGCGGACCCCGCGCAGGGCGACGGGCCCGGCGCTCCCGCCGTACACGGCTACCACCACCAGAAGGACGAGCACCTCAAGCGCCTGCGCCGGATCGAGGGCCAGATCCGCGGCCTGCAACGGCTCGTGGACGAGGACGTCTACTGCATCGACATACTCACCCAGGTCTCGGCCAGCACGAAGGCGCTCCAGTCCTTCGCACTCCAGCTGCTGGAGGAGCACCTGCGCCACTGCGTCGCCGACGCGGCGGTCAAGGGCGGCACCGAGATCGACGCCAAGGTCGAAGAAGCGACGAAGGCGATCGGCCGCCTGCTGCGGACCTGAGCGCGCACGCTTCCCGGCCCGATCCGGCTACGGGCAGCAGATAGCGCCGAGCACCTCGTCGATGCGGTCCTGACTGAGCCGCTCCTCGGCGGCGGCGGAAGCCGCGATGATCAGCTCGCCGCACAGCTCGATCTCGGCGAGCGCCACGTGGTCCTGCACCGTTGTACCGCCCGCGGGAGTCACGCGTGTCACCTCTCTCTGCCGTCTTCGGGCATCAGGCTTGCGGTCTCCCAGCGTAGGGAGCGCGGCTCGCTGCGCGCATGACACGGATGGACCATTTCCAGCTACCCGGCCATGGCCCGATCGCGCTGCCCGCGGACCACCGCGGCGGCTAGTCGGCGATCTTCCCGGCGAAAATGTCCCCGCTTGCGGGGAGAACGACGGTCACCGGAGTTCCGAAGCCGTAGAGCAGCGTGGTCGAGGAGACATCGATCACGCCATTGTTGACATAGCTGAAGCGGTGCCGGACCTTCCGCAACCGGCCCTCGTGGTCGATGTAGGCGTCGAACGGCACGCTGTCCTTGCTGAACCCTTTCGCCGCCGCCTCCAGCGCGCCTCTGACGTCAGGCGACGCGCTGCGCGCGGCCCGCCCGATGTCGGTGGTGCCCCGGTAGTGCCGGACCTTCGTCCCCGCCAGGTCCTCCTCACCGGCGTACGTCACCTCCCGCGCCCCGCGCAGCAGCTCGGCGGCGACGATCGGATCGGTGGCCCCGCCGGTGACGAGGTTCCCGTCCGCGAGGGTCGTCGTATCGATCCGGACCCACTTGTCGGCGGGCACGCCCGCCCCCCGGTTCTTCATGTAGAGGGCGCCCGGCGTGAGCAGCTCGGTCAGCGGGGTGTGGCCCGCCTTGCCGGTCACATCGGCGGGGAGCATCACCAGGAGCTGGCCCATGCGGTGCGCGAAGTCGACCCCGCCCTCGCCGCGGATGGTGACCAGGGTCCCGCCGGTGGCCATGTCCATGGCCGTACGGGTCTGCGCGCTGCCGGAGCGGGCCAGTACGTCGGCCGCGCCGCGCACGGCCGCCGCCGGGTCGCCCGGTGGCCGCCCGTCGTCTCCGGCGGGCGCCGCGTTCGAGCCGCCGCACCCCGCCGTCGTGGCCATGGCCGCGACGGCCAGGGCCGCCGCCGCCCGCCGCATGTGCTGGTGCACCACCATCGCCTGCCAACCCCCAACGCATGAACGCTGCTTGCCCGAGGCCTCCACCCGCTCCGGTTAACGAGACCCCGGGTTCCCCGTCACGGCCCACAGCCCTCCCGCACCCGCACCCGACCCGGGTACCGTGGTGGCGTGGACTCGCACACGCTGGCGCCCCCCGTCCCTCCGTTTACGACCGTGCCGCTCCCGTCGCAGTCGGCCGGCCACTCCATCAGCACCTCGGAACGCGGTTCGTTCTGCCTCGCCGTGTGCAGCTGCGGCTGGCGCGGCCCGGCCCGCCGTTCCCGGGACCTGGCCCGCAAGGACGCGAACGCGCACCTGGCGGGGTAGGCCGCCCCGCCGCGTCCCCGCCACCCGTTCGGACGACCCCGCTGGCCGGTCCGCCCCGGACCGGATGCCCTGGAGAGGAATCCCCCCTCCCCAGAGCGGAGCCCCATGCCCGGACGTCCTCCGGTTCGACGCCCACGCGCCCGTACGGCCCCGCGGGCCGTGGCCCTCGGCTGGGCACTGCTGCTGGCCCTGACCCCGGCTTCGGCCTGGGCCAAGCCCGTCGGCACGGCGGACGGCCCGGGCGATGTGGCCCTGGCCATCGGGGCGACCTCCGCCGCGGCCGCGGCGACCGGCCTGTGGCTGCGCTCGCGCTACCGCCGCGAGTCCCCGGACCCCGAAACCCGGCCCCGCGACCGCCGGGACCAGGAGCGCGGCGGCCCGTGACCCGCCTGCGCCCCCGACCCCCCGCGGTCCGCCTCTGCTTCGCCGCCTCGGCCCTGTGCCTGCTCTCCGCGGTCCTGCTCACCCTCTGGAACGCGTACACCCAGGGCTGAGTAGGCCTCCTCCGCCCGCGATCGGACGGGTCAGGCCGCCAGGTCGTTCTCGCGGGGGTGGGCGCCCGGCGGGGTGTGGGGCTGGGGGAGGTCCAGGGGGAGGGGGCGGCCGTGACCCCGGGCGCGGACCAGGAGGGCCGCCCGGGGCGAGCGGGCCACCGCCCGCACCAGCGGGGTCAGCAGGGCCATCGCGAGCGGCGCCAGCAGCAGCACCACGGCCGTGCCCAGCGCGAGCCCGCCGATGACGTCCGTCGGATAGTGGACGCCCATGTACACGCGGCAGAAGCCCTCGACCAGGGCGAGACCGATCCCGACCAGCCCGAGCCTGCGGTTGGCGATGAAGACACCGACGGCCAGCGCCATCATGAGCGTGGCGTGGTCGCTGACGAAGGAGAAGTCGCTCTTCCCGGGGACCAGCACCTCCAGCCCCTCGTGCTGGACGAACGGCCGCGGCCGGGCCACGAACCCGCGCAGCGGGATGTTCACCAGCAGCGCGATCCCGGCGGCGAGCGGCGCCCACACCAGCGCGGCGAACGCCTCGGCGGCTGCGGGCCCGTCCTGCCTGCGCGCCCCGCGCCAGCACCACAGTACGAGCGGCACCATGGCCAGCGGCAGTCCGTACTCACCGACGAGGGAAACGATCCGGTCGAGCGCTTCCGGGGCGTGCCGGGCCAGTCCGTTGATGTCGTACAGCAGGTCGACGTCCACATTCGGCCCACCGGTCGTGAGTCCAGCCATGGCGATGCGACCCCTTGCCTCGGTTCCCCTGAGAACGCACCCCTGTGTACGCCCCTGCGCCCCCCGTTGACCAAACCCCCGTGACCATGGAACGCCCGTTCTGGCGGCTGGGTTCCACTCTCCACCGAATGATCACTCCAACGTTATCCAAGAGTGACCGGTCGTCGCAGCTCAGGGCCCGGGCCTCACGGAGAGTCGCCGGAACGGATCCGGCCACGTCCGCCCCCCGCTTGGCACGTCCCGGACTCCCTACGCCCCCTTGGCCGCCGAGTCCCGCACCGGTGAGGCCTCCGCGCCGTCCTTGGTGACCCGCGTCGCCCCGAAGTAGTCCGGGCTGTCGATCTTGTCGAAGCGGATCACCGCCCCGGTGTAGGGCGCGTTGATCATGTACCCGCCGCCCACGTACAGCCCGACGTGGTGGATCTCCCGCGAGTTCGCCAGATCGTTGGAGAAGAACACCAGGTCACCCGGCAGCAGTTCGCTCCGCGACGGATGCGGTCCCGCGTTGTACTGGTCGTTCGCGACCCGCGGCAGATCGATCCCCACCGTCTTGTACGCCGCCACCGTCAGCCCCGAGCAGTCGAACCGCCCGTCCTGGTCAGCCGTCCCGTTCCCGCCCCACAGATACGGCGTACCCAGCTGCTTCTGCGCGAAGTAGATGGCTCCCGCGGCCTGCTGCGACGGCGCAACCCGCCCGACCGGCCGGGCGAAGCTCAGCGCCAGGGTGGTGATCGTCTTCACGTACCCCTGGGTCTCCTTGTACGGCGGCACACCCTGGTACTTGATGACCGCGTACGCCCCCGCGTTGTAGGCGGCCAGCATGTTAGACGCCGCGTCACCCGGCACCCCCGCCACGTCCTTGGACAGCTCGCAGTCGTAGGAGGCCGCCGACGGGATCGCGTCGTTGGGGTCCCAGATGTCCCGGTCCCCGTCCCCGTCCCCGTCGATCCCGTGGCCCGCCCACGTCCCCGGAATGAACTGCGCGATCCCGCGCGCGTCCGCCGGACTGACCGCCGTCGGATTCCAGCCACTCTCCGAGTACAGCTGCGCCGCCAGCAGCGGCGGACTGATCGCGGGACACAGGTTCCCCCATCTGGCCACCAGCTGCTGGTACTTCGCCGGTACGGCGTTCGGCGCGAGCCCGAGCCCACCGCCCCGCCCACCGCCGGGGCCGCCCAGCCCCGCCGCCGCCGAGTACGTCCCCACGACGAGCAGCATGACGAAGGTCAGGCACACCCCGACCCCGATCCCGCCCAGCATCCAGAATCTGCGCACCCGTCAACCCTCCCCCACGAACAGCCCCTCACGGGGTGTTTTCCCTCGGTTCGCCCGTGTCGCACCCCACTACCCCACCCGAAAGCCCGAACAGGAGAACCGCGCGTACTTCTTGGGGTCATCCTCGACGTGGTAGAAGACCACCGTCCAGTCCCCCGGGTCCGACGCCAGGGGCACCGGCGGCGTACTCGTGCCCCCCGTGTACATCCGGAAGTGCTCCGGATAGGTCAGCTCCAGGTACTCGCCCGAATCCCAGCTGCCGTAGAGGTCCACCGGCGCGCTCGTGTATCCGAGCGCCCCGCTCGCCTGCGCCCCGGGAGGTTTGACGGCCACCGAGACGTAGTACGGCGCCGGGCGCTTGCCCCGGTCCGGCTCGCCCGCCCCGCTCGCCCGCATCTTCACCGACACCGTCTCGCCCGGCACCCCGTTGGTGTTCGAGGAGACCGTGGACGTCTCCGCCCCCTTGCCCGGCGCGTCCTGGCCACCCGCGGGGTCGTTGCACGTGCCGCTGCCGAACGCGGCCATCTTCGGATCCTTGGAGAGCGTCCACCGCTCCCGCGAGGCCCGGGAGCGCTCGATGTGGTCCGCGGGCGCCTTCGCACCGCCGCCGGGGGACCGCGCGCCGGTGCTCGCGCTCGCCGACGCGCCCCCGGAACCGCTGGGGGCCGCCGCGCCCCCACTCCCGGAACCGCTCCCGGAACCGCCCCCGCCGGTCAGCGGGAACTGCCACGCCGCGACCGACCCCGCCACGGCCAGCGCGAGCCCGAGGGCCACCCGGGTCCCGGCCCGCCGACCGCGACGGGAGGACGCCCGGGCGACGTACTCCGTGGTCCTTTCCCGCTCTTCGGCCCCGCCGGAGCGCTCCGGCGCGAGGTCAGGAGCCGGGGCCGGGGCGGGGGCCAGCTCCGGCTCCGGCAGCGGCTGCGGCTCCGGCTGCGGGCCTGGCAGCGGGTCTGGCTCCGGCTCCGGCAGCACGTGGGTGCGTACGGAGTCCTGCGCGCCCGGCGCCGCTCCCGGCCCCCCGCCCGGCAGCGGATCGCGCGCCGCCCCCAGCTCCGCGTACACCGGATCGTCGACCAGCGCCCCCGTCACCGCGCACCGCCGGATCACCTCCGCCAACGACGGCCGCGCCCCCGGGTCCTTCGCCACGCACGCCCCGATCAGCGCCGCCAGCCCCGGCTCCACCCCGGCCGCGTCCACCGGCTCGTGCACCGTCCGGTACGCGATGCCCGCCACCGTGCCGTCACCGAACGGCGGCCGCCCCGTCGCCGCGTACGCCAGCGTCGCCCCCAGCGCGAAAACGTCGGACGCCGCCTCGCCCGTACCGCCCAGCAGCACCTCCGGCGCCGTGAACCCCGGCGTCCCCGGCGCCTCGCCCTCCCGGGTCAGCATGGTCAGCCCGACGCCCCGCGCTATCCCGAAGTCGATCAGCTGCGGGCCCTGCGCGCCCAGGATCACGTTCTGCGGCTTCACGTCCCGGTGCGTCACCCCCTGCGCGTGCACACTGGCCAGCCCCTCCGCCAGCGCCGCGCCCAGCGCCCGGCAGGTGCCCGGCGGCAGCGCGCCCCGCTCCCGCACCGCGTGGGCCAGCGTGGGCCCGGCGACGTACTCCGTGGCCAGCCAGAACGGGGCCTCCTCCAGCGAGGCGTCCACCAGGCGCGCGGTGTACGCGGAACGCACCTCCGCCACCGTGCGCGCCTCGCGCCGGAACCTCGCCAGTGCCTGCGGATGCCCGAGGAACTCCTCCCGGACCACCTTCACCGCGACCAGCCGCCCCCCGGGCGAACGCCCGAGGTACACCTGACCCATCCCCCCGGAGCCCAGCCGGGCCACCAGCACGTGCACCCCGATCCGCGCAGGATCGGTCTCCCTCAGCGCGTCCATGCGCGAGAGCCTGTCACAGCGTCAGCGCGCGGCGACATAAAGGCTCTGCGCACCGCGCCCGATGGGCCCCTCCTCGTCGTGCAGCCGGGAGTCGGCGAGCCCGATCCCGCCCGGGTCCACGCTGGTACGCGCCTGCACGCACACCCACTCGCCCACCGGATGGCGGTGCAGATGCACCGTCAGGTCCCCGTTCACGAAGAGGTACTTGGCGATGTCGAGCACCGCGCCGACGCCGTTGCCGGAATCGGCGGCGACCAGCACCCGGTCCAGCGGCCGGGTCTCCTCCCCCACGACGAGCGGCACCCTCATCCGCATCCAGCAGGTCCCCGGGCCCGGCTCGACGAACGTGCCCTCGGTGAACCGGGTCTCCATCGCCGTGTGGTAGCCGGTCTTCCACGGGATCCGGAAGAACGGCGTGAGCCCCACCTCCCGCGGCGGCGTCAGCTCGGGCCCCGACAGGACGGCGGGCACCACGTCCCCCTCCCCCGCGACCCGGATCCGCAGCGCCCGGGCGAGCATCACGGGCGCGGCCCCCGCGGGAGCGAGCGCCGCCTCGATCACCTCGGTCCCGCGCCCGGCCCGGAGCACCGACGTGGTGACCTCCAGCGGGCCGATCGGGACCGGCCGCACGATCTCGTACGTGATGCGCGCGATCCGCATGTCGTCCCGGGCGTCCGGGCGCTCCTCGACGGCCCGCCCGAGCAGCGCGGCGGGCGGCCCCGCGTGCTGCGCGCCCCGGTCCCAGGGCCCGCGCGTGTACGCCGTGGCGAGGAACCGCCCGGTGTCGACCCGCTCGTAGAACCCCTCGACCGTTACGTCGTCAGCCTCGTCCACGCCGTGCACACCGTCCACGTCAGCCATGGCGAGCACGCTACCGAGAGGTAACCACGCGCACCAGCCCCGTACGCCACCGCCACCGCACCGGTAAGGCCCCCGCCGGGCACCGCCCCGGACAGGGGACAATGGAACCGTGTCCACCCCCAACGCCCCGTCCAGCCCCGCCACCGCCGGCTCCGGCCGCGCCCCCGGATCCGTCCCCGAATCGGGCACCGGCACCGGCGCCAGCTCCGGCGCCAGCCCCCTGCCGGCCGTGCTCCAGGCCGACTGCGCGAACTGCTTCGCGCTGTGCTGCGTCGCCCTGCCCTTCGCCCGCTCCACCGACTTCGCCGTGGACAAGCCCGCCGGCACCCCCTGCGCCAACCTCAAGCAGGACTTCCGCTGCGCAATCCACACCGGGCTGCGCGACAAGGGCTTCCAGGGCTGCACCGTCTTCGACTGCTTCGGCGCGGGCCAGCAGGTCTCCCAGGTGACCTTCGGCGGCCACGACTGGCGCACCCACCCCGGCACCTCACGGCAGATGTTCGAGGTGTTCCCGGTCATGCGCCAGCTCCACGAGCTGCTCTTCTACCTCACCGAAGCCCTCACCCTCGCCCCCGCCCGCCCCGTCCACGCCGAGCTGCGCCGCGCCCTGGCCGAGACCGAGGAGCTGACCCGTTCCGACGCCGGAACCCTGGCCGCCGCCGACGTCGGCGCCCGCCGCGCCGCCGTGAACGCCCTCCTGCTCAAGACGAGCGACCTCGTACGGGCCACCGTGCCCGGCCGCAAGAAGAACCACCGCGGCGCCGACCTGATGGGCGCCCGGCTCTCCGGCGCGAACCTGCGGGGCGCCACCCTGCGCGGCGCCTACCTGATCGCCGCCGACCTCAGCCGGGCCGACCTGCGCACCGCCGACCTGATCGGCGCGGACTTCCGGGACGCGAACCTGAGCGGGGCCGACCTCACCGACAGCATCTTCCTCACCCAGGCCCAGCTGAACGCCGCCCGCGGTGACGCCGCCACCCGCATTCCCCCCGCCCTGACCCGTCCGCCCCACTGGTCCTGACCCCCGCACTCCCCACGGGGCCACCCCGCGTCCGCGCGCCCGCACGTCCGCGCGCCCGCACACCCCCGTCCCGCACCGCGGAGCCCGACCCGTACCCCCGTGCCGGGCCGGACCCCGAGACGCTCCCAGGCTGCCGCACACCACTGACAACGGGCCCGGGCCCACCCGCTCGCCACACTCCCCAGCACCATGGCACCGGGTCGCCATCACCGGCGGCCCGTTCCGCCGGTCCGGCCCCGCCATCGGCCGGCATCCTCGTGCGAACCCCGCCCCCGCTGGCCCCGCGCACCGGCTCGTGCTTCCGGCCGCGGCGCCAGCGACGGGCACGCCGTCGAAGCCCGATGTCAGCGCCCGACGCCAGAGCCCGGCATCAGGTCATGGCGTCAGCTCATGGCGTCAGGGCCTGGCGTCAGGGCCTGGCGTCAGGGCTTGACCAGCGCCGTCCAGCCCGACTGGCAGTTGAGCGCGGGCGTGACCGACGGAGCGATCGTGCAGGTGTTCTCGTACACGTCACCCGACACGGTCAGCACCTTCACGTACACCGTCGGGCCCGAGGACTCGACGGACACGCTGCACGCGTTCTTCGGGTACCCCGGGTTCTTCGGGCCGGTCAGGTTCTTCCAGGCGTACGGGCCCGGGGTCGGCTGCGACTTGCGCACGCCGATGAAGGTCCTCCCCTTGGAGATCGCGGCACTGAACTCCAGGTCGGCCGGCCCCTTCGCCGAATCGACGTCGGCGCACGGTCCGGGCTGACCAGCCGGACCCCGGTCCCCCTTCGGACCGCGCGGCCCGGGGCAGCCGGAGCCGCCACCGTTCATGACCGGCGCGGCGGCCTTGGGCCTCTTCTTCGCCGTCTCCTTCGCCGTCTCCCTCGCCGTCTTCTTCGCTGTCTTCTTCACATCACCGCCCGGGCCCTTCACGGGCTTGGCTGACGTGACGTAGCAGCCACCGCCCGCGGTGGGTGCGCCCGCCGTCGACGCGACGGCCATGGCCGGAGCCGAGACCATCGCGAGTCCGAGCGCCAGCGGGAGTGCGAGCCCACCGGCGAGCCACATGCGCCGACCAGCCATTGATGCGGAACCCATCCGTTTGCTCCTTGTGTCGTCTTCATCGCGGAACCTCGTGCTCCGGCCGGGAGCGGGTGGAGCATCCCCCGCACCCGGCGCCACGATGGTCCGACATTCCGTCAGTACGCTGATATGTCAGCGGGTTGGTCCAACGACACGCGGTCCACTGCGCCGAACGGCGGCCCCCCGCGCGGACCCGCAGCCCGCCTCGCGTACGCCGGGACGACAATCATTGCCCGGGGTCACACCCCGTGATACACAGAGTGACCAGGTCAGCGGACGTGGGTGGGGCCCGGACCGGGATATCAGGCAAAGAGAGCCGTCAAGTCGACATACGACGGCGATTTAATCAGCGAAGATAGGACGTGACCCTTGCCATCGGGCACGGGCACTCCGGAACTACCCATACAGGGGCGGTGAGTTACATGATCCTGGCAGCCGAAAAAGGCGACATCACCACCATCATCGGCGGAATCGCCCCGAACTGGGGGCCGTTCGGCAGTCTCGGCAACGAGGCGAAGGTCATGGTCGAGGTGGTCATGGCCGTCGCGATCCTGCTCTGCCTCGGCATCGCGATCTGGGGCGCGGCCAAGCAGCGCATCGGCGCGACCGCCCTGCGCGACACCTTCAGCGCGGAGCAGGGCAAGGGCCTGATCGTGGCCGGGCTGACGGGAGTGTTCATCATCGGCTCCCTCGGCACCCTGTTCACGATCGTGTACGGGATGGCCGTCTAGCCACACCACCCGCTCGCGACCTGATGACGACTCACCACACCGCGTCCACGCGGCCACCAGCGCTACCGTCGTACGACGCCGAGGGGGCGGAC
This sequence comes from Streptomyces sp. G-G2, assembly GCF_030063135.1. Taxonomy (GTDB): domain Bacteria; phylum Actinomycetota; class Actinomycetes; order Streptomycetales; family Streptomycetaceae; genus Streptomyces. Next base: position 90,144 of record NZ_JASISO010000034.1, read on the forward strand.
AGGGAATGAGCCACGACGACCAGTACGGCGGCACCGGCCCAGGCCACGGCGAGGTCGGGGGCACGGGCCAGACCCGCACCCGCCTCCCGGACTCCCCGACCGACCCCTACCCGGGCCCCCGCCGCGGCTCCCGCCCCTCCCGCGGCCTGATCACCGTCGTCGGCGTGGTCGTCCTCCTGATCGCAGCCATCGCGTTCGCGAACCAGAACCAGGACCCCCCGACCACCCCGTCGTCATCAAAACCCCCCACCACCACCTCCACCGCAGCCACGGGCACCACCCCGGTGGACGGCAAGAACAACGGCGTACCCTCCGGCTTCCCCCAGAACGAGCAGGGGGCCCAGTCTGCGGCGACCAACTACGCGGTGGCCCTGGGTTCTGACGGCATGTTCAACACGGGGCGGCGCCAGTCCATCGTGGGTGCCGTCTCGGAGGACAGCTCAAGAGCGAAACTCCAAGCGGGATTCGACGCCGACTACTCGGCAGGGCTGCTGTCCCAGATCGGACTCACGAAGGACGGGTTCGCCCCCGCGGGCGCCACCTTCGTCAGCCGTACCGTCCCGGTCGGGGCCAAGGTCAAGAACTTCACGAGCGACAGCGCCTCCGTCGACGTGTGGTGCATCGGCATGTTCGGCCTGACCGGGGAGAAGTCCACCCGCCCGGTTACCAACAGCTGGTTCACCATCTCCATGACGCTGAAGTGGAACGGGTCGGACTGGAAGGTCCTCGACACCTCCCAGAAGGAAGGACCCACCCCGGTCAGCAGCGGCAACGCGATCTCCACCTCGGACCTGATCGCCGGAGCCGTCACTGAATTCGGAGGGTTCACCTATGCCCGGTAGCCTCCGGCTCCCGCTCCGGCGGGCCGCCGCGACCGTCGCCGCCCTCCAGGTGTCCGCCGTGCTCCTCGCGTCGCGCGCGATGGCCGCGCCCACCCCCGGCCCGAGCACGAGCTCCACCCCGAGCCCCACCGGGAGCAGCGACCCGTGCGCGCTGATCGCGGGGCCCGCCAAGGAGTACTGCCAGAAAGGCGCCGACGCCACCGGCGGAGCCCCCCGCACCGGCCTCGCCCCCTCCGACCCCACCGACGCCCTCAACCCCCTCGCCTCCCTCTCCAAGGGCTGCGCCGAAGCCGCCGCCTGGATCGTCGGCAAGCTCAGCGAAGCGGTCAACGGCACCGCGAAGGTCGACTTCACCAACCCCACCTTCCTCAAGCAGTACGCCGTCGTCTTCGCCGCCTCCGCCATCCTCACCCTCGTCCTGTGGCTCTTCGCCGTCGCCAAGCGGGCCATCCGCGGCGTCCCCTTCACCACCGCGATGTCCGAAGCCATCGGCTTCCTCTGGCTCACCGTCCTCGCCTCCGCCTTCACCCCCCTGATCCTCTACACCGTCGTCTCCGCCACCGACAGCGTCACCCAGGTCATCGCCACCGCGACCGGCAGCCAGAACGACGTCTTCTTCGGGTCCTTCGCCGAAGCCCTCAAGAAGGGCGACAGCATCGGCGGCGGCCCGGTCATGCTGATCGTCGTGGCCCTCGTCACCGTCCTCGCCGCGGGCGTGCTCTGCCTCGAGCTCGTCATCCGCGCCGCCCTGCTCTACGTCGGCGCCCTCCTCGGCGTCGTCGTCTACGCCGGGCTCGTCGACCGGAACCTGTGGGGCCACGTCCGCCGCTGGGCCGGCATCATGATCGCCGTCATCCTCGTGAAACCGGTCATCGTCATCGTGCTCGGCCTCGCCGGAGCCCTCGCGGGCGAGAAGGGGCCGAATGCCTTCTCCGCCGTCGTATCCGGCCTCGCCATCATCCTCCTGGCGATCTTCGCCTCCGCGATGATCTACCGTTTCGTACCCGGCTTCGGCGACGAGATCGCCTCGGCCCGCTCCAACCGCAGCAAGGCCACCGACGGCGCCCAGGCGGCCGCCGTCATCAGCTCCCCGGCCTCCCTCGTCTCCCAGGGCATCAAAACCCACAGCAGCCGCGGCTCCCACCGCGCGGGTGACGGCGGAGGCGGAGGCGGAGGCGGAGGCAACACCGCCCCCCGCCCCGCCAACCCCCTCTCCGGAGGGGTCGCCGCCCACAGCAGCCGCCCCTCCGGCGGCGGATCCGGCGGATCCGCAGCCGCCCCACCGCCCCGCACCGGCTCCGGCACGAGCAGTACGAAGAACACAGGAGGTGACGGGCGTTGACGATCCAGTCCCACCAGATCCATCCCATCGCGCCCCGCCGCACGTATCTCATCGGCCGGGCCCGGCCGAACGCGATCGTCGGCAAGAACCGCGAAACCGGCGAGATCGCCCTGATCATCGCCGGCGCGTTCCTCGGCATGATGAGCGGACTGCTCGTCCCCGGCATCGCCCCCCGCATCGCCATGCTCGCGGGCTTCCCCGTGCTCGCCCTCGCCGCCGTGTACATCCCCTACAAGGGCCGCACCTTCTACAAGTGGTTCGAGATCAACCGCAGCTTCAAACGGACCCTGCGCCGCGGTACGACGTACCGCTCGGCCGCCATGGAAGCGGGCATCCGCGGCTCCGACGGCCGCGAGGTCGAAGTCGGCCCGCCCCCCGGCATCGGCCGCATCAACTGGCTCGCCGCCCCCTTCGGCCCCGACGAGATCGCCGTACTCCTGCACGCGGACCGCCGCACCGTCACCGCGGCCATCGAGATCGAGGGCCCCGGCGTCGGCCTGCGCGACAGCGAGGACCAGGAAGCCCTCGTCGACCGCTTCGGCACCCTCCTCAAGCACGTGGCCAACGGCGACGGCTTCGTCACCCGCATCCAGATGCTGGCCCGCACCCTCCCCGCCGACCCGGACGCCCACGCCAAGGACGTCGCCCAGCGCGGTGACACCACCTCCCCCGGCTGGCTCCGCGACTCCTACGACCAGCTCCAGTCGATGGTGTCGACCTCCTCCGAGCAGCACCGCGCCTACCTCGTCGCGTGCATGCACTTCAGCCGCGAACTCGCCGCCGAAGCCGTCACCATCGCCCGCGCCGGCACGCCCCAGAAGGGCCGCAAGCTCGACCGCGACGCGGGCCTCGCCATCGTCATGGCCCGCGAACTCACCGACATCTGCGCCCGCCTCGCCGAAGCCGACATCCGCGTCCGCCAGCCCCTCGGCCAGAGCCGCCTCTCCTCCCTCGTGCACTCCATGTACGACCCCGACCACCCCATCGACCACATCCAGGCCATGACCAAGCGCAACGCCTGGCCCGCCGAACTCGACGCGATGGAACCCACCTACCTCCAGGCCAAGACCCGCGAGTCCTCGACCCGCGCCCCCTGGTGCCACGCCACCGCCTGGGTGAAGGAATGGCCGATGACCCCCGTCGGCGTCAACTTCCTCGCCCCCCTCCTCGTCCACACCCCGGACGTGATTCGCACCGTCGCCGTCACCATGGACCTCGAACCCACCGAGATCGCCATCGAACGGATGCTGACGGAGAAGACCAACGACGAGGCGGACGCGAGCCGCGCCGCCAAAATGAACCGCACGGTCGACCCCCGGGACATCGCGGCACACGGCCGCCTCGACCAGAGAGGCGAAGACCTCGCCAGCGGCGCCGCGGGCGTCAACCTCGTCGGGTACATCACCGTGTCCTCCCGCTCCCCCGAGGCCCTCGCCCGTGACAAGCGGACGATCCGCGCCTCGGCCGGCAAGTCGTACCTCAAGCTGGAGTGGTGCGACCGCGAGCACCACCGCGCCTTTGTGAACACACTGCCGTTCGCGACCGGCATCCGACGCTAGCCGGAGGGAAGAAGCCGCCCCATGCGAGATCCGCTGTCCGCGATGTCGGACGCCTTCACCAGCTTCCTCTTCGGAAAGGTCGAGACGACCCGCCTGCCCGTCCGCACCTCCACCGGCCAGGCCCAGGCCGTGTACCTGCCCACCGCCGCCCCCGGCCTCGGCGACTCCGGCGTCATCATCGGCCGCGAGGTCTACAGCGGCAAGGGCTACATCTACGACCCCTTCCAGCTGTACGGCCAACAGCTCCCGGCCCCGCACTGGCTGGTCCTCGGCGAATCCGGCAACGGCAAGTCCGCCCTGGAGAAGACCTACGTCCTGCGCCAGCTCCGCTTCCGCGACCGGCAGGTCGTCGTCCTCGACGCCCAGGGCGAGGACGGCGTCGGCGAATGGAACCTCATCGCCCAGCAGCTCGGGATAATGCCCATCCGGCTCGACCCGGTCGCCGCCCTCGACGGCGGCATCCGGCTCAACCCCCTCGACCCGGCGATCACCACCACCGGCCAGCTCGCGCTGCTCCGCACCATCATCGAGGTCGCGATGGGTCACGGTCTGGACGAGCGCTCCGGCTTCGCCCTCAAGGTCGCGCACGCCTACGTCAACGAGATGATCACGGACCGGCAGCCCGTACTGACGGACATCGTCGAGCAACTGCGCCACCCGGAACCCGAATCCGCCGAGGCCATGAACGTGGGCATAGACGACGTACGGGCCTGGGGCCTGGACGTCGCCCTCGTCCTGGACCGCCTCGTCGACGGCGACCTGCGCGGCATGTTCGACGGCCCCACCTCCGTCGGCATCGACCTCGACGCGCCCCTGATCGTCTTCGACCTCTCCCACATCGACCGCAACTCCATCGCCATGCCCATCCTCATGGCGATCGTGGGCGTGTGGCTCGAACACACCTGGATCCGCCCCGACCGGAAAAAACGGATCTTCCTGGTCGAAGAGGCATGGCACATCATCAACTCCCCCTTCGTCGCCCAGCTGTTCCAGCGCCTCCTGAAGTTCGGCCGCCGCCTCGGCCTGTCCTTCGTCGCCGTCGTCCACCACCTCTCCGACGTCGTCGACGGAGCGGCCGCCCGTGAAGCCGCCGCCATCCTCAAAATGGCCTCCACCCGCACCATCTACGCCCAGAAGGCCGACGAGGCCCGCGCCACCGGCCGGGTCCTCGGCCTCCCACGCTGGGCCGTCGAAATCATCCCCACCCTCACCCCCGGCATCGCGGTCTGGGACGTCAACGGCAACGTCCAGGTGGTCAAACACCTGATCACCGAGGCCGAACGCCCCCTCGTCTACACCGACCGCGCCATGACGGAATCCTCGGTACAGCACCAGCTCCCCGACGAGCTGCTGGCGGCCGAACTGGAAGCGGAGGAGCGCGCCCTGCGCATCGAACGCCATCGCAACGGCGGTCACGGCCCCGGCTCGGCGACGACGGTGGCCTGAGCATGGCCGACCCCCACCGTACGAGCCCCCGCCCCACCCCCGGCGAGCGGCGCGGCGGCATCCCCGACGGGCTGCTGCTCACCCTGCTCGCCTTCCTCCTCGGTCTGGCCGTCATGGTGTGGTCCGCCACCGGCCTCTCCGCCTGGATCGCCCGCGGCGCCTGGCCGGACACCGTCACCTTCGGCCACACCCCGTCGGCGGTACGCGCCCTGATAGCGCAACCCCACGACGTGGCCGGCGCCTGGCCGGCCACCGACCCGGCCGCCCTCCCGGGCTGGGGCCTGTTCTGGGGCACCTTCATCAGCCAGCTGCTCGTGCTGTTCGTCGTCACCGTCTTCGTGATCGGCGTCGTCGCCCGCACGAAGTCCCGCCGCGCCCGGGCCCGCCGGACCCCGGAACCCGCCGCGCCCCCGGCCCCCGTACCGGTCCAGTCCACCGCGGCCTACGAGCCCCCGCGCACCGCGCCGGCACCGCTCCCGCTCTCGCTCCCAGTCCCGGAACCGGTCAAGTCCCACCCCCCGGTGGACGAGGCCTACCGCTACGGCTTCGGCTACGCCCCCGCGGCCACCCCGCCGCGGCCCCAGGCCCCCACACAGGCAACGAGCCCGGCCTCCACCACCGCCCTGCGGTACGCCGACCCGGCCCAGCGCCACCAGGCGGCGGCCGCCCGCATCACCGAGGCCGAGGGCGCGGCCCTCATCGTGACCTCGTCCCCCGCCCTGTGGGCCGCGACCAAGGACGCCCGCGCCAAACTCGGCCCGGTCCTCCTCTACGACCCCGCACACCTCTGCGACACCCCGGCCCGCATGCACTGGAACCCGGCCGAGGGCTGCGCCGAGCGCGACACCGCCGCGGCCCGCGCGATCGCCCTGCTGGCGCCCGTACGCCCCCAGGCCCGTATCGACGCGGCCGTCGCCGACACCGCGGAAACGCTCCTGCGCAGTTGGCTGCACGCCGTCGCCCTCGACAGCCGCCCCTTCAAGCAACTCCAGCGCTGGGCCCAGGGCACCAACGCCCAGGAGCCGGTGCGCATCCTGCGCACCCACCCCCACGCGGCCCCCGGCGCGGCGGGCGAACTCGAAAGCGCCCTCACCGCCCACCCCGAACGCCGCGAGATGGCCCAGCACGTGACGGCCCGTGCCCTGAGCTGCCTGTCCTCGATCCACATCCGCGAGGCCTGCAACCCGAACCGAACGGATTCGCTCACACTGGCTTCGTTCCTGACCGAAGGGGGCAGCCTCTACGTGGTGGGCGAGCCCCTGGAGGACCCGCGCACCCACCCGGGTGCGATGCCCCTCCTCACCGCACTCACCGCAAGCGTGGTCGAGCACGGCCGTCGCATGGCCGCACGGTCATCCCACGGTCGGCTCGACCCACCACTGTCACTGATCCTCGACGACATCGCCGCCGTCGCCCCGATCCCGCAACTCCCCGACCTGCTGGCCGACGCCACGGGACTCCCGGTCCTGGCCCTGTGCCGCAGCCGCGAACAGGCCCGCTCCCGCTGGCCGGAGGCGGACCTGCCCCTCGCGACGCACTAGATGAATGAGTCCAAGGGATGGCCTGCGGACATGGCACGAGGGCGTCCAGTGTCGATGTGTGAAGAACGACGTGAACACCCTCGCAACAGCACTCTATGCCCGGATCGATGACGAGTTGAA
>NZ_JASISO010000035.1 GCF_030063135.1 Streptomyces sp. G-G2
CGGGTGGGTGCCCGGGAACTGCCCCGACCCCGGACGTTCGAAGCCAAAGCCCCCGCGGCGCAGCCGCGGCAGCCCCCCACGCCCCGCCCCCGCCCCCCTGTCAGCGGCTGCTGGCACCATCGGTCGTATGGAGCCGTTGAAGATCACCAAGGGGGATGCGGCCAGTCCTCACGCCAAGGGGCCGAAGATCATCGCCCATGTCTGCAATGACCTGGGCGGCTGGGGCAAGGGGTTCGTGCTGGCCGTCTCGAAGCGGTGGGACGCGCCCGAGGTCGCGTATCGGGCGTGGCACCGGGGGCGGAGCGGGAACGACTTCGGGCTGGGGGCCGTACAGCTGGTGCAGGTCCAACCGGACGTGTGGGTCGCCAACATGGTGGGGCAGCGGGGGATGCGGACGGGCAGCGGCGGCCCGCCCGTGCGCTACGACGCCATCGAGCGCTGCCTCGAAGCGGTGGCCGGGCATGCGGTCGAGCTGAGGGCCTCCGTGCACATGCCGCGCATCGGCTGCGGGCTCTCCGGGGGCAAGTGGTCGCGCATCGAACCGTTGGTCACCGGGGCGCTGTGCGCCCGTGATGTGCCGGTGACGGTCTACGACTTCGACTGACGGGACAGGCCTGCACCGGCTTGCGCACCGGGACCAGGGCCCACTGCCCGCGTACCCCCCGGTGCCAAGGAGGCCGCGTCCCCGTCCAGGTGTCCGCCCCGCGCACCCGACGCATTGCCGGTCGGGCCCACCCCGCAGCCGCAGACGCAGGGGGTCGTCTGGTTCGAACTCGGCCTCCCCGCCCCCGGCCCCGGTCACCGCTCGATGATCACCAGGGGGATTTCGCGGGAGGTGCGGGACTGGTCGTCGTCGAAGGGGGGCCACAGGGCCGTCAGGACCGGCCAGTACGCCTCGCGCTCCGCCGGGGTGGCCGGGCGGGCCGTCGCCGGGAAGGGGATCGGGCCCCTCTGGACGCGGACCCGGGGGTCGGCGGTGAGGTTCGCGTACCAGTCGGGGTGGGCGGGCGCGCCGTAGCCGGAGGCGGCGACGATCAGGCGGTCCTCGTCCTCGGCGTAGATCAGCGGGGTGCGGGCGGTGCGGCCGGTGGCGCGGCCGATGGTGGTCAGCAGGAGGGTGGGCACGCCGTGCCAGAGGTGGCCGTCGGTGCCGCCGGTGGAGACGTACGCGCGGACGTGGTCCCGTTGCGGGGCCCCCGGCGGGTCGGCGGGGCGGTTCCAGTCGATGTCGAGGCTGTGCATGCGGCTGCCTGCCCTTCGTGGTGCGGATGCGATGCGTGGTGCGGATGTGCGCGGCTAACGAGGAACCGCTGTTTCCGTCACGTCCGTCACGTCCGTCACGATGGTGGTACGTCCACCCGGGGGCGCGGTCCGCCGCGCCCCCAGTGCGTGCGCGGAGCTACGGGAGGTAGCGCTCGATGGCGGCCGGGCCCTCCTTCTCGATCATCTGGCGGGCCTTCTCCACCCGCTCCGGTGTCGGGTCCTGGCCCCGGGCCATCACGAGGTCCTCGGGGTCGTACGGCCGCTCGCCGCCCGAGAAGAGCTGGGCCGGACGATTGGGCTGCTGGTCCGATTCGGTGTCCATGGCGTACCTCCTCCAGTGCCCCCTGGCCCCATCCTGCGGCGGCCCGCCCATGAACGCACCTCGGCCCGGGCGGTGCCCCTACGCGGCCAGCGTCAGCAGCGCCCCGCTCGCCGCCAGCGCCCCGCAGATGGCCAGATTGACCACCTTGTGCTCCATGAACACCGCGACGAACTCGCGGATCGTGGCGCTCGGCCAGAAGTACGCGGCCGTCGGAGAACCCAGCACCTGCCCGTTGACCCGCGCCTTGCGCGCCATCATCGCCGCCCGGAAGGCGTGGAAGTTGTTGGTGACCACCACGCACCGGTAGCCCGGCGTGTCCCTGGCCATGATCGCTTCGCTGAAGCGGAGGTTCTCCTCCGTCGTACGGGACTGGTCCTCCAGCCGGATGTGCCCGGCCGGGATCCCCTCCGCGATCAGCCAGTCCGCCATCGCCCGCGCCTCGGCGACCTTCTCGTCCGAGCCCTTGCCGCCCGAGGGCAGCAGCACCGGCGGCGTACCGCCCCGGGCCAGCTGGGCCTGGTGGATCTGGATGCCCTTGTGCAGCCGGGAGGCCAGCAGCGGCGGCACCCGGTCGCCGCCGACGAGGCCGGAGCCCAGCATCACCACGTAGTCGACGTCGCCGCGCACCTTGATGCGCCCGTACAGGTACGCGTACCCGAGGAAGCAGAGGAAGAGGAAGGAGACGTACAGCGCGATCAATCCGATCGTGGCGGTCGCGCCGGCCGCCGTGACAGAACCGCTCTGCGCCGCCGCCACCGGCAGGATGAGCAGCCCGAGGATGGCGAGCCCGGCCAGCAGGGAGAGCAGGTTGCCGAGGCTGCGCCCCTCCTTGCGGACCATCGTCACGCCGTTGGCGATCAGGAAGAAGGCCAGGACCACCACGCCGAGCGCCGGTACGGCGAAGACCGCCGCGACGACCAGCGGGCCGATCCCGCCGGGGGCGTGCCGCAGCTGCGCGAGCAGGCCGATCACCAGGCTGATGCAGGTCAGGCCCAGGTACACCGCGTTGCGGAAGCGCCGCCGGTCCTCCCGGGCGCTCATACCGAAGAGGACGAGGAAAAGGAGAGCCGGGGCGAAGACGAACATGTCGGCCATCGTAGGTGGCGCGGGTGAACGATCACGGCCGTGGCCGGGCGGGCGGCGCTCCGCACGCCCGGCCACGAGCCGGGCCCCGTGGACCACGAGGTCCCTTCAGGTCCCTTCAGGGGTTCCTTCAGAGGTCCACGCGGGGGGCCGGGCGGTGGTCCGTTCAGAAGAAGGTGCGGACGAACTCGGTGACCGTGCCGTCCGCTTCCACGACCGGGATCAGCTGCCACTTCTCGAAGATCGTGCAGGGGTGGGACATGGCCAGTGCCACCAGGTCGCCGACCTCCAGGTCCTCGGCGGTGTCCGTCTCCAGCCACGCGTGCTGATCGGACAGCTTCACCAGGCGTACCCCGTCGGCCGGGCGCTCCACCCCGTCCAGGGCCCCGCGCACCAGCTCGGGGACCGGCAGCCCGAGGTCGTAGGACACGTCCCGCTTGCCCGCGTTCAGGAAGGCCTGGGTGGGGGAGGGGCGGGAGACGACCTGGGCCCACAGCCGGAACGCGGGGCGCAGCCCGCCCTCCTGCGGCACCCGGTTGAAGGGGGTCAGCTTGCTGTACCAGTCGTGGTCGTGGGAGACGTACGCCCCCGAGCGCAGCAGCTTGAGGACCGGCGCGGACAGCGGCGGCAGCTCCGCGAAGGCCTCGGCGACGGCGTCGAACCAGGCGCTGCCGCCCGCGCTCACGACGATCTCCTCGCCGGGGCCGAGCGCGCTGAAGCGGCCCTCCTCGTCGAAGGTGACGGCGAGTGCGGTGAGTCCGCGCAGCCAGGCGGTGACCTTGGCGGGGTCGGCGCCGGGGACCTCGGCCTCGTAGCCCGCTACGCCGACCAGGCGCAGGGTGGCGGTCCGGGCGACGGCGTCCGCGACGGCGCGGCACTCCTGGGCGGTGCGGGCGCCGGTACGGGCCCCCTCGCCCGCGCCGAGTTCGACGACGACGTCCACGGGGCGGGCGGCGGGGCCGTCCGTGGCGGCCTCGCCGAGGGCGCGGTCCATCAGCTCGACGCCGCGCACGGAGTCGACGTAACAGACGAACCGGAAGTCCGGGTCGGCGGCGAGTTCGGCGGCGACCCAGCGCAGGGCGGCGGGGTCGACGAGCTGGTTGGCGAGGAAGATCCGCTGGATGCCGAAAGCGCGGTAGACGCGGGCCTGGTGGGGCATGGCGGCGGTGATGCCCCAGGCGCCGTGGGCCAGCTGACGCTCGAACAGTTGTGGGGACATGCAGGTCTTGCCGTGCGGGGCGAAGGCGAGGCCGTGCCGGGCGCTGTAACGGCCGAGGAGGGCCAGGTTGTGCGCGAGAGCGTCGGCGTCCAGGGTCAGGACCGGGGTGGTGAACCCGCCGGTGTGCAGGTCGCGGCGCTGGGCGGCCAGCTGGCCGACGGTGAGGGCGGCGGCTTCGGCGTCCGGGGGGAGGCCCTTGAAACGGTGGTCGGCCGGTTCGTCGGCCAGTCGCCTGACGGCGTCGGCGGGGGCCATGCGTGTCTCCTCGCGTTGCGTTTGCTGCAACGGTCGTTGCGGGTTGCAGCTCCCGCTGTCTAACATCCCGAAGAACAGCGGGTCAACGTGGCCCGCACCCTGGTGTCCTCGATCGCCGGGCAGGCTGACGGCGCCTCCGGCGGCGTCTCACACGCCGGCGGGGGCCGGGCTTGCTTCGAAGCGCCCGCGGAGGGCACGTGAGGCCGCCCGGTGATCGAGGGTGCGCGGGGTCCGGGGCGGAGCCCCGGGGGAGGAGCGGGATGAGTCAGTCGGTCGACCGGGCGCTCGGGATCCTGCCGCTGCTCGCCCGCGGGCCCGCGGACCTCGGCGGGGTCGCCCGCGAGCTGGACGTGCACAAGAGCACGGCCCTGCGTCTGCTCCGCACCCTGCACGCGCACGGACTCGTCTACCGTCAGCCCGACGGCCGCTACCGCCTCGGCGCCCGCCTCTTCTCGCTGGCCGCCGAGGCCGTCGAGAACCTCGACGTGCGCGGGATCGCCCACCCCCACCTCGTCGAACTCGGCGCCCGTACCGGCCACACCGTGCACCTGGCGGTCCACCAGGACGACGAGGTGGTGTACATCGACAAGGTCGACAGCCGCTACCCCGTCCGCATGTACTCCCGCATCGGCAAGCCCGTTCCGCTGACCGTCGCCGGCGTCGCCAAGGTGCTGCTGGCCGACCTCCCCGAGCCCGAGCGCCGCGCGCTCGCCTCGCGCGTCGACTACCCGCGCTACACGGCCCGTTCGGTCCAGGACGCCGAGGGGTTCCTGCGCGAACTGGCGCTCGTACGCGAACAGGGCTGGGCCGCCGACCTCGGCGGCCACGAGGACTCGATCAACTGCGTGGGCGCGCCCGTGCGGGGCGCCGACGGGCGGGTCGTGGCCGCGATGTCGCTGTCCGCGCCCACGGTGGTCGTCACCGCCGAGGAACTGCTCGACCTGCTGCCGCTGATCCGGGGCAGCGCCGAGGCCATCAGCCAGGAGTACTCCGGCTTGGGAACGCCCTCGGGAAGGTCCTCGGGAACGTCATCCGCAACGCCCTCGGGAACGTCATCCGCAACGCCCTCCGGAGCGAAGCGGGAGACGGGGCAAGCGTGAGCTGGAGCGTCCGCTCGGTGCTGGAGGCCGGCGGCGCGGGCCGGGACGACGCACGGGCCCGGCGGGCCGGCACCGCTCTACGTACAAAAAACTGTACGTCGAGCGGGTGCTGGCAAGCGTCCTCCCGGGCCGGACCGGGGCAAGAGTGAGGGCGCCCCCCTGGCGGTGGGGCGCCCGGACCTGTGCGCCACGCGCCACGCGCTACGCGCAGTACTGCGCGGCCTTGCCGATGGACCGGTACATGCAGTCCGCGTTCTCCAGCAGTTGGAGCACCGCGTCCTTGTTGCGGGCGGTCTCCCGGTCGATCACCTCGTCGGGCGGGTAGAACCCGCCGCCGCTGCCGGACTCACCGGGGTACATCTCGAAGGTGTAGGTGAAGATCTTCTGCGTGCCCCACAGCCAGTCGTCGATCGTGCCGTCGGTGATGTACAGGTCGCTCGACTGCTCGGGGGTGTAGCCGTTGCTCGCGGCCATGCTGGTGCCGATCTTCTTGTAGACCGCGAGGTCGTCCGCCGTCAGGCCGGGGGCGGTGTCGTTGTAGGTCCAGCCGTACGGCCACAGGACGAGCTGGCTGTAGGTGTGGAAGTCGATGGACGCCTTGATCTGCTGCTTGCCGCCCACGACCCGGCTGCGCGCGAAGTCCGCGACGACCTTGACCTCGGGGGCCGACTCGCCCGCCGTGCCGCGGTAGGTCTCGGAGCTCTTGCTGCTGGAGGAGCCGCCGCAGCAGCCCCACTTGTAGTTCCAGTTCCGGTTCTCGTCGGTGCCGACGTAGGGGGAACCGGAGTTGGGCTGCCGGTTCTTGCGCCAGGACCGGTAGGAGCCGGAGGCGATGTCGTACTCGCCGCCGTCGGGGTTGAGGTCGGGAACCACCCAGATCTCGCGGCCGTTGACCATGTCGGTGATCCGGGAGTCGGTGCCGTACTTGGAGCCGAACTCCTTGAGCAGGTACAGGGCCATCTCGACGGTCAGGTGCTCACGCGCGTGCTGGTGCGCGGTGAAGAGCACCTCGGGCTCGTTCTCGTCCGTCGCGACGTTGTCGCTGATCTTGATGGCGATGATGTCCCGGCCCTCGTACGACTTCCCGATGACCTGCTTGCTCATGATCCCGGGGTAGGCCGCGATGTCCTGGTTGATCTCCGCGGTGGCCTCGGCGTAGTTGTGGTACTTCGAGTCGGCCGAGGGGAAGTCGAAGGGGACGGCGGCCATACCGGGCAGGGAGCGGTCCGGTGCTCCGGCGAGCGCGGTCAGCTCGTAGCCGCGGGCTCGCAGGGCCTTGGCCTGCATGGGGTCGGCGCTGACGACCACGGTGTGGTCGTCGACCTCGTCGATCGACACGCCGGTCGCGAGCAGCGCCGTGCGGTCGGCGGCCGAGGAGGGGCCGTGGATGCGGTACTGGACGATCGCCTCGTCCTGGGTCTGTGTGGACGGGGTGGGTGGTGGCGAGGCGGTGGCCGCGCTCATTCCGTAGGCGGGTGCGCCGAGGGCGAGCGCCAGCAGGGCCGCCGTGACGGCGGCCCTTCGGCGGGCGTGGAGCCGCATGCGTTCTCCTGGGTGGGGAGTGTGGGGGTAGCCGTGCGGACGCGCACAGCGTCCGCCCGTGGCATGTCCCGGTCAAGAGCCGGAAATCGGCCACCCCACACGTACCCGCTACGGCAGGCCGTGGACGTGCGGACCCACCGCGTTGGACCAAGCGCTACCCGCTTTGGCGTCCCAGTTGGTCGACCAGGTCATCGCCCCGCGCAGGGCCGGGTAGGTCTTCGACGGCTTGAAGGAACCGCAGCCCGCGCCCTTGGCCAGGCAGTCCAGGGCGTTGTTCACCACGGTCGGGGAGACGTAGCCGCTGCCCGCGCCGCTCGGCGAGGCCGGGACGCCCAGGCCCACCTGGGAGGGGTCGAGCCCGCCCTCCAACTGGATGCAGGCCAGCGCGGTGAGGAAGTCCACCGAGCCCTGGGAGTAGACCTTGCCGTCGCAGCCGTTCATCGCGCCGCTGTTGTAGTACTGCATGTTGACGACCGTCAGGATGTCCTTGACCGCGAGCGCCGTCTTGAAGTAGCCGCCCTGGGTGGACTGCATGTCGATGGTCTGCGGGGCCATCGTCAGGACGAAGGACGGACCGGCCTTCTGGGCCAGGGAGCGCAGGGCCTGGGTCATGTAGGTCGGGTTGAGACCGTTCTCCAGGTCGATGTCGATCCCGCTGAAGCCGTACTCCTGCATCAGCGCGTAGGCCGAGTTCGCCAGGTTGTCGGCGGAGGTGGAGTCGTTGACCGAGATGGTCCCCTTCTCGCCGCCGATGGAGAGGATGACCGACTTCCCGGCAGCCTTCTTCGCCGCGATGTCCGCCTTGAACTGCGCGACCGTGTAGCCGCCGAGTCCGGCCGAGTCGAGGGTGAAGGTGATCGCGCCGGGCGTGGTGGTGGCGTCGGCGAAGGAGACCGCGATGATGTCGTACTGCGCCTGGACGTCGGAGATCTTCTGGACGGTCGCGCCGTTGTTGAAGTTCTGCCAGTAGCCGGTGAGGGCGTGCTTGGGCACCCCGGGGTTGGGGTTCGGGTTGCCCCCGCCGCCGGTCGTGGTGCCGCCGACGGGCGCCGAGCGGGGGCTCTCGCCCGCCTGGTTGTAGGCGCTCACCTGGAAGGAGTACGTCGTGGACGCCGCCAGGTTCTGGATCTGGGCGGAGGCCGCCGAGCCGGGGAGCGTCTGGACCCGTACGCCGTCCTGGTAGACGTAGTAGCCGCTCGCGCCGCTGACCGCGCTCCACGAAAGGGTGAGCCCGTTCTGGCTCTGGCCGGAAACCGCGAGCCCGGCCGGGGCGCCGGGGACGGACGGGCCCGGGTCGGTGCCGCCGCCCCCGTCGGGGCCGAAAACGCTGAAGTCGTCGGCGTAGTAGGCGGGCTGGCCGTACCAGCCGTGGGTCCACACGGTGACCTTGGTGGTACTGGGACCCGTGGTGAAGGTGGTCGAGAGTTTCTGCCAGCCCGAGCCCGAGCCGGGGGTCCAGGTGGAGACGTCCTGCGTGCCGGTGCCGGTCGCGCCGAGGTAGACGTACGAGCCCTGGACCTGCGTGCTCAGCGTGTAGGTCGAGTTCGGCTTGACCGTGACGACCTGGCTGCACTGCGCGTTGTCCTGGCCCGCCGGGGTGGCCTTGAGGGCGCCGGTGCCGGAGGACACGGGCGAGGAGACGGCGGCTCCGGTGGAGCCGGTACAACTCCAGTTGGTCAGACCGGACTCGAAGCCGCCGTTGCGGGCGACATTGATGTCGGCGGCCTGCGCCGTACCGGTGGCGAGGGCGGTGAGCCCGGCGGCGGTGAGGGTGCCCGCGCCCAGCAGGGCGAGGGTGCGTATGGGTTTCACGGACGACTCCGGTGGGGGGAGTGGGACGGCGGGGATGGGGGAAAGCCGTGAGAAGTGACGGGTGCGGGACTTGTGGGGTTGTCCCGCAGCCAAGTTGGTCCAGACCAATCCCCATGTCAAGGGTCTTTGCAATGTGGCCGGAAACGGCCGCCCGAGCGGGCCGGGTTGTCTGTGTTGTCTGGGTTTCTGGCCGCCCCGTGACACGTGTTGGCAGTACCGGAATCGACAAGGCCCTGCCCCGTCGGCGAGGACGCGGATAGGGTGCTCGGGCAGGAGGGAAACGCGTCGATCGTTTGCGGTCGCGCAGGATGTGCGCGGATGTGAAAGCTGCGCCAACATCCGTGGCGTACGGGGTGAACGGGGGGATTCGCGTGCCGACCGCCATCGCTGTCACCAGCGCCGATCTGGTGCTGCCCGCCCCCGACCGGCACACCCCGGCGGCCGCCGTACTGCGCCCGCCCGAGCAGCTGGACCTGGAGGGCTCGCTCTCCGAGACCACCGCCCTGCTGGAGCGGCACGGGCACGTGGTGGCCGTCGTACCGTCCTGGCTGCCGGGCGCGACCGTCCGCCGCCTGCACACCGTGCGGGCCATCCTCGAAACCGACCGGATCGCGCTCATCGGCACCGATCTGCCGCCCCTGGCGACCGCCCTGCTGGTGCGTCAGCTGCGCCAGCTCAGCGTGTGCGACTTCAGCCCCGGAATCATCGCGTCCGCCGCCCGGCTGCTCTCCCACTACATCTACGCGGGCGCGCTGCTGGGCACGGTGGCCAAGCTCGACCGGGTCCCCGTCGGGCTCAAGGCGCACGCCCGGTCCTGGACCCCCGGCGCCCAGTTCGCCGTAGTGGCCAACCCCGAGCCGTACCTGGTCAAGCTCGGCGGCTCGGGCGGGGGCGGCGGGGCGCACGGGGCCGGTGGCGTCGTCCTGCCCCCCGGACCCGCTTTCGCCACCCACCTCACCTTCGCCCGCGGCCAGCTCGCCTCCGACTGGGTCACCGCCGAACTCGCCCCCGCCTGGCAGGTCCAGGGCGTCATGGAGAACCCGCTGCCCGCGGACTCGCCCGGCTGGTGGGCCACCGGGAAGCTGGTCGAGTTCGCCGCGGCCATCCCCGACATCGGCATGCTCTACCAGCTGGTCGCCTCGGTCCGCCGCGACCAGTGCCGCTGGTGCGGGGCCGAACTCATCGGCGACCGCTGCGGATTCTGCGCCGCCCCGCTCGTGGTGCCACCCGCGGCCGTCCCTGGAGCCCGCTCGGGGGCGGGGCAGGGCCCCGGGCCAGGCCCGGGCGCCGCGTCCGCGCCCCGCTCCGGTCCCGCCTCCCGCCCCGCCTCCGCGTCCCGCCCCAGATCAAGATCCTGACCGGCCCGAACGAAGAACGACGAGGTAGTCCCGGCCATGAACTCACGCCAGCGCCGCGGCGTCATCCTGCTCATCCTGTCGGTCCTGTGCGCCCTCGGCGCCTTCGCCGGGGTGCTCACGGTGATCGGCGACGTCAACTCGAAGGTCGGCCCCGAGGTCGTGGCGTACCGGGCCAAGGGCGACATAGCGCCCTACAGCCCCCTGAACGCGGGCCAGTTCGAGGAGATCAGGATGCCCAAGCGCTGGCTCTCCGCGACCGCGGTGACCGACCTGGGCGCCGTACGGGACAAGATCGCGCTCACCACCCTGCGCAAGGGCTCCCTGCTCCAGAGCGACATGGTGGTCGACAAGCCGCAGCTCCAGGCCGGTGAGCAGGAGATCGCCATCATGATCGACGCGGCGACCGGAGTGGCCGGAAAGATCTACTCCGGGGCCAAGGTCAACATCATCGCCACCTTCAAGGGCGCCAAGGACACCGATCCCGCCCGCGCGGTGATCATCGTGGCCAACGCCCGCGTCATCAACGTCGGCAAACTGACCTCCCTCGACAAGGACAGCAGCCGCACCGGACCGGCCGAGGTGGTCCCGATCACCTTCGCCCTGAACACCAAGGACACCCAGCGCGTCGCCTACGCCGAGTCCTTCGCGGCGCACGTCCGGCTGGCGCTGGTGGCCCCCGGCACCGAATCGGTACCCGGCCCGAGCGAGCGCACGTACACCCTCGACGGGGACAAGTGAGGCCCGGATGACCACCCGAATCCTCCCCGCGGTCAGTGACCCCGAGGCCGCCCGATCCATCATCACCCTGCTCAGCCAGCTCCCCGAGGCCGAGCCCGCGGCCCCCGTGCCCGACTCCACCTCCCTCCTCGACACGCTGGCCCGGCTCGCCGCGGACTCCCTCGACGAGCTGCCCGAGGTGGTGCTCGTCCACGAACGGATCGGTCCGGTCCCGGCCCTCGAACTGATCCGGGAAGTGGCGCTGCGCTTCCCGGCGGTCGGCGTCATCCTGGTCAGCTCCGGCGCGAGCCCCGGCCTGTTCTCCGCCGCCATGGACTCCGGCGCCCGCGGCCTGATCGGGCTGCCCCTGGCCTACGAGGAACTCGCCGCCCGCGTCCAGGCCGCCGCCCAGTGGTCCGTGGGCGTACGCCGCCACCTGGGCCGGGGCCCCGACGTCCTGCCCGGCCCCGGCGGCCGCCTGGTCACCGTCTCCGGGGCCAAGGGCGGAGTGGGCACCACCTTCACCGCCGTCCAGTTCGCGCTGGCCGCCGCCGCCTCGGGACGGCGTACCGCACTGGTGGACATGGACCTCCAGGCCGGGGACGTCGGCTCATACCTCGACGTGCAGTTCCGGCGCTCCATCGCCGACCTCGCCGGGATCCAGGACATCTCGCCCCGCGTGCTCCAGGACGCCGTGTACGACGACCGCACCGGGCTCGCCCTGCTGCTGGCCCCCGGCGAGGGCGAGCGCGGCGAGGAGGTCGACGACCGGGCCACCCGCCAGATCGTCACCGCCCTGCGCGGCCGCTACGAGCTGGTCGTCATCGACTGCGGCACCCAGCTGACCGGAGCCAGCGCCACCGCCGTGGAGATGGCGGACGTCGCGGTCCTGGTCACCACCCCGGACGTGGTCGCCGTACGCGCCGCCAAGCGGATGGTGCGCATGTGGGAACGCCTCCAGGTGCGCAAGCCCGAGGAGACCTCCATGGTCGTCAACCGCTGGAGCAAGCACACCGAGATACAGCCCTCCCTCATCCAGAAGATCACCAAGACCCGGGCCACCCGGACCCCGGTCCCGGCCAACTTCAAGGAACTCCAGGCCGTCGTGGACGCGGGCCGGGTCCAGGACCTCGACAACCGCTCCACCGTCAAGCAGGCCCTGTGGACCCTGGCCGGGGAACTGGGCCTGCTGACCGCCCCGGACGCGGCGGAACCCGTGACGGCCGCCCCGGGCGGCACCCTCGCGGTGCGCGCGAGCAGCGGTGTGGCCCGGCTGCGCGGCGGCGACCGCGGCGCGGTGAGCCCGTGGCGGCGCCGGACGGGGGAGGGCTGAGCGATGACCGGTGGGGGGCGCGCGAAGGTCCGGGGGCTCCGGCGGGGGCGCGGGCGCGGTGACCGGGGACAGGTCGCGATCGAGTTCCTCGGCACGGTCCCGCTGATCCTGCTGCTGGTGGTCGCGGTGTGGGAGTGCGTACTGATCGGCTACGCGTTCTCGCTCGCGGGGAACGCGGCGGACGAGGCGGCGCGGGCGGGGGCGGCCAGGGACGACGGCGCGTGTGCGACGGCCGCGGGCCGGCACATCGGCGGGGCGTGGCGGATGACGTCCAACTGCCGCACCTCCGGCGACATCTACAAGGCGACCGTCACCCTCAAACTGCCGGTCCTCTACCCCGGTCTCGACATCGGCATCGACATCACCGGCGAGGGCGGCTCCGCCAAGGAGAAGGAGTGACCTGTGAGGAGTGACATGCACCGGAAGCGGAAGTGGCGCTCCGAGCGCGGTCAAGTCGCGCTGGAGTACATCGGGTTCGTCCCCATCGTGCTCTTCGTCGGCCTGTGCGGGATCCAGCTCGGCTGGATCGGCTACGTCCACGAGCAGGCCGACACCGCCGCCCGTACGGCCGCCCGCGTGGAGGCCCGTACCGGCGGCGGCGGAGAGGCCGCGGGCCGGGCCGCCATCAGCAGCGGCCTCGCCTCCCGCGCGGTGATCGTGGTCTCGAAGAACGCCGACGCGGTGACGGTGACGGTGACGATCGCCGTCAACTCCATCGTGCCCGGGCTCAGCGTCGACCCGGCCACCCGCACCGCCGTCATGCCCAACGACGACCCGAAGGTGACCGGACCATGAGCCTGCGTTCCCGGGTCAACACCCCCGACGACCGGCACAGCCCCCGCGAGGACGGCCGTCTGGTCTCCTCGTACCGCGCCAAACTGCTGGAGGAGATCGACCTCGCCGAGATGTCCGCGCTCGCGCCCGCCGAGCGCCGGGCGCGCCTGGAGCGCGTACTCGGACACATCATCAGCCGCGAGGGGCCCGTCCTCTCCACCATCGAGCGCGCCCAGCTGATCCGCCGGGTCGTCGACGAGGCCCTCGGCCTCGGCGTGCTCGAACCGCTCCTCGAAGACCCCTCCATCTCCGAGATCATGGTCAACGGCCCCGACCAGATCTTCGTGGAGCGCGGCGGCCGGGTCGAGCGGCTCCCGCTGCGCTTCGCCTCCCACGAGCAGCTGATGCAGACCATCGAGCGGATCGTGTCCACCGTCAACCGCCGCGTGGACGAGGCCAATCCGATGGTCGACGCCCGGCTGCCGAGCGGCGAGCGCGTCAACGTCATCATCCCGCCGCTGTCCCTGACCGGCGCGACCCTCACCATCCGCCGCTTCCCGCGCGCCTTCACCTTGCACGAGATGATCGGCCTGGGTTCGCTCGACGAACAGATGCTGCTCCTGCTGTCCGGGCTGGTCCAGGCGAAGATGAACCTGATCGTCTCCGGCGCCACCGGAACCGGCAAGACCACCCTCCTCAACGCCCTCTCCGGCCTGATCCCGGAGGGCGAGCGGATCATCACCATCGAGGACTCCGCCGAACTCCAGCTCCAGCAGCCCCACGTGATCCGCCTCGAATCGCGCCCCGCGAACGTCGAGGGCAACGGCCGCATCACCATCCGCGACCTCGTCCGCAACTCCCTGCGCATGCGCCCCGACCGCATCATCGTCGGCGAGGTGCGCGGCGGCGAGACCCTCGACATGCTCCAGGCCATGTCCACCGGCCACGACGGCTCCCTCGCGACCGTCCACGCGAACAGCTCGGAGGACGCCCTGATGCGCCTCCAGACGCTGGCGTCGATGTCCGAGGTCGAGATCCCCTTCGAGGCCCTCCAGGACCAGATCAACAGCGCCGTCAACGTCATCGTCCAGCTGACCCGTTTCGGTGACGGCTCGCGCCGGATCACCGAGATCTCCGTCCTCGACTCGCACGGCCGCGAACCGTTCCGGATCACCCGGGTGTGCCGGTACGTCGCCCAGCCGCCCGGGCCCGACGGGCGCGTCCTCGGACACTTCGAGTACGGGCCGCTGCCGCGCCGGGTCGCGGACCGGCTGTACATGAACAACCAGCCGGTCCCGCAGGCCTTCGGGGTCGCCCTGAGCGGCGCCGCGCAGCAGCCGCGCCACGCCCCGCACGCCCCGCACGCGCCCCATCCGCTCGATCCGCCGCACCCGCTCGGCCCGCCGTACCCGCCCCACCCGCTCGATCCGCTGAATCCGCTCGACTCCCGGAACATCCTGTGAACCCTCTCGTGCTCCTCACCATCGGAGCCACCCTCCTGGCCTGCCTGCTGGTCGTCTTCGGCGTGCACGCCTACGCCGCCGGGCGCGCCCAGCGCGCGGCCCTGGTCGAACGGCTCTCGGCGAGCGGCGAGCCCCCGCCCACCGGCCGCACCCGACGCTTCCGGGCGGTCGACCGCAGACTGCGTGGGACCGCGTTCGGCCGCTGGGTCGAGGTCAAACTCGCCACGACCGGACTGGACCTGACCCCGGGCGAGTTCCTCGTGTACGTCCTGGCGTCCGTGGCCGCCGTCTGGCTGCTCTCCGCCGCCTTCCTGGCCCCCTTCTTCGGTCCCGTGGCGGGCCTGATCGGGCTCTGGGCCGCGAACGCGTTCCTGAACTGGCAGCGGGCCCGGCGTACGGAACGGTTCATCAACCAGCTCCCCGAGCTGGCCCGGATCCTCGCCAACGCCACCCAGGCGGGCCTCGCCCTGCGGACGGCCATCGGCATGGCGGCCGAGGAACTGGAGGCCCCGGCGGGCGAGGAGCTCTCCCGCGTCGCCGACCGGCTCGCCGTCGGGCACTCCATCGAGGAGGCCCTGGGGGAGATCGCCGAGCGGCTGCCCTCGCGGGAGCTGGTCGTGCTGGTGTCCACGCTGGTGCTCTCCGCGCGGGCGGGCGGGGCGATCGTAGGCAGTCTGCGCAACCTGACGGTGACCCTGGAGCAGCGCAAGGAGACCCGGCGCGAGATCCGCACCCAGCTCTCGCAGGTCACGGTCACCGCGTACCTGGTGCCCGCGATCGGGCTGGCCTCGCTGCTGCTGGTGAACGCGATGATGCCGGGGGCGCTGGACCGGATGACGGGCGCGTTCATCGGCCAGACGGCGGTGCTCGTCTCGCTCGGTTTCTTCGCCCTGGGGTTCATCCTCATCCGCCGCCTGTCCAAGATCGACGTGTGAGGGCCGCCGGATGACCATGCCGCTCCCCGGCGCTCCGTCCGTACCGCTGGCCGCCTCGGTGGCGACCAGCGGGTGGACCGGGCCCGTACTCGCCCTGGCCGTCGGCCTGTGCGTCTTCGGCGCCTTCCACGGCCTGCGCCTCTACCGCGCCGACACCAAACTCCCCACCGACCTGGCCCTCGCCCTCGAAGTCGGCGCCACGCGCACCACCGCCGTCGGCTCCCTCGTCGACCGGATGGGCATCCGCTGGGCGCCGCTGGTCCAGCGCCTGATGGGCCCCGAACGGGTGGCCCGCAAGCGCCGCCAGATCGACATGGCGGGCAACCCGGCCGGCCTCACCATCGACCGCTACGCCGCCCGTCGCGCGGTGTACGGGTTCCTCGGCGCCCTCGGCGCCTTCGCGATGCTGATCAACGGGCAGCTGGTCGCCGCGCTGCTGATGGTCGCCTTCGGGCTGTTCTGGATCGAGTTCGGCCTGTGGTCGGCGATCCGGGTCCGGCGCGACCACATCGAACGGACCCTGCCCGACTTCCTGGACGTCCTGGCCGTCGTGGTCAGCGCCGGGCTCGGCTTCCGGCAGGCGCTGGAGCGGGTCGCGGGCAAGTACGACGGCCCGTGGGCCGACGAAGTGCGCATCACCCTCCAGCAGATGGACATGGGCGTCAGCCGCCGCCAGGCCTTCGACGACCTGCGCAGGCGCAACGACTCCGAGCAGGTCGCGCAGTTCGTCACCGCCCTCCAGCAGGGCGAGGAACTGGGTTCGCCGATTGTGGACACGCTGATCGCGATCGCCGAGGACATGCGGCGTACGGACGCCCAGAACGCCCGCCGCAGGGCCGCCCGCGCGGTTCCCAAGGCGACCTTCGCGGTCACCATGTTCATGCTGCCCGGGACGCTGATCCTGCTGGTCTGCGGCTTCGTCTACGGCGCGAACGTCGACTTCGGCGCGCTCTTCGGGGGAGGCTGACGACGATGGCCTCACCGTCCTTCCCGATGCGCGCCTCCCTCTCCGCCTCCGCGCGCGGCCGCTCCGGTGCGGTCCGGGCGGCCGCGCGCGCGGTCCCGTCGCTGCCGCTCCAGGTCAACGCGCTGCAGGCGCTGTGCCGCCAGGTCTTCGCCTTCCGGCTGGTGATGCTCGCCCTGGGCGCCCCGCTCGCCCTCGCGCACACCGCGCGCGGCCTGCCGCTGTGGCTGGTCTCCGGGGCGCTGCTGAGCGTGGTCATGTTCTCGTACGCCCTCTTCCGGGACTGGGAGCGCTTCGGCCCGCTGCTGCTGCGCCACTCCTGGCTGCTCGCGGTCGACATGGCGGTCAGCGCGCTGCTCCTGGTCACCGCCACCCCCGAATCGCCGCTCGGCCTGGTCTCGGTCTGCACCCCGCTGCTGGCCGGGCTGGTCCACGGATGGCGCGGCTCGGCCCTGTACGCCGCCCTGCAGGCGGTGGCCGTGGCCGCGCTGGCCCCGCACGTACCGGCGGCGTACCTGCTGGCCACGCTGTGCCTGCTGGCGGGCGCGGCCGGGTCCTGCCTGCGCGGCCTGCTGCTGCGGTTCGGCGCCGCCAGCCAGGCGCTGACGGAGACCCGGGCCCGGCTGGCGGTGGCCGAGGCGGTCCGTGACGAACGGGCCAGACTGGCCCGGGAGATGCACGACTCGGTGGCCAAGACCCTGCACGGCCTGGCCCTGGCGGCGGACGCGCTGGCCCGTACGGACGACCCGGACGCGATACGCCGCCACGCCGCCCTGATCGCCGACGCGGCCCGCAGCGCGGCGGCGCAATCCCGGGACCTCCTGAGCGACCTGCGGGCAGCGGACCCCGCCGCGGTGTCCCTCACCCGGGAACTGGAGCACTGCGCGGCCCCGTTCGAGAACGTCGCGCTCTCGCTGCCGCCGGACCTCCCGGTGTACTCCCGCTCCGCCGCCCACCACATCCTGTCCATCACCTCCGAGGCCCTGGAGAACAGCCGCCGCCACGCGGCCGCGACCAGGGTCACGGTGACGGCGGCCGTGACCGCCGACCGCCTCACCCTCACGGTCCGGGACGACGGTCGAGGCCTCGGGCCTGCGGCTCCCCGGACCGAAGAGGGCCGCTTCGGCCTGCTGGGCATGCGGGAGCGGGCGGCCGCGATCGGCGCGGAGCTGCGCGTGGCCCCCGCGTCCCCGTCGGGCACGGAGGTCCGCCTGACGGTTCCCCTGCCCGCGACGGGAGGACACTGATGCCCCCTGCCCCGCCCCTGCGCATCCTGATCGCGGACGACAACCCGGTGGTCCGGGCCAGCCTGGCCGCCCTGCTCGTCACCCAGGACGACCTCCAGGTGGCGGCGGAAGCGACCGACGGCCGCAGCGCCCTCCACCTCACCCGATCCCACCGCCCGGACGTGGTCCTGCTGGACGTCCGGATGCCGGGCGTGGACGGCATCTCGGCCCTCCCGCACCTGGTCCAGCTGGCGCCCGTACTGATGCTGACGTACAGCAGGGAGTCCGAAATCGTCCGTGAATCCCTGCTGCTGGGCGCGGCGGGATACCTCGTACACGGCGAATTCACCCCGGACCAGCTGATCACGGCGGTCCGCGACGCCCACGAGGGCCGCGCCAGCTTCAGCTCGACTCCGTCGGACATCCTGCTCGCAAGTCTCCGGACCTCTTCGCAACCGCAACGAGTTGTGGCACAGTCTTCTCTGCAGGACCACAACCAGGTTGTGTACGGGCTGAGTTCGCGGGAGGTGGAAATCATGGACCTGATCGCATCCGGGATGAACAACCAGCAGATCGCCGCGACCTGCTTCATCAGCGAGAAGACGGTCAAGAACCACATCAACCGCATCTTCGCGAAGCTGCACAGCACCACCCGCAGCGAGGCCATAGCCCGCTGGCTGGGAACCGCCCGTCCAGGAGTGGCCGGTCATGGCTAGACGCGGTGCGCATTGGGTCCGTAATTGGGCCCCGGGACCCTTGGGCTCCCCCCTCCCCACCCCGTACGGTCCGCAAATCGACAGCGGCACCGGACCGGGAGGACCCCTCTATGTCACACAGCACGCTGCTGAAGGCCACCGTGCAGACGAAGATCCGCGTGAGCGGATGGACGGACACGGCCATGACGAAACTCCGCAAGCGCTACGAGACGACGGACCGCGGCCAGACGGCGTTCGAGTACCTGGGCATCATCCTGGTGGTCGTGGTGATCATCGGGGCGATCGTGGGGTCTGGTATCGGGACCGAGATCACCAGCAAGATCAAGAAGGCCGTCGGGGACATCAAAGCCGGGTGAACAGGAGCGTTCCGCCGGGTGACCGAGGGCAGGCCTTCCCCATCTATGTCGTGGTGGTGGCGGGTCTGCTCTTCGCCGCCTTCGCGTTCTTCGTCATCGCACAGGCTTCGGTCACTCGCAGTGATGCGCAAGGAGCGGCTGACGCCGGCGCGTTGGCAGCGGCGGCCAAGGCCAGGGACAGTCTGATCCCGGGTCTGGACCTCGCCACCCTGAAGCCCGAGGACTGGCAGAAGGTACTTGACGGCAAACTCTTCGACGCTGCTGCCGCCTGCGGCCAGGCAAGGGATTTCGCTGGCAGGAACGGCGCGACGGCTACGTCGTGTTCGGCCGGTGTACTCGAATTCACCGTAGCGGTGGAGACGACGGGAACGGTTGGCAGTTCCGTGATCCCCGGGACGGAAGGCATGCACGGCACGGCCAACGCCACGGCCAGGATCGAACCGCGATGTCATCTCGGCGCGGCGGCAACCGACGCCAGTCCGAAGCCTCACCCTGGTGGTGGGGGAGCGGACAAGCCAGGTCCGGTGAACATCGAATGCGACGGTTCCGGCGACATCCGGTTCGACCCTTTGCATCCGGAGTTGTGGAGCACCTTGGCCAGAACGCTCTTCCATGTGCGGCTGGTCGAATGACAGTGATCGAGAGACAAGGAAAAGGCGTAGATGAGCATGCGGCACATGGGGAAGGCCCGCGGGGGAGCAGTCGCGTTGGTTGCGGCGGCACTGGCCCTGACGCTGACCGCGTGCGGTGGCGGAGAGCAGAAGCCGAAGGAGCCGCAGGCGGGCTCATCGGGGCAGTCCCAGGGTGCCTCGCAGGCCCCGGTTCCCACCGGGAGCCAAGCCGCTACGCCGACCGAGGTCATCGCCACGGTTCAAGGGGTGAACGGTGTGGTGCTCACCGTCAATGCACTGAAGCGTGACGGCGGGGGCTTCCTCACGCTCAACGGGCAGATCAAAAACGGCGGAAGCCAGTCATTCGTCGGGACTTCAGCCTGGCGCGGCAACGAACTCACGTCGAGCGGTGAATCCCTGGCGGGCGCAACGCTGATCGACAAGGCCGGCAAGAAGCGGTACTACGTTCTGCGCGACACGGACGGGAGGTGTCTGTGCACCACGGGAGTGTCCAGTATCGACGCGGGTCAGACGGTACCCGTCTTTGTGCAGTTCCCCGCACCCCCCACGAACGTCACCGAGGTCGATTTCAACCTCCCCACCTTCGCCACGGCCACCATCAAAATCTCCGGGTGACCCCATGACCACACGCACACGCCCCCACACCCAAACCCCCACCCCCCACCGCGTGGCCGCCGCCACTGCCGTGGCCGCGCTGGTCATCGCCGGGGCGCACATCCTCGGCGCGGGCAGCGCGTACGCCGACGACAAGCCCAGCGCGCCCCCCGGCACCGAGCCGTCCAGTTCGGCGCCCGTGCCCATCGACTCGAACTCGCCCGGGCTCAAGATTCCGCAGGGCGGGACCCTCGCCCCCGCCAAGGTGCTCGACATCGCCGAGGTCGTCGAGGACCTCGGGGGCGAGCAGCGGCGGCAGGAGACCAACCAGAACGTCATGATGGCGCTCCAGTCGGAGGTCCTCTTCCCGGAGAACAGTGCCGTGTTCAACGCCCAGGCCGCCGCCCGCATCCAGGCCATCGCGAACGAGATCAACCAGCAGAAGGCCACCCGCGTCCGCGTCTTCGGTTTCACCGACGACCAGGGCAGCTACGAGCACGGCAAGGAACTCTCCAAGCAGCGCGCCGACGCCGTGCAGGCCGAACTGGCGAAGACGGTCACCAACGCCTCCGTCGTCTTCGACATCCGCGGGTACAGCGAGGACTATCCGATCGCCGACAACAGCACCGAAGAGGGCCGCAAGAAGAACCGCCGCGTGGAGATCACCTTCCCGCGCGGCAGCGACAAGTAGGCGGCGGCGACAAGTAGGCGGCAGCGACAAGGGGCGGCGTCAGGCCCCAGCCCCGTCCCGCGTCAGCAGCAGCAGTTCCGCCATCTCCCGCGCCCGCAGGGCCGGGGCCGGGCCGGGGTGGAGGGCCGCGATCGCCGTCGCGCCCTCGACCAGGATCATCAGCCGGTCCGCCAGCTCCGACGACGCCGATGCCGACGACGGTGGGCCCGTCAGCTCGCCCAGCAGGGCCCGCAGCTCCCGCTTGTGCCGTCGTACGACCTCCGTCACCCCGGCCGGCCCCGCGCCCAGTTCGCCGTGGGCGTTCAGGAACGCGCACCCCCGGAAGCCGGGCTCCGCGAACCACTCGGCCAGCCAGTCGAACACCGCCGTCACTGGCTCCGGCGCGGCCGCCACGGCCGCCCGCAGGTTCGCCGTCCACCGCCGGTCGCGCCGCTCCAGGTAGGCCGTGAGCAGGGCCTCCTTGGCGGGGAAGACCCGGTAGAGCCGTTTCAGCGGGACCCCCGACTCCGCGCGGATGCGGTCCATTCCGACGGCCTGGACGCCCTCCGCGTAGAACAGCGCCTCCGCCGCGTCCAACAGCCGGGTCCGGGCCTCTTCGTCGTCCATGAAGGCAGCGTAGTCCAGTTTCGCTTGCGATGAGAACGGTCGTTCTCTACGGTGAGAACGTACGTTCTCTAGCTCGCCCTCCCGAGGAGCCCCGCCGGAAGGCCCCGCCATGCCCGCAAACCCCGCACTCCGCCCGCCCCTGCCGCCCTTCACGGCGGAAAGCGCCCGTGCCAAGGTCCAGGCCGCCGAGGACGCCTGGAACTCCCGCGACCCCGACCGGGTCGCCCTCGCCTACACCGAGGACTCGGTCTGGCGTAACCGCGACCGCTTCCTCACCGGCCGCTCGGAGATCCGGGCCTTCCTCGCCGACAAGTGGACCCACGAACTCGACTACCGCCTCCGCAAGGAGCTGTGGTCCTACACCGGCAACCGCATCTCGGTCCGCTTCGAGTACGAGTGGCACGACCCGGCGGGCCAGTGGTGGCGCAGCCACGGCAACGAGCAGTGGGAGTTCACCCCCGACGGCCTGATGAGCCGCCGCGAGGCCAGCATCAACGATGTCCCCATCACCGAATCCGATCGTCGGCTCCCGGCAGGCGGAGGCGTCGATCTCGCCATCGAACGGAGCGGGCACGGCCAGGGGTGAGCCGAACGGCACGGTCGTGCGTGCCCGGTACCCGTGGGCCGAGGGGCCGGCGAAACAGGTGATCTCGGGCTCCTGCATGTCCACGAGGGGTATGCCGGAACACCGGCACGGGCCCACGAGCCCCCGCTCATGGGCATCGTGGCCGACGACCCGGAGCTACAGCCGCTGATGCGGGCCACGCAGGACAGGATCGATGCCGTCCTCGCGGCCCTGTGCGCGGGTGAGGCCGAGGCCGCCGCGGAACGTTTCGTGGAGGAGGTCGCCTTCGGATCCGCAAGACCTTCGTCATCAACGCCCCCACGTTCGCGGACGAACAGGCGGACCCGGACTGGGCCCGCCTCGACCTCAGCCGCCTCGCCGCCTACACGGGCCCCGCACTGCTGACCAAGGGCACCGAGAGCCCGCCGTGGTTCCCGGTGATCATCGGCAAACTCGCCGCCGCGCTCGGCCAGGCGCAGGTGCGGACCCTGGACGGGGCCGGACACGTCCCGCATGTCACCCGCCCGGACGCCTACGTCGACACCCTCACCGGTTTCATCCGTCCAGGAGGTGGTCTGCCTTCCCGGCCTTGATGTCCCGGATCAGTTGGCGCAGCGCGTCGCCGCTGTCCGTGAGGTATCTGTCCTCCTGGCCGGAGAGTGCTATGTAGCTATTGCCGTCCGCGTCCACGCCGATGCGATAGCAGTTGTTTCCTTCGCCGCAGTACGGGTCTTCCCAGGTGATGTCGGCCATTGGTGGCTCCTCAGAGTTGGCGGGCGATCGCATGGATGTAGTCGCGGGATGCGTCCACGGACAGCGCGTGCTGGTCCATCCAATCGAGGTGGAACCGGTACTTCGCGAGCTGAGGCTCGGTGTGGGTGAACTCCGGGCCGTGCGCCGAGTCGAGTTGCACCGTGTCCAGTCGGCGGACCGCGCCCTCGGCGTAGAGCATGGCGTGCCCGGCGCCGGGGAACGCCCCGGCCTCGACAGACAGCACGCGCAGCGTGATGTTGTCCCATTCCGACACCTCGCAGAGGTGTTCCAGCTGCTCCCGTGTGGCCCGTCGGCCGCCGAACTGCATCCGCAGGGCGGCCTCGTGGACGTACCCCTCGTACTCGCGGGCGTTGTCGCCTTCAAGTACTTGCCGTCGCTGCATTCGCTGGGCCACACGCAACTCGACCTCGGAAGCCGCCAGCGCCGGGATCACCGAGCCGAATACCGCGCGGGCGTAGGCGCCCTGATGGAGGAGCCCCGGGAGGTGCACGGTCTGCACGGTGCGAAGGCGGGTGGCGTGCCATTCCAGCTCGGCGACATCAAGCAATCCGGACGGGATCGCGCCACGGTAAGCCTCCCACCAGCCGCGCTCCGGGGGGTACGCCAGCGTGGCGAGGCTATCGACGTACGTCTCGTCCGTCACGCCGCAGTGGATCGCCAGGGTACGCAGACGCTCCTCGCTGACGGCCCGCAGGCCTTGTTCGATCGAGGACAGTTGTGAGCGGCTGACGCCGAGTACTCCAGCTGCCGACTCGGCGGAAACGTCCGCCATGACGCGCATCCTGCGCAACTCCGCGCCCACGCGCCGCTGTCGTTCCGTGGGGGAGGTCCTGGCTGTCATGCCTGCAGTCTGGCGGTTTGAAGGGACTCTTGGCGACGGCCGTGAAAATTTCTGTGAGCACGGGCACAATTGCGCCCCGCGTCCCCTACGGTAGGTAACGCACTACTCACATAGGGGAGTTGAAGTGCACCGCTGCGCCATGCGCATGGCGCAGCGGCAGGCCACACCCCCGCTCCACCCGCATCGGCAACAACAGCCGCGTAACGCCACGGAGTCCGTGATGCTCGATCACCCGACCAGCCGATTCAGTTCCTGCCCGGTGTCCCCGCCCGCGCCCACTGGCGACGCACCCCCGTCGCCCCACGGGCTGACGTGCAGCCTCATCGTGCCCGGGGAGCCGTACAGCGCCCAGATCGCCCGGACCACCGTCCGCTCGGTCCTCCACGCGCACCGGCTCGACCCGCTCGCACCTGCGGCCGTGCAGGTCACCGGTGAACTCATCGCGGCCGCCTGGCACCTGGACCCCGGGCGGAGCCTGTATCTCGCCGTCCGCTACCGCGAGGACTCGCTCCGGCTGACCGTCTACGACGGCCACGCGTCCCACGCCCACCCCCGACTGGCCGCGCACTGCGAGGCCCGGCGGCGGGCGGCGCTGCGGGTGATGGCGGCGGTCGTCCGGGACTGCGACGGAGCCTGGGGCTTCGGGGAATCCCGCGAGCCGGGCGGCGGCACCCGCACCTGGGCCACCCTGCCCGTGTCCGGTGCCGCGCGGTACCTGTCCGCGTGACGGCTCGCGCGTCAGGCCTCGGCCCGCAGTACGGCAACGGCCGGGCCCGTGATACCCACCAGGAGGGCACCGTCGTGCCCGGGCGCCAGCTGAGCCACGACCTCGTCGGCCGGATGGAGTGCCACCATGCGGCTGGGGACGGTGCGCACGCGCCAGCCCGAGCCCTCGAAATACGCCCGTGCCCGCGCCATTGCCCTGGCCGCTCGGTCCTCGGTCAGTGGCGCGGTCGCCCAGGCGTGGTGGACGTATGTGGCGCTGTCGTCCTCGACCGTGCGCAGCTCCGTGGCGCCGGATGGGGCGTGCGGGACGCGCAGGGCGTCGTAAATCCGGCTGGAGTGGGCGAGTACCCGCTGCTGGGAGGCATCGTCGGCGGACAGCGCGCGCGGAGGCGGGGAGGCAGTCTTTCCGGACTTCGGGAAGTAGCAGGGCGACGTGACCGTGATGTAGGCGACGCCATCGCCTGTGGCCTTGTCCCTCACGCTGACTTCGAGTTCCATCCAGAAGTCGTCGGGCACGGTACGCATGCTGACGTACGGATCCGGCTTGGACCAGTCTCCGTCCCCGCTCTCGGTCTTGAACTTGTACCCCTGTGCGACCCAGGCGTCTCGGGCTTGGCGGACGAGCTGCTGGCTGACGGAACCCGGAACGCCTTCGAGTCGATAGCTGATGTGCACCTGCTCGCGCTCGCTGGGGCCGGAGTCCGCGAGACAAGCGCCGACACCGTAGCGGCCATCCCGCTTGGGTAGGGGCTTCGGCGACATGGCGCCCAAGGCCTGGTGGGCGATCTCCTCGGCGCGTGTGATGGCCTGCTGGTCATCCATGGTGATCCTCTGGTTCCCCGCTCCTCCACATGCCGTCAGGGTGAGCGTCAGCCCCAACAGCATGGCCGCCATTGCCTTGCGTGTACTCATCTCGCCTGTCCCGTCACGATGCGTCCCATGTTCCTCAATGAATCGCCCTGCCAGTACTGAGAGTGCGCCGGCATCAGGCCGTCCGAGAGGAAGCGTTTGCCCGGATCTACTTCGAATGTCCGCCCGCCGAAGTCGTCCGTGGTGGGATCGGTCCCGTAGAGGATGGAGTGATCGTCCCAGAACTCGATGGCTCCCAGCGGGTTCAGCGGACCGAGAGCCGAGCCGAGCGCCGCGTTGGGCGTCGGGGCGATATTGATCCAGTCGTTCTCGGCCGTAGCCGCCCAGACGTGATCCGGCGGAACTCCCAGATCTTTCGCGTGGTCCACGCCGACACCCGGGCTGCCCACGAAGACGACGTTGTCCACCGGGAGGTCGGGGTGCCCGGCCAGTGCCTTACCGGCGACCAGCGTGCCGTAGCTGTGTCCGAGGACGGTGGAATTGACGGGGCCGCCCGAGTGGGCGGTGTCGATCCCGGTGAGGAAGCGGCTCAGAGACCCTTGTGCCGCGTCGGCGTACTTCTCGCTCGTAGCGTCCGTGACGATGCTCTGGGGCGCGTCGTAGCCGAGCCAGAGGATCGACGCCGTCTGCTGCCCCGGCGCCGCCTTCGCCGCCGCGCTCTGGAGATCTCCGGCGCGTTCCAGATCCCCCTTGATCCCCGCCAGGTTCGCCCCCGTCCCCGGCACGTACGTCACCACGTTCTCCGCCGTGTCCGGGTTGCCGATCGAGACGATGGCCTTGCCCAACTTGCTGTTGTCGAAGCCAAGAAGGTAGCCCTCCGGGCGACGGCCGGGTTCGGAGGCCGACAGGCGTTCCTGGATCCTGTCCATCCCGTTCAGGCGGCCTTGCAGCTCCTTCTGCTTCCCGTTCCAGTCCCGCCACGCCTTCGACTCGACCTCCGCGCCCTTGACCTCGCGCCCCGTGATCGGGCTGATGTACTTCTCGTACCGGGGTGGCTCCTTCGCGCGCAGCGCGGCCAGGTCCATCTGCGTCGTCCCGTGGGCCTCCGCCAGGACGACGCGGTTCGCCGTGTCGCGGATCTCGGACGGGATGCCGTCCAGGGCGCCGACGCTCGCCGGGTAGAGGGTGATGTACTCGTCGCGGTGTTCCTGGTCGAGGCCGTTCCACCAGGCGGCGTTCTCCGCCGGGGACTTGCCGTGCGGGACGTCCCCGTCCTTGAGGTACTTGCCCGCCGCGTCCTTCATGCGCCCCAGGTCCTGGGCCGCGTCCGCCCACACCGCGTCGTCGACCCTCAGGCCGCGGTCCGCCTTGAGGGCGGACAAGGCCTGGCGGTAGCGGGAGTCGATCTCGGCCGCCGCACGGCAGGCCGACGCGATGCGGTCCGCGATGGCTTCGGCCTTCGCCTTGTTCGGGTTCAGTAGCGGGGCCTGCCCTCCTCCCGGGAAGGGGGCGAGGCCGGTGGCCGAGGTGGCCGTACCGCCATCGGCCGGCTTGAGGTAGGGGGAGGAGGGCGCACCCGCCGGGTAGGAGACGGAACCGTCCTGGTGGACGGTGAAACCGAGCGCGGCGGCCTCGCCGAGCGCGCCCGCCAGGAGGTTCTGCGGGGCGGCGACCTCGCTGGCGAAACCGTTCAACGCCGTACGGGCGAGCCCGCATTCGGCATGGATGTACTCGTAGTTGCGGGCCAGTTGAGCGAGAGCCTCCAGCGCGGCCGTGGCGGACTCGCCCTGTTGCGTGTCCCGCAGCTTCGCGAGCATCTCGTTCTCGACGCGCTCCTTGGCCGAGTACGCACGGCTGCTGACATCGCCCCAGCCGTCCGCGGCCTCCTCGAACTCCGAGCGCTTCAGGTCCTTCAGGTGCTGCCAGGTCATCACGGCGCGGTCACCGGCTCCCGGGCCGCAGACCGGCGAAGGACTGCTTGATCTTCACGTCGATCTCGCCGAATTCCTTGCCCGCGGTGCGCAGCGTCCCTTCCAGGCGCGCGCATTCGGCCCGTACGTCCTCCAGGCGCCCCTTCCACGACGTCCGCACCTCGCCGAGGACCGCCGGCAGCATGAAGCCCTCAAGGGTGGGGACCACACCGTCGTGCGAGGTGTCCAGCCGGGTCACGGCCGCATTGGTGCTCCCGGTCAGGTCCGAGGCCACCGCGGAAGCTCCGGTCCACGGGCCCTGGCTCGCCTTGAGGTCCGGGTTGCCCCCGCCCGCCGGACCCGGGGCCGTGGCCGAAGACAGCGTCATTGCCGCGCCGGAGCCGAACAGCTGCTCCCACTCTGAACTGAGCCCCATGTGCCTCTCCCACCCCACCCGCGTCCGCGCCTATGACTCGTTGATCGTATGGAGGCGCGAAGGACGGGGCGTGAGTACGGCTACTCATCTTCCCCGGTCAGGTCCGGGGGGCGGCGCCCAGGGCGAGGAGGGCCTTGGTGACGTCGTCGGCCTGGTGGGTCGCGCCGCGCAGGTTCGGGTGGAGGAAGGTGCAGGCGGCCTCGCCGTCGGCCGGGATCAGTCTGCAGATGTCGGCGGGCGGGTCGCCCTGGGTGCCCTCGCCGGTGAGGTGGTCCTTGAGCCCGTACATCCAGCGGGTCTCGGCGCTCGCGCAGACTCCGTGCCCGACGCTGGAGGCGTAGGTGTCGACGTAGCGCACGTGGGCACGGGCGGACTGGTCGCGCAGCGCCGTGTTGAGCCGCCGCTCCAGGGAGTCCATCCAGGTCATGTCGCCCCTGGTGATGGTGCCGAGCTGGTGCCACACGCCCAGGCCGCAGCCGGAGCCGTCGTCCACGATCGCCGGATAGCCCACCACCGCGATCCCGGCCCGGGGAGCGCGGGCGTGGATGCCGTCGAGCATCGAGGCGACGTCCCGTTCCATGGTGGTGAACCGGCGGTCCAGCGCCGCCGCTCCCTCACCCTTCGTGTAATGGTCCGCGCAGGGGTGGCCCAGCCCGAAGGCACGCAGCCCGCGCTCCACGCACTGCTGCACGATGCCCGCGAAGCCGATCGAATTGCCCCCGATGCCCACGCTGACCAGGGAGGTGTCCGCCGTCACCGCCTCGATCTGGGCCGGCCGGGCCTTCCAGCCGCCCGCGGGTGGCACGGTGGGTGGGCCGGACAGCCGGGTCTGGGGCTCCAGCACCCCTGCCCGCACTTCGGCCGCCCCGCAGGTCACGTCCTTGAGGCTCACCTTGAGGCGGTGACCCACCTGCTTGGGGTAGTTGATCTCGGACTGTCCGCAGCCGCCGCCCGCCCAGGGTCTGACGAAGCTGTTCGCGCTGTAGGAATCCCCGAGCGCCACATAGGCGAGCGGCGTGACGGCGGACACGGGTGTGGACGCCGCCGCCGACGGGGGGAAGGCGGCCGCGGCCGCCGCCAGTGTGATCACCCCGGCCAGTACGGCTCGCCGCACGGTGCCGCCGTGGGAGGGAGACCGGGTGGTGACGCTCATGGGGGACTGCCCTTCGGCTCCGGCGCAGGTACCGTCCGACCAGCGCTCGTCACCAAAAGTAACCGGCATCGTGACGGAGGGTAGTCTTCCGGTGAGCGAATCCCTCGATCGAGTGGTCGACGCCCGGCGCCCGACCTCGCCCCGCCCCGCGCCCGACCCCGCCCCCCTGATCGCCGCCCGGCCCCACCCGCTACTGGTGCGCCCGCGTGATCAGGTCCGTCGCGACCTCGAGCGCCGCCAGCCGGGTCTCCTCCGGGTCGGCCTCGACGTGCTGGAGGAACATCATCCCCGCGTGCAGCGTGAAGATCGCGCTCACGCAGCGCACCTGGTCCTGCAGCGGCGCCTCGTCCGTGCGCAGCAGGTCGACCATCTTCAGCATCCGCTTCTTGACGATCTCGCCGATGCTGAGCTCGCGCATCGTCGCCTGGTTCTCCTGCATGAACCGGTACAGCTGTGCGCCCGAGCGCATCGCCTCGCTGTAGCGGCGGAGCAGCTCCCGCTTCGTGGCCAGGGTGTGCGGCTGCTCACCGGCCCACACGATCAGCTCGTCGATCGGGCGGGTCGTGTCGTCGAAGATGCTGATCAGGATCTCTTCCTTGGTCTTGAAGTGGTAGTACAGCGCCGCCTTCGAGACCTCCAGCCGCTCCGCGATCTCGCGCAGTGACGTCTTCTCGTACCCCTGCTCGGCGAAGAGCTCCAGTGCGACGTCCTGGATGAGCTGGCGCGTGTTGCCACGGCGCGGCTGCGGACTGCTGGACATGGGGCACTCTCCATTTACTTACTTGACGCCCGGCTAGTTACGGGTCTACTTTCCTCAGTGTAGTGAACTAGCCGGGCGGCAAGTAAGTGCCCGGGCGCCATGGGGAGTGGGACGGACATGAGCAAGACATCACAGGCGGAGCCCGGAGCGGGAATGGCGGTGCCCGCGGACGGACCCAAGCCGCGCAGCGTGCGCGTCGTGCTGCTCGCGCTCATGATCGCCATGCTGCTGGCAATGCTGGACAACATGATCATCGGTACGGCGATGCCGACCATCGTCGGCGAGCTGGGCGGCCTGGAGCACCTCTCCTGGGTGGTCACCGCCTACACCCTCGCCACCGCCGCCTCCACCCCGATCTGGGGCAAGATCGGCGACATGTACGGGCGGAAGGGCTCCTTCCTCACCTCGATCGTCATCTTCCTGATCGGCTCGGTGCTCAGCGGCATGGCCCAGGACATGGGCCAGCTGATCGGCTTCCGTGCGATCCAGGGTCTCGGCGCGGGCGGTCTGATGGTCGGCGTCATGGCGATCATCGGTGACCTGATCCCGCCCCGTGAGCGCGGCAAGTACCAGGGCATGATGGCCGGCGTGATGGCCCTCGCCATGATCGGCGGTCCGCTCGTCGGCGGCACCATCACCGACCACATGGGCTGGCGCTGGTCCTTCTACATCAACCTCCCGCTCGGCGCCGTCGCGCTCGCGATGGTGACCGCGGTCCTGCACCTGCCCAAGAAGAAGGCCAAGGGCAAGATCGACTACCTGGGCGCCGCGCTGCTCACCGTCGCCATCACCTCCACCGTCCTGGTCACCACCTGGGGCGGCACCGAGTACGCCTGGGCCTCCGCCGAGATCATCGGCCTGATCGTCACCGGCGTCCTGTCCATCGCGGCGTTCCTCTACGTCGAGACCAAGGCCGCCGAGCCGGTCATGCCGCTGCACATCTTCCGCAGCCGCAACTTCACCCTCATGTCGGTGATCGGCTTCCTCGTCGGCTTCGCGATGTTCGGCGGCGTGCTCTACCTCCCGCTCTTCCAGCAGTCGGTGCAGGGCGCCTCGGCCACCAACTCGGGCCTGCTGCTCCTGCCGATGCTGCTCTCGATGATGGTCATCTCCCTCGTCGCGGGCCGGATCACCACCAGCAGCGGCAAGTACAAGATGTTCCCGATCCTCGGCGGCGCGCTGATGGTCGTGGGCCTCTTCCTCCTCGCGACGATGGACACCAGCACCAGCCGCCTGATGTCCGGCGTCTACATGGCGGTCCTCGGTGCGGGCCTCGGATTCCTGATGCAGATCACCATGCTCGTCGCGCAGAACAGCGTGGACATGAAGGACATGGGCGTCGCGTCCTCCTCGGCCACCCTCTTCCGTACCCTCGGCGGCTCCTTCGGTGTGGCCCTGATGGGCTCGCTGTTCACCTCGCAGGTCACCCGGACCATGACCGACCGGCTCGGTCCGGAGGCCGCCGCGAAGTCGGGCTCCGCGCAGCTGGACGCCGCCAGCCTGGCCAAGCTGCCGGAGGTCGTCCGTGACGCCTACCAGCACGCGGTGGCCGCCGGTACGCACTCCGCGTTCCTGCTCGGCGCGGGCATCGCGCTCATCGGTTTCGTCGCCGCCTGGTTCGTCAAGGAGGTCCCGCTGCGGGGCGCGGGTCCCGCGGCGGCCGGCTCCAAGGACGCCGACGGCGCCGCGGCCGCGGCGAACGTACAGGCCTCCGTGGCCCACTGACGGCCGCACCCGCCTGCCGTACGACAGCCCGGCCCCCGTGGACGCGTCCACGGGGGCCGGGCTGTTCGCCGTCCCCGCGCCCGCGGGTCGCCGACCGAACCTCCCGGCGCCGTCGGGGTCTCGGCTCCCGGGCCGGCGGGTGGGGGTTCAGGTGGTCCGGCGCGGTTTCCGTCGGGGCGCCAACTGGGACGATCAGTGACCAAGATCTAGTTATCAGGGCTTTATGTGCAAATCTGCCGCAACCCTTCGCTGTTGGGCGTCGTCCTCCCCCTCAGACACGTACAGCAGCTTGGGGAGCGGAGGGTGCATGGCAGGCACGACGAAACGGGGAACCCGGGCCCGGACAGCCGCCGCGACAGCCGTCGCGACCGTCGCCGCGACGGTCTGGGGTGTGGCCACGGTGGCCGCGCCCGCGCACGGCCCCGGTGACGGCCACCGCCACGAGAACGCCTCCCGGGACAAGGGCGCGCCGCCCGCCGACCCCGCGGATCCGGACGGGACGGACCGGGTGCCCGACACCATCGCGCACGCCTCGGAAGCGGGCCGCGACGCCGTCGACATCACCATCGACGACGGTCCCGACCCGGCCTGGACGCCGAAGGTGCTGGAGGTGCTCCGCAAGCACGGAGCCAAGGCGACCTTCTGCATGATCGGGCCGCGGGCCCGGGCCCGCCCCGATCTGGTGAAGCAGGTCGTCGCCGACGGCAACCGGCTCTGCGACCACACCACGGACCACGACATCCGCATGGGGAAGAAACCGGTCGACTACCAGAAGCGGCAGATCCTCGACGCCCAGAAGATGATCGAGGACGCGGCCGGGGGTGGCGCGAAGGTCGGGTACTACCGCGCGCCGGGCGGGGCGTTCACCCCGGAGAGCCGGGCGCTCGCGGCGGCCGCGGGCATGCGTCCGCTCGGCTGGAACGTCGACACGAAGGACTTCGGGAAGCCGGGCACCGCCGCCATCGTGAACGCTTTCAAGAAGCAGCTCGGCAACGGACCGACCGTCCTCTTCCACGACGGCGGCGGCAACCGCGCGCAGACCGTGGAGGCCCTGGACCAGGTGCTGCCCTGGATTTCGGAGCAGGGCCGCCGGACCGGCTTCCCGGTCCGCACGGCCCCCTGACACGCCGTCGGCGGGCGAACGGGTGAGGATCCGGGCCCCGGGGCCGCCACAGGTGTTCCCGGGCCCGCCACCGGTGTTCCCTGGTCGCCCGTACGTCCTTGCGCCGACCAGGAGGCCACCCGTGACCCTCGCTCCCGCCCAGCTGACCGACCCCGTCGTCCGTGCCTTCGTCACCGCCGTCAACGCGGGCGACAAGGGGGCCGCCCTGGCGCTGCTCACGCCGGACACGACCATGTCCGACGACGGTTCGGACCGCGACCTCCGGCAGTGGACCGACAAGGAGATCTTCGGCTCCAGCGGCCACATGGACGTCGAGTCCGAATCCGCCGGCGGACACGCGCTCGTCGTGAACTACAGCAACTCCACCTGGGGCGCGATGCGCACCGCCTGGCGGTTCGTGGTCACCGACGACGGCCGGATCAGCCGCTTCGAGACCGGCCAGGCCTGAGCCGTCTGACCCGCGCCGCCTAGGACCGGCGTCAGCCCAGGACCGGCGTCAGCCCAGGACCGGCGTCAGCCCAGGACCGGCGTCAGCCCAGGACCGGCGCCGCCCAGGACCGGCGTCAGCCCCGGGCGGCCTTCAGCACCGCCGCCGTCAGCGGCCCGTTCTCCGCCGCCGCGCCGCCCGGGAAATTGAAGCGGCGGCGCGTGTAGCCGTACGCCACCCCGGTGACCGGGTCGGCGAAGCCCAGACCTCCCGAGGCTCCGCAGTGGCCGAAGGCCTGCGGCCCGACCGCCGGCTGCTGCTCGAAGCCCAGTCCGAAATGATCCTTATCCGGTGTCACCAGGTCGTCACCGGGGGTGTGCAGCTTCGCGAACTCGGCCGCCGTCGCCGGCGTGAGCAGCGCGGGCCGCCCGGCCTGCTCCCCGATCGCCGCCGCGAACAGCCCCGCGACCCCGCGCGCCGTACCCGTGCCGCCCGCCGAGGCCGGGCCGCGGGACTTCACCCCGGGGTCGTTCGCGAAGCCCACCAGGTCCATCGCGGGCTTGATGTGCCAGTTGAAGGCGGTCTCCATCAGCTTCGGCGGCACCGGGCCGGCCACCAGTGCCGCCAGCCCCTCCGCCGTCGGCACCTGGGGCAGCACCGGCTTCCAGCGCGGCTCCAGCTCCGCCGGGAGGCCGAGGTACAGGTCCAGCCCGTACGGGGCCCGGATGCGCTCCTCGTAGACCTCCTGGAGGGACTTCCCGGTCGCCCGGCGCACCACTTCGCCGGTCAGCGCTCCGATCACGAAGGCGTGGTAGCCGTACGCCGTCCCGGGCTCCCAGTACGGCTTCTGCCCGGCCAGCCGGGCCGCGATCAGCGCGTCGTCCGCGACCTCGCCGAGGGTGAACCCCTCCGGCGTGTTGATCAGCCCGGACTGGTGGGAGATCAGCTGGCGCAGCGTGAGGCGCTCGTTGCCGTACCCGGTGAACTCCGGCCAGTACGCCGACACCGGACGTTCCAGGTCCAGTACGCCCTCCTGCACGAGCAGGGCCACGACCAGGTGGGCCGCGCCCTTCGTGATCGAGTACACCCCGGACAGGGTGTCCCCGTCCGTGTCCTCGCCCGCCCACAGGTCCACCACCAGGCGCCCCCGGTGGCGCACCGCCAGCTGGGCCTCCGGAGGGACCGCCTGGGTGGTGGCGAAGTCCGTGAACTCCTCCCGGACGCCTTCCCAGCCCGCCGCCACCGTTCCGTCCACCTGTACGCCCATGCGAAGTCCCCCTGGAAGCGGTCGAGATCGTCCCTGCTGTCTCAGCAGCGCCAACGGCCCCCGGGCAGACCATATTCCTGGCGTACCCGAGTGCGTCACCTCGGCGCTCTCCCGTACGAGTGAACGCGGACCCGGCGTCGTTCCGGCCCGCCGCGGGGGTCCGTTGGGCAGCCCATGAAGCGCACCCGTATCGCCGCCGTCGCCCTCGCCACCGCCGCCGCGGCCCTCGCGCCCGCCCTCGTGCAGGCTGCGGCGGCCGACGGTCCGGCGTCGTACCTGCAAGACCCGGCAGGCGGCGAGAAGACCATGAAGACCGTGTGGACCAAGGACGAGATGCACAAGCTGGAGGCGCAGTTCCGCTTCCACCCCGGGGTCCAGTACAAGACGGTCCCCGCCGCGGGCCCCTCCGGCGCCCCCGAGTGGGAGACGAAGAAGGCCGACCCCAAGACGCTGGCGTGGCAGCCGAAGTTCGAGTTCGCCTGGTCGGTGTCGGACTCCACCCTGGTGAAGAAGGCCGTCACCACCAAGAACGGCAAGCACCCCTTCACGCTCTACGCGGTGGTGCGCCGGGCCGACGGGACGAAGGCGGCCGAGATCCGCGACGAGTCCAAGGGCCGCCCGGCCACCGGGCGCGTCACGGTGGGCGGGGACAAGCGGATCGCATGTGACACGGGGGAGTACACCGTCGAGTGGTCCGCCACCCGTTCCGGTTACGGCACGCTCGGCGGCACCCTGCGCTGGGACTCCAGCTGCGAGCAGTACCGCACGGCCTTCTCCACGAGCAACGGCCCGCGCTGACGCCTCGTGGCAGGCAGGCAGGCAGGCAGAGGCAGGCAGGCAGGCAGGGAGGCAGGGAGGCAGGGAGGCAGGGAAAGGGGAGGGGAGGGGAGGGGAGGGCCAGCCGCTCCGCGCGCCTTGTGGGCGGGGTGCGAGCGACCGGGCCGCGGCCTCGGATCGAGCGCCGTGACAGCCGTGCTGCCGCAAGGGATGGGCTGCGGCGGAGGTCCGGAAGTCCCTGGTGCAAGGGTGCTTCAGTGGGTCTTGCCCGCTTCGCGGGCCTTTTGGGCGATGCCCTCCAGGACGCCCTTCGGGTCACCGCCGGACGGGTCCACGGCGCGGCCGATGTTGCGCTTGATGATGTCGCTGACGCTCACCCAGGAAGGGTCGTTGACCGGGTAGAGCTGGGCGCCGCGCAGGGCGGTCAGGAACTGCTCGTCCGTCTTGTCGAGGCCGTCGCGCGACGGGGTGGCGGACGCGGACAGGGTGGAGGGCAGCAGGTGGTAGCGGCCCGCGAAGTCGGAGAGGTTCTTGTCCTGGTAGACGTAGTCCAGGAACTGACCGATCTGCGCGCGGTGGCCGTTCTGCTTGAAGGCCGCCATCCAGTCCGCGACACCCACGGTCGGCGGGGTCTCACCGCTGCTCAGCGTGTCGTTGACCGGCATGTTCACCGTGCCGACGCTGATGCCCCGGCTCTTCGCCGCGTAAGCGAGCGACGGGTAGCCGTTGAGCATGCCGACCTCGCCGCGCAGGAACGCCGCGAAGGCGTCCTGGCGGTTGAGCTGCGCGGGCGGCACCGGTCCGAGCAGGCCCGGGGTGACGAGGTTGTCCCTGATCCAGCGGAAGGCCTGGATGTTCTGGTCCGAGGCCAGGCTGTAGTTGCCGCTGCTGTCGGCGTAGCCGCCGCCGTTGCTCAGCTCCCAGATCAGCGCCTCCGCGTGCGCCTCCTCCGGGCCCAGCGGCATGGCGTACGGGAACTTCACGCCCTTGTCCTTGAGGGCCTTGGCCGCGGCCTTGAGGTCCGACCAGGTCTTGGGGGCGCTGACCCCGGCCTTCGTGAAGAGGGACTCGTTGTAGAAGAGGAGGCGGCTGCTCGCCACGAAGGGCAGGCCGTAGAGGGTGTTGCCGACCGAGCCCGCCTCGGCGAGCGGCGGCAGGAAGTTCGCCTCGGCCGTGACCGAGAGCAGTTCGTCGGCGGAGTACAGCTTGCCCTCGGCCGCGAAGTCCGAGTACGAGCCCATGAGGGCCATGTCGGGCGCCTTGCCCGCCTTGACCATTTTGCCGACCTCACGGTCGATGTCGGCCCACGGCAGGAGTTTCACCTCCACCTTGACGGCGGGGTGCTGAGCGGTGAAATCGGCCGTCACCTTGTCCCAGAAGGCCTTGGAGCTGGTGCCCGGGCCGTCGCCGTATTCGGCGGCGACCAGGTGGAGCGTCGTACCGTCGCCGTCACCCGCGGTGGAACCGCATCCGGCCAGCGGAACGAGCAGAGCTAGCACGACCGCGCCAGCGGCCGTGCCGAACGTACTTCGTCGCACGAGAGAATTCCCCGAGTTTCTTTTGGAGCCCGACATTACTTATGGGTTGCTCCGGGTGGTGGTGTCCCGTCGCGACCCGTTGGCCGGAATTCTCTCCCGGGGAAGGGTGATTGGTCGTGTTGGGGCACCACTTGTGGTCAATGCTCCAAGCAATGCTTTTCCGAATGGTGTTTTCCGATATGTGATCAACAATTCGGACGCGCGTAGACATGCCGAAACGCCCGTTTCCGGGGGGAACGGGCGCAGCGGCGTGAAGTGGCCGTCAGTCGGCGAAGTCGCCCGCGTACGGGTCCGGCTCGCCCGTCTCGGGGTTGCGGCCCTCCTGCCAGCGCCGCTGGGCCTTGCGCCAGTGCACGAAGCCCAGCTGCTCGCCGTCCCAGAAGGTGATGCCGACCGGGCTCATGTCGAATTCGTCGGAGCACATCCGCAGCAGGAACTCCGCCATCCCGTACGGATACACGGCGAAGACCTCGGCGGTGTGCCTGCCGCAGACCAGAACCGGCCAGCGGTCCGGGTCGGGGTCGGTCGTCAGCCAGCACAGGATGTCGGCGCCGCCCACCACGCCCCAGGCCAGGATCGACTCCGGGTCGACGTCGAAGGCGGCCCGGCCGCCCTCGGCCGCCCACAGGGCGCGGGCGTTCGCGGTCTCCTCGGCCATCTCCGCCGGGTCCCACTGCGGGCCCGACGTGGGCAGCGGCAGCAGGATGCCCGCCTCGCCGTTGATGCTGCCCGCGCCGAAACGGCCCATGAAAGCGACGTAGTCGGCGGGGAACCGGGTGCCCCAGACCGCCTCGGCGGCCGGCCAGTCGATGTCCTCGTCGGCGCCGTGTGTCGCGGACATGATCTGTTCCAACGCCTTGACCCGCGCGTTCTCTGACACAGCTGCTCCCCGACGATCCCCGCACCCCGCCCGGTGCCCAACCGTCCCAACTTACCGTGCGCCGGGTGCGGGTCCCAGCGCCCCCGTCGCCGATACCTCCACCGTCACCCCGGGGCGCAGCCCCCACCCGGCCATCGCCCCCGCCGCCGCCTCCAGGACGTGCCGCGAGCGCGGCCTCGGCAGACCGAGCCTGCCCGGCGCCATCGTGCGCACCGCCAGCACCCGCAACCGCCGGTCCAGATAGGCCACGTCGATGGCGAAGCGCATCCCGAAGGTGTGCACGCTCCCGGCCGGGGTCAGCAGCAGCGCCGCGCCCTCGATCCCGTCCCGCCCGAGCAGCCCCCGGGTCCGCGCGCGATACGAGGCCGCGATCTGGAGCGGTACCCCGCCGCCCCCCGGGAGGCCGAGCGTGCCCGGCCCGTCCTGCCAGCGCGCTCGCCGTGCCATCCGGTGCCCCCTCGGTCGGTGTGCCCTGCGCCGCACACGGCATGCCGCATGCCGTGTGCCCGCGCCGACGGCAGCCTATGGGCCCCCGGGCCCATGCCCCCAGGGGCGGTGGCGCCTACGGTCGGCCAGATGGGCGTCGTCGTGATCATCCTTGCCGCCGGGTACGGCACGGCCGCCGGGCTGCTCCTGCCCAGGGCCGCCTACCGGCTGGGCGCGGATCCGCAGGAGCCGTGGCGGGCGAGCTGCCCGCAGGGCCATCCGCTGGGCCCCGGCCCGCGCGGCTGGCTGGGGCCCGCGCGGTGCCGCGGCCGCTCCTACGGGCCCGGGCCCACCCGGACGGCCGTACCCGCCGCGCTGATCTGCGCGGCACTGGCCGCGGCCGCCGGGGTCCGGCCGGAGACCGCCGTCTTCGTGGGTCTCGCGCCGGTCCTGGTGCTGCTCGCACTGGTGGACCTCGCCGTG
The DNA here is from genome assembly GCF_030063135.1 of Streptomyces sp. G-G2. GTDB lineage: Bacteria > Actinomycetota > Actinomycetes > Streptomycetales > Streptomycetaceae > Streptomyces. The sequence goes on from NZ_JASISO010000035.1 coordinate 37,583, forward strand.
CACCGGCTGCCCGACGTGCTGACCCTGCCCCTGGCCGCCGCCCTGGGCGCGCTGCTCGGGATCGCGGCCCTGGCGCCCGGAGCGGCCGGGTCCTGGCGGCTCGCGCTGCTGGGCGGGGGAGTGCTGGGGGCGGCGTACCTGCTGCTCTTCGTGGTCAACCCGGCCGGGCTCGGCTTCGGGGACGTCAAGCTCGCGCTACCCCTCGGGGTCGCTCTTGGGTGGTACGGGTGGGGGGTATGGATGGCCGGGGCGTTCCTCGGCTTTCTCTACGGCGCCGTGTACGGCCTCGGCCTTGTGCTGCGGGGCCGGGCGAGCGGCCGGGACGCTTTTCCGTTCGGCCCCTTCATGGTGGCGGGCGCCCTTACCGGAATGTTCCTGGGCGGTCTCGGAGCGTAATCGTGTCGCGGCAATGCACGCAGCAGGCTTTACGAAGGGTTATGGTGGAACCCCCCCCTCGGGCCGGTCCGTATCCCCCCCACGGACCGGCCCGTTTTTTCGTCTCCGGCCCCCCGGGCCCCGGACGAAGGGGAATCCACAGGTCAGCCCCGCTGGGCCCAGATGTTCGTCCCGGGCGTCGAGACCGCGAGGGAATCGATCTCCTTCAGCTCCTGCGCCGACAGCGCGGCGCCCGACAGCGCGGCCACGTTCTGCTCCAACTGCTCCACGCTGGACGCGCCGATCAGCGCCGAGGTCATCCGCTCGTCCCGCAGCACCCAGTTCAGGGCCAGCTGCGACAGCGACTGCCCGCGCCGCACGGCGATGTCGTTCAGGCCGTTCAGGCGCCGTACGACGTCCTCCGAGAGCAGAGCGGGGTTCAGGGACTTGCCCTGGGTGGCCCGCGAGCCCTCCGGGATGCCCTTGAGGTACTTGCCGGTGAGCAGGCCCTGGGCCAGCGGCGCGAAGGAGATGCAGCCCATGCCCGCCTCCTCCAGGGTGTCGAGCAGGCCGTCCTCCTCCGTCCAGCGGTTGATCATGGAGTACGAGGGCTGGTGGATCAGCGGACGTACGCCCATCCCGTGCAGGATCCGCACCGCCTCGGCCGTCTGCTCCGCCGTGTAGGAGGACACGCCGACGTACAGGGCCTTGCCCTGCTGGACCGCGGACGCGAGCGCGCCCATGGTCTCCTCCAGCGGGGTCTGCGGGTCGAAGCGATGCGAGTAGAAGATGTCGACGTAGTCCACGCCCATCCGCTTCAGCGAGGCGTCGAGCGAGCCGAGCAGGTACTTGCGGCCGCCCCATTCGCCGTAGGGGCCCGCGTGCATGAGGTAACCGGCCTTGGTGGAGAGCACCAGCTCCTCGCGGTGGGACGCGAAGTCCTGGGCGAAGAGCTTGCCGAAGTTCAGCTCGGCGGAGCCGGGCGGCGGGCCGTAGTTGTTGGCCAGGTCGAAGTGGGTCACGCCGAGGTCGAAGGCCCGGCGAAGGATCGCCCGCTGGGACTCCAGGGACGTGTCGTCCCCGAAGTTGTGCCAGAGTCCGAGGGAGATCGCGGGAAGCTTGAGGCCGCTGCGGCCCGAGCGGCGGTACTCCATGGAGTCGTAGCGCGAGGGCTCTGCCCGATAGGGATTGGTATCAGTCACGTTGTCCTCCCTATCACGGACTTGTGACAGACCGAGTTGGGTGAGGGATCGGAGAGCGCAGTAATGTTGCGGACTCGGGGGACCGCAATTCGCACGGGGGCATTGCACGGAGGGGCTGGAAGATCGTGAATCTGCGCGACCTGGTGTACAGGCTCTACGCACGCCGGGTGGAAGGCCGCATCGACCATGACGCGGCGCCCAAGCACATCGGCGTCATCCTGGACGGCAACCGGCGCTGGGCCAAGGCCTCCGGAGGCACCACGGAGCAGGGCCACCAGGCCGGAGCCGAGAAGATCTCCGAGCTGCTCGGCTGGTGCGACGAGTCGGACGTCGATGTCGTGACCCTGTGGATGCTCTCCACGGACAACCTCGACCGGCCCGAGAACGAACTCGGACCGCTGCTGACGATCATCGAGAACACCGTGCGCAACCTCGCCGCGGACGGACGCTGGCGCGTCCACCACGTCGGGAACATGGACCTGCTGCCCGCGCGCACCCAGTCCGTGCTCAAGGAGGCCGAGGAGGCCACCCTCGGCATCGGCGGAATACTGGTCAACGTCGCCGTCGGCTACGGCGGCCGCCAGGAGATCGCGGACGCGGTGCGCTCGCTGCTCCTGGAACACGCCGAGAAGGGCACCTCCTTCGAGGAGCTGGCCGAGATCCTCGACATCGACCACATCGCCGAGCACCTCTACACGCGCGGCCAGCCCGACCCGGACCTGGTGATCCGCACCAGCGGCGAACAGCGGCTCTCCGGATTCATGCTCTGGCAGAGCGCCCACTCCGAGTACTACTTCTGCGAAGTCTTCTGGCCGGCCTTCCGCAAGGTGGACTTCCTGCGCGCGCTGCGCGACTACGCCGCACGTCACAGGCGCTACGGGAGCTGATCCCGGCCGCCCCGAGCCCTGCCCCGAACCGGGCCCCGGACCTTCGTCCGGGGCCCGGTTCGCACGTTCGGCCCACCCGCGCGGGCCCTTCACCAGGGATTCACCGAGCGTCCGTCATATGCCGTGGCATGGCAGTGGGTGTTCGAGGGAATACCCCATGCAGGTCGACGTCCGATCCACGGGTGTCGAGTCTCAGCGGACGGCACAGGGCCGTCCGCCCGGGAGGCCCTTTGCACCAGGACGCGCGTGCGGTTCGCACGGACGGATTGGAGGGCCGGAATTCGGCCCTGGCAGGGCGGCCGATGACCGGTCCGGTCTACATGGCCCGACCTCTTCCGAGGGGGTACGTCCTTCCGTGGTGACCAGCACAAAGCGCCGCCTGCCCGACAGGCGGACCTATGTCCTCGACACCAGCGTCCTGCTGGCAGACCCCAACGCGATCACCCGCTTCGACGAGCACGAAGTCGTGCTCCCGATCGTGGTGATCACCGAGTTGGAGGCCAAGCGGCACCATCCCGAACTCGGCTACTTCGCCCGGCAGGCACTGCGCCTGCTCGACGACTTCCGCGTTCGCTACGGTCGCCTCGACGCCCCCATCCCGTTGGGTGATCTCGGCGGCACCCTGCGTGTCGAGCTCAACCACTCCGATCCGGGCATCCTGCCCGCGGGCTTCCGGCTGGGGGACAACGATTCGCGGATCCTCGCCGTCGCCCGCAACCTGCAGGCCGAGGGGTACGACGTCACGGTCGTGTCGAAGGATCTCCCGCTGCGCATCAAGGCCTCCTCCGTGGGCCTGCTCGCCGAGGAGTACCGGGCGGAACTCGCCATCACCGACGCGGGCTGGACCGGGATGAGCGAGCTGTCCCTCTCCGGGGAGCAGGTGGACCTCCTCTACTCGGAGGAGCGGCTGCACGTTCCCGAGGCCGCCGAACTGCCCGTGCACACCGGACTGGTGCTCCAGTCCGAGCGCGGCAAGGCGCTGGGCCGGGTCACGGCCGACGGCAACGTGAAGCTCGTACGCGGCGACCGCGAGGCCTTCGGGCTGCACGGCCGCAGTGCCGAGCAGCGCATCGCCCTGGACCTGCTGCTCGATCCGGAGATCGGGATCCTCTCCATGGGCGGCCGGGCCGGCACCGGCAAGTCCGCGCTGGCCCTGTGCGCGGGCCTGGAGGCGGTGCTGGAGCGCAGGCAGCACCAGAAGGTGATGGTCTTCCGGCCGCTGTACGCGGTGGGCGGCCAGGACCTCGGCTACCTGCCCGGGGACGCCTCCGAGAAGATGAGCCCCTGGGCGCAGGCGGTCTTCGACACCCTCTCGGCGGTCGCCGGACGCGAGGTCATCGAGGAGGTGCTGACCCGCGGGATGCTGGAGGTACTGCCGCTCACGCACATCCGGGGCCGTTCGCTGCACGACGCCTTCGTGATCGTGGACGAGGCCCAGTCGCTGGAGCGCAACGTCCTGCTGACCGTGCTGTCCCGGATCGGGGCGAACAGCCGGGTCGTGCTGACCCACGACGTCGCCCAGCGGGACAACCTGCGGGTCGGGCGGTACGACGGAGTGGTGGCCGTGGTCGAGAAGTTGAAGGGGCATCCGCTCTTCGCCCACATCACGCTCACCCGGTCCGAGCGCTCGCCGATCGCGGCGCTGGTGACGGAGATGCTGGAAACCATCTGACGGGAAACCGCCTGAAAGGACCCATAGCGGTACGGAAGTTGGCGCCGCCCGGCAAAGGTGAAAGACCCTAGCCGGGCGGCGCACCGCTGCACAGGGGTTCGCCCAAAACAACGGGGACATGCCAGGTGTGACCTTTCCCACGCAACGGAGAATTGCCTCACGGTGTCGCGGTCCGGCAGAGTCTGCTTTCCGTAAGGCCCCGCATACGGCACACGTGTATCCCTCGTGGCTGCACAGCTCAGCAACAACTCCACAGTCGACCGCCGTATGCCGCCCGGAAGCTTCATGTGGCACTCCCGCCAAGGGAGTTGCCCACGGGCCCGCGCCTCCTGTGACCAGAGCATCAGGGAGGCCAGCGTCAGGGGCACTCATGCGTGCGCGTGGTCACCGCTGCGGACGCTGCTGGAAGGACACCGTGTGAGCCGGATCTCGGTCCGGGGGTTCGCCGTGGCATCCGCCACCGCGGTCACCACCGTTGGCGCAGTCGTGGGTGTCGCCACGGGCGACCCCCAGCACTCGAACGACCTTGAGACGACCGCCTCGGGAACCGACACCCTCCTCGCGGACATTCCCGCGGGCGAGCAGGCACGGGTCCAGAGCGCGTCCTTGACGCAGCAGGCCGACGCCCTCTCGCACGCCGCCGACACCGACGCCAAGCGCTCGGTCGAGGAAGCGGCGCGGATCCAGGCCGCCAAGGACGCGAAGGACAAGAAGTCCGCGGCCGAGGCCAAGGAGAAGGCCGACGCCGAGGCGAAGGCCAAGAAGGAGCGCGAGGAGAAGGAGCAGGTGGCCAGCCGTTCGGCCAGCCGCGACGCCTCGTCCTTCACCCCGAAGAGCTCCTACACGGTGGCCGAGCTCAAGTCCATCGCGCGGCAGATCGTCCCGGCGAGCCAGTTCCAGTGCTTCTCGAACATCGTCGACGCGGAGTCGACCTGGAACTACCTGGCCGTCAACGACTCCTCGGGCGCCTACGGTCTGGTCCAGGCGCTCCCCGGGTCGAAGATGAGCTCGGTGGCCGCCGACTGGCGCACCAACCCGGCCACGCAGATCCAGTGGGGCCTGAACTACATGAACGAGACGTACAAGAGCCCCTGTGGCGCCTGGACCTTCCACCAGGCCAACGACTGGTACTAGTACCGCGCTCAACCTCGTGGAGCCCCGCACCGTCATACGGTGCGGGGCTCCACGCGTGTACCGTCGTCGAGGTGCGTAGGACGGGCGGGGGGAAAGGGACGACATGTCGAAGTGGGCAGGCTGGCTGGGCCGGCTCGGAACCAGGCTGAGCCAGGTCGAGGCGAAGCTGGACGAGCGCCGTGCCGAGGTCGAGGCGGAGACCAGCGGGACCGGGCGGGTGCCGTCCGCGGCCGCGGCCGGAACGGCGGGCGTGCCCGGGGCCGGTGGCGCTGTGGCTCCCGTCGCTCCGGTGGCGGACGCCGCCGCGGCCGGCTCGTCCGCCGCGCGCGGGCGTCCCGACCCGGTGAGCGTGGTGCCCTGGGGCATGCGGGTGGCCGCGGAGGTGTCCTGGAGGCTGCTGCTGGTCGCCGGGATGCTCTGGGTCGTGATGAAGGTGATCAGTGAAGTCCGCCTGGTCGTGCTGGCGTTCGCCGCAGCCCTGCTCGTCACGGCGCTGCTCCAGCCCTTCGTGGTCCGGCTGCGCAGACTGGGCCTGCCGCGCGGGCTTGCCACCGCCGTCACCGCGATCCTCGGCTTCGTGATCATCGGGCTGGTCGGCTGGTTCGTGGTCTGGCAGGTCATGGAGAACCTCGACCAGCTCTCGGCCCGGGTCCGGGACGGCATCGAAGAGCTGAAGCGGTGGGCGCTCAACAGCCCGTTCCACGTGACCGAGCAGCAGATCAACGACCTCGCCAAGAACCTCAGCGACACCATCGGCACCAACACCCAGGAGATCACCTCCGCCGGGCTCCAGGGCGTGACGGTGATGGTGGAGGTGCTGACGGGCATTCTGCTCGCCATGTTCTCGACCCTCTTCCTGCTGTACGACGGCAAGAAGATCTGGCAGTGGGTGCTGGGCCTGGTGCCCACCGCCGCGCGCGCCGGGGTGGCGGGCGCCGGTCCGCGCGCCTGGCGGACCCTGACCGCCTACGTGCGGGGCACGGTCCTCGTGGCGCTCATCGACGCCACCTTCATCGGCCTGGGCCTGTGGTTCCTCGACGTGACGATGGCGGTGCCGCTGGCCGTCTTCATCTTCCTGTTCGCCTTCATCCCGCTGGTCGGCGCGGTGGTCTCGGGCGCCCTCGCGGTGGTCGTCGCCCTGGTGACCCAGGGGCCGTTCACGGGCCTGATGGTGCTGGCCGTCGTCCTCGCCGTGCAGCAGATCGAGGGGCACGTCCTGCAGCCCTTCATCCTGGGGCGGGCGGTACGGGTGCACCCGCTCGCGGTGGTGCTTTCGGTGGCGGCCGGCGGCATGATCGCCGGTATCGGGGGCGCTGTGGTCGCCGTACCGCTGGTCGCCGTCACCAACACGGTCGTCGGCTACCTGCGGGTGTACGCGCGGGAGCAGGACGCCCTCCTCGGGCCCGGCCCGCACGGCGCGACGGCCGTGGACCACGGGGGTGCCGAACAGGGGGAGCAGCGGTGATATCGGAACCGGAGGCCGATGTCGGCTGGACCACCGAACTGGCGGACTCGTCCGGGCCGCCCCCCGCCGGTCCGCCCCCCGCCCCGGAGCGGAAGGAGGGCGGACGTCCCGGACGCGCCGGAGGCCTGCTCTGGGGCCTGGGCGGGGCCGCGCTCGCCTCGGCGCTCTGGGCGGGCGGACTGTACGCCCTCGGGGACCGGCCGGACGCGCCACCGATGGCCTACCAGCTGCCCGCGAAGATGTGCGACGCCCTGGAGGCCAAGGCGCTGAGCGCGGCCGTCGGGGACCTGACCAAGAGCGCGCCCGTGGACCAGAAGTCGGAGCGGCCGGTGCAGGACTGGGCGGTGTGCGGGAAGGACACCGGAGCGGACGGGGCCCTGCGCTACAACGTCTGGGCGACGGTGGCGCTGCACAAGAAGACCGATCCGGGGCCCGAGTTCGACATCAGGAACCCCTGGCTGAGGGGTGAGACGGGGCCGGATCCGACCGCCGTACCGGAGCTGGGTGAACGCGCCCTGATGAGGTCGGCCTACGGCGCCACGGGACCGGAGCTGAGGGTGCTGGACGGCGGAGCGGTGTTCACGCTCTCGGTCTGGGTGATGGACGTGGCGAAGGGCAGCGGCGCCCCCGCCGGGACCATCGACTACGCCCCGATCGAGGCGGCGTTGATCGCCGACATGCGCGACATGATGGCGGCCATGAAGAAGAAGTGAGCGGCGCGGCGCGCCCGGAACGTGAGCGGCCGCCTCGGAACGGAGCGGCCGCCGGAAGGTGGGCGGCCGCGCCGCAGCGCACGAAGGGCCCCGCTGCCGTGGTGACGGCGGCGGGGCCCTTCGCTGGTGCTCGCGCGGGTGGCGCGGGTCTTCGGGTGGTACTACTCGGCGGCGCCGGCCGCGTCGAGGGCCGCTTCCGCGTCGAGGGTGACCGCGACGGCCTGGATCACCGAGGCGATTTTGAAGGCCTCCTGGATGGTCTCGCGGTCGACCCCGGCCTTGCGCAGGACCTGCTCGTGCGAGTCCAGGCACTGGCCGCAGCCGTTGATCGCGGAGACCGCGAGCGACCACAGTTCGAAGTCGATCTTCTCGACGCCCGGGTTGCCGATGACGTTCATCCGCAGGCCCGCCCGCAGCGTGCCGTACTCCGGGTCGGAGAGCAGGTGCCGGGTGCGGTAGAAGACGTTGTTCATCGCCATGATCGCGGCGGCGGACTTGGCGGCGGTGTAGGCCTCCGCCGACAGGTTCGCCTTCGCCTCGGGCTCCAGCTCACGCAGGACGCGCGGGGAGCGGGCGGCGATCGCGCAGGACAGGACCGTGCCCCACAGCTGCTGCTGCGGGAGGTCGCTGTTGCCGATGACCGAGCCGAGGTTCAGCTTCAGGTCCTTGGCGAAGTCCGGTACGGCGGCCTTCAGCGTGTCGAGGGACACGGGTCACTCACCGGCCAGGAGGGTGCCCGCGTCGAGGGTGCCCTCGCCCTTGTTCCAGTTGCAGGGGCACAGCTCGTCGGTCTGCAGGGCGTCGAGGACCCGCAGGACCTCCTTGGGGTTGCGGCCCACGGAACCGGCGGTCACCATCGTGAACTGGATCTCGTTGTTCTGGTCGACGATGAAGACCGCGCGCTGCGCGAAGCCGTCCTCGCCCTGCACGCCACAGGCCTGCATGAGCTCGTGCTTGGAGTCGGCCAGCATCGGGAAGGGCAGGTCACGCAGGTCGGCGTGGTCCTTGCGCCAGGCGTGGTGGACGAACTCGGAGTCGCCGGAGACGCCGAGGACCTGGGCGTCGCGGTCCTGGAACTCCTCGTTCAGCTTGCCGAAGGCGGCGATCTCGGTCGGGCAGACGAAGGTGAAGTCCTTCGGCCAGAAGAACACCACGCGCCACTTGCCCTCATAGGTCTTGTGGTCGATCTGGGCGAACTCGCTACCGGCCTCCAGGGAGACACAGGCGGTCAGATCATACGAGGGGAACTTGTCACCGACAGTGAGCACGCGCACTCCAAGTGGATGGGAAAGTTGCCTTTTTGGGGGCTTTCCAAGGGGGTTGGACGGATCTCACATGCTGGCACACCTGGATTGATTACAGAAATAGCTACTCTTGTGCTGGGTGATCGGAAGTACCTATCAGTGGCTGCCAGTAATAGGGGAGCGAAGGGCATGGCGAAGAACGGCACGCAGGGCGGGGTGGCCGGTGGCGCGAAGGGTGGTGCCAAGAGTGGCGCGAAACAGCCCACCCTCGCGCAGCTGCGTGCTTTCGCGGCCGTCGCGGAGCACCTGCACTTCCGGGACGCGGCCGCCGCCATCGGCATGAGCCAGCCCGCCCTGTCCGGGGCGGTCTCCGCCCTGGAGGAAGCCGTCGGCGTCCAGCTGCTGGAGCGCACCACCCGCAAGGTGCTGCTCTCGCCGGCCGGTGAGCGGATCGCGGCCCGCGCGAAGCTCGTCCTGGAGGCGATGGGCGGGCTGCTGGAGGAGGCCGAGGCGGTACGGGCCCCCTTCACCGGGGTGCTGCGGCTCGGGGTGATCCCCACCGTGGCCCCCTACCTGCTGCCGACCGTGCTCGGCCTCTTCCAGCGCCGCTACCCGCTGATGGACCTCCAGGTGCACGAGGAGCAGACGTCCTCCCTGCTGGACGGACTGGCGGCCGGGCGCCTCGACCTGCTGTTGCTCGCGGTGCCGCTCGGAGTCCCCGGGGTCACCGAACTGCCGCTCTTCGACGAGGACTTCGTCCTGCTCGCGCCGCGCGAACACCCGCTGGCGGGGCGCCGGGACATTCCGCGCGAGGAACTGCGCGGACTGCGGCTGCTGCTCCTCGACGAGGGCCACTGCCTGCGCGACCAGGCCCTCGACATCTGCCGCGAGGCCGGCCGGCCGGAAGGCGCGGACGTCACCACGACCGCCGCCGGACTCTCCACCCTGGTCCAGCTCGTCGCGGGCGGCCTGGGCGTCACCCTGCTGCCGCGCACCGCGCTGCGGCTGGAGACCACCCGCAACGAGTACCTCGCCACCGGGTACTTCGCCGAGCCCGCGCCCTCCCGCCGGATCGCACTGGCGATGCGAACGGGAACGGCCCGCGCGCAGGAGTTCGGGGCGATCGCGCACGCGCTGCGCCAAGCGGTCCGCCCGCTCCCGGTCTGGCCCACCGAATAGGGCCGCCGGGGGGCGGCGTACGTCCGCACGGGGCCGGGACTACTCGGTGCGCAGGCCGTCCGGGCGCATCATCCGCAGCATCGGCGGCAGGCTGAGCAGCGTCACCAGGGCGACCAGGCCGCCGCCCGCCCCGGCCATCGCCAGGACCGCGCTCCACTCGATGACCGGCGACAGCCCCGTCATCCGCAGCAGTACCGCGCCCAGCGCCAGGCCCACCCCGGTGGCCAGGACCAGGGCCAGCGCGATCGGCACCGCCGTCTGCCACAGCACCGACAGGCACAGGGTGCCCCGCCGGGTGCCGAGGGCCACCAGCGAGGACAGCAGCCTCCTGCGCTCGCGGAGCTGCTCCAGCTGCGCGACCAGCAGGCTCAGCCCGATCAGCACCAGGACCAGCACGGAGCCGATGTACAGCCCGGCCCGGATCGCGCCGTACTGGCCGTCGGTCTTCGAGAACTTGAGGGTGGCCGCGGTGGCGAGCGGATCCGCCTGGTAGGCGGCGGTACGTACGTTGTCCAGGGCGTCCGGCACCGCCGGGTCGAGGCGGACGTACACGATCGCGAAGACCGACGAGGCGTCGACCGCGGGCGCGGCGGACGGGGTGACCAGCACGCCGGTGCGCAGCTCGCCGTCCGGGTCCCGGCGGACGGCCGCCGACCGGGCGCCCGCCGGAACGGTCCATTCGACCGGGTCGGGCGCGTCCTGGTAGCCGGTCGCGCCCGCGAGGAGCTGGTCGCCGGGCTTCGCGAGGGGCCCCTCCGGCACCTGTTCCGCCAGGGCGCCGCCGCCCGTCAGGACGAAGGAGTCGCCCTCCACGCAGGAGCCGAGATCCGCGACCTCGCGCAGCGCCTCGCAGGAGCCCACGGTGATCTGCACCACCGGGTCCTCGGTGGACGCCGCGGCGCGGGCCCCGGCGGATCTCCCGGCAGCGGGATCCGGGGTCCGCTTCTCGGGGGACGCGGGGAATCTGGTCAGGGCGATGGTCCGGCGCACGCCCTCGGCCGAGGACAGCTTCGCGGCGAGGTCCTCGATCCGGTCGTTCGCGCCGGGCTGCGCGTGGGTGATCACCGCCATCTCGGCCCGCGCCGGATCCGCGCCGGTGAGTTCGGTGTAGGTGGACTCGCTTCCCGCGAAGAGGACTTGCAGGGCGATGGCCCCGGCGACCGCGACCGCGATGCCGTTGACCAGCCGCGCCGCGGTCCCGCTGCCGACCTGCAAGCGGCGTACCGCGAGCTGCCAGGAGACGGGGCCGCCGGAGAGCCGCGAGACGCTGCGCTCCACCAGCCAGGGCAGCACGGCGGTGATGCCCAGGAGCAGCAGTACGACCCCGGCGCCCACCTGCCACGGGTTGAAGACCCCCGGGTCGTCGGTGCCGCGCGCCGCCAGGGGTGAGAGCAGGGCCGCCCCGGCGAGGGTGGGCAGCACCCGCCACCAGGTCCGTCGCCGGGCGGACTTGGCGGCGCGTACGACGCCCAGCGGTTCGATGACCACACCGCGCAGGGTGGCCAGGGTGACCGCGACGGACAGCAGCGGTACGGCGACCGCGACGAGCGCGGCCAGCCAGGGGCTCGGGTCGAGGTCGGCGGGGAAGACGCTGCGCCTGCCCAGGGCGACGCTGGCGACGAGCTGCCGGGAGACCAGGAAGAAGAGGGTGCCGAGGGCCAGGCCGAGCACGGATCCGGCGAGCGCCTCGCCCGCGGCGATCCGGCGGGTCATCCGGCTGTCGGCGCCGACCAGGCGGAGCGCGGCGAGACGGCGGTCGCGCTGTTCGCCGCCGAAGCGGACGGCGGCCGCGATGAAGACGGTGACCGGCAGCAGCAGGGCGACGAAGGTGAGGAGGACCAGCAGGGACAGCACCGGGTCCAGCTGGTCGGGTTCGTCGTCGGTGCCGAAGGCGTCGTAGCGCAGGGCCCGGTCGTAGCGCGCGCCGTCGTTGCGGAGGGCGTCGTTGCCCGCGTAGAAGAACAGCTCGCCCGGCCCGATCAGGCCCGCGTCGCCGATGATGCCGACGACCTTCCCCTCGAAGCGCGGGCGCAGCCGCTCGCCCTCGTCCGACGTCAGGAGCGCGTCCAGGGCGGGGGAGAGGGCCAGTTCGCCCGGGCCGGGGAGCCGGGTGAGGCCGGGCGGGGCGGGGGCGTCGGGGCCCTCGGCCTTGACGAAGGCGCCGTCGATGGACGTGTGGTGGTAGTCCTGCCCGGCGCGGGCGATGAGGAAGGTGCCCGGGCCGGGCTGCCCCGGTCCGCTCAGGGACATCCGGGCGCGGGCGTCGCCGCGGTCGTTGCGCGCCGTCAGCGCGCTCGGGAGCGCGGCGGTGACCAGGAGCAGGGCGACGCCGAGGCCGACGCCGACCCCGGTGAGCAGGGTGCGGGTCCAGCCCTGGCGGCCACCCGTGAGTGCGAACCGGGCCCCCATGAGGAGGTCGCGCGTCCAGCCGCGGGCGGCGCTCATACGACCTGCTCCACGTCCCGGGACGTGCCGTCGCGTACGACGATCTCGCGGTCGGAGTAGGCGGCGACCCGGGTCTCGTGCGTGACCAGGACGACGGCGGTGCTGGAGGCCCGGGCGGCCTCGGTGAGGAGCTGCATCACCAGTTCGCCGTTGAGGGAGTCGAGGGCGCCGGTGGGCTCGTCGGCGAAGACCACCCGGGGGTTGGTGACCAGGGCGCGGGCCACGGCGACGCGCTGGCCCTGGCCGCCGCTGACCTCTCCGGGGCGGCTGGCCCGTACGTCGTCCACCTCCAGCCGGGTCATCCACTGGAGGGCGGTCGCCTCGGCCTGCTTGCGCTTGACCCCGTTCAGGCGCAGCGGCAGGGCGACGTTCTCCACGCAGGTCAGTTCGGGGACGAGCTGCCCGAACTGGAAGACGAAGCCGAACTCGCTGCGGCGCAGGGCGCTGCGCCGGGCGTCGTCCATGGCGGACAGCTCGCGTCCGGCGTAGGTGATGGTGCCCGCGTCGGGCCGGACGATCCCGGCCAGGCAGTGCAGCAGCGTGGACTTGCCGGACCCGGAGGGTCCCATGACGGCGACCACCTCGCCGGGGTGGATGGAGAACTCGGCGTCGGTCAGGGCGGCGGTGGAGCCGTAGGACTTGCAGAGGCCCTCGGCGCTGAGGAGCGAGCCGTCGGGTATCACGGGCGGACCTCTCCGGCGAGCTGGTCCAGCCGGGCCGCGGCCAGCTCCAGCCAGCGCAGGTCTGCTTCCAGGTGGAAGAGGGCGTGGTCGCAGATCAGCTGGTCGGCGAGGTCGCCCTTGCGCTTGCGGCTGGTCAGCAGGCGCATCATGCGCAGGTGTTCGGCGCGCTGGGTGTCGAGGAGCCGCTCGGCGCTGCGGCCGGTGAGCAGGGCCAGGACGACCTTGGTGTAGAGGGTCGAGTGGAGGTACGGCTCGGGCTTCTCGGGCTGGGCGAGCCAGGTCTCGACGTCGGTGATCCCGGCGCCGGTGATGGCGTACCGCTTGCGGTCAGGGCCGCAGCCGCTCTCGATGCGGTCGACCTCGACGAGGCCGTTCTTCAGTAGCCGGGACATGGTCGAGTAGACCTGCCCGTAGGCGAGCGGGCGGTCGTGGCCGAACTTCTCGTCGAAGGCGCGCTTGAGGTCGTAACCGTGGCGCGGGCCGGCCTCCAGGAGACCGAGCAGGGTGTGACCGATGGACATGGGCGGGACTCTACCTGCGGTGTATACACACGGTGTAGAGAGGGGAGCGGGGAGGGGTGTGGGGGAGGGGGTGTGGGGGAGGGGCCCCGCTGGACACGGGAACGCCCCCGGCCTGGTGGGCCGGGGGCGCGGGTCGGGCTCGGGCTACTCGGGGGCGGACTTCGGAGGGCGGCCGCGGCGGGGCATCGGGCCCGGCGCGGACGGGAGCCGTCCGGACTCGGCGAGTGCGCGGCGCAGCAGGAACTCGATCTGCGCGTTGGCGCTGCGCAGTTCGTCTCCCGCCCAGCGGGCGAGCGCGTCGTACACCTGCGGATCGAGCCGCAGCAGCACCTGCTTGCGCGCCGGGCGCCGGGCGGGGCCGGTGGCCGCCGCGGGCCGCTCGTCCTCGCCGGGCCCGTCGGGGGCCGTCGGCTCGCCGCCCGTCATCACTGGTAGAGGGTGCCGGTGTTCACGACGGGCTGGGCCGCGCGGTCGCCGCACAGGACCACCATGAGGTTGGAGACCATGGCGGCCTTGCGGTCGGGGTCCAGGTCCACGACGTCCTCTTCCTGAAGGCGGGTCAGGGCCAGCTCGACCATACCCACGGCGCCCTCGACGATCAGGCGACGGGCCGCGACGACCGCGCCCGCCTGCTGGCGCTGGAGCATCGCCGAGGCGATCTCCGGGGCGTACGCGAGGTGCGTGAAGCGGGATTCGATGATGTGCACTCCGGCTGCCTCGACCCGGGTGTGGAGCTCGACGGCGAGCTTCTCGGTGATCTCCTCGGCGTTGCCGCGCAGCGAGAGACCACCCTCGTCGTGGGCGTCGTAGGGGTATTCGATGGCGATGTGCCGGACGGCGGCCTCGGTCTGGGTCTCGACGAACTCGGTGAAGTCGTCGACCTCGAAGAGGGCGCGCGCGGTGTCCTCGACCTTCCAGACGACGACGGCGGCCAGCTCGATCGGGTTGCCGTAGGCGTCGTTGACCTTCAGGACGGCCGTCTCGTGGTTGCGCACCCGGGTGGAGATCTTGTCGCGGGAGGTCAGCGGGTTGACCCAGCGCAGGCCGTCGGTGCGGATCGTGCCCCGGTAGCGGCCGAAGAGCTGGACCACGCGGGCCTCGCCCGGAGCGACCGTGTTGAGCCCGCACATGGCGTAGATCGAGCCGAGGATGACGACCACCCCGAGGACTATCAGGGCCGCCTTGGCTCCGGCGGTCAGTACGGCGCCGGTGGCGATCAGGCCCGCACCGGCCAGCAGTCCGAGCAGCCCGAGCAGCAGCGCCAGGCCGCCGCCGACGCTGTGCGCGGGGAACTCCCGTACGTGCGGCTCCGGCATCTCAGTGGTCTTGGTCATGGTTCGCCCCGTTTCGTTCAGGAGGAGTCGGTCACGCTCCCTAGCAAAGTGATATCACTTTTTTGGCGGGCTGCAACTCTTCTGGTCTGCTAGGCGTCGGTTCCTTGGGTGTGGGTGCTGATTCTCACGTCCGGATTGACCGTGATTGATCGGTATTAGGCAGTCTTTGTCACAACCTCCGGTGTTAGCTTTCTGAGCTGACGTCGGGGGTTATTGAGCGGAGCGGGAGCGATGGGCCGAGCAGAAGCGCGACGGGCGCAGCAGCAGCGCGGGACACGGCGTGCGCCGCGCGGTCGCGCGGCGAAGGGCGGTCGCGCGGGCAAGAGCGGCGCGGGCGCGGGGAAACGGACCGGCATACGCAGGTTCTTCACCTGGAAGAAGATCCTCGGCACGTTCTTCGGGATGGTCCTGCTCGGCATGGCCGCGCTGGTCGGCATCTACTTCTACGTCGACGCGCCCAAGCCCAACGAAGAGGCGACGCTCCAGAGCAACGTCTACCAGTGGTCCGACGGCTCCGTCATGACCCGCACGGGCAAGTTCAACCGCGAGATCCTTCCGTTCGACAAGGTCCCGCCGGAAGTCCGCACCACGTTCATCGCCATCGAGAACAAGAACTTCTACAAAGACAGCGGCATCGACATCAAGGGTCTGGTGCGCGGCTTCGTCTCCACGGTGACCGGCAAGGGCAAGGCCGGTGGTTCGACGATCACCCAGCAGTACGTCAAGAACTACTACCTGAACCAGGACCAGACGGCGACGCGCAAGCTGAAGGAGATGGTTATCTCCCTCAAGACCGACCGGAGCATGAGCAAGAACGCGATCCTCGAGGGCTACATGAACACCAGCTACTTCGGTCGCGGTGCGTATGGAATCCAGGCCGCCGCGCAGGCGTACTACGGGGTCGACGCCTCGAAGCTCACCCTGGAACAGGGCGCCTACCTCGCCGCCGTCCTCCAGGCCCCCAGCTCCTACGACTGGGCGACCGCGGGCGACAACGGCAAGCGCCTCGTCATGATCCGCTTCAACGCCACCCTCGACAACATGGTCGGCATGGGCGAACTGGACGCGGCCAAGCGCAAGACCCTGCACTTCCAGGAGCCCATCAAGCCCAAGCCCGCTCCCGGGCGCGAGGGTCAGAAGGGCTACCTGATGGAGGCCGCCGACGCCGAGCTGAACCGCCAGGGCGTGCCCAAGGCGGCGATCGACGCCGGTGGCTGGACCATCAAGCTCAACATCGACAAGAAGAAGCAGGCCGCCCTGGAGAAGGCCGTCAACGACGAGCTGGAATCCAAGCTGGAGCGCAAGAACACCGCGGAGCGCCCGGTCGACCAGAACGTGCAGGCGGGCGCCACCTCGGTGGACCCGAAGACCGGCGCGATCGTCGCCATGTACGGCGGCACCGGCCAGGCCGAGAAGTGGTCCAGCAACGCCCTGCGCACCGACTTCCAGCCCGGCTCGACCTTCAAGCCGGTCGTCCTGGCCACCGCCCTGCAGAACGGCGCCAAGACGCAGGACGGCAAGCCGATCAACCCGAGCACCCTGTACGACGGCACCAGTGGCCGCCCGGTGGTCGGCAGTGACACCCCCTTCTCCCCGCAGAACCAGGACCAGCACGACTACTGGGACATCGGGCACAACATCACGGTCCAGAAGGCGACCAACGCCTCCGTCAACTCCGTCTACGCGCAGATGACCGTCGACGCGAAGCCGGAGAAGGTCAAGGAGATGGGCCTCAACCTCGGCATGCGGGACCGCGACGGATGGCCGGCCGACAAGCCCGCCATGGCGCTCGGCACCATGAGCTCCAGCACCGTCGAGATGGCCGGGGTCTACGCGACCTTCGACCACCACGGCAAGAAGGTCACCCCGTCGATCATCAAGAGCGCCCAGAACCACGCGCGCACCTACCGGCCGGTGCAGACCATCGGCGACCAGGTGATCAACACCTCCACCGCCGACACCGTCACCAAGGTGCTCACGGGAGTTGTCACCGACGGTTCGGGTAACGCGGTCTACAGCGACGCCTACCAGGCGGCCGGCAAGACCGGTACCACCGAGTCCAATGTCGCGGCCTGGTTCACCGGCTACACCCCGGAGCTGGTCACCGTCGTCGCGATGTTCGGTGAAGAGGTCGGCACCGGCAAGCAGGTCACCCTGACCGGCACCGCGGGCGGCGGTCGCGCGGGCGGCTCCAGCTTCCCGGCCGCCATCTGGAAGGCCTACACGCTGTCCGCGCTCTCGGGCGTGGACACCAGCAAGTTCGAACTGCCGGACGCGGACATGGGTACGCCGCCCCCGAGCCCCACCCCGACGCCCTCGGCCCCGAGCAGCCACAGCCCGACTCCGGCCGGCACTCGGTCCTCCTCCTCGGCGACCACCCCGACCCCGACCGGCTCGACTTCGCGCACCGCGTCCCCGGGGCCCACGCACTCGTCGCCGGACCCGGGCCATTCCTCGCCGGACCCGGGGCACTCGTCCCCGAACCCGACGCGCACCAACCCGTTCCCGCCCTTCCCGTAGGGACGCGCGGACCGCGCGAGAACCGCCGCCCGGCAGCATCCCAGCTGCCGGGCGGCGGTTCTCGCGCTTTCACCGCACCAGCGGTCAGGACATCAGCGCCGCGATCCGGTCGCCGGTCGCCTTGTCGATGTTGCGCCAGTACTGGAAGGCCCGCTCCCGCACCGCCGGGCTCACCCCGGCGCCCAGGTGACCGGCCACGTTCGACACCAGCCGGTCGCGCGCCGCGTCGTCCATGACCTCGCGCACCAGCGTGCCCGGCTGGCCCCAGTCGTCGTCCTGGCTGCGCAGCGAGTAGGCCGCGTGGACCATCTCGCCCGCCGAGGCCCACCCGGCCGGCTCGCCGAAGAGGGCGGTGTCCGCCGCCGGGCCGCCGTAGGAGTTGGGCGCGTACGGGCGAGCCGCGGCCGAGGCCTCGAAGCGCATCGCGCCGTCCTTCGCGTACGAGCTGACCTGCGAGCGCGCCCGGTTCGGCGGCAGCTGCGCGTAGTTCGCGCCGATCCGGTAGCGGTGCGCGTCCGGGTACGAGAAGAGGCGCCCGAGCAGCATCTTGTCCGGGGACGGCCCGATGCCCGGCACCAGGTTCGAGGGCTCGAAGGCGGACTGCTCGATGTGGATGAAGTAGTCCTCGGGGTTCTTGTCGAGGGTCATCCGGCCGACGTCGATCAGCGGGTAGTCGCCGTGCGGCCACACCTTGGTCAGGTCGAAGGGGTTGAAGCGGTAGTCCGCCGCGTCCTCGAAGGGCATGACCTGGACCTTCAGCGTCCAGCTCGGTGGCTCGCCGCCCGCGATCGAGTCGAAGAGGTCCTGGCGGTGGTGGTCCGCGTTCCGCCCGGCGATCAGCTCCGCCTCGTCCTCGGTGAGGAAGTCGATGCCCTGGTCGGTCTTGAAGTGGTACTTCACCCAGAACCGCTCACCGGCGCCGTTGACCCACATGTAGGTGTGCGAGCCGTAGCCGTTCATGTGCCGGTACGACTTCGGGATGCCCCGGTCGCCCATCAGCAACGTCACCTGGTGCGCGGACTCGGGGGAGAGGGTCCAGAAGTCCCACTGCATGTCGTGGTCGCGCAGGCCGTTGTCCGGGCGGCGCTTCTGCGAGCGGATGAAGTCCTGGAACTTCATCGGGTCCCGGACGAAGAAGACCGGGGTGTTGTTGCCGACCAGGTCGTAGTTGCCGTGGTTCGTGTAGAACTTCAGCGCGAAACCGCGCGGGTCGCGCCAGGTGTCGGGGGAACCCTGCTCTCCCGCCACGGTCGAGAAGCGGGCCAGCATCTCGGTCCGCCGACCGGGCTGGAAGACGTCCGCCTTGGTGAACTGACTGACGTCATTGGTGACCTGGAAAACGCCGTAGGCACCCGCGCCCTTGGCGTGGACCACCCGCTCGGGGACCCGTTCCCGGTTGAACTGGGCCATCTTCTCGATCAGGTAGTGGTCCTGGAGCAGGATCGGGCCGTCCGGACTGACGGTGAGCGAGTGCTCGTCGCTCGCCACCGGCACACCGGCGTTGTTGGTCGTGTACGGGATCTTCTGCGCGTCCTGGGTCACGGGCGGAGTCCTCCCCTGGGGTCGGTTGGGTCTCACCGTCACCTGCCCAGTCAACGCGGGTCATGCGTTCCCGGCAACGCGAGTTCGAACCAGACCACCTTTCCGCTGCTCAGCCGGGTCGCGCCCCAGCGCCGTGCCATCCGGTTGACCAGGAACAGGCCGCGGCCGCCCTCGTCGGTGTCCCGGGCCCGCCGCTGGCGCGGCAGCTGCGGGGAGTCGTCGCCGACCTCGCAGCGCAGGACGTCCGTACGCAGCAGGCGCAGCGTGACGGGCCGCTCGGCGTACCGCACGGCATTGGTGACCACCTCGCTGACCAGCAGCTCCAGCGAGTCGCTCAGCTCCTCCAGGCCCCAGCGGGTCAGGGCGCGCCGGGCGAAGCGCCGGGCGCGGCCCGGAGCGGTCTCCTCCGGGTCCAGGAACCAGTAGGCGACGTCACTGGGCGCGATCCCCTCGAAACGGGCCGCGAGCAGCGCGATGTCGTCGTCCCGGTCGCCCGGGCCGAGCATGTCGAGTACGTCGTCACAGAGCGCTTCCAGCGGCGGCGGGTGGTCCAGGCCGGTGAGCTGCGCCGTCGTGGCCAGCCGCTCGCGCAGCTGCTCGATGCCGGTCCAGACGTCGCGCAGCCGGGACTCGACCAGGCCGTCGGTGTACAGCAGCAGGGTGGCTCCCGCGGGCGCGTCCAGCTCGACGGCCTCGAAGTCCACGCCGCCGACGCCGATCGGGGCGCCGGGCGGTACGCGGAGCACCTCGGCGCGGCCCCCCAGGTGGAGCAGGACGGGCGGCGGGTGGCCCGCGTTGGCGATGGTGATCCGGTGCGAGACGGGATCGTAGACGGCGTACAGGCAGGTCGCCATCCGGTCCGAGCCGAGCCGCTGGGCCTGCTCGTCCAGGTGGTGCAGCACCTCGGCGGGCGGCAGGTCCAGCTGGGCCAGGGTCTGGGCGGTGGTCCGCAGCTGCCCCATGATCGCGGCGGAGGTCATGGAGTGGCCCATGACGTCGCCCACGACGAGCGCCACCCGGCTGCCGGGCAGCGGTATGGCGTCGTACCAGTCGCCGCCGACCCGGGCCGTCTCGGCGGCCGGGAGGTAGCGGCTGGCCAGCCGGACCCCGGTGGGCTGGGGGAGGCTGTCCGGGAGCATGGTGCGCTGGAGCTCGTCGGCGATGTACGCCTCGCGGCCGTACAGGACGGCCTTGTCGATGCCGAGCGCCGTGTGGGTGGCCAGCTGGGCCGCGACGAGCAGGTCGTTCTGCTCGAAGGCGGGCCGGTCCGGGGTGCGCAGGAACACCGCCGCGCCGATGACGCGGCGGCGGCCGCGCAGCGGGGCCAGGATCGCCCGCTGGCCGCGCGGTACGGGGTGATCGGCGCCCAGCAGCTCAGGCAGCGCGGCGCGCGCGGCGGCGGAGGACCCGAAGACGGGGCGCACCCCGCGCAGCACCTCGGCGAGGGCGCCGCCGGAGCGGATCTCGCACAGCTCGGCGGCGGGCAGGTCGCCCTGCGGTCCGACGAGCGCCAGCTGGCTGAAGTCCAGCTCGCCGCCCGCGCCGACGGCCGCGGTCAGGTCGAGTCCGGCGCCGATGGTGTCGGCGGCGCGGACGGCGTCGGTGAGGTCGTCGATCGGCCGGAGCCGGTCGGTGCGGCGCAGCCGCAGGACGACGGGGCCCACGGGGCGCTCGTCGCCGACGGGCAGCGGATCGCGCAGGTACACGAGGATCGCGTCGGAGAAGGTGGGCACGGTGGCCCGGCAGAGGCCGAGGACGATCTCGTCGAGGTCGATGCCGCGGGCGATCCGGCGGGTGGCGGCGCCGACGAAGCGCAGCCGGTCGCCCTCGCGGCGGGCGGCCCCGGCGTCCACGCCGCCCGGTATCCCGCTCCCGTCGCCGCCTCCCGAGCCGATACCGGGGCCGAGGCCGGTCCCGTAGACGGAACCAGAACCAGAACCGGAAGCGGAACTGGAGGTGCCGGGCTCGGTGGCGCCGTGGGCGGGAGCGCCGCCCGCGGTGCGGGCGGCAGCCGTGTCGCGGCCCGTTGCCGTGTCCTGGGCGGGGACGCCGGAGGTCGGTACCGGCGGGCCCGTGGTGGGCGCGGGGCCGGATCCGGCCCCGGAATCGGAACCAGAACCGGAGGAGGCGGGGGGAGCGGAGTCCGACGGGCCGGGCCGGGTGTCCTGAGCGGCCGGGGCCGGGGCCTTGCCGTGTCCCTGCTCGTCGGCCCCGGCGTCGGACTCGGCGGCGGATCCGGACCCGGCGGCGGATCCGTTCGCGGCTGCCGGTCCGTTCGTGCTCGCCGAGCCGTTCGTGGTCGCCGGCCGTGCCTCCGGGCCGGAGGCGGTGGCACCCCGCCGCGCCGCGCGCGGCCCGGGCAGGCCGGAGCCGCCCGGCGCCGGTGTCGCGGCTGCCGCGGCGGGCTGCGGGCCCTCGTAAGAGGTGGGGTACTCCGTCACGCGTGGAATTCCGTCCGTTTGCGCTGGATGTGCGCTGCACTCAACTCGGTCAGTCGCGGTATACCCGCTCAGCGGCGGGGGCACCGTCGCCTGCGGCACCTCCCCCAAACCGTATCCGGGGGGACCCCGCCCGCTCGTTACCTCTCGGTCTGCGTTGACCTCCGGTCAAGTCCCGCGCACAGCACGTCAATTACGGGTGTACACCCTCGCACCAGGCCCTGTCTGCACGCTTGCGGAGGGCGATCCTACGTTTGGCACCCCTGGGCGCCTCAAGGGTCTCATGAGGTCATATGCGCCGGGGTGCGGTCCCAGTCCTCCGGCAGGACCGGAACGTCCCAGCCCGGATCGGGCCGCCAGTTCTCCCAGCCGTCCGAGAACGGCGCCCCCCACTCCTTGATCAGCTCCACCGCCGCCCGGCCCGCCTCCCGTACCCGGTCGGCCTGCTCGGCGTCCAGCAGCCCGCACCGCTGCGCCTGCGCGAACTCGTCCTCGTCCCGCCACTTCCAGCTGCGGTCCGGGTAGACGGAGATGTCGAGGAAGTGGTCCACGGAGTCGATGCCGCCGGACCACCGGGTCCTGGGCTCCTCAAGGTTCACGTACCAGCTCCGGAATTGCCAGCCGTGGTCCCAGAACAGCCACACCGACCACGGGTCGCCCGGCCGGGCCAGCTTCAGCACGCCCGTGCCGAACCAGCGCGAGCGGGCGGTGGTGCGCGGCGCGGTGTAGCGGGTGGCGAGGGGCTCCTCGTGCACCAGGGTGCCGTCCGTCAGGACCGGCCTGACCAGCTCGGTGTCCGGGGCCATCCACACGGCCAGCAGCTCGGGGGCGTCCCGGACGACGGTCACGGGGCGGCAGATGTGCACCGGGCCCTTCAGGTCCGCGGCGTGGTCGCGGTAGCGCCACAGGATGTGCTCCCCGGGCGCCCAGCGCGGCTCCTGCGTGTCGCCGCCCCCGCGGCCTCCGGTACCTGTCATGCGCAGATCTTAGGGCTGGGCCCCCCGCGCCCGCTGCGGTGCAGGTCACGGAGGGGTTCGGGGACGGCATTCGACCGAAATCCGGCCCTCGGTCAGGGGCGGTCAGGGATGGGTCATCCGCAGTACGTCGAGCGCCTCGTCGAGCTGTTCCAGGGTGAGGGAGCCGCGTTCGACGTAGCCGGACTCCAGTACGACCTCCCTGATCGTCCGGCGTTCCGCGACCGCCTTCTTGGCGACCTTGGCCGCCTCCTCGTAGCCGATGTAGCGGTTCAGCGGGGTCACCACGGAGGGCGAGGACTCGGCGTACTCCCTGGCCCGGGCCGCGTTGGCGGTGATCCCGTCGATCGTACGGTCGGCCAGCAGGCGGCTCGAGTTGCCCAGCAGCCGGATCGATTCGAGCAGGTTCCGCGCCATCACGGGGAGCATCACGTTCAGTTCGAAGTTGCCCGCCGCGCCCGCCACGGCGACCGTCGTATCGTTTCCGGTCACCTGGGCGGCCACCATCAGAACGGCCTCCGCGACGACCGGATTGACCTTTCCGGGCATGATCGAAGAGCCCGGCTGGAGATCGGGGAGATTGATTTCGGCCAATCCCGTGCGCGGCCCCGAGGCCATCCAGCGGAGATCGTTGGCGATCTTGGTGAGTGAGACCGCGATGGTACGGAGCATGCCCGAGGTCTCCACCAGCGCGTCCCGCGCCCCCTGGGCCTCGAAGTGGTTGCGGGCCTCGGTGAGCGGCAGCCCGGTCGCCGACGCCACCTCGGCGATCACGGCGGCCGAGAATCCGGGCGGGGTGTTGATCCCGGTGCCGACCGCCGTACCGCCCAGGGGCAGCTCGGCGAGCCGGGGCAGGGCCGCCCGGAGCCGCTCGACGCCGTAGCGCACCTGGGCGGCGTACCCGCCGAACTCCTGGCCCAGGGTCACCGGGGTGGCGTCCATCAGGTGGGTGCGGCCCGCCTTGACCACCTGGGCGAACTCGGCGGACTTGCGCTCCAGCGCGGCCGCGAGGTGCTCCAGGGCCGGGATCAGCTCGCCGGTGACGGCGGCGGTGGCGGCGATGTGGATCGAGGACGGGAAGACGTCGTTCGAACTCTGGGAGGCGTTGACGTGGTCGTTGGGGTGCACGTCGCGCCCCAGCCGCTCGGTGGCCAGGGTGGCGATCACCTCGTTGGCGTTCATGTTGGACGAGGTCCCGGACCCGGTCTGGAAGACGTCGACGGGGAAGTGCGCGTCCCAACGCCCCTCGGCCACCTCGGCGGCGGCCGACCGGACCGCGTCCGCGACGTCCGCCTCCAGGACACCCAGCTCGGCGTTGACCTTCGCGGCGGCCGCCTTCACCTGGGCCAGGGCGGCGATGTGCGCGCGCTCCAGGCGCAGCCCCGAGACGGGGAAGTTCTCCACCGCGCGCTGCGTCTGAGCACGCCATTTGGCTTCGGCGGGGACCTTCACCTCGCCCATCGAATCGTGTTCCACCCGGAATCCCGCGGCCTGCTGATCTTCGGTCATGTTCTCGGCCTCCTCAAAAAGTTGAGCAATTGTCTTGTTCGAAGTGTTCCCAACTCCCCTACCGGCCAGTAAATACCGGGGGTAACACTGACACCGGGGAGACCTTCATGGCCCGCACCACACCAAGGCTCAGATCTACCTTCGCCGCGGCCGCGGCGATCGCGGCCGCCCTCGGGGGCGTCACCGCCATCACCCCCATGGCCCACGCGGCGGGCTCCGCGGCGGCCGCCGCGACGCCCCTGTCACCCGAACTGGAGGCCATCCGCGCCGCCGAGGCCACCAAGATCTACGGCGACCCGGCCGTCCGGCCGCTCGCCGACCGCAAGACCGGTCTGATCTCGCTGGGCGACAGCGAGATCTCGGGCGAGGGCACCGGCAACTACGACCCCGCGACCAACACCTCCGCCAACCAGTGCCACCGCTCGCCCGACTCGGCGATCCACCGCACCGGCATCCCGGCCGACTTCACCTTCAACGTCGCCTGCTCCGGCGGCTACACCGGAAACATCCGGATCGGCGGCAGCAAGCAGTACGCCGACGAGCTGATCCAGAGCGACAGCCTCGCCATCAAGGCCCGCAACACGAAGATCAAGATGGTGCTGCTGGTCGCCGGAGCCAACGACGACCTCCAGTTCGGCCCCGTCATGACCGACTGCGTCAGCCGCTGGATGCTCAGCCAGGGCACCTGTGAGCCCAAGTACGGCCCCGGCTGGCAGGCCCGCGTGGACGGCCTGCGCCCCAAGGTCGAAGCGACCGTCGCCGACCTCAAGACCGTCATGCGGGACGCCGGTTACGCCGACGCGGACTACAAGCTCGTCGTGATGGGCTACCCGAGCCCGATCGGCCCCGACTTCAACGACAACCCGAACTTCCCCGGCAAGCTCCCCGGAGGCTGCGCGGGCTACGACTCGGACGCCGCGTGGGGCCGCAACTACGCGGTACCCACCTTCGAGAAGGGCATGCGCGCCGCGGCGCTCGCGTCCGGCGCCTACTACCTCGACGATTCGCGGCTCTTCAACGGCCACGAGGTCTGCATGGAGGACACCTGGGCCCGCGGCCTCTACCTCGACCTCGGTGACCACTTCCCGTGGGACGAGAACACCGCCCGGCAGTCCTTCCACCCCAACTACCGGGGCCACGGCGCGTTCGCGTCCTGCCTGACCCAGCTCTACGACTCCGGCCTGCGCGAGGGCTCCTGCGCCGACCCGGCGAGCACCGGCACCCCCGTCCTCCAGGCCGGGGCCTGGGACGACCTCTACAAGCCGCTGAAGAACGAGGCGACCGGCAACTGCGCCGACACCACCGCGGGCTCCAGCGCCAACGGCACGGCCGTCCTCGGCTGGGACTGCCACGGCGGCCGCAACCAGGGCTGGTGGTACGACGCCACCCGCAAGGGCATCCACGTCGAACTGACCCAGGACCGCTGCCTCGACGTCCCCGGCGCCAACTACGGCGCGGGCACCGGCCTGATCATCTGGAACTGCCACGGCGGCGCGAACCAGCAGTTCGTCCGCAACGGCTCCACCATCCGTCCGCAGGCGGCCCCCGGCATGTGCCTCACCGTGGGCGCCGCCCACGAGGCCGTGCGCCTGCAGACCTGCAACGGCTCGGCGAACCAGCGCTTCATCTAAGCCCGGCCCCAGCACCCCCCGCACCCCCACCCGGCCGGCGCACCCCGGCCGGGTCCCTTCCCCGTCGCCGTCGCCGGTAGCCCGTCGCCCGTCGCCGGTCAGCAGGCGTCGAGCTGGTCGCGGACCTGGCGGGGGCGGTTGGTGATGATCGTGTCCACACCGAGGCGCAGGCACAGGTCCACGTCCTCGGGTTCGTCGACCGTCCAGACCCGCACGCCCAGCCCGGCCGCCTTGAGCCGGGCGACGATCCGCGGGTCCCGGCGCACCAGCTCGATCCCGGGCCCGGCGTGCCCGACCCGGTGCGGCAGCCGCAGCGGACCGCGCCGTTCCAGTAGCTGTACGGTCTCCAGGGCGGGCGCGAGCCGGTGCGTACGGGCCAGCGCGCCGCGGGAGAAGCTCATCACCTCGACCCGGTGGCCGCCTTCGCCGGGTCCGTCCGCGAGCCCGTACTCCGCGAGCACCCGCACCAGCTCGGCCTCCACCCGGCCGCCCGCCCGGGCCGGATGCTTGGTCTCGACGGCCAGCCCCACCGGCCGGGGCGCCCGGAGCACCTCGCGCACCAGGTCCTCGAAGTACAGCACCCGGGCGCCGCTGTGCTCGGGCCCCTTCCAGCCGCCGAAGTCCAGTCCGGCGAGCCGCTCGTAGGTCATCGCGGACACGGCCCCGCGCCCGTCGGAGGTCCGGTCGACCCGGCGGTCGTGCACGCACACGAGCCGCCCGTCGGCGGTGAGCCGCACATCGCACTCCAGCGCGTCCGCGCCGTCGACGACGGCCTGCCGGTAGGCGGCGAGCGTGTGCTCCGGGTACCGCTCGGAGGCCCCCCGATGGGCGACGACCCGGATCGCGCGGGCGGCGGGGGCGGAAGCGGGGAGGTAGGACGCCTGAGTCATGACCCAAACCCTGCCAAAGCCGGGTGAACACAAGGTTCCGTCCCTGTGTCCACCCCCGCATCAGAAAAGAAAATGCGCCCCGCCCCCGGCCCGGGCAGGGTCCTCCCATGAGCCGATGTCCGCACGACCCGGCGGCGCCGCCCGGGACGGTCGCCTTCGGGCCGTGCGAGCCCTGCGGGCACTGCGCGTTCTCGGCGCGCCAGTGGGTCGCCGACGGCCGACTGCGCTGGGCGTCCCGCCGGGACTGCGGCGCCTGCGCGTACGGGGGCGCCGAGGGCGGCGCCGGCCCCGCTCCCGCCCACGTGCGGGCGTACGTGCTGCGGCGCGAGGGGGCCGTCGTCGTGAACCCCGGCGGCCGGGGCGCCGCGGGCCTGCGGGAGTTCCGGGAGTTGCTCGGGCTCGGGCACGGGGAGTTGTGCGGCGCCGTCCGCGACGGCTACCGGGCCACTCCCGCGGAGGCCCGGCTGGTCGCGGCCGCCGGATGGCCGCCGCGACCGCCGGGGGAGGTCAGGCCAGACCCGGCCCGCGGACCGGGATGTGGGTGAACGTCGGCTCCGGGGCCGGGTTCTGGAAGAAGTCGTTGCCCTTGTCGTCGACCACGATGAAGGCCGGGAAGTCCTCGACCTCGATCTTCCAGACCGCCTCCATGCCCAGCTCCTCGTACTCCAGGACCTCGACCTTCTTGATGCAGTCCTGCGCGAGCCGGGCCGCCGGGCCGCCGATCGAGCCGAGGTAGAAACCGCCGTGCGAAGCGCACGCGTCGGTCACCTGCTGCGAGCGGTTGCCCTTGGCCAGCATGACCTTGGAGCCGCCCGCCGCCTGGAACTGCTCGACGTAGGAGTCCATGCGCCCGGCCGTGGTCGGGCCGAAGGAACCGGAGGCGTACCCCTCGGGGGTCTTCGCGGGACCGGCGTAGTAGACCGGGTGGTCCTTCAGGTACTGCGGCATCCGCGCGCCCGAGTCCAGCAGCTCCTTGATCTTGGCGTGCGCGATGTCGCGCGCCACGACCAGCGGGCCGGTCAGCGACAGCCGGGTCTTGACCGGGTGCTCGCTCAGGGTCGCCAGGATCTCGTCCATGGGCCGGTTCAGGTCGATGGAGACGACGTCGGCCGAGTCGTTCAGGTGCTCGTCGGTGGTCTCCGGCAGGAACCGCGCCGGGTCCCGCTCCAGCTGCTCCAGGAACACGCCCTCGGCGGTGATCTTCGCGGTGGCCTGGCGGTCGGCCGAGCAGGACACGGCGATCGCGACGGGCAGCGAGGCGCCGTGGCGGGGGAGGCGGACGACGCGCACGTCGTGGCAGAAGTACTTGCCGCCGAACTGCGCGCCGATGCCGATCCTCTGCGTCAGCTCGAAGACCTGCTGTTCCAGCGCCTCGTCACGGAAGCCGTGACCCAGCGGGGAACCCTCGGTCGGCAGCTCGTCCAGGTAGTGCGCGGAGGCGTACTTCGCGGTCTTGAGCGCGTGCTCCGCAGAGGTGCCGCCGACCACGATCGCCAGGTGGTAGGGCGGGCAGGCCGCGGTGCCCAGCGAGCGGATCTTCTCCTCCAGGAACTTCATCATGGAGGCCTCGTTGAGGACCGCCTTGGTCTCCTGGTAGAGGAAGGACTTGTTGGCCGAGCCGCCGCCCTTGGCCATGAAGAGGAACTTGTAGGCGCCGCCGTCGGTCGCGTACAGCTCGATCTGCGCGGGCAGGTTCGAGCCGGTGTTCTTCTCGTCCCACATCGTCAGCGGGGCCATCTGCGAGTACCGCAGGTTCAGCCGGGTGTAGGCGTCGTAGATGCCGTGCGAGAGCGCCGCCTCGTCGCCGCCCTCGGTCAGTACGTTCTGGCCGCGCTTGCCCATCACGATCGCCGTGCCGGTGTCCTGGCACATCGGCAGCACGCCCGCCGCCGCGATGTTCGCGTTCTTCAGCAGGTCGAGGGCGACGAACTTGTCGTTCGCCGAGGCCTCGGGGTCGTCGATGATGCGGCGCAGCTGCGCGAGGTGCGCGGGGCGCAGGAAGTGCTGGATGTCGTGGATGGCCGCTTCGGCGAGCGTGCGCAGCGCCTCGGGCTCGACCTTGAGGAACGTACGGCCGTCGGCCTCGAAGGTGGAGACGCCCTCCGCGGTCACCAGCCGGTAGGGGGTGGTGTCCTCGCCCAGGGGCAGCAGGTCGGTGTACGCGAACTCCGGCATTGTGGCCAATCCTCACTCGGCAGACAGCGCTGACGTCCAATTGGCAGCGCGGTTCACCAGCGTAGGACCTCTTCCGCCCGCTCTGTCTGTGAGGTAAGGCTCACTCGGCAGTATCGCGATCTATCGTGTCTCGCTATGCTGGGGGCGTGGACCTCGAAAAGCACCCTGCCGCGCCCGCGCCCGCAGCCGAATCCGCGCCCGTCGCGCT
Organism: Streptomyces sp. G-G2; assembly: GCF_030063135.1. Classification (GTDB taxonomy): domain Bacteria; phylum Actinomycetota; class Actinomycetes; order Streptomycetales; family Streptomycetaceae; genus Streptomyces. Next base: position 66,324 of record NZ_JASISO010000035.1, read on the forward strand.
GCGCGCCTCCGACGCCGACCGTGACCGCATCGCGCAGATCATCAGCCACGCCCTCGCCGAGGGACGGCTGACCGCCGAGGAGCACTCGGAGCGCCTCGACACCCTCTACGCCGTCAGGACGGTGGGCGAGCTGGACGTGCTGGTCCAGGACCTCCCGGCAGCCCCCGGCGCCGCCTACGCCCCGGCTCCCGCGGCCGCCCCCGCCCACCCGGTGGCGGGCCCGCCCGCCGGGGGGTACGCGGAGAACGTGGTGGCGGTCTTCAGCAGCTCCGCCCGCAAGGGCCGCTGGCGCCCGGCCGCCCACACCCGGGCCGTCTCGGTCTTCGGTGACATCACCATCGACCTCACCGAAGCCGTCTTCGAGCAGCAGGTCACCGAGATCAACGTGACGTGCGTGCTCGGCAACGTCGAGGTGTTCGTCCCGGAGAACGTCACCCTGCGCGGTTACGGCAGCGGGGTCCTCGGCAACTTCGAGGTCCATGACGAGGGGGAGTCCACCACCGACCCACAGGCCCCCGTCGTGATCGTCCGCGGCTTCACGGTCCTGGGCAACATCGAGGCGCGCAGGAAGTTCGGCGCCCGCCTCGTCGACCTCGCCGACCGGTTCCGCAAGCGCCTGAACGGCTAGCGCTGGCGCCCGGCGCCACTTCTCCCGCGCGCCCTGGGCCGCCGTCCCGGCCGAATGGTTCCGGTTCTCTCCCGCATACGGCGGATTCCGGTCGAACTTCCCCCGGATGGCACAGGGTGCATAGGGGCGCGTACAGCGGGTAGGGACAGGTGCATCGTCTCTCGCTCGCGAATACGTCGTCAGGAGTAGACCGTGCAGCATCCGCCGCATCAGTCCCTGCAGGTAGCCACCGTGCAGAGCGTTCGGGCCATCCCGAGCCCACGGACGCCCGCGAGGGAAGAGGACGGCCCATGGCACGCGGAGGCGGTGTGCCGCAGGGATGAGGCGGGCCTCTTCTTCGCCCCCTCCAAAGAACCGACCGCCGCCCGGCTGGCCCGTGAGGAGGCGGCCAAGCGCGTCTGCGCCCGCTGCCCCGTGATGGTCGCCTGCCGGGAGCACGCCCTGCTCCAGCCCGAGCCGTACGGCGTGTGGGGCGGGCTCACCGCCGCCGAGCGCCGGGTGGTGCTGGCCCGGCGCAGGCGCCGCGCCGCCGAACTGCACCAGGGCCCGGGGGCCGAGCCGATCGCCGCCGCGGGCTGATTCACGTACGTACGACGCCCGTACCGCTTGCGTTCCGCTTACCGGCCGCCATGGTGCGCCGGTACACGCGAGGGGCGGTCCTGCCGCACGCAGGACCGCCCCTCGCGTCGTGCCGTCGTACGTCCTACTGCGCGCGGTCGAAGTCGATCGCGCTGTACGCCCGCAGCTTCGACAGGCGGTGGGTGGAGTCGATCTGCCGGATCGTGCCCGACTTGGAGCGCATGACCAGCGACGAGGTGGTCGCCGTCTCCGAGCGGTAGTGGACGCCGCGCAGCAGCTCGCCGTCGGTGATGCCGGTGGCGACGAAGAAGACGTTGTCGCCGGAGACCAGGTCGTCGGTGTGCAGGACCCGGTCCAGGTCGTGGCCCGCGTCGATGGCCTTCTGGCGCTCGGCCTCGTCCTTGGGCCACAGCTTGCCCTGGATGGTGCCGCCGAGGCACTTGATCGCGCAGGCGGAGATGATGCCCTCGGGGGTGCCGCCGATGCCGAGCAGCAGGTCCACGCCGGTGCCCTCGCGCACCGCCATGACCGAGCCCGCGACGTCGCCGTCCGAGATGAACTTGATCCGGGCGCCGGTCTCGCGGATCTCCTTGACGATGCCCTCGTGGCGGGGGCGGTCCAGGATCACGACGGTGACGTCCTCGACGGCCATGTTCTTGGCCTTGGCGACCCGGCGGATGTTCACCGAGGCGGGGGCGTTGATGTCGACGAAGTCGGCGGCCTCGGGGCCGGTGACCAGCTTCTCCATGTAGAACACCGCGGACGGGTCGAACATGGTGCCGCGGTCGGCGGCGGCCAGGACGGCGATCGCGTTCGGCATGCCCTTGGCGTTCAGGGTGGTGCCGTCGATCGGGTCGACCGCGATGTCGACCTCGGCGCCGGTGCCGTCGCCGACCCGCTCGCCGTTGAAGAGCATGGGGGCTTCGTCCTTCTCCCCCTCGCCGATGACGACGACGCCGTTCATCGAGACGGTGGAGATCAGGGTGCGCATGGCGTTGACCGCGGCGCCGTCGGCGCCGAGCTTGTCGCCGCGCCCGACCCAGCGGCCCGCGGCCATGGCGGCGGCCTCGGTGACCCGGACGAGTTCCATGGCGAGGTTGCGGTCGGGGGCCTCCGGAGAGACTTCGAGCTGGGGCGGCAGGTTGTGCTCGGTCATCGGAGCGCACCTTTCTGTACGGCGACGGCCGGAAGTGAGGGTGTAAGAACTCTATCGGTACGTCGATAAATTGAGCAGGGCGGGTCACGTATGAGCGGTATATCGGTCATGGAGTTGGCCTGAGCGGACACTCCGGCTCCGCTCGGGGCCCGCGCCGCACCCCGTCCGGGTGACCCCTGGCGATGATCGCGGCCGGGCATGCGGGACGATGGTGCCGTGGCAGGTATGAAAGGCAAGCAGACGATCTGGGACATGGTCCGGTCGCTGGCGATCATCGGTGTGGTAGCCGGAGGGATCTACCTCGCTGTCCCGCACGACGACAAGGCCGATCCGACGCACGTCGTCGACTACCGGATCGAGACCCTCACGGCCCGCCGCGCGGCCCCGTACCCGGTGGCCGCGCCCGTCGGTCTCCAGAAGGAGTGGCGCGCGACCTCGGTGACCTACGACCGCAAGCTCTCCAACGCCTGGCACCTGGGCTTCCTCGACCCGCGCGCGCAGTACGCCGCGTTGGAGCAGTCGAGCGACACCTCGGCCGCGTACCTCGGGAAGGTCACCCAGCACGCGAAGCCCACGGGGCAGACGCAGCGGGTCGGCGAGCTGACCTGGGAGCGCTGGGACGGGCCGAAGTACGACGCCCTGGTGCGCCAGGAGCAGGGCTACGTGACCGTGGTGACCGGCACCGGCTCCTTCGAGGAGCTGGGCGAGCTGGCGGCGGCGCTGGAGTTCAAGCAGGGCGCCTGACGTCCGGCTCCGGCGCCCGGCTCCGGCGCCCGGCACGACGAAGAGGCCGCCCGCCCCGGGGGAACCGGGGTGGGCGGCCTCTTTCGCGTCAGTCGTCCCGCGCGGGGCTCAGACGGTGGTGATGACCTGGTCGAACTCCAGGCGCGGGGAGCGCGGGTACCAGGCGTTCTCGCCCGGCTTGCCGATGTTGATGACCATCAGCGGGGTGTGGTCGTCGTCCAGGAACTCCTTCTGGACACCGGCGAAGTCCAGGCCCGTCATCGGACCGGCGGCCAGACCGGCGGCGCGGATGCCGACGATGAAGTACGCGGCCTGGAGGGCGGAGTTCATCAGCGCGGACTGCTCGCGGACCGGACGCTCACTGAAGAAGAGGTCCTTGGCCTGCGGGAAGCCGGGGAGCAGGGCGGGCAGCTCCTCGTGGAACTCGTTGTCCGCGGAGAGGATCGCGACCAGCGGGGCGGCCAGGGTCTTGGGCTGGTTGCCCGAGGCCATGTGCTTCACCAGGCGCTCGCGGGCCTCGGGGGAGCGGACCAGCGTGATGCGCAGCGGGGTCTGGTTGAAGGCCGTCGGGCCGTACTTGACGAGGTCGTAGATCGCCTGGACCTGCTCGTCGGTCACCGGCTCGTCGGAGAACGAGTTGGCGGTGCGGGCCTCGCGGAACAGGAGGTCCTGGGCGGCGGAGTCAAGAACGAGGGACATCGCGAAAGCCTTCTTCCATACGGTGGTGAAGCGATGACCCGACACTACGCCGAAGAAATTTAAATTTCAACTACCTGGGTGTCCGTCGTGACCGGCCTCACGATCCGGGGCCCTGCCGCGGGCTATTCGCCCTGCTCAGCCGCGTCGCCCGAGCCGCCGTCCCGCCCCGCGAGGGCCGAGTCCAGCCGGGCGCGGGCGCCCTCCAGCCAGTTCCGGCAGACCTTCGCCAGCTCCTCGCCGCGCTCCCAGAGCGCCAGCGACTCCTCCAGGGACGTGCCGCCCGCCTCCAGCTTGCGCACGACCTCGATGAGCTCGTCCCGCGCCTGCTCGTACCCCAGCGCCGTACCGGTCTCCGTCATTCCCCGCTCCGATCGTATATGTGCAATGCAATGAAATTGTTGCGCGCGTATGTCGCCGCCCGGGGAGGGTGCCGCCCGGGGACGCACCCGCGGATACGGCGCTACTCCTCCTCGGAGCCGGTGACCCGTACGGCGAACTCGCCCTCCGCGACCCGCGCCCGCAGCACCTCGTCCGCCCCCAGCCCCTCCGCCGAACGCACCACGTGCCCGTCCGCCCGCTGGAGCACCGCGTACCCGCGCTCCAGGGTCGCCGCCGGGGACAGCGCCACCACCCGGGCGCGGGTGTGCGACAGCTCCGACTCGGCCCGGTCCAGCAGGTGGCCCAGGGTCCGCCGGGCCCGCGCGAGCAGCGCGTCCAGCTCGGCCTCCCGGGTCTCCACCATCCGCTGGGGATGGACGAACACCGGGCGGGCCAGGGCGTGCGCGAGCCCCCGCTCCTCCCGGTCCAGCAGGCCCCGCACCGCGCGCAGCCCCCGGGACTGCAGCTGGCGTACCCGCTCCAGCTCCTCGCCGACGTCCGGGACCACCTTCTTCGCGGCGTCCGTGGGCGTGGACGCCCGGACGTCCGCGACCAGGTCCAGCAGCGGGGAGTCCGGCTCGTGCCCGATCGCCGAGACCACCGGGGTGCGGGCCGCCGCCACCGTCCGTACGACCTCCTCGTCGGAGAACGGCAGCAGGTCCTCCACGCTGCCGCCGCCGCGCGCCACGATGATCACGTCCACCCCGGGCAGCGCGTCCAGCTCCTTGACCGCCTGGATCACCTGGGGCACCGCGTGCACCCCCTGCACCGCGACGTTGCGCACCTCGAAGCGGACGGCGGGCCAGCGGCGCCGCGCGTTCTCCAGCACGTCCCGCTCGGCCGCCGAGGCCCGCCCCACCACCAGCCCGATCAGCTGCGGCAGGAACGGCAGCGGCTTCTTGCGGTCCAGCGCGAACAGGCCCTCCGCGGCCAGCGACCGCTTGAGCTTCTCCAGCCGCGCGAGCAGCTCGCCGATGCCCACCGGCCGTATCTCGGTGGCCCGCAGGGACAGCTGCCCGCGCGGCGCGTACCACTCGGGCTTGGCCAGTACGACGACCCGCGCGCCCTCCGACACGGAGTCCGCGACCTCGTCGAACACCTGCCGGAAGCAGGTCACGCTCAGCGAGATGTCGTGCGACGGGTCGCGCAGGGTCAGGAACACCACCCCGGCCCCCGGCCGCCGCGAGAGCTGGGTGATCTGCCCCTCCACCCACACCTGGCCGAGGCGGTCGATCCAGCCCCCGATCAGCCGGGACACCTGGCCGACGGGCAGTGGCGTCTCCGGCGATGAATTAAGACCCATGCACGCAGGCTAACGGCCGGGACCGACAGCGTCCGCGGGTCCGCCGGGTCCGCCGTCCGCGCGCCGCCCCCGCTGCGCCACCAGCACCGCCAGCCCCACCGCCAGCCACAGCGCGCCCACCCACTGGGCCGTGTGCGAGGCCTCGACGATCACCGCGATGGTGACCGCCGCGCCCAGCACCGGGACCACCAGGTGCTTCCACCAGTCCGGGGCCCCCTCGCCGCGGCGTACGACGAACCAGCCGACCACGGAGGCGTGCAGCAGGGTGAACGCCACCAGCGCCCCGATGTCCACCACGGACACCAGGTGGTCGAGCCCGTCGTCGCGCCGGGCCGCCCACACCGCCGCGACCAGGGTCACCGTCGCCGCGACCAGCAGCGCCGGGCGCGGCGTACCGCTCCAGGTCCGCGCGAGGACCTGCGGCAGCCGCCGGTCCCGGGCCATCGCGAACAGCAGCCGCCCGGCCGCCGCCTGCCCGGCCAGCGCGGCGAAGGCCGCCCCGATCGCCTTGCTGGCCGCGACCAGGTCGTGCAGCCACGGCCCGACGGCGGATTCGACCGTGGTGTAGAAGGCCGGGCCCTGGAGCCCCGGATCGGCCGCCAGCTCGGCGGCGGTCACGGGGGTCAGCAGCGCCGCCAGATAGGTCTGCGCGATGAAGAGCACCCCGGTCAGCGCCAGGCAGAACAGCACCGCCCGCGCCACCTTCGCGCTGCCGCCCGTCACCTCCTCGGCGAACGAGGCGATCGCGTCGAAGCCCAGGTACGACAGGACCGCCACCGACACCGCGCCCAGCACGGCGCCCAGCGAGAAGCCGAGCGAACCGTCCCCGGTCAGCGGCGAGAGCCAGCCGCGCCGGGCCCCGTCCTGCACGAGTACGGTCACGGCCGCGACCACGAACACCAGCAGGACCACGATCTCCAGCGCCAGCACCGCGAAGCCCACCCGGGCCGCCGCCCGTACGCCCCACAGGTTCAGCAGGGTGGTGATCACCACGGCCAGCGCGGTCCACACCCAGCGCGAGACCTCCGGCACCAGCGCGTGCATGGCGATCCCGGAGAACAGGTACGCCACCGCCGGGATCAGCAGGTAGTCCAGCATCGCCATCCACCCGGCGATCAGCCCGGGCCCCTCGCCCAGGCCCTTGCGGGCGTACGTGAAGACCGAGCCCGCCTGCGGCGCGACCCGGACCATCTGGGCGTAGGAGAAGGCGGTGAAGGCCATCGCGACGGTGGCGGCCAGGTACACCAGGGCCACGGCGCCGTGCGACTTCGCGTCGAGGGTGCCGAAGATGCCGACCGGGGCCATGGGCGCGATGAACAGCAGCCCGTAGACGACCAGGTCGCGGAAGCCGAGGCTGCGCCGCAGCCCCCCTCCGGGTGCGGAACCGGGAGGCCGCGCGGCCTCCGTACCGGGGTCCGTATCGGCCGCCATCCGCCCTCCGAGCGATGTAGTGGACACGCTTTCGGTCCAGTCTCTGCCGAACGGGCGACATCCGGCCTGTTGGACACCCCCGTACGATGGATCTCATGACTGCTGCCGCTACCCGCCGTGTCCTGCTCGCCGCCCCGCGCGGCTACTGCGCGGGCGTCGACCGAGCCGTGATCGCTGTCGAGAAGGCTCTCGAGCAGTACGGTGCACCGGTCTACGTCCGCCACGAGATCGTCCACAACAAGTACGTCGTCCAGACGCTGGAGAAGAAGGGGGCCATCTTCGTCGAACGGACGGAGGAGGTGCCCGAGGGCTCCATCGTGATGTTCTCGGCCCACGGCGTGGCCCCGGTCGTCCACGAGGAGGCCGCCCAGCGCAAGCTCGCGACGATCGACGCGACCTGCCCGCTGGTGACGAAGGTGCACAAGGAAGCCGTCCGCTACGCGAACGAGGACTTCGACATCCTCCTCATCGGCCACGAGGGCCACGAGGAGGTCATCGGCACCTCCGGCGAGGCCCCGGACCACATCACGATTGTCGACGGCCCCGAGGACGTCGCCAAGGTCACCGTCCGCGACGAGTCCAAGGTGGTCTGGCTCTCGCAGACCACACTCTCCGTCGACGAGACGATGGAGACGGTCGACGCGCTGAAGACCAAGTTCCCGCTGCTGGTCTCGCCGCCGAGCGACGACATCTGCTACGCCACCTCGAACCGGCAGGCCGCAGTCAAGGTGATGGGCGCCGACTCCGACCTGGTCATCGTCGTCGGTTCCAAGAACTCCTCGAACTCCATCCGGCTGGTCGAGGTCGCCCTCGACGCGGGCGCGCGCGCCGCGCACCTCGTGGACTTCGCGAGCGAGATCGACGAGGCCTGGCTGGAGGGCGTCACCACGGTCGGCCTGACCTCGGGCGCCTCCGTGCCGGAGGTGCTGGTCGAGCAGGTGCTGGAATGGCTGGGTGAGCGCGGTTACGCGGACGTGGAGATCGTCAAGACGGCCGAGGAGTCGATCGTCTTCTCGCTGCCCAAGGAACTGCGCCGCGACCTGCGCGCCGAAGCGGCCGGGCTGACCGCGGGGACGTCCTGATCGCCAGGAGTCCTGAGCGCCGGGAAGCCCTGACCGCCGAGAAGTCGGGCGCTTCGTTTCGTACGGTGGGTCCATGCAGATCATGGGTGTGGACATCGGCGGTTCGGGGATTAAGGGCGCTCCCGTGGACCTGGACCGCGGCGACCTGACGCAGGAGCGGCACAAAGTACTGACGCCACATCCGGCCACCCCCGAGGCGGTGGCCGGATGCGTCGCCGAGGTGGTCCGGAACTTCGACTGGACCGGCCCCGTCGGGATCACCTTCCCCGGGGTCGTCACGGGCGGTGTCACCCGCTCTGCGGCCAACGTCGACCCGGGGTGGGTCGGCCTGGACGCGGCGGGCCTGCTCTCCGAGCGCCTGGGCGGCCTGCCCGTCACCGTCCTGAACGACGCGGACGCGGCGGGCGTCGCGGAGATGACGTACGGAGCGGGCCGCGGCCGCGGCGGTACGGTCATCATGCTGACCCTCGGTACGGGCATCGGCAGCGCCCTGTTCACGGACGGGCACCTCGTCCCCAACAGTGAGCTGGGTCACCTGGAGCTGCGCGGCCACGACGCCGAGAGCAAGGCCTCGGTGAAGGCCAAGGAGGACGGCGACCTCAGCTGGGAGCGCTGGGCGCACCGGCTGGACAGGTACCTGGCCCACGTGGAGATGCTGTTCTCCCCGGACCTCTTCATCCTCGGCGGGGGCGTCAGCCGCAAGCCGGAGAAGTTCCTGCCGCTGCTGGAAGGCATCCGGGCCGAGATCGTCCCCGCGGAGCTGCAGAACAACGCGGGGATCGTGGGCGCGGCGATGGCGGCGCGCCCGGCGTCGTAGGGAGCGGACCGGCTTCTACGCGACGCGACGGGGCACGGTCCGGCGCCGCCCGATGAGCACCGCCTTGCGCACGACCGCGATCAGCGCGGCGATCAGGGTCCCGGCGTACAGCCACCCGGCGTGCAGGGACAGCGTCGTGACCACGCCCATCAGCTGGCCGCCCAAGCCGCCGGAGCCGCCCGCGATGGGCCAGACCCCGGTGGTGAAGGCGATGGGGGCGGAGATCGGCGCCGTGATCAGGTCGGCGGGGCGGACCCAGAGCGCGGTGGCGGCGGCGACCGGCATGAAGAGCAGCCCGTACCCGAGCATGGACGCGTCGAAGAGCAGCCAGTCGATCCCGGCGGCCAGCACCATCGCGGCGCAGGCGAACAGTCCGCCGCCGAGCCCGGTCAGCTTCGGCCGCGGCAGCCGCCGGGCCGCGGCGGGCCGGGGCCGGGGCCCGCTGCCGCCCCCCTGAGGGGGTACGGCGGCGCGCCGGGCCGCCACGGGCTGGCGCTGCGGGTGATAAGCCGATTTCAACCTGTCTCGCTCCACTGGACCAAGCTAGGCGGCGCGGCCCCGGATGGGTGCCTGGACACGCGTACATCGAGTGGTACCCGCCGGAAAGTAAACTGTCCGATGGCCCGTACCCGGGCCGCCCCCCTCCAGCTACGGGAAGTCGCCAACGTGTCGCTCACGATCGGAATCGTCGGCCTGCCGAATGTCGGCAAGTCGACCCTTTTCAACGCCCTGACCAAGAACGACGTGCTGGCGGCCAACTACCCGTTCGCCACCATCGAGCCGAACGTCGGCGTCGTCGGCGTTCCGGACGCCCGCCTCGCCGTCCTCGCGGGCATCTTCGGCTCCCAGAAGGTCCTCCCGGCGACCGTCGACTTCGTCGACATCGCGGGCATCGTGCGCGGCGCCTCGGAGGGCGAGGGCCTCGGCAACAAGTTCCTCGCGAACATCCGTGAGTCCGACGCGATCTGCCAGGTCATCCGCGCCTTCAAGGACGAGAACGTCGTCCACGTCGACGGCAAGGTCTCGCCGAAGGACGACATCGAGACGATCAACACGGAGCTGATCCTCGCGGACCTCCAGTCGATCGAGAAGGCGGTGCCCCGCCTGACCAAGGAGTCCCGCCTCCAGAAGGAGAAGGTCGCGGTCCTCGCGGCCGTCGAGAAGGCCCAGAAGCTCCTCGAAGCGGGCGACACGCTCTTCTCGCACGGCATCACCAAGGGCACCGAGCAGGGCGACCTCCTGCACGAGCTGCACCTGCTGACCACGAAGCCCTTCCTCTACGTCTTCAACGTCGACGAGGACGAGCTGACGGACGACGCCTTCAAGGACGCCCAGCGCGCCCTGGTGGCCCCGGCCGAGGCGATCTTCCTGAACGCCAAGCTGGAGCAGGAACTGATCGAGCTGGACGACGACGAGGCCCTCGAACTCCTCCAGTCGGTCGGCCAGGAGGAGCCCGGCATGGCCACCCTCGGCCGCGTCGGCTTCACGGTCCTGGGCCTCCAGACCTACCTGACGGCAGGCCCGAAGGAAACCCGCGCCTGGACCATCAAGAAGGGCGCCACGGCCCCCGAGGCGGCGGGCGTGATCCACACGGACTTCCAGCGCGGCTTCATCAAGGCCGAGGTCATCTCCTTCGCGGACCTGGTCGAATGCGGCTCGGTCGTCGAAGCCCGCGCCAAGGGCAAGGCCCGCATGGAGGGCAAGGACTACGTCATGCAGGACGGCGACGTGGTGGAGTTCCGCTTCAACGTGTAGCCAAGCGCTTACTTTACGCGATTTGATTGGTCAAGCGTGCAGGTCAGAAGGGGTCGGACTCTGCCGAGTCCGGCCCCTTCGTCGTCACCGTGCTGGATGGGTGCTGGATATTCTGATGTGGAGTCAGGGGTGCTCAGGTCTCGTAAACGGTGGACCGGTGTCCCACGTGAACGACCCAGACCATCAGCTCTCCGTTGTCGATCGTGTAGACGACGCGGTAGTCGCCGACGCGCAGCCGGCGCCGTTCGGGCTGGGATACAAGTGCGGTGGTGTTGAAGCCGAGAGGGTCCGTCTCCAGCTCGGTCAGCTTGGCCAGGATGCGCAGTGCCATGTCGCGGGGGATCTTCCGAAGCTCGGCCTGCGCCTCGGGGCGGAAGACGGTTCGGTACTCACTCACCGCGCGCCAGCGTCTCCCTCATGATGTCCTCGATCGGGATGCCGGGTGCGGGGTTGGCCATGCGCTCGTCGATGATCCGATTGATCTCGCGCTCTTCCCACTCCTGGTACTTGCGCAGCACCTCGATGGAGACGATGGCGGCGACTTCCTTGCCTCGGCGCGTGATCACTGTGGGCACGTCGTCGCGGTCTGCGCGCTCCACTACCTCCGACAAGTGTGCACGCACGTCGCGGATGGACTCTATGGGCAGTGGCTGCGTCATGCGCTCAAGGGTACCGAGTGTCCCATGCGTACACAATAGATGTGGTGGTGGTGGGCAGGTGTCGCCTCGACGCCCGCGTGCTGGATGTGCTGGATGAACGCGCACCGTGCTGGATCGGTGCTGGATGGGGGCTCCGGAAGTCGCGTTTTCGCAGGTCGGAGCCCTGTGTTGAACGTTCCGCTTCAACGTGTAGTCGCCTCATTACCGCATGTGAGGTAGCTGCGTCAAGCGTGCAGGTCAGAAGGGGTCGGACTCTGTCGAGTCCGACCCCTTCTGTATTGCCGTGCTGACTTGGTGCTGACTCGTCAGCCGCTTCGTGGCGGTGTGAGCTTGTCGAGATCGAGGCTGATCTCGAAGGGCACCGGGCGCTGGAGGGTGCCTCGGAAGATCCCGGCTGGCGCGTATGCGCCGGTGGGTTCGTCGAGTTCGTAGACGTGGACGACGGGTGAGCCGTCCTCGTCCTCGATGCACCAGTAGTGAGGGATGCCGGCCTCCGCGTACTTGCGGAGCTTTACTGTGCGATCGCGATGGGCGGACTCGGGTGACACGGCCTCCACGACGAGCTTCACGGCCTTCGGGGCGTACCACGTGCGGTCCGGGTCGTAGGGCAGGTCGGTCAGCAAGAGGTCCGGCTCCGGGCGGTTGCGGGCATCGAGGCGGATTGTCATCTCCCGCTCGACCTCGAAGCCGGTCGGCGCCTGCGCCATGAGCGTGGTGGTCAGGGCGGTGACGAGGCGGCCGTGCCAGGACCGCTGTGGCGACATCATGAAGATGAGGGCTCCGTCGATGAGCTCGGTGTGGCGTGGTGCCTCGGGGAGGCGGTCCAGGTCCTCCGCGAACCAGCCTTCCGCGCGCGGCGGGCGCATCCAGTCGGGCAGTGCGGTCATGGCTTCACCGTAGCGGCCCGTAGTTCAAGCTGGCGAGCCAACGATCCCGGCCGGAGGAATTTCGGCAACCTGCCACGCCATAAACCGGTCCCCACCTAGCATCCGGCCATGAGCGACGCATCGGTCCAGATCGCCACGGTGGTCATTTCCGTGGCAGCTCTCGTCTTCTCGACGACGGCCGCGTTTTGGGCCCTCGTCTACAACCGGCGCCAGGCGAGAGCAGTTGCCCGAGCCAACGCCCTCACGGAGAAGGCGCAACGCGAGCAGGCGGAGCCGTACGTCATCGTCGACATCAGGCCCCGTATCCCTGGGTCATCGTTGCTCGTGCTGGTGATTGAAAACATCGGTCAGACCTTGGCCCGCAATGTGTGCATCTCGGTGAGCCCTCCGCTGCAGACCACTTAGGAGGAGACCCCGTACGCCGTCGCCAGCACGCGGGCCGCGTCGGAGGTGGACTCGCCGTGGTTCTTGATGAAGTCGAGCGCGAGCTGCTCGACCGCGCTCTCGTTGCGAGGCTGGGCCTGATTGGCGTGACGTTTTCTCGCAGCTGGCGGGTGAAGGGATGTTGGGCGCATGACCGATAGCGGTGATGGGATTTCACAGCATATTCGTGAGGCTATGCCGTTCTCGCCGGCACCTCCTTCGGACACCGTGAGGTCGAAAGGAGTCGGCCGCTGTGGGAGCCGGCCCCCTTCGGCCTCGCGGTGCCGGTCTAGGGCCGGGCGCCGCGTCGCGGGGGAACCTCCGCGGGTCAGGGGCAGGGCTCTTCGAACTTGACCGCGGTGAACGCCAGGGGTTGGCCTGTCAGGGCGGTGCCGGGTTTGGGGGTCTGGGCGCAGACCTTCCAGTTCGAGTCCTGGAGCACCATGCGGCCCTGGGTCGCGTCCTTGACGGTCATGCTGGTGTTGGACGGCAGGGAACCGCGGACCGCTTTCACGGATTTGCCCGTGAAGTCCGGCATGACGCCGGCCGCTTGCGGTTCCGGGCCCTGGTCCTTGGTGGGGCAGGTTTCTTCGAGCTTCACGGCGCCGAAATCGAGGGTGGTCTCGGCGGGGACGGTCTGGCCGGCCGCCGGGGCCTGGGTGCAGACCTTCCAGTGCCGGTCCACGGCCTGGACGCGGCCGCGGCCGAGGGCGTCGTGGGAGGTCAGCGCGGGGAAGCCGGCCGCCTGTGACTCGTCCTGGGCGCTCTGGAGTCCCTTGCCGACGAGGTTGGGGACGGTGGCCGTCCTCGTCTTCGGGGTGGTCGGCCTGGGCGTGGCAGGTGTGGTGCCGGTGGGCGCCACGGTCTGACAGCCGGTGAGGGAGAGGAATGCCACGGCGCCGAGGGCCGCGAAGGTGCGATGTGTGCGCATCCGGACATGGTCGTCACGGGGCGCACCTAATGCGTGGGGAGTAACCGGTCTGTGATGTGTGGATGCCCGTGCCGTGTCAGGTCCTGCGGGGCGGGGCCGGGCCGGGACGGTCAGCCGATCAGGCCCAGTCGGGGGGTGGTTCGGGTGTGGAGGCGGCGGAGGAAGGAGAGGACGCCCGCGGAGCCGGTGGCCCAGGTGGCCGTGGGGGTGGTGAGGCCGGTGTCCGGGAAGGTGGGGCGGGAGCGGGGGCCGCCGCTGCGGGTCAGGATGATCAGCGCGATGGTTTCGGCGGCCCTCCGGAACTCCTCGGAGGCGGCGGCCGACGAGGCTCCGGCCAGGTCCAGCATCAGGTCGCCCACCCCGGACAGGCCGCAGCACTGGCCGACCAGCGGCATGCGTGGGGCCAGGGTGGCGCAGGTGCGGGCGCTGCGCTGGGCGAGGGTGAGGTACGCCGGTTCGCCCAGGCGGTCGGCGGCGCGGACCAGGACCGTCCCGATGCCGGCGAGGCCGCGGCACCACGAGCCGTAGCGGCGGGTCGCGCCCGGTGCCCGGGCCGCCGCGATGATGTCCGGGGTGACCGAGGCCAGGCGGGCGCAGGCCTCCTCGGCGGCGCGGACGGCCTCCGGGTCGCCCGTGGCGCTGCCGAATTCGAGCAGGAAGTACGCCACGCCCGCGCCGCCGTGCGCGAGGCCCTCGTCCAGCGCGGCGCTGCCGGTCGTACGGGCGCCCGCCGGGGTCAGCCGGGCCCGGCCGGACGTCAGCATCCGCTGGCACTCGGCGGCGACGGCCACGTGCGCGTCGGCGCCCGCCCCGTCGGCCGCGCCCCGGGCGAGCAGCAGTCTGCCGACGCCGATGCCCGCGACCCCCTCGATGAGGTCGGCTTCGGGCGGCCCGCCGTCCGGTGCCCGGGTCGGGAGGGCCGGTTGCGTCGGGTACGCCGGGGCGGGCGCCACTCCCGCCTCCGCCAGGAAGAGGTCCACCCCGGCGCGCCCCGCGTAGAAGCCCGGCGACAGGTTCCTGGACTGGTCCGCCGTCCACCGCGCCAGCGCGTCGACGGCCTCGGGCACACCGGGCCGGTGCGTGTGGTGGAGGAGTTCCAGACCCAGCCCGGAGCTTCCGCCGTAGACGTCGATCGGCGTGGGGACGGGCGAGCGGGCGGCCAGTTCCGGGTCGGCGATCCGGCGCGCCTCGGCCACGCAGTACTCCGCCGTGTGCGCGATGACCTCCTGGAGCAGGACGTCGTCCAGCCGGGGCCGGGGCCGGGGCAGCGGCCGGGGGAGCCGCCGCGATGCCGGGGACGGGTCCGGTGTCCCGGTACGGAGCCCGGCCGCGGCGGAGGTCCGCACGGCCGGGTCGAAGCTCATCAGGCCGCCGATCGCCGCCCGCAACCCCCCGTGGGCACGGCCCGGCAGTGCCCACGCCAGGCCCTCCAGGGTCCGGTCCCGGTTGATCGCGGCGTCGGTGCCAGCGCCGGTGCCAGCGCCCGTGCCCGTACCCGTGTCCACGATCACCGGGTCCAGGCCCGTGGCGGCGAAGCACAGGGTCGCGCCCAGCGCGTAGTAGTCGTCGGCGGGCGCGGCCGGACCGGTCGCCCGCAGCACCGGGGCGCTGTAGCCGGGGGTCGCGCCCCTCGGGCCGACGCCGTTCAGCTCGCTGATCCCGAAGTCGATCACGTGGCACAGGCCCGCGCCGTCGAGGACCACGTTGTTCGGCTTGAGGTCGCGGATGACCACGCCCCGCCCGTGGATCTCGTCCACGATGCGCAGCAGCCGGGTGGCCAGCTCGGGCAGGGCGTCAGGGGAACGCGGGGGACGGGCGTCGGCGTACGGGCCGTTCTCCTGGACGTCCCGGCGCAGGTCCCGGTCGCCGCAGTCGCTCATCACCAGGTACTCGTCGGGCTGGTGGCGGAAGTAGTCCAGCCCGCGGGGCACTCCGGTGACCGGGGCCAGGGCGGCGAGGATCCCGCGCTCGTTGCGCAGTCGGTCGCGGCTGTCCGTACCGGTCGGGTCCTCGGACACGAAGGCCCGTGCCTGCTTGACCACCACGGTCCGGCCGGAGGAACGGTCGAGCGCGCGGTAGACGTTGCCCTGCGGGGTGCGCACGATTCCGGCGGTGATCTCGTAGCGCCCGCCGCCGAGACCCCGGACGGACCGCCCGCCCGCGGGGCCGGTCCGGGCGGCAGCGGTCGGGAAGGGGTCCTCGGCCCAGGGCGGGCAGCGGTACGCGCCGACGGCGAGCCCGTCGAAGAGCTGGCCGTCGGGCCCGGTCATGACCGATTCGAGCCGCCCGCCGCGGCCGGTCCGGTACTCGCCGGTGAAGGGCCCGTAGCGGTAGTAGACGGGGGAGCGCGGGTCGATCCGCCGGTCGCTGACGACCTGCGGCCCCTCCCGGTCACGCAGCACGCCGACCAGCTCCGCGCCGATCTCCGCGACGGTGCCGGGCAGGGGGTACACCGTGATCGCCTTGCCCACGACGCCCGGGCCGCCCACCCCGGAATTGATGGCCCGCAGCGTTTCCGGATCCTTGGCGTACTTCGCGTGGCAGACGTGCCGCCGCAGTACCGGCAGGACGAGCGCGGTGACGGCCGCCAACTCGTCGGGGCGGGCCGAGAGGTGCAGTTTCCAGCCGTGGTCCACCGCCGGCATGCGCGGATCGGTCAGATATGTCCACGTCGCGTCGGACCATCCGTTCCGTGCGTCCCTTCCATCGCCGCCGGCGGTGGACCCGGCCACCGCTAGGAGTTGTTCTCGCAGGCGAAGCGGGTGGTGGCGGTGACCCACGGGTCGGCGAGACACGCCGTGGGTTCGAGGTCGGAGCGGTCGTCGTCCTCGAACACGATCGACTCCTCATCGACCTCCAGGGGGCCCGCGTCGCGGACTTCGTCGAGCTTCGGGAGCAACGGTGTGGCTGTGGGCATGTGACGCCTCCGTGTCGTGTCGCGCAATCCCTGATGGGCTGGATCCCGAAGGTAGGGAGATTCGAACGGCGTGCCAAGGGGTCAAACGCGCAGTTCCGGCCCGCCGCGGGCGCGGGGTGCGGCCGAGGGGGGAGACGGCGTCCTTGGTGGGATACGGGTCATTTTTTTGCCTGGATTTGAAACCTTGTGCGAGATTCGCGCATCAGGAGAAGAGGGATGCCAAGCCGTTCTGTCCAGCAGGGGCAGTCATGACCGTTCGGAGCGAAGTCCGTGCACCAGTACCCGCAGCGCCCGCGGCCCGACGACCAGCCGTACCAGGATCCGAGCGGTCATCAGGCACCGGACCACTCCGGTCGGTCCGGTCACTCGGGCCATTTCGGCCGCTCGGGTCACTCCGGCCGCTCCGATGACGCCGGCCATGCCGGTCAACCCCAGCCGTACGACCTCCAGCCCCAGCCGTACGACCTCCGGACCCCGTCGTACGAGGCCCGGCCCCACCCGTACGAGCCCCAGCACCAGCCCCCGCGGAGCCCTCCGACGCCGCCGTCCGGACCCTCGGGCGGCCGGGGGCGCGGCGAGGGGCCCCGGAGGTCCCGGCGCGGGGTGTGGATCAGCGCCGCGCTCGCCGTGGTCCTGGTGGCGGGCGGCGGGGGCTTCGCGGCCTGGAAGCTGGACTGGTTCTCGGGCGACGGCGACCCTGTGAGCTTCGGCGGGACCCCGGCCGCGGGCGCCTCCGCCCCCGGCGGCAGCGGCGGCGGCAAGGAAGCGCCGAAGCCGAGCGGTGACCCGGACGTCCAACTGGAGACCGGGCCGCGGGCCGAGTTCAAGCAGACGGGCAGCCTGGACGACGGCACGAAGATAGCCAAGACCCGGCTGACCGGGGCGAAGTCCGGGTTCACGGGTGACGTGTGGGTGTGGGCCCCCAAGGAGTACTACGAGCCCACGTACGCCAAGAGTGCCTTCCCGGTGATGATCGCGCTCCCCGGCGGCAACGGCTTCCCGGCCAACTACTGGTCCGACCGCAGCCTCGGCCTCCAGAAGGCCATCAGCGAGGGCGTCCAGGCGGGCACCAGCCTGCCCTTCGTGCTGATCATGCCGGTGCTGAACCCGGACGAGAAGAACTACTACGACGGCTCCGACATCCCGGGCCAGCCCAAGATGGGCACCTGGATCGCCGAGGACGTACCGGACTTCGCCAAGGCCAATTTCCGTACGTACAAGTCCCGTGACGGCTGGGCCTTCATGGGGTCCTCCTCCGGTGCGTTCGTCGGCCTCAAGGAGGTGCTCCAGCACCCCGACCGGTTCAAGGCCGTGATCGCCAGCGGCGGCGAGATCGTTCCCGACTCCCCGCTGTGGAAGGGGGACACCAAGGGAATGGACGAGAACAACCCGCGCAAGCTCGCCCAGAAGCTGATCGACGCCAAGGGCCCCGAGGTCTACATCAACTTCCAGATCGGTACGAAGGAGAAGGACCGGGCCCGGATGGAGAAGTTCCAGACGGAGTTCGGCAAGGGCCCGGTCAAGGTCACCATCCGGGACATCCAGAACGGCGAGCACAACGGCTGGCACTACGTGCGGGGCATGAAGGAAGGCTCGCTGGAGTGGATCAGCAAGGTGCTGAAGGGCCCCAAGTCCGCCGAGGGCTGACGCGCACCGCCTGACGCGCGCAGCCTGACGTGCGCCGGTCCGACGCACGGCCCGACGCACATCACTGCCGCCGGAGGCAACCCAACCCACCTTTCATCCCTCTCATAGGGGTGTAAGGGGGACCAAACGGTCCTGCCCGCGCCCTTCCAGGGCGCCGGAGAAGGAACGGGACGATTCCGTGCAGCATGACCACCAGCACCAGCGAGACCTCGCGACCGGCCACGAGCCCGAGCCCGCGACCGGCCACGCGACCGGCCACCCGGGGCGGGCGGCCGGGGCCGGCCGTCCCAAGCGCCGCCGCAGGCTGCTGATCAGCGGCTCCCTCGCCCTCGCGCTCACCGCGGGGGGCGGCGCGGCGGCGTACCAGTTCGGGCTCTTCTCCGACATCGGCGAACCGATGTCCTTCGGCCGGCTCCAGGACACCGCCGGCCAGGTGGACGCGGAGAACGCCGCCCAGCGCGATGCCCGGCCCGGTGTACGGATGCCGACCGGACCCAGGGCCGCCTTCCAGCGCACCGGCCGCCTCCCCGACGGAACCGAGATCGGCAGGACCACCCTGGCCGGGAAGAAGTCCGGGTTCACCGGCGACGTATGGGTGTGGGCGCCGAAGGAGTACGACGACCCGGCGTACGCGAAGAGCGCCTTCCCGGTCCTGATCGCCCTGCCCGGCGGCCGCGGCTACCCCACCAACTACTGGGGGACCGGCCCGGGCCTCGGCCTCCAGCAGACCGTGACCGACGGCGCGACGTCGGGCAAGAGCCTGCCCTTCCTTCTCGTCATGCCGGTGATCAACGCCGACACCAAGCACCACTTCGACGGTTCGGACATCCCTGGAGAGCCCAGGATGGGCACCTGGATGGCCGATGACGTACCGGATTTCGTGAAGGCCAATTTCCGTACCTTCGCGTCCCGTGACGGCTGGGCCTTCATGGGGTCCTCCTCCGGCGGGTTCGGTGCCTTCAAGCACGTACTGAAGTACCCCGACCGGTTCAAGGCGGTCATCGCCAGCGGCGTCGACATAGTGCCCGATTCCCCGCTCTGGAAGGGGGACACCCGGGCGATGGACGAGAACGACCCGGAGAAGCTCGCCGAGAAACTGATCACGGCGGGCGGCCCCGACGTCTACATCAACTTCCAGATAGGTACGAAGGAGAGCGGCCGCGACAAGGCCGAGAAGTTCATGAGGGACTACAGCAAGGGCCCTGTGCACACCCGGCTCCAGGTGATCCAGGATGGTGAGCACAATGGGAAGTCGTACATCCGCGGTATGAGGGAGGGCTCGCTGGAGTGGATCAGCAAAGTACTGCTGCCCCCGACCCCCGACCCGAGCGTGACGCCGGGCGCGCCGACGAGCGCGACCCCGTCCACGACTCCGGTCCACGGTCCGGGGAAGAGCCCCGATCCCGTCTCCGCCGCGCGATGAGCAGCACGGTGGTGAAGGGCGCGTCCGCCGCGGCCGCCGGGATCGCGGCGGTCGTCGCCGTGGCGGTCTTCGAGTCGTCCGGTGCCGACCACCCGGAGGCGATGCCCTTCCCCGCCGTCGGCGTCCTGATGGCCAACGGGGAGCACTGGTGCACCGCGAGCGTGGTCGACAGCCCCCGGGGCAACGTCGTCGCCACCGCCGCGCACTGCGTGGCCCCGGCCGGTGAGGACGGCACCCCGGGCGAGGTCGCCCACGACGGCCTCGCCATCGGCGAGCTGTCCTTCGCGCCCGCCTTCTCCGGCGAGGGCAGCGGCACGCAGCCGCTCGGGCGCTGGAAGGTCAGCGCGATCCACGTGGACGACCGCTGGACGAAGTGGGGCGACGACACCGCCGACTTCGCCTTCCTGACCATCGAGCCGGACAAGAAGGGCCGCACCGTCCAGCAGGCCGTGGGGCGCGGCGAGGCGCCGTCCCCCGACTGGGCCTCCGGGTACGAGCGCGACGTCACCGCCGTCGGCTACCCGGACTCGGCGTTCAACCCGAAGAACAAGCCGGTCTCCTGCACCACCCAGACCGTGCACGACACCGACGACCCGAACATGCTCTACATCAGCTGCGCGGGCTTCTGGACGGGCACCAGCGGCAGCCCCTGGATCGCCGACCGGGGCGGCCCCGGCCAGCCCGGCAGGCTCATCGCGGTGCTCAGCGGCGGGGACACGGACGTGGACTCCACCGCCGCGCTCTTCGACGGCCGCGCGAAGGCGCTGTACGACCGGGCCGCGCGCGACTGACCGCGCGGCCGCGCGGGCCGGAGCGGACTCCCCCGGCGGCTCCCCCTGCGACTGCCCCGCCGACGGCCCCTCCGGCTACCCCTCCAACTGCACCGGGCGCTTCCGGCGCTCGGTGCTCACGATCACGCACACCGCCGCGACCACGATCGCGCCGCCGACCAGGATCGGCCAGGTCAGCTCCTCGCCCAGGACCAGCGCGCCGAGGGCGACCGCGACCACCGGGTTGACGTAGGCGTAGGTGGACACGAGGGAGAGCGGCGCCGACTGGAGCAGCCAGGCGTACGCCGTGAACCCGACCAGCGACCCCATGAGCACCAGGTAGCCGAGCGCCAGCCAGGAGCGGGTGGAGAAGTCCGCCGGGTCCAGCCCGTGCTGCTCGCCCCGGGCCAGGCCCACGAGGAGCGCGCCGGCGCCGCCCGCGAGCATCTCGTACGCGCTCGCCGCGAACGGATCGCCCGGCAGCGGCAGCCGGGACGAGGAGAACGAGCCCAGCGACCACAGCAGCGACCCCGCCAGCACCGACAGCACGCCCCACAGCCGCACCTCGCCGCTGAGCCCCGGACTGGTCAGCACGGCCAGACCCGCGAGACCCACGAGGACGCCGCCCAGCGTGCGCGACGGCGGCCGGTCGCCGGCCGTCAGCCGGAGCAGCACCACCCACATCGGTACGGCGGCCACCATCAGCGCGGCCAGCCCCGACGGCACGGCGGTCTCGGCCAGGACGACCAGGCCGTTGCCGCCCAGCACCAGCAGCAGCCCGACGGCCACCGCCGAGCCGAGCTGCGCCCGGGTGACCCGCAGGGCACCCGGACCGCCGCCGCGCCAGGCGACCAGCGCGGCGAGCAGCAGGCCCGCGCAGACGAAGCGGGCCCCGGCGGAGAGGAACGGGGGCATCGTCTCGACGACGATCCGGATCCCGAGGTAGGTCGAGCCCCAGACGACGTAGACGATCGCGAGGGCGGCCCAGACGGCGGCGGAGACCGGTCTGGTCCGGGAGTCGAGGGGGGAACCGGGGGAGTCGGGTGGTGTCGTCACCCCGGGATCCTACGATCGGACAGACGTACGGCCGCACCGGGTTTCCCGAGGGTGTCAGGTCGTGGACCTCAGCCCTTGAACAGGGAGTTCAGCTCGCCGTAGGAGAGGGAGTCCGCGACCGCCCCGTAGGTGCCGCCCGCGAGCAGCTCCTCCGTCGCCCGCCGGACCACGGCGTACGCGGCCTCCGCGACCCAGGAACCGAGGCTGACCCGGGCCACGCCCAGCTCGCCCAGCGCGGCGACGCCGGGGGCGTCGGGGCCGACCAGGATGTTCAGCGGGGCGTCGATGCCGCGGGCCAGCTCGGTGACGGTGGCCGGGTCGTACACGCCGGGCACGAAGACACCGCTGGCCCCGGCCTCCAGGTAGGCGGCGGCGCGGGTCAGCGTCTCGGCCAGCCGGGCCGGGCCGGGCTCGCCGAGGCCCAGGAGGTACGTGTCCACGCGGGCGTTGATGTAGAGCGGGACCCCGAGGGCGTCCGCGGCCGCGCGGGCGGCGGCCAGACGCTCCGCCTGCTCGGCGGGGTCCCGGAAGCGGTCCTCGATGTTGACGCCGACGGCGCCCGCGGCCAGTACGCCGGTGACGGTCTCGCCGACCCCGGCGGCGTCGGCGCCGAACCCGCCCTCGATGTCGGCGGTTACCGGGACCTCCACGGCGGCGACCACGCGGGCGATCAGGTCGAGGGCGCGGTCCCGGGAGAGGGAGTCGCCGTCGGGCGAACCGAGGGACCAGGCGACACCGGCGCTGGTGGTGGCGACGGCGGGGGACCCGGCGGCCTCGACGAGGCGGGCGCTGGCGACGTCCCAGGCGTTGGCGAGGGCCAGGGGCGCGGCGGGGGTGTGCAGGGCGTGGAAGGCGTGGGCACGGGAAAGGTCAATCGTCTTGGTCATGCGGGCATTTCATCAGAGGGGGGCCGGGTGGGGCGGGCGAATACCGGACCTTGCGGGGACCGGAGGGATGCCGCGCGCGGGGGCCGGGGGGATGGGCCCGCGGGAGCCGGGGGGCGGGCCCGCGGGGAGCCGGTGGGTGCCGCTGCGGGAGCGTTCCGGGGCCCCGCCCCGCACGCCGCGCCTCACGTGCCGACGGGGCCGGGGCGGGTGTCGGGGGCCAGGCCCGATGCGGCGCCCGCGCCGCAGAGGGGGAGGACCGCCGTGCGGGAGGAGAGGGGATCGGCGGGGGCGGCCGGGCCCACGGCGGCCCAGCACGCCGCGGCCGTGGGTTCGACGTACAGCCCGCGCGCCGCCAGGTCGCGCTGCGCGGCGCGGATCGCGTCCTCCGGCACCGTCAGGAAGGTGCCCCCCGACGCCCGGACCGCCGCCAGGATCTGCCGGGCCCGCGGCGGCGCCGGGATCGCGATGCCCTCGGCCAGGGTGGGCGCCGCCGCGCCGGGGACGGTCAGCTCGTGGGCCCCGGCCGCGAAGGCCGCCGCCAGCGGAGCCACGGCCGCCGCCTGGACGCCGACCAGCGCGGGGGCCCGTACGCCCGCCCGCGCCAGTTCGGCGATCGCCAGTGCCGCGCCCAGCAGCAGCGTCCCGTTCCCCACGGGCACCACCAGTACCTCGGGGAGCTCGCCTCCCAGTGCCTCCCACACCTCGTACACGTACGTCTTCGTGCCATGGAGGAAGTAGGGGTTGAAGACATGGCTCGCGTAGAAGACGCCCGGCTCGTCGGCCGCCGCCCGCGCGGCCCGCGCCGCCGCCTCGCGGCCGCCCCCGATCCGCCGCACCCGCGCCCCGTGCGCTTTGATCTGCTCGGTCTTCTTCGCGGAGGTCCCCTCGGGCACGAACACCTCGCAGGGCAGCCCGGCCCGCGCGCAGTAGGCCGCCACCGAGGTCCCGGCGTTGCCGCTGCTGTCGGCCACCACCCGCTCCGGCCCCAGCCGCCGCGCCAGCTCGGCGAGCATCACCGCGCCCCGGTCCTTGAACGACAGGGTCGGCATCAGGAAGTCGAGCTTGGCGGAGATCCGGTCGGTCAGCGGGACCAGCGGCGTGCACCCCTCGCCGAGGCTCACCGTCGGCGCGCCCGGCAACGGCAGCGCGGGCCCGTAGCGCCACAGCGAGTGCGGCCCGGCGCCGGGCGTCCCCACCGGTTCCGCCACGAAGTCCAGGTCCCACGGCCCGGCGCAGACCGGGCAGCACCAGGGCGCGGTGCGGACGTCGGCGCGGGCGCCGTCGTCGGGGCAGACGTAACCGGGAAGTCCGTGCGTCATGGGAGGAGCGCCTTTGCTCGTTCATGTGCTCGTTCGGGCTGGTCTCTGGGACGGATGCTACGCGCGGGACAGGCGGGGAGCGGGTTGTGAGGGTCGCGGCGGGGGCGACGGGAGCGCGCGTCGTTGCCCTTGCGTACTATTCGCGCAATCGTTCGCACATCCCCCGCCTGATGGAGCCGCTCACCCCGTGAGTACCCAGCCCCCGTCCCAGCCGCCGCCGTACGACCCCTGGGCGGCCCCGCCCCCGGGGTCCGCGTACGGCTGCGGGTACCCGGTCGACCCGCGCTCCGGC
>NZ_JASISO010000036.1 GCF_030063135.1 Streptomyces sp. G-G2
GACCCGGGGCCCGGTCCGCCCGGTTACTGTGGAGTCATGCGGATTCATGTCGTCGACCACCCGCTGGTGGCGCACAAACTCACCACTCTGCGCGACCAGCGCACGGACTCCCCGACCTTCCGGCGGCTCGCCGACGAGCTGGTGACCCTGCTCGCCTACGAGGCCACCCGGGACGTCCGCACCGAACAGAGCGACATCGTCACTCCGGTCGGCCCGACGACCGGGGTCAAGCTCTCCTACCCGCGCCCGCTCGTGGTGCCGATCCTGCGCGCCGGTCTCGGCATGCTCGACGGCATGGTGCGGCTGCTGCCGACCGCCGAGGTGGGCTTCCTGGGCATGGTCCGCAACGAGGAGACCCTGGAAGCCTCCACGTACGCGACGCGCATGCCCGAGGACCTCTCCGGACGCCAGGTCTACGTCGTGGACCCGATGCTCGCCACCGGCGGCACGCTGGTCGCGGCGATCAAGGAACTGATCAAGCGCGGCGCCGACGACGTCACCGCCGTGGTGCTGCTGGCCGCGCCCGAGGGCGTCGAGGTCATGGAGCGCGAGCTGGCGGGCGCGCCGGTGACGGTCGTGACCGCCGCCGTGGACGAGCGGCTCAACGAGCACGGCTACATCGTGCCGGGCCTGGGCGACGCGGGCGACCGCATGTACGGCTCGGCCGAATAGCCGCACGCCCCCACGCCCGGAGGGCCGGACCTCCGGACCTTCGGACCTCCGGACCTCCGAACGTTCGGATACGACAGCGGGACCGCCGGAATCCGGCGGTCCCGCTGTCGTACCGGGATCAGGGCCGAGGCCGGGGTCAGCAGGTGGCGGCGGGCGCGGGCTTGGGGTTGGCCAGGAGGGCCAGCGTCTTGTCCGCGTCCTCCTTCTTGGTCAGTTCCTTGAAGGAGTCCCCGAGGATCAGGTCGATGTCCGTGCCCTCGCGCGTGTCGGTCTGCGGGGTGGCTCCGGCCAGCTGGGCAC
Source organism: Streptomyces sp. G-G2 (assembly GCF_030063135.1). Classification (GTDB taxonomy): domain Bacteria; phylum Actinomycetota; class Actinomycetes; order Streptomycetales; family Streptomycetaceae; genus Streptomyces. Next base: position 973 of record NZ_JASISO010000036.1, read on the forward strand.
CGAGGACGGAGAAGGCGGCCTTGTCCGTCCGGGGCGAGCCCAGCAGTATCCCGGGGCCGGTCACCTTCTTGTCGAAGCCCGCGGGGGCGTTGCCGACCTGGCCGATGACGAACCCGCGTTTCTTCAGTTCCTCGCCGACGGCCTTGGCCAGACCCGCGCGCGGGGTGGCGTTGTAGACGTTGACGGTGATCTGGCCGGGTTGGGGCAGCCCGGCGGCCGGTTTGCCTCCGGCGCCGCCCGCCGTGTCGGTCTTGGCGACGGGTTTCGCGCTCGCGGCGGCCTTCGCGCAGTCCTTGGCGGCGGCGGAGCGCTTGCCGCCGTCGCCCCGGAAGACGCCGATGAGCTGCAGCCCCCCGTAGCCGAGCAGCGCGAGCGCGACGACCGCACCGAGCACGGCGAACACGATCCGCCGACGACGTCGGGGACGGTGCATGCGGGGGTAGGCGGCTCCCGTGACGCGGTACTTTCCGCCCATGCCGGGGGGAGTGAGCATGCTCATGGGCGGCAGCGTAGTGCGGCCCGGTGACGATGCCTACTCAATGATCTGTTCATAGGCCAAGGCCGACCCGAAAGGCGCAATCCAGGGGATACCCGGCGCCGCTCAGCCCAGTTCTAGGACGCGCGCGTGCAGCACCTGGCGCTGCTGGAGCGCGGCGCGGACGGCGCGGTGCAGCCCGTCCTCCAGGTAGAGGTCGCCCTGCCACTTCACGACGTGGGCGAAGAGGTCGCCGTAGAAAGTCGAGTCCTCGGCGAGCAGCGTTTCGAGGTCCAGCTGGCCCTTGGTGGTCACGAGCTGGTCCAGCCGGACCGGGCGCGGCGCGACATCCGCCCACTGCCGGGTGGTTTCCCTGCCGTGGTCGGGGTACGGCCGCCCGCTTCCGATGCGCTTGAAGATCACACGGAAAGCCTACCGGTCAAGGGCCTGCGGGCGCAGCCTCGTCGCCGTGGTGCAAAAGTGGCAGAGAGCGCTATTTCGGGAGTGATGCATGAGCGAGAGCAGTCACGAGAGCAACGAAACGGCGACGGCGGCCCCCGCGGCCGACCGGATCCTCGCCGGGTACGGCTTTACAGGACCGGCGCTCGACCTGGGGGCCCTGCTCTGGGACGGCGTCTGCCTCCCGGACCACCAGATCCGCATCCCACTGTCCATGCTCAACCGCCACGGCCTGGTCGCGGGCGCCACCGGCACCGGCAAGACCAAGACGCTCCAGCTGATCGCCGAACAGCTCTCGGCGAACGGGGTGCCCGTCTTCCTCGCCGACATCAAGGGAGACGTTTCCGGAATCTCCGCTCCCGGTGTCCCCGGCGAGAAGATCGAGGAGCGGGCGAAGGACGTCGCCCAGGACTGGCGGGCAACCGGGCATCCCTGCGAGTTCTATTCGCTCGGCGGAATCGGCCCCGGCATTCCGGTCCGGGCGACCGTGACCAGTTTCGGCCCGGTCCTGATGTCGAAGGTGCTCCAGCTCAACCAGACCCAGGAGCAGTCCCTCGGCCTGATCTTCCACTACGCGGATTCCAAGGGCCTGCAGCTGATCGACCTCAAGGACCTGCGGGCGACCGTCGCCTTCCTCGTCTCGGACCAGGGCAGACCCGAGCTGAAGGGCATCGGCGGCCTGTCCACCGTGACCGCCGGGGTGATCCTGCGCGCGCTCACCGCATTCGAACAGCAGGGGGCCACGGAATTCTTCGGAGAGCCGGAATTCGACACCAGTGAATTCCTCCGTACGGCGGCGGACGGACGCGGCACGGTGTCCGTCCTGGAACTGCCCGCGGTCCAGGACAAGCCGCAGCTCTTCTCCACCTTCCTGATGTGGCTGCTCGCCGATCTCTTCAGTGATCTGCCGGAGGTCGGGGACCTGGAGCAGCCGAAACTCGTCTTCTTCATCGACGAGGCGCACCTCCTCTTCAACGGCGCCTCGAAGGCCTTCCTCGACTCCATCACCCAGACGGTCCGGCTCATCCGCTCCCGCGGCGTCGGCATCTTCTTCGTGACCCAGACCCCCAAGGACGTGCCCGCCGACGTCCTCGCCCAGCTCGGCAACCGGGTCCAGCACGCACTGCGCGCCTTCACCCCGGACGACGCGAAGGCGCTCAAGGCCACCGTGCGCACGTTCCCCAATTCGGAGTACGACCTGGAGGAGCTGCTCACCCAGCTGGGCACCGGCGAGGCGGTGGTCACCGTGCTCAGCGAGAAGGGCGCGCCCACGCCGGTCGCCGCCACCCGGCTGCGCGCTCCGCAGTCGCTGATGGGGCCGATCGAGCCGACCGCCCTCGACCAGGCGGTGAAGGCCTCGCCGCTGTACCCGCGCTACGCCGAGGCCGTGGACCGGGAGTCGGCGTACGAGCGGATCAGCGCCGACCAGGCGGCAGCCGAGGCCGCCGCGGAGACGGCCGCGGCCGCCGCCGAGGCCGAGAAGGAGGCGAAGGAGGCCGCGAAGACGGCGCGCACCGCGCCCAGGCCGGACCCCTCGCTCGCCGAGAAGGTGGTCGGCAGCGGACTGTTCCGCTCACTGGCCCGGTCGGTCGGGACCCAGCTGGGACGGGAGATCTCCCGCTCGATCTTCGGCACGGCGAAGCGGCGGCGCTGACGGCACGGCGAAGCGGCGGCGCTGACGGCACGGCGAAGCGGCGGCGGTGACGGCACGGCGAAGCGGCGGCGGTGATTCCGCGGACCGGGACACGGCCGTGCCGGGCCCCGGTTTCCGTCCTCCAGGGGGGAATTGAGCCATCCGGGTGACGTCCCCGTACCCGTCGCTGAGAGACTCGTGGGCATGCGGACCGAACTCACCGACACCACCTCAAGCCAGGTCAACCGGGCCCTCCTGGAGGCCCGCCGCGCCGTCGGCAGTCCGGCCATGGGCCTGGTGCTGACCCTGGTCGTGGTCACCGACGAGGAGAACGCCTACGACGCCGTCCGCGCGGCCTCCGAGGCCTCGCGCGAGCACCCCTGCCGGATCATCGCGGTCATCAAGCGCACCTCGCGCGGGCCGCACAAGCTGCGCCAGACCCGGCTCGACGCGGAACTGCGCGTCGGCTCCGACGCCGGGAGCGGGGAGGTCGTCCTGCTCCGGCTGCACGGCGAACTGACCGCCCAGGCGGGCTCCGTGGTGCTGCCGCTGCTGGTGCCGGACGCGCCCGTGGTGGCGTTCTGGCCGGCCGACGCCCCCGCCGATCCGTCCCGCGACCCGCTGGGCGTGCTGGCCAAGCGGCGCATCACCGACGCCCAGTCGGCCCTGGACCCGGTGGCGATCCTGGACGAGCGGGCCGGTGTGTACACCCCCGGGGACACCGACCTCGCGTGGACCCGGCTGACCCCCTGGCGGGCGCTGCTGGCCGCGGCCCTGGACCAGAAACCGCTCCCCGTGACCGGCGGTTCCGTCGAGAGCGAGGGCGACAATCCGAGCGCCGAGCTGCTCGCGCGCTGGCTGGAGGACCGCCTCGGGGTGCCCATCACCCGGGTGACGACGGAGGGCCCGGTCATCACCCGGGTCCGGCTGGAGACCACCGGCGGCGAGATCAGGGTGGACCGGCCCAAGGGGGCGCTGGCCACGCTGGTGCTGCCGGGCAGCCCCGACCGCAGCGTCGCCCTGAAGATACGGAGCGACGCCGAGCTGATCGCGGAGGAACTGCGCCGCCTCGACGCCGACGAGGTCTACGGCTCGGCGCTGCGCCGCCGGCCGCTGCAGGCGGCCCTGACGACGTAGGCGGCGGGCTCAGTCGGCCGTCGCCCCGGCCGCCCCGTCGGCCTTCCCGGCCTTGGCGGCGGCCTTCATCTCCTGTTTGTGCGCCCGCACCTTGGCGAGCGAGCCCGGCCCGGTGATGTCGGCGGCCGACCGGTAGACCCCGGCGGCCCCGTAGCCGCCCGCCGCCTCCCGCCACCCCTTCGGCCGCACGCCGAGCCGCTTGCCCAGCAGGGCCAGGAAGATCTGGGCCTTCTGCTCCCCGAAACCGGGCAGCTCCTTGAGCCGCCGCAGCAGCTCGGCGCCGGTCCCCGCGTCCGCCCACAGCGCGGCCGCGTCCCCGTCGTAGTGCTCCACCAGGTACGCGCACAACTGCTGCACCCGCTTCGCCATGGCCGCCGGATAGCGGTGCACGGCCGGTTTGCGCGACAGCAGTTCCGCGAAGGCCTCCGGGTCGTGGGCGGCGATCGCGTGCGCGTCCAGATCGTCCGCCCCCAGCCGCTGGGCGATCGTGTAGGGCCCGGCGAAGGCCCACTCCATCGGCACCTGCTGGTCCAGCAGCATGCCGACCAGCGCGGCCAGCGGGCTGCGTCCGAGCAGCGCGTCGGCGTCCGGCTGCTGTGCCAGCCGCATCGTGATGTCCATGCCCCCAGCGTCGCGCGCGTCCGCGCTCCCCGCGCGGTCGCCGCACCGCGCGCCTAGCGTGAGGAGGCGACGGGTCACGTCGTAGCGAACGCCGTGCACGACTCAGGAGTCGATGGATCATGACCGAGTTCCCCGAAGGCGCGCCCTGCTGGATGGACGCGATGTTCACCGATGTCGAGGGTGCGAAGAGCTTCTACGGCGCGGTGCTGGGCTGGACGTTCGGCGAGGCCTCCAGCGAGCACGGCAACTACACGCAGGCGTACGTCGACGGCAAGGCGGTGGCGGCGGTGGTCCCGCCGATGCCGGGCCAGGAGGGGACCTCGCAGTGGTGCCTGTACTTCGCCTCGCCCGACGCGGCGGCGACCGCCGGGAAGATCAGGGCGGCGGGCGGTGAGGTGCTGATGGAGCCGATGCAGGTCGGCACCTTCGGCACCATGGCGATCGCCAAGGAGCCGAGCGGCGCGGTCTTCGGCGTCTGGCAGCCGGGGGACCACAAGGGCTTCGAGAAGGTGGCCGAGCCGGGCGCGTACTGCTGGGCGGAGGTCTTCAGCAAGGACCCGGCCAAGGCGGACGCCTTCCTTCCGCAGGTCTTCCCGTACGGCTCCCACCAGGTCGACCTCGGCGAGGCCCCGGAGGGCGTCGACATGGACTTCAAGGTCTTCAGCCTGGGCGGACCCGAGAACCCGGTGCTGGGCCGGATGAAGATGGGCCCCGAGTTCCCGCCGGAGATCCCCTCCTACATCCAGGTCTACTTCACGGTCCCGGACTGCGACGCGGCGGTCGCCAAGACCACGGAACTCGGCGGAACGCTCCACTTCGGGCCGATGGACAGCCCCTTCGGGCGCTTCGCGGCGGTCACGGACCAGCAGGGCGCGGCCTTCGCCCTGATCGACATCACGAAGACGGTCGGTGAGATGCCCGCACTGACCTGAGGCGGGCGCGGCCGTAGGGGTCCGGCGCCGCTCAGGTGCCCAGGTCCGGCGCGGTCAGGGCGCCGAACCACACGTGGGTGACCGCGCTGACGTAGCGCGCCCCGCAGCGGTCCGAGGGCACCACCAGCTGGCTGCCCGCCACGTCGAGGTCCACCCCGTCCATGCGGGTGGCCAGCAGGACCGGACTGTCGCCGAAGTCGGCGTCCAGTTCGGCCCAGGACAGGACGGTGTGGTGGCCGTCCCCGCCGCTCACCGCGAGCAGGAAGCGCGAACGGTCCTTGCGGCGGCGGGGGTTGAAGGCCGGCCCCGCGTCCGCCACCACCTCGCGCAGCAGCGGGCCCTCGAAGACGTGGCGCTGCGGGCCGTTGGTGGCGCAGTCGAACACCACCTCGGCCCGGTGCTCCCGCCACTCCCGCAGGTCGGCGACGCTGAGGGTCACCGGGTGGTCCAGGTCGCCGTGCAGCATGAGTTTGCCCATGGGGACGTCATGCCCGGCTGGACGCGTTCCGGAAACTCAGCTGCCAGGTTCATCTCACGATGTGGGTCGCAGGTGGGTGAGGATCAGCTGGATCCGGGTCGCATCTTCTGCCAGACGACGTCCCGGGTGACCGGCAGCTCCGTGAACCGCACGCCCGTCGCGTCCCGCAGCGCGTTCGCGAAGGCCGGCGCGACCGGGTTGAACGGGCTCTCGGACATGGACTTGGTGCCGAGCGGCCCGATCGCGTCCGAGGTCTCCATGAAGTGCACCTCCGTGCGCGGGACGTCCGCGTACTGCGGGAGCCGGTAGCGCCGGAAGGCCGCCGTGGTGACCTCCCCGCGCTCGTCGACGCGTACGGTCTCGAACAGCGTCGCGCCGAGCGCCTGGGCCACCCCGCCCTCCACCTGGCCGCGGCACTGGAGCGGGTTCATCACCTTGCCCGCGTCCGCCGCGTGCACGCTGCGCAGGATCTTCATCTCGCCCGTGTCCGGGTCCACGGCGAGGCGGAACCACTGGGCGTTGAAGGCGACCGAGCGGGGCGAGCCGCCCCAGTGGCCGTCCGCCGCCGTCTCGTCGAGCTTGCCCTGGTCGTACGCGGCCTCGTACAGCTCCTTGAGCGTGACGGTCCGGCCCGCGCACTCGAAGGCCTCGGCCTCCAGCGTGCACAGGTGCCGGGCCACGCCCGTGTGCCGGGCCGCGAAGGTCTGGAGCCGCTCCGCGAGGGAGCCCGCCGCCAGCAGCACCGCCTTGCCCGCCACCACCGTGCCCGCCGAACCGAACGCGCCGGTGTCGTGGCGGACGACGTCCGTGTCCGACTGGCGGACCGCGATCCGGTCCACCGTGGTGTTCAGCGCGCCCGCGGTGATCTGCTGGTGGACGGTGGTCGTGCCGTTGCCGAACTCGGCCGTGCCGACCGCGATGTCGTACGTACCGTCGCGCAGCAGACTGACCCGGGCGTCGGCGAAGTGGCCGCCCGGCGGGCCGGTCGCGATCATCGCGATCGCCGCGCCCGTCCCGGTGAGCCAGCCCTCCGGGACGTCCTTGTGGCTGCGGTCCTCGGCGATGGCCTTGCGCACGACGTCCATGCACTGCTTCATCCCGTACGAGGCGATGAACAGGTCCTCCTCGTGGCCGATCGGGGTCACCATGGGGTCGCCGGGGCCGATGACGTTCTTCTCGCGCAGCACGAGCGGGTCCATGCCGAGCCGGAGGGCGAGTTCGTCCATCACCGATTCGAGGGCGAAGAGGACCTGGCCGAGGCCGTAGCCGCGGAAGGCGCCCGCCGGGACGCCGTTGGTGTAGACGGAGTACGCCTCCACCTCCTTGTTCGGCGCCTTGTAGACGGCGAAGGACTCGCCGACGCTGTGGAACATGACCGCCGGGCCGTGGTTGCCGTAGGCGCCGGTGTTGGAGAGCACCCGGATCCGCAGCGCGGTGAGGGTGCCGTCGGCCTTGGCGCCGATCTTGATGGTGATCTTGAAGGGATGGCGGGTGGTGGCACCGTAGAACTGCTCGGCCCGGGTGAATTCGAGTTTCACCGGGCGCCGCAGCTTCAGGGCGGCGAGGACCACGATGTCCTCGGTGAGCATCTCCTGCTTGCCGCCGGACCCGCCGCCCACGCGGCCCGCGACGACGCGGACCTCGTCCTCGCCGAGGTCGTAGAGGGCGCACAGCGCCCGCCGGGTCAGGAAGGGAGCCTGGGTGGAGGAGCGGACGGTGATGCGCTCGCCGTCGCCCTCCTCCTTGGGTTCGAAGTACGCGACGCTGCCGTGGGTCTCCAGGCTGGCGTGCTGCACGCGCTGGGTCTGGAAGGTCTCCTCGAGGACGACGTCCGCCTCCGCGTAGCCCTTCTCCATGTCGCCGTGCGTGTGGTGGACCTCACCGCACACGTTGTTCTCGGCGCGGAAGATCCCCGACTCGGGGCCCTTGGGGTGGAGGACGGGCGCGCCCGGCAGCATGGCCTCCTCCGGGTCGATCACGTACGGCAGTTCCTCGTACGTGACGACCACGCGGCGGCAGCCCTCCTCGGCGGCCTGCTCGCTCGTCGCGACGACGGCGGCCACCCGCTGGCCGACGAAGCGCACCACGTCGTCCAGGACGCGGGTGTCCATCGGGTCCTCGGTCGGGTGCTCGTGGCGGGCGGAGGAGTACAGCCGCTCCGGGGCGTCGTGGTGGGTGAGGACGGCGTGCACGCCGGGGACCTGAAGGGCGTCCCGGGTGTCGATGCCGACGATGCGGGCGTGCGGGTGCGGGGAGCGCAGCAGCTTCATGTGCAGCAGCCCCGGGACCTCGACGTCGAAGGTGTAGCGGGCGGTCCCGGTGACGACCTGGGGACCGGCGGGCGCGCCGAGGCTCTTGCCGACGGCCTGGCCCGCGCGGGGGGTTTCGGTGTGCTTCACCCCGCGTACGGCGTCCTCGATGGCCCGGTAGCCCGTACAGCGGCAGATGTTGCCCTTGAAGGCACGCGGCAGGTCGTCGAACTTGCCGTCGTCGGCGGCCGTGCCGCGCCCGGCCTCCAGGGCGGCCGTGGTCATCAGGAACCCGGCCGTGCAGAAGCCGCACTGGAAGCCCTGCGCGTCGAGTAACTTCTGCTGTACGGGGTGCAGTTCGCCGTCCGGTTCGCAGAGCCCCTCGACGGTGGTGACGCTGCGGCCCTCGGCGCGGACGGCCGGGTAGAGGCAGCTGTGCACCGGGCGGCCGTCGACATGGACGGTGCAGGCCCCGCAGTCGCCCTGGTCGCGGCCCTTCTTCACGCCGAACCAGCCCCGGTCGCGCAGGTAGGTGCGCAGGCACTGGCCGGGGCGCGGCTCGGCGTCGAAGCGGCATTCGTTGATGTCGATCTCGAAGCTCATCGGGTCCTCCGAGAGGGCGCGTGCGTCGGGGGAGAGCGCGCGGCGGACTTCCTCGGCCAGGCGCAGGCCCATGTGGCGGCGCCAGGCGGGCAGGCCGTGGATGTCGTCGTACCAGTCCGCGTCGGTGACGGCGGCCTCGATCGCGGCGCGCAGTTCGGCGGCGGTGGGCGGCAGCGGGAACCAGAAGCGGAAGGGGCGCGCGGCCGTGATGGTGACGGTGAGCGAGCCGTCCCGCGGGTCGCGGGCGTACCGGCCGAGGTACGGGCGGTGTTCGGGGCGCGGACGCTGGGGGCGCTGGGGGACGGGATGCTGCGGGAGACCCTGGAGGTGTTCCTCGCGAACAACTGCTCCTGGACGCGCACGGCCGAGGCACTGCACCTGCACGTCAACACCGTGCACTACCGGATCGAGCGGGTGGAGGCGCTGACCGGCCGGGACCTGTCCCGCCTGGACCACAAGCTCGACCTGTACGCGGCGCTGCGCTGCGCGTAGGGCGCGGCATCGGCGCCGGCGCCGGGGCCGGCTGGGCCGGGCCGGATGGAACCGGTCAGGGCGCCAGGTCGATGTGCACGTTCGTGGACTTCACCCGGGCGGTGACGGTCACCCCGACCTCGATGCCCAGCTCCTCGACCGACTCCCGGGTCACCAGGGACACCACCCGGTGCGGGCCCGACTGGATCTCCACCTGGGCCGCCACGTCGTCCACGCGGACCCCGGTGACGATCCCGGCGAAGGCGTTGCGCACCGAGGTGGCCGCCCCGGCCTCCGGCACCGGGTGCAGCCCGGTGGCCCGTTCCTTGGCGAAGGCGGCGAGGGCGACCCCGTCGATGGCGCGGGCGCCGCTGCCGGATCCGCCTCCGGGCCCGCCTCCGGGCCCGCCTGCTTCACGGGAGCGCGCTTCAAGGGGGCGGGACGCGGGCAGGCGTCCGCTGTCGGTCCAGCGGCGGACGGTTTCCGGACTGACGCCCAGCAGGTTCGCGGCCTGCCCGATCGAGTACGACGGCACGCCCGCACTGTAGCGGCCGGGCTCCCGGAGGTCCCGGGCGGTTGTTCGATGAGTAGAGAATATCTGTTCCAGCGGCAGTAGACTTTATTGAGCAATCTCGATAGCTTCCGGGCATCGGCCGGAGGTTTCCGGCCGGACCGACCGGAAAGGTTTCTGTGTCATCCCCACCATCCGAACCGCAGCCGCCGGACCCCGATCATTTCGACGACGACGACTACCCGGCCTACACCATGGGCCGGGCGGCGGAGATGACCGGCGCCACGCCCGCCTTCCTGCGCGCCCTGGGTGAGGCGGAAATGATCACGCCGAGGCGGTCCGAGGGCGGTCATCGCCGGTACTCCCGCCACCAGTTGCGCATCGCCGCGCGGGCCCGCGAGCTGGTCGACCAGGGCGCTCCGGTCGACGCCGCGTGCCGCATCGTCATGCTGGAGGACCAGCTGGAAGAGGCCCGGCGGGTGAACAACGAGCTACGCGGGACTGGCGGGATATCTGCTATCGCGGATACAGAAACTATGTTCAAGGGGCCCCCAGTTCAGGCGAATTCGAATAACTGACGGACAGCGGCGCCGGTCAAGGGCGTGGTACTGTCGAATCAGTTGCAGTTGTGGTTCCCAAAAAACGACAAGCGCTTCCGACCTGGTGTTCTAGCCGGCGGACGCGCTTTTTGTTTCCGGTGCTTTCCGGTACGGGGCAATCATCGCGGCGACGCGGGGCTCGCACACTGCGGCCCCCGGAACTGCCCCGTTTGAAGGAGATTTGACATGGCTACTGGCACCGTGAAGTGGTTCAACGCTGAAAAGGGCTTCGGCTTCATCGCTCAGGACGGCGGCGGCGCTGACGTCTTCGCCCACTACTCGAACATCGCTTCCCAGGGCTTCCGCGAGCTCCAGGAGGGTCAGAAGGTTTCCTTCGACGTGACGCAGGGCCCCAAGGGCCCGCAGGCGGAGAACATCGTCACCGTCTGATCGCCGAGGCGACTTCGCCGGGGCCCGCACCTTGGGTGCGGGCCCCGGTTCGTTTCCCGGCCCGTTCCTCCGCGACGTGTCGTACCAGGAGGGTTCTTCATGGACCGCACCACGGACACGAACAGCACGTTCACGGCGCTCCCGAGCCCGCTTCCGCCCGCGATCCCGCTCCCGCCGCCGGGGCGCACCGCCGGGCACCGGGCCGGAGCGCGGCGCCCGCTGGTCCCCGTACCGGCTCCGACGTGGAACCCGGCCGCCGGGTCCGCCCCCTTCGCGTGGTCGCTGGAGCTGAGGCTCGCGACCGCCGTCGGTCGAGCACCCCGCGCGCGGGCGTGCAGCGGCACTCGCCGCCGCTCCCGCACCCTCCACGTCACCCGAACCATTCCCGTCACCCGTAGTACCCCTGACCGGAAAGCCGGGCAGGGTCGCGTCCGCCCCGAGGAGGTACCACCATGCGCGTTGTGATCGCCCGCTTCCCCTTCGACCTGAGCAAGAGCGAAGTGGAGGCATCCATGAAGGGCGTCGCACCGCAGCCGATCACCCCCGCCTCCGTCGCGTCGGTGACCATCGGCCGTCGCGTGTACCCGGTGAAGCAGGTCGGCCAGGTCATCACTCGCCAGGACCCGCGGGACTTCACCGCCAACGAGGTGGTCCGGGCGCTGACCCGGCTCGGCTTCACGTGCCAGCCCGCCCTCGCCCCCGAGGAAGCGGCGCCCCCGGCCGGTGACGGCGTCAACCTCTGGTAGCCCGGAACCCCCGGCAGACCGGAGACTCCTGCGGGCTCGTCCCCGAGCGGCCGTGCATCACGTGTCACGCGTCACACACCTGTGTCGCGTTTCGCGTGACACGGCCCTCCGGGTCAGGCTGAGCGCATGAGACTGCTCCTCCTCGGCGCCACCGGCCCCACCGGTCTGCACGTCCTCGGCCGGACCCTCGACGAGGGCCACACCGTCACCGCGCTGGTGCGCAGCCCCCAGAAGCTCCCCCGGCCCGACGAGGGGTCCCGCGACCGGCTCACGGTCCTCGTCGCGGACGTGGCGGACCGGCGGGACGTAGCCCGGGCCGCGGCCGGTCAGGACGCCGTCCTGTGCACGATCGGCGCGGGCCGGAACCTGACCTCCGACATCATCGGCCGGACCGCGGCCGCGCTGATCCCCGCGATGCGGGAGGCGGAGGTCGGCCGCCTGGTCTTCCTGTCCTCCTACGGCGTGGTGGTCGGCGACACCGCCGACGGCGCGTCCCTGTCCCAGCGGTTCTTCTACCGCACGCTGCTGCGCAAGATCTACGCCGACAAGGCCCGGGCCGACCGCGAGTTGCTGGCCAGCGGCCTCGACGTGACGGTCGTCCACCCCGTACGCCTCACCAACGGCCCTTTCACCGGCGACTACCGGGCCGTGGAGCACGCCCGCTTCACCGGCATGCCGGGCATGAGCCGCGCGGACGTGGCCCACTTCATGGTCAGCCAGCTCCAGGACCCCACCTGGTCGCGGCGCGTCGCCGTACTGGCCCCGCCGTCGAAGTGACCCGCGTCACATCCGGCTGCGGTCTGATGAGTCCTGCCTTCCCCAGCGGTCCAAGAGGCGACACCACTGAGGCGCCCCGGGTGAACGCCGCACGAGTGCGACGGCGACCGCGATCGGCCGGGCCGCTCTCCAGGCTCCGCTCGTGGCGGCTCTTGGGCTCGGCTGTGCGCGCGGGCCGGCCTACACCGGCATGACGCCGTGGATGCGGGCCAGCGTGAAGACGCGTTCGGCGTCCCGCAGGTGGCACCACGCTTCGAGGTAGGGCGGATCGAGTGCGAGGCGGCTGAGGGTGCGGACGGTGCGGCTGCCCGAGGCGGCGGCGTAGGCGACCGCGATGGCGGTTCCGGCGTCGAGGGCGTGACCGAGCTGGCGGATGTCGGCGTACGTCAGCTGCTCGGCGTACCCGGCGAGGATCTCCTCGGTATCCGTACCGAAGACGACTCCGGAGCCGAAGGGATCGGGCTCCGGGGCGGTTGGCGGGGCGTTCAGCAGCCGGGCCGCCACAGCGTGCGGGTCAACGACCGCCGACACCTCTGCCGCTCGGTGCGCCGCGCGTCCTGGGCCGGCCTCCGCGGAGGTCTTCCGTGGCGTCGGAAGAGCGGCGGTCCGACGAGGTGGGACCCTCTCGACGCGCACGGTCCCGTCCGCGGCTTCGGCGACGGGGGCGTAGCCCTGGTCCCGGAGCGCGGCGAGGGTCTGGTCAGGCGCGGCGACGCTCACGAGCACCGTCGGCGCGAGCCGCCGCAGCCCGAGCGGCGCGAGTCCGCGGTGGGCGGCGAGTTCGGCCAGGAGCGCCGACTCCTCGCCGTGGATGACGCAGGCGGCGGTGGCGATGCGGACGCGGCCGTGACGGCGTGCGGCATCGGCGATGAGGTAGGACAGGGGCTGTGGCAGGGATCCCTCGGCGAGGGCGGCCAGCTCGGCCGCGACCTCGTCCGCGGTGCGGCCGGCGTCCAGGGCCCGTCGGATGCTGTGGGCGCTGAACCGCCATACCGAGGCCGTCCCGCTGGTCTCCCGGTCCGCGGTCGCGTCCAGGAGCTCGGCGAGGCGTGTCGCCGACGTGCCGCTGACGACGGCCGTGAGGTCGCCGCCGAGCCGGGCTGTGCCGGTGGCCGCGGGCAGCAGTCGCCGGCACTCGGCGGCCAGTTCCTCGGCGTCACCGGCCAGCAGGGCCGCACCGAGCGGGGAGAGGGAGCCCCGGGCGATGACGCCCATCAGCTCGGCCTCGCGGACCGCGGTGGCGAACGGTGTCTCGTCCTGGAGCGACGGGTGGGCGAGCGGACGGTGCCACGCCAGGAGCGGGCCCAGATCCGTGGCGACCCGCGCGCCCAGCCCCTCCGGGAGCCGTGCCGCCGCGGTGAGGAGCCCATGGCGAGCCTGCAGACAGCCGTCGCAGGGAGGCGCCCCGGCCAGGGCGGGAAGCGCCTTGTGGTCCGCGTCGCGGGCGCAGGACGGGGTGAGCGGCAGGTTCCACCACGCCTGGAGGAGCACGGCGAACTGCGCCGCGGGTTCCTGCGCCGCCCAGGCGTCGTACTCCTGGGTGGGCGTGACGCGGTGGCCGTCCGCGGCCAGGAGCCCGGCCGAGTGCGCGGTCTCCAAGGCGATGCGCACCACGACGTCGACGGCATGAGCGGCCTTGCCGGTCCGGCCCAGTTCGCGCGCGCCGATCCCACCGGACTTCAGCCGGGCCGGTGGCGCCGCCGAGCAGACCGACAGGACCGAGGCGGCGCGGGCCGCGAAGGCCGTGGCCGCTGCCGAGGCCTCTCGGTCCACCTCCGCGGCGGCGACGGACACCAGTTCGGTGGCGGGCGGTACAGGCTCGAACGGGGCGTGCCAGTCGGGCCCGCGCAACGCCAGCGCCACCTCGGCGGGCATGAGGTACGGCCCGTATCCGTGGCGGCCCTGGACCAGCAAGCCGCGGTCCAGGGCCCATCGCTCGCCCGGCCGGGAATCGGCCTGGGGAGCCCCGAACACGATGAACTCCGTGCCTCGCGCCGCGGCCCTCGCTCGGTGCTCGAGCAGCTCGCGGGTGGCAGAGGGGGCCTCCGCGACCACGGAGGCGACGCGTTCCGGATCGCCGTGGTGTTCCAGGACGGCGGCCGCGCGCTGCTGCCTGGTGCCGGGCGGCTTGATGCCCAGCGCCACGAGCATGCCGCGCAGCTCCTCGGAGGTCACGCCCTCCAGGACCTCCGCCAGCGGAGCGTCAAGACCCAAGGGCGCGTCCCATGCCCGCCGCAGCGGCGCGGGCATGTGGAGTCCCCCCGTACCGTCCGGCCAGACCAGCGCGTGATCGGCCAGAACCTCCAGTGCGACGTCGAGTTCCCGGGCGGCGGAGAGTGCCGTCGCGCCCAGCACCTTCGCCAGGGTGCCGCGCGACAGCGTCCCCAGGGCGGCCAGCGTTTCGGCCACCTGCAGGCACGGCAGCGGGAGCTGCGGCAGAACGAGCGCCACCGACCCGGGCCGCTGAAGGCGTTCCGCCACTTCCTCCACCGAGCGGGGCTCCGGGAGGGCCACGGCGTCCTTGCGTGCCATGAGCAGGCGTGTCAGCCGCGTGCCGTCGAGACCGGCCAGCCAGGCAGTCAGTGAAGATCGGGACGTCATGGGCGGCACCTCACCAGGCGGGAACGCACGGGAGGACCGGGTCCGGCCCGTACGGGGATTCCCGTACGGGGATTCCCGTACGGGAATCCAGGATCGCGCACCCCGTGGTGACGGGGGCGGCATACCGAAGGGTTCACCCCGCAGGTGTGCTGCTGTCGGACCGGGGCGGGGGCCGCCCCGGCGCACCGCGCGAGACGTGGTGGGCCGGAGCCGAGCGAGACCGAGACCGCGCACGAGACCCGGGAACGCCGAAGGCCCCGGCCGGTTTCCCGGTCGGGGCCTTCGACGTATTGCCCGGTGAGAGCAATGGCGGAGGATACGAGATTCGAACTCGTGAGGGGTTGCCCCCAACACGCTTTCCACATGTTCGCCAGAGGGTTCGGACGTAGTCGTCAGTGTCCTGACCAGCAGCTGAGCGGAGGGTCCAGCGGCGTCCGGGACGCAGCTGAACGTAGGTGAATGAGACCAGAACTGAGACCACGGGGTGACGGGTGGGCGACGCGCGTCGTTCGGTGGGTGCCGCACCCAGGCCGGATTCCTACTTATTTGATAATCTCGATCCCGTGAGTGAGATTCCGTACAGCGTCGGCGAAGGGCCGGCCACCAGGGTCAGCCTCTCCCTCCCCGAGGGGACGGCGGAGGCGATCCGCAGACGGGTCGGCAAGCGTGAGTTCTCTGCGTTCATCACCGAAGCGGTGGAGCGCGAGCTGCGCGGTCAGATCCTGGATGAGTACCTGGCCGACTACGAACGCCGTCAGGGGTCGATCTCCGAGCACGAGCAGGAGCGGGCACGCCGGGTCTTCGACGAGGTGTTCGCCGAGGAGGGGCAGTGGCCCGCCGCAAGCTGAGTCACGAAGGCACCCTCGTTCTCGACTGCGAGGGCCTGTCGAAGTTCGTCGGTGATCATGAGCCCGTCGTCGCCCTCATCGCCGAAGCCCGCAAGCGGGGCATGGAGGTGGTCATCAGCGCGCTCACCATCATCGAAGCGGTGCATCGCCGGACCGACAAGGCGCGGCTCGCCTGGGTCCTGTCCGGAGTGCGGATCGTGCACATCGGCGACGAGGAGGCCAAGGCCGCCTCAGCCATGCTGATCAACGCCGGGCTGCATGGTCACAAATGCGCCATCGATGCTGCCGTGGCAGAGATGGCGCTGCGTCAGCGCCGCCCGGTCGTCATGCTCACCTCGGACATCGACGACATGACGAAGCTCTGCGGCGACAGAGTGCGCCTCGTCGCTGTGTAGTCGATGGGCCCCTCGGAGAAGGGCCTTGTGGACAAAGACGCAGGACAACGCGGCCTGAGGAACGTTGAAGGGCCCCGCTGCAAGCAGCGGGGCCCTTCAACGTATTGCCCGGTGAGAGCAATGGCGGAGGATACGAGATTCGAACTCGTGAGGGGTTGCCCCCAACACGCTTTCCACATGTTCGTATGGCCGTCCGGTGGGGTCCGTACCCATCCTGACCTGCGGCGGAGCGTTCAATCCCGGCCCGTCCGAACAGTCTCGGACGGAGGTGAATGAGACCAGGACTGAGACCAGCCGCCCCGGCTGCCGGTGATCATTGAGAGACGGTCGGAGCAGTTCAGGTGAGTGAGGACTCCTGGCCTTGGAGCGCCTGCCCTGCGATGGCGGCGATGCGTCCGACATGCTCTCGCAGCTGGGCAAGCTCCGGGGTCTGCTGCCGACCTGCCAGGATCTCGGACAGGGCGGCGGTGACGGTTTCCTGATGGTCGCCGGTGCCCAGGACCTGGGCGGCGCTGCGGAGCAGATCGGCATCCACGCCGACCGAGACCGAGCGGCGCGACTCAGGCACGGGCGGGGTGGTGGGCTCAGGGGCCAGCCGGGCTTTGCGGCGGGGTGCGGACGGTGCTGGAGCAGGCACGGGTTCGGCCACCGGCGGGGGTTCGGGCGCAATGGTGTCGAGGCTGCCGAGCACCGTGACCACCGGCTTTCGGTAGCAGACGCCTCTGCCCGCCTTGCTCGTGTAGACGACGAGCTCGATGGTGAGGTCGCAGACGGCCGGGCCGTTGACCCGTTCCAGCGCTTCCGTCAGGTCGGAGAGCTGCGCGGCCATCTGCCACGAGGCCGTCATGAAGTGGAACGCGCCGAGCTCGGGTGCCGCTGCGATCTGGAAGGTGATGTCGACGGAGGGCGTCGGGCCGCGCATGGCTCTGGCCGCCAGCTTCCTGTCCTCAAGCAGCGGAGGGCAGCCGCAGGGCCGGCCTTTCTTCTCTTCCGGTGACAGGAACTCCACGCCGTCGCAATGGTGGATGAGGCCCACACTGCCCCAGAGGACCATGTGTGCCGCCACCGCGTCGGGCCCGTCCAGGAGAATGCGTACGCTCTCCCGGCTCGTCAGCACTTCGTAGGCAAGGCCGGTGCTTCCTGTCCCTTCATTTGGTCGAGGTTCGCCACCCAGGAGGCCGGCGATACGGGCGGCCACATCGGCATCGTCGGTGGTGACGCGCCAGGCCTCCAGCGCCTGGGGCCGTCCCTCGGACAAACGCCCTGTGTGGAAGCGTCCGGCTGGGGCGGCTGTGCTCTGCGTCATTCGCTATCTTCGGTGGAGGGGACGACAGCTGATCTTCGCCATGTCTCAATAACGCGGTGCACGCGACCGGCTACAAGGCGGTACTCCCCATTGTGTCCAGCCCGACAGCTTCGTTCAGGTGATTCCAGCCCAAGGGGCATCGCTGTCGCCGGCAGGGTGGGTGCTAGACATAGCCAGCGGCGACTCGGCGGATGGGTCCCGTCAAAGCTCGGATTCGGGTCGTTTGCGACCCTCTCCCGGGCCGCCCGGCCTAGGGTGGTCTTCAGGCGTGAGCCCGTGACCACAGCGTGGAGGAGCCGATCATGAGCACTGCCCCGAATCTGCCGCTCCCGCCGCGCAGACCCGAGGAGTCGCATCCTCAGTCTCATCCGCTACGGACGATCCGGGAGATCCGGGAGTCCCTTCCCGAGCAGCAGCTTGGGCACTTCGATGCCGAGCTGGCCGACACCGACATCGATGCCTTGCCTGACATGCTTCACCGCTGGGCGACCCTGGGCAGCGACGGATTCCTGGAGCGACTTGCGGCGGCCCCGTTCGAGGGTCTGGAGTTCGGGCAGCGGTCCTACGACGAGGCGGCGGACGGCGAGTGATCTATCTGCTCGACACCAATGTGGTCGCCGAGATCACCACCCGGCCGAAGCCTGCCCCGGCCGTCGTCGCGTGGGCTCGATCGGTTCCGTCTCCTGCCCTCTACCTGAGCGTCATCACGGTTGCGGAGATCGAAGCAGGCATTGAGGGAACACCTGATTCGGTGCGGCGTACGGCCTTCGAGCGGGCACTCACGGACATCCGCGATCAGTACCGCGACCGGATCGCCGCCGTCGGCGAGCGGGAGGCACTCGCCTACCTCGCTCTTCACCGGAGGCTCAAGAGTGCCGGAACCAGCATCGATCCCCCCGATGCGCTGATCGCCGCCACTGCCCTGGCGAACGGCTGGACGCTGGTGAGCCGCAACATCAAGCATCTGGCGCGATCGGGCGCACTCCTGCTGAACCCTTGGGAGTACGAGGGATAGGTCATAGAGGCCGGAACGCACGAAACATCCGGTTACGAGGCAAATAAACGAGACTGGAACTGAGACCACGGAACGCAGAAGGCCCCGGCCGGTTTCCCGGTCGGGGCCTTCAAGTGCCCGGTGAGGCACTGGCGGAGGATACGAGATTCGAACTCGTGAGGGGTTGCCCCCAACACGCTTTCCAAATGTTCGTACGGGGGTCCGGCTGAGGTCGCACCCGTCCTGACCTGTGGCGGAGCGCTCAGGGCTCCCCCGTCCGGACGGGGCCGGACGAGGGCGAATGAGACCAGGAATGAGACCAGGACGGGCGGCCTGACGGCGCCAATGTTGCCGGTACCAGCCAAGAGGTACGAGTGCCTGCTGGCGCTCTCGTATCGCCGAACACGAGGAGCAGCAACGGTGGCAAGATCCTCAGATTTCCTGCCGACTGAGGAGCCTCCTGGGTACTCTCGATCGCACTGTAGTGATCAAGTGCCCTCGGGAAACGGACCCGCAGAGTGACAGAGGTCAACCCCTTCGCGCCGCCACCAAGGCACGTGAACACCCCGGCGTGGTCATCCCTGGACGACCATCTGTGGCACTCGTGCGAGATCGTCGCGGATCTCCTTGCAGGCGGTCTGGCTCGCCGTCCGTTGATCGCCACGACAGCGAGGCTGGAGCGTGACGACCGTGCCCTGGCTGTTGGCCCCGGTCAGCGTTCGACCTGGCGAGCCCCGGGCAACGGGCGGTACCAGCACAACAGTGTGGTCGCCGTCGGCAATCCCGCATTCGTCATCGGGAGTCTTCTGGGTTCCGCGGTCGGCAACTCCGCCAGGCGGCGCCAGGCGGCGCGTGACGCCCAACCTCGATGGATGGTCGACGGCCCGGGAGAGGTGACGATCACCCGTAAGAAGCTGCACTTTGCGAGCAGCACGAGCGGACTTGACCTTGATTGGAAGGCCCTGAGCACGATCGACCTCGTGAGTGTGGCTACGTTCCAGACGGGCTTCGTCAACACTCGCGGCCAGCAGGTGACGACGATGGTGCACACGCCATGGGCATCCCTCGCCTTCGCTGTCGCCGCCATCACCGCGTTTCCCGCGCATCCTCGTCTGCTGAGTGGAGGATGGCTCCCACCAGGTTTCGAGCAGAAATGTGCCCGCTTCGGTCGGCCGTGCCGCCCCGCCGCCACACTTGCCGCGCCCCAGTGATCCACTTCCCGGTATCCGTCGGTGTCGGTTTGGGCTTGGGCGGGGCGCCGCCCACTGGCGATGTTCCCGCTGCCACCTGCCTGATTCCACGATGTCGGCGGGTGGCGGAAAGTCGCGCCCAGCACCAAGGGCACGTCAGGGCACACGTGTACGGTTTCAGTGGAGGCCGGGCATGAGGAGGGGGGAGCCTTGGATCTGGAACACCGGACAGAGAATTTCGTGAACGCGTCCTGGTCCATGGTGGATCTGAGAGACCTCATTTACGACATGCTGGGTCTGCTGTTCACCGAGCTCAGCCAGCACGGTGGTATGGCGGGAGACGACGGCGCCGGGCGGGCCTTCGCCGCTGTGTACAAGCCGGCGGTGGCGACCGTCTTCAACTCGGCGGGTCACGCGCACCAGGTCATGGCGAATGGAGCCGGCACCCTCCTCAAGGCCGCCGAGGACTTCATCCGGCAGGACAACGCAATAGCAGCAGCTCTGCTCGACCAGAGCCCGGCCGCTCCCGGCATCGGATCGCAGCCGTCCGGGCCTGACTGCAACGCACGTGCCAGTCACAAGGCCGAGGACCTGCCAGCGGTCGTCGGGGAGACGAGCTGGAGCGACCAGTACCTCCTCGACAAGCGTTTTCACGGACAGCGAGACAAACTGCGGAAGACGGCGACGGTCTGGAACTCGGCCGCGAAGATCCTCGAAGATGCTTACTGGGGCTCCGAGACCGCCTGGAAGACCGCGACCTCCAGCCAGCTGGGTGAGACCGCGACCGCCGTGGAGGACTTCTTCAAGCTGTTCGTGGGCAAGACCCCACCGCCTAGCGAAGTGGGGGACGAGGAGAGCCTGATGGCGAACCTCCCCACCGCCTGCCGCATGATCGCCAACGCCTGTGAGGCGTACGCGGACCACGTCGAAACCGCCTCGAAGCGCATCCCCGAGGAGTCGAACCCCATCACAGGTGACAGCCTGCTCCCATGGGACCGACCTCTCTTCGGCGGCGACGGTCACGACGGAGGGCTGCACGAGCTGGTTTCCGGCGACATGCGCATCGCGAGTCTGGGAAAGATCCCACCCGCGATGGACAGCTCCCAGGCCCGAGTGCCCATGCCCCAGCCCGATGGCGGCGGCTTCCTCCCGTCGCTTCCGCCCTTCCTGGCACCCCTGGTCCGGGTGCCCCTGCTGGTCCCGGTGGCCTACCGTCCGGCGAACGGACCCCGTGTCCAGCCGATACCGTCCCCTGTGCCGCCCAGCCCGCGGTTCCCTGCCTTGACCGCACCGCAACAGCAGAACTTCCAGACCTGGTTGAACTCCCTGCGAACGGGTGACGTATCCGGTGGAACAGGGGCTGCCGTGACCTACCAGCTGCGGGTGTCCGGCTATCCCGAGTACGAAGTCCCCATCCCGCCGGGTATCAGCGCCAACAGCACGCTGATGGTGGATGGCTTCCGGGACAGCGACGGCATGGCAGTCGAGGCGAAGTACGTCAACAAGCCCAACCAGCCGTGCTACCGGTCACTGGATGAGCTCCGTGTCAATCACCAGACCGGCAAGAAGGACTTCCTTTACTACAAGGACCGTGAAGAGCTCACCAAGTACGCGGCGGCACTCCGCGACCCTCGCAACACGGAGATGCGCGGAGTCGAGATCGCCACGAACAACAGCGACTCCGTCGCCTACTGGCGCGTCATGATGGCCGCTTACGGCGTCAAGGGCTACGCCCGCCACGTCCCCTGATCCACCTTGCTATGTCTAGGAGCACATGCGTGAATCCGTCCGACCTCGCCGAACTCCGCACGATGTACGTCTTCAGCCCGGTCGACGGAGAAACCTGGGGACTCACGTTCGAGGGGTTCAAGTCGCGCTTGCTGGCACGAAACCCGGACGAGTTCCTGCGGGTTGACGAAGGACGCTCGGGCCCCGTCCGCGGATCCACTCTGCACTTCGGGATCACCTTCAGTGACGAGGTGCTGGAGGGCTTCGCAGCCCTGACACCGGAGGGAGTGGCGATCACGGACTGCACCGCCCACGCGGCCGCGAACTTTGTCGTCTGGCTCCGGGACGAGGTGGTACCGCAGGACAAGGCCATCACCTTCAACACGGAGTGGGGGATCGAAGGGTATGCCCCGGACGAGTCGGTCCCCGAGGTCACGCGGCCCCGCCTCATCGCGGCCTTCCTCGCTCACCTTGAAGCCCTCGGCCTGGATTGAGTCCACCGGGGTACCGCGGATCATGGGCGTCACTCATCGGTCTGGTGAATGGAGCCCAGACCCCCTCATACGGGATGGAATGGATTCCCTAGCCTGGCCACCCGGCAGGCCTCTGTTGCTCAGCCCTCCATTGGCTGTCGAGCCGCTTTCGCCACGCCTTCGGCGGGGGCCAGGGGATGACCCAAGCGGAGCCTGGCTGTCCGTCTGCGCGGGGTCGATGGTCCGGGCGAAGTTCTCGATCCGGCGGCGTGCCCCTCGGGTCTGCTCCAGTGTGGAGTCATTCAGCTCCATGGAGGAGCGGTAGCGCTGGGAGAGGAACGCGTGCCGCAGGGTGCGGAAGTCCGTCCGGGCGAGGGCATCGCGGATCGTGAGGAAGTTCCGGTGCTCTTCGACATCTTCTCGCCGTCGACGCGCAGCAGACCGGTGTGCGTCCAGTAGCGGGCCAGCGGCTCGATCCCGGAGGCGGCTTCCATCTGGGCCACCTCGGCCTCCTGGTGCGGGAAGATGAGGGCCACGGCCCCGCCGTGCAGGTCGTACGAGGGTCCGAAGAACGTCTCCGTGATCGTGGTGTCCTCGATGTGCCATCCCGGCCGTCCAGGGCCCAGCTCGGTCTCCCAGAACGGCTCGCCGTCCTTGCGGCCCTTCCACAGGGCGAAGTCGCCCGGGTTGCGCTTCTTCGAGTTGTCGTCGATCCGCGACACCGAGTCCTCGGGTCGCCAAAACTGCAACCACGGAACGACGAAGGAGCCGGCCGCTGAGCGGCCGGGTCCTTCATTTTCCCTGGTGGGCGAGTGCGGAGGATACGAGATTCGAACTCGTGAGGGGTTGCCCCCAACACGCTTTCCAACTGTTCGTATGGCCGTCCGGCGGGGGCCGTACCTGTCCTGACCTGCGGCGGAGTGGTCCGGCATCCCCAGTCTGGATGCTCCGAACAGGAGTGAACGCAACCCCAACTGCAACCATGCTCCGTGGGTTCAGGACCCGAGGCGGCGGAGAAATTCGTCCTCATCAAGAACCTCGATGGCCTGTCCGGCGTCGAGCAGGGCCTGGGCGTCTTTCTCCTTGCCGCTCAGGGTGGTCCCGGGCTTGAGCTGGGTCTGCGTGGCAGAGACCAGGATGTCGGTCGTCTTGGTCATCTTCTTCGCCGGTTGTGCGCCAGCCTCGGCGAGGCGGGCGAATGCCTCGTCCCGCTTCATGGACGTGAGCGTGCCGGTAAGGCAGACGGTCAGTCCGTACAGTGCCCCGTCGGGGTCGGCGTCGGGGTTGGCGCCGGGAACGGGCTTGCGGTCCCGCTGGCCAGAGCCCTGGTACTGGCTGCCGCGCCACTGGCCATCGGGGGTCATGGAGCCCCATCGGATCTGATGCTTGGCGAGCAGGTCGTCGAGGGACGCCGTGCCAGCTTCGCGGATCGCCGCGAGCATGACCTCTGCTGATGCGCGGGAATCAGCTTCCGCGTTGTGGTGGTTCGTGAAATCGAGGCCGGCGGCGTCCATGCAGTGCGGCAGCCCGTAGGACAGGAGCTTCCAGGTGCGGCGGGCGACGACCTGCGAGCAGGTGTACCGAAGGTCTGGCCAGGTGATCCCTTCGGCGTCGCAGGCGGCTCGGATCACGCTCAAGTCGAATCCGGCGTTGTGGGCGATCAGCGGGCGCCCGTCCGAGAACGCGAGGATCTCGGTGAGCGCGGCCTTCCAGCTGGGTGCGGTGGCGACATCGGCTGCCGTGATGCCGTGAACCCGGACGTTGTACGGGTTGAAGTGGCTGAGTGCGGCGGGTGGCTGGATCAGCGTGCTCCAGGTGCCCACCACACGATCCCCGTCAACTGCTGTCATACCGACGGAGCACGCGCTGCCGCGGTGCTCGTTCGCCGTCTCGAAATCGATCGCTACCCAGGAAGACATGACAGAAGTGTCGTGAGGAGTCGTAAGGGACGCCAGGGTCAAAAGTAGCCAATCGGTTTTCGCTGCGCTGGAGCTCGGATGGGGAGGTGTGCTGTAGGACGACGGGTCTGCTGGTATCTCCAGTTGTGTTCTCGTCGCGAACGTCAAGACCAGGTCAGGTTCACCTCGTACCACTGCCAGAGGAGGAACATTCGCTGCGAGAAGGCCGCGCATCCAGATCTGTTTGGTGCGAAGCGTTCTCGTACGGTGCGAGTGTCCGGTGCGCGGTAGCGTCCTTGTGAGACCAATCGCGGAAGGGACGGTCACTGGATGCCGCACAGCACTGAAAGCGCCGACGGGCGTGAACAGCTCGGCCTGATCCTCGACTTCGCCGGAGTGCTCACCGCCAGCCCCCTCGCTGTCCACCGTGCGTGGTGCGTATCCGAAGGACTGGACGCGGAGGCGTGGCGCAGCACCCTCAACGACCACCCGGAGGGTCGGCGTCTGTACGCGGCCCTGGAGGTCGGGGAGATAGGGCAGGCGGAGTGGAACGAGGGCACTGCCGCCCTGCTGGGTGCGCAGGTGGACCCGGTGAACTTGATGGGCCGGGCCTGGGCCGGGGTCCCTGCGGCTCGTCGGATGGCTGCCCTCGCCCGTGCGGCACGGACGGCTGGTCATCGGGTCGCCCTGCTGTCCAACAGCTTCGGCCTGGACCCGTTCAGAGGTCTTTGAACGAATCCCAGCCGCGCATGTCGAAGTACCCGGTCGCGACATCGACGGTGGCGAAGCCGGCCAGCGACTGCTTTAGGGCGGTCCCCAACTGTTGATCGTCGAGGTTGTCAAAGATCTCAGGCACAGAGTTGGCTCCTGGCACCGGTGGCTGGTTTGGCGCCGCGCGGGAGGCGCGGGGCTCCGATGCTACGGCCGAGCGTCGCCTTCCAGGGCTCGATCAGCAGGCTTGCAACGCCATGATGATCAAGCGGCGCGCGCTGATCCAATTGCTCGGGGAGTCTGCACAGACTTCGGCGAGGACGGGCCGGTCGTTTGATCATGGGCCTGGGGGCCGACATGGCGCAAACGACCAGGCTGGGCTCTCAGGGACAGCTACAGGGAGCAACTGAGACCAAAACTGAGACCACGTACGTCGAAGGGCCCCGCTGCTAGCAGCGGGGCCCTTCAACGTATTGCCCGGTGAGAGCAATGGCGGAGGATACGAGATTCGAACTCGTGAGGGGTTGCCCCCAACACGCTTTCCAAGCGTGCGCCCTAGGCCACTAGGCGAATCCTCCGGGACGAACAATACAAGACGTTGAGGGGTGCTCGCGAACCTGATCCGCCGCGGAAGGATCACGGAAGGGCCGCAGGGGTATCGGCGAAGGATCGGGGAGGGTCCGGCTCGTTACCCGGGCCATCCATCCGCTACGCTGGGGCCAGCCCCTCACGTGGCGCTATCTCACCCAACTCCCCCAGGGCCGGAAGGCAGCAAGGGTAAGTGGGCTCTGGTGGGTGCGTGGGGGGCGCTTTGCGTTCCGGGGCGGATCCGACGGCGGTGTCCCCTCGCCCGCGTCCGGTCGCCCGTGTCCCGAGGCCCGCGTCCGGTCGCCCGTTTCCTCCTGTCGGCGTCGCGTTGTCGGCGGGCCCGGATAACCTCGTCAGTGTGTCGTCCCTTGCGCTGTACCGCCGCTATCGCCCCGAATCGTTCGCCGAGGTCATCGGGCAGGATCATGTCACTGCCCCGCTGATGCAGGCCCTGCGGAACAACCGGGTCAATCACGCGTACCTGTTCAGCGGGCCCCGGGGGTGCGGCAAGACCACCAGTGCCCGCATCCTGGCGCGCTGTCTGAACTGTGAGCAGGGCCCCACTCCCACGCCCTGCGGCGAGTGCCAGTCCTGCCTCGACCTCGCGCGCAACGGGCCGGGGTCCATTGACGTCATCGAGATCGACGCCGCCTCGCACGGTGGTGTGGACGACGCCCGTGACCTGCGGGAAAAGGCCTTCTTCGGGCCTGCGGCGAGCCGGTACAAGATCTACATCATCGACGAGGCGCACATGGTCACCTCGGCGGGCTTCAACGCCCTGCTGAAGGTGGTCGAGGAGCCGCCGGAGCACCTCAAGTTCATCTTCGCGACCACGGAACCCGAGAAGGTCATCGGGACGATCCGGTCGCGCACGCACCACTACCCCTTCCGGCTCGTCCCGCCCGGCAC
Source organism: Streptomyces sp. G-G2 (assembly GCF_030063135.1). Taxonomy (GTDB): domain Bacteria; phylum Actinomycetota; class Actinomycetes; order Streptomycetales; family Streptomycetaceae; genus Streptomyces. The sequence continues at coordinate 26,695 of NZ_JASISO010000036.1, forward strand.
CCTGCGCGACTACCTCGGCGAGGTCTGCGGCCGCGAGGGCGCCACCGTCGAGGACGGGGTGTTGCCGCTCGTCGTACGGGCCGGAGCGGGGTCGGTGCGTGACTCGATGTCCGTCATGGACCAGTTGCTCGCGGGCGCCGCCTCCGACGGTGTGACGTATGCCATGGCCACCTCCCTGCTCGGCTACACCGACGGGTCGCTGCTGGACTCCGTCGTGGACGCCTTCGCCGCCGGGGACGGGGCCGCCGCCTTCGAGGTCGTCGACCGGGTGGTCGAGGGGGGCAACGATCCGCGCCGGTTCGTCGCCGACCTGCTGGAGCGGCTGCGGGACCTGGTGATTCTGGCCGCCGTGCCCGACGCCGGGGAGAAGGGGCTCATCGACGCTCCCGTCGATGTGGTGGAGCGGATGCAGGCCCAGGCCTCCGTGTTCGGGGCCGCCGAGCTGAGCCGGGCCGCCGACCTGGTCAACACCGGGCTGACGGAGATGCGCGGGGCGACCTCGCCGCGGCTCCAGCTGGAGCTGATCTGCGCCCGGGTGCTGCTGCCCGCCGCCTTCGACGACGAGCGCTCCTTCCAGGCCCGGCTGGACCGGCTGGAGCGCAGCGGCGCCGCCGCCATGGGCGCGGGTGCGGGTGCGGGGATGGCCGCCGGTGCGGGGGCCGGGATCCCGGCCGCCGTGCAGGCGCCCGTCCGCACCGCGCCCGTCCCGGTCGCGCAGCCCGCGGCCGCCGCTCCCGGCATGGGGTACGCCCCCGGGCCCGAGGCCCATGCGATGGCGCCCGCCCCGGTGACCCCGGCCGCCACCCCCGCCCCGGCCCCCGCGACCCCGCCCCCGGCCGCCGCGCCCGCCGCGCCCGCACCGGCGCCCGCCGCCGCGCCCGGGACCTGGCCCGGAGCCGCGCAACCGGGGCGCGGGGCCTGGCCCAGTGCCGCCCCGGCCGCCGCCGCCCCGGGGCCGGACCCCGCGCCCGCCGCGCGGCCCGCGCCCGCCGCCCCGGCCGCTCCCGCTCCCGCCCCCGCCGCCCCGGGGCCCGCGATGGCCGCCGGTGCCGGGCAGGTCCAGGCGATGTGGCCCGGGGTCCTGGAGGCCGTGAAGAACAAGCGGCGCTTCACCTGGATCCTGCTCAGTCAGAACGCCCAGGTCGCCGGGTTCGACGGCACCACCCTCCAGCTCGGTTTCCCCAACGCCGGAGCCCGCGACAACTTCGCGAGCAGCGGCAGCGAGGACGTCCTCAAGCAGGTCCTGTCCGAGCAGTTCCAGGTCAACTGGAAGATCGAGGCCGTGGTGGGCAGCGGTCAGCCCGTCCCGGTCTCCACCTCGTACGCCGCCCCGCCGCCCTCCTACGCGCCCCCGGCCCCCGCCGCGGCGCCCCCGTCCCAGCAGTACCCCCAGCAGTCCCAACAGCCTCAGCAATCACCGGGCTACCAGCCCCCGCAGCAGCCCCCGGCCGCGTCCGCGCCCGCGCCGGTGCGGGAGCCCGTACGCCCGGAGGACGACGTACCGGAAGAGGATGATCCGGATCTGGTCGACAGCGCGCTGACCGGACACGAGCTGATCGTGCGCGAGCTGGGAGCCACCGTGGTGGAGGAATATACGAACGACTAGCGGCCGGTCATTGGGTGGCCGCACGATAGCCGACCGCGCGGGCGGGCTAGGCTGCACCCGTGAAGGTCCTCGTCATCGGCGGCGGCGCCCGCGAACACGCCCTGTGCCGCTCTCTGTCCCTCGACCCCGACGTCAGCGCGCTCTACTGCGCCCCTGGCAACGCAGGCATTGCCGAGGTGGCGGAGCTGCGCCCGGTGGACGCCCTCGACGGCGAAGCCGTGGCCCGGCTGGCCACCGAGCTGGAGGCGGGCCTGGTCGTGGTCGGCCCCGAGGCCCCCCTGGTCGCCGGGGTCGCCGACGCCGTACGCGCGGCGGGCATCCCGGTCTTCGGCCCGTCCGCCGAGGCGGCGCGGCTGGAGGGCTCCAAGGCCTTCGCCAAGGACGTGATGGCCGGGGCCGGTGTCCCGACCGCCCGCTCCTACGTCTGCGCCACCCCCGAAGAGGTGGACGAGGCACTCGACGCCTTCGGCGCCCCGTACGTCGTCAAGGACGACGGACTCGCGGCGGGCAAGGGCGTCGTCGTCACCGACGACCGCGCCGCCGCCCGCGAGCACGCCCTGGCCTGCGACCGCGTGGTCATCGAGGAGTTCCTGGACGGCCCCGAGGTCTCCCTCTTCGCCATCACCGACGGCGTCACCGTGCTGCCGCTCCAGCCCGCGCAGGACTTCAAGCGCGCGCTCGACGGCGACGAGGGCCCCAACACCGGCGGCATGGGCGCGTACTCCCCGCTGCCCTGGGCCGACCCCAAGCTCGTGGACGAGGTCATGGCCAGCGTGCTCCAGCCGACCGTCGACGAACTGCGCCGCCGCGGCACCCCCTTCTCCGGACTGCTCTACGCCGGTCTCGCGATCACCTCGCGCGGGGTCCGGGTCATCGAGTTCAACGCGCGCTTCGGCGACCCCGAGACCCAGGTGGTCCTCGCCCGGCTGCGCACCCCGCTCGCGAGCGTCCTGCTGAACGCCGCGAACGCCACCCTCGACGCGGAGCCCCCGCTCTCCTGGCGCGAGGACGCGGCCGTCACGGTCGTCATCGCCTCCCACAACTACCCGGAGACCCCGCGCACCGGGGACCCGATCGAGGGCCTCGCCGAGGTCGCCGCCGAGGACGCCCCGCACGCGTACGTCCTGCACGCGGGCACCCGCCGGGACGGCGACGCGGTCGTCAGCGCGGGAGGCCGCGTGCTGTCGGTGACGGCGACCGGTTCCGACCTGGCGCAGGCCCGGGAGAGGGCGTATAAGGCCGTCGGGCGGATCCGGCTGGCGGGATCCCAGCACCGCACCGACATCGCGGCCAAGGCGGCGGCAGGCCGCTGAGCCCCCGGAGGCCCGTGACCAGCGGGCTCCTCCCCCTCGTGCCCGCGCGTGCGAATGCATCCAGCCGCGTTCGAACGCACCCAGCTTTACCCAAAGCCATTCCATCGGGTGATCGATCCGCAGTCCGCCTGACGGCCGCCCGCGCCCCAACTAGGGTGCGGCGCAAGCATTCCGGCACTTGGCCCACCGGCATTGCGATGTCAGTGGCGGGTGTCACAGTGGGGGAGTGACCAACACCGTCGCAGGGCAGAGGGGGTGACGTCCGGACGTGTCCGGAACCGTTTCGACCATAGAGGTGGGCGCGCAGTCCGCGCGCTCCCGGGCCCTGGCCGTGCTGCGCGTACGCAGCAGGGCCATGGCCGCCGCACTGCTGCCCGCCGCGTTCGCGGTGGTCCTGGTGGCCGCGCGGGCGACCGGGCGGCTGGCCGGGGAGTCCTGGGCCACCACCACCCTTGTCGTGAGCTGCGTCGCCGCGCTCGTCCTGCTGGTGGCCGGGGTGTTCGGCGCGGTGGTGCTGCGCGCCGCCCCGGCCGTGACCCCCACGGTGCCGCTGGCCGAGGCGGCCGCGCCCGACCTCTACCGGCTGGTGCGGGACCTGGCCGACCGGATGAATGTGCCCGCGCCCTCCGCGATAGCCCTGACCCCCGACTGCGACAGCTGGCTGGAGGACCGTACCCACGCCGCGCACCGCGGCCGGGGCACGGCCGGCGCGCCCGAGTCCGCGCCGGGCGCCGCCCCGGTGCTGGTGATCGGCTCGCCGTTCCTGTGGTGGATGCGGGTCGCCGAGCTACGGGCGGTGCTCGCCCCGGTCGTCGCCGGTACGGGACCCTCGGCGCACCCCGACATAGCCGACGCCCGCCGCTTCGTGCGCGGGCTGGACGCGGCCGCCGACGTCGGCAACCGGCCCGGCCTCGGCTGGATCGGGCACACGGCCCGGCTGCTGCTGCGGCTGTGCCGTACCGACGCGGCCGAGATGGAACGCGGGGTGGCCGCGGCCGCCTCCGACCGCGCCCAGGATGTGGACTACGGGCTGCGCATCGTCGCCCAGGAGCAGGTGGGCCTCGCCTACGCGGGCTGGGACCGGCTGCTGACCCGGGTCGCGCTGCCCGCGTGGCGGATGGGCCGCTGGCCCGCGCACCTCGACACCGGGGTGGTGTCCGCGCTGACCGAGCTGTCCCGGCGGGACCGGCTGGCCGAGGGGTTCACCTCCCGACTCGCCGAGCGCCCCGCGTGCGACCTGCTGGAGCAGCCGGGCGCGGTCGACGAGGCGGCCTCGCTGCTGGCCGCGCGGCTCTTCCACGGCGGTCCGGCCGAAGTGGGCCCGGACTGGTCCCCGGTGGACTGGGCGGCGTATCCGGAAGAGGTCGTGGACCGCAAGTGGCGTACCGAGGCGGCGCGGCTGCACCGGGCGCTGGACGCGCTGGCCGTGGCCGTCCCGGAGGGTGTGCCCGCCGGTGACGCGACGGCCGGGCCCACGCTGGAGCGGGTACTGCGCCACCTCGCCGGGACGGGCACCGGCCCCGCTGACGCCCAGGGCCCCGCTGACGCCCCGGACGCCCCCGACGCCCCGGACGCGCTGGCCGGATGGCTCAGCGGGGACCTGGCGCGCGAGGAGCGGGCGGTGGCCGAACGGGCCGGGGTCGGCGCGGGCGCCGGATCCGCTTCCGGGTCCGGGTCGGCGACGGCGCGCGGCGTGGACACGGTTCCGCTCTTCCCGCTCCAGGCGCCCCGCAGCGGCCGGGACCTGCTGGCCGATCACGTCATGGCAATGGTGTGCTGCGCCGCCGTGGACTCGGCGGGCGGTGCGCCCGGCATGGACTGGCTGGACGGGCCGGTGCTGCTGGTCGCGGGCGCGCGCTGCGCGGACCTGGCACTGCCGGTGCTCGCGCTGGTCGAGGACGGCGACCCCGCCCCGCTGCGCGACCGGCTCGCGGAGCTGGGCGTCCGGCCGGAGAAGCCGGTACGGCTGGTCTGACCGCGACCGCGCGGTCGCGGCCTGCCCGGCCGGTCCGGTCCGGCCGGACCGCGCGGTCCGGCCCCCGGCCGACGGCACCGGAAACCGGATCCAAATGTTCCGGTCACGTCAATTCACGACGAACGGTGACGGAGTGCGTGCGTTATGTGATGTGCTGGGACCGGTCGCGGCCATTCACCGCGGCAGGGCCGTGGATACGCGTTCGGGGGAGCGAGGGAGGGGAGCCGTATGGGTGCGGACCAGATCCGGCGTTGGGAGTCAGGTGCGCTCGCGCACGCGGTGACCGATCCCTTCGGACAGGGGCCGCTGCCCTGGTTACGGGGCAGCGAGCTGTACTACGACGACACCGGCCAGGTGCTCCCCTGGTACGTCGATCCCGCCCTGGCCCCCGGAGCCCCCGGCCGGATCCCCCGTGCCCGCACGAGCGGGCCCCGTACCGCCGACGACGTCCACCGCCAGATCAAGGGCTTCGCCTCCACCGGGGCGGTCGCCCCCGGCGAGGCCATCGACTTCCACATCACCGTGGACCCGCCCCAGCAGTTCTCGGTCGACATCTACCGGATCGGCCACTACGCGGGCGACGGCGCCTCGAAGATCCACTCCAGCCCGCGCCTCTCCGGCATCGTCCAGCCCGCCCCGCTGGCCGCCGACCGGACCGTCTCCTGCCACCACTGGTGGCTGTCCTGGCGGCTCCAGGTCCCGGCGTACTGGAACCTCGGCGCGTACGTCGCCGTCCTGACCACCGACGACGGCTACCGCTCCCACATCCCCTTCACGGTCCGCGACGACCACCCCGCCGACCTGCTGCTGCTCCTGCCCGACATCACCTGGCAGGCCTACAACCTCTACCCGGAGGACGGTCGTACGGGCGCCAGCCTCTACCACGCCTGGGACGAGCGGGGCCGCCTGCTGGGCGAGGAGGACGCGGCCATCACCGTCTCCTACGACCGCCCCTACGCGGGCGCGGGCCTGCCCCTGCACGTGGGCCACGCCTACGACTTCATCCGCTGGGCCGAGCGCTACGGCTACGACCTGGCCTACGCCGACACCAGCGACCTGCACGCGGGCCGCGTCGACCCGACCCGCTACCGGGGCCTGGTCTTCCCCGGCCACGACGAGTACTGGTCGGCTCCCATGCGCCGTACCGTCGAGCGGGCCCGCTCGCACGGCACCTCCCTCGTCTTCCTCTCCGCCAACACCATGTACTGGCAGGTGGAGCTGTCCCCCTCGCCCTCCGGGGTGCCCGACCGGCTGCTCACCTGCCGAAAACGCCGCGGCCCCGGTCGCCCCGCCCTGTGGCGCGAGGTGGACCGGCCGGAGCAGCAACTGCTGGGCATCCAGTACGCGGGCCGCGTCCCCGAACCCGCGCCGCTGATCGTGCGCAACGCCACCCACTGGCTCTGGGACTCCACCGGGGCCGCCGAGAACGACGAACTGCCCGGCCTGGTCGCGGGCGAGGCCGACCGCTACTTCCCGCGCACCCAGCTCCCCGAGCACCAGGACCGGATCCTGCTGGCGCACTCCCCGTACGACGACACCGAGGGCCACCGGCGCCACCAGGAGACCTCCCTGTACCGCGCGCCCAGCGGGGCCCTCGTCTTCGCCTCGGGCACCTTCGCCTGGTCCCCCGCGCTCGACCGCCCCGGCCATGTCGACGAGCGGATCCAGAAGGCCACCGCCAATCTCCTCGACCGGATCTGCAAGCGCGACTGAGACCCCTTGGGCAGGGCATACGCGCCGGTACGGGAGAATGGGCCTGCGCTCGTACAGAACCACAGGGAGACCCCGTGTCCGGATTCGTCGAAAAGCCCGAGCCGGTCCAGGTGCCCGGCCTCGTCCACCTCCACACCGGCAAGGTCCGCGACCTCTACCGCGACGCGGACGACAACCTCGTCATGGTCGCCAGTGACCGGATGTCCGCTTTCGACTGGGTGCTGCCCACCGAGATCCCGGACAAGGGACGCGTCCTGACCCAGCTGTCCTTGTGGTGGTTCGACCAGCTCGCGGACCTCGTGCCGAACCACGTGATCAGCACCGACCTGCCCGAGGGCGCCCCCGCCGACTGGGCGGGCCGCACCCTGATCTGCCGCGACCTCGACATGGTCGCCGTCGAGTGCGTGGCCCGCGGCTACCTCACCGGCTCCGGGCTCGCCGAATACGAGCAGACCCGCACCGTCTGCGGACTCGCGCTCCCCGAGGGCCTCGTGGACGGCTCCGAGCTGCCCGCCCCGATCTTCACCCCGGCCGCCAAGGCCGCGGTCGGCGAGCACGACGAGAACGTCACCTACGAGGAGGTCGCGCGCACCACCGACGCCGAGACGGCGGCGCTGCTGCGCCGGACCACCCTCGACGTGTACGGCAGGGCCCGGGACATCGCGCGCGAGCGCGGGATCATCCTGGCGGACACCAAGTTCGAGTTCGGCTTCGACAAGGACGGCGCACTGATCGCCGCCGACGAGGTGCTGACCCCGGACTCCTCCCGCTTCTGGCCCGCCGACCTGTGGGAGCCGGGCCACGCCCAGCCCTCCTACGACAAGCAGTACGTCCGCGACTGGCTGACCTCCCCGGCCTCCGGCTGGGACCGCCACGGCGAACTCCCGCCGCCCGCGCTCCCGCAGGACGTGGTGGAGCGGACCCGCGCCAAGTACATCGAGGCGTACGAGCGCCTCACCGGCCAGGGCTGGAAGAGCTGGACCTGATGCGGACGGGGCCCGGAAACGGGGCCCGGACGCGGTCCCGTCCCGGACACGGTTCCGGACACGAAGAAGCCCCCGGTCGAGGACCGGGGGCTTCTTCACTGCGGAGCGGACAACGCGACTCGAACGCGCGACATCCACCTTGGCAAGGTGGTGCTCTACCAACTGAGCTATGTCCGCCTGTGCGCCTTGGCGCGACACCTACTATACCCATCCCCGGGCACGCGCGAGACGCACCGCCGTGTGCCGGTTCTCGGCGCCCAGCTTCGTCGCGGCCGAGGAGAGGTAGTTGCGTACGGTGCCCTGCGACAACGAGGCCCGCTCGGCGATCTCCGCGACCGGCGCCCCGTCCGCCGCGAGTTCCAGCACCTCCGCTTCCCGCGCGGTCAGCGGCGAGTCCCCGGCGCTGATCGCGTCCGCCGCCAACTCCGGGTCCACATAGCGCCCTCCGGCGTGCACGGTCCGGATGATCTCGGCGAGCCGCTGCGCCGACACCGTCTTGGGCGCGAAGGCCCGTACGCCCGCGGCCAGCGCCCGTTTCAGGTGCCCCGGGCGGCCGTGACTGGTCACGATCATGGTTCTGCAGCCCGGGAGTTCGGCCCGCAGCGATGTGGCCACGCTCACACCGTCCGCCCCCGGCATCTGCAGGTCCAGCACCGCCACGTCCGGCCGGTGCGCCCGCGCCATGGCGAGGGCCTCGGGGCCGGTGGCGGCCTCGGCGACCACGAGCAGGTCGTCCTCCAGCGCCAGCAGCGCGGCCAGCGCCCCCCGGATCAGGTGCTCGTCGTCGGCGAGCAGCACCCGTACGGGACCCACCGCGCCCGCCGCCCCGCCCGTGCTCCCCACGCCCCGCCCGCTCATCCACGTGCCTCCTGTCCCGGAATCCCGGCCCTCGCTCCATCGGACCCGGGCTCCTGCCCCGGGCCCTGCCCCGGCACCTCGGCCCGCAACCGGAACACACCCCCCGGCCCCGGGTCCGCACCCGCCGGGCCCGGGGCCCGCGCGGGGACGAGCCCCGCCTCCAGCGAACCGCCCAGCGCCCCCAGCCGCTCCCGCAGCCCCGCGAGCCCCGAGCCGGGCGGCCCGGCCGGGGCCGCCGGAGCCCCGTCGTTCTCCACCAGCAGCACCACGGCCCCCGCGTCCCCGCCCGCCAGCCGGATCACGCACTCCCGCGCGTCCCCGTGCCGCAGGACGTTCGTGGTGGCCTCCCGGACCACCCAGCCGAGCGCGGACTGCACCGCGGCGGGCAGCTCCCGCCGCTCCAGCAGCTCCACCCGGCAGTCGATCCCGGCGGCGCTCAGCACCCCGCGCGCGCCCTCCAGTTCCACCCCGAGGTCCGCCTCCCGGTAGCCGCGCACCACGTCCCGCACCTCCCGCTGGGACTCCCGCGCGATCCGCTGCACCTCGACCATCTGGTCCACCGCCTCCGGGCGCCCGCGCCGCGCGAGCCGCACCGCCAGCTCGCTCTTGAGCGCGATCACCGCCAGATTGCGGCCCATCACGTCGTGCAGGTCCCGGCCGAAGCGCAGCCGCTCCTCGGCGACCGCGAGCCGCGCCTGGAGCTCCCGCGAGTGCTCCAGCTCCCACACCGTGCTCAGCAGCCACGCCGAGAACCCGTAGGTGAAGGCCATGAAGAAGCCGAGCGCCGACTGGAGCCGCGGCGTACGGATCTCCACGTGCCGCCCGTCGGCGGCGGCCCGCAGGGACAACGGCAGCCGCGCCGCCGCCACACCCTCGGGCAGCGTGAACCGGATCCGGGCGGGCCGGGTCGCGGTGACCTCGGCCGGGGTCCCGGACAGCACGAGTTCCCCCTCGTGCAGGATCGCCAGCCGGTCCGCCAACTCCTCCGCCTCCTCCAGGTAGTGCGTGGTCAGCAGCACCGTGGTCCCCTCGTCGCGCAGCGCCCGCACCAGCGCCCAGGTGTCCCGGCGCCCCTCCGGGTCCATGCCGGTGGTCGGTTCGTCGAGGAAGAGCACCTCGGGCCGCCCGAGCAGGGCCAGCGCCAGATCGAGCCGCCGCCGCTCCCCGCCGGAGAGCTGTTTGACCCGTACGCCCGCCCGCGCCCCGAGCCCGACCAGCTCCAGCACCTCCGCGCCGGTCCGGGCGCCGGTGGTGAGCCCGGCCCACATCCGGACGGTCTCGGCGACGGACAGGTCGGAGGGGAAGCCACCCTCCTGGAGCATGACCCCGGTGCGGGGACGGACGGCGGCCCGCTGCCGGAAGGGGTCGAGTCCGAAGACCCGGACCCGGCCGCCGCTGGGCACGGCCAGCCCCTCCAGCAGTTCGACGGTGGACGTCTTCCCGGCCCCGTTGGTGCCGAGCAGGGCGAAGATCTCGCCGCGGGCGACGGAGAAGGAGATCCCGCGCACGGCTTCGAAGCCCCCGGAGTAGGCGCGGCGCAGGTCCCTGGTTTCGATCACTGATTGGTCGGTGTCGGTCATGACTCCAGCCTCCGGCCGGTTCCGGAGGCGCGGCAGTGCGCCTCTTCACCACTCCCGATGACATTTGTCATCGGGGGCGGCCGGGCCGGGGCAATCGCGGCAATCGGGGCAACGCAGAAGGCCCCAGTCGATGACTGGGGCCTTCTGGCTGAGAATCTTCTGCAACAAGTGCATACAAGAGCGGACGACGAGACTCGAACTCGCGACATCCACCTTGGCAAGGTGGTGCTCTACCAACTGAGCTACGTCCGCAAACTCGCGGTGATCGGATCCCCCGAGAGGGCCGTCAAGCGGTTGCGAGCATCACTGTACCCGATCCACCGTAGTGGTCGGTAAAGCGTGCAGAGCGGGTGACAGGAATTGCACACTGCGCCTTCCCCCTGGAAGGAGGATGTTCTACTACTGAACTACACCCGCACGACCTTCGGGGCTTTGACCTGCGGTCTGGCCCCTCGGCGTGATCCACACACTAGCCGATCCATGGGGGTGGATGGCAAATCGGGGGTCAGTGGGCCGCGTTGTAGGCCTCGTAGACCTTCTTGGGGATGCGGCCGCGGGGCGGCACGTCGAGCTGGTTGGAGCGCGCCCAGGCGCGGACGACCGCCGGGTCCGGAGCGATCGAGGTGTGCTTGTAGGCCTTCCCGGAACGGGACTGCCGACGGCCGGCGGCCACGTAAGGGGCCAGGCTCTTCCGGAGCTTCTTTGCGTTGGCGAGATTGAGGTCGATCTCGTACGACTTACCGTCCAGGGCGAACACGACCGTTTCCGACGCTTCTCCGCCGTCGATGTCGTCGGAGATCGTGACTACTACGCGCTGCGCCACGGATATCGGTCCCTTCGCGCGGCAACCGGCGCCTGTTGACGTGCGGTGATGCCGACTGTGTGGATGCTTCGGAGCAATGCTTCATTCCGCCGGTTTTCCGGAGGATTCCTTTGTACCGTGATTCGCATTGGATAGCGAAGCCCAGTTAATTGTCTCCGCGTGTCCCGCCGCAATCCCAGGCACGTGTTTTTCCGGTGGATTTTGCGAAGCCATGGTGAAGCCGAAACCCCCCGACCGACCCCGCCGAAGCATATCTACCCGCGTAGAATTTTTGGCCGGGTACGCTGATGGAACCGCCTTCGCACCAAACCACACACGGGAGTGCCAGTGGCACGCGTCGTAGTCGACGTCATGCTCAAGCCGGAGATCCTCGACCCCCAGGGCCAGGCGGTGCAGCGTGCACTGCCGCGTCTGGGCTTCGATGGGATCGCCGACGTCCGCCAGGGGAAGCGCTTCGAACTGGAGGTGGAGGGACCGGTCGACCAGGCCGCCCTCGACCGCATCCACACGATGGCCGAAACGTTCCTCGCCAACACCGTCATCGAAGACTTCACCGTGAAGGTCGAGGCCTGACGGTGACCACTCGCATCGGAGTCGTCACGTTCCCCGGAACGCTCGACGACCGTGACTCGCTGCGCGCCATCCGCCTCGCGGGTGCCGAGCCGGTCCCGCTGTGGCACCGCGACAAGGACCTGCACCAGGTCGACGCGGTCGTCCTCGCGGGCGGGTTCAGCTACGGCGACTACCTGCGCGCCGGAGCCATCTCCCGTTTCTCGCCGGTGATGGAGCCGCTGATCGACGCCGCGCGGTCGGGCATGCCCGTCCTCGGCATCTGCAACGGCTTCCAGATCCTCACCGAGGCCCACCTGCTGCCGGGCGCGATGCTCCGCAACAACCACCTGCACTTCGTCTGCCGCGACCAGAAGCTGCGCGTGGAGAACGCGGAGACCGCGTGGACCGGCGACTACACCGCCGGCCAGGAGATCTCCGTACCGCTGAAGAACATGGACGGCCGCTACACCGCGGACGAGCACACGCTCGACGAGCTGGAGGCCGAGGGCCGGGTGGCCTTCCGCTACCTGGACGGCAACCCCAACGGCTCGCTGCGCGACATCGCGGGCATCACGAACGCGGCGGGCAACATCGTGGGCCTCATGCCGCACCCCGAACACGCGGTCGAGCCGCTGATCGGGACGGGCCGCACCGACGGTCTCGGATTCTTCACCTCGATCCTGAAGAAGCTGGTCACCGCATGAGCCTCGACACCGTCAAGAACGCGACCGGCACGCCGGACGCGGAGCAGCCGTGGAAGGAACTCGGCCTCAAGGAGGACGAGTACGCCCGGATCCGGGAGATCCTCGGCCGCCGTCCCACCGGCGCCGAGCTGGCCATGTACTCCGTCATGTGGTCCGAGCACTGCTCGTACAAGAGCAGCAAGGTCCACCTGAAGCAGTTCGGCGAGAAGGCCCCCGAGAACACCGCGATGCTCGTCGGGATCGGCGAGAACGCGGGCGTCGTCGACGTCGGCCAGGGTTACGCGGTCACCTTCAAGGTCGAGTCGCACAACCACCCGTCGTACATCGAGCCCTACCAGGGCGCCGCCACCGGCATCGGCGGCATCGTCCGCGACATCCTCGCCATGGGCGCCCGCCCGGTCGCGGTCGTGGACCCGCTGCGCTTCGGCGCGGCCGACCACCCCGACACCAAGCGCGTCCTGCCCGGCGTGGTCGCGGGCATCGGCGGCTACGGCAACTGCCTGGGCCTGCCCAACATCGGCGGCGAGGTCGTCTTCGACTCCTGCTACCAGGGCAACCCGCTGGTCAACGCCGGGTGCATCGGCGTGATGAAGCACGAGGACATCCACCTCGCCAAGGCCTCCGGCCCCGGCAACAAGGTCATCCTCTACGGCGCCCGCACGGGCGGCGACGGCATCGGCGGCGTGTCCGTGCTGGCCTCGGAGACCTTCGACTCCACCAAGCCCACGAAGCGCCCCGCCGTCCAGGTCGGCGACCCCTTCCAGGAGAAGCTCCTCATCGAGTGCACCCTGGAGATCTTCAAGGAGAAGCTGGTCGCGGGCATCCAGGACCTCGGCGGCGCGGGGCTCTCCTGCGCCACGTCCGAGCTGGCCTCCGCCGGCAGCGGCGGCATGCGCGTCGAACTGGACACCGTCCCGCTGCGCGACGCGACCCTCTCGCCCGAGGAAATCCTCATGAGCGAGTCGCAGGAACGCATGTGCGCGATCGTCGAGCCGCAGTACGTCGAGCGGTTCATGGAGATCTGCGAGAAGTGGGACGTCATCGCCACCGTCATCGGTGAGGTGACCGAGGGCGAGCGCCTGGAGATCTTCTGGCACGGCGAGCAGATCGTCGACGTGCCCCCGGGCACCGTCGCCCACGAGGGCCCGGTCTACGAGCGCCCGTACGCCCGCCCCGAGTGGCAGGACGCGCTCCAGGCGGACGACGCCAACAAGCTGGCGCGTCCGGCCACCTCGGCCGAGCTGCGCGAGCAGGTCCTGGCACTGGTCTCCTCCCCGAACCAGGCGTCCAAGTCCTGGATCACCGACCAGTACGACCGGTTCGTGCAGGGCAACACCGTCCTGTCGCAGCCCGAGGACGCGGGCATGGTCCGCATCGACGAGGAGACCAACCTCGGCGTCGCCATGGCCACCGACGGCAACGGCCGTTTCGCCAAGCTCGACCCGTACACCGGCGCGCAGCTGGCCCTGGCCGAGGCCTACCGCAACGTGTCCGCGACCGGCGCCAACCCCCTCGCGATCTCCGACTGCCTGAACTTCGGGTCCCCCGAGGACCCGGGCGTCATGTGGCAGTTCGCCGAGGCCTGCCGCGGTCTCGCGGACGGCTGCCTGGAGCTGGGCACCCCGGTGACCGGCGGCAACGTCTCGCTGTACAACCAGACCGGTGACACCGCGATCCACCCGACCCCGGTCGTGGCGGTGCTCGGTGTGATCGACGACGTCAACCGCCGTACGCCGATGGCGTTCACGGAGCCCGGGCAGCTGCTCTACCTGCTGGGTGACACGGCCGAGGAGTTCGGCGGCTCCGCCTGGTCCGAGGTCGTCCACCAGCACCTCGGCGGCATGCCGCCGAAGGTGGACCTGGGCCGCGAGAAGCTGCTCGGCGAGATCCTCATCTCGGGGTCCCGCGACGGCATGATCGACGCCGCGCACGACCTGTCCGACGGTGGCCTCGTCCAGGCGCTCACCGAGTCCTGCCTGCGCGGCGGCAACGGCGCGCGGATCGTGGTCCCGGAGACGCTGGACGCCTTCACCTTCCTCTTCTCCGAGTCCGCGGGCCGGGCCGTCGTGGCCGTCCCGCGCAGCGAGGAGCTCCGCTTCACCGACATGTGCGGCGCGCGCGGCCTGCCCGCCACGCGGATCGGTGTCGTGGACGGCGAGGAGATCGAGATCCAGGGCGAGTTCAGCATTCCGCTGACCGAACTGCGTACCGCGCACGAGGCGACGATCCCGGCCCTGCTGGCCTGATCCGCCCCGATCCGCCGGCCGCGACAGCGGTTACGAGGCCCCGCCCGGGTTCGCCCGGACGGGGCCTCGCGCTGTCCGGGCCGGTTGCTACGGGCCTTCTCGCGGGCGTGACATGGCGAACGCACACCCTGGGGGCGGAACATGTCCGCACCGGGCGCCGCCGGGGCTCGGCGGCCTGACCCTCCCGGCCGCCGAGCCGGGCCGGGGATAGGGTCGGCGCATGGCGCCTGGGAAGAAGAGACCGCGTACCTACGACTCCGCAAGGATCCGCGCGGCCGTCACCGCGCAGTTCGGGCACGTGGCCGACGCGGTACGGGGGTTGAGCGCAGAGCAGCTCGCCCGGCCGACGCACCTCGGTGACTGGAGCGTCGGTGAACTCGCCGCGCACATCGCCTGGATCGCGGACTCCCTGGCGGGCGGCCTGGCCCGGCCGCCGGCCGCGAAGGCGGTGCTCAGCGCCGTGGAGTGGCCCTTCGCGACCGCACCGCTGGCCGGGCGGATCGCCGACGCGGCGGCCGAGACCCTGGGCGGGGCCCCGCTGCCCGAGCTGTACGAGCGGGCCGCGCACCGGATGGCCGGGGCGCTGGCCGACCATCGCGACGACCGGGTGCTCGACCTGTGGATCGGGGCGATGGCCCTGGGGGACTTCCTGGTCACCCGGACCGTGGAACTGGTGGTCCACACCGACGACCTGAACCGGGCGGCGGGGCTGGAGATCCAGGTCGAGCGCCAGGCGCTGGCCGCCTGCGTACGGCTGCTGGCCGACGCGCTCGCGGAGAAGGCCCCGGGCGGCTCGGTCGAGGTACGGATCCCGCCGTTCGCGGTGGTCCAGTGCGTGGCCGGCCCCCGGCACACCCGGGGTACGCCGCCCAACGTGGTGGAGACGGACCCGCTGACCTGGATCCGGCTGGCCACCGGACGTACCGGGTGGGCCGGGGAGTTGGCGCGGGCCCGGGTCAGCGCCAGCGGCGAACGGGCCGACCTGGCCACGCTGCTGCCCCTGATGCGCTGACCCGGCGGGCCGCCGTACGGGTCGGACCGGGCGGGGGGCCGGATCAGGCGGGGTACGGGAGCAGCCCCGCGTCCGTCTTCTCCCAGGCCGCCCGCAGCTCCGCGAGGCGGGCCGGTTCGACGGCCGCCTTGTCGGCCTGCTCCCGGAGGTCCCCGGCCAGGTTGAACAGCTGGTCCCGGCCCGACGTGCCGCGGTAGTACTTCCAGTCGCCGCGGCGCAGCGCCCGCTCCCCGCGCACCCGCCAGAACAGGTCGTGCGCCGGGGCCCTCTCGCCGCGCAGCAGGTACCCGGCCAGGCTCCGGCCGTCGAGCGGGTGGGCGCGGTCCGGCCGGGTGCCCGCCAGTTCCAGCAGGGTCGCCGTCCAGTCGGGGGTGACCACCGGAACGTGGCTGACCTGGCCGCCGTCGATCCGGGCGGGCCAGCGGACGACGGTGGGCACGCGGATCCCGCCCTCCTGGAGGGAGGCCTTGTTGCTGGTCAGCGGCCAGTTGTAGGAGAACCGCTCGCCGCCGTTGTCACTGGCGAAGAAGACCAGGGTGTCGTCCTCCTGCCCGGAGCGCTTCAGTGCGGCGAGCACCTCGCCGACCGAGCGGTCGAGGTCCTCGACCATCTGCCGGTACTTGTCGACCGAGCCGCCGTCCTGGTGCCACAGCGCCCGTTTGTCGGCCGCCTCGATCCGGCGGACGACCTCCTTGCTCTCCTGCGTGTCACCGTCGGCTATCCAAGGCCAGTGCGGGGTGGTGAAGTTCAGGTTCAGGGGTGGGTGGGCTCCAGGCCGACGCTCTTGTCGGCGATCGGTTCGGCCAGGCCGCTCGCGGTACGGCCCGGGTAGCGGCCGGTGTAGAGGCTGAACCGGGTCGGCGAGCAGGTCGCGGACCCCGCGTAGGCATCGGTGAACCGGACGCCCTGGCGGCCCAGTCGGTCCAGGTTCGGGGTCTTGATGTGCGGGGCGCCGTACGAGGACAGGTCGGCCCAGCCCAGGTCGTCGCCCAGGATGAACAGGATGTTCGGGCGGCGCGAGGAGCGGCCCGCGGCCGCCTTGAACTCCCGCTCCCGGGGCTGCGCGTCACGCGCCCCGGCCGGTTCGGCGCCGGCGGCCCGCGCCGGAGCGGCGGCGATCCCCACGGCCGCGGTGGCGGCGGTGGCGCCGACCGCCCCGCCGAAGGCGCGCCGGGACAGCTCGGAAGGGTGAGTGCTCACAGAAGCACTCCAGTGCAGGGCGGAGCCGCCGACGGGAATCTCCGGCGGGCCCAGACAGAAAAGACCCGTAAAGGGTCAGAAAAAGGGGAAAAGAACCGCGAAATGTGAGTGGTTACGCGGAACAGCGACAGATAGCGCTCGCGACACGGACCAGGTCTACGTGGCGGCGCTCAACAAGGGTGACGCGGTGGTCACCGAGAGGCTGCATGGGCCGGAGCTTGTACGAATGTCCGAGGCCCTGTCAACAACACCATCCGGATACCGAGACGTCACCCTGCGTGCTGTGACATTTCCCGGCGGTCCTCAATTCGGACCCGTGGTCGATCTCGCCTACACTCGGAACCGTGCCTCGTGGTGATGGACGACTCAACCACGACCTGCTCCCCGGTGAGAAGGGCCCCCAGGACGCTTGCGGCGTCTTCGGTGTCTGGGCTCCGGGTGAAGAGGTCGCCAAGCTCACCTACTTCGGACTGTATGCGCTGCAGCACCGTGGACAAGAGTCCGCGGGAATCGCTGTGAGCAACGGTTCCCAGATCCTCGTCTTCAAGGACATGGGCCTCGTTTCCCAGGTCTTCGACGAAACCTCCCTCGGATCCCTCCAAGGTCATATCGCGGTCGGTCACGCCCGCTACTCGACCACCGGAGCCTCCGTCTGGGAAAACGCGCAGCCCACCTTCCGTGCGACGGCCCACGGCTCCATTGCCCTGGGTCACAACGGAAACCTGGTGAACACCGCCGAACTCGCCGGGATGGTCGCCGACCTCCCCCGGCAGGACGGCCGTGCCACCCAGGTGGCCGCGACCAACGACACCGATCTCGTCACGGCCCTGCTCGCCGGACAGACGGACGACGACGGCAGGCCCCTGACCATCGAGGAGTCGGCCACCAAGGTCCTCCCCCTGGTCAAGGGCGCCTTCTCGCTCGTCTTCATGGACGAGGGCACCCTCTACACCGCCCGTGACCCGCAGGGCATCCGCCCGCTGGTCCTGGGCCGCCTGGAGCGCGGCTGGGTGGTGGCGAGCGAGAGCGCCGCCCTCGACATCTGCGGCGCCAGCTTCGTCCGCGAGGTCGAGCCCGGCGAGCTGATCGCGATCGACGAGAACGGTCTCCGTTCCTCCCGATTCGCGGAAGCGAAGCCCAAGGGCTGCGTCTTCGAGTACGTCTACCTGGCGCGCCCGGACACCGACATCGCCGGCCGGAACGTGTACCTCTCGCGTGTCGAGATGGGGCGGCGTCTGGCCAAGGAAGCCCCGGCCGATGCCGACCTGGTGATATCCACGCCGGAATCGGGCACGCCCGCCGCCGTCGGCTACGCCGAGGCCAGCGGGATTCCCTACGGCGTCGGCCTGGTCAAGAACGCCTACGTCGGCCGGACCTTCATCCAGCCCTCGCAGACGATCCGCCAGCTCGGCATCCGGCTGAAGCTCAACCCCCTCAAGGAAGTCATCCGGGGCAAGCGCCTGGTGGTCGTGGACGACTCGATCGTCCGCGGCAACACCCAGCGCGCCCTGGTCAAGATGCTCCGCGAGGCCGGTGCGGCCGAGGTCCACATCCGGATCTCCTCCCCGCCCGTGAAGTGGCCCTGCTTCTTCGGCATCGACTTCGCCACCCGCGCGGAACTGATCGCCAACGGCATGACGGTCGACGAGATCGCCACCTCCATGGGCGCGGACTCCCTCTCGTACATCTCGCTCGACGCGATGATCGAGGCGACGACCATCCAGAAGCCGAACCTCTGCCGTGCCTGCTTCGACGGCGAGTACCCCATGGAGCTGCCCGACCCGCAGCTCCTGGGCAAGCAGCTTCTGGAGACCGAGCTGGCCGGTGGCACCGACGCCGCCGACGCGCTCCGCCGTCCCTGATCACACGTCCGCGCTTCACGCACCCGCAGTAACCGCAGTAACGACACGAAAGCTCTCTCCTGTCATGACAGAGAAGACCACCGGTGCCAGCTACGCAGCAGCAGGTGTCGACATCGAGGCGGGCGACCGCGCCGTCGAGCTCATGAAGGAGTGGGTGAAGAAGACGCGGCGCCCCGAGGTCCTCGGCGGCCTCGGCGGCTTCGCCGGCCTCTTCGACGCCTCCGCCCTCAAGCGGTACGAGCGCCCGCTGCTCGCGTCGGCCACCGATGGCGTCGGCACCAAGGTGGACATCGCCCGCAGGCTCGGCGTGTACGACACCATCGGCCACGACCTCGTCGCGATGGTCATGGACGACATCGTCGTCTGCGGCGCCGAGCCGCTCTTCATGACCGACTACATCTGCGTCGGCAAGGTCCACCCCGAGCGTGTCGCGGCCATCGTCAAGGGCATCGCCGAGGGTTGCGTCCTGGCCGGGTGCGCCCTGGTGGGCGGCGAGACCGCCGAACACCCGGGTCTGCTGGGCCCGGACGACTTCGACGTGGCGGGCGCCGGCACGGGCGTCGTGGAGTACGACGCCCTGCTCGGCGCGGACCGTATCCGTACGGGTGACGCCGTCATCGCGATGGCGTCCTCCGGTCTTCACTCCAACGGGTACTCGCTGGTGCGCCACGTGCTCCTCGACCGGGCCGGAATGGCGCTGGAGGGTCACGTCGAGGAGCTCGGCCGGACCCTCGGCGAGGAGCTGCTGGAGCCCACCAAGATCTACTCGCTGGACTGCCTGGCCCTCACCCGCACCGCCGAGGTCCACGCCTTCTCGCACATCACGGGCGGCGGCCTCGCGGCCAACCTGGCCCGGGTGATCCCGGACCACCTGCACGCCGCGGTGGACCGCTCGACGTGGGCCCCCGGCGCGGTCTTCGACCTGGTCGGCAAGGCCGGCAAGGTCGAGCGCCTGGAGCTGGAGAAGACCCTGAACATGGGCGTCGGCATGATCGCCGTCCTCCCGCAGGAATCGGTGGACGTGGCACTGACCGCGCTCTCCGACCGGGGCGTCGACGCCTGGGTCGCGGGAGAGATCACCGAGCGCGGCGCGCACACCGAGGGTTCGACCCTGACCGGCGACTACGCGCACTGAGAACGCACGGAAACCCGGTCCGGGGCGTGGCCCCGGACCGGGTTTCCGTATTACCGCTCAGCTGGTGGTGTGGTGCAGACGCTGGATGCGTCAAGCTCCGCGACGTTGCGCCGACGGACCGGACTCTTCGTCCTCGTCCTCGTCGTCGTTGTACAACTTCGCGTACTTGGCGTACGGGTCGTCGTCATCGTCTTCCAGCTCGTCATCGACCTCGACCGGCGCGCTCACAGGCAGCGGCTCCGTCGGCGATGCGCCCAGCTCGTTGGCCAGACGCGAGAGGTCAGTCCCGCCGCTGTTGTACTTCAGCTGGCGGGCGACCTTTGTCTGCTTGGCCTTGGCCCGGCCGCGCCCCATGGCTCGACCCCCTCGGTGACGGGGCTCGACGGCCCCAGAGTCTGACACGCGTTCATGGTTCGGAGCGGGCTCTCCGTGGAGAGACCGTCCGTAGGGCTTTAACGGTACCTGCTTCCGCGGCCCTACGGTACGCCGCCCGCATGACGTGCCCCGGCACAGTGCCTGCGAGACGCCCTGTACTCGCTGGTCAGCTGCGATTTTAACCCTATATTGGCGCACGACCCGCCGAAGCGCAGTGAGTTCCGTCTCTCCGTCGCTCCGGCGGGCGCAAACCCCCGCGGTACGGGGGCGGGCGCCGGTCTTCACCGGCGCCGAACCCGTTTAGACGCCCCGCGCGGCGCGCGCCTCGGACATCCGCTGCTCGGCGATCCGGTCGGCCGCCGCGGCGGGCGGAATCCCATCGGACTTCGCACGTGCGAATATGGCCAGGGTGGTGTCGAAGATCTGCGTGGCCTTGGCCTTGCAGCGGTCGAAGTCGAAGCCGTGCAGCTCGTCGGCGACCTGGATCACGCCGCCCGCGTTGACCACGTAGTCGGGCGCGTAGAGGATCCCGCGGTCCGCGAGGTCCTTCTCCACGCCCGGGTGGGCGAGCTGGTTGTTCGCGGCCCCGCACACCACCTTCGCGGTGAGCACCGCGACGCTCTCGTCGCTCAGGGCCCCGCCGAGGGCGCAGGGGGCGTAGATGTCCAGACCGGGCACCCGGATCAGCGCGTCGGTACCGGCGACCGCGGTGACCTTGCCCGCGTGGCGGTCCTCGGCGTGCTTGTCGAGGATCCGCCGTACGGACTCTTCGCGGACGTCGGTGATGACCACCTCCGCCCCGTCCTCCAGCAGGTGCTCCACCAGGTGGTGGCCCACCTTGCCGACGCCCGCGACGCCGATCCGGCGCCCGCGCAGGGTCGGGTCGCCCCACAGGTGCTGGGCGCTGGCGCGCATGCCCTGGAAGACACCGAAGGCGGTGAGCACCGAGGAGTCCCCGGCGCCGCCGTTCTCGGGGGAGCGGCCGGTGGCCCAGCGGGTCTCGCGGGCGACGACGTCCATGTCGGCGACGTACGTGCCGACGTCGCAGGCGGTCACGTAGCGGCCTCCGAGGGACTCCACGAACCGGCCGTAGGCCAGCAGCAGTTCGTCGCTCTTGAGGATGTCCGGGTCGCCGATGATCACGGCCTTGCCGCCGCCGTGGTCGAGTCCGGCCAGGGCGTTCTTGTACGACATGCCGCGGGCGAGGTTGAGGGCGTCCTGGACGGCCTCCTCGTCCGAGGCGTACGCGTGGAAGCGCGTACCGCCGAGCGCGGGGCCCAGCGCGGTGGAGTGGAGGGCGATGACGGCCTTGAGGCCAGTGGCGCGGTCCTGGCAGAGCACGACCTGCTCGTGGCCGCCCTGTTCCGTGCGGAACAGGGTGTGCAGGACGCCGTCGGTCATTTCGGTCACGGTGGTGACTCCCATGGAAGAGATGCGGCGGGAAGCGCCCTCCTGCGGGTGGGGAGGGCGTTGTTGGGAGCAGCGTAAGACCTGCGGGCCGTACCGGAAGGCCCTGTCCGGGGATCGGACCGCCGCTCGGACTTCTGAGCGGATTTCTCCCGGAGCGGGGGCGTGCGGAACCGCGTACGGGTGCCCGGCGCGGGGGAGTACGAGAGCGTGAGCGAATCCCCCGATCCCCGGCTGCCCGCCGCGCGCCAGGTGCCGACCGTCCCCTACGCGTCCTACCTGCGCGTCTACGAACCCCTCGCCGCCTTCCCCGAGCCGGAGCGCGCGCACTGGGCCGACTACGCCCGGCGCGGGCGCATCCCGACCGCGCAGGACGAGCTGCGCCGCTCGCTGGCGGACCTGGTCCGGGTGCCGCTGCTGGGGGTGCCGGCGCACGAGAGCGCGGACGCCTTCACCGCGGAGGTGGACGGGGTGCTGCTGGTCTGCCCGTGGCGGACCCGGCTGCGCGGCTGGCTGGCGCTCCAGGAGCTGGTGGCCGAGTTCCCGCTGCCGGTGCTGGACGCGGTGCTGCCGCCCGGGGTGCGCCGCCGGGCGGCCGAGGAGTACGACGCCTGGCGGGAGCGGAACCCGGACGCGCGCCCGTGGATCCGCACGGCGGTGTGGCAGGTCCCGCTGCGCTGGTTCGTGCTGGTGGCCGACGAGGAGCGGGAGTACGTACCGGGGGAGGTGCTGCGCTACCGGACGCCGATGGTCCAGGCCCGCCGCAGGCTGGCGCGCGGGCTGCGGACGCTGCGGGAGGCGGAGGGGTACGGGGCGCTGGCGGACGGCCTGGTCGAGGTCGGCAGCTGGCTGGAGGAGTTCCACCCGCGCTCGATGGTCGAGCTGGACTACGGCGGCCTGGTGCACGGGCTGCCCGCGGCGGGCCTGGCGGCGGACCGGTCGGCGAAGGAGCTGGCGGAGGGGATCGCGGCGCTGCGGGCCGGGGATGGTGACGGAGCCGTGGAGACGTACGTCATATTGGCGGACCGATGGCGGGCCGTTCGGGAGAGACTGTTCGCCAACTAGCCGTATCGTCCGAACGGTCACAAGCCGTAGCTCTTCAGGACGATTCACTCATTGGGGTCTTAGTGCCAGGACCTACGTCCTGATCCGGGCCATTGGCTCAAGCGTGACGGACCGCACTTTCTACACCCTTGCGCCCTTCCCCTACCCTCGTGCCAAAATAGGACAAGGAGTCCGGGGAGGGTTCCTTTCGCCCGAGTTTGGGTGCATTGCTCGGTATTGCACTCTATGGGGGGTCTGGCGACTCCTGATCGCTCTGTGACTGATCGTTACAGTGGGGTGACTGTCCGTTATGGGCCAGTCCATCGGCTTCCGCCGCTGATGAACACCTCGGAGGGCAATTCCATCGGTTTGGCCGACGAGGCTGGACAGATGGTGTAGTTGTAGTGCCGAGGACAAGCCGTTCGTCCTATAACCGACTCGGCCTTCGTCTGTCCATTTCGGGCACCGAGGGCCAAGGTGCAGAATTTAGAGGAAAGAACCGAGATGGTTCGGTTCTCCCGAGGAGGCCGCTCATGACCGCTCGCACCCCTGATGCCGAGCCGCTGCTGACCCCGGCTGAGGTTGCCACGATGTTCCGCGTGGACCCGAAGACGGTCACTCGCTGGGCCAAGGCTGGCAAGCTCACGTCCATCCGCACCCTGGGTGGACACCGCCGCTATCGCGAGGCTGAGGTTCGTGCACTGCTCGCGGGAATTCCGCAGCAGCGCAGCGAGGCCTGAGGTCTCGCAGCACTACCTTTTACCGGGTCGATATCGGGTCCCCCAATCCGATGAAACCCACTGGCTTCATGCGGCTGGACCTGCCCCAACAGGTTCGTGAGCCGTCGGTCGCGCTGGACTCCGCCGGGTCCAGCGCGACCTTTTTTTATGCCCGGGAGGGGCTCCCGCCCGGCCGCGCCCACGGTTCGCGGCGGTAGGTGCCATTGCACATATTAAATCGAAGGGGCGTAGGCATGCGATAAATGTGCGCACCTCAAAAACTCTTGTGGTGACTCCCGTCACATCTGACAACTCTTGTACATCCGGCATTGCGCCCGTAATGGGGCCTGCGGGGCGGCTGCGGAGTGACTGCTGTCATATGCCGGAGGACTCTAGCCCCCCGGGGGCCGCGCGGCCGGGCGAAGGTGCTCCACGGGCCCTCCAGGGGCCGCTCCAGGCCCTTTTCGGGGGCCGCCGGGGGGAAAACCTCGCCCCCGCCGTCCGCGCGGCTCCTGGCCGGGCCGTACGCCCTCCGCGCGATCACCGGGCCCAGAGGAATCACCGCACCCCGTCAGCGGTGAGTGAGCGGCGGTCGGTGGTCGGTGGTCACCGTGATCCCGTGGCCCCGTGTGCGGCGCCCGGCAACGCGTCAGGGCCCGTATCCCCTGGGGGATACGGGCCCTGACGTTTCTGCGAACCTGACGGGACTTGAACCCGCGACCTCCACCTTGACAGGGTGGCGAGCTAACCAACTGCTCCACAGGTCCTCGTTCGCGGCCACTTGGTGGCTGCGAAACCGACTGTACAACAGCTCAGGGGGTGAGGTCGAACCCGATCACGCCCCGGTCACGGGGCCAGTGCGTCGATCGCCTTCACGATGCGCTTGTCGGACACCGCGTACGCCGTCCCGAGGGCGTGGGCGAAGTAGCTCACCCGCAGTTCCTCGATCATCCAGCGGACGTCCGTGACCGCCGCCGGCACCGGCCGCCCCCGCGGCAACTGCTCCAGCAGCCAGGCGTACTCGTCCTGCATCTCGTGGACCTTCTCCATGCGCGTGGTGTCCCGCTGCACGGCCGTCGGCATCTGCTGGAGCCGCCGGTCGGCCGCCACCAGATACCGCATCAGGTCCGAGAGCCGGCGCAGTCCGGTGAGGGTCACGAAGCCGGGCGGCACCAGGGCCGCCAGCTGTGTCCGCACGTCCTGCACGTTCTTGGCCAGGGTGAGGCTGCTGGTGGCCTTCAGCCGCCGCTCGCACGCCTGCCAGGCGGCCAGCACCTGCCGCACCTGGCTCACCGTGCGTACGGTCGTGTCCACCAGGTCGGTCCGCACGGCGTCGTAGAGCGTGCGGAAGGCCGCCTCGTCCCAGGCCGGCCCGCCGTGGTCCGCGATCAGCTTGTCGGCCGCCGCGGTCGCGCAGTCGTCGAACAGCGCCTGGATGGAGCCGTGCGGATTGCGGGACAGCGCCAGCTTCTCCTGGTTGCCGAGCTTGTCGGAGGCGAACTTCGCCGGGTTCACCGCGATGTTGAGCAGGATCAGCTTCCGGGTCCCGCGCCACATGGCGAGCCGCTGCTCGGCCTCGGTGTCGAAGAGCCGTACGGAGACACTCGCGCCCTCGTCCACCAACGCGGGGTACGCCTTCACCGGCTGGCCCGCGCGCCGGGTCTCGAAGACCTTGGTCAGGGTGCCGATCGTCCAGTCCGTCAGGCCGGTCCGCTCGATGGCCTCGCCGCCCGCGCGCTCGGCGGTGGCCGCGGCCGCCTGCGAGAGGGCCTGGCGGGCCTTGGGCCGCAGCCGCAGCCGCAGGGCCTCCAGGTCCTTGTCCTCGGCGAGGTTCTTGCGGCGCTCGTCAACGATCCGGAAGGTGATCTTCAGGTGGTCGGCGATCCGGCTCAGGTCGAAGTCCTCGGCCGCGACCGGAACCCCCACCATCCGCTTCAGCTCCCGCGCGAGGGTGACCGTCAGCGGCTCCTGGAGCGGCACGGCGGTGGCCAGGAAGCGGGTCGCGAAGTTCGGCGCGGGCACGTAGTGCCTGCGGATCGGCTTCGGCAGCGAGCGGATCAGCTCGGTGACGATCTCCTCGCGCAGGCCCGGGATCTGCCAGTCGAAGCCCTCGTCGGCGACCTGGTTCAGCACCGTGAGCGGAACGTGCACGGTCACGCCGTCCGCGTCCGCGCCCGGCTCGAACTGGTAGGTCACCCGGAACTTCAGCGCGCCCTGGCGCCAGGAGTCCGGGTAGTCGTCCTTCGTGACCCCGGCGGCCTTCTCGGTGAGCAGCATCTCGCGCTCGAAGTCGAGCAGCTCCGGCTCGTCCCGCTGCTTGTGCTTCCACCAGGAGTCGAAGTGCGCGCCCGAGACCACGTGCTCGGGAATCCGCTGGTCGTAGAAGTCGAAGAGGGTCTCGTCGTCGACGACGATGTCCCGGCGCCGGGCCCGGTGTTCCAGTTCCTCGACCTCGGTCAGCAGCTTGCGGTTGTCGGCGTAGAACTTGTGGTGCGTGCGCCAGTCGCCCTCGACCAGGGCATTGCGGATGAACAGCTCGCGCGAGACCTCGGCGTCGATCCGGCCGTAGTTGATCTTCCGCTGGGCCACGATCGGGACGCCGTACAGCGTGACCTTCTCGTACGCCATCACCGCCGCCTGGTCCTTCTCCCAGTGCGGTTCGCTGTACGTGCGCTTGATCAGGTGCTGGGCGAGCGGCTCGACCCACTCGGGTTCGACCTTCGCGTTGACCCGCGCCCACAGCCGGGAGGTCTCCACGAGCTCCGCCGACATGACGAACTTCGGCTGCTTCTTGAAAAGAGCCGAACCGGGGAAGACCGCGAACTTCGCGGACCGCGCGCCGAGGTATTCGTTCTTGTCGGTGTCCTTGAGCCCGATGTGCGAGAGCAGACCCGCCAGCAGTGACACGTGGATGTGCTGCTCCGGGGCATCGGCCTCGTTGACGTGGATGCCCATGGTCTTGGCGACCGTACGCAGCTGCGAGTAGATGTCCTGCCACTCGCGGATCCGCAGGAAGTTCAGGTACTCCTGCTTGCACATCCGGCGGAAGGAGGAGGAGCCGCGCTCCTTCTGCTGCTCCCGGACGTAGCGCCACATGTTCAGGAACGCCAGGAAGTCGCTGGTCTCGTCCTTGAAGCGGGCGTGGTTCTGGTCGGCCTGGGTCTGCTTGTCCGAGGGCCGCTCGCGCGGGTCCTGGATCGACAGCGCGGCCGCGATGACCATGACCTCGCGCACGCAGTTGTTCTTGTCCGCCTCCACCACCATGCGGGCCAGGCGCGGGTCCACCGGCAGCTGGGAGAGCTGGCGGCCCATCGGCGTGAGCCGCTTCGTGTGGTCCTTCTCCGACGGATCGAGCGCGCCCAGCTCCTGGAGCAGCTGCACGCCGTCGCGGATGTTGCGGTGGTCCGGCGGGTCGAGGAAGGGGAACTTCTCGATCTCGCCGAGGCCCGCCGCGGTCATCTGGAGGATGACGGAGGCCAGGTTGGTGCGCAGGATCTCGGCGTCCGTGAACTCCGGTCGGGAGAGGAAGTCGTCCTCGGTATACAGCCGGATGCAGATGCCGTCCGAGGTACGGCCGCAGCGGCCCTTGCGCTGGTTGGCGCTGGCCTGCGAGATCCGCTCGATGGGCAGCCGCTGGACCTTGGTGCGGTGGCTGTAGCGGGAGATGCGGGCATTGCCCGGGTCGATCACGTACTTGATGCCCGGGACGGTCAGCGAGGTCTCGGCGACGTTGGTCGCGAGGACGATCCGGCGCCCGGTGTGCTGCTGGAACACCCGGTGCTGCTCGGCGTGCGAGAGGCGCGCGTAGAGGGGGAGCACCTCGGTGAAGCGAAGGTTGCGTTTGTTCAGCGCGTCCGCGGTGTCCCGGATCTCGCGCTCGCCGGAGAGGAAGACCAGGACGTCGCCCGGTCCCTCGGACTGGAGCTCGTCCACGGCCTCGCAGATCGCCGTGATCTGGTCGCGGTCGCTGTCGTCGCCCTCCTCCTCCAGGAGCGGGCGGTAGCGGACCTCCACCGGATACGTCCGGCCGCTGACCTCGACGATCGGGGCGTCCCCGAAGTGCCGGGAGAACCGCTCGGGGTCGATCGTCGCCGAGGTGATGATCACCTTGAGGTCGGGGCGCTTGGGCAGCAGCGTGGCGAGGTAGCCGAGCAGGAAGTCGATGTTCAGCGACCGCTCGTGCGCCTCGTCGATGATGATCGTGTCGTAGGCGCGCAGCTCGCGGTCCGTCTGGATCTCGGCCAGCAGGATGCCGTCCGTCATCAGCTTCACGAAGGTCGCGTCCTGGTCCACCTGGTCGGTGAACCGGACCTTCCAGCCGACCGTCTGCCCGATCTCGGACTTCAGCTCTTCGGCGATCCGCTCCGCGACCGTGCGGGCCGCGATCCGGCGGGGCTGGGTGTGGCCGATCATCCCCCGGACGCCGCGCCCCAGCTCCATGCAGATCTTGGGGATCTGCGTGGTCTTGCCCGAGCCGGTCTCGCCCGCGACGATCACGACCTGGTGGTCGCGTATCGCCTCGGCGATCTCGTCCTTCTTCTGGCTGACCGGAAGGTTCTCGGGATAGGTGATCTCAGGCATGAGCGAGGCGCGCCCGGCCAGTCGCGCGGCGGCCTTCTCGGCCTCCGCGGCGATCTCGTCGAGTACGGCCTGCTTGGCCTCGGGCTTGCGGATGCGGCGGGCGCCCTCGAGGCGGCGGCCGAGGCGGTGCGCGTCGCGGAGGGAGATCTCACCGAGAAGCGTCTGCAGGGCGGCGAAGGAAGTAGACATACCTGGTGAAGGATCTCACCCGTGGGCGTTGGGTGGCGAACGCATTTGTGGGCGGGCCCGTACCATTTCCGGACGAGTCACCCCAACCATCCCCTCCGTGTGAGTGAGAGGCCCGCCATGTCCCGCCCCCGCGTTCCCGTGTGGTGCCTGCTGGGCGCCGTCCTCGCGGTACTGCTGGGATGCGCGGCGCCCGCCGGGGCCCGCCCCGCGGTGGATCCGCCGCGGGTGACGGCGATGGCGGCGACGGCGTACGCCGGCCAGGGCCCCGCCTGCGCGCCGGGCACCGGGGGCCACGAGCAGGCCCCGGCCGTGCCGCCGCGCGCCGGTCAGGGCGGCGACCACGCCCAGGTCCCGCCCGGCCGGGTTCCGGCGGAGCGGGAGGGCGACGCTCCGGGCAGGCCCGCGCGGGTCCTCGTACGGGGACCGGACCGGCCCGCGCCCGGGCCGTTGGAGCTGTCGGTGATGCGGGTCTAGGAGGACCGGTCGCCACCGGTCCGCCCCCGTACCCGTATCCGCACAGCTCTGGAGCACCCGCATGCCCTCCCCCGGCCGTTCCGAAGGTTCCGCCCGCAAACCCCTGCTGATCTCCGCCGGAGTCACCCTCGCCGCCGTGGTCCTCGGCGTCGTCTCCTGGCAGGCCACCGCCGCCAAGGACACCGCTCCCGAGTCCGCCCCGGCGTCCGCGCCGCAGGCCTCCGACCCCCGCGCCGAGCTGATGAAACTGGCCCGCCGCGACGCCGGCGACAAGCTGAGCACCGGCCGCGCCGACGCGCCCGTGGTCCTGATCGAGTACTCCGACTTCAAGTGCGGCTACTGCGGCAAGTTCGCGCGCGACACCGAACCCGAACTGGTGAAGAAGTACGTCGAGAACGGCACCCTGCGCATCGAATGGCGCAACTTCCCGATCTTCGGGGCCGAGTCCGAGGCCGCCGCGAAGGCCTCCTGGGCCGCCGCCCGCCAGGACCGCTTCGCCGCCTTCCACGCCGCCGCCTACGCCGAAGGCGCCAAGGAGAAGGGCTTCGGCGAGGCCCGCCTGCTGGAGCTCGCCCGCGAGGCCGGGGTCCCCGACCAGCAGCGCTTCCAGCAGGACATGGCGGGCCGGGAAGCCGCCGCCGCCGTGCGCCAGGACCAGGAGGAGGGCTACCGCATCGGGGTCACCTCCACCCCGTCCTTCCTGGTCAACGGGCAGCCGATCGCGGGCGCCCAGCCCATGGAGGCCTTCACCGCCGCGATCACCAAGGCTCAGAAGGCAGCCGGGGCGGCGGCCGCGAAGTGAGCGACATCGGATATCTGGCCGCCCTGCTCGGCGGCCTCCTCGCGCTGCTCAGCCCGTGCAGCGCCCTGCTGCTGCCCGCCTTCTTCGCGTACTCGATCGACTCCACCTCCCGGCTGCTGGCCCGCACCGGGATCTTCTACGCCGGCCTCGCGACCACCCTCGTACCGCTGGGCGCGGCGGGCTCGTACGCGGGCCGCTTCTTCCACGGCAACCGGGACGGGCTCGTCCTCTTCGGCGGCTGGCTGATCATCACGCTGGGCCTGGCCCAGATCCTCGGCCTCGGCTTCGCCTCGAAGCGGATCTCGGAGCTGTCCGGTCGGATCCGCCCGACCACCGCCCTGTCCGTGTACGCGCTGGGCGCGGTCTACGGCCTGGCCGGCTTCTGCGCGGGCCCGATCCTGGGCAGCGTCCTGACCGTCGCGGCGGTCAGCGGCAGCCCGGTCTACGGCGGCCTGCTGCTGGCCGTGTACGCGCTCGGGATGGCCGTACCGCTGTTCCTGCTGGCCCTGCTGTGGGAGCGGTTCGACCTGGGCGGGCGCCGCTGGCTGCGCGGCCGGACGCTGTCGGTGGGCCGCTTCGGGCTGCACACCACCTCGCTGCTGTCCGGCCTGTTCTTCATCGCGCTGGGCGCCCTGTTCCTGGCGTACGACGGGGCGAGCGCGCTGCCGGGGCTGCTGGACGTGGACGACTCGTTCGCGGTGGAGCAATGGGTACGGTCCTTCGCGGACGGGGTGCCGGACTGGGCGCTGCTCGGCGTGATCGCGGCCGGCGCGCTCGGCTTCGGTCTGGTCCGGTGGCGCCGCGCGGCCCGTCCCGCCGGGACGGACGGCGCGGCGGCGGGCGAGGAGGGGTAACGCGAAAGGCCCCGTCCGAGGGACGGGGCCTTTCTGTGGTGGCTGGGGCCGGGGTCGAACCGGCGACCTATCGCTTTTCAGGCGATCGCTCGTACCAACTGAGCTACCCAGCCACGAAACTCTTACGAGCTTCAGCGAACCTGACGGGACTTGAACCCGCGACCTCCACCTTGACAGGGTGGCGAGCTAACCAACTGCTCCACAGGTCCTTGCTATGTGCGAGCGCAAGTCTCGCACATGGTGTTGCGTACCCCCAACGGGATTCGAACCCGTGCTACCGCCTTGAAAGGGCGGCGTCCTGGGCCACTAGACGATGAGGGCTAAAGGCCCGCCTAGGCACTTTGCAGCGCGTCGGGGACGTGAGAAGCATATGGGATCGGGACGGGGATCGCCAAAACGGTTTCCCCCGGTCGGGCGGGGTCCGCCCGACGGCTCAGCCCCAGCCCAGTTCGTGGAGCCGGTCGTCGTCGATGCCGAAGTGGTGGGCGATCTCGTGCACCACGGTCACGGCGACCTCGTGCACCACGTCGTCGGGCGCCTCGCAGGAGCGCAGGGTCGGCCCCATGTAGATCGAGATCCGGTCCGGCAGCACCCCGGCGTACCACTCGCCCCGCTCGGTGAGCGGGGTCCCCTCGTACAGACCCAGCAGCTCGGGGTCGTCGGCGGGAGGTTCGTCCTCCACGAACACGGCCACGTTGTCCATCACCCGGGTCAGCTCGGGCGGGATCCGGTCCAGGGCCTGGGCCACCAGCTCTTCGAAGGCGTCGCGCGTCATCTGCAGCACACCGCCATTGTCGGGGAGAGAGGTGTCGGACGGGAGGGACCGGCGTGGGCGCGTGCGAATCTGGCCGCATGGCGATCCACGTGGTGCGGCCTGCGGGCCGCCGATGACCAGGCCGGTGCCCGGGGCGGAGGCCATCGATCCGGACGTTGACCTCCATGTGCCCGCGCAGCGGGCGGAGCGGCGGTGGCCGACGCTCGCCGCGGTGTCGGCGGGCGGCGCGCTGGGGGCCTCGGCGCGGTACGGGGTCTCGCTGGTGTGGCCGGCCGGCCCCGCGGCGTTCCCCTGGGCGACCTTCTGGACCAATGTGGCCGGGTGCGCCCTGATCGGCGTGCTGATGGTGCTGATCAGCGAGGGCGGCCGCTCGGCGCACCCGCTGGTGCGGCCCTTGCTGGGGACGGGCGTGCTCGGCGGGTTCACCACCTTCTCGACCTACGCGGTGGACTTCGAGCGGCTGCTGGACCGGGGCGAGGCGGCCACCGCGCTGACCTACGCCGGGCTGACCGTGGTCGGGGCCCTGGTCGCGGTGTGGGCGGCGGCGTCGGTGACCCGGCGCGCGGTGCGGGCGCGGGGACGGGTGCGCGCGTGAACTGGCTGCTGGTGGTGCTGGGCGCGGCCGTCGGGGCGCCGCTGCGCTATCTGACGGACCGGGCGGTGCAGGTGCGGCACGACTCGGTGTTCCCGTGGGGGACGTTCGTGGTGAACGCCGCGGGGTGCCTGGTCCTGGGCGCGCTGACCGGTGCGGTGCTCCAGGGGGCCGCCTCTTCGGCCCTGGGCCTGCTGCTGGGGACCGGCCTGTGCGGGGCCCTCACGACCTATTCGACGTTCTCGTACGAGACGCTCCGCCTGGCCGAGGGGGGCTGGAAGTTCCTCGCCGTGGCGAATGCGGCCGCGTCCTTGCTGGTCGGGCTGGGCGCCGTGCACCTGGGCTGGCAGGTCGCGGAAGCGCTGGCCGGGACCTGAGGGGGTCCCCGGGGCGGCAGGTGCCAGGAGGGGCGTGTCTCTTACGGGGTAAAGGGAGTTGGGCACATTGACCCGTTCACCGCGGAACCCTGCCCTGCCCCGGAGGTGCCACCCGTGCGCCACTTGTCCGCTTCCGTCCGACTGGCCGTCGCCACCCTCGCGCTCGCGGCCACGGCCGGCTGCATGAGCGTCGGCGACGACGCCGCCCAGCCCGGCGCGTCGTCCCCGGCGGGCCACCGGGGATCCGCCGCCGAGTCCGGTGGCGGGACCGCCGGGGGCAAGAACGGCGGCTCCCACGGAGGGGCCCACGACAAGAAGGACGGTACGGGCGACAAGGCGCCGGTCGTCGGCCCCGACGGGAAGACCCTCCCGCCGGGCGCCTCGGCCAGTCCGGGGGCCGTGGTGGCGGGCGTACCCGGCGGCCCCTCCCCGTCGGCCGGACCGGGCGCGGGCGGGTCCGGCGGTGCGGGCGGGACGGTGCGGGGGACCGGCGCCGGCCCCGGGACGCAGCTGCCGCCCGCGGCGGGCGGGACGACCTCCGGGTCGGGCGGGCCGGGCGGGGCGGTCACGCCCTCGCCGGTGCCTCCGCCGGACCCGACGCCTGTGACTCCGCCCACGTCCAAGGCCCCCGAACCGGACCCTTCGCCGAGCGCCGGGACCTAGTCCGGACCCCTCCCCCGGGTGCTCCCGCCGGACGCGTGGCCCTCGTACCGTCGTTCGACGAAACAGCGTCGTCGCAGGTCAGGGGCTTCTTGTAGGGGTGACTTGCCAGAGTGGGGGGAGGGTGCGTATGGTTATAGATCGTTTGATCCCATTGCCCGGCGCCGACTCCGAAGAGCGCCGTGTGGCGCGTACTCTCCCCAACCGTGGCTGACCGCATTGAGGCGGTCGATTTGCGATTCACGGAGTTTGGGCGCGTGCCGAGACTCCGGAAGGTTTCGCATTTCGTATGTCCATTTCCAGTTCTGACCGTGCCGTCATGCCCGAGAACGACTCCATCGAGGCCGCCGAGGCCGTCACGATCATCGAGACCCTTGTGGTCGACGAGATCGTCAACGACTCCCTTGCCGCCGACATCGACGTTTTTGAGGCCGACGTGACGACCGACCAGTCCCTTTCCATCGACGCTGACGCCGAGGCCGTCGAGGCCGCCGACGTCGCTGACGTCGAGCCCATCGAGGCCGCCGACGCCGAGCCCACGCTCACCTTCGGCGACCTCGGTCTGCCGGACGGGATCGTCCGCAAGCTCGCGCAGAACGGTGTCACCGCCCCCTTCCCGATCCAGGCCGCGACCATCCCGGACGCCCTGGCCGGCAAGGACATCCTCGGCCGCGGCCGCACCGGCTCCGGCAAGACCCTCTCCTTCGGTCTGCCGACCCTGGCCACGCTGGCCGGCGGCACCACCGAGAAGAAGAAGCCCCGCGCGATCATCCTCACGCCGACCCGTGAGCTCGCGATGCAGGTCGCGGACGCGCTCCAGCCGTACGGCGACGTGCTCGGCCTGAAGCTCAAGGTCGTCTGCGGCGGTACCTCGATGAGCAACCAGATCTTCGCCCTGGAGCGCGGTGTCGACGTCCTCGTCGCCACCCCGGGCCGTCTGCGCGACATCATCAACCGCGGCGCCTGCTCGCTCGCGAACGTCCAGGTCGCCGTCCTCGACGAGGCCGACCAGATGTCCGACCTGGGCTTCCTGCCCGAGGTCACCGAGCTGCTCGACCAGATCCCCGGCGGCGGCCAGCGCATGCTCTTCTCCGCCACCATGGAGAACGAGATCGGCACGCTCGTCAAGCGCTACCTCTCGAACCCCGTCACGCACGAGGTCGACAGCGCGCAGGGCAACGTCTCGACCATGACCCACCACGTCCTCGTCGTGAAGCCGAAGGACAAGGCGCCGGTCACGGCCGCGATCGCCGCCCGCAAGGGCCGCACGATCATCTTCGTCCGCACCCAGCTGGGCGCCGACCGCATCGCCGAGCAGCTCATCGAGTCCGGCGTGAAGGCCGACGCGCTGCACGGCGGCATGACGCAGGGTGCCCGTACCCGCGTCCTGGAAGACTTCAAGAAGGGCTACGTCAACGCGCTCGTCGCGACCGACGTCGCCGCCCGCGGCATCCACGTCGACGGCATCGACCTGGTCCTGAACGTGGACCCGGCCGGTGACCACAAGGACTACCTGCACCGCTCGGGCCGTACCGCCCGCGCCGGCAAGTCGGGCGTCGTGGTCTCGCTGTCGCTGCCGCACCAGCGTCGCCAGATCTTCCGGCTGATGGAGGACGCGGGCGTCGACGCCTCGCGCCACATCGTCGGTGGGGCCGGCGCGTTCGAGCCCGAGGTCGCCGAGATCACCGGTGCCCGTTCGCTGTCCGAGGTCCAGGCCGACTCGGCGAACAACGCCGCCAAGCAGGCCGAGCGCGAGGTCGCCGACCTCACCAAGCAGCTGGAGCGCGTCCAGCGCCGTGCCGTGGAACTGCGCGAGGAGGCCGACCGCCTCGTCGCCCGTTCCGCCCGTGAGCGCGGCGAGGACCCGGAGGCCGCTGTGGCCGAGGTCGCCGAGGCCGCCGAAGCCGAGGTCGCGGCCGAGGCCGCTGCCGCGGCTGCCGCTGCCGAGGCCCAGGCCGTGCAGCGCCGTGACGACCGTGGCAACTTCGAGCGTCGCGACGACCGCGGTGACCGCGGTGGCCGCGGTGGCTTCAACCGTGACGACCGCGGCGGCGACCGCGGTGGTGACCGCGGCGGCTTCCGCTCCGGTGGCGACCGTCGTGACGAGCGTCCCTCGGGTGGTGGCTTCCGCCGTGACGACCGTCCGTCCGGTGGCTTCCGCTCCGGTGGCGACCGTCGTGACGAGCGTCCCTCGGGTGGTGGCTTCCGTCGCGACGACCGTCCGTCCGGTGGCTTCCGCTCCGGTGGTGACCGTCCGGCCGGTGGCGGCTTCCGCTCCGGTGGTGACCGTCCCACCGGTGGCAGCTTCCGTCGCGACGACCGTCCGTCGGGCAGCTTCAACCGTGACGAGCGTCCCTCGGGCGGCTTCAACCGTGACGACCGTGGCGGCGACCGCCCGGCCGGTGGCAGCTTCCGTCGCGACGACCGTCCGTCCGGTGGCTTCCGCTCCGGTGGCGACCGTCCGGCCGGTGGTGGCTTCCGCTCCGGTGGCGACCGTCCCACCGGTGGCAGCTTCCGTCGCGACGACCGTCCGTCGGGCAGCTTCAACCGTGACGACCGCGGTGGCGACCGTCCGGCCGGTGGCGGCTTCCGCGCCGGTGGCGGCGAGCGCCCCTATGGCCGTCGTGACGACCACCGTCCGTCGGGCTCCGGCACCGGCTCGTCCTTCGGTGGCGGCACCGCCCGTCGCGACGACAAGCCGCGCTGGAAGCGCAACGGCTGATCGTCAGCACCCGTAACACCCGCAACACCTGACGCCCAGCGTCCACTTGGCCCCCACAGCACTCCGGTGCGGTGGGGGCCAAGCCCGTTTCCGGGGCGGGACCGTTCAGGTCCTTCGGGCCGGCCCCGCCCTTCTGTCGGCGGACGCCGCTCAGGGGCGGGTGGCCCGCCGCGGGCGCGCCGGGGCGCGGCGGCGGGGCGCGGCGGCGGGGGCGTCCGCCCCGCGGGTACCGGGCCGGGTCCGGCGGTCGGCGCCGGGGAGGGTGTCGTCCGTGGCCCATACCGTGGCCAGCGGGAGCCAATGGGCGAGGGTCTGGGAGGCTCCGGTGCCGGCGTCCAGGGAGATCCGGTACCGGGCGTAGCGGTCCTCGGAAGCCGGGGACGACGCCGCGGGTGCGGTTGCTGCCCGGGCGGGCGGGGTCTGCACTGTCGTGCTGCCTTTCGTCGGGGTGCCCGCACCCCGGCCGGGCCGGGCCGGGGTGCGGGGACTGGCGGGGTGCGGGGACGGGCGGGGTCAGCGGTTGACCGGTCGTACGTCCGGCCACAGCAGGGCTGCCGAACCCCAGGTCAGGCCACCGCCGAAGGCAGTGAGGAGCACCCGGTCGCCGGGCGTGAGCCGGCCCCGGTCCGCGGCCCAGGCCAGGGCCAGCGGGATGGACGCGGCGGCCGTGTTGCCGACGTCCTCGATGTTGGAGATCACGCGTTCGGGCGGCAGACCGAGCCGTTTGGCCACCGACTCCAGGATCCGCAGGTTCGCCTGGTGGCCGACGAACGCGTCGACGTCCTGGAGCGGCCAGCCGACCGCTTCCGCGGCCCGGCGTGCCGACTCGACCATCGTCGGAACGGCCCGGGTGTAGACCTCGCGGCCCTCCATCCGCAGGTACCGCTCGCCGGGTGGCACGGTGATCAGTTCGTCGCCGGTGCCGTCGCTGCCCAGTTCGGTGTGCAGGACCGTGCCGTGGCCGTGCGGCTGCTCGCCGCGCTCGAGCAGCACCGCGCCCGCGCCGTCCCCGAAGATGACGGCGGTGCCGCGGTCCTGCGGATCGACGATCGCCGAGTAGCGTTCCGCACCGATGACCAGGACGCTCTCGCAGGTCCCGGCGCCGATCATGGCCGCGGCGACGGACAGCCCGTACACGAAGCCGGAGCAGACGGCCGACAGGTCGAAGGCGGCGGCGCCGGTCAGGCCCATGGCCGAGGCCACCCGCGGGGCGGTCGCGGGGCAAGCCCGGTCCGGGGTGGTCGTGGCCACGAGGACCAGGTCGCAGGAGGACCGGCCGGCCGATTCCAGGGCCGCGGACCCGGCGGCCGCCGCCAGTTCGGTGGTGCCCGTGCCGGTGTCCACGACATGGCGGCGCGCGATTCCGGTACGGCTGTGGATCCACTCGTGCGAGGTGTCCAGCCGCTGCGCCAGGTCGTCGTTGGTGACCGTCCGCGCGGGCAGGCAGGTGCCCAGGCCGGTCAGTACGGCGGGGATCCGGTCGTTGCTCATGTGCCCATCACCAGGACGCAGTTGGAACCGCCGAAGCCGAAGGAGTGGCTGACCGCGACCGCCGGGTCCTGCCGCCGTTCCTGGTCCACCACCAGGTCCAGGCCCGCGAGCTCCGGGTCCACGGCCGGGGTGTGCGCGGTCGGCGGCACGATGCCCGTCGCCAGGGTCCGCAGGGTCAGCACGGCCTCGATGGCGCCCGCCGCGCCCAGGCTGTGCCCGAGCAGTCCCTTGTTGGCCGTGACGCTCGGCCGGTGCGGGAAGAGGCGGTTGATCAGCTTCCCCTCGCTGCGGTCGTTGTACGGGGTCGAGGTGCCGTGCGCGTTGACGTGGTCCACGTCGGACGGGGCGAGCCCGGCGTCCGCCAGCGCGGCCCGTACCGCCGCCTCGGCGCCGATGGCGTCGGGGTGCGGGGCGACCGGGTGGTGCGCGTCGGTGGTGAAGGCGTAGCCGAGGATGCGGCCCCGCGAGGTCGCGCCGCGCTCTCGTGCGCCGTCCTCGCGCTCCAGTACCAGGGCGGCGGCGCCCTCGGAGAGCACGAAGCCGGAGCGGTCCGCGGCGAACGGACGCGAGGCGTCGTCCGCCGCGCTGTCGGTGAGCGCGCCCATGGCGGCGAAGCCCGCCGCGATGACGGGCACCACCCCGGCGTCCGTACCGACGGCGATCACGATGTCGCAGGCGCCGCTGCGGATCAGGTCGCGGCCCACACCGACGGCCACCGCACCCGAGGCGCAGGCAGCGACGACGGTGTGGCCGGGTCCGGTGACACGGTGCCGGATGGCGATCGTCCCGGCGGCCATGTTGATGAGCGAACGGGGATGTACGTACGGGGAGACGGCGTCGGGCCCGCGCTCGGCGAGGCGGCTGTGCGCCGTGCTCAGGGTGGCCGCGCCGCCCAGACCGCAGCCGACGACGATGCCGACCCGGCCGCCGTCCCAGGTGGCGGGGTCGAGTCCCGCCTCGGCGACGGCCTGGTCGGCCGCGACGAGTGCGAACCGGATGAAGGGGTCCAGGTTCGCGGTGCCGCGGCCGGGCAGCAGTTCGGCGCCGAACGGTGCCACGGTGCGGCACTGGAGGTCCCGGGAGACCCCCGGGGTGGGGGCGAGGCCCGCGCGGGACCCGCCGCGCCGGATCGCGTCCCAGGTCGAGTCCGTGTCGGTACCGACCGGCGTGATCATGCCGGTACCGGTCACCACGATGGCCGGTGCGCTCATGCGGACTTCTCGTCGTCCAGCGTCGTGGTCACCAGCTGTGCGAGGCCGGGGATGGTGAGCTCACCGAGGCTGGTCTCCTCGCTGCCGAGGTCGGCGCCCGTCGCCTCCTTGATGAGGATGATCAGCTCCGCTATGGCGAGGGAGTCGAGGTCGAGGGCGGCGAGGGTGGACTCGTCGGTCAGACCCTCCGCGTCGGCCTCCAGGTCCTCGACGACGATCCGGGTCAGGGTGGCGTGCAGGGATGCGGACATGGTGTTCCTCCGTCAGGTGGAGCGGTGGGCGAAAGGGGGGCGGTCAAGGTGGCCGGGCCGGGCCGGGCCGGGCCGGTTCCCGGGCGTCCGTCAGGCCGCCGTCGCCAGCTTGGGGGAGGGCTGCCGCGTGGTGATCGCGTTGTGGCTGCGGCCCTCGCCGAGGTCGTCGAGGACCGGCCGCAGGTCGGCCAGCGCGAAGGAGCGGCGCAGCCAGCGGTCCGCGCCGTCGTAGCGCGGGGTGAAGCCCGTACGCCCGTGCACCGTGCGGCGGTTGTCGAGGATGATCAGCTCGCCGGGTTCCAGCACGATGCCGCGCAGCGAGCCGAGTACCGCGTCCTCCAGCGCGGCGAGCGCCGCCCGCGCCCCGGGAGTGGTGCCGACCGTGCCGTGGAAGTCGACGCGCAGGTCCGGGTTGGCCCGCGCACCGCAGAGCACCGGTACCGGCGGGGTCAGCACTTCCTCGTGGGTGTCGTGGACGAAGGACGTGCTGAACTTGGTCCTGAACTCCGGCCGTCGCAGCGCTGCGACGGTCTCCTCGTCCAGTTCCGGCAGTACGTCGCCGATCCCGCCGGTCACGGTGGCGGCGAGCCCGTCGCGGTCGCCGCGCAGACAGATCAGGCTCAGGAAGTGCGGGGCGGCGGGGTGGAAGCCGTCCTCCGTGTGGAGTTCCAGCAGGATGGAGCCGCTGTTCTCCTGGCGCTCCTCGGCGCCGCGCTTGGGGCTGACGTCCTGGACCAGGTCGCCGTTCTTCTCGTCGCTGTACGAGATCGAGCGGCCCAGGACCGACATCACCATCAGCTGGCTGAGCGTCGCCACGGAGACCGCGGTCCAGTGCGGCTCGTCCTCCGCCCGGTCGGGGGTGGGCGGCAGGGCGCCCAGCGGGAGCCCGCGCAGCACGAGGGTGCCGCTCGGGTTCCCCTCGTCGCGGAAGGAGATGAGCGCGCGCCGGACCTCGCTCGGCAGCGCGGCCGCCGCGAGTTCCACGGTGTGGAGGAGGTCGGTGCTGTGCAGTGAGTATTCCGCGTATTGCGCGGCAATCCTCAGTGCGGCGGCTTCGACGATGTCGGACTCGGTCTCGCTCAGCACGATTCCGGTCGTGCGCGCGTCGGCGTACGCGAATTCTTTTCTCATGCGGGGCTTTCCTTTCTGCGGGTCGCGCCGCGCGCTCTGGAGTAGCCGCTCGACCGCGAGTCGGCGGTCGGCGAGTCGGCGGGTCGGCGGTCGAGCGGGGCGTGGGACGGGGCTCGGCTATGCGGCCGGTGCGGGACGGCGGCCGAGCCGGTAGACGGCGGCCGGGCTGAATCCGCGCCAGGCCTGCTCGCGCGGCAGGTGGTTGAGGAAGCGGGCCTTCTCCCAGTGGCGGGTGACCCGGTCCGCCACCCGGCGCCCGGGCGTCAGGGCGATGTGGTGGACGTCGACGGCGACCGTGCGCGGCACGTCCTCGCCCGCCACCAGCTGGTTGACCATGTGGACCGCGAGCGAGCCGAACTGTGTCGCCGCCTCGGTGAGCTGCGGCACGCTGTAGTCGGGGCGGCCCAGGCCCCGGCGGAGCTCGCGGTACATCTCGCCCGGGATGTGCGACCGGGGGGCGATGCGGAAGATCACTTCCCAGGTGCTCAGCACGTCGGCGTCCTCGGCCAGCAGCTGGCCGTCGAAGATCCGCCGCACCAGCCGGTAGTCGAAGCACTGGGCCGCGAGCATGCCCGCCATGTCCCAGCCGGTGACCAGCGGCTTGCGTTGGCGGCACGCTTCCTGGTGCAGGGCGATCTTCGCTCGCAGCCCGGACGGGGTGGTCACGTCGACCCCGTCCACGATGACCTCGGCCCGACGGACCAGTTCCCGGACGTTGTCCCGGGTGATGCCCACGGGCACCACCTCGGCCCGGACGTGCGGGTTGATGGCGCGCAGGGCGTCGGCGCCCACCTCGGCCTTGTTGCGGCCCAGGTCGTCCACCGTGGCGTGCTGGCGGTTGAGGTTGTTCAGCTCGTAGGTGCCGACGTCCGCGAGGACGAAGTCCCGGTAGCCCATGCGGCCCAGGGGCTGCACGGTGGCACCGCCGATGGATCCGCAGCCCGCGATGAGCAGGGGGGTGTGCCGGATCTGCTCCTGGAGCGCCGCGGGGATCAGGCCGCGGTTGCGCTGGGTGAGGGAGGCGTAGTACAGCTCCTCCTTCAGCTCGCGGGCCTCCGAGGGGGTGCCCACGTCGGGCGGGCTGCTCTGGTCGGTGTGCCTGCTCATGCCCGTGCCTCCTGGAACGCGGTCAGCCGGGCCGCGACCGACCCGCTCTCCCCGGACGCGAGGATCGCGTCGAGGTGGGTCAGGGTGGGTCGCAGCGCGCTTCTGTCGGTGAGCACGAACGGGTACGAGCGCTGTTGCTGGTCCCACATCGGTGCGAACAGGTCGGCGGGGTCCGCCGCGCGTGCGGGTACGTCGAGGGTCCGGGCGTGGAAGCCCAGCAGGGACAGCTGGAGGATGGCTCCGTTCGGCTTGCCGTCGCCGACGATCGCCGCTCCGTCCTCGGCCAGGGCCCGCAGACAGC
Organism: Streptomyces sp. G-G2; assembly: GCF_030063135.1. GTDB lineage: Bacteria > Actinomycetota > Actinomycetes > Streptomycetales > Streptomycetaceae > Streptomyces. The sequence goes on from NZ_JASISO010000036.1 coordinate 67,323, forward strand.
CTTCGGCCCAGCCGCGGTAGACCCACCACGGAACGGATACGGCGGCCTGCGAGCGGTCCATGGCGTGGTCGCGCATGAGCCGCTTGCCTTCCCACACCCGGTCCGCCGGGGTGGCCGCGCCGAGTTCGTCGGCGAGCCGCAGGCCGTAGTCGCGTTCGACGACGAACGGCAGGTGGGCGTCGTCCCCGAGCAGGGTGCGGTCGGGGCTGCGGGTGCGGGCCAGCGTGCCGTAGCCGCGCAGCCGCCCGGTCTCCTCCTCCACGACCAGGGTGTGCTGGTCCTGGAGGGCGTGGGCGTCGTACGGCTCGGCGTCGAGGTCCGCCGCGGCGGCGAGCCCTTCGTTGAGCCAGCCGCGCTTGAGGTACTGGGCCAGCCGGAACCGGTAGACGTCGTCGAGGTACGCGGTGGGCAGCTGGGCTCCCCGCACGGTGAAGGTCAGCAGGCCCTCGGGGCTGGCGGAGCGGAACAGCGGCTCGCCGTCCACCCGGCCGTCCAGGTCGGGCAGCGCGATCCCGGCGGTGTCCCGCAGCACCCGTTCCCGGTAGGCGTCGGTGGTGGCGGCGCTCGTGGCGGTGGCGGTGGTCACCGGACCTCCGGTACGCCGAACAGCTCGCCGGTGATGACCAGCGCGAGCGCCTCGGGGCTGCCCTCGTAGATCCGGGGGCCGTAGGCGTCGCGCAGGACCCGGTCCATGCCGTCCTCGCGCTGGAAGGCGGCGGCGCCGATCAGGCTCATGGCGGCGTCGGCGTTGTCGATGGCGGCGCGGTCGGCCACCAGCTTGGCGACGGCGGGCTCGTAGGACGGGGTCGGGATGATGGTGTCGGCCTTCAGTACGGCGTCCAGGTACAGGGCGCGCGCGGCGGACACCCGGGCGGACATGTCGGCGATCTTGCGGGCGGACATCTGGTGCTCGAAGAGCAGCCGGCCGCCCTGTCGGCGGGTACCGGCCCACGCGACCGCGCGGTCCAGGGCGTGCCGTGCGATGCCGGTGGCGACGGCCGCGCAGGTGACGCGGGTGAGGTTGCCGATGGCGACGTTGAGGTCCCAGCCGCCGCGCTCGTCACCGATGACGTTCTCTTCGGGCACCCGGGCGTTGTCAAGGATCAGCTCGCCCGCGGGGGCGGTGCGGTAGCCCACCTTGTCGTGGATCTCGCCGCGGGTGACGCCGGGCTGCTCCAGCTCGGTGACGAAGCAGGTCAGGCCGGTCGAGCCGGGGCCCTCGTCCAGGTTGGCCATGACCGTGGCGTACGTGGCGACCGGGGCGTTGGTGATGTAGCGCTTGGTGCCGGTGAGCAGGTACTCGCTGCCGGAGCGGCGGGCGGTCGTCATGTCCTGTGCGTAGGGCGCCTGCTGCGGCAGCACCAGGTCGGTCCCGTTGCGCTCCTCGGCCACCGCGTTGCAGGCGAGGACCGGCTCCGGGCCGAGGAAGGCGGGGAGGTACTTCTCCTGGAGGCGCGGGTTCTCACAGATCAGCAGCGGGGTCTGGAACAGGCCGGTGGCACCGAAGACCAGCGCCATGCCCGGGTCGGCGGAGGCCAGCTCCTCCAGGGTCAGCGCGAGGGCGAGCTGGCTCAGGCCGAGGCCGCCGAAGTCGCGCGGGATGGCCATCCGCAGCAGGCCCAGCGCGTGGCCCTTGCGGACGGTGTCCCAGTCGATCTGGCCCTTCTCGATCCGGTCGCGCTCGGCGGCACCGGGGGCGACCTCCTCACGGGCGAAGGCGACGACGTCGTTGAGGAAGCCGGCCTCGAAGGCGTCGAGCAGCGGGTGGGCGGCCGGGTTGTGCGTGTACGTCATGGCGGTTCCTTGTCTGGGGCGTTCAGCGCTGGGGGGCGAAGGTCGTCAGGGCCTGCCCGACGGCGAACGTCTGCATGACCGGGCCGCGGGAGGAGACCCGGCGGCTGGTGACGGTCCGCAGGAAGGTGCGGCGGCCCGCGGTGAGGTCGTCGAGGTCCGCGTGGCTGATGCGGAACACGTGGGTGGGCTCGGCGTCGGTCAGGGCGCCCTGGGGGTCCAGCGTGAGTTCGGCATCGGGCGCGGAGATCACGAAGCGGACGGTGGCACCTGCGGCCTGCCAGGCGGGGGCGGCCTTCGCGGCCGCGGACAGCGTGTTCGAGAGCTCTTCGGGCGAGATGGCCATGCGAATTCCTTCGCGTTCGAGGGTGGGATTACGTCGGGGTACCGGTTGCCGTGCAGGCGAGGAATGGCATTGCGGACCTGTGGCGGATTACCGGCGGAAACAGGGTCCGTGCGGAATGCGAGCCGACCTGGATATGGTCCGGACGACCTGCCGGGGCTTTTCCTTCGCAGCACCGGACAAGCGGTTGATAATGAAGCTACAGATCCCTGAGCCGCCCTGTCCACGAATTCAACTGCCCCTCCACGGGAGGGGAACGCGCGCTCCAGCGGGCGGTAACCGGCTGTCCATCGGGGGGTGGAACGGGCCTGCCGGGCCGGGCGGAACGGGTTGGTCCGGGCCGGGTGGGAGGGCTGGTCCGGGGGCGGTCGCGGGCCGTCGTACGCGGCCCGTCGTGCGCGGCCCGGACAACGCGAAGTGGGCTTGCAGGCGGGGGAGGCTGCAAGCCCACGTTCAGGGGTGGAACTATGTGGTTTCGCGTGACGGACCGGAACGGTCAGGCGTCGGCGCCCTGGGGGGCACGGGTCAGCGACCGCAGCACAAGGGCGATCACGATGGCGATGCCGGAGCACACGGCCAGGGCCAGGAAGCCGTTGCCGACGCCCGTGGTGGTCGCGTCCGCGACCGAACCGCCGCTTTCGAGACGGCTGTCGACCGAGGTCGCGAGGATGGTGCCGATGACGGCGATGCCGAGGGCGGCGCCGGTCTCGTTGAAGGTGTTCAGCAGACCGGAGCCGACGCCGGACTCCTCCAGCTTGACGTGCGAGGTGCCGATGCCGAACAGCGGGACGAAGCAGGCGGGCAGCCCGGCGCCGATGACGGCCAGCGCGACGATGGTCAGCGCGACGCTGTCGGTGCCGGTCGCCAGGACGCCCGTACCGATCAGCTGCAGCGCGGCCCCGGCCGCGTACATGCCGCCCAGGCCCAGGGCATTGGCCAGCGGCGGCGCGACCAGCGCGACGACGAGGGCGGCCAGGCCCATGGGGAGCAGCGAGAGGCCGGTGACGAAGGCGCTCATCTCGTGGACCCGCTGGAAGTACATGCTGGCCAGGAAGGAGCTGCTGATCATCACGCTGGCCACCAGGAGCAGGCCGATGCTGGACAGCCAGTAGGTGGGCTTGCGCAGCAGGTGCAGGGGAAGCAGCGGGTCGGCCTGGCCGGCTTCCATGAAGGTCACCGCGGCGAGCAGGGCAACGGCGGCGCCGATGCTGATCCAGGCGTTCCGGTCGCCGAATCCCTCGTGCAGCCGGATCAGGCCGAAGGACAGGGCGGCGAGTCCGGCGGTGGACACGATCGCCGACGGCAGCCGCAGCTTGCGGCCGCTGCTCGTGTGGAGGGCGTCCATGCTGCGCAGGGCGCCGATGAAGGCGGCGATGCTGACCGGAATGTTGATCAGGAAGGCCCAGCGCCAGCTGATCGCCGTGACGATCAGGCCGCCGAGCACCACGCCGATGGTCGCGCCGATCACGCCGAGGCCGCTCCAGGCGGTCAGCGCGATCTTGCGCTGCTCCTCGTCCTGGTAGACCGCCAGGATGATCGACAGGGCGGCCGCGGAGAGCAGCGCGGCCCCGGCGCCCTGGATGGCGCGGCCCGCGACGAGCAGCTCCTGGTTGCCCGCGATGCCGCAGAGCACGGAGGCGACCGCGAAGACGGAGAGGCCGGTGAGGAAGGTGCGCCTGCGGCCGAAGACGTCGGAGACGCGTCCGCCGAAGAGCAGCAGGCTGCCGAGCATCAGGACGTACGCGCTGATGGTCCACTGCAGGGCGCTCTGATCGGCGGGCAGCTGGGCCCCGATCGAGGGGAGCGCCACGTTCACGACCGTGGAGTCCAGCATGACCATCAGCTGGGCGACGCCGACCACCACCAGGGTGGTCCAAGGGGCCTTGCCGGGGGCTTGTGCGGGCGCTCGGTCCGCGTCCTGTCCGGCGGTCTGGGGTGCCAGCGTCTGCTCGGTCACCACGTCTCCTTCGTCTCTGGTTCGTCTGTGGAAAACGATCTATGCGAATGCATCGATCGGTCGGCACAGTACATGCATGCGTATGCATCGACAAGGGGCGGTGGCGAACCTACGATGAGGGGCGTGACAGAAACAGCTCTGACCGATCGATGGGTGGCCCTGACCCGCGCGTGCGCGCAGATCAATCAGGCCGCTGAGCGCGTGCTGGCCGAGAGCCACGGCCTGTGCGCCAGCGCCTTCGAGATCATGGATGTGATGGTGCGCGCGGATGGCTGGATCCGGGCGGGCGAACTCAGCTCGCGCGCGTCCCGCAGTCAACCGCAGGTCTCACGTCTGCTGGCCCAGATGGTCAACGCCGGTTACGTCGAGCGCAGGCCGTGCTCCAACGACCGGAGAGGCTTCGACGTCCGGCTCACACCGGCCGGCCGCACGCTCTTCTCGCAGTCCGTCACCACCATGGAAACGGTGTTGCGCGACGTGGCCGAAAACAGCGCAGAGGTGCGGGAGGTTATGGGACTTTCTGCTACTCGCCAGTAGAAGTATTTGCTGACGCCATTGATCGGTCTGGTAGCGTCCCAGGTCAATCGCGTTTCTTTGATTTGGCTTCGCATTCGCTATGTGAATCAAAGGTGACTGGCCCGGGGGGGACCACGCGATCGCGATAGCCGACGGGCTCTGCACGCCTGCGTGCCGGGCCCGTCTCGAACACCCCCCCCAAGGAAGCGAAGGCACGGGGCCGCGCCGCACCACGGCCGGCTGTGCCGCCGCCGACGGCAGTTGTATACGGGGGAAACATGCTCAACCAGACGATGTCGCGAACAAGTACCCGCGGACCGGCGGCCCCACGACCACGTGCGGCGGCGCAACCCGGATCGCGGAACGCACAACTGACACGTGCCAGGTCCGGTCCGCCCGGTGCGGCCCGGCCGACACCCCCCGCGGACCCGGAAGTGTCCTTCCGGCTCCTCGGGCCACTGGAGATCGTCACCGCGACCGGACCGCTTCCGCTGCGGGGCATGAACCAGCGCGCCATCCTCGCCTTCCTGCTGCTCCACGCCAACCAGGTGGTCGCCACCAGCGACCTCATGCAGGTCCTCTGGCCCGACGGGGACGCGCCGGCCACAGCCCGCAAGGTGCTGCAGAACACCATCTCGGCGCTGCGCGGCCTGCTGACGCGCGGCGCCATACCCGCCCATGTCGCCTCCCTGGTCAGCCAGGCGCCGGGCTACATGCTGCGGATGGCACCGGAAACCCTGGACTTGGCCCGGTTCCGGATCCTCGCCGACCAGGGCCGCAACGCACTGGCCGCCGGACAGCCCGAGAGCGCTGCCCGCTCCTTGCGCGCCGCGCTGGGCCTGTGGCGGGGCCGGGCCGGACAGGAACTCGCCGAATCCGGCGTCGACTGGCCCCAGCTGGCGTTGGTGGACAGCGCACGGACCGCGGCCCTCGAAGACTATTGCGACGCCGAACTCCGCAACGGGCGGCACCGCGAGGTGATCGGCTGCCTGGAGGCCGCGACGGCCGCCGAGCCCTTCCGGGAACGCTCCTGCCACCTCCTGATGCTCGCCCTCTACCGGGCGGGTCACCAGGCCGAGGCCCTGCGGGCCTACGAGCGGCTCCAGCACCAGCTGAGCGAGGACTTCGGCGTCCATCCCAGCCGCGAAGTGCGCGACCTGCACCAGGCGATCATCAACCAGGATCCCGGCCTGCTCCCCTCCGAGGGCGCCGACAGCCGCGACATCGACTTCAGCTCCCAGTCCGATCCCGAACTGGAGCTGCTGTTCGCGCTGCTGGCTTTGGTGCAGGGCCAGCGCCGCCCGCACGTCGTGACGCTCGCCGGAAGCGCGAGCGGCGGCCAGGGCTGGCTCCTCTCCGAACTCACGAGCAGGCTCCGCCAGGACGGCCAGGTCACCATCTGGCACGTGCGCACCGGCCCGGACGGCGCCGCACTCGGCGACGACCTGCGCGCCGCCCTGCGCCGCGCCACCCCGCACCGTCCGCTGGTGGTGGTCGCCGAGAACCTGCACCACGTCGGGGGCGCGGTCCCGGCCTGCGTCGGCGAGGTGATCCGCGCGGCGGGCCGCACCCCGCTGCTCGTGGTGCTGACCGCCCGCGCCGAACCCGAAAGCCTCTGGCCCGGCTGGAACGCCGCCGTGCCCTGGTCGACCACCGTCCTGGTCTGACACCCGCCGCGCACGCACGCGGACGCGGACATGACGGACCGCCCGGGGCGGCTGCTGCCGTTCCGGGGGTGGTGACCGGCGCTGCCCGCCTGCGGAGCGGCCGGGGGCGGGTCTGCTGCGCGTAGGCGTGCGAGGTCGTTGTGCGCACCGTCGAGCGCGGCGAGCAGCCGCGGGCCGGGCTGCTTGACGTGCGGGTCGCGCTCGGCCTGTGGCGCGAACTCCTCGCGCTCCTGCTCCTGCTCCCGTTCGCGTTCGACGCGCCAGTTCCGGCGGCCGGCCGCCGAAGCGGGACTTCCGCCGATCCGGCTGCACGACCTGAGCCGCGGAACGGCAACCCCCGCGCTCGCGGCCAGGCTCACCTCGGGCTCGCCTCAGGCCGACGGGCGCTGAAAGAACAGCGAAGCGCCCCACCCGAAAACATCAGATGGGGCGCTGAAGCGCAGGTCAGAGGAAGTTTCCCCGCTCCCGCGAGCAGTAGGCCATGTCGGACTCGAACCGACAACCAACGGATTAAAAGTCCGCTGCTCTGCCAATTGAGCTAATGGCCCCTGGTGTGCTCACCCCAGAGCATAGCCGGAGAGGGGCGCCAGGCCGATCGGGTATCGACCGGAGTCGCTTCGGCGGTTTCCCGCCATGGGGGTTCACGGGGCGGGCGCAGGGGCGTTCGCCGGGACGGCAGTGGAGTCGGGGCCGCGGCGGACGGCCCGTACCGGCCCGCAGGTGCTGCCGCCCGACGGCGGCGGGAGACGGCGCGGGCCCCGTGGATCCGAAACGGGCGGCCCGGGCGTCCAGTTGTCCGAGCGCGGGCCGGGCCGCCAGGCCGGATCGTCCGCGAAGCCGGGGGCGTCCCGGTCCGGCCGCCGGCCGACCCGTGAGGTCCCGCCCGGCCGCTCGGCGGCCGTCCGTCACTCCAACGCGGTCTCCAGGGAGCCGAGTTGTGCCGCCGCCGCGGGGCGCGCCGGGTGGGTCGCCCGTACGTACGCCCTGTCGCCCCGGCGGGCCGGTCGCAGGCTCACGGCGCCGTCATACGGTCGGTCCCCGGTCCGGCCGCGGGGGTGCGCGGCCAGTTGGCCAGCAGGGTGTGCAGGGCGCCGGTGATCCGGGACCAGGACTCCGGAACGGCGCGCGGGTGGCCGAAGGCGTCGCTCGCCTCCAGGTCCGCGAAACCGTGGAACGTACTGCGCAGCAGCCGGACCGCGTCGGTGAGATCGGGCTCGGGCAGCGCGTACCCGCGCAGTACGGCCGCCGTGAACTCGACCATCCGCAGGTGCCCGGGCGAGGCGGCGACCACCTCGGGCGGGAGCCGCAGCTGGGTGGCGGTGTAACGGCCGGGGTGGTCGAGGGCGTAGGCGCGGTAGGCGTCGGCGAAGGCGGTCAGCGCTTCCTCGCCCGAGCGCCCGGCCAGCGCGGAGCCGAGGCGGTCGGCGAACTCGGCCGCGCACCGCACGGCCAGCCGGGTCCGCAGGTCGTCGAGGCCGCGGATGTGGGAGTAGAGGCTGGCGTCCTTGACGCCGAAGCCGCGCGCGAGGGCGGACACGGTGAGGTGGCCGAGTCCCTCGGCGTCCGCGAGGGCGGCCGCCGCTTCGACGATGCGGCCGGGTGTGAGGCCTGCTCGGGGCAAGGGTGCGGCTCCTTTGGGGTGTCGTGCCCGCCGGGTCGGCCCGCCGGGTCGGCCCGCCGGGTCGGCCCGCCGGGTCGGCCCGCGGGGTCGGCCGGGTGTGGGCGCCGGTTGGCCGGAAAGTAGCGAGGATCATTATTAGTTTGCCTAGGACCCCTAGGTAAACCTAGCGTGGCCCCATGAAAGCACTGACCGAGAAGGACATCCGGGGCTCGTTCGTGAACTGCTCCAAGGGCGAGGCGGCCCGGCTGCCGCTGCCCCGCGAGCTGGCCACCCGCCCCTGGGGGGACCTCGACTTCCTCGGCTGGCGCGACCTGTCCGCGCCCGATCGCAGCTACCTGGTCACCGAAGGGCCCGGCGGCGGCCTGGTCGGGGTCGCGCTGCGCTTCGCCTCCGCCAAGCGCGGTCTGCTGCACCGCAGCATGTGCGGTCTCTGCCTGACCCTCCATCCCGGCAGCGGGGTCTCGCTGATGACCGCCCGCAAGCGCGGCAAGGAGGGGCGCGAGGGGAACTCGCTCGGCCTCTACATGTGCACCGACCTGGCCTGCTCGCTGTACGTACGGGGCAAGAAGCAGCCGGAGCCCGGCGGCCGGTTCGAGGAGACCCTCACCGTGGACGAGCAGATCGGCCGGATGATGGGCAACCTGACCGGATTCCTGGACCGGCTGTGACGACCGACGGTCGGCTGTGACCACGTCCGGCCGGCTGTGACCGCCGGTCGGACGTCCGGGACGACCCCGGGTCCGACCCGCGATCGGAACCCCGGGTCCGACCCGCGATCGGAACCCCGGGTCCGACCCGCGATCGGAACCCCGGTCCGACCCCCGGTCCGACCCCCGGCCGTTCAGTGGTCGGAGGTCCGCCCCGAATGGCGTAGAGTTGGGTTTACCGACGCGGGGTGGAGCAGCTCGGTAGCTCGCTGGGCTCATAACCCAGAGGTCGTAGGTTCAAATCCTGCCCCCGCTACTCAAGCCCTCAGGGGCAATGACGAAGGCCCGGATCCTCACGGATCCGGGCCTTCGTCGTATGCGGCCGTCCATGCTCGCGCCCGCCGCCGGGAGGCCGCCGCGCTCACTCGGACGGCTCCGGCCGGTTCGCCACGGAAGCGGGAGACCCACACCCTTGAGGAGCGGGGCGGCTGTGGCCCGCACCCGCGCGGGGACCTGGCAGGAGAACACGTGGTGGGGCTGGGCCTGGGGCAACAGGGAGACACCGGCGGCCGGATTCCCGGCGGTCGTGTTCCCGGCGGTGGCGGCGCGCCCAACGGAGGAACCCGGCTGGCCCGGCGCTTCGTCCGCACGCTCCCGGCCATCCTGATCGCGCTCGGACTGGTCTTCGACGTGATCACCCCGCCCAGTTTCACCGGCTCCCCCTTCTTCAGCGCCGCCCCGCTCGTCGCCGCGCCCCTCTTCGCCGTCGGCACCACCGCGCTGACCGGCGCCCTCGCCTCCCTCGCGGTGATCGCGCTGCACATCTACAACGGCACCAGCTGGAAGGTGGAGGCCCTCACCGAGCTGGTCACCGTCCTGACCGTCTCCGGCCTCGCGCTCCTCATCAACCGGGTCGTCCGGCGCAGCGGCGAGCAGCTCGCCTCCGCGCGCGGGATCGCGGAGACGGCGCAGCGCGCGGTCGTGCCCACTCCCGCCGACCGGATCGCGGGCCTGCGCATCGCCGCGCGCTACGAGGCCGCCGAGGCCGACGCGTTCATCGGCGGTGACCTGTACGCCGTCCAGGACACCCCGTACGGAGTACGGGTGGCGGTGGGCGACGTACGCGGCAAGGGTCTGGGCGCGGTGGAGGCGGTGGCGGTGGTGCTCGGGGCCTTCCGGGAGGCGGCCGAGCAGGAGCCAGCCCTGGAGGGGGTGGCCCGGCGGCTGGACCGGGCGCTGGCCCGCGAGGGCGTGCGGCGCGACAGCCTGGACGCGGTCGAGGGGTTCACCACCTGTGTACTGGCCGAGATCCCGCGCGGTACGGGGGCGCTGCGGATCGTGAACCGGGGGCACCCCGAGCCGATGCTGCTGGGCCCCGACGGATCCCTCGTGGTGCTGCACCCGGGCGAGGCGGCGCTGCCGCTCGGCATGGGGGAGCTGGGCAGCTGGCCGGACCGGGCCGAGGAGTGGCCCTTCCCGGAGGGGGCGACCCTGCTGCTGTACACCGACGGGCTGAGCGAGGCCCGGGACGCGGCGGGGGAGTTCTACGATCCGCCGGCCCGGCTGCGCGGGCGGGTCTTCCCGGGGCCGCAGGAGCTGCTGGACGCGCTCGTCACCGATGTGCGCCGCCACACCGGGGGCGGGACGACGGACGACATGGCCCTGCTGGCGCTCGCGCGGCCGGGGGCGGGCCGCCCGGTGCCGGACCGTACCGGTGGTGCCGTGCGACGGCGCGTAACGCCGCGGCGGGCGCCGCGAGGTGACCGTGGGTGAGTGAAAGGGTGCGTTCCGCAAGCTGATTGACGGACCGTCATGAAGAGTCTGTGGCTGGAGACGCATGGCCGGACGGGGTTATTTGACCTGGTTGAGGAGCTTACACCCGAGAAGTCCAGGCCAAAGCCGGTCGCAGGGTGGCCGATTGCTGTGAACGATCAATCGCAACTGCTTGGAATCACTCCCCGGTGTCTATTACCGTTCGATAACGCAGCGCGGTCGCCACTGCCGTCGCAAGAGACGGCTCAGTGCGCGTGCGCGCGATTCGAGGAGTGTGCCCCGGTGCCGTCCCATCTGCCTCCCTCCGACGGCGTCGACGTCCAGGAATTCCCCACCGCCGGTGCCTGGGGGGAGTGGAACCCGACCGAGGACTCCGCCCGCCCGCCACGTGGCAAGCACCGCGTGGCGAACCGCCGCGGCGGACTGGCGCGCAGCTCCACCGTGCTCGGGGTCGGTGTGATCGCGGCCGTCGGCGCGGGCGGTATGGCCACCGCGCAGGGCCGCCCCCAGGTATCCATCAGCATTCCGTCGCTCGGCTCCATCGGCGGCTCGGGCGAGGACCCGGACGAGGACACCGACGAGGACACCGGCGACGCGGCGTCCGGCCCCGCGCGGGACGGCTCCGCGAACGGGATCATCCCGCGCCAGACCCGGGGCGGCGAAGCCGGAGCCCCGGCGGGCGCGGGGCGGGCCGCGGCGGGCTTCGACGCGGGCGAGGTGCTGCGCCACCGCATCCTCCAGCAGGCCGAATCACAGCAGGACGCCGCCGCGACCGCCCTCAAGGCCGAGGCCGAGCGGGCCGCACACGAGGCCGCGGCCGGGGAGGCCCGGCAGCAGCGGGCCGCCGCCGACGAGGCCGCCAGGGCGAAGGCTGAGGAGACGGCCAAGGCCCGGGAGCAGGCGAAGGCCCAGGAGCAGGCGAAGGCCGAGGCCGCCGCGCGGCAGGCGAAGGCTCCGGCGCCCGGAGCGGCCCCCTCGTCGACGGCGGGCGGCTACGTACTGCCCACCTCGGCCTACACCCTCACCTCCCACTACGGGGACTCCGGTTCGATGTGGTCCTCCGGGATGCACACCGGCCTCGACTTCGCCGCCCCGACCGGCACCCCCGTCAAGGCCGTGCACGGCGGAACGGTCGTCTCCGCGGGCTGGTCCGGCGCGTACGGCTACCGGATCGTGCTCCAGCTCCCCGACGGTACGGAGATCTGGTACTGCCACCTCTCCTCGATGTCGGTGACCTCCGGCTCGGTGGACACCGGCGAGACCATCGGCCGGGTCGGCGCCACCGGCAACGTCACCGGCGCCCACCTCCACCTGGAAGTACGTACGGACGGGGCGACGCGGGACCCGCTGACGTGGCTCCAGTCCAAGGGCCTGAACGTCTAGCGGCGGGCACCGGAACCGGCACGGGCACCGCCACCGGCATCGAGACCGGCATCCGGGCGGGCGCGTACAGCCCCTCCATGACGGCCGCCCGGGCCAGCGCCGGACCCGCGGCCGCCCGGCCGTGCCACAGCCGGTCCAGCAACTCCCGCTCCCGCACCGGGAAGTCCACCGTGCGGCGCGGGCCGCCGGTCCGGGCCTCGTCGCGGAGCAGGGCGAGGGCCGCCGCGTCCGACGCGTAGGCGTCGACCGCCCGCGCCGCGGCCCGGCCGCCCGTACGCCTGGCCAGCGCGCGGGCCAGCGACCTGGCCGGCACCGAGGCGAGGGCGGGCACTTCGGCCCGGCCGAGCCAGCCCGCGCCCGCGTACACCCGCAGTTCGCGCGCGACCGTACGCAGTTGGGACCGCCGGATCCGGACCGCCAGCCACACCAGCGCGGCGAACGCCGGGACCATCGCGCAGCCGTAGACCACGTAGAAGCCGTACTCGCCCAGCTCGGACGAGCTGTTCCACAGGGCGTGCGCGCCCATCGCGAGGGCCAGGCCCAGCAGCGGCAGCCCGATCCGGACCGGACGGCGGCTGCTGCGCGCGGCCGCGCCGAGGCCGAGGCCGGTGAGCGCGGTGAACAGCGGGTGCGCGAACGGCGACAGCATGATCCGTACGAAGAAGGTGGCCGCGGTCATCGAGTCGAGCACGCTGGCGCCGGAGGTCAGGTCCTCACCGAAGGCGTTGCCGAGGTAGAGGATGTTCTCGGTGAAGGCGAAACCGGTGGCGGTGAATCCGGCGATGACCAGACCGTCCGCGGGGCCGGTGAAGTGCCGTCTGCGGAACGCGAACACCAGCAGCAGGCAAGCGGCTTTCGCGCTCTCCTCGACGACGGGGGCGATCGCCACCGAGCCGAGCTGGTCCACCGAGGCGGGGTCGGTGGCGGCCGACGCCATCCATTCGGTCGCGAAGTTGTTGGCCACTATGGCGATCAGGGCCGCCGTCCCCGCCCCCCACCCGGCGCAGAACAGCAGCCGGGACCAGGGCAGCGGCGCGGCCCGGCCCAGCCACCGGAAGGCCGCCATGAGCGGGGTGACCGGCAGCAGGGCCAGCCCGAGACCGACGAAGAACCCGGCGGTGCCGGTCTGGTCCCGCACGAGCGCCAGGATCGCCACCCCCGAAGCGGCCAGGGAAGCGAACAGGGCGACGCGCACGCACATGCGGACCGGGCCCGACGGACGTGCGAGCACACCGGGGAGCGCTCGGAACACCCCATCACCCTAGCGAGCGGGTCCGACACTCGCGGTGACGTTCTGCCTTCTGCCCGTTACGGGAGGCGGCGGAACAGGAGGTCGTGTACGACGTGCCCCTTGTCCAGACCCTGGCCCTCGAACCGGGTGAGCGGCCGGAAGTCGGGCCGCGGGGCGTAACCGCCGTCCGCCCGGGTGTTCTCGAACCGCGGGTGCGCGCCGAGGACTTCGAGCATCTGTCCGGCGTACGGTTCCCAGTCGGTCGCGCAGTGCAGCACGGCCCCCGGGGCCAGCCGGGTCGCGGCCAGGTCGAGGAACTCGGGCTGGATCAGGCGCCGCTTGTGGTGGCGGGCCTTGGGCCACGGGTCCGGGAAGTACACGCGCAGCCCGGCGAGGGAGTCGGGCGCCAGCATCTCGCGCAGCAGGATGATCGCGTCGCCGTTGGCGACCCGGACGTTCTCCAGGCCGTTGCGCTCGGCGAGCGCGAGCAGGTTGCCCTGGCCGGGAGTGTGCACGTCGGCCGCGAGGATCCCGGTGTCCGGGTCGGCGGCGGCCATCTGCGCGGTGGCCTCGCCCATGCCGAAGCCGATCTCCAGGACGACGGGGCGGCCGTCGAAGAGCGCGTCGAGGTCGATGACCTCGTGCCCGTCGATGTCCAGGCCCCAGGTCGCCCACTTGCGGCGCAGGGCCTCGCCCTGGCCGGTGGTCACCCGGCTGCGGCGGGGCTGGAAGCTGCGGATCCGGCGCTCGTGGTGCGAGCCCGCCGGGTCGGGCGCGGGCCCGTCGGGAAACCGGGGCTCCGTGCGCCAGCGCGGCGGAGCATAGGAGGCCGCCTCTGCGGGGGCGGCGGGGGAACCGGGCTGCGGATTCAGTGACTCAGACACAATGCCCCGATTCTACGACCCGCCCCGAACCCCCGCCGCTCCCCGGCCCGGGGCCATGTCAGCCCCATCGGCGTTTGAGGCGCCGCCGGAGACGGGCGGTGGCGGCCGGAGCCTTTCGCCGGGCGCGAGATACGACCCCGGGCGCGAGATACGACCCCGGGTGCTGGGCGTCAGCCCCGGGGGGCGGGAGCGCGGTCCGCACGGGGAACCGGTCAGGCGGCGTGGGCGGGCAGAGCCCGCAAGGCGCGCCGGGCCACCTCACGCCCGATCGGCAGCGCAGCGGTCGCGGCAGGCGACGGCGCGTTCAGCACGTGCACCGTCCCCGCCCCCTCCCGGATGAGGAAGTCGTCCAGGAGCGTCCCGTCCCGCAGGACGGCCTGCGCCCGCACCCCGGCCCCCGCCGGAACCAGGTCCGCCGCCGACACCTCCGGCACCAGCCTCCGCACCGCCTCCGTGAAGGCCGCCTTCGACAGCGAGCGCCGGATCTCCCCCGCCCCGTACCGCCAGTGCCGCCGCGCCATCCGCCAGGTACCCGGCCAGGCCAGCTCGGACGCCACGTCGCCCACCCGCACCGTCCCCCACCCGTACCCCTCGCGCGCCAGCGCGGGCACCGCGTTCGGCCCGACGTGCACCCCGCCCCCGATCCCCCGGGCCAGGTGCACCCCGAGGAAGGGGAACGCCGGGTCCGGGACCGGATAGACCAGCCCGCGCACCAGCGACGGCCGCGCCAGCTCGAAGTACTCCCCCCGGAACGGCATGATCCGCATCCCCGGTTCGTCCCCGGCCAGCCGCGCCACCCGGTCGCTCTGCAGCCCCGCGCAGTTCACCAGCACCCGCGCCCGCAGTACCTCGCCCGCCGCGGTCCGCACCGCGACCCGGCCGGGCCGCCGCCCGATCCGCTCCACCCGCGCCCCGTAGCGGATCTCCGCGCCCGAGGACTCCGCGAGCTGCGCCGCGACCCGCCCGTAGTCCACGATCCCGGTGGTCCCGACGTGGATCGCGGCCAGGGCGCGCACCTGCGGCTCGTACTCCGTGATCTGTGCCGGGCCCAGCTCCCGCACCGGAATCCCGTGCTCGCGGCCCCGCTGGACCAGCGCGTGCAGCCGCGGCAGCTCCGCCCGCCGGGTGGCGACGATCAGCTTGCCGGTCACCTCGTGCGGGAGGCCGTGCTCCGCGCAGAACTTGAGCATCTCGGCCGCGCCCCGCACCGCGAAGCGCGCCTTGAGCGATCCCGGCCGGTAGTAGATCCCGCTGTGCACGACCCCGCTGTTGTGGCCGCTCTGGTGCCGGGCCGGACCGGCCTCCTTCTCCAGGACCACCACACGCGTACCGGGAGCGAGGCGCGACAGGGCATGGGCGGTCGACAGGCCGAGGATTCCCCCGCCGATCACCAGCACATCGCAGTCCACGCTGCCACCTCCACCCCTGCATACTGCACCCCGCCACTGACAGCGCGGCCGAGCGGCCCCGGGCGGCCCGGGTGCGCGGGGGCGCGGGGGCAGGGCCCCGGGGAGCCGCCCCCGCGCACCCGGTTATGCGGGAGCGACCAGCAGCGGCCGGGCCCGCTCGCGCAGTTCCGCGACGCGCGGCTCGTCCCCGTACGGTTCCAGTCGGTGCAGCAGGTCGCGTACGTACTCCGTGGTCCGCGCCGAGGAGATCCGGCCCGCGACCTCCACCGCCCGGGTCCCGGCGGCGCAGGCCGCGTCGAGGTTGCCGGATTCCAGTTCGGCGACCGCGCTCACCACCAGGCGCAGCCCGTGCGAGCGCACGTACTCCTCGGTGGGCCGCGACAGCGCCTGCTCGGTGAAGCGGCGTACCTGCCGGGGCAGTTTCAGGTCGCGGTAACATTCCGCCGCATCCGCCGCGAAACGGTCGTACGAGTAGAAACCCAGCCAGGTCGGATCCGGATCCCCGTCCCGCGCCCGTTCCAGCCAGCCCTCCGCCGCCCGCAGCGCCGCCCCCGCTGCGGCCGAATCGCCCGCCTTCGCGTGCGCCCTGGCCTCCACCAGCCGGAAGAAGCTCATGGTGCGGGCCGTGGCCAGCCCCCGGTTCCGCTCGACGGCGGCCTGCGCGAGGTCCACGCCCTCGTCCGCGAAGTCCCGGTAGGTGGCCTGCAGCGACATCGAGGCCAGGACGTACCCGCCGAGCGGGACGTCGGCGGCCGCGCGGGCCAGGCGCAGCGCCTGGATGTAGTAGCGCTGGGCGGCCTCCTGCTGACCGGTGTCGAAGGCCATCCACCCGGCCAGCCGGGTCAGTTCGGCGGTCGCCCCGAAGAGCGCGCGCCCCACCTCGTCGGTGTACGAGCCGAGCAGCAGCGGCGCCGCGTCCACCCGCAGGCACTCCGGCACCATCGAGGAACGCCAGTCCCCGCCCCCGTACTTGGAGTCCCAGCGGCGCGCGTCCTCGGCCGCCTCGCGCAGCTTGGTCACATCGCTGTGGCCGACGCGCTGCGGGGACGGGTCCGGGGACGGCGAGGACGCCGACGGGCCGGACGCACGGTGCGTTTCGGGCCCGGGCTGCGCGGGCACAACGCTGGTCGGCGGCGCGGGAGGTGCCCCGGTGCCCGGCGAAGGGGGGTCCGACGAGACCGAACCCGACGGAGCGGAATCCGACGAGGAAGAGCCCGACGAGGAAGAGCCCGACGGAGCGGACCCCCGCGACGGAGCGCCCGCGGCGGCGGCCTCCCGCGCGACCGAGCCGTCCGCCGGAGATATCAGCCAGCGCGAGGCGGGCGTCGCGTACGCCGCCACGGAGAAGGAACCGGCCAGGGACTGCCAGATTCCGCCGCCCCCGCGCCGCCCCGCCAGGTCGAGCCGGTACAGATCGGTGGCCGAACGCACCGCCGCCCCCACGTCGCGCGGGAAGGCGAGACCCACCTCGGGCGCGGGGTCCGCGTCCGCCAGCCCGATCTCGTGCAGCGGCACCGGCCGCCCCAGCTTCGCGCCGATGGCCGCCGCGATGAGATGCGGGGCCCCGCCCTGCGGCACCATCCCCTTGGACACCCACCGGGCGACCGAGGTCTTGTCGTACCGAAGCGTCAGGCCGCGCTGCGCCCCGAGATCGTTGACGCGCCGGGCCAGCCCCGCGTTGCTGATGCCCGCGAGGGCGAGGACGGCGCCGAGCTTCTCGTTCGGCTCACGGAGCTCCCTGGACATGCGCCACCCCTCGTCGCACGCGGAACGCAGACGGTTGTCGGGGCATAGGCGCCCGGCAACGTAAACCCAGCGTAGTTCGCCGCATCCCAAGCGTTAAGGGCCTGCCTTCCGGATGGCGGGATTGTTGTCCGTACGCACAGTCGTGGCCGGGGCTGCCCCCGGGGCGCACGTGTCAGTGCGTGCTCCGCCCGTGTGGCCGTGCGCCCGGCCGTGCGCTCTGCCCCGCCCCGGGGCCCGGCGATTCGATGTGCGGTGCGTGGGTCGGCCCGGAGCGCGGATCGGACGGGCCGGGAGGCACCGTCGCCCCCATCCCCGCGGGCGGCGGTACGGTCCGGGGGGCGGACGCCGCCTCCCGGACCGCGCCCGCGCCAGGGCACTCAGTACGGCCGAAGAATGGCCGAAACCGACCTATGGGGCGGTGGGCACGGAACGCCAAATACCGCATGTGCGGGGCGTGTTCCTTTGCATGTGCGCCCCCCTTAACCACTCTCGCACGCCTGTCTCGTGGCAGCATGGACCCGAGCCATCCGGGGTCCCGCCGTCCGGCCGTCCGGCCCCGGTCACGTGCCCACAGGCTGGGGAGACGGCTATGCGGTGGTTGGTGGGCTGGAGCAGTATCGCCGCAAGCTTCGGCACGGCCGGACGCGTCGGCACGCCCGCTGACGGCCTCCGCGGCGGCCTCGCGGACGCCCCACGCGCCTCCTACGCCTCACAGGCCTCCCACGGCTCACCCGGATCCGGGTACGTGGCCCCCGGCGCCCCCGGCACCCGCCCCGACCAGGGCGATTACGGAACGTACGGCGCCTACGGCGAACCCGACGAGTACTCCGAACGCACCCTCCACCCCGTCGGCGCCCAACTCCTGTGGGGCGACCCCGACCCCCTGTGGGCCGTCGGCGACTGGCGCCCCGACGAGATCCGCACCGTCACCGCCGACCCCACCGACCCCTTCACGCGGCTCGCCGTCCTCGGCTGCTGCGGCGCCAGCGACGCCGAACTGCGCCGCGCCCTCTACGCCGCCCGCGGCGGAGCCCTGCGCCACCTCACCCAGTGGCCCGGCAGCTACACCGCCGTCGTCCAGGCGGGCCGCCGGATCACCGTCGTCGGCGACCTCGCGGGCGCCCGGCCCGTCTTCTACACCCCCTGGGCGGCCGGAACGGCGTACGCCACCGCCGCCCTCCCCCTCGCCGACCTGATCGAGGCCCAGCTCGACATCGGCCACCTCGCGGCCCTGCTGGCCTGCCCCGACAGCCCCGAGGCGCTGGGCGACGGCACACCGTACGCGGGCGTCCGCCGGATCCCGCCCGGGCACGCGATCATCCTGCGCGAGGGCTCCCGCGAGATCACCGGGTACGAACCCGTCGCCTCCCTCGCCGTCGCCGCCCCCGAGATGGAACCCGAACGGGCGACCGAGGGCGTGCGCGAAGCACTCGTCGACGCGGTGCGCGCCCGGCTCACGGCGCCCCGCCATG
Organism: Streptomyces sp. G-G2; assembly: GCF_030063135.1. Taxonomy (GTDB): domain Bacteria; phylum Actinomycetota; class Actinomycetes; order Streptomycetales; family Streptomycetaceae; genus Streptomyces. Next base: position 85,763 of record NZ_JASISO010000036.1, read on the forward strand.
CCCCCGACACCCCGCCCCACGACCCGGGACCAGTCCCGGGCATGGGCCCCGCCGACCGCCGCGCCGCTCGCGGCGCCCCCGCTCCCGGCGTCGGCGCCGACCTCTCCGGCGGCAGCGCCTCCGCCACCCTCGCCCTCCTCGCGGCCGGAATGCCCGGCGCGCCCGGGACCGTACTCGGCCACGGCTCCGGCGCCGGGGAACGCCTGCTCGCCGTCACCTTCAACGACCTCGCCACCCCCCGGGGCCGCGAGGCCGAACTCGAACGCGCCCACGCCATCGCCGCCGACCCCCGACTCCACCACGTCGTCGTGGCCGCCGCCGAGGAAGCCCTCCCGTACGCCGAACTCGACGGCCCCCTCACCGACGAGCCCGGCCCCTCCCTCGTCTTCGCCGCCCGCGACCGGCGCCGCCTCGCCGCGGGCAGCGCCGACCACTTCGTCGGCCACGGCGCCCGCCAGGTCCTCGACGCGCACCCCGCCCGGATGGCCGACCTCCTCATGGACCGACGCAGACGCCACCTGCTGCGCCCGGTCGCGGCCCTGACCCGCTCGGCGGGCGCCGAAGGCCAGTTCCAGGGCCAGTCCCTCCTCATCCCCCTCACGGTGTACGCCGCCGCCCGCCGCCTCGCCCGTACCCCGTACCGCGCGGGCATGGAAGCCGCCGCGGCCGTCCTGCGCGACGGCCTGCTCCCGGCCGGCGCCGCCACCCCCCTCGACGCCTCCCTCGCCGCGCTCACCTGGTGCCGCCCCGGCCCCGCCGCGAACTGGCTCACCGGCGAAGCCCTCGCCGAAGTCTCCGTCCGGCTCGCCACCGCCGCGGGCCGCCCACCGCTCTCGCTGCGCCCCGGCGAGGCCCGGGCCCGCTCGGTGCTGGCCCGCCACGCGGCCGACCACCGGGTCTTCGAACAGGCCGTGGAGGTCCGCAGCCAGCGCCTGCACGCCCCCTTCCTCGACAACCAGGTCGTCCGCGCCGCCCGCGCCCTGCCCGAATCCCTGCGCGTCCAGCCCGGCGCCCGCGCCGCGATCCTGCGCACGGTCCTCGCGGGTACGGGCGTCCGCGAGCTCCCGCCCGGCTGGGGCGCCCCCGCCCACTCGGCCAACGAGACGGCGGTCCGCCTCGGCCTGCGCGCCGCCCTCGACCCGCTGCTCGCCCTCTTCACCGCCCCGCTCCTCGCGGACGCGGGCCTGATCGAGGCGCGGGTCGTCCAGCAGGCCCTGATCGCCGCCGCCGACGGCCACCCGGTCCCCCTGGACGGCCTCGCGGAGATCGTCTCCGTCGAACTCTGGCTCCGCCGCCTCCTCTCCCGCCGCGGCACCTGCTGGACGGGCACGTCCTCCCCCCGCCGCCGAGCAGTCCCCACAGGCGTCCCTCTCCGCCGCCCAGCCCTGTCCTGACCAGCAACCCCACCCCGGCCGCATCCACCCCACCCCGGCCGTACTTCAGCCGTCCGGCGTTTGAGGACCGGGTCCGGGCGGAGCCCGGTTTCGGGAGGGGGCGGGTAGGGGACCAGCCCCGCGCAGCGGCCCACCCAGCCACCCCCACACAGCCACCCCGGACCGCAACCCCAAGCCAAAATGAC
>NZ_JASISO010000037.1 GCF_030063135.1 Streptomyces sp. G-G2
GGGTCGGGGTCGGCGTGGGACTCGGCGTCGGGGTGGGAGTAGGGGTCGGCGTCGGGGTAGGCGTAGGAGTCGGGCTCGGTGTGGGCGTCGGGCTCTGTGTGGGCGTCGGGCTCTGTGTGGGCGTCGGGCTCGGCTTCGGCGTGGGCGTGGGCTTCGGCTTCGCGGGCGGCGGGGTCACCGTTCCACCCGTACCGGAGCCGGAGCCGTTGCCGTTGCCGTTGCCGTTGCTGTCGCCGGTCCCCGCCCCCGCGCCGGGGCCCGTACCGTCGGGCACCTCGTGCGCGCCCTTCAGGTAGTACGCGTACCAGGACCGCACCGTCGCCAAGTACGCGCCGGAGTAGTTGTAGGACAGGACCGCGCGGTCCAGGTCCGCGCCCACCCGCAGGTCGCGGCTGCCCGCGCACAGGTAGCGCCCGGCGGCGAGCGCCGCGTCGTGCACGTTGTTCGGGTCGCGCCGCCCGTCGCCGTTCGCGTCCTGGCCCCAGGACGCCCAGGTCGACGGGATGAACTGCATCGGGCCCACCGCCCGGTCGTAGGCCGCGTCCCCGTCGTACGCCCCGCCGTCGGTGTCGGAGATGTTCGCGAAACCGTTGCCGTCGAGTACGGGCCCCAGGATCGGGCGCAGTGTCCTGCCCGCGGCGTCCACCTGTCCGCCGCGCGCCTGCCCGGACTCGACCTTGCCGATCGCCGCGAGCAGCTGCCAGCGCAGCCCGCACCCGGGGTCGCTCGCCGCGATCTTCTTCTCCGCGCCGAGGTAGGCCGCCAGTACGCTCGCCGGTATGCCCTGCGCGCCCTCGCCGGGGCCGGTGACCGCGAGTTCGGACACCGGGGTTGAGGCGGGGGCCGGCGCGGGCCCGGCCCCTTCCTCGGGCTGCAACGCCGCGGGCGGCTCGGGGCTGACCAGGGGCGGGAGTTCGGTGAAGTACGCGGAATCGCCGCCCGCCGCGGAGCCCTGCGACGGGGCGGCCGGCGGCTGCGCGCTGCGCACCTCGGTCCCGGCGTCGGCCACGACCAGCACGCCCGGCGCCTGCGAACCCGTCACGGCGCCCGCCACCAGAGCGGACACCAGTACGGCCAGACCTCCCCGGAGCCAGCCGTGGCCGAAACGGGCCGATGACCGCACCGACGACCGCACCGTGGGCCGAGACGTGGACCGAGCCATTGACCGAGCCTTTGATCGAGCCGACATGGGACGGGCCCCTCCCCTAGACGTCCGCGCGACGGTACGTCAACTCCCTTCACACTGCATCAACCCGGCCCCGGAATTCACCATTTCCGCACGTCTTGCGCAGGTCACGCATACTGTCCCGGCCGTTCGGGGCACATTGGACCGAAGTAAAAAAGCGAGGCGCCATGCCGTTCACACTCAGCCACGCGGCCGCCGTCCTTCCGGCGATCCGCCGGACCGGCCGCGCACGGGGACCGCTGGTCGCCTCCGCCCTGGTGCTGGGGTCCTTCGCGCCCGACACCTTCTACTTCGCGGACGCGGTCGTCCAAGGCGTCATGGGCTACGGGGACTTCGCGCATTCGCTGCCGGGGATCCTCACCGTCGACGCCGCCCTGACCGCCGCGCTCGTCTCCTGCTGGCTGCTGCTGCGGGAGCCCCTGATCGCCCTGCTGCCCCGGCGCCGGCGGGGCCGGGTCCATGCCTTCGTCCGCGGTGACGACTGGCGCGGGCGCGGGCCCGCCGGGCTCGCCCGTCTCGCGCTGCGGTTCTACCTGTGCGCGGTGCTCGGCTCGCTCACGCACATCGTGTGGGACAGCTTCACGCACATGGACCGGTGGGGCATGCGGATGCTGCCGGACCTGGGCCGTCCGTTCGCTTTCGGGCTGCCCCTCTACACCTGGCTCCAGTACGGCAGTTCGGCGGTGGCCGTCGTGACCCTCGGGTGGTTCACGGTGAGCGCCCTGCGGCGGCTGCCGGATCTCCCCCGCCGCCGTCCGTGCCGGTGCTGGGGCGGGTGGACCGCTGGGGCGCGGTCGCCCTGGCGCTGGTCTGCGGAGGCGGCGGGGTGGCGCCGCGGGTCGCGCGGTTCTTCACGTACTTCGACCGGATCCGCAGCCCGCTCGACATGGTCCCCACCGTCTGTTTCGGGGCGGGCGGCGGGCTCGCCGTGGCGCTGCTGCTGTACGGGCTCCTGGTGCGCCTGCGCCACCACGGCGGCCGGGGCCGTACGGACCGCCAGGACCGGGCCCGTACCGGTGACCGCGCCCACGACCGCGACCGCGCGGGAACGCGGACGCCCGCCCCCACCTCGTAGCGGGGACGGGCGTACGGGCCCGCTCGGGCGCTCGTGCGTCAGTGCGCGGCGGACTCCCAGTCGGCGCCCACGCCCACGGACACGTCCAGCGCGGCCCGCAGGTCGACGGCGGCGGCCATCTCGCGGCGCACCAGTTCCTCGACCGCCTCGCGCTCGCCGGGGGCGACCTCCAGCACGATTTCGTCGTGGACCTGGAGCAGCATCCGCGTGGTGAGCCCGGCCTCGGTGAGCGCCCGGTCCACGCGCAGCATCGCGACCTTGACGATGTCGGCGGCGGTGCCCTGGATCGGGGCGTTCAGCGCCATCCGCTCGGCGGCCTCGCGGCGCTGGCGGTTGTCGCTGTTGAGGTCGGGCAGATAGCGGCGGCGGCCGAGGACGGTCTCGGTGTATCCGGTGGCGCGGGCCTCCTCGACCACGCGCTGGAGGTAGTCCCGTACCCCGCCGAACCGCTCGAAGAAGGTCTCCATCAGGCCGCGGGCCTCGGCGGGCTCGATGTTGAGCTGCTGGGCGAGGCCGAAGGCGGACAGCCCGTAGGCCAGGCCGTACGACATCGCCTTGATCTTGCGGCGCATTTCGGCGTCGACGGCGGACCGCTCCACACCGAACACCTGGGAGGCGACCGTGGTGTGCAGGTCCTCGCCGGTCGCGAAGGCCTCGATCAGGCCCGCGTCCTCGGAGAGGTGGGCCATGACGCGCAGCTCGATCTGGCTGTAGTCGGCCGTCATCAGGGACTCGAAGCCCTCGCCGACGACGAACCCGCGGCGGATCGCGCGGCCCTCGTCGGTGCGCACCGGCACGTTCTGCAGGTTCGGGTCGGTGGAGGACAGGCGTCCGGTCGCGGCGACGGTCTGGCTGAAGCTGGTGTGCACCCGGCCGTCGGCGGCGATGGACTTGACCAGGCCCTCCACGGTGACGCGCAGCTTGGCCTGCTCACGGTGGCGCAGCATGATCACGGGCAGGTCGTGCTCGGTCTGGGTGGCCAGCCAGGCCAGCGCGTCCGCGTCCGTGGTGTAACCGGTCTTGGTCTTCTTCGTCTTCGGCAGGTCCAGCTCGCCGAAGAACACCTCCTGGAGCTGCTTGGGGGAGCCGAGGTTGAACTCGTGGCCCACGGCCGCGTGCGCCTCCTTCACCGCCTGCTGCACCGCGCCCGCGAACTGCTGCTCCATCGCTTCGAGGTGCTCGCGGTCCGCGGCGATGCCGTGGCGCTCCATCCGGGCCAGCAGCTCGGAGGTGGGCAGCTCCATGTCGTGCAGCAGCCCGGTCGCGCCGACCTCGGCGAGCCGGCCGGTGAAGGCCTCGCCCAGGTCGAGGACGGCGCGGGCCTGCGCCATGAGGGCTTCCGCCTCGGCGGTGTCGTCGGCGCCGAAGGCGAGCTGTCCGTCGGCCGCGGCAGGGGTCAGCTCGCGGTGCAGGTACTCGTTGGACAGCACGTCCAGCGCGAAGGACCGTCGGCCCGGCTTGACCAGGTAGGCGGCGAGGGCGGTGTCCATGGCGATGCCCGACAGGCTCCAGCCGTGCTCCGGGAAGACCCGCATCAGGGCCTTCGCGTTGTGCACGGTCTTGGGGCGGCCCGGGTCGGCGGCCCAGGCGACGAACGCGCGCTCGTCGGCCTCGTCCAGGGTCGAGGGCTCGAACCAGGCGGCCGCGCCGCCCGCCGCGGCCAGCGCCACCTCGGTGATCCGGCCCGCGCCCAGCGTCCAGCTGTCGACGGTCGTGATGCCCAGCGGGCCGCCCGCGTGGCTCTCCAGCCACGGCGCCAGCTCGCCCGCGCCCAGCACGGAGGCGTCCAGCTCCACCCCGGCCGCCGGGGCCGGGGCCGCCTCCTCGGCCGCGCCCGGGTCCACCGCGAGGAGCCGCTCGCGCAGCGAGGCGTTGCGGATCTCCAGTACGTCCAGCACGCCCGTCATCGCGGACCGGTCGTAGGGGGCGCGCGCCAGGTCGGCGGGGGTCCTGGGCAGCTCGACGTCGCGGACCATCTCGGTCAGGACCCGGTTGAGCTTGACCGCGTCCAGGTGGTCGCGGAAGTTCTGCCCGGCCTTGCCCTTGACCTCGTCGGCGCGCTCCACCAGCTCCGCGAACGAACCGAACTGGTTGATCCACTTCGCGGCGGTCTTCTCGCCGACGCCCGGGATGCCCGGAAGGTTGTCCGACGGGTCTCCGCGCAGCGCCGCGAAGTCCGGGTACTGCTGGGGGGTGAGGCCGTACTTCTCCTCGACCTTCTCCGGGGTGAAGCGGGTCAGCTCCGAGACCCCCTTGGTCGGGTAGAGCACGGTGGTCCGCTCGGAGACCAGCTGGAAGGAGTCCCGGTCACCGGTGACGATCAGGACGTCGAAACCGAGGGCCTCGGCCTGGGTCGCGAGCGTGGCGATCACGTCGTCGGCCTCGAAGCCGTCGACCGCGAACCGCGGCACGCTCATCGTGTCGAGCAGCTCGCCGATCAGCTCGACCTGCCCCTTGAACTCGTCGGGGGTCTTGGAACGGTTCGCCTTGTACTCGGGGAACTCCGTCGAACGCCAGGTCTTGCGCGAGACGTCGAAGGCCACCGCGAAGTGCGTGGGCGCCTCGTCGCGCAGCGTGTTCGCCAGCATCGACGCGAAGCCGTAGACGGCGTTCGTCGGCTGGCCGCTCGCGGTCGTGAAATTCTCCGCGGGCAGCGCGAAGAACGCCCGGTACGCCAGGGAGTGCCCGTCCATGAGCATCAGGCGGGGGCGGTCCGCCGCGGTCGGCTGGTCGGTCTTCTTCGATGCTGAATCTGCCACGCCTTTGATCCTAGGCGGCCCCACCGACAATTCAGGACGGCCCATCGCGGCGCCGACGATGTCGGCGGGCCGTGACAGGATCGCAGGTGTACGCGCACATCCGCAGCAGCGTCGCTGCGATGCTCGAAGGGGAGCGACATGGCCGCCAAACCGCCCGCAGGTGACCCGGTGCAGGACGCGCCGCAGGTCGCGCCCCCGAAGCACGCGGCCGCGGGCCTGCCCGCCATCGGCCACACCCTGAAGATGGCCCAGCGGCAGATGGGCGTCGCGCGCACCGCGCGGACCCTGCTCAAGGTCAACCAGAAGAACGGCTTCGACTGCCCCGGCTGCGCCTGGCCCGAGGGCGACCACCGGCACACCGCCGAGTTCTGCGAGAACGGCGCCAAGGCCGTGGCCGAGGAGGCCACCCTGCGCCGGGTCACCCCCGAGTTCTTCGCCGCCCACCCGCTCGTCGACCTCGCCGCCCGCAGCGGCTACTGGCTCGGCCAGCAGGGCCGCATCACCCAGCCGATGCTGCTCCCCGAGGGCGGCGACCGGTACGAGGCGGTCAGCTGGGAGCGGGCCTTCGAGATCATCGCCGAGGAACTGCGCGCGCTGGACTCCCCCGACGAGGCCCTCTTCTACACCTCGGGCCGCACCAGCAACGAGGCCGCGTTCCTCTTCCAGCTGTTCGCCCGCGAGTACGGCACCAACAACCTGCCCGACTGCTCCAACATGTGCCACGAGTCCTCGGGCTCCGCGCTGAACGAGACCATCGGCATCGGCAAGGGCAGCGTCTCCCTCGAAGACCTCCACCAGGCCGACCTGATCATCGTCGCCGGACAGAACCCGGGCACCAACCACCCGCGCATGCTCTCCGCCCTGGAGAAGGCCAAGTCCGCCGGGGCGAAGATCATTTCGGTGAACCCGCTGCCCGAGGCCGGGATGGAGCGGTTCAAGAACCCGCAGACCCCGCTCGGCATGCTCAAGGGCACCGCCCTCAACGACCTCTTCCTCCAGATCCGCATCGGCGGCGACCAGGCCCTCTTCCGGCTCCTCAACAAACTCGTCCTGGAAGCGTCCGACAGCGCCTCCGGCGCGGAGCCGGGCGCCACCGACGAGGCCTTCATCCGTGAACACACCCACGGTTACGAGGACTTCGCGGCCGCCGCCAGGGAAACCGACTGGGCCGAGACCCTCACCGCCACCGGCCTCACCCGCCCCGAGATCGAGCGCGCCCTGGCCATGGTCCTGGCCTCGGAGCGCACCATCGTCTGCTGGGCCATGGGCCTCACCCAGCACAAGCACTCCGTCGCCACCATCCGCGAGGTCGTCAACCTCCTCCTGCTGCGCGGCAACATCGGCCGCCCCGGCGCCGGAGTGTGTCCCGTCCGCGGCCACTCCAACGTCCAGGGCGACCGCACCATGGGCATCTTCGAACGCCCCGCGCCCGCCTTCCTCGACGCCCTCGACAAGGAATTCGGGATCACCTCGCCACGCCACCACGGCTACGACGTGGTCCGCTCCATCCAGGCCCTGCGCGACGGCAAGGCCACGGTGCTCTTCGCCATGGGCGGCAACTTCGTCGGCGCCACCCCCGACACCGAGGTCACCGAGGCCGCGATCCGCCGCGCCTCCCTCACCGTCCACGTCTCCACCAAGCTCAACCGCTCCCACGCGGTCACCGGGCGGCGCGCCCTGATCCTGCCCACGCTGGGACGTACCGACAAGGACGTCCAGGCGAGCGGCAAGCAGGTCGTGACCGTCGAGGACTCCATGGGCATGGTCCACACCTCGCGCGGCAACCTCGCCCCCGCCTCCCCGCACCTGCTCTCCGAGCCCGCCATCGTGGCCCGCCTCGCCCGCGCCGTCCTCGGCCCGGCCTCCGCCACCCCCTGGGAGGAGTTCGAGCGGGACTACGCCGCCATCCGCGACCGGATCTCCCGCGTGGTCCCCGGCTTCGAGGACTTCAACGCCCGCGTCGCCCGCCCCGGCGGCTTCCAGCTGCCGCACGCCCCCCGCGACGAACGCCGCTTCCCCACGAAGACCGGCAAGGCGAACTTCACCGCCGCCCCCGTCGAGTACCCGCGCGTTCCCGAGGGCCGCCTGCTGCTGCAGACCCTGCGCAGCCACGACCAGTACAACACCACCATCTACGGCCTCGACGACCGTTACCGCGGCATCACCGGCGGTCGCCGTGTGGTCATGGTCAACCCCGCCGACGCCGCCGAGCTCGGGCTCGCCGACGGCTCGTACGCCGACATCGTCAGCGAGTGGAAGGACGGTGTCGAGCGCCGCGCGCCCGGCTTCCGCATCGTGCACTACCCGACCGCGCGCGGCTGCGCCGCCGCCTACTACCCCGAGACCAATGTGCTGGTCCCCCTCGACTCCACGGCGGACACCAGCAACACCCCCGCGAGCAAGTCCGTCGTCGTCCGCTTCGAACCGGCCTGATAGAACGGCCCTTCGGACAAGATGGTTAACGAACGTTGACACACGAACGTTGGCACACGAACGGAGTCGGCCCATGGGCGAGCAGCACACCGTGAAGTTCCCGCAGGAAGTCCTCGACGAGTACACGGCACTGGGCGTCGACCTGCCCGCCCTGTTCTCGGCGGGCGACCTCGGCGAACGCATGGACATCCGCATCCTGGAGGCCTCGGCCGACCGCGTGGTGGGCACCATGCCCGTCAAGGGCAACACCCAGCCCTACGGGCTCCTGCACGGCGGCGCCTCCGCCGTACTCGCCGAGACCCTCGGCTCCGTCGGCGCCATGATGCACGGAGGCATCAGCAAGGTCGCCGTCGGCGTGGACCTCAACTGCACCCACCACCGCGGCGCCCGGTCGGGCCTGGTCACCGGCACCGCCACCCCCGTCCACAAGGGCCGCAGCACCACCACCTTCGAGATCGTCATCACCGACGAGGAGGGCCGGCGCGTGTGCACCGCCCGCCTCACCTGCCTCCTGCGCGACGCCAACCCGCAACAGCCCCGTAACGACTGACCCGTTGCCCTCACCCCGGCGCCGGTCTAGCGTTCCCGCATGGGATCGGGACCGGCGCCACGGGGCGCCCAGGCAGCGTGCGCCGCGGCACTCATGGCCGCCGCGCTCCCCGGCTGCTCCGGCCCCGCGCCCGGAGCGGGCCCGGCCGCCCCCGGAACCCGTACGGCGGCCCACGCGCCCACCGCCGCCCCGGCGCCGCGGACCACCGCCCCCGAAGACCTCTGCACCAGCCTGATCACGCACTGGGCCGGGGTCCTCCTCGACGCCGACGAGCCCGCCGACGAGCGCACCGGCCCACCGGACGGCGGCGCACCCGACGGCACACCCGACCCCACACCGGACGGCGGCCCACCCGACGGCGGCCATGGTGGCCACGACCCCGTCGGCCTCGACTACCAGTCCATGGGCCTCTCCGGCGGCCAGAACGAGATCCTGCGCGCCGTACTCGCCGACGCCCGCACCGAGCGCCGGGCCCAGGGCCCCGCCGCCGGACCGGACGCCGCCCACCGCCTCACCGCACGCGAGGCACGGAGCCGCTGCGCCGAGCGCTACCGCTCCGGCACCCCCACCGGCGGTCCCTGGCAATGAGCGGCAGCGGCATCGGCCCGGTCGAACCGGGCGAGGGCACCTCGGGCGACGACGAGCCCGACGACCACACGGGCCCCGGGCCGGCCCCCGACGCGCGTCCGGCCCCCGGCACCGGCGACCCCAGCGGCCTCACCCGCCCCGGCGGCCCCGCCGCCCCCACGGGCCCACTGCGCGCCCTGCTGCGCCGCGCGGAGGCCCGCTACGCCCGCCACCGCCTCGCGGCGGCGCTCCTCGCCGGGACGGTGGTCCTGGGCGCCTGCGGCGGCTACCTGTACTCCGTCCGCCCCCGGCCGCCCGCGCCCGCGGCGGCGCCGCGCCCGGCCGCCCCGTCCCAGACGCTGTCCCTGAGCTACGGGGAAGCCCTCGCTACCCCCTCGCCGGGCAGCGTCTTCGCGTTCACTGTGCGTGCGCGGATCTCGTCCGGGCCGACGGTCACGATCGAGCGGATCGGCCAGCCGTCCCGGGCACTGACGGTGACCGTACGGCCACCCTCACCCCTCGTCGTAGCCGTGGGAGAAGTCCGTGAGGCAGTTGTGGAGATTCAGGTGGCGGACTGTGTGCATGTAGCACGGAATGCCGGGCTCCCTTTTCTGGAAGTAACCCTGAGTAATGGATTCCAGAAAGAGGATCACAGTTACATCCTCGGTGACCGATATGCCATGGATCTTTCCACCGCTCTGACCAGGGCCTGTCCCGAAGGCCGAGATGTGAGCCCGCCACCCCCGTCATGACCAAAACCCCTGAGAGACCTGGCCTGTAAGGACTTAAACCGCCCGACAGTGCTGCGCCATCTCAACATGCGGACAAGACGAACCGGCCGGAATTCCCCCGTTCCACCCCTAGAGATCCGCTATGCATTACGCCGTGGCATAACAAGAGAGTCACATCATTGGCCTGAGCCCTCCATATCCTTCGACGAGCGGCTTAGAGTCACGGCCAGTTACCGCGACCGCCGGATGCCCTTCAGTTCGGTTCCCCGCGTTCGACTCGACGCGTCCCAGGGGGGACGCGGCGCCAGGAAAGGACTGATCGTGCGTCATCGTTCGCTCATCGCCGTGACCGCCGCCCTCGCCGCGGGCGCTCTCACTCTCACCGCCTGTGGCTCTCGCGACGACAAGGGCTCCGACTCCTCCGGCGGCGGCGACGTCACGGTCACCATCGGCGTCGACGCGCCGCTGTCCGGTGACCTGTCCGCCCTGGGCCTCGGCATCCGCAACTCGGTGGACCTCGCCATCAAGACGGCCAACGAGAAGAAGTACGTCAAGGGCGTCACCTTCAAGCTCGAGTCGCTCGACGACCAGGCCCAGCCGTCCTCCGGACAGCAGAACGCCACCAAGCTCGTCGCCGACAAGAACGTCCTCGGCGTGGTCGGCCCGCTGAACTCCTCGGTGTCCGAGTCCATGCAGAAGGTCTTCGACGACGCCAAGCTCGCCCAGATCTCCCCGGCGAACACCAGCCCGTCCCTCACCCAGGGACCGAACTGGGCCACCGGCCAGAAGGTCCGCACCTACAAGAGCTACTTCCGCACCGCCACCACGGACGCCATCCAGGGCCCGTTCGCGGCGCAGTACCTCTTCAACAAGGGTGGCAAGAAGAAGGTCTTCATCATTGATGACAAGAAGACCTACGGCGCCGGCCTGGCCGCCACCTTCAAGGGCGAGTTCACCAAGCTCGGCGGCGCCGTCGCCGGCGAGGGCCACATCGACCCCGAGTCCAAGGACTTCTCGGCGATCGTGACCCAGGTCAAGAGCTCCGGCGCCGACGTCGTCTACTACGGCGGCGAGTACCCCGCCGCGGGCCCGCTCAGCAAGCAGATCAAGGCCGCGGGCGCCAACATCCCCCTCATCGGTGGTGACGGCATCTACGACAAGAAGTTCGTCGACCTCGCCGGCCCCGCCGCCGCGGGCGACATGGCCACCTCCGTCGGCGCCCCCGTCGAGACCCTCCCGTCCGCCACGGAGTTCATCGCGAACTACAAGAAGGCCGGGTTCAAGGACCCGTACGCGGCGTACGGCGGCTACTCGTACGACTCCGCCTGGGCGATCATCGAAGCCGTCAAGAAGACCGTCGACGGCAACAGCGGCAAGCTCCCCGACGGCGCCCGCGCCAAGGTCCTCGAAGCCGTCCAGGGCGTCGCCTTCGACGGAGTGACCGGCAAGGTCTCCTTCGACGAGTTCGGTGACGCCACCAACAAGCAGCTGACCGTCTACAAGGTCGACGGCCCGGACTTCAAGGCCGTCGAGTCGGGCACCTACCCCGCCAAGTAGCCAACCCGCACCATCTCACTCCTGCCGCGCGGGGCGCGCACCACAAGCGCCCCGCGCGGTGTCACATCCGTCGAAAGACTCGGAGGACCTGCGGTGCACGAACTGCCGCAACAGCTGGTCAACGGCCTGCTACTGGGATCCATGTACGGGCTCGTCGCCATCGGCTACACGATGGTCTATGGCATTGTCCAGCTCATCAACTTCGCGCACGGCGAGATCTTCATGACCGGAGGCTTCGGCGCCTTCACCGTCTGGACGATCCTCCCCTCGGGCACCACCATGTGGATCGCGCTGCCCCTCATGCTCATCGGCGCCGTGATCGTGGCCACCCTCATCGCTGTCGGCGCGGAACGCTTCGCCTACCGACCCCTGAGAAGTGCTCCCCGGCTCGCCCCGCTCATCACCGCCATCGGCCTCTCGCTCGCCCTCCAGCAGGCGGTCTGGGCCTGGTACCCGGATGCGAAGTCCTCCATCGTCTTCCCCGAGATCGCGGGCGGACCCTTCCACCTCGGCAGCGTCACCATCCAGACCGGAGACGTCTTCCTGCTGATCGCCGCCCCCATCTCCATGGCGTTCCTCGGCTACTTCGTCCTCAAGACCCGCACCGGCCGCGGCATGCAGGCGACCGCGCAGGACCCCGACACCGCCAAACTCATGGGCATCAACACCGACCGCATCATCACGGTCGCGTTCGCCCTCGGCGCCGTGTTCGCCGCCGTCGGAGCCGTCGCCTACGGCCTCAAGTACGGCGAGATCAACTACCGGATGGGCTTCCTGCTCGGCCTCAAGGCCTTCACGGCAGCCGTCCTCGGCGGCATCGGCAACATCTACGGCGCCATGATCGGCGGCCTCGTCCTCGGCCTCGCCGAAACCATGGCCACCGCCTACATCGCCGACATCCCCGGCTTCCAGCAGCTGGGCGGTCAGACCTGGGGCAACACCTGGGCGTTCGTACTCCTCATCCTCGTGCTCCTCTTCCGGCCTCAGGGCCTGCTGGGCCAGCGCGTGGCCGACAGGGCGTGACAACCATGACGACCAATACCGCGGACACCCCGCAGACCCAGACCGCCACCGGCGCCCGGGGATTCGTCCCCCTCCCGGAGAAGGCTGGCCGCGCCCTCGCCACGGTCGGCGGCGGCCTCACCGCCGTCTCCGCCTTCCTCTCCTGGACCTGGACCGCCAAGTTCCCCGGCGACCTCACCTACTACGGCTCCCCCGCGGGCCTGCAGTGGCTCGTCCTCGTCACCGGCCTCCTGACCGCCCTCTTCGGCCTCTCGTCATACGGCGTCAAGGGCCTCGGCTGGCTCACCCCGGCGGGCGCCGACGCGGCGGTCAAACTCTCCGCACTCGCGGCCTTCGCCACCGCCTGGTTCACGATCATCGCGATCATCGTCGAACTCGGCGGCATCGTGAACCTGGAACCCGGCGGCTTCTTCCTCGCCGCCGTCAGCCTCCTCGCCCTCCTCGGCGCCCTCGCCCTGCCCTTCGAGCGGCCCGTCCCGGAAGCACCGGACCCCGAGGACACCAGCTGGGAGCAGTTCAAGCACAACGCCTCCCAGCAGTGGGCCACCGTCAAAGCCTCCCTCGCCAGCGGACCGGTCCGCCCCACCCCGGCCCTGCCCTCCTACCTGGAGATCCTGCTGATCGCCGTACTCCTCGGCATCGGCCTCGGCATCTTCACCTTCGGCATCACCACCCCGTACCAGGAACTCTTCATCGGCTTCCTGATCACCGCGGCCTTCGGATTCGCCGCCCTCAACAAAGCCGGGCTCATCGCCCGCTTCTCAGCCATCACCGGCCGGCACCGCAACGTCTCCCTCATCGGAGCCTTCGTCGCCGCCGCGGCCTTCCCCTTCACCCAGACCGACGACCAGTACGCGACCCTCGGCGTCAACATCCTCATCTTCGCCACCGTCGCCCTGGGCCTCAACATCGTCGTCGGCCTCACCGGACTCCTCGACCTCGGATACGTCGCCTTCCTCGGCGTCGGCGCCTACACCGCCGCCCTGGTCTCCGGCTCACCCAACTCGCCCTTCGGCGTACACCTGCCCTTCTGGGCCGCGCTCCTCATCGGCGCCGGCGCCTCCATGGTCTTCGGCGTCCTCATCGGCGCCCCCACCCTGCGCCTGCGCGGCGACTACCTCGCCATCGTCACGCTCGGCTTCGGTGAGATCTTCCGGATCTCGATGAACAACCTCGACGGCGTCTCCGGCCCCGACGTCACCAACGGCCCCAACGGCATCTCCTCGATCCCCAACGTGGACATGTTCGGCTTCGACTTCGGAGCCGAACACACCGTCGCGGGATTCACCATCGGCCGCTTCGCCAACTACTTCCTGCTGATGCTGCTCATCACCCTCATCGTGGTGATGGTCTTCCGCCGCAGCTCGGAATCCCGCATCGGACGCGCCTGGGTCGCCATCCGCGAAGACGAGACCGCCGCCGAAGCCATGGGCATCAACGGATTCCGCGTCAAACTCATCGCCTTCGCCCTCGGCGCCACCCTGGCCGGCCTGGCCGGCGCCGTACAGGCCCACGTCTCCTACACCGTGACACCCGAGCAGTACGTCTTCGCCAACACCGTCCCGCCGAACTCCGCGTTCCTCCTCGCCGCCGTCGTCCTCGGCGGCATGGGAACCATCTCCGGACCCCTCATCGGCGGCTCACTGCTCTTCCTGATCCCCAACAAGCTCCAGGGCATGGACGAGTACCAGCTCCTCGTCTTCGGCATCGCACTCATCGTCCTGATGCGTCTGCGCCCCGAAGGCATCATCCCCAACCGGCGCAACCAGCTCGAACTCCACCAGGACATGGAAGCGCCCACGGTCCTCGGCAAGGCAGGGGTCTGACCCATGACGACCACCACCACCGAAACCCCCGCCGCGAGCACGGCGGAAACCGTCCTCGACGCACGGGGCGTCACGATGCGCTTCGGCGGCCTCACCGCCGTCAAGAACGTCGACCTCACCGTCAAAAGCGGCGAGATCGTCGGCCTCATCGGCCCCAACGGCGCCGGCAAGACCACCTTCTTCAACTGCCTGACCGGCCTCTACATCCCCACCGAGGGCGAAGTCCGGTACAAAGGCACGGTCCTGCCCCCCAAGTCGTACAAGGTCACCGCAGCCGGCATCGCCCGCACCTTCCAGAACATCCGACTGTTCAACAACATGACGGTGCTCGAAAACGTCCTGGTCGGCCGCCACACCCGCACCAAGCAAGGACTGTGGTCCTCACTCCTGCGCCTGCCCGCCTTCCACCGCGAAGAGGCAGCCAGCCGCGAGAAGTCCCTCGAACTCCTGGAGTTCATCGGCCTCGCCCACAAGGCCGAACACCTCGCACGCAACCTGCCGTACGGCGAGCAGCGCAAACTGGAGATCGCCCGCGCCCTCGCCAGCGACCCCGGACTCGTCCTCCTCGACGAACCCACCGCAGGCATGAACCCGCAGGAAACCCGCGCCACCGAAGAGCTGATCTTCGCCATCCGGGACCGCGGCGTCGCCGTGCTCGTCATCGAGCACGACATGCGCTTCATCTTCAACCTCTGCGACCGCGTCGCCTGCCTCGTCCAGGGCGAGAAGCTCATCGAAGGCACCGCCGCCGAGGTCCAGAGCGATGACCGCGTCATCGCCGCCTACCTCGGCGAACCCTTCGAAGGCGCCCCCGGCGCCGAAGAAATCGCGGAGGTCGAGGCCGCCGAGGCGCACAGCACCACCAGCACGGACGGAGAAGCCAAGTGACCGCACTCCTCGAGGTCGAGGACCTCCGGGTCGCCTACGGCAAGATCGAAGCCGTCAAAGGCATCTCGTTCAGCGTCGAAGCAGGACAGATCGTCACCCTGATCGGCACCAACGGCGCGGGCAAGACCACCACGCTGCGCACCCTCTCCGGCCTGATCAAACCGCGCGGCGGCCAGATCAAGTTCCAGGGCAAGTCCCTCAAGAAGACGCCCGCGCACGACATCGTCGCGCTCGGGCTCGCCCACTCCCCCGAGGGGCGGCACATCTTCCCGCGCATGACGATCGAGGACAACCTGCTCCTCGGTGCGTTCCTGAGCAAGGACAAGGAAGGCATCCAGAAGGACGTCCAGCGCGCCTACGAGCTGTTCCCGATCCTGGGAGAGCGCCGGAAGCAGGCCGCCGGCACCCTGTCGGGCGGCGAGCAGCAGATGCTGGCGATGGGCCGCGCGCTCATGTGCCGGCCGAAACTGCTGATGCTCGACGAGCCGTCCATGGGCCTCTCGCCGATCATGATGCAGAAGATCATGGCGACCATCGCCGAACTCAAGGCGGACGGCACCACGATCCTGCTGGTCGAACAGAACGCGCAGGCCGCGCTGTCGCTGGCCGACCAGGGTCACGTGATGGAGATCGGCAAGATCGTCCTGTCGGGCCCGGGGCGCGAGCTGCTCGTGAACGAGGACGTCCGCAAGGCGTACCTCGGCGAGGACTGACCCGGACCGGTCGACCTGGTCGGCCGTCTGAGCGGCGTCCTGCCGCGGGGTACTACTCCTTGCCCGCGGCGGCGTTCTTCTTCTCCTCGGCGTCCTCGATGACCGCCTCGGCGACCTGCTGCATGGACATGCGGCGGTCCATGGAGGTCTTCTGGATCCACCGGAAGGCGGCGGGCTCGGTCAGGCCGTACTGCGTCTGCAGGATGCTCTTCGCCCGGTCCACGAGCTTGCGGGTCTCCAGCCGGAGGGAGAGGTCGGCGACCTCCTTCTCCAGCGCCTTCAGCTCGGCGAAGCGGGATACGGCCATCTCGATGGCCGGGACCACGTCGCTCTTGCTGAACGGCTTGACCAGGTAAGCCATGGCTCCGGCGTCCCGGGCCCGCTCGACGAGGTCCCGCTGGGAGAACGCCGTGAGCATCAGGACGGGCGCGATGGACTCCGCGGCGATCATCTCGGCCGCCGAGATGCCGTCCAGGACGGGCATCTTCACGTCCAGGATGACGAGGTCGGGCCGGTGCTCACGGGCGAGCTCGACGGCCTTCTGCCCGTCGCCCGCCTCGCCGACGACGGCGTAGCCCTCTTCCTCCAGCATCTCTTTCAGGTCGAGCCGGATGAGCGCCTCGTCCTCGGCGATGACGACACGGGTCGTCAGCGGCGGGACATGCGACTGGTCGGCGTCGACGGGCGTGGGCGACGACTCGTGCTCGGCGGTCACGGGGGGCTCCTCGTTGCGGGGCATAACAGCTCCCCTGAGCCTACCTACCTCCTGTAAGGTGGTCTCGCGCAGGGCTCATTGAGTCCTTTGTTTCTTAGGCCCCAGTACTCCAACTGGTTAGAGAGGCCGCTCTCAAACAGCGGACAGTGTGGGTTCGAATCCCACCTGGGGCACTTTCCTTGGATTCCATGGTCGCGCGAAGTTCGCAAACGTTAGCTCAAATGAGCGAATCGGGCCGGACCGCCAGTCACGACGGCCCGTCTGTACCAGCCTCGGCTCCATGTACGCCATCGCCGTTCGTCAGCGCGCCCTCCTCCTCGTGTCCCAGGGCCGGAGCCTGAACTCCG
Organism: Streptomyces sp. G-G2; assembly: GCF_030063135.1. GTDB lineage: Bacteria > Actinomycetota > Actinomycetes > Streptomycetales > Streptomycetaceae > Streptomyces. The sequence continues at coordinate 16,371 of NZ_JASISO010000037.1, forward strand.
TCAGCAAAGAGACCGGCATATCCCGGTCCGCGATCCGCTCCTGGCAATCGCGCGTCGAGCCGCTCCCCCGCCTGCTCACCCAAGCCACACCGTGTTCCGCACCGACGAACGGCGCCTCGTACTCATACCTCCTGGGCCTCTACCTCGGTGACGGCTGCATCAGCCCCCATCCCCGCGGTGGGCACTACCTCCGCATTGCCTGCGCGGACGCATGGCCCGGCCTCATTCAGCAGTGCCGCGCGGCCATCACGGCCGTACGACCCGACGACAAGGTCTACCTACTCCAGCGGCAGGGCTGCGTGGCCGTCACCAGCTACGGACGCCACTGGACGTGCCTGTTCCCGCAGCACGGCCCCGGCAAGAAACACGAGCGCCGCATCACCCTTGAGGCCTGGCAGCAGGAGATCGTCGACGCGCACCCCTGGGAGTTCGTGCGGGGGCTCATTCACTCCGACGGGTGCCGGACCATCAACTGGACGGTGCGCAACGGGAAGCGCTACGAGTACCCCCGGTACTTCTTCACTAACAAGTCCGACGACATCCGCCGCCTCTGCACGGACACCCTCACCGCGCTCGGCGTGCGGTGGACCGTGCTGGCGCGGGGCAGTGACCCCTTCAACGTGTCCGTCGCGCGCAAGGAGTCCGTCGCCCTGATAGACGCCCACATCGGGCCGAAGTACTAGCCGACGGGCCGGGCGGCCGCGAGGCCCCGGAGGACCGTCGCGGCGTGGGTTTCCGCGTCGGCGGGCGTCAGGGGGGCGTGGGCGGTGAGCAGGCGGTACCAGAACGGGCCGAGGACCAGGTCGGCCGCGTGGTCGAGGTCGGTGGCGGCGGGGAGTTCCTCGCGGGTCACGGCGCGGGCGAGGACCGTGGTGACGAGGTCGCGCCACTCTTGGGCCCAGGCGCGGAACGGGGCGGCGGAGGCGGGGTCGAGCTGTGCTTCGGCCATCAGGCCGGTGAGGGCGCGGGTGCGGACGGGGTCGTCGCCGACGGCGTAGAGGTGGGACAGGAGCGTCGTGAGGTCTCCGGCGAGGGTGCCCGTGTCGGGTGTGCCGGTGCCGGTGCCGGTGGTCCTTCCGTGGGTGTAGGCGTCCATGACGAGTTCAGGTTTGGACTTCCACCAGCGGTAGACGGTGCTTTTGGCGACGTGGGCGCGCTTGGCTACGCCTTCGATGGTGAGGGCGCCGTAGCCGTTCTCGGCGAGGAGTGCGGCGGTGGCTTCGAGGACGGAGTGGTGGGCTTCCTCGTTGCGGAGGCGGCCGCCGGTCCGGGGTGCGGGATTGGTTGACACGGCTTCACGATAGCCGCTACCGTTAATCGAAACGCTGCGTAGCGTTTCGATAGAAACCGGGGGCTGAGCTATGCGTGAGCATGGGTATGGAGAGCGCGAAGGTTACGAGGAGTACGTCGGGCGTGAGGAGTACGTCGAGCACGCGGAGTACGTGGAGTGCGATCCGGGCGGGGTGCGGATCCCGAACTTTCCCGAGCCGTTGACGCCGGAGGCGTGGTCGGCGGTGCTGGGGGGCCGGGCGCGTGTGCCGCGGGGGCCGCTGTGGCGGCGGGGGGCGGACAGGGCGGCCGACACGGCGGCCGAGGGGGCTTTCGCGGGGGTGGTGTCGGCTGTGCCGGGGGCCGGGGGGATCGGGCGCGGACCGCTGGCGCTGGTGTTCTCTCCGGAGTTCGGCTGGGGGCGGAGCCCCGGTGGGGTTCGGGGCCCGGTGTCCGTGACCGCGTCGGGTGGGCGCCTCTCCGGCGAGGGTGAGGGCCGGGTCGGAGCGCCCGACGCGGTGCGTCTTATACGTGGAGCACGTGCGGTTCTCCAGCCGTAGCTCCGGGGGTCAGCGGACCGCGTCGCCGATGTGGTGGATGCGGACCAGGTTGGTGGATCCGGTGACGCCGGGGGGCGATCCGGCGGTGATGACGACGACGTCTCCGGGTACGCAGCGGCCGATGCGCAGGAGTTCTTCCTCGACCTGGGCGACCATCGCGTCGGTGGAGTCGACGTGGGGGCCGAGGAAGGTTTCGACGCCCCAGGTGAGGTTGAGCTGTGAACGGGTCGCCGGGTCGGGAGTGAAGGCGAGGAGGGGGATGGGTGAGCGGTAACGGGAGAGCCTGCGGACGGTGTCTCCGCTCTGGGTGAAGGCGACGAGGAATTTGGCGCCGAGGAAGTCACCCATTTCGGCGGCGGCCCGGGCGACGGCGCCTCCCTGGGTGCGGGGCTTGTTGTGCTCGTTCAGCGCGGGGAGGCCCTTGGCGAGGATGTCCTCTTCGGCGGCCTCGACGATGCGGGCCATGGTGCGGACCGTCTCGACGGGGTATTTGCCGACGCTGGTCTCGCCGGAGAGCATGACGGCGTCGGTTCCGTCGATGACGGCGTTGGCGACGTCGGAGGCTTCGGCGCGGGTGGGGCGGGAGTTGTCGATCATCGAGTCGAGCATCTGGGTCGCGACGATGACGGGCTTGGCGTTGCGCTTGGCGAGCTTCACCGCGCGCTTCTGGACGATCGGGACCTGTTCCAGGGGCATTTCGACGCCGAGGTCGCCGCGGGCGACCATGATGCCGTCGAAGGCGGCGACGATGCTGTCGATGTTTTCTACGGCCTGGGGCTTTTCGATCTTGGCGATGACGGGGAGGCGGCGGCCTTCTTCGTCCATGATGCGGTGGACGTCTTCGATGTCGCGTCCGCTGCGGACGAAGGAGAGGGCGATGACGTCGGCGCCGATGCGCAGGGCCCAGCGGAGGTCGTCGATGTCCTTTTCGGAGAGGGCGGGGACGGAGACGGCGACGCCGGGGAGGTTGAGTCCCTTGTGGTCGGAGACCATTCCGCCTTCGATGACGAGGGTGCGGACGCGGGGGCCGTCGACGCCGGTGACTTCGAGGGTGACGCGGCCGTCGTCGACGAGGATGCGTTCGCCGGTGGTGACGTCGTGGGCCAGGCCGTCGTAGGTGGTGCCGCAGGTGTGGCGGTCGCCTTCGTGTTCTTCGACGGTGATGGTGAACTCGTCTCCGCGTTCAAGGAGTACGGGTCCTTCGCGGAAGCGGCCGAGGCGAATCTTCGGACCTTGAAGGTCGGCGAGGATTCCGACGCTGCGGCCGGTTTCGTCGGAGGCCTTGCGCACGCGGTGGTAGCGCTCCTCGTGTTCGGCGTAGGTGCCGTGGCTGAGGTTGAAGCGGGCGATGTCCATTCCGGCTTCGACCAGGGCTTTGATCTGGTCGTATGAGTCGGTGGCGGGGCCCAGGGTACATACGATTTTCGCTCGGCGCATGGAGTGAGCGTATGCCCCTACCGGGGAGTAGAGAATTGGCTCCGGGTGTCCACTCAACAACCTTTGGGCGAAAGCTTGTTGACAACTGTTGAATGTGCATAGGGGTGCTCTGATGAGCACTCCGGGGCGGGGCTATGACCTGGTGTCGGCTCGTTCCGGCGGGTGTTCCCCGGTGTCCTGGCGGGTGGGTCCGACCGGTTCGGTGGTGAGGACGACGACCTGGTCCTCGGCGTTCCACGCGCGGCGTTCACTCTTGTGGGGGTTGAGCCGGATCCCGTGGTGCGGGGGCGTGGTCCGCTCGTCGTGGCGGCGGTACCCGATGGCGTATTCGCCCCGGTCGCGGGCGGCGGCCACGACGGTGGCGAAGGTGGCCTCGCGGCCCGGGCGGATGTACGTCCCGGACGGGCGGAGGCAGATCGTGGAGCCGTCGGCGGAGAGGAGTTCGTCGAATACCGCTGCCAGGTGGCGGTTCTGTGCGATCTGGGCCATGAGCAGTCCCGTGAGCTTTCCGCTGACGATGACGTCGGAGCCGGGGTTGACGGGTGCGAGGGGTCGGTTGCGGTCGTCGGTGAGTTCGGTGACGACGCGCAGTTCACGTCCGGTGTGTTCTTCGAGCAGGCGCAGGGAGAGGAGGGTGACGAGGGTCCAGTCGTCGGGGCGGTCGGGGCCGGGGCCCTGGTCGGGGCCGAGGACGATGAGTCCGTCGTAGGGGGTGAGGTTGAGGCCGAGCAGGGTTTCGGGGCGGGACAGGGGGGCGGAGCGGTAGCGGATGTCCAGCGGGGCGGTGGGCCGGTCGTCTTCGGGTGTGGCGGTGTGCGGTTCGGTGCCGGGGGTCCGGGGGGTGGGTACGGTCCCGGTCCGGTCGGTGATGACGTCGAGGACGGAGCCCGGGCGGGCGGTGTCGCGGAGTTGGCTGATGACGAGGGGGGCGCGGCGGTTCCAGCCCAGCAGGAGTAGGCGGGGAGGGGGTTCGGGCGGGGGCGGGGTGGTGGCGATCGCCGTCCGGTCGACGAGGAGTCGGCAGTCCTGGGCGTGGGCGGTGTCCTCGTCGCGGGTGAGGACGATGAGCCGGGTCCCGGGGACGACGGGGGTGTCGGTGGGCGGGTTGAGCAGGGTGTGTCCCTCGGGGGTGAGGATTCCGACGGGGCGGGCGTTGGTGTGGGCGAGCAGGGTCGCGCCGAAGGGGCCGTGGTGGAAGGGGGTGGCGTCGGCGAAGTGGAATTCGTCGCCCGCGAAGTCGAGCAGGTCGCGCAGGACGAGGGAGAGGCCGGGGCGGCCGACGCACTGGGCGATGAGCCGGGCGGTGACGGTGTCGGTTTCCAGGATCGTGCCGTGCGGGCCCGCCGCGAGCCGGGCGGGTGCGCGGTAGCGGTCGTCGCGTACGGCGGCCAGGACGGGCGGCCCGTGTACCCCGGCCCGCCCCTCGGTTCCGGCCAAGCCCGGCGCTCCGGCCAAGCCCGGCGCTCCGGGCCGCCGCCCCTGCGTTCCGACCGGCCCCTGCGTTCCGGCCGTGGGCTCCGGCCGGGTCGGTCGGGGCGTTCCTGTCGCCCTGTCGGGTCCGGGCTCCGCTCCGCGGGTCAGGACCGCGCGCAGGGCCAGCAGGGTGCGCAGTACCTCGGCGTCGGCGGTGGGTTCGGCGGAGGGCAGTACCAGGACGGTGCTCGCCGTGTGCGGGCTGGTCAGGGCGAGGACGTCGGGGTCGTCGGCCGGGCCGCTGCGGCAGATGAGGCGGGTGCGTCCGGCGGGGCCGACGCGGGTGGCCAGGGTCTGTTCCATCTGGGTCTTGTCCTGGTCGGCGAGCAGGACGATGGCGCGGGGCCGGTGGGCGGCCTGGGCTTCGATCAGTTCGCTGACGATGGTGGTGACCTGGTCGGACCAGCCGAGGATGACGACGTGTCCGTGCTCCAGGACGGTGGAGCGGCCGCGGCTGAGTTCGGCGAGCCGGTCGGCGAGGCCGGTGGTGATGACGCCGACGAGGGTCGATACGCAGAGCAGCGCGACGAGGCCGAGGAGGGCGGCGAGCGCCATGCGCAGTGGTGTGCCGGTGGCCGCGCCGAGGCGCAGGGTTTCGGCGCTGGTCCGCCAGGCGGCGGTGAGGCGGCCGGACAGTGACCGTGGTGAGCCGGGGTCGGTCCAGACGAGCAGGGTGCTGACGGGGACGACGACGGCGAGGCAGGTGAGTACGAGCCAGGCCATGAGGGTGCCGGTGCTGCGGGCGAGGGTGCGGTCGAACCGGTAGCGCGCCCGGTCTCGCATGGACACCGGCCGTGGTTTCGTCGGTCGTCCCATGTCGGCCCACCCCTGTCCTCGTACGGCGCTTCCCGCGCCGCCAGGTTGCTGGTCGCGGCGCCGGGACGTGCCGTAGTCGGGGGCGGGTTCATCCTTTCGGGCGGGCCGCGCCGCGGGGAGGGCGGGGTGTGGGGGGCGTGTGGGCGGGGTCGGTGGTTCAGAGTTGCGGCGGGGTCATGGTGAAGCGGGCGTTGACCTGGGCGTAGACGGTCTGGCGCTGGGGTTCGAGGTCGAGTGCGGGGGCGGGGCCGTCGGGGGCGCCGCCGAAGGCCATGGAGCGCATGGCGCCCGCGGGGGCGGCCATGAGGCGGGGGCCCGCGTCCTCGGCGCCGAGGTCGGCGAGTTCGACGAGGGCGGCGAGGCGCGCGCCGAGGGCTTCGGCGTATTCGCGGGCGCGCTTGACGGCTTCGAGTACGGCTTGGCGGCGGGCTTGGCCGTGTGCGGGGGATTCGGGGCGCAGCGCCCACCAGGGTCCGTCGACGCTGGTCAGTTCGAGGTCGGCGAGGCGGGTGGTGAGTTCGCCGAGTGCGGTGAAGTCGGCGAGTTCGGCGGTGATGAGGACTCGTCCGTGGTAGGCGCGGACGCGTTCGCCGCGGCCTTGGCGGGCGAGTTCGGGGGTGATGGAGAAGGCGCCGGTTTCGAGTTTTTCGACGGCTTCGCCGTAGCTCTTGACCAGGTCGAGGACGGCGTTGTTGCGGCGGGTGAGGTCTTCGAGGGCGCTGCGGCGGTCGGTGCCGCGGGCGTTGACGGAGATTCCGATGCGGGCGATCTCGGGGTCGACCTCGATGCGGGCTTCGCCGCGTACGGCGACGCGGGGGACGTCGGGCGTCCCGTACGGCTGGGCGGTGGGGGGTGTCTGGAAGGTCTGGGTGTTCGTGTCGTCGGCCATGGTTTCACTGTCGCACTTGTGTGCGTCCGGGGGTGGTCATCGGATCGAAACCTGGCAGGGGTGTTGTCCTCGGTGCTCGGCGGGTCAGAATCTACGCGCGTTGTCCACGCCGTTATCTACGCGCGTTGTTCACGCCTCACAAGGGGAGATGGCATGGCGTTCGACCGCAGGATGTTTCTGGGGAGCACGGCCGCGACGGGTGCGGCGGTCGCGTTGACGGGGACCGCGAGTACCCCGGCTTCGGCCGCCGCACCGGCGTCCGGGCAGGAGGCCGCGCAGGGGGCGCGGCCGCCGCGTACGTACGCGTTCACGGTGATGGGGACCACGGACCTGCACGGGAACGTCTTCAACTGGGACTACTTCACGGACAAGGAGTTCGACGACAAGGCGCACAACGATGTCGGCCTCGCGAAGATCTCCACGCTGGTGAACCAGGTCCGGGCGGAGAAGGGGCGGCGCAATACGCTGCTGATCGACGCGGGTGACACGATCCAGGGCACCCAGTTGTCGTACTACTACGCCAAGGTGGATCCGATCACGGCGCGCCGGGGTCCGGTGCATCCGATGGCGCAGGCGATGAACGCGATCGGTTATGACGCGGCGGCGCTGGGCAACCACGAGTTCAATTACGGCATTCCGGTGCTGCGGAAGTTCGAGGAGCAGGTCGATTTCCCGTTGTTGGGGGCGAACGCGCTGGACGCGCGGACGCTGAAGCCCGCGTTCGCGCCGTACAGCATGCACCGGTTGTGTACGCCGCACGGTCCGGACGTGAAGGTGGCGGTGCTGGGTCTGACGAATCCGGGGATCGCGATCTGGGACAAGGCGAACGTGCAGGGCAAGATGACGTTCCCGGGGCTGGAGGAGCAGGCGGCGAAGTACGTGCCGAGGCTGCGGTCGATGGGCGCGGACGTGGTGATCGTGTCGGCGCATTCGGGGTCGAGCGGTACGTCGAGTTACGGGGACCAGCTGCCGTACATCGAGAACGCGGCGGGTCTGGTGGCCGAGCAGGTGCCGGGGATCGACGCGATCCTGGTGGGTCACGCGCACACGGAGATCCCGGAGTACCGGGTGAGGAACAAGGCGACCGGCAAGGACGTGGTGCTGTCGGAGCCGCTCAAGTGGGGTCAGCGGCTGACCCTGTTCGATTTCGAGCTGACTTGGGCGAAGGGTCGCTGGTCGGTGGCGAAGGTCGCGGCGCGGGTGCTGAACTCCAACGCGGTGGCCGAGGACCCGAAGATCGTCCGGCTGTTGTCGGACGAGCACCGCAAGGTGGTGTCGTACGTCAACCAGGTGATCGGGACCTCGACGCAGGCGATGTCCTCCGCGGACGGTCCGTTCAAGGACGTGGCGATCATCGATCTGATCAGCCACGTGCAGGCGGAGACGGTCAGGACGGCGCTGGCGGGGACGGAGTGGGCGGCGCTGCCGGTCGTGTCGCAGGCCTCGTGCTTCTCGCGGACGGCGGCGATCCCGGCGGGCCAGGTGACGATCAAGGACGCGGCGGGTCTGTACCCGTTCGAGAACACCCTTGAGGCGCGGCTGCTGACGGGTGCGCAGTTGAAGGAGTACCTGGAGTTCTCGGCGCGGTACTACGCGCGGACGGCGCCGGGTGATCCGGTGGATCTCGCGAAGCTGACGAACGCGGAGAGCATCCCGGACTACAACTACGACGCGGTGTACGGCCTGACCTACGACATCGACATCGCGCAGCCCGCGGGGTCGCGGATCACGGGGCTGTCGTTCCAGGGCAAGCCGGTCGATCCGGCGGCGCGGTTCGTGCTGGCGGTGAACAACTACCGGGCTTCGGGCGGCGGCAACTTCCCGCACGTGCCGAAGGCCAAGCAGTTGTGGGCGAACTCGGAGGAGATCCGGAACACCATCATCCAGTGGGTGAAGGCGAAGGGGACGGTGGATCCGGCTCAGTTCGCGACGGTGGACTGGCGCCTGACCCGGGCCGGGGTGCCGGTGTTCTAGTACGTCGCCCGAGGTCCCGGAGCCCCGGTCCGCCGCCCGTCGGCGGGCCGGGGCTCCGGCGTGCGTGGCGGCCGGGGCTCCCGCGTGCGCGGCGGCCGGGGCTCCCGCGTGCGCGGCGGCCGGCCGGGGTCTCAGGGGTGTTCGACGAGCGGGAGCAGGGACCCGGGGACCCGGGGGCGGGCGGCCTCGCGCTGTTCGAGCCCGAAGGTGGTGAAGGCGGTGCGGGCGGGCTGCGGGTAGGGGTCCTTGCCGGTGAGGGTGTTGAGGATGGTGGCGCTGCGCCAGGCGGCGAGGCCGAGGTCGGGGGCGCCGACGCCGTGGGTGTGCCGCTCGCCGTTCTGGACGTAGATGCTGCCGGTGACGGTGGGGTCGAGCTTCATCCGGTAGCGGTCGTCGATGCGGGGGCGGCCGGAGGAGTCCTTGCGCATGTAGGGGTCGAGTCCGGCGAGGAGCTGGCCGAGGGGGCGTTCGCGGTAGCCGGTGGCGAGGACGACGGCGTCGGTGGTGAGCCGGGAGCGGGTGCCCTGCTGGATGTGTTCGAGGTGGAGTTCGACCTTGGTGGTGGCGACGCGTCCGGCGGTACGGACGCTGACCCCGGGGGTGAGGACGGCGTCGGGCCAGCCGCCGTCGAGGGTGCGCCGGTACAGCTCTTCGTGGATGGCGGCGATGGTGTCGGCGTCGATGCCCTTGTGGAGCTGCCACTGGGCGGGCATGAGCTTGTCGCGCACGGGCTCGGGGAGGTCGTGGAAGTAGCGGGTGTAGTCGGGGGTGAAGTGTTCCAGGCCGAGCTTGGAGTACTCCATGGGGGCGAAGGAGGGGGTGCGGGCCAGCCAGGTGAGGCGTTCGCGTCCGGCGGGGCGGGCGCGCAGCAGGTCGAGGAAGACCTCGGCGCCGGACTGGCCGGAGCCGATGACGGTGACGTGTTCGGCGCCGAGGATCCGCTGCCGGTTGTCGAGGTATTCGGCGGAGTGGATGACGGGGACGGTGGGGGCTTCGGCGAGGGGCCGCAGGGGTTCGGGCACGAAGGGGGCGGTGCCGATGCCGAGGACGAGGTTGCGGGTGTAGGTACGGCCGAGGGCCTCGGCTTCGCCGTCGGCGTCGAGCTGGGTGAAGTCGACCTCGAAGAGCTCACGTTCGGGGTTCCAGCGGACGGCGTCGACCTGGTGGCCGAAGTGGAGGCCGGGGAGCTGGCCGGCGACCCAGCGGCAGTAGGCGTCGTACTCGGCGCGCTGGATGTGGAAGCGCTCGGCGAAGTAGAAGGGGTAGAGGCGTTCCTTGTGCTTGAGGTAGTTCAGGAACGTCCAGGGGCTCGCGGGGTCGGCGAGGGTGACGAGGTCCGCCAGGAAGGGGACCTGGAGGGTGGCGCCGTCGATGAGGAGGCCGGGGTGCCACTGGAAGTCGCGGCGCTGGTCGTAGAAGGCGGTGGAGAGGCCGCCTCCGGAGTATTCGTGCTGCTGGAGGCCGTGGGCGAGGGCGGCGAGGGAGAGGTTGAAGGGGCCGATGCCGATTCCGACGAGGTCGTGGGGTGCTTCGAGTGGGGCGGACATCGGGGTCATCGCTGGGTGCTGCCTTCCAGGAGGGTCAGGAGGGTGGCGAGGTCCCCTGTGGTGGTGTGGGGGTTGAGCAGGGTGGCCTTGAGCCAGAGGCGGCCGTCGGCGGTGGCGCGGCCGAGGACGGCGCGGCCGTCGAGGAGGAGGGCGCGGCGGGACCCGGCGAGCCGGGTGTCGTCGGGGGGGACGGGGCGGAAGAGGACGGTGCTGATGACGGGGGGTGCGTGGAGTTCGAAGCCGGGGTGGGCGTCGATGAGTTCGGCGAGGTGCTGGGCGGCGGCGCAGGTGCGGTCGATGAGCCGGGCGAGGCCGTCGCGGCCGAGGGAGCGCAGGGTGACGGCGATCTTGAGGGCGTCGGGGCGGCGGGTGGTGCGCAGGGAGCGGCCGAGGAGGTCGGGGAGTCCCGCTTCGGTGTCGTCGGTGGCGTTGAGGTAGTCGGCCTGGTGGGCGAGGGGGGCCAGCAGGGCCGTGTCGGGGACGGCGAGGAGGCCTGCGGCGACGGGCTGCCAGCCGAGTTTGTGCAGGTCGAGGGTGAGGGAGCGGGCGCGGTCGAGGCCGTGCAGGAGATGCCGGTGGCGGGGGCTGAGGGCGAGGAGGCCGCCGTAGGCGGCGTCGATGTGGAGGTCGGCGCCGTGCCGTTCGCAGAGGTCGGCGAGGTCGTCGAGGGGGTCGATGAGTCCGGCGTCGGTGGTACCGGCGGTGGCGGTGACCAGGAGGGGCCCGGGGTGGGTGCGGCGGGCGTGGGTGAGGGCGGCGTCGAGGTCGGCGGGGTGGAGGGTGCCGGTGGGGGTGGGGACGGCGGTGGCCGGGGGGAGGCCGAGGAGCCAGGCCGAGCGGGGGACGGAGTGGTGGGCGTTGGCTCCGTGGAACACCGCCAGGGGGCCGCCGTGGTGTTCGCGGGCGCGTTCGCGGGCCAGCAGCAGGGCGAGCTGGTTGGCTTCGGTGCCGCCGGTGGTGACCAGGGCGTCGGGGTGCGGGGTGTCGTACAGCTCGGCGGCCAGGGTCCGGGTGAGGAGGGCTTCGATCTCGGAGGCGGCGGGGGCCTGGTCCCAGGAGTCGAGGGAGGCGTTGAGGGCGCTGGCGGCGAGGTCGGCGGCGGCCGCGACGGCCAGCGGCGGGCAGTGCAGGTGGGCCGCGCAGAGCGGGTCGGCGGGGTCGGCGGCGCCCGCGGCGAGGGCGTGGACGAGGGTGCGCAGGGCTTCGTGGTCGCCGTGGCCGTGCGGGGGCAGTACGTCGCCCAGTGCGGCGCGGACCCGGGCGGCGACGGCATCGGGGCCGCCCGCCGGGAGGGGGCCGCCACGGGCGGCGGCCCCGGTGGTGAGGGCGTCGAGGACGGTGTCGAGGAGGGGCCGGAGCGCGTCGGCGGCCCCGCTGCCGCCCGCGAGGGCGGGCGCGGGGGGCAGCGGGGGCGGGGCGGCGGACGGTGCTGTCGGGCGGCTCTGCACGCGGGTCCTCACGGAAGCTGGGCGGGGCGCGGGGCGCGGCCCCGCCGGGCCCCCGCCCAGCACAACGATCAGACCCGAATGGGGTAACCGCCGGGGTTTGTCCGGTGGGTTGTTTTCAGCCGTTGCGCACGCGCAGGGCGCGGGCGAGGTCGTCGAGCTGGTCGGTGAGCCTGCGCCGGAACACCGGGATGAGTTCGCCTTCGTCGAGGCAGGCCCGTCCGGCCTGGAGGTTTTCCTGGTCGATGGCGTGGACGGGGAAGGCGTGGGCGCCCGCGGCGGCGGCGATGGCGGGGCCGCGGCGGCCCGTGAGCGCGGTGGCGTCGGGGTAGAAGCGGGGGACGTAGGCGCGCAGGAGTTCGGTCTGTTCGGGCTGCCAGAAGCCCTGGGCGGTGGCCGAGAACAGGTAGTTGGACAGGGTGTCGTCGTGGAACATGCGGTCCCAGGCGGCCTGCTTGGTGTCGGCGTCGGGGAGGGCGGCGCGGCAGCGGGCGGCGCCTTCCTCTCCGGTGGCGCTGGGGTCGGCGGTGAGGGCGGCGTCGATGGTCTGCTCGTCGACGGCGCCGAGGACGGCGAGGCGGGCGAGGACGCGCCAGCGCAGTTCGGGGTCGAGTTCGGGTCCGCCGCCGACGGTGCCGTCGGTGAGCCAGGCGGCGATGGCGTCGGGCTGGGTGGCGCTGTCGATGAAGGTGCGGACGGCGGCGAGGCGCAGTCCGGGTTCCCCGCCGTCCTCGGTGCGCCGGATGAGGGCGCGGGTGAGGTGGGTGAGGGTGGTGAGGGCGGCGGTGCGCTCCTCGGCGGGGAGGTAGCGGTCGGCGATGTGGTTGCGGGCGAAGCCGAGGACGCTCTGGACGATGGCGAGGTCGCCTTCGGCGGGGAGGTGTTCGGCGGCGGCTTCGAGGTAGGCGGCGGGCGGGAGTTCGCCGTCGCGGACCATGTCGCGGGCGGCGTTCCAGACGATGCTGCGGGTGAGGGCGCCGGGCAGGCCGGCGAGGGCGCGCCGGGCGGTGTCCCAGGAGCCGGGGTCGAGGCGGACCTTGGCGTAGGTGAGGTCGCCGTCGTTGAGGAGGACGAGGGCGGGGCGGGGGCCGGTGCCGGAGATGACCTCGGTGGTGGGGAGGTCGAGTGCGAGGAGTTCGCGGGGTTCGAGGATGCCGGGTTCGCCGGGTACGTCGTCGTAGGCGCCGACGGTGATATGGTGGGGGCGGCTGCCCCGGCGGTCGACGGTGAGGGTCCAGCCTTCGGGGGCGCCGTCGGGGGCGTCCTCGATGCGGGGGGTGAGGGTGTCGATGCCTGTGGTGCGCAGCCAGGTGTCGGCCCAGGTGTGGACGTCGCGTTCGGTGTGGGCGGCGAGGGAGTCCACGAAGTCGGCGAGGGAGGCGTTGGCGAACTTGTGGCGTTCGATGTGGGTGTTGACCCCGGCGAGGAAGTCCTTCTCGCCGAGCCAGGCGACGAGTTGGCGCAGGGCGGAGGCGCCCTTGGCGTAGGAGATGCCGTCGAAGTTGAGGAGGGCGGAGGCGGTGTCGGGGACGGCGTCGGCGTCGGGGGCGACGGGGTGGGTGGAGGGCCGCTGGTCGGCGTCGTAGCCCCAGGCTTTGCGGGCGAGGCCGAAGTCGGTCCAGGCGCCGGTGAAGCGGGTGGCTTCGGTAAGGATCTGGTAGCCCATGTATTCGGCGAAGGACTCGTTCAGCCAGATGTCGTCCCACCAGCGCAGGGTGACGAGGTCGCCGAACCACATGTGGGCCATTTCGTGGGCGATGACCACGGCGCGCCACTGGCGTTCGGTGTCGGTGACGGCGGAGCGGTAGATGTATTCGTCGCGGAAGGTGACGAGGCCGGGGTTCTCCATGGCGCCCGCGTTGAACTCGGGGACGAAGGCCTGGTCGTAGGAGTCGAAGGGGTAGGGCTCGGTGAACTTCTCGTGGTAGCGGTCGTAGCAGTCGGTGGTGATGCCGAGGATCTCGTCGGCGTCGGCGTCCATGTGGGGGCCGAGGGAGCGGCGGCAGTGCAGGGCGAAGGGCAGCCCGGCGTGTTCGGTGCGGATGGTGTGCCAGGGGCCCGCGGCGATGGCGGCGAGGTAGGTGGAGATGACGGGCGTGGGCGCGGACTTCCAGATCCCGGCGCCGTCGGTGTCGCGCCGCCCGGTGCGCTCGGTGGTGCCGTTGGCGATGACGGTCCAGTGGGCGGGGGCGGTGACGGTGAATTCGAAGACGGCCTTGAGGTCGGGCTGGTCGAAGGCGGCGAGGACGCGCTGTACGTCGTCCAGGAACAGCTGGGTGTAGACGTACGTCTCCCCGTCGGCGGGGTCGGTGAAGCGGTGCAGGCCCTCGCCGGTGCGGGAGTACCGCATGCGGGCCTCGACGCGCAGCTCGTGGGGGCCTTCGGTGAGGCCGGTGAGGGGGAGCCGCCCGTCGGTGAGCGCGGCGGGGTCGAGGGGGGTGCCGTCGAGCAGGGCGGAGCGCAGCGCGTCCGGCTTCAGTTCCACGAAGGTGTCTCCGGCGGCGCGGGCCGCGAAGCGGATGACGGTGGTGGAGTCGAAGGTGTCGTCGCCCTGGGTGAGGTCGAGGGTGACGGCGTAGTGGTGGACGTCGAGGAGTGCGGCTCGGGTCTGCGCTTCGTTGCGCGTCAGTGCGGGCATGGGCCCATGCTGCCAAAGCGGCGGCGCGGGCCACAGGGTCCCCCGGATGCTCGCGGCGGCTGCTGGGTCCTTGGGCCGGCTCCGCGCGGGGGGCCCGGGAGCTCCGGCGGCTCCGCGCGGGGGGCCGGGGCTCCGGGAGCCCGGCTCCGCCCGGCGGCTCCGGCCGGCTCCGGGGGGCCTACTCCTCGCCGTCTTCGGCGGCGGCGATCGTCTCGTGGTGGCGGATGACCTCGGCGATGATGAAGGTGAGGAGCTTCTCGGCGAAGGCGGGGTCGAGCTTGGCGTTCTCGGCGAGCTGGCGGAGCCGGGCGATCTGGCTGGCCTCGCGGGTCGGGTCGGCCGGGGGCAGCTGGTGCTTGGCCTTGAGGAAGCCGACCTGCTGGGTGCACTTGAAGCGTTCGGCGAGCATGTGGACCACGGCCGCGTCGATGTTGTCGATGCTGTCCCTCAGCCGGGACAGTTCGGCGCGGACGGTCTCGTCGATGTCGCTGTTCGTCATGGTCGGCGAGTTTACGTGGCGGGCGGGGCCGGTTCATCGGCCGGTCGGACAGTGAGACGGCTGGTGAAGGGCAGGATCGCGGTGACGAGCCAGCCGCCCTCGGGGGCGGGGCCCGCGCTGAGGGTGCCGCCCATGGCCTCGGTGCGTTCGGTCATTCCGGCGAGGCCGTAACCGCCGCCGCGGGCCTGCTCGGAGAGCCGGGCGGGGTGGCCTCCGTCGTCGGCGACTCGGACTTCCAGGCCGGTGGGGACGGTGCGCAGGCCGATGCGGACGGCGGTGGCGGTGGCCGCGTGCTTGCCGATGTTGGTGAGGGCTTCGAGGACGATGCGGTGGGCGGTGGCGGCGACGTCGCCGGGGAGGACGTCGGCGAGGCCCTCTTCGACGTAGAGGACGACGGGCGGGCCGGTCACGGAGAAGCGGGCGGTGAGGCCGCGGATGTCCTCGATCCCGGCGACGGGGGCGGTGCCGGGGCCGGAGTCGTCCTCGCGGAGCACGCGGACGAGCCGGCGCATGGAGCCGAGGGCCTCGTCGCCCGCGGTTTCGATGCGGCCGAAGATCTCGGCGGCGCGGTCGGCGCTGACGCCGGTGAAGTGGGCGGCGCGGGCCTCGACGACGATGCCGGTGACGTGGTGGGCGACGAGGTCGTGGAGTTCGCGGGCCAGTTCCAGGCGTTCGGCGGTGCGGACGGCGCGCAGTTCGCGGCGGCGCTGGACGTCCTGGAGGCGCAGCAGGAGCGAGTAGGCGGTGACGACGACGGCGAGGACGGAGAAGAGGAGGGTGAAGCGGCCGGGGTCGGAGTCGCGGACGGGTACGGCCATGCAGCCGAGGCCGAGGACGGGCCCGAGGACGGCGGCGGTCCGGGCGGGGGCGCGCAGGAGTACGCCGCTGAGCAGCACGAGGAGCGCGATGGCCTCGCCGCCGCCCCAGACGACGACGGGGTGGTTGACGAAGATCAGCAGGCTGGTCGCGCTCCAGGTGACGGCGGCGGCGAACCAGGCGCGGGTGATCAGGCCGAGGCGGGGCCAGGGCGCGGCGCTGAGGCAGACGAGGATGCCGGAGACCCAGACGACGGCGTGCGGGAGCGTGGGCTGCCGGGCCAGGACCACGCCTTCGAAGCTGACGAGCCCGAGCAGGAGGAAGGTGAGGGCGACCCGGATCCGGCCGGTGGCCCGGGGATGGCGCCGCGACCAGCTGGCGAGCGGACTCATCCGCCGCCCCCGGCGGCCGGCCGGGGGCCGGGGGCGGTCGGCGGCGGGGCGCTCACTTCGTGCTCGCGGCCAGGCCGCTCTCCCAGGCCCAGGCGGCGATCTCCACCCGGTTGCGGGCGCCGAGCTTGGTCTGGACGTTGGCCAGGTGCGTCTTGACGGTGGAGAGGGAGACGTACAGCTGGGCGGCGATCTCGGCGTTCGTCATCCCGCGCGCGAGGCAGCGTACGACGTCCACCTCGCGCTCCGTGAGCGGTTCGGCGGGGCGGCGGGCCGCCGCGGCGGCCGGGGCGCGGGTGGCCATCTCGCGCAGCAGGCGCACGGTGATGGCGGGTGAGACGAGGGAGTCCCCTACGGCCGCCGCGCGGACCGCTTCAACCAGCATGGCTGGACTCGCGTCCTTGAGGAGGAAGCCCGACGCTCCGCCGTGGAGCGCCGCGTGGACGTACTCGTCGAGGTCGAAGGTGGTCACGATGACGATGTGGGGTGTCTCGCGGCCGGAGAGCCGCCGGGTGACTTCGAGGCCGTCGAGGCGGGGCATGCGGATGTCGAGGAGCAGGACGTCGGGCCGGTGCTCTTCCACGGCCAGGAGGGCGGCCTCGCCGTCGACGACGTCGGCGAGGACCTCGATGTCGGGCTGGCTCTCCAGGATCATCCGGAATCCGGCCCTGACCATGTCCTGGTCGTCCGCGATGACCACGCTGATCGCCATGCGCTGCCTGCCCCACTGTCGCCCGTCGCCGATGGACTCCTCCCATGGGACCGGGGCGCGTGGCGGACCGCAACCGCGCGGCGGACCCCCGGGAGGAGTACGTGGTGCCGGGGCGGTGCTGTGCCGGGCCTGCGGTACCGCCTTCGACCCTACGGGCGCGGGCGGCCGGGGGCCTCGTCCTTCCGGCCGCGTCCCGCGGGGCCGGAAGGACGAGGAGCGGGGTGCTACGGGGCGGTCACAGTCCCGCGGCGGCGGTGCGGATGGCGTTGGCGAAGGTGGACACCTCGCTGTAGACGCCGGGGTAGCCGGGCTCGGCGCAGCCCTGGCCCCAGCTCACGATGCCGACCTGGATCCAGGCTCCGGCGTCGTCGCGGCGGAACATGGGGCCGCCGGAGTCGCCCTGGCAGGTGTCGACGCCTCCCTGGTCGAAGCCCGCGCATATCTCGTCGCCGGGGGTGAGGTCGCTGCCGTACGCGGTTTGGCAGGCGGCGTCGGAGACGAAGGGGACGGTGGCCTTCATCAGGTAGCGCTGCTGGCCGCCGCCCTCACGGGTGGCGCCCCAGCCCGCGACGGTGAAGGTGCCGTTGTTGAACTGGGTGGTGTCGGCGATCTTGAGGGTGGGCTGGTTGATGGGCTTGGCGAGCTTGATCAGGGCCCAGTCCTTGCCCTTGCCGTTATAGCCGGGGGCCTGGAGGACCTTGGTGGACTTGACCTTGACGGCGCTGGCGCTGTTGAGGTCGACGACTCCGCCGGTCGCGGTGATGGAGGTGTTGTTGCCGGACCCGTCCACGCAGTGGGCGGCGGTGAGCACGATCTGCTGGGTGTAGAGGGCGCCGCCGCAGCCCATGGAGAGGCGGACCATGAAGGGGAACTCGCCCTGGGTGGCGCGGGTTCCGCCGACGACGGGGGACGGGGAGGCGCTGGCGGAGCCGGGCTGGAGGCTGACGGCCGCGAGGGTGACCGCGGCGGCGGCGAGGGAACGGCGGATCAGGCGGGAGGTGTTCATTCGGTGCAACACAGTCGGCACACTGCCTTTCGTGGGGGGTGGGGCGGTGCGTGGGTGCGTCGCGCACGCCGTCGCGGGGACGACGGACGTGACGGATCCAGAAATGACACGTCCATGTCACATCTGTGGGCGCGCGGGCACAAGGAGGCCGATCCGGCCAAGGTCACGCGGACGCCCGCGCGGGCCCGGACCCGAACGCGCACCCGGAGGGATGACGCATGACACACCACGGCGGCCGGGGCAGCCGCGTCGAGCACGGCTTCCCGCACCTGGCCACGGTCCGCGCCGCGCTCACCGCGCTGCACCGCCGCCTGCCGGGCGAGGGCGTCCGCGCCTTCGCCCAGAGCTTCGCCCCCGCCGACGCGGCCTTCCCCGACGGGGACGACCTGCACCTCGGCGCCCAGCGGGTGGCCTCGGCGATGGTCCACCAGCTACGGCTCCCGGACGCCCGGATGATCATCAACTTCCGACCGATGGAACACGCGGCCAGCGTCGAACTGGCCGCCGGGCCCGAGTACTTCATCGAGGTGAGCGACCGCTTCCGCACCCACCGCCGCGATCTGGCCGCCGCCCTGGCGCACGAGGTCACCCATGTCCTGCTGCACCGGCTGGACCTCGGCTTCCCCACGACCGCCGAGAACGAGATCCTCACCGACACCGCCGCCGCCTACCTCGGGGCGGGCTGGCTGCTGCTGGACGCCTACCGCGAGGACGCGCTCACCCACCAGAAGCTCGGCTACCTGACCCCGGAGGAGTTCGGGTACGTCCTCGCCAAGCGCGGGGCGCTGCTCGGCGAGGACCTCTCCACCTGGTTCACCAGCCCCCAGGCGTACGAGGCCTACGTGCGCGGGAGCGAGCGGGCCCGCCGGGACTGGCGCCGGGCCCCCCTCTCCGGCGCGGGCCCGCTGGAGCGACGGCGCTACGCGAAGGACCGGCGCGCCGGGGCCGGGTCCGGGCCCGAGAGCGGAGGCGGGAACGGGGCGGCGTACCGCTTCGAGGGCGGCCCCGGCGGCGCGGCGCGGGTGAGTTTCCTCTGCCCGGTGTGCGGGCAGCGGCTGCGCGTCCCGGTACGCGGACCGCTCCGGGCCCGCTGCGGGCTGTGCCGCAGCGTGCTGGACTGCGACACCTGAGCCGCGCCCCGGAACACCCCGCTCCGGAAGGGCCGCTCCGGAACACCCCGCTCCGGGCCTCACGCCTCCGAGCAGCCGCAGCCGTCGCCGTCATCGGCTCCCCCGCAGCCGTCGCCGTCGCCGTCGTCGCCGTACCCCGCTCCCCGGCGCGAGCCGCCGCCCGCACCCCCGTACACCAGCCAGTCGAACACGAAGAAGGCGACGAACGAGGCCAGCACACCCAGCAGGATGATGGTGTTCGTACTCATGCGCCCGGTGTGCCCGGCCGCGACGGGCGGAACACCCTGCTCCGGGGCCGCCCTCACCTCACCTGCGCGGCAATGGCGTTGACCGCCGCCCAGGCGAAGGCCATGGCGGGCCCGATGGTCGCTCCCGGCCCCGGGTAGGTCTCCCCCATCACCGCCGCCGAGCAGTTCCCGGCGGCGTAGAGCCCCGTGACGGGCGCGCCGTCCTCGCGCAGTACCCGGCCGTCCCCGTCCGTGACCAGGCCGCCCTTGGTGCCGATGTCCCCGGGATGCACCGGGACGGCGTAGAAGGGGCCCTTCTCGATCGGCGCGAGGTTCGGGTTCGCCAGGGTCGGGTCGCCGTAGTAGCGGTCGTAGACGCTCTCGCCGCGTCCGAAGTCCTCGTCCACGCCCGCCCGGGCGAAGCCGTTGAAGCGGCCGATCGCGGCGGGCAGGGCGGGCGCGGAGATCAGCCGGGCCAGCTCCTCCACCGTGGCGGCCTTCTTCACGAAGCCGCTCTCCAGCCACCGCTTGGGGAAGGGCTGGCCGGGGACCTGGAGGGCGGTGACCGGGCCGAAGCTGAGCGCGCGGTGCTCGGGGACGAGGACGTTCTCGGCGACGATGTCGTTGGAGCCGGATCCGCGCAGGCCGACGGTGTCCCAGACCTCGTCGATCCGGTACCGGGAGCGGGGGATCAGGAAGGTCCGCATGTCCACGGGCCTGCCGTCGGCGTCGGTGACGAGGCCGCCGAGCAGGGCCCAGTCGGCGTGGTCGCAGCCGGAGGAGAAGTGCCAGCGGCCGCTGACGGTGAACCCGCCGTCGGTGGGGACGACCGTGCTGGTGGGGGCGTACGAGGAGCAGATCCGGGCGGTGCGGTCCTGACCCCAGACCTCTTCCTGGGCGCGGGGGTCGTAGAGGGCGACGTGCCAGGGGTGGACGCCGACGACGGAGGAGACCCAGCCGGTGGAGCCGCAGGCCTTGGCTATCTCCTTGACGGCGGCGTAGAAGACGGCGGGGTTCGCGGCGAGGCCGCCGTAGGCGCGGGGCTGGAGGAGCCGGAAGAAGCCGGTGGCTTCGAGTTCCTTGATGCTCGCTTCGGGGACCTTCCGCAGGGTCTCGGCCTCGGCGGCGCGCTCGCGGAGCGCGGGGGCCGAGGTCGCGGACCGCTGCGAGGACCTCTTCGTCGCTCATGGTGTCCCCTTCTCTGACGGGATCCGGTGCGGATCGGGTGCTGACGGGATCCGGTGCGGATCGGGCTCGTTGGCGAGGAACGTACGCCCGGGGCCACGGGCGCGGAACGGGCTCTTCCCACTGAGCGGGAAGCCCGGATACGACGAGTCGAAGTATTACTGAATGAAATACCTGCTTCCGGGTCCTTCCCCCCGTCCGGAGGCCCGTGGCAGGGTCGCCCCAACGCCTCACGCAGGGGGTTCCTCGTGCTTGACCAGGTCAGGGAGACCGAGCCCGCACCGCTGTCGCTGCTGGAGAAGGCGGCGTCCGTCCTGGGCGCCTTCGAGGGTGCCGAGCCACGGCTCTCGCTCACCGAGGTGGTGCGCCGCTCCGGCATCCCGCGCTCCTCCGCGCACCGCATCCTCGACCAGCTGGTGGGGCTGCGCTGGCTGGACCGGGAGGGCCGGGACTACCGCATGGGCATGCGGATGCTGGAGCTGGGCGCGCTCGCCTCGCACCACAACCGGCTGCGCCGGGCCGCCGTGGCGCTGCTGCACGAGCTGCACGAACGGACCGGGCAGGTGGTGCACCTGTCGGTGCTCGACGGCGCCGACGTGGTGTGCCTGGAGCGGATCGGCGGCTCCGAGTCCGGGGCGGTGCCCTCCCGGGTCGGCGGCCGGATGCCCGCGTACTGCACGGCCAGCGGCAAGGCGCTCCTCGCCTTCGGCGATCCGGGCGCGCTGGAGCACGTACTGGCCCTGGGGCTGCGGCCGCGGACCGCGCGGACCCTGGTGCGGCCGCTCGCGCTGCGCTCGGAGCTGGCGGCGGTCCGCGAGCGCGGGGTGGCGCACGACCGGGAGGAGAACTTCCGGGGGATCTCGTGCGTGGCCGCGCCGCTGCGGGGCGCGGGACGGGCGATCGCGGCGGTGTCGGTGTCGGTGTCCGGGCCGTCCCCGGCGGGCGCGCGCCGGGGGGACCGCGAGCCGGACCGGCTGGCTCCGCTGGTGCTGGCGTGCGCGCGCTCGGTGTGGCGTGAGTTGTACGGTCCCGGGCGCGCGGGCCGCTCGGCGCCGCCCCCGCGTCCGCGCCCGGAGGTCCCCGAGCGGGCGATGGACAACATGATGGGATGGCTGCGGTTCAGCGAGTGGATGTAGTGGGTAGTAATACCCCATCGCAAGGGACGGGACCGGAGCCGACCCCCCGCCAGGGGGCCGGGTCCGGTCCCGTCCCGCGTCCGGTCCCGTCCCGCGTCCGGGCCGCCGGTTCAGCGGCCGCGGCGCTCATCCCGCGTAGCTGATCCGGATCCGGGTCCCGGGCGGGCCCAGCGGCAGCGCCTGGCAGGCGAGTACGTAGCCCGCGGCCAGGTCGTCCGCGTCCAGGATCTCGTTGCGGACCATCGTCACCTCGCCGTCCACCACCCGGCAGCAGCAGGCGCTGCAAGCACCTTCGCGGCAGGAGTACGGCGCCCGCACGCCCGCCCCGAGCAGCGCGTCCAGCAGCGGGGCGTCCGCGGCCCAGGCCACGGTGTGGGTGAACCCGTCGAGCTCCACCTCGGCCGTGACGCACCCCGCGCCCGCCCCCGTGGCGTCGGGGGGCGGCGCGAACACGTCCCCCGAGAGCGAGAAGTACCGCTCCCGGTGGATCCCGCGCCCCAGCGCCCCGCCCCGCGCGCGCAGGGCCGTCTCCGCCGCGTCCATCAGCGGCGCGGGCCCGCACAGGTAGGCCTCGGCCGCCGGGTACGGGGCCACCAGCGGCCCCAGCCGGTCCGCCGTCGGGAGCCCCTGGAGGCTCTCCAGCCAGTGGACCACCGTGAACCGGCCGGGGTGTGCCTCGGCCAGCGCCCGCAGCTCCCCGGCGTGGATCACCGCGTCCGGGCCCCGGTTCGCGTACAGCAGGGTGATCCGCCCCCGGCCCACCGCCAGCGCGGACTTGGCGATGGACAGCAGCGGGGTGATCCCGCTGCCGCCCGCGACCAGCAGCAGCTCCCGGTCCAGGTCGGCCGGGGTGAAGGTGCCCGCGGGCGGGAGTACGAGGATCTCGTCCCCGGGCGCGAGCCGCTCGCAGACCCACCCCGAGCCGGTCCCGCCGGGCACCTTCTTGACCGTGATCCGCAGCGGGTCCCCGGTGTGCGGGGACCCGGCCAGGGAGTAGCAGCGCGCGCCACCCCCGGGCACCTGGAGGGTGAGGAACTGACCGAGGCGGTACGGGAGTTGCGCGTCCAGGACCAGGGAGACCGCGTCCGGGGTCTCCTGGATCCGCTCCACCACCCGCACCCGCACCCGCACCCGCACCCGCACCGCGCCCCGCCCCGGCCCGCCGCCCCCAGGATGTCCAGAACCCCCAAGAGAGGGGACCAGCCGGATCGGTGCGCAGCACAATCCCTCCTGGTAGGGGTTTCAGCGTCCCCGCGGGGCACTTCCCCTCCCTGAGGGGATTCCGCTCTCTCCTCGCGGTGTGCTCTGTCTCCAGCTGGCACGGCTTCGGAAATGGTCTCGCCCAGCGTTTCGTGGTCTTCTCCGGGGGCGGCTCCCCCGGAGGAGCCCTCGCTCACCAAGCATGCGCGACGGCGGCCCCACCCCCTCGGGGGCGGGGCCGCCGCTCCTTTTCCGCGCGGCTTCGAAGTGGCCCTGTGGAGCAATTCCCTCCGGGCGGAGCTTCATTGGGAGCCGAACATCCCCCTGGCGTACGCTGCTCGCCAGCGCCGGGTTCGGCCCCTCGCCAGGGTCCGTGCTCCATGGGCCGAGCGTAAGAGACCATTCCGAAGTCGCGGTCGTCATCGGCGCCCTCGCCGCTCTCATGGGCGCCCTCGCCCCGGTCGTCAAGACCCTCGTCGAGGTACCGCCGCAGCCGCCCACCCCGGTCATCGCTCCGGTCCGTCCCGAAGCCCCCGGCCCCGGACTCCCCCCGGCTGGTTCCCGTCAGGGGGACGGGGTCCGGTGACCGAGGTCGTCGAGATCACAGATGTCACCGGCCTTGCCGACCTCACCGGCAGGGCCGGCAGGGCCGGTTGGGCCGGTTGGGCCGGTTGGGCGCACGGTGCAACTGCCGCCTACCTCACGTCCCTGGGCCTTTCGCCCTCCGGGGTGGGGATGCTCACCTCCGCCGCCCGGGTGGGGGGAGGTGAGCGCGGCCGGGTAGCCGCGTACGGCCGGGAGTGGATCCACATCATCGTCCACGGAGTCGCCAAGGAAACGACGCCGCACGGAACGACACGGCTGTGGACTCGGGGAGCGGTCCTCGGCGACCTCGGCCATGTGACGGGCAGGGGAAGGCGGCCCGGGGCCGTGACTCCGTGCCACCCGGGCCGCACCTCACCTTCATGACGACGTGCGCCACCGTGGGCCTCACGTCCCGGACCCTCGCCCTGCTGATCGAGCAGGAGACCTCGCTCGCGCTCCTGCTCGCGCAGCTGGCCAACGACC
The DNA here is from genome assembly GCF_030063135.1 of Streptomyces sp. G-G2. GTDB lineage: Bacteria > Actinomycetota > Actinomycetes > Streptomycetales > Streptomycetaceae > Streptomyces. The sequence goes on from NZ_JASISO010000037.1 coordinate 39,787, forward strand.
GTGCCATGACCGTCGAGTCGGTGTACGCGGCGTCCAAGTCGGACCCCGTCACCGGGGTGGCCCGGCTGCTGGAGTACCTGGCCGAGTCCCGTACGAACCCGCACGGGGCCGGCCGCATCAGGTGGACCAGGTCCGGTATCCACAAGGTCCCGGAGGGGGCCCTGACCGTTTCCGGCCCCAGTCAGGCCGACCTGGCCGACGCCCTCGGGCTCGGCCGGACCACGGTCGAGAAGGCGCTGGCCTCCCTGCGCGCCGAGGGAGTCCTGACCGCCCTCCCGCCCGGTACCCGGTCGAACCGGTACTACGAGATCGCGGACTTCGCCCTCCTGAGATCCGTAGCCCGCTCCGAGGCCTAACCCCGACCGCCCCCACCGGAGGCGCCCACCCCACCGATCCAGCCGATCCCCCCGCCGATCCGCGCCCGCCACCTCAGCCCCCGCGACCCCACGCCCGCTGATCCACCCCGGCCACCTCAGCCCCCGCGACCCCACGCCCGCTGATCCACCCCCCCCCCCCCCCCCCCCCCCCCCCCCCCCCCCCCCCCCCCCGCCGGAGGCCCCACCCACCGCCGGAGGCACACCCACCGCCACCGGACACCCACCCCCGTGGACCACCCCGCCGACGCTCGATGCCCGGGGCGCGGGCCCGGGGCTCTGGGCAAGGCCCGGGGCGGAGCCCGGGGCAAGGCCCGGGGCGGAGCCCGGGGCCCCGGCGGAGCCCCGTCTCACCTCGCCCCGTACACCGGTCGCGGCGGCTCCGACGTCGCCAGCAGCCCCGCCACCGCCTCCCCCGCCTCCGCCGGGGCCCACCGCGCACCGCGCGACACGGTCGGGCCCGGCCGCCAGCCCTCCATGACGGTGATCCGGCCGCCCTCGACCTCGAAGACCCGCCCGCTCACCCCCGCGGACGCGTCCGCACCGAGCCAGACCACCAGCGGCGAGACGTTCTCCGGCGCCATCGCGTCGAAGTCCCCCTCCCCCGGCGCCGCCATCGTCTCCGCGAACGTCGCCTCCGTCATCCGCGTCCGCGCCGCCGGGGCGATCGCGTTGACCTGGACCCCGTACCGGCCCATCTCCGCCGCCGCGACCAGCGTCAGCCCGAGGATCCCCGCCTTCGCGGCGCTGTAGTTCCCCTGGCCCACCGAGCCCAGCAGACCGGCCCCCGACGAGGTGTTGATGACCCGGGCCGCCGCCTCCCGGCCGGCCTTCGACTCCGCCCGCCAGTGCGCCGCCGCGTGCCGCAGCGGCAGGAAGTGGCCCTTGAGGTGGACCCGCATGACCGCGTCCCACTCGTCCTCGCCCAGGTTCACGAGCATCCGGTCCCGCAGGAAACCGGCGTTGTTGACCAGGGTGTCCAGCCGCCCGAAGCTGTCGAGGGCGCACTCGACCAGCGAGGACGCGCCCTCCGTCGTGGCGATGTCCCCGCCGTGGGCCACCGCCTCACCGCCCAGCGCCCGGATCTCCGCCACCACGTGGGCAGCCGGCCCCTGCGGCTCGGGCAGGCCGTCGAGGCCGACCCCGAGGTCGTTGACGACGATCCGCGCGCCCTCCGCCGCGAAGGCCAGGGCGTGGGCCCGGCCCAGCCCCCGGCCCGCACCCGTCACGACCACTACCCGGTCTTCGGCGATTCCCATGTCAGTTCTCCTTGTTGACGTTCGCGGCGTCCAGGAAGGCGGGGCGTTCGCCGCCCCCGTGCAGCAGCAGGCTCGCGCCGCTGACGTAGGCGGCCCGGGCGGAGGCCAGGAAGACCGCCGCCGCGCCCACGTCGGCGGGTTCGGCCAGCCGCCCGAGCGGGACGGTGGCGCCGACGGCGGCGATCCCGCCGTCGTTCCCGTAGTGCAGGTGCGAGAGCTCGGTGCGGACCATGCCCAGCACCAGGGTGTTGACCCGGACCTCGGGCGCCCATTCGACGGCCATCGAGCGGGCCAGGTTCTCCAGCCCGGCCTTGGCGGCCCCGTAGGCGGCGGTGCCCGGGGAGGGCCGGGTGCCGCTGACGCTGCCGATCATGACGACGGAGCCGCCCGCCTCCCGCAGCCACGGGTACGCGGCGAGCGAGGCGGTCATCGGGGCGACCAGGTTGAGCTCGACGACGCGCGCGTGCCGTTCGGCCTCGCCCTCGCCGAGCAGCCGGTAGGGGGTGCCGCCCGCGTTGTTGACCAGGCAGTCCAGGCGCCCGTACCGGCGGGCGACCGCAGCGAAGAACTCCCCCACCGCCGCCGGGTTCCGCAGGTCGAGGGGCCCGAACTCCGCCACCCGCCCGTCCTCCTCGACCGGCTCGTCCGGTGGGCGGCGGGCGCATACGACGACCCGCGCCCCGGCCCCGAGGAACGCGCGGGCGATCCCGGCGCCGACGCCGCGGGTGCCGCCGGTGACGACGACGACCCTCCCGTCCAGCTCCATAGGCTGCTACCTTCCTCACCTAACAAATGTTTGGTGGAAAGGTAGCTGATCCGCTCATGGGTGTCTCCACCTCCAGCCCGGGCAAGGGCATCGCACTCGTCACAGTCGACTTCCCGCCCGTCAACGCCCTTCCCGTACAGGGCTGGTACGACCTGGCCGACGCCCTGCGCGCGGCCGGGCGCGACCCCGCCGTCCGCTGCGTGGTCCTGGCCGCCGAGGGCCGGGGGTTCAACGCGGGCGTCGACATCAAGGAGATGCAGCGCGACACGGGGCACGGCGCGCTCATCGGCGCCAACCACGGCTGCTACGAGGCCTTCGCGGCCGTGTACGAATGCGAGGTCCCCGTCGTCGCCGCCGTGCACGGGTTCTGCCTGGGCGGCGGCATCGGCCTGGTCGGCAACGCCGACGTCATCGTCGCCGCCGACGACGCCACCTTCGGGCTGCCGGAGCTGGACCGCGGCGCGCTCGGCGCGGCCACCCACCTGTCCCGGCTGGTCCCCCAGCACCTGATGCGCGCCCTGTACTACACCTCGCGCACCGCGACGGCCGCCGAGCTGCACGCGCACGGCTCGGTGTGGCAGGTGGTCCAGCCGGAGCGGCTGCGCGCGGCGGCCCTGGAGCTGGCGGCCGAGATCGCGCTCAAGGACGGCTATCTGATCCGCCTGGCCAAGGCGGCGATCAACGGCATCGACCCCGTGGACGTGCGGCGCAGCTACCGCTTCGAGCAGGGCTTCACCTTCGAGGCCAATCTCAGCGGGGTGGCCGACCGGGTCCGCGACACCTTCGCAGGCGAGGAGCGCTGATGAGCGACAAGACCATGACTCCCGAAGAGGTGGTCGGGCGGCTGCGCAGCGGGATGACGATCGGGATCGGCGGGTGGGGTTCGCGGCGCAAGCCGATGGCCCTGGTCAGAGCGCTGCTCCGGTCCGAGATCACCGATCTCACGGTGATCTCCTACGGCGGCCCCGACGTCGGTCTGCTGGCCGCCGCCGGGAAGATCCGCAAGCTGGTCGCGGCCTTCACCACCCTGGACTCCATCCCCCTGGAGCCGCACTTCCGGGCGGCCCGCGAGCGCGGTGCCTTCGCACTCACCGAGATCGACGAGGCCATGTTCATGTGGGGCCTGACCGCCGCCGCGAACCGGCTGCCGTTCCTGCCCGTCCGCGCGGGCCTGGGCTCCGACGTGATGCGGGTCAACCCGGAGCTGCGCACGGTCACCTCCCCCTACGCCGACGGCGAGGAGTTCGTCGCCGCCCCCGCCCTGCGCATGGATGCGGCGCTCGTCCACCTGAACCGCGCCGACCGCCTCGGCAACGGCCAGTACCTGGGCCCCGACCCGTACTTCGACGACCTCTTCTGCGAGGCCGCCGATACGGCGTACGTGTCGTGCGAGCGGCTCGTCGAGACCGCCGAGCTGACCCGGGACGCGGCCCCGCAGACCCTGCTCGTGGGCCGCCACTCGGTCACCGGGGTGGTGGAGACCCCGCACGGCGCGCACTTCACCACCTGCGCCCCCGACTACGAGCGCGACGAGCCGTTCCAGAAGGCGTACGCGACCGCCGCCGCCGACCCGGCGGTCTGGGCGGAGTTCACCGCCCGCTTCCTGTCCGGCAACGAGAAGGCCTACCAGTCCGCCGTCGAGGCCTGGCACGAGGAGCAGAAGTGACCACAGCGACCACCGCCGGGGCGGCGACCGGCGCCGCGACCCGCGCCGACTACTGCGTGATCGCCTGCGCCGAGGCCTGGCGGGACAACGGCGAGGTGCTGGCGAGCCCGATGGGGCTGATCCCCTCGATCGGGGCCCGGCTGGCCCGCCGCACCTTCTCCCCCGACCTGCTGCTGACCAACGGCGAGGCGTTCCTGGTGGGTCCGGACGGCGCCACCGAGGGCTGGCTCCCGTACCACAGGCACCTGACCATGGTCACCGGCGGCAAGCGGCACGTGATGATGGGCGCGAGCCAGATCGACCGGTTCGGGAACCAGAACATCTCCTGCATCGGCGACTGGGAGCAGCCCGCCCGCCAGTTGCTGGGGGTGCGCGGCGCGCCCGTCAACACCCTGAACAATCCGGTGAGTTACTGGATCCCGAAGCATTCCTCGCGGGTGTTCGTGGAGCGCGTGGACATGGTGTCGGGCGTGGGGTACGACCGGGCGGCCGCGGCGGGCCCGTCCGCGACCCGCTACCACCGCATCCCCCGGGTGGTGACCAACCTCGGGGTGTTCGACTTCGAGACCCCGGACCGGTCGATGCGGATCGCCTCCCTGCACCCGGGGGTGACGGTGGAGGAGGTCCGCGCGGCCACCGGCTTCGACCTCGGCGGCATCGACGCGGCGGAACGCGCGTCCACCCGCGAGCCGACCCCGGCCGAACTGCGCCTGATCCGGGAGGACCTGGATCCGCGCGCGACCCGGCTGCGCGAGGTGCCCGCGTGATGGAGACCGCCCTGACCAAGCTGATCGGCATCGAGCACCCCATCGTCCAGACGGGCATGGGCTGGGTCGCGGGCCCGCGCCTGGTGTCGGCCGCCGCCAACGCGGGGGCGCTGGGCATCCTGGCCTCCGCGACCATGACCGTGGACCAGCTGCGGGCGGCGGTCCACGAGGTCAAGTCCCGTACCCGGGCCCCCTTCGGGGTCAACCTGCGAGCGGACGCGGGGGACGCGGCCGAGCGGGCCCAGCTGATCATCGACGAGGGGGTCCGGGTCGCGTCCTTCGCCCTCGCCCCGTCCAAGGAACTGATCGCCCGGCTCAAGGACGCGGGTGTGGTGGTGATCCCGTCGATCGGGGCGCGCCGTCACGCGGAGAAGGTCGCGGCCTGGGGTGCGGACGCGGTGATCGTGCAGGGCGGGGAGGGCGGCGGGCACACCGGGGACGTGGCCACGACCGTCCTGCTGCCGCAGGTCGTGGACGCGGTGGACATCCCGGTGATCGCGGCGGGCGGGTTCCACGACGGGCGGGGCCTGGTGGCGGCCCTCGCCTTCGGGGCGGCGGGCATCGCGATGGGCACCCGGTTCCTGCTGACCTCGGACTCGACGGTGCCGGACGCGGTCAAGGCGCGCTATCTGGCGGCGGGGGTCAAGGACGTCACCGTGACGACGGCCGTGGACGGGCTGCCGCACCGGATGCTGCGCAGCGAGCTGGTGGTCTCCCTGGAGCGGGCGGGCCGGGCCCGGGCGCTGGCCAAGGCGGTCCGGCACGCGTCCGCCTTCCGCCGGATCTCGGGCCTGAGCTGGCCGCAGATGGTCCGTGACGGTCTCGCGATGAAGCACGGAAAGGACCTGTCCTGGAGCCAGGTCCTGCTCGCCGCCAACACCCCCATGCTCCTCAGGGCGTCCATGGTCGAGGGCCGTACGGACCTCGGCGTCATGGCATCCGGCCAGGTCGCGGGCGTGATCGAGGACCTTCCGTCCTGTGCGGAACTCGTCAGCCGCGTCATGGCCGAGGCACAGAACGTGCTCCGCACCCTGCCTCCCGCAGGGTGATCCCCCTTCTCCCTTTCAGGAGTCGTACAGATGAGCCGTGCCCGCTTCCGCGTCGCGGCGACCGGAGTGCTTCTCTCCGCGCTCGCCGTGGGCGCCCTTCCCGTGTCCGCGTACGCCGTTCCGACGGCTCCCGCCGCCACCGCCCGGCACCACGCCCAGGCGCAGTCGATCCGCCGGATCCCCCTGCAGGGCGCGGTCAACGTCCGCGACATCGGCGGCTACCGCACCCTGCTCGGCGGTCAGGTCCGTCAGGGGCTCGTCTACCGTTCCGACGCACTGAGCAAGCTGACCGCGCCCGACCTCACCGCGGTCGCCGGTCTGGGCCTCACGAAGGTCATCGACTTCCGCATCCCGATGGAGCTCCAGTACGACGGCGCGGACCGGCTGCCCGCCGGGCTGACGTCCACCGCCCGCCCGGTCAGCGACCTGGGCCTGTACGGGACGCTGGTGGGCGCGATCGCCACGGGCGACCCGGTCCAGCAGGAGCGGATCCTGGGCGGCGGCCGCGCCGAGGCCTACATGCGCGACATCTACCGCACCTTCGTCACCAGCCCCGAGAACCGGGCGCAGTTCGCGACGACCCTGCGGGAGATCGCGGACGGCGCGCAGGGGCCAGTGCTGTACCACTGCACGTCCGGCAAGGACCGTACCGGCTGGATGAGTTACGTCCTGCTGCGGGCGCTGGCGGTGCCGCAGGGCACGGCCGAGCAGGACTACCTGGCGTCGAACACCTTCCGCGCGGCGTACGACGCCCAGGTGCGCGCGGGGCTCAAGCAGTCCGGGCGGATGCAGAACCCGGACCTGCTGATCCCGCTCCAGGAGGTCCGGCAGGACTACCTGGACGCGGCGACGGCGCGGATGGAGGCCGACTACGGCAGCTTCTACGGCTATCTGGCCAACGGCCTCGGCCTGGACGTGCGGACCCTGGCGAAGCTCCAGGCGAAGCTGGTCCGCCCGTAGGCACCCGGCCCCGGGTACGACGACGCCGGGCGGCGCGATGTGCGCTGCCCGGCGTCATTGCGTACGGATGACCGTGGGGAGGGATCAGGCGCTGGGACGGCCCGATCCCGCTCCGCCGCCGGTCGCGCGGCGACGGCCCTGGCCGAAGCCCTGGCTTGCGCCCTGGGCGCCACCGGTGCGGGTACGGCCGGACGCGCCCGCGGGGGCGCCGGAGCCGCCACCGCCGCGGCGGCCCTGGCCACCGGAGGCGGAGCCGCCGGAGGCCGCGGAGACCGGGGCCGCGCCGCGGGCGCGGCGCGGACGCTCGCCCGAGGGAGCGCCGGAGCCGCCGCCCTGCGGGCCGCCGGAGCGACGGCGCGTGCCCTGGCCGCCGCCCTTGGCAGCGGTGCGCGGCTTGGCGGGGGTGGGCTGCGGAACCTCCATCACCACGGGGATGCCGGAGGGGACGCGGGCGCCGGTCAGGCGGACCAGTTCCTCGTCGGAGGAGCGGATCTGCGCGGTGCGGGGGTTGATGCCCGCGTCCGACATCAGCTGGGTCATCTCGCGCTTCTGCTCGGGCAGGACGAGGGTGACCACGCTGCCGGACTCACCGGCACGGGCGGTACGGCCGCCGCGGTGCAGGTAGTCCTTGTGGTCGGTGGGCGGGTCCACGTTGACGACGAGGTCGAGGTCGTCGATGTGGATGCCGCGGGCCGCGACGTTGGTGGCGACCAGCGCGGTGACCTCGCCCGTCTTGAACCAGTCGAGGGTGCGGTTGCGCTGGGGCTGCGAACGCCCGCCGTGCAGACCGGAGGCGCGGACACCGTCCGCGAGGAGCTTCTTGACCATGCGGTCGACACCGCGCTTGGTGTCCACGAACATGATCACCCGGCCGTCGCGAGCGGCTATACGCGTCACCACGGCCTTCTTGTCGGTCTCGTCCATGACGTACAGGACGTGGTGTTCCATCGTGGTGACCGCGCCCGCGGACGGGTCGACCGAGTGCGAGACCGGGTCTTCGAGGAACATCTTGACGAGTTTGTCGACGTTCTTGTCCAGGGTCGCGGAGAACAGCATCCGCTGGCCGCCGGGCTCGACCTGCTTGAGCAGGGCGGTGACCTGCGGCATGAAGCCCATGTCGGTCATCTGGTCGGCTTCGTCCAGGACCGTGATCGACACCTGGCCGAGGATCGCGTCACCGCGCTCGATGAGGTCCTTCAGACGGCCGGGGGTGGCGACGAGCACCTCGGCGCCGCGGCGCAGGGCGCCGGACTGCCGGTTGATCGACATGCCGCCGACGACGGTCGCGATGCGCAGGTTCACGGCGGTGGCGTACGGCGTCAGCGCGTCCGTCACCTGCTGGGCCAGCTCGCGGGTGGGGACGAGGACCAGGGCCAGCGGGGCCTTCGGCTGGGCGCGGCGACCGGCCGTGCGGGCCAGCAGGGCCAGGCCGAAGGCGAGGGTCTTGCCGGAGCCGGTGCGGCCGCGGCCGAGGAGGTCACGGCCCGCGAGGGAGTTCGGGAGGGTGGCTGCCTGGATCGGGAACGGCTCGGTGACGCCCTGCGCGGCGAGGGTCTTCAGCAGCGCGGCGGGCATGTCGAGGTCCGCGAAGGCGGCGACCGGGGGGAGGGCCGGGGTGATCGGGTCCGGCATGGAGAATTCCTGCGGCCGGGCGGGCTGGGCGGAACCGCCCTTGGGCCGGCCGCCGCCAGCCTTCGGACGTCCCTGGGCAGCACCCCGACCCCTGACGGGACGGCGGCTGGGACGTGCGGAGCTGGAGCTGGTCATGCGGGAAGGCCCTCCTGGAACCGGCAAAAAACAAGCGACGGAGCAACACACAAGCCGGGGCCCGCACCTCGCGGTGCGGACCCCGGCCGTGCGAAGAGCGTCAGTTAGCAGGCAGGATGTTCTCGGCCTGCGGGCCCTTCTGACCCTGGGTGACCTCGAAGGACACGCGCTGGCCCTCCTGGAGCTCACGGAAGCCCTGGGTGGCGATGTTCGAGTAGTGCGCGAAGACGTCCGGGCCGCCGCCGTCCTGCTCGATGAAGCCGAAGCCCTTTTCCGAGTTGAACCACTTCACGGTGCCAAGTGCCATTTTTAAATCTCCTGAATAGGTGGCAAGGGCCCCATCCGGAAGATGCCGGAAACAAAATAAGCGCCTGCGGAAGCAATCCCGTCAGGCGCACATAAAGTTCATGGGTACCACAACTGCAACGTCTTCAACGTACCACACGACGGCCGGGGATCTTGGCCGAGAGCGTGTGATCCCCGTCGCTGTGGCGTGCTCCGGATGATCAGAGGCGTTCGATGATCGTCACGTTCGCCTGCCCCCCGCCCTCGCACATGGTCTGCAGGCCGTAGCGGCCTCCGGTGCGCTCCAACTCGTGCAGCAGGGTGGTCATCAGCTTCACCCCGGTGGCCCCCAGCGGGTGTCCCAGGGCGATGGCTCCGCCGTTCACGTTCACCCGGTCGGGGTCGGCCCCGGTCTCCTTCAGCCAGGCGAGGACGACCGGCGCGAAGGCCTCGTTGATCTCCACGAGGTCGATGTCGGCCAGGGACATCCCGGTCTTCGTCAGGGCGTGGGCCGTCGCCGGGATCGGGGCGGACAGCATCCGGATCGGGTCCTCGCCGCGCACCGACAGGTGGTGGATGCGGGCCCGGGGGGTCAGGCCGTGCTCCTGGACGGCCCGCTCGGAGGCGATCAGCATCGCGGCGGCGCCGTCGGAGACCTGGGAGGAGACGGCCGCGGTGATGGTGCCCCCTTCCATGACGGGCCTCAGTCCCGCCATCTTCTCCAGGGTGGTGTCCCGGCGCGGGCCCTCGTCGGTGCGGACGTCCCCGTAGGCGACGGTCTCCCGCTCGAAGCGGCCCTCGTCGATCGCGCGGAGCGCCCGCCGGTGCGAGCGGAGCGCGAACTCCTCCATGTCCAGACGGCTGATCCCCCACTTCTCGGCGATCAGCTGGGCCCCGTGGAACTGGTTGACGGGGGCGTCGCCGTAGCGGGCACGCCAGCCCGCCGAGCCCGCGTAGGGGCCTTCGGTGAGGCCGAGGGGTTCGGCCGCCTGCCGGGAGGCGAAGGCGATCGGGATCATCGACATGTTCTGGGCGCCGCCCGCGACCACCAGGTCCTGGGTGCCGGAGAGGACCCCCTGCGCGGCGAAGTGGACGGCCTGCTGCGAGGAGCCGCACTGGCGGTCGACGGTGACCCCGGGGACCTCCTCGGGGAGCCCGGCGGCCAGCCACGCGGTCCGGGCGATGTCCCCGGCCTGCGGCCCCACGGCGTCCACGCAGCCGAAGACCACGTCCTCGACGGCGGCCGGGTCCACCCCGGAACGTTCCATGAGCGCCTTCAGGACGTGCGCGCCGAGGTCGGCCGGGTGCACCCCGGACAGCCCTCCCTTGCGCCGGCCCACGGGGGTGCGTACCGCGTCGACTATGTAGGCCTCGGGCATCGGGACTCCTTGGTGAGAGGTCAGGTGCGGAGCGCGATCCCGTCCAGGACCATCGAGAGGTACTGGCGGGCGATCTCCTCGGGGCTGTGCCTGCCGCCCGGGCGGTACCAGGACGCCGCCACCCACACCGTGTCGCGCACGAAGCGGTAGGTGAGGCGGATGTCCAGGTCGGCCCGGAAGACCTGGGCGGCGACCCCCCGCTCCAGCGTCCCCAGCCACGCCTTCTCGAACTTGACCTGCGAGTCGGAGAGGTAGTGGAAGCGGGGCTGGGCGGAGAGGTGCCGGGACTCCTTCTGGTAGATCGCGACGGCGGAGCGGTGCCGGTCGATCTCCCGGAAGGACTCGGTGACGAGGGCCTCGATGGTCTCCCTGGGGCCGAGCCCGGCGTCGAGCACGGTGTCGTAGCCCTGCCACAGCTCGTTCAGGAAGGTGGAGAGGATCTCGTCGAGCATCGATTCCTTGGAATCGAAGTGGTAGTAGAGGCTGCCGGCGAGCATCCCGGCGGCGTCGGCGATCTTACGGACGGTGGTGGCGTTGTAACCCTGGGCGGCGAAGACCTCGGCGGCGGTGGCGAGGAGCTCCTGCCTGCGTTCCGGCGAGGCCGTCACCGGCTGCTTCTTCTTGTTCGTTGGCACGCGCCCATTGTCGACCAGCCGACTGGGGCGCGTGGGGGGCGGAGCGTCGGGCACCCGGAGGGCGCGCTCTCGTCGCGGACCGGACGGGACTCCTCACACACGGCCTAGGCGTGCTGGCTGCTGACCGCGACGGTTTCGCCCGTCATGTACGACGAGTAGCCGCTGGCCAGGAACACGATGACGTTGGCGACCTCCCAGGGTTCGGCGTAGCGCCCGTAGGCCTCGCGCGCGGTGAGTTCGCCGAGCAGCTCCTCGCTGGTGACCTTCACCAGGTGCGGGTGCATGGCCAGGCTGGGGGCGACCGCGTTGATCCGTACGCCGAAGTCGGCGGCCTCCAAAGCGGCGCAGCGGGTCAGGGCCATCACCCCGGCCTTGGCGGCGGCGTAGTGGGCCTGGCCGCGCTGGGCCCGCCAGCCGACGACGGAGGCGTTGTTGACGACGACCCCGCCGCCGCCCGAGGCCTTGAAGGCGCGCAGCGCGGCCCGGGTGCAGCGGAAGGTGCCGTTCAGGGTGACGTCGAGGACCTTGGACCACTGCGCGTCGCTCATGTCGACGAGGTCGGCGGTGCCGCCGAGGCCCGCATTGTTGACGACGACGTCGAGGCCGCCGTGGGTGCGTCCGGCGAGGTCGAACAGGGCCCGGACCTGTTCCTCGTCGGTGACGTCGCAGGGCAGGGAGGTGACCCGGTCGGCGCCGAACTCGGCGCCGAGGGCTTCCTCGCTCTCCTTGAGGCGGCGGGCGTGCGCGTCGCTGATGACGACGCGGGCGCCCTCCTCCAGGAAGCGGCGGGCGGTGGCCCCGCCGATCCCGGCTCCGGCCGCGGCGGTGATCAGGGCGGTGCGGTCCTTGAGCAGGCCGTGTCCGGGGACGTACCGCGGTGCCGTGGCGTTCATGCCCGGACCTCCTTGGGAAGGCCGAGGATCCGCTCGGCGATGAGGGTGCGCTGGATCTCGTCGGAGCCCGCGTAGATGGTGTCGGCGCGGGAGAAGAGGAAGAGCCGCTGCCAGTCGTCGAGGTCGTACGGGTCCCCGGCGTCCCCGGTCGCGACCAGGGACGCGGCGCCGCGGACGTCCATGGCGAGTTCGCCGAGGTCGCGGTGCCAGCGGGCCCAGGACAGTTTGGCGAGCGAAGGTTCGGCCCCCGGGCGCAGCGCGGCGGCCCGCAGCGCCTCCAGGCCGATCCATGCCCGGACGAGCCGGTCGCGCAGCAGCGGGTCGGCGAGGGCGCCGTTGGCGCGGGCCAGGCCGACGAGGGCGTCGAGTTCGCGGCGGAAGCCGACCTGCTGGCCCAGGGTGGAGACCCCGCGTTCGAAGCCGAGGGTGGCCATGGCGACGGCCCAGCCGCCCCCGGGGGCGCCGACCACGTGGGCCGGGTCCGCGCGGGCCCCGTCGAAGAAGACCTCGTTGAACTCGGAGGTGCCGGTGAGCTGGACGATCGGCCGGACCTCCACGCCGGGCTGGTCCAGGGGGACCAGGAGGTAGGACAGGCCCGCGTGGCGGTGGGAGCCGGGGGTGGTGCGGGCCAGCACGGAGCACCACTGGGCCTCGTGCGCCAGGGAGGTCCAGGTCTTCTGGCCGTCGATGTGCCACGCGCCGTCGCGCAGGGCGGCGCGGGTGCGGACGGCGGCGAGGTCGGAGCCCGCGTCGGGCTCGCTGTAGCCCTGGCACCACAGCTCCGTCACGGCCCGGATGGACGGCAGGAAGCGGCGTTTTTGCTCCTGTGTGCCGTGGGCGATGAGGGTGGGGCCGAGGAGCTGTTCGCCGATGTGGCCGACCCGGGCGGGGGCGTCGGCGAGGGCGTACTCCTCGTGGAAGGCGATCTGCTGCCCGGTGCTCGCGCCGCGGCCGCCGTGCTCGACGGGCCAGCCGACACAGGTCCAGCCGTGGGCCGCCATGTGCTGCTCCCAGGCGAGGCGTCCGGCGAAGGCCTCGTGCTCCCGATCGGGTCCGCCGCGGCCGGTGAGGGCCGCGAACCGGCCGGTGAGGTGGGTCAGTAGCCACTCCCGGACCTCGGTGCGGAACTCCTCGACGCTGCTCATGGCGGTACGTTAACCTACCAAACACTTGTTAGGGAAGGATGTCCGGATGCCCGCCCACCCCACCGCCGACGAGGCCGAGGTGGTGCTCTACGAGCGCCGCGGCCCGCTCGCCCACGTGACGATGAACCGCCCCCGCTACCGCAACGCGCAGAACAGCGCGATGACCTACGCCCTGGACTCCGCCTTCTACCGGGCCGCCGACGACCCCGAGGTCAAGGTGGTCGTCCTGGGCGGCGCGGGCGACCACTTCTCCGCGGGCCACGACATCGGCACCCCCGGCCGGGACGCCCACCTGCCCTTCGAGCGGCGGGCCGGACTCTGGTGGGACCACACCGGGCGCGGCGGCGCCGAAGCCCGCTTCGCCCGCGAGTCCGAGGTGTACCTGGGCATGTGCAGGCGCTGGCGGGAACTGCCGAAGCCGGTGATCGCCTCCGTCCAGGGCGCGTGCGTGGCGGGCGGGCTGATGCTGGCCTGGGTGTGCGACCTGACCGTCGCCAGCGAGGACGCCTTCTTCGCCGATCCGGTCGTCCGGATGGGGATCCCCGGGGTCGAGTACTTCGCCCACCCGTGGGCGATGCCCCCGCGGATCGCCAAGGAGTTCCTCTACACGGGCGACCGGATGCCCGCCGGGCGGGCGTACGAGATCGGCATGGTCAACCGGGTCGTGGAACGGGCGGAACTCGCGGCCGAGACCGCCCGGCTCGCCCTGCGCATCGCCGAGATGCCCGCCTTCGGACTGGCCCTGACCAAGCGGGCCGTCAACCAGGCCGAGGACCTCCAGGGCCTGCACTCCGGCATGGACTCCGTCTTCGGCCTGCACCACCTGGCGCACGCGCACAACGCCGAGAGCGCCGCCGACTCCCTCGGCGGAATGAACATCGCGGCCATGAAGGAGGCGACCGGCTGATGGAACTGACCCACACCGAGGAGGTCACCGCGTTCCGGGCCGAGGCCCGGGCCTGGCTGCGCGCGCACGTGCCCACCGCACCGCTGCCCTCGCTGGAGACGGCGGAGGGCTTCGCCGCGCACCGGGAGTGGGAGGCCCGCCTGGCCGCCGACCGCTGGTCGGTGGTGTCCTGGCCCGAGGAGTACGGCGGCCGGGGCGCGGACATCGTGAGGTGGCTGGTCTTCGAGGAGGAGTACTTCGCCGCCGGGGCGCCCGGCCGGGTCTCGCAGAACGGCATCAACCTGCTCGCCCCCACCCTCTTCGACCACGCGAGCCCCGAGCAGCGGGCCCGGGTGCTGCCGTCGATGGCCGGCGGCGAGGTGATCTGGGCGCAGGCCTGGTCCGAGCCGGAGTCCGGGTCCGACCTGGCCTCGCTGACGTCCCGCGCGGTGCGTACGGAGGGCGGCTGGCTGCTGTCGGGGCAGAAGACCTGGTCCTCGCGGGCGGCCTTCGCGGACCGCGCGTTCGGGATCTTCCGCACCGAGCCGGACACCCCGAAGCCCCACCAGGGGCTGACCTACCTGATGTTCGACCTGCGGGCACCGGGGGTGACCGTACGGCCCATCGGGCGCCTGGACGGCAAGCCCGCCTTCGCGGAGCTGTTCCTGGACGGGGTGTTCGTACCGGACGAGGACGTGATCGGCGAGCCGGGGCAGGGCTGGCGGATCGCGATGTCGACGACGGGCAACGAGCGCGGGCTGACCCTGCGCTCCCCCGGCCGGTTCCTGGCGGCGGCCGACCGGCTGACCGCGCTGTGGCGGGACACGGCGGACCCGGCCGACACGGCGCTGCGCGACCGGGTGGCGGACGCGGTGATCGGGGCGCGTGCCTACGAGCTGTTCACCTGGACGAACGCCTCCCGCTTCGCGGCGGGCGAGACGATCGGGGCGGAGTCCAGCCTGAACAAGGTGTTCTGGAGCGAGTACGACATCGCCCTGCACGAGACCGCGCTGGACCTGCTGGGCGCCGACGCCGAGCTGGCGGACGGGCCGTGGGCGGAGCCGTGGGTCTTCTCCCTGGCCGGGCCGATCTACGCGGGCACCAACGAGATCCAGCGCGACATCATCGCCGAGCGGCTGCTCGGCCTCCCGAAGGGCCGCCGCTGATGCGCTTCCTGCCGACCGACGAGCAGTCGGACTTCGCCCGCACGCTGCGCGCGCTGCTGAGCGCCTCGGACGTTCCGGCCGTCGTACGGTCCTGGTCCGGCGGGGCGTACGGGCCGGGCCGGGCCCTGTGGTCGCGGCTCGCGGACACCGGGCTGTTCGCGCTGGCCGCGCCGCAGGAGTACGAGGGCCTGGGCGCCCTCCCGGTCGAACTGGCGCTGGGTTTCGTCGAGCTGGGGCGGGCGGCGGCGCCGGGGCCGCTGGTGGAGACGGCGGCGGCGGCGGTGCTGCTGGCGGAGCTGGGGGACCGGGCGCTGGCGAAACGCTTCGTGCCGGGGCTGGCCGGGGGCCGGGAGCTGGCCACGCTGACCCTGGCCGGGGTGGGACCGTACGCCCTGGACGCCGAAGCCGCCGACCACGTCTTCACGGTGTCGGCGGCGGCCGAGCTGTGGCTGGCGGACGGGCCCGGGGAGGCGCTGGCCTCGCTGGACCCGGCGCGGCGGCTCTCCCGGGCGGCGCCGGGCGGCGAACTGCTGGCGGCCGGGCCCGCAGTGGCGGCCGCGGCCGGGGCGGCGCTGCGG
This sequence comes from Streptomyces sp. G-G2, assembly GCF_030063135.1. Taxonomy (GTDB): domain Bacteria; phylum Actinomycetota; class Actinomycetes; order Streptomycetales; family Streptomycetaceae; genus Streptomyces. Next base: position 55,362 of record NZ_JASISO010000037.1, read on the forward strand.
TGGGCGCGGCTGCTGACGGCGGCGCAGAGCCTGGGGGTGGGCGAGGCGCTGCTGGCGCGGACGGTGCGGTACGCGAAGCAGCGGACCCAGTTCGGGGCGCCGATCGGCTCCTTCCAGGCCGTCAAGCACCGCCTGGCGGACACCCTGATCGGCTTGGAGTTCGCGCGCCCCCTGCTGTGGGCGGCGGCGCTGGACCTGGCGCCGGGGGAGATCGCGGCGGCGAAGGTGTCGGCGGGCGAGGCGGCGTACCGGGCCGCGATGAGCGCGCTCCAGCTGCACGGGGCGGTGGGCTACACGGAGGAACTGGACCTCTCCCTCTGGCTCCGCAAGGCCCGCCCCCTGCGCGACGCCTGGGGCACCCCCGCCGAGTGCCGAGCGGAGGTCCTCCGCCCGACCCCGTGAAACACCGCCCCGGCCCCCCGGCCGGCGGGCCGCCATGATCCGCCGCTCAGAGGCGGGCGACGCACAGCGTGACGACGTACTCCTCCAGCACCTCGCCGCCGGGGAACAGGGAGAGCAGCGCCGCACGTTCCGCGGCGAAGAACTCCTCGGCGCCGGGCCCCAGGACCAGGAAGGCGGAGTGGCTGGCCAGGTTCGCGAGGTGGGCGTCGACCGGGATCCGCCGGACCCAACGGACCTCGCGGGTACGGAAGTCGAGCCCTTCGGGCAGGCCGCGCGGCGCGGTGCCGGGCTTGGCGTCGAAGAGGTCGGCGATCCGCCGGTCCTGGTCGCCGATCCAGGGAACGGCGCAGTCCGCGTCGTTCCACCACAGGGCGAGCGCCCCGCCGGGCCGCAGTACGCGGCGCGCCTCGGGGACGGAGCGCGCCGGGTCGGTCCAGTGCCAGGCCTGGGCGTAGGTGAGCAGGTCGAAGGCCCCGGTGGCCAGCGGCAGCCGGTCCCCGTCGCCCCGGACCAGCGGGATCCCGGGGTGCGCGCGCCGGAGTTCGGCGGCCATGCCGTCACCGGGCTCGACGGCGACGACCCGGGCGCCGCGCGCGTGCAGCAGGGCGGTGGCGATACCGGTGCCCGCGCCGACGTCCCCGACCCGCGCCCCGTCGAGCGAGCGCCCGGCGAGCTCCTCGACGGCGTCGAACAACTCCCCCGGGTAGCTGGGCCGGTTGGCCGCGTACAGGGCGGCGGCGGCGTCGAAGGAACGGGCATGCGTGCTACGGAGTGACGTCATCCCTCCATGATGCGCGGCGCCCTACCAGGTCATCCGGGCCGGAGCCGGCGCGCGGCCCGCGGCGCCGTGCGGGCCAGCCATCGCGCCGCGCCCGCGAGGGCCGCCTCCGCGGCTGGGAGGGGGGTGCCGAGGAAGCCGTGGAAGACGCCGGGGAAGAGGCGGACCTCGCAGTCCACGCCCGCCGCCGCCAGGCGCCGCGCGTAGGCGAGGCCCTCGTCGCGCAGCACGTCGCAGTCCGCGAGCAGCACCAGCGCGGGCGGCAGCCCGGTCAGGTCCGGGGCGGCCAGCGGCGAGACCAGCGGGTGCCCGGGGTCGGTGTCCGGGGGCAGGTACTGCTCCCAGTACCAGCTCATGTGGGCGGCCGTGTGGAAGTGGTCCCGGGCGTACGTCGCCACGGACGCGGAGCCCATCGTGGCGTCCAGCGGCGGGTACAGGAGCAGCTGGCCCGCGACCAGCCCGGGCGCCCGCAGCGCCGTCACGGCGGCGAGATTGGCCCCGCTGGAGTCACCGGCGACCACCACCCGGGCGGGGTCGCAGCCCAGGCCGAGCGCCCGCGCGCGGGCCCAGCGCAGTACGGTCAGGGCGTCGTCGGGCGCCGCGGGCCAGGGGTGCTCGGGGGCCAGCCGGTAGTCCGCGGAGACCACCACCGCCCCCGAGCGCGCGGCCAGCGTCCGGCACGGCGCGTCATGGGCGTCCGGGCCGCACATCACCCAGCCCCCGCCGTGCAGGTAGACCACCAGGGGGCGGCCGGTGGCGCCGGGCGCCGGGTCGTAGACCCGCACCGGGACCCCGTCGGCCACCGTGTCGTGGACGGCGGCCACCTCCGGCCCGGGCGGCGCGCCGGTCCGGCCCGCGGCGACCGCTGCCCGCAGGGCCCCGGTGTCCCCCGGCGGCGGGAAGTGCGCCGACATCGCCGCGCACACCTCCCGGGCCCGGGGGGACAGCGGATCGGGACCGGGCGCGCCCGGCGCGGCGGCGCGGCCGCTCATCGCGTGGTCATCCCGCCGTCGACGGTGAACTCCGCGCCCGTGATGTAGGAGGCGGCGTCCGAGCACAGGAACCGCACCAGCTCGCCGACCTCCTCCGGGCGGCCGATCCGCCCGAGCGGTACGTGCGACCAGCCCCGGCCCTCGACCGCCCGGGCCAGCATCGGGGTGTCGATCGCCCCGGGGTGGACGGAGTTGACCCGGATCCCGTCCCCGGCGAGGTCCAGGGCCGCCGAGCGGGTCAGCCCGCGCAGGGCGAACTTGGTGGAGCCGTAGGCCGCGTGGCCGGGTATCCCGACCAGCCCGGCGGTGGAGGAGATGTTCACGACGGCTCCGCCCCCGGCCGCGCGCAGCAGCGGGGCCACCGCCTGGATGCCGAGGAAGGGGCCGATCAGGTTGACCCGGAGCAGGGCTTCGAAGTCCTCGGCGCTCTGCCGTTCCACATGGGCCGTGCGCCACAGGGCCGCGTTGTTGACCAGCGCGGACACCGTTCCGTACGCGGCGACGGCGGCGCGGGTCACCCCGGCCCAGCTTTCCGCGTCGGTGACGTCGTGGCGTACGTACAGCCCCTGGCCGCCCAGGGCCGCGGCGACCTCGCGGCCCTCCTCCTCGCGGATGTCGGTGACGACGACCCGCGCGCCCGCCTCCGCGCACAGCCGGGCCTCGGCGGCGCCCTGGCCGCGCCCGGCGCCGGTGATGACGACCACCTTCCCGTCCAGCGAGATCCGGGCCCCCATGAGTCAGCCCTCCAGCGCGCGGAAGTGCGGGATGACCTTCTCGCCCCACTGGCGGATGGTCTCCATACAGGCGTCCTGCGGGACCGTACCCATCTGGATCAGGCACATCACCTCGTCGACGCCGATCTCCCGCAACCGCTCCACGTAGGCGATGGCGGTCTCGGCGCTGCCGTAGGCGTGGTCGGCGTTGTAGGTGCCGGTGTCGACGGGCCGGGCCGGGATGTTCGCCTCGTGGAGGCGGGCGACGAGCTCCTCGCGGCCCCGGTCCAGGGCGGCGACGTGGTCCTCGGCGCTCTCCTCGTCGGTGTACCCGGTGGGCGCGGGCGCGTTGCCGTACCAGTGGGCGATGGACTCGGCGAAGAACCGCTGGCCCCGGGTGCCCAGGCGCAGGGCGCGCTCGGCGTCGTCGAGGACGATGGTGGGGCACAGGGCGGAGAAGTGGTCGTTGACCCGGTCGGAGACGAAGCGTCCGCCGTCGCGGCCGGCGATGGCCTCGTCGTAGACCTTGCGCATCGCGCGGACGTCGTCGGCGCCCGCGAAGCCCATCACCAGGGCGCCGATGCCGAGTTCGGCGGCGCGGGCCAGGCTGTCGTGCTTGGAGCAGGCCATGAAGAGCGGCGGGTGCGGGTCCTGGACCGGGCGGGGCAGGACCGCGCCGGGCCCGATGTCGATCGAGCCGTGCCACTCGAAGGTCTCCTCCTTCCAGGCGGAGGCGAAGATCCGCAGGGCCTCCTCCATCTGCGGGTGGGTGTCCTCGGGCCGCACCCCGTACATGGACATCTCCTGGCGGGTGGCGCCGCGCCCGGCACCGATGTCGACGCGGCCGCCGGAGAGTACGTCGAGCATCGCGGCGCGTTCGGCGACGCGCACCGGGTGCTGGTAGCCGAAGGGCATGGTGACCACGCCGTGGCCGATGCGGATCCGCTCGGTCCGGGCGGCGACCCAGGTCAGGAAGATCTCGGAGGCGCTCATGTGGGCGTACTGGGTGAGGGAGTGGTGCTCGACGGCCCAGATCCGGTCGAAGCCCATCTCCTCGGCGTGGACGGCCTGTTCGACGCAGTCGTGGATGACCTGGCGTTCGCGTGCGGGGGTGGGGTCGACGAGCTGCGCCTCGAAGATCATCGAGAACTTCACGGTGGGGTCCCTCCGTCCGGATCGATATTCCTAATAGGCATACTTCTAGCAGGCATACCCAGCAGGGGGAAGGGGGCGGCCGGGGCCGGTCGTAGACTGCGCTCCGTGGCAGACGAGACGAACAGGCGCGCGCTTCCGGCAACCAGCTGGGCGGTGCTCGGGCTGCTCTCCTTCGGGGAGGAGCTGTCCGGATACGACCTGAAGAAGTGGTCGGACTGGTCGCTGAAGTTCTTCTACTGGAGCCCCTCCTTCAGCCAGATCTACAGCGAGCTGAAGCGGCTGGAGAAGGCCGGCTACGCCTCCTCGCGCCTGGTCGCCCAGGAGACCGGGACCCGCGACAAGCGGGTCTACCGGATCACCGGCGAGGGCATGGAGGCCGTGCGCGAGTGGGCCCGCACGGCCCCGGTCGACCCGCCCGTCCTCAAGCACGGGCCCATGCTGCGGCTGTGGCTGGGGCACCTGCTGGAGCCCGAGCAGATGCGTGACGTACTCGCGCGCCACCAGGAGTTCGCCGAGTCCATGCGCCGCCGGGCGGTCGCCGACGCCGAGGGCGCCCGGGACGAGGCGGCCTGGGCCTACCCGGCACTGACCCTCAAGTGGGCCGAGCGGTACTACGCCTCCGAGCGCGACCTGGCCGCCGCCATGCTCGACGACATCGAGGAACTGGAGGCGGCGCGGGCCCGCGCGGGTTCGGCCGGTTCGCCCGGGGGAACTCCCGGCAACACCCCGTAGGCGCGCCGGAAGTAGAGCAGCGGGGCCGCCCATCGGTGCGCGGCCAGCGCGGTGACCCGGCCGAGCACGATCGCGTGGTCACCCCCGTCCAGTACGCCCTCCAGTGCGCACTCGACGCTCGCGAGGACCCCGTCGAGCAGGGGCGCGCCGTTCCCGCCCGGCCGCCAGGGCACGTCCGCGAACTTGTCACCGCCGGTCACCGCGAACCGGCGGCACAGGTCCCGCTGGTCCGCCGCGAGGACGTTGACGGCGAACTGGCCGACCGCGCGGATCCGGGGCCAGCTGGACGACGTACGCGCCGGACAGAAGCAGATCAGCGGCGGGTCCAGGGACACGGAGCCGCCATCACAAGCGCCTCCCGCCACCCTGGCCCAGCTGCCCGAGTGGGCGGCGGCCGTCCACGGCGAGCGCGAGGCGCTCGCCGACGGGGAGGTCCGCTGGACCTTCACCGAGCTGGCGGCCGAGATCGCCTCGGCCGCCCGCGCCGCCGTCGCGCACGGCATCCGGCCCGGCGACCGGGTCGCCGTCTGGGCACCCAACAGCCGCCGGTGGATCACCGCCGCCCTCGGCGCGGCCGGGGTGGGCGCGGTCCTCGTCCCGGTCAACACCCGCTACAAACCCGCCGAGGCGGCCGACGTCATCCGGCGCAGCGGCGCCCGCGTCCTGTTCACCGAACGCGGCTTCCTCGGCACCGACTACGTCGCCGCCCTGCACGGATCCGGCGAGGACCTCGGCGCGCTCGCCTCGACGGTGGTCCTGCGCGGCGGTGACGCCACGACGGCGGACGGGCGGCCGGTGCACGGGCGGCCGGTGCACGAGCAGCCGGTGCACGAGCAGCCGGTGCACGAGCAGCCGGTGCACGACTGGGCGGCGTACCTGCGCGCCGGGGACACGGTGCCGGAGGTGGAACGGCTGGCCCGGCTGGCCGCCGTACGCCCCGGGGACCTCAGCGACATCCTCTACACCTCGGGCACCACCGGCCGCTCCAAGGGTGTGATGACCACCCACGGCCAGAGCGTGCGCCTCTACGATTCCTGGTCCCGGCTGGTCACCCTGCGCCCCGGGGACCGCTACCTGCTGGTCAACCCCTTCTTCCACACCTTCGGCTACAAGGCGGGCGTGCTCGCCTGCCTGCTGCGCGGGGTCACCATGCTCCCCGAGGCGGTCTACGACACCGACCGCGTCCTGCGCCGGATGGCCGACGAGCGGGTCAGCTGCCTGATGGGCCCGCCGACCGTCTTCCACGGGCTGATCGCACACCCCGACCGGGCGGCGTACGACCTGTCCGCGCTGCGCCTGGCCGGTACCGGGGCGGCCGCCGTGCCCACCTCGCTGGTCGAGCGGATCCGGACGGAACTGGGGGCTCCGGACGTGTTCACGGCGTACGGGCTCACCGAGTCCGGTGGCGTCGTCTCCGTCTGCCCGACGGACGCGGACGCCTGGACCCTCGCCCACACGGTCGGGCCGCCGCTGCCGGACACGGAGGTACGGATCACCGATCCGCTGGGGCGGGTGCTGCCCTCCGGGGAAGCGGGCGAGGTACAGGTGCGCGGCTACCACGTGAGCACCGGCTACCTCGACGATCCGGCCGCGACGGCCGAGGCGGTGTCGGCGGACGGCTGGCTGCGCACCGGGGACATCGGGGTGCTGGACGCGCGGGGCTACCTGGCGATCACCGACCGGCTCAAGGACATGTACGTGGTCGGCGGGTTCAACGCCTACCCGGCGGAGGTGGAACAGGTGCTGCTGACCCACCCCGCGATCACGGACGCGGCGGTGGTGGGCGCCCCCGACGAACGGCTCGGGGAGGTCTGCGTGGCGTTCGTCGTCACCACCGCGCCGGTCACGGCGGCGGAACTGACCGCCTGGGCCCGGGAACGGCTGGCCAACTTCAAGGTGCCCCGGCGGTTCACGACGGTGGCGGAGCTGCCGCGCAACGCGGGCGGCAAACTGCGCAAAGCCCCGCTGCGGCGCGCCGCGCGCGGGGAGCCGGCCGCGACCACCGGAGACGGGCACGCCCTGGGCGGGCACGCCTCGGACCGGCGGGCCTCGGGTGAGCACGCCTCGGGCGGACGGGAGGAGCGGGCGTGAGGGCGCTGGAGTGGACCCGGGAGCAGCGCGAACTGGGCGCGGCCGTACGGTCGGTGCTCGCCCGGCACCGGGGCACGCGGGCCTGGGCTCCGCTGGCCGGGCAGGTGGGCGTGGCGGCGCTGGCGGTCCCGGAGGAGTACGGCGGGCTGGGCTGCGGCGCGGTCGAGCTGGGTGTGGTGGCGGCCGAGCTGGGGCGCGTACTGAGCCCCGTACCGTTCCTCGGCTCGGCGGTGCTGACCGTGGGAGCGCTGCTGGCGGCCGGGGACCCGAAGGCGTGCGCGCGGCTGCTGCCCGGGCTGGCGGAGGGGTCGGCGGTCGGGGCGCTGGCCTGGGCGGAGGGCGGGAGCTGGGAGCCGTCGGCGCTGGCCGCGCGGGCGCGGCGGGACCCGGCTGGGGGCTGGCTGCTGAACGGAGCCAAGGAGTACGTCCTGGCGGGGCTCGGCGGCGAACTCCCCTCGGTCGTGCTCGTCTTCGCCCGCGCCGCCGGATCCGGGCGGCGCGGCGCGGGCGGGGTGCTCCCCCTGTCCCTGTTCCGGCTCACCGCGCCGCCCGCCGCCTGGCGGGTCCGGTCGACCATGGACCTGACCCGGCCGCTCGCGGAGCTCGCCCTGGACCGGACCCCGGCCGAGCTGGTGGGCGTCGAGGGCGACGGGGAGCGGATCCTGGCCCGGGTCCGCGACCTGGGCGTCACCGCGCTGGCCGCCGAGCAGGCCGGGGCGGCGGCGCGGGCCCTGCAGGTGACGGTCGCGCACGCGAAGCAGCGGTTCCAGTTCGGCCGCCCGATCGGCTCGTTCCAGGCGGTCAAGCACCGGCTGGCCGATCTGTACGCCGCCGTGGAGAACGGCCGTACGCTCGCCCTCGCGGCGGCGGACGCGCACGCGACGGACGGCGGCGGCGCGCCGGGGCTGGCGGCGGCGGCCGGTTCGGCGTGCGGGGAGGCGTACTCCCTGGTGGCCGGGGAGATGATCCAGCTGCACGGCGGGACCGGGATCACCTGGGAGCACGAGTCGCACCTGCACTTCAAGCGCGCCCACGGCGCGGCGAGGCTGTTCGGCGGCCCGGCCGCGCACCGGGAACGGCTGGCCGCACGGCTAGGTCTGGCGGGGGCCCGCTGACGTACCCTCGGGCCCATGACCGGCAGCGCGACCAGCCTCCGCACGATGGAAGAAACCGCTCCGGCGCTCGTGAGCCTGTACAAGAGCGCCGGGGTCTCGTTGCGCAAGCACGGCCTGGAGGGCCGGCGCGCCGCCGTCTACCTGGTGCTGGACCACTCGGGCTCGATGCGCCCGTACTACAAGGACGGCACCGTACAGGCCTTCGCGGACCGGGTGCTCGGGCTCTCGGCCCATCTGGACGACGACGGCCGGATCCCGGTGGTCCTCTTCTCCACCGACGTGGACGCCGTCGCGGAGATCTCGCTGAGCCGTCACGCGGGCGAGGTGGAGCGGATCGTCGCGCGGCTGGGGCACATGGGCAAGACGTCCTACCACGCGGCGATGGACGCGGTCATCGACCACTACCTCGACAGCGGGTCGACGGCGCCCGCGCTCGTCGTCTTCCAGACCGACGGCGGCCCGGTGAACAAGCTCGCGGCGGAGCGGTACCTGTGCAAGGCGGCCGGGATGCCGCTCTTCTGGCAGTTCGTCGGCTTCGGGAACACCCGCAGCACGCAGTTCGACTTCCTGCGCAGGCTGGACGAACTGCCGGTACCGGCGGCGCGGGTGGTCGACAACGCGGGGTACTTCCACGCCGGGGAGGATCCTCGGGCGGTGGCGGACGGGGAGCTGTACGACCGGCTGGTGGCGGAGTTCCCGTCCTGGCTGGCGGCGGCGCGCGCGGCGGGCATCGTGCGCGACTGAGGGCGGACGCGCGGGCGGGCATCGCGGGCGGGCATCGTGCGCGCCTGAGGGGCCGGGGCCGGGGGCAGGCGGTTTCATGGGGGCATGACGACGAACCACTGGGAGCACTTCGCCCACGCCGCGCCGGAGTTCGCCGAGGCGGTCCGGGCCCGCTTCGGTCAGTACCCGCACCACGTCCTCGCGACCCTCCGCAAGGACGGTTCACCCCGGCTGACCGGACTGAACCTCACCTTCCGGGGCGGCGAGCTGTGGCTCGGGATGATGCCGGGCTCCCGCAAGGCCCTGGACCTGCGGCGCGATCCGCGGTTCGCGCTGTACGGCAATCCGGGGCCGGACGACACGATGCCCGACGGGGACGTACGGATCTCCGGGCGGGCCGTGGAGATCGTGGACCCGCCCGAGCTGCACCGCTTCGCCGAGGAGTCAGGGGAGACGCCGCGGCCCTTCCACCTGTTCCGGGCGGAGCTGACCGAGGTGGTGGGCGTCGCCGTCGACGGGGACGACCTGGTGGTGCGCGCCTGGACCCCGGACGGTGGGCTGCGCACGCTCCGCCGCGGGAACGACGACGAGCCCGTCCGCGAGGAGTGAGGCGGGGTCGACGTCGACCCAGTTGCGGTCGATGTTGATCGTGACCTCGTCGTGGGTCTCGTCGTGGTCGCCCTGGTACTGGTGGGCGCGGCGCCGCCCGGTCCAGCGGTCGGTGCCGGAGGGCAGGCCCATGTCGGAGTCGGTGGCCCCGGCGTGGCCGTTCCAGGCCGCCGCCCAGACGACGTCGGGCACCGCGCGGCCGGTACGGCCGTACTCGGCGCTCAGGGCCTTCATGCCCGACCCGGCGGCGAGGTAGGCGGCGGCGCGGTAGCCCAGCGCGTGCAGCCGCTCGGTCCAGGCGCGGACGTGGGCGACGACCGGCGCGTCCCAGGTGTCGCGGTCGGTGTAGTTCTCCAGGTCGTTGTAGAGGACGGTGCCCGGCCCCAGCCCCAGGGACCGGGCGGCGGCGACCGCTCCCTCGGCGGCCGTACGACCCTGGGCGGCGGCCGTCACCGGGTCGGCGGACAGCCCGGTGCCGGAGCTGGGCCAGGGCTGGCGCCCCACCCAGATCGGCATCAGGTGCCAGCCCGCGGCGGACTGCCGCCGGATCCAGTCGGCGGTGAGCTGGGGCTGGGCGCAGGCCCGGGAGCCGCCGCCGATGTAGATGCCGACGGCGCCGAACGGGGAGTCGGACCACCAGCCGTCCATGGTGGCCTGGCCGGGCGCGGTGCAGGCGTCGAACCCGGGGCCGGTGTAACGGCCGGGAACGACCCGGGTCCGGGTGGTGGGGGCGGAGGGCGCGGCGGGTCCGGGGTGTCCAGCGGGTCCGGCGGGTCCGGCCGGTCCGGCCGGTCCGGGATGTCCGGCCGGGGGCACCACCGGGCGGGTGGCGGGGGCGCCGACCCGGCGGGCACCCCGGATCACCGCGCGGACGGTGGCCGAGGTCTCCGCGTACGAGACGGTGGCCATCACCCCGGCCTGGGCGAGGGCGTAGCGCACCTCGTTGCTGGGCGCCCCCGGGTCGTTGACGGGCAGGGCGGTGCCCACCGGTACCCCGATGGTGGGGATGTCGGCGCGCGGCGGGGCCCCCTGGACCGGCTCCAGGTGCAGGGTGTCGGCGCGGGGCGCGGCCGCCCGGCCCGCGCAGTCGCCCTGCCGGCCCGCGTGGCCGACGTACAGCGTGGGCACGTCCAGGCGCAGACAGGCCTCAGGATCGCGGTCGAGGTCGACGATCCGCCAGCTCGCGGGGATGGTGAAGCGCAGGCCCCGGTAGTCGAAGGCGCGCCCGGCATCGGCGGCGGCGGGCGCCGGGACGGTGAACGCGGTGAGGGCGGTCAGCGCGAGCGCGGCGCCGCAGGCGGAGGCCAGGAGACGGCGCGCGGCGGTACGCGCGGGCACGGAGCGGGAGGGCGGGGGCACGGGCACGGGCACGGGCACGGCAGTGGGCATGACACGCGACATGACGCTGTGTATACAGGTGCCGCGGCCTCCCGGAGCCCCGGCGAGGCCGCGGCGGGCGGCTAACTACCCGCCTGGTCCTGGAACGCGGGCAGGTCGAAGATCCGCTGCTTGGCCGAGTCGTCCATCAGCTCCACCAGGGGCAGGAACTCCCCCCACAACCCGCGCTCGTGCGTGGCACGGACCAGCGACCCCAGGTCCTCGCTTCCCAGCCGGGCCGTCAGCACGCGCACCCGTCGCATACCGTGGGACCCGCAATGCCGAACAGGGGACAGGGGCCCGGAGGGCAGCATGAGCGAAGGCCAGTGGACCAGTAAGTCAATGCCGTACTTGACCCCTCGCGCCGAGGGTGAGCCGGACGCGTGGACCGCCGAGGCGGCGGCCCGGGGCCACTGGGGCGGGCAGCGGATCCTGTACGCCGGGGAGCAACCCGCCTCAGAGGACATCGCGCGAATGCTCCGCGTCCCCGCGGGAGAGGCCGTCGTACGGCGACGGCGGATCGTCGAACTGGACGGGTTTCCTTGCGAGTTGACGGACACCTACTACCCCGCGGCGTTCGCGGTCGGCACCCCGCTCGCGGCCACGGCGAAGATCCGTGGCGGAGCGGTCACTCTGCTCGCCGAGCTGGGGCACGTGGGTGTACGTGCCGTGGAAGAGGTCACGGCGCGGCTGGCAAGCGACGAGGAATGCGGGCACCTGCACATCGAACCCGGTGAGCCGGTTCTGCTCCTGTCCCGGGTCACCCTGGACGCGGCCGACCGGCCCATCCAGGGTGATGTGATGGTCATGCCGGCCCATCGCGGGCAGTTGCGCTACGAGACCAGGATCGGATGACGTTGCCCAGCCCCGAGGAACCGCCCTTCGACCCACGCCCGCTGCACGTCCGCATCGCCGCCGACCTCCGCGACGAGGTCATGAACGGCGAGCTGGCTCCAGGTGCCAGGCTGCCCTCCACCATCCTGCTGAAGGCGCGGTTCGACGCATCGAGCGCAACCATCCAGAAGGCGTTGGGACTGCTCAAGGACGAGGGGCTCGTCGTAGGGCGCGCCGGTTCGGCAGTGACCGTACGGGAGCACCGGCAGCGGACGATCCGCCCTGCGGCCTCCCTCGCCCTCGCGGCGGCGGACGAGCCCTACCCATGGCTCGCCGACGCCGCCGGACCCGGGGCCCACGCGGTCAGCACGTTCGTGGAGGTACGCGAGGTGGCACCACCCGCCGATGTCGCCACCGCCCTCGGGCTCCAAGAGGGTGATCTCGCAGTGCTGCGTCAGCAGGTGATGCGGATCGACGGCGAACCGGCCGAACTGGTCCGCTCCTACTACCCGTCTGAAATCGCCCGCGGCACCGCGCTCGCCGAGGCACGCAAGATCAAGGGCGGTACGCCCGCCCTCCTGGCCGGACTCGGCTTCCCGCCCCGGCTGGGCGTCGACCGGGTCTCGGCCCGCGTCCCGACACAGGAGGAATACCGCGCGCTGGGTCTGCCCGGCGACCTGCCGGTGCTGCGGACCTTGCGGACGGTGTTCAGCGACGACCGTCGCCCGGTCGAGGTGACCGTCATGGTCAAGTCGGGGCACCTCTACGAGCTGCGCTACGAGTTCCCGCCGAGCTGAGGCCCCCGCCCGCTCCCCACACGCCACAGCACCCGCCTCCCTGGTCGGGGACTGGCGGGTGCCGTGTCAGAGTTCCGTACGCCGTTGTACGGACCGTATGAGGGGTGGTGTCGCGACGGCTACACCATCAGCGAGCGGTCCGTCGGCTTGACCGGGTACGGGAGGGTGCTCGCGCCCGTCAGGAAGCGGTCCACGCCTCGGGCCGCGGCGCGGCCCTCGGCGATGGCCCAGACGATCAGGGACTGGCCGCGGCCCGCGTCGCCCGCGACGAAGACGCCGTCGACGTTGGTGGCGTACGACGCGTCCCGCGCGACGTTGCCGCGCGCGTCCAGCTCCACGCCGAACTGCTCCACCAGGCCGTTGGCCTGGTCGGTGCCGGTGAAGCCCATCGCGAGGGTGACCAGCTGCGCCGGGATGACGCGCTCGGTCCCCGCCTTCTGCGTGAGCTTGCCCTCGATGAAGTCGACCTCGACCAGGTGCAGCGACTGCACGTTGCCGTTCTCGTCGCCCTCGAAGTGGGTCGTGGAAACGGAGTAGATCCGCTCGCCGCCCTCCTCGTGGGCCGAGGTCACCTTGTACAGCATGGGGAACGTCGGCCACGGCTGACCGGCGGCGCGGTCCTCCGACGGACGCGGCATGATCTCCAGCTGCGTGACGGAGGCCGCGCCCTGCCGGTGGGCGGTGCCCACGCAGTCCGCGCCGGTGTCGCCGCCGCCGATGACGACGACGTGCTTGCCCTCGGCGGTGATGGGGGGCGCCACGAAGTCGCCCTCCTGCACCTTGTTCGACAGGGGCAGGTACTCCATCGCGAAGTGGATGCCGCCCAGGTCTCGGCCCGGGACCGGCAGGTCGCGGGAGACGGTGGCACCGGCCGCGATGACGACGGCGTCGTAGCGGCGGCGCAGGCCGTCGGCCGGGATGTCCCGGCCGACCTCGACGCCCGTACGGAACTTGGTGCCCTCCGCGCGCATCTGCTCGATGCGGCGGTTGATGTGCACCTTCTCCATCTTGAACTCGGGGATGCCGTAACGCAGCAGGCCGCCGATGCGGTCGGCGCGCTCGTACACCGCGACCGTGTGACCGGCTCGCGTCAGCTGCTGGGCGGCGGCCAGACCGGCCGGGCCCGAGCCGATAACGGCGACGGTCTTGCCGGACAGGCGGTCCGGGGGCTGCGGGGTGACGTCGCCGTTGTCCCACGCCTGATCGATGATCGAGACTTCGACGTTCTTGATGGTCACGGCGGGCTGGTTGATGCCCAGTACGCACGCCGACTCGCACGGCGCCGGGCACAGCCGCCCGGTGAACTCCGGGAAGTTGTTCGTGGCGTGCAGGCGCTCGGCGGCGGCGGTCCAGTCCTCGCGGTACGCGAAGTCGTTCCACTCCGGGATGAGGTTCCCGAGCGGGCAGCCGTTGTGGCAGAACGGGATGCCGCAGTCCATACAGCGGCCGGCCTGCTTGCTGATGATCGGCAGCAGCGAGCCGGGGACGTAGACCTCGTTCCAGTCCTTCAGCCGTTCGGCGACGGGACGGGAGCAGGCGGTCTCGCGGGGGGTGGTGAGGAAGCCCTTCGGGTCAGCCATTGGTCGCCGCCTCCATCATCTTCTCGGTGGTCTCGGACTCGGAGAGTCCGGCCCGCTCAGCGGCGTCCTTGGCGGCGAGCACTGCCTTGTACGTGGTGGGGATGATCTTGCTGAAGCGGTCCACCGAGACGGACCAGTCAGCGAGGAGCTTCGCGGCCACGGTCGAGCCGGTCTCCTCCTGGTGGCGGCGCACCACATCGTGCAGCCACTGCTTGTCGGCGTCGGACAGGGTCGTCTCGACCGCGCCCGCGTTGCCGACGTTGACGTTGCAGGGGTCCAGGTCGATGACGTACGCGACACCGCCCGACATGCCCGCCGCGAAGTTGCGGCCGGTCTCGCCGAGCACCACGGCCTGGCCACCGGTCATGTACTCGCAGCCGTGGTCGCCCACGCCCTCCGAGACGACCAGCGCGCCGGAGTTGCGGACGCAGAAGCGCTCGCCGGTGCGGCCGCGCAGGAACATCTCGCCTCCGGTCGCGCCGTAGCCGATGGTGTTGCCCGCGATGACCGAGTACTCGGCCAGGTGGTCGGCGCCGCGGTCGGGGCGGACCACGACCCGGCCGCCGGAGAGGCCCTTGCCGACGTAGTCGTTGGCGTCGCCCTCCAGGCGCAGCGTGATGCCGCGCGGCAGGAAGGCGCCGAAGGACTGACCGGCCGAACCCGTGAAGGTGAGGTCGATCGTGTCGTCGGGCAGGCCCGCGCCGCCGAACCGCTTGGTGACCTCGTGGCCGAGCATGGTGCCGACGGTCCGGTTGATGTTGCGGATCGCGACCTGGGCGCGGACCGGCTGGGCGGCTTCGGCGCTCGGAGCGTTCAGCGCGTCGGCGGACAGCCGGATCAGCTCGTTGTCCAGGGCCTTGGCCAGACCGTGGTCCTGCTCGATGACGGCGTGGCGCACCGCGCCCTCGGGCAGCGCGGGCACGTGGAAGAGCGGGTCCAGGTCGAGGCCCTGGGCCTTCCAGTGCGCGACGGCCTTGGTGGTGTCGAGGAGTTCGGCGTGGCCGACGGCCTCCTCGATCGTACGGAAGCCCAGCTCGGCGAGCAGCTCGCGCACCTCCTCCGCGATGAACTCGAAGAAGTTCACGACGAATTCGGGCTTGCCGGAGAACCGGTCGCGCAGCACCGGATTCTGCGTGGCGATGCCGACGGGGCAGGTGTCGAGGTGGCAGACGCGCATCATGACGCAGCCGGAGACGACGAGCGGCGCGGTCGCGAAACCGAACTCCTCGGCGCCGAGCAGCGCGGCGATGATGACGTCGCGGCCGGTCTTCAGCTGGCCGTCGGTCTGGACGACGATGCGGTCGCGCAGGCCGTTGAGCAGCAGCGTCTGCTGGGTCTCGGCGAGGCCCAGCTCCCAGGGGCCGCCCGCGTGCTTGAGCGAGGTGAGCGGGGAGGCGCCCGTGCCGCCGTCGTGGCCGGAGATGAGGACGACGTCCGCGTGGGCCTTGGAGACGCCCGCGGCGACGGTCCCGACGCCGACCTCGGATACCAGCTTCACGTGGATGCGGGCCGCCGGGTTGGCGTTCTTGAGGTCGTGGATCAGCTGAGCCAGGTCCTCGATGGAGTAGATGTCGTGGTGCGGCGGCGGGGAGATCAGGCCGACGCCCGGGGTGGAGTGCCGGGTCTTGGCGACCCACGGGTAGACCTTGTGGCCGGGCAGCTGCCCGCCCTCGCCAGGCTTGGCGCCCTGCGCCATCTTGATCTGGATGTCGTCCGCGTTGACCAGGTACTCGCTGGTGACGCCGAAGCGGCCGGAGGCGACCTGCTTGATCGCCGAGCGGCGGGCCGGGTCGTACAGGCGGTCCGCGTCCTCGCCGCCCTCACCGGTGTTGGACTTGGCGCCCAGCTGGTTCATGGCGATGGCGAGCGTCTCGTGCGCCTCCATCGAGATGGAGCCGTACGACATGGCGCCGGTGGAGAAGCGCTTGACGATGTCGGCGACCGACTCGACCTCGTCGATGGAGATCGACGGGCGGGCCCCGGTCCCCTCGCTCGCGCCGTTCCCGCTCGTCTTGAAGCCGAAGAGGCCGCGGAGCGTCATGAGCCGCTCGGACTGCTCGTTCACCCGGTCCGTGTACTGCTTGAAGATGTCGTAGCGCCGGTTGCGGGTGGCGTGCTGGAGGCGGAAGACCGTGTCCGGGTCGAACAGGTGCGGCTCGCCCTCGCGGCGCCACTGGTACTCGCCGCCGATGTCCAGCGCGCGGTGCGCCGGGGCGATGCCGGAGGCCGGGTACGCCTTGGCGTGGCGCGCGGCCACCTCCTTGGCGATGACGTCCAGACCGGCGCCGCCGATCTTGGTGGCGGTGCCGCTGAAGTACGTACCGACGAAGTCCTCGTTGAGGCCGATGGCCTCGAAGACCTGGGCCCCGCGGTAGGAGGCGACGGTGGAGATGCCCATCTTGGACATGACCTTCAGGACGCCCTTGCCGAGCGCGTAGATCAGGTTCCGGATGGCCTGCTCGGGCTCCAGGCCCGAGAGGAAGGTGCCCGCGCGCAGCAGGTCCTCGACCGACTCCATGGCCAGGTACGGGTTGACCGCGGCCGCGCCGTAGCCGATGAGCAGGGCGACGTGGTGGACCTCGCGGACGTCACCGGCCTCTATCAGCAGGCCCACCTGGGTGCGCTGCTTGGTGGCGATGAGGTGGTGGTGCACGGCGGAGGTGAGCAGCAGCGAGGGGATCGGCGCGTGCTCGGCGTCGGAGTGCCGGTCCGACAGGACGATCAGGCGGGCGCCGTTCTCGATGGCGGCGTCGGCCTCGGCGCGGATCTCCTGGATCCGCGCGGCGAGGGCCTCGCCGCCGCCCGAGACGCGGTACAGGCCCGAGAGGGTGGCGGCCTTCATGCCCGACATGTTGCCGTCGGCGTTGATGTGGACGAGCTTGGCCAGCTCGTCGTTGTCGATCACCGGGAAGGGCAGGGTGACGCTGCGGCACGACGCGGAGGTCGGCTCCAGCAGGTTGCCCTCGGGGCCCAGGGAGGACAGCAGCGAGGTGACGAGCTCCTCGCGGATGGCGTCCAGCGGCGGGTTGGTGACCTGTGCGAAGAGCTGGGTGAAGTAGTCGAAG
Source organism: Streptomyces sp. G-G2 (assembly GCF_030063135.1). Lineage (GTDB taxonomy): Bacteria > Actinomycetota > Actinomycetes > Streptomycetales > Streptomycetaceae > Streptomyces. Next base: position 72,325 of record NZ_JASISO010000037.1, read on the forward strand.
AGCAGCCGGGGGCGCTCGGACAGGGCCGCGATCGGGGAGTCCGTACCCATGGAGCCGAGCGGCTCGCCGCCGGTACGGGCCATCGGGGCCAGGATGATCTTCAGCTCTTCCTCGGTGTAACCGAAGGTCTGCTGGCGCCGGGTGACCGAGGCGTGGGTGTGCACGATGTGCTCGCGCTCGGGGAGGTCCTCCAGCTCGATCTCACCGGCTTCGAGCCACTCGGCGTACGGCGCGGCGCCCGCCAGTTCGGCCTTGATCTCGTCGTCTTCGATGATCCGCTTCTGGGCGGTGTCGACGAGGAACATCTTGCCGGGCTGGAGGCGGCCCTTGCGGACGACCTTGGCCGGGTCGATGTCGAGGACGCCGACCTCGGAGCCGAGGACGACGAGGCCGTCGTCGGTGACCCAGTAGCGGCCGGGGCGCAGACCGTTGCGGTCGAGGACCGCGCCGACCTGGGTGCCGTCGGTGAAGGTGACGCAGGCCGGGCCGTCCCAGGGCTCCATCAGCGTGGAGTGGTACTGGTAGAACGCGCGGCGGTCGGGGTGCATCGAGGTGTGGTTCTCCCACGCCTCGGGGATCATCATCAGCACGCTGTGCGGGAGCGAACGGCCGCCGAGGTGGAGCAGCTCCAGGACCTCGTCGAAGGACGCCGAGTCGGAGGCGTCGGGGGTGCAGATCGGGAAGATCCGCTCCAGCGCGCCCTCGCCGAAGGCCCCGGAGGCCAGCTGGGACTCGCGGGCCTTCATCCAGTTCCGGTTGCCCTTGACCGTGTTGATCTCGCCGTTGTGCGCGACGAAGCGGTACGGGTGGGCCAGCGGCCAGGACGGGAAGGTGTTCGTCGAGAACCGCGAGTGGACCAGGGCCAGCGTCGAGGCGAAGCGGCGGTCGGAGAGGTCCGGGAAGAAGGGCTCCAGCTGGCCGGTGGTCAGCATGCCCTTGTAGACGATGGTGCGGGCGGAGAGCGAGGGGAAATACACCCCGGCCTCGCGCTCGGCGCGCTTGCGCAGCACGAACGCCTTGCGGTCCAGCTCGATGCCGGTGCTCGCCGCCCCGGACTCCGTCCCGGAGGTGCCCCCGGTGACGAACAGCTGCGAGAAGGCGGGCATGGTGGCGCGGGCGCCGTTGCCGAGCAGGTCGGGGGCGACGGGGACCTCGCGCCAGCCGAGCACGGTGAGGTGCTCCTCGGCGGCGATGGCCTCGATCCGCTTCGCGGCGACGGCCTGTGCGGTGCCGTCGGCGGGGAGGAAGGCGATGCCGACGGCGTACGCCCCGGCCTCGGGAAGGTCGAATCCGGCCACCTCGCGCAGGAACGCGTCGGGGACCTGGCAGAGGATGCCCGCTCCGTCACCGGAGTCGGGTTCGGAGCCGGTGGCGCCGCGGTGCTCGAGGTTCCGCAGTACGGTCAGCGCCTGCTCGACCAGCGTGTGGCTGGCCTCGCCGGTGAGGTTCGCCACGAAGCCGACGCCGCAGGCGTCGTGCTCGTTGCGCGGGTCGTACATGCCCTGCTGGGCGGGGCGACCGTCCATGGGCGACCAGGCGGTGGTGCTGGGGCCGGTCGCGGAGTGCGTGGATGCGGAACGCATCGGGACTCCCGTCGTCGTCGTGGCATATGCATAGCCGAGGGACGACGTTGGCCCTCTGCGAAATTTCGTGCAGGTTACATGATGACGGCTATCCCGAGAAGCGGATACGGCGTTCCAGCATGCGGACACTTCACGAAGGAGAAAGGAGGGGGACCCTCGCAGGCGAATGCGCGGGGCGGGGGTCCCGGTGAGGGCTGGGCATCATTGCCCACGTGCCCTACACCTCATGCCCGCCGGACATACGATCGAAACCGCCGGGTAATGAACTACTTATGTCGCTCTCTGCATAGTGTCTCACTCTTCGAGCGGTCAGCCTATGGCGCTGCCGATCCACGTGCCCAGGATGTACGTCACACCCGCCGCCGCGCCACCCAGGAGCAGCTGCCGCAGACCGCTGTACCACCACGACCGCGCGGTGACCCGGGACACCACGGCCCCGCACAGGAACAGCCCCACCAGCGCCAGCAGCACCGCGGGCCACAGCGTGGTCGCGCCGAGCAGGTACGGCAGTACGGGGAGCAGCGCGCCCAGCGAGAAGGCCCCGAACGAGGACACCGCCGCGACCAGCGGGGACGGCAGGTCGTCCGGGTCGATGCCCAGCTCCTCGCGGGCGTGGATCTCCAGCGCCTGCTCCGGGTCGCGGGAGAGCTGCATCGCGACCTCGCGGGCGAGGGCGGGCTCGACCCCGCGCGAGACGTACAGCTCGGCCAGCTCCTCCATCTCGTCGATGGGGTGCTTGCGCAGCTGCTGACGCTCGATGTCCAGCTCGGCGAGGACCAGTTCGCGCTGGGAGGCCACCGAGGTGTACTCGCCCGCCGCCATCGAGAAGGCTCCGGCGGCCAGACCCGCGAGCCCGGTGATGACGATGGTCTGCGTGGCGACCGCGCCGCCCGCCACGCCGGTCATCAGGGCGAGGTTGGAGACCAGTCCGTCCATGGCGCCGAAGACGGCCGGGCGCAGCCAGCCGCCGTTGACGTCACGGTGGGTGTGGTTGTCGCGGTGGGCCTCGTGCAGCGACGCCTGGATATCGATGATGGACATGACTCTTCTCCCCTTTACATGCGAAATGGGCACGCGCGGGCTCGGCACGGGAATGCCCGGGCCGAGTGCGGGCACCCACTCCCCCTCAACACCTCGAAACTACGCACGATTTTTGAACGCCGCCAGCAAGGAAGGCCGTACTTACCAGGGCTTTCGCGCCTCGGCGACCGGGTGACGGGAGGGTTCGCGGGGTGTTTCGCGGCAACCGACAAACCCGATGCCATGGCACAAATCCCCCATGGGCTCATGATGAGTTCCACCAAGTGGAGAGGCGCTCCCATGGAGCTGATCGCATCCGATCCGCAGTCGCATCCTCAGACGCATCCGCAGGTACGCGTGGAGCCGGTCCGCACGGAGCGGGTGCGGCCGGAGCGGGTACGTCCGGAGCCCTATCCGGCGGTCCGTCCGGATGTCGGCCCGAACCTCGGCCCGGATCCGGAATCGCAGTCGGACTCTGCCTCGGAGCCGGATTCGGAGTCGGACTCGGACTCGGACTCGGCGGTACGGCCGCAGGTCCTGCACGACCGGGCCCGGGGCGCCCTGCTGGGCCTCGCGGTGGGCGACGCGCTCGGCGCGCCCGCGGAGAACATGAAGCCCTCGGAGATCCGGGCCAAGTGGGGCCGGATCGAGGGCTTCGTCTCGGACGACCCGGCGGGCACGGACGACACGGAGTACGCGATCTTCTCGGGCCTGCTGCTGGCCCGCCACGGCTCGGCCCTCACCGTCGCCCACGTCGAACGGGCCTGGCACCACTGGATCGCCGACCTCGACGAGGGCCCCTTCCGGGGCGCGGGCTTCTCCGAACGCGGCACCCTGGAGAACCTGCGCCGGGGCCTCGCCGCGCCGATCTCGGCGCAGCACCGGCACGCGTGGTCGGACGGGCTGGCGATGCGGGCGGCCCCCTTCGGGGTCTTCGCCGCCGGCCGCCCGGCGGAGGCGGCGCGCCTCGTCGCCATCGACGGCTGCGTCAGCCACGACGGCGAGGGCATCTACGGCGGCCAGGCGGTCGCGGCGGGCGTCGCGGCGGCCATGGCGGGCGGGTCCCCGGCCTCGGTGATCGCCGCCGCCCTCTCGGTCATCCCCTCGGACTCCTGGACGGCCCGCTCCCTGCGCCGGGCCGTGACCGCCGCCCCGCGCGGCGAACGGGCCGTGCGGTCGGCCGTGGTCATCGGCGGCTACCCGTGGACGGACCTGGCCCCGGAGGCGGTGGGCCTGGCCTTCGGCGCCTTCGCCGCGTGCGGGGGCGACTTCTCCTCCTCCGTCCTGACCGCGGTGAACATGGGCCGCGACGCGGACACCACGGCCGCCGTGGCGGGCGCCCTGTCCGGCGCGCTCTCGGGGGCCGCCGCCATCCCCGCCGCGTGGTCCTCGGTGATCGGCCCGGTCCGGGGCAGCTGCCTGCCCTCGATGCGGGGCTACCACGTCCTGGACATCGCGGACCTCCTCACCCCGGAAACCGAGCCCCCGCGATGACCCAAGACCCCGCCCCGCCCGCCGACTCCCCACCCACGACCGAAGGGACGCCTCCCCTCCCGGGGCCAGGCGCCGGGGTGCCCATCCCTGCGGGGCCGGGGTCCGGGCGGCCTGCCCCTGTTGGCCTGGATGCCGGGGGGCCTGCCCCTGCGGGCCCGGGTGCCGAGGGGCTTGCCCCTGCGGGCCCGGGTGCCTGTGGGCCCGGGGCTGTTGGGCCGACGCCTTGCGACCGCGATGCGGGGCGCCGACCCGGGGGGCCCGGGGCGGGGGCAACCCCCCCGACGCCCGGCGCCCCTACCCCGGGCCCGGGGTCCGGGGGGCCGCCCCCCGCGGCCGCCCACCCCGGCCCGGGCCGGGGTACCGGGGCGGCTGCCCCGCCCTCAGCCTCTGACCTCGGCCCGGGAGCAGGGCGGCTGCCCGCGGCGGCTTCCGGCCCGGGTGCGGGACAAGGACCCGGGGTGGCTGCTTCGACGCCCTGGACCCCCCGCCCCGGGGCAGGCCGGGGGCCCGGGGGTCCGACCCCGGTTTGGGGCCCCACCTCCACTCCGGCCCCGGCCCCGCCCCCGGCCCCGGCCCCGGCCCCGGGCGACGGGAACGCCTCCCGCGCGGGGGAACGTACGGCCGCCACCGGCACCGGTTCCGTCGGCCAGCCCCGGGCGGAGGCCCGCCCCGCCGGGCCCGGCGCCGCCCAGGACACGGACCTCCCCCGCGCGGGAGCCCGTACGCAAGGAGCCCGGCCCGGGAGCGGAGGCGCGGCAGGGGCACGGCCCGGGGGGCGGCGGATCGAGGGGTTGTTGCTCGGGCTCGCCGCCGGCGACGCGGCCGGCTGGCCCGCGGCCCGCCACCGCGCCATCCGCATGCCCGAGTGGACCCGCCGCCTCACCCGCGAGCTCGACACCTTCGCCGAGCAGAACGCCACCACCACCCTTCCCGTCCCCATCGCCCTCAACCAGCCCCCCGAACCCCTGCGCCTCGGCCCGAGCGACGACGCCGAGTGGGCGGCCTTCGCCGCCGAGTCCGTCCTCAGCGCCGCCGGAGCCCTGCTCAGCGACCTCTCCCGGTCCCGCCGCATGCGCGCCGCCATCGACCTGGCCTGGAACGCCCTGGCCAGTGAGGTCGCGGCGGCCGCCGACCGGGCCCCCGAGGTCGAGTCGGCCGTACTGCCCCTGCGCGCCCGGATCTCCGTACGCGCGGGCCTCGGCAACCTCGCCGCGGGCCTGCGCCCGCCCGCCACCGGCCACGACAACCCGCACTACTTCGACGACGCCGCCTGCATCCGCGCCTGCGTCCTCGCCGTCGTCCACCCCGGGGACCCGGCGGCGGCCGCCGACCTCGCCGAGTTCGACGCCCGCTACAGCCAGGACGGCGACGGGGTGCACGGCGCCCGCGCCATGGCCGCCGCCATCGCGACCGCCCTGACCGGCGCGGGCACCGACGCCGCCGTCGACGCCGCGCTCGCCCAGCTGCCCGCCGCGACCGAGATCGGCCGCAACGCCCGGCACGCCGTCCAGCTCGCCCGCGCCGACGGCGGAGCCGGTGCCTTCGCCATCGTTCCGCTGCTGGAGCACCAGATCGTGGACCACGTCTACAGCTACGGCATCGCCGCCGCCGAGACCGTCCCCGTGGCCCTCGCCCTGGCCACCGCCGCCCGTGGCCGCGTCGCCGAGGCGGTGCCGGCGGCGGCCTGCCTGTCCCGGGTCGCCGACTCGGCCCCCGCCCTCGCCGGGGCACTGACCGGCGCGCTCGGCGGGGGCGACTCGATCCCGGCGGCCTGGCGCGACGCCTGCCGCACCCTGTCCGGCTGCGCGCTGCCCCGCCTCGCCGGCACCGACCTCGTCGAACTCGCCGCGCTGCTCGCCCGGACGGAACTCACCTCCCACCACCCCCAGGGGATGATTCGGACATGACGCTCACTCTTGAGGACCGGGCGACCGGCGCCCTGGTCGGCGCCGCCGTCGGGGACGCGCTCGGCGGCCCGGTGGAGGGCTGGTCCCCGGACCAGATCGTGGAACGGCACGGCGGCCGGGTGCACGGCATCGTCGGTCCCTGGTACGAGGATTGGCGCACCGCCCGCCCGATCGCGCCCTACCACAAGGGCGACGGGCACGTCACGGACGACACCTTGATGACGCACGCACTGGTGCGCGTGTACGAGGCGGTCGGCGACCACCTCGACGCCTACGCGGTCGCCGACCACCTGGTCCCCGACCTGATGACGAACCCCCGGTGGATCCCGGAACTCGAAGCAGAGGCCCTTCCCCTCCAGCGGATCTTCCTCGCCGAGAAGTGGATCGTGACCCGGCTGCACTACGGGCACGTGGACCCGCGCGAGGCGGGCAGCGGCAACGTCGTCAACTGCGGGGCCGCGATGTACATGGCGCCGGTCGGCATCGTCAACGCGGGGAACCCGGCGGGCGCGTACGCGGAGGCGCTGGACATCGCGGGCGCCCACCAGTCCTCGTACGGGCGGGAAGCGGCCGGGGTCTTCGCGGCGGCGGTGGCCGCGGCGTGCGTGCCGGGGGCGACGGCCGCGTCGGTGGTCGGTACGGCGCTCTCCCTGGCCAAGGACGGGACGCGGGCCGCGATCGAGGCGGTGGCCGAAACGGCCGCCCCGCACCGGGACTTCGAATCGGCGCTGGCACCGCTGCGGGCGGCGGTGGCCCCGTACGACTCGGTCGGCCCGGACTACCGCGCGCCCTCGCTCGGCGCCCGGCGGCCGTCCCGGCTGCACGCGATCGAGGAACTGCCGGTGGCGCTGGGGATGCTGCTGGTCGCGGACGGGCGGTACGAGGGTTCCGTGCTGGGCGCCGTGAACTACGGGCGTGACTGCGACTCCATCGCCACCATGGCGGGGGCCCTGGCGGGCGCCCTGGGCGGGGAGGCGGCGGTACCGCAGGCCTGGGCGAAACGGGTGGCCGAGGCCAGCCGCCTTGACCTGCACGCCCCGGCGGCGGCCCTGGCCCGAGTGGCTCGCGAGGTCTTCGCCCGGGACCGCGCCCGCCGCCGCGCCCACGAATCGGCCTTCGCATCGATCGCCGCCCCCGCATGACCCACTCCCCGCCCCCGCGTCCATACCTGCGTCCGTCCCCGCGCCCAGACACAGACACGCCCCCGACCCCGGACCCGGCGCCCCCGAACCCGACCCCGCCCCTCAGCCCACCAGTGGGCACCGGCCCGGCTCCGTCCACGACCCGAGCCCACGCCCCGGCCGCAGGGCTGACCGGCACGGTCCTGGGCGCGAGCCCCGCCCACGCCCCGGTGGCGGCCACACCCCTCGGGCCGGGTGCGGATCGCGCGGCTCCGGCCGACGCGGGGCGCGTGGGGCTGACCTGGGCGCAGCCCGAGGATCTGGTCGGGCACGAGCTGCGGCAGGCCGCCGAGGACGGGCGGGGCCCGGCGGCCGAACCGCTGCGCCGCGCCTGGTTCGCGGCGGGCGGCCACCCGGCCCCGCCCCGCGCCGGAGCCTCCCCGGGCCCGGGCCGCCCGGAGCTGCGCGCCCTCGCCGACCGCCTGCTGACCGCCCTGGCCGCGCTCCCCCGGCCACCCTCCTCCACCTCGGCGGAGCCGGACCCCTGGCCCGCCATCACGGCCACCTGGCCGTCCCCCTGCGGGCCGCCCGGCGGAACGGGCGCCCACCCGGTGGCCGGACCCGGCACCGCCGCCCCGGGACGGCCCGCAGGAGACTCCGGGACCGCACCCATGGAGGTACGCACCCGCCCCGAGCCCCCCACCGGACCCGAGCCCCCGCCCGGGGCCTGCGCCCTCGCTCCCTCCGGGTCCGCCCCGGGCGACGTGCGACCCCGGACCGGTGCGCCCCCGCGCGGCCACCCGCACCCCGCCGCCGGGGGCCGTACGCCACCCCCGCCGGAGGCCACCCGGCTGGAGGCCGCCTGGGTCGGCCGGGCCGTCGGCTGTGTGCTCGGCAAGCCCGTCGAGAAGGTGCCGCTCGCGGGGATCCGGGCGCTCGCCCGGGCCGCCGGGAACTGGCCCCTGGACGACTGGTTCACCGCACGCGGCGTACCCCCGGCCCTGCTCGCCGCGTACCCCTGGAACCGCCGCTCCGCCCCCACCTCCCTCGCCGAGAACATCGACGGGACCCCCGAGGACGACGACCTCAACTACCCCCTCCTGAACCTCCTTCTGCTCCAGCGCCACGGCAGACGCTTCACGAGCGCCGACGTCGCCCGGCTCTGGCTCGACGAGCTGCCCGCCGGGCGGACCTTCACCGCCGAGCGGATCGCGTACCGCAACCTGCTCCTCGGCCTGGAGCCGCCCGCCACCGCCACCCACCACAACCCGTTCCGGGAGTGGATCGGCGCCCTCATCCGCGCCGACGTCCACGGCTGGACCCACCCCGGCGACCCGGCCGGAGCCGCGGCCCAGGCCTACCGGGACGCGACCCTCACACACACCGGCAACGGCGTGTACGCCGCCCTGTTCGTGGCCGCGGCCACCGCCGCCGCGGGCCGGCCCGGAGCCGACGTGCACGGCGCCCTCGCCGCCGGGCTGGCCGTCGTACCGCCCCGCTCCCGCCTCGCCGAGGCCGTCCGTTTCGGCATCCGCGAGGCGCACGCCCACCGCGACTTCGACGAGGTGGCCGACCGCCTGCACCACCGCTACGGCCACTACCACTGGGTGCACGCCGTCCCCAACACCGCCCTGATCGCGGCCGCCCTCACCCACGCCGACGGCGACTTCACCCACTCCATCTGCCGCGCCGTGTCCGGAGGTTGGGACACCGACTCCAACGGCGCGACCGCGGGCGCGCTCGCGGGCCTGCTCGCCGGTTCGCCCGACCGGATCCCGCACCGCTGGACCGCCCCCCTCAAGAACCGGCTCGCCACCAGCGTGCCCGGCTTCGACGGCATCGGTTTCGACGCCCTCGCCCACCTCACCGCACAGGAGGCAGCACGCTCATGACGGCCATCGCCGTGCTCGGCAGTACGAACATGGACCTCGTCGCCTACGTCCCCAAGGCCCCCCGCCGCGGGGAGACCGTCACCGGCCGCGAGTTCCGCGCCGTCCCCGGCGGCAAGGGCGCCAACCAGGCCGTCGCCGCCGCCCGCAGCGGCGGGGAGGTGACGATGATCGGGGCGGTCGGCGCGGACGCGTTCGGCGTACGGCTGCGCGCCGCGCTCCGCGCCGCCGGGGTCGCGACGACAGCCCTGCGCACCGTCGAAGGCGCCAGCGGCACCGCGCACATCACCGTGGACGACGAGGGCGGCAACGCGATCGTCGTGATCCCCGGCGCCAACTCCCGCGTCACCGGCCTGGAGACGGGCGACGAGTCCCGGATCGCCGGCGCGGACTCCCTGCTCCTCCAGCTCGAACTGCCGCTGACCGCGGTCCTGGCGGGCGCCCGCGCCGCCCGCGCACACGGAGTGCGTACGGTCCTCACTCCGGCCCCCGCCCAGCCCCTGCCCGCCGAACTCCTCGCCTTGACGGACCTGTTGGTACCCAACGAGCACGAGGCGGCCATCCTGACCGGGCTGACCGACCCGCGGCGGGCGGCGGACGCCCTGCTGCACGACGTACCGGAAGTGGTGATCACCCTCGGGTCGGCCGGGGCCCTGCACGCGGCGCGCGGACAGGCCCCGTACACCGTGCCCGCGCCCCGGGTCCGGGCCGTGGACACCACCGCGGCCGGGGACACCTTCGTCGGCACACTCGCCGTGGCGCTCGGCGAGGGGCGCACCATGCGTGCGGCCCTGGCCTGGGCCTCGGCGGCGGCCGCGCTGTCCGTCCAGCGGGCCGGTGCCCAGGACTCGATGCCGTCGCGCGCGGAGACCGACGCCTTCGCGGGAACCGGGCCCCGCCCGTGACCCGAGCCGACACCCCGCCCGTGACCGGCCCCCAAGCCACCCCCGGACCCCTCGCCGGGCTGCGCGTCCTCGACCTCGCCACCCTCTTCGCCGGGCCCCTCGCCGCCACCCTGCTGGGCGACTTCGGCGCCGACGTGCTCAAGGTCGAGCATCCGGTCCGCCCGGACCCCTCGCGCGGTCACGGCCCGGCCAAGGACGGCATCGGGCTGTGGTGGAAGCTGCTGGGCCGCAACAAGCGGACCATGACGCTGGACCTGTCCACCCCGGGCGGGCGGGAGGTGCTGCTGCGCCTCGCCGCCGCGTCGGACGTGATCATCGAGAACTTCCGCCCCGGGACCCTGGAGAAGTGGCGGCTGGGCTGGGCGGAGCTGTCCGCCGTCAACCCCCGGCTGGTACTGACCCGGGTCACCGGCTTCGGGCAGTTCGGCCCCTACGCGCACCGGCCGGGCTTCGGCACCCTCGCCGAGGCGATGAGCGGGTTCGCGGCGATGACCGGGGAGCCGGACGGGCCGCCCACCCTGCCGCCCTTCGGGCTCGCGGACTCGATCGCCGCGCTGACCACGGCGTACGCCGTGATGGCGGCGCTGGCCGGTCGCGACCGCACGGGCGTCGGGCAGGTGGTCGACCTGGCCATCATCGAGCCGATCCTGACCGTCCTCGGCCCGCATCCGCTCTGGTACGACCAGCTGGGCTTCGTACAGCCGCGCACCGGCAACCGGTCCACGAACAACGCCCCGCGCAACACCTACCGGAGCGCCGACGGGCGCTGGCTGGCGGTCTCCACCTCGGCCCAGTCCGTCGCGGAACGGGTGGTGCGGCTGGTCGGGCGGCCGGAGCTGATCGAGGAGCCGTGGTTCACCACGGGTTCGGGGCGGGCCGGGCACGGCGCCGTCCTGGACGAGGCCGTCGGTTCGTGGATCGCCCGGCACAAGGCGGACGAGGTGGTCGCGGCCTTCGAGGAGGCACAGGCGGCGGTCGCGCTGGTCTACGACGTACGGGACGTGTTCGCGGACCCGCAGTACGCGGCCCTGGACACGGTCACCGAGGTCGACGACCCGGACCTCGGCCCGCTGCGGATGCAGAACGTCCTCTTCCGGCTCTCCGAGACGCCGGGGTCGATCCGCTGGGCGGGCCGCGCGCACGGCGCGGACACCGAGGCGGTCCTGGCCGAACTGGGCCTGTCCGGCGCGGAGATCGACCTACTGCGGACCGAGGGAGCGCTGTGATCCTGACCTGGCTGTACGTGCCCGGGGACCGGCCGGAGGTGGTCGCGAAGGCCCTCCGCTCCGGCGCGGACGCGGTGATCGTCGACCTGGAGGACGCGGTACCGGTCTCCCGCAAGGAGTACGCCCGGGCGGCGACGGCGGAGCTGCTCCAGCACGGGCCCCCGACCCCCGTGTATGTGCGGATCAACGCCCTGGACACGCCGTGGGCCGGGGCCGACCTGACGGCGCTGGCCGGGCTGCACGGGCTGTCGGGACTGCGCCTGCCCAAGATCACCGCGCCGGAGCAGATCGGCGCGGTCGCCGACCGGACCGGCGGAGTGCCGCTGTACGCGCTGCTGGAGTCGGCTCTGGGCGTGGAACGGGCGTACGAGATCGCACGCGCCCACCCGGCCCTGCGCGGACTCTCCCTCGGGGAGTCGGACCTGCGGGCGGACCTGGGCATGAGCGCGGACGCGGGGCTGGACTGGCCGCGCTCACGGGTGGTGGTGGCCTCCCGCGCCGCCGGTCTCGCGCCCCCGCCGCAGTCCGTCTTCCCGGACATCCGCGACCTGGAGGCCCTGGCCGAGTCCTGCGTCCGGGGCCGGGGGCTGGGGTTCCTGGGCCGGGCCGCGATCCATCCGCGCCAGCTCCCGGTGATCGAGCGGGCCTACCTGCCGGGTGCGGCGGAGGTGACGGCGGCCGAGGAGATCGTCGCGGCGGCCCGCCGGGCCCCGGGGGCGCAGGCGCTGCCGGACGGGCGGTTCGTGGATCCGGCGGTACTGGCGGGCGCGGAGCGGGTGATGGCGCTGTCGCGGCGGGAGCCCCGGGTACTGACCTGAGCGCCGAGCGCCCCGGGCCCGCGGGCGGACACGCGTGTGCTCCGCCGGATCGGATCCGGCGGAGCACGGTGACGCGGGTGGCCCGGGCGACACGGGTGGCCCGGACGAGGGAACGTCCGGCCGGCCCTCAGAGTTTCTTGGCCTCGGGCTTCCGGTCGACCGGGGCATCGACCGGGGTGTCGGCGGGGGCATCGGCCGCCTTGCCCGGGGCCTTGCCGCCCGGCTTCTCGCCGACCTTGGCCGGGGCCTTGTCCAGGACCGCCGCGCCGACGGCGGCCGTGCCGCCCGCCGCGGCCTCGCTCGTCCCGGCGTCCTTGGACGTGGACTCGTCGCCGCCGTCCGCGGTGGGACGGACCGGCTCCACGATCTCCTCGCGGCCCGGCCGCAGTCGCGCCGAAAGGATCAGGTAGGTCACGGCGGCCAGGAAGACCACGATGGACGTCCACACGTTGAGCCGCAGGCCCAGCACGTGGTGCGCCTCGTCGACCCGCATGTACTCGATCCAGCTGCGCCCTACGCAGTACGCGGCGACGTACAGCGCGAAGGCGCGGCCGTGACCCAGCGTGAAGCGGCGGTCGGCCCAGATCACCAGGGCGGCCACGCCCAGGCACCACAGCGACTCGTACAGGAAGGTCGGGTGGTAGGTGCCCGCGACCCGGTTCGGGCCGTCGCTGATCTTCAGCGCCCACGGCAGGTCGGTGGCGCGACCGTACAGCTCCTGGTTGAACCAGTTGCCCCAGCGGCCGAAGGCCTGGGCCACCGCGATACCGGGAGCCAGCGCGTCCGCCCAGGCGGGCAGCGGGATGCCGCGCAGGCGGCAGCCGATCCAGGCGCCGACCGCGCCGAGCGCGATCGCGCCCCAGATGCCGAGGCCGCCTTCCCAGATCTTGAAGGCGTCGACCCAGTTCCGGCCCTCGCCGAAGTAGAGCTGGTAGTCGGTGATCACGTGGTAGAGGCGTCCGCCGACCAGGCCGAACGGAACCGCCCACACGGCGATGTCCGCCACCGTGCCCGGCTGACCGCCGCGCGCGACCCAGCGCTTGTTGCCGAGCCAGACGGCGACGAAGACGCCGATGATGATGCAGAACGCGTAGCCGCGCAGCGGGATCGGTCCGAGGTGGACCACACCGGTCGACGGGCTGGGGATGTAAGCAAGTTCCATGGCAGCCCTGACGCTACCTTGCCGGGCGGTGGTGACCGCAACCCACCCGGCAAGCTGCCATCAAATCGACACCTGCCGATACCTGCCCACACCTGCCCACATCCGCCGACCACCTCGCGACGCACACGGGGCGGTCGGCACCTCCGCCGAACGCTCGGACCCCGAAGGAACCGCCTAGTGCCGGGACGGCTTCGCCGACGCCGCCGCCGACGGCGCGTCCTCACCCTCCTCCGCTCCCGAGGACCCGGTCGAAGCGCTCGGCTTCGCCGAAGCCCCCGTCCCCGACGGGCCCGCGCCCGCCGCGGTGGTGACCTTCGCCTTCAGCTTCTCCGGGGTGAGCGGATTGGCCTGGTCGGCGAAGATGTCCTTGCCGTCGAGCAGGATGGTGGGGGTGCCCCGGAACTTCGCGGCCTTGAACGCGTCGTACGACTTGGCGACCCAGCTGTTGTGGGTCCCGCCCTCGACGCACTGGCGGAAGGCGGGGGTGTCCAGGCCGTCCACCTTGGCCGCCAGCTCGATCAGCCGGGCGTTCTTGCCGTAGGCGTCGTCGACCTCCTTCGGCTGGTTCTCGAAGAGGACGTCGTGGTACCCGGGGAACTTCCCCGCGTCCTGGGCGCAGGCCGCCGCGTTGGCCCCCTTCGCGGAGCCACTGCCGGTCATGTTCCCGTCGATCAGGGTGACCAGGTGGTACTCGACCTTGAGCTGTCCCTTCGCCACCAGCTCGTTGATCGTGGGGCGGTAGGAGTCCTCGAAGGACTTGCACGCGGGGCAGCGGAAGTCCTCCCAGACGGTCAGCGTGGACTTCGCGGTGTCCTTGCCGGTCTGGATCGCCAGGGCGTCCTTGCCCGCGGCTCCCGAGGGGGCCACGACCGGGCCGCTCTTCGCCTGGTCGGCGCCGCTCTTCCCGCTGTTGGCCGCGAGCAGACCGACCACGGCCGCCAGGCCGAGGACACCGACGACCGCCGCGGAGACCACCAGGGTCCGGCGCCGCTTGTCCTTGCTCTTCTGCCGCTCGCGCTCCACCAGGAGTCGCTCGCGGGCCGTTCGTTTCGCATCGCGGTTCGCACCGTCGTTCTTGTCACTCACGTCCCGCCAAACGAAGCGGGGAGGCACTCTCGTGCCTCCCCGCTCCCACTTCCACTCGAACGGGCTACACAACCCGTTCGGAATCCGGCGTTCGTCAGCTCCTGCGTACGCCTTCCGCAAGCTCGGCCGCCAGGGCCCGTACGGCTTCCAGGCCCGCGGGCAGGTCGGGGGCGTCCAGCAGCAGCTTCACGAAGGCGGAGCCGACGATCACGCCGTCGGCGAAGAC
>NZ_JASISO010000038.1:0-27880 GCF_030063135.1 Streptomyces sp. G-G2
CAGTCCGCGTCCTGCAACGCATCCTGGCCCTCACCGCCGCAATCTGGCACAACACCAAGGCCGGCGAACCAGTGCTCCGCTCACTGACCGCCTACGATCACTGACCCCTTGGAATCAATCATCTAGAACAGCGTGCTCTCCTCCGGCGCCGCCAGCTCCTCCAGCAGTTCCGGCCCGTTGTTGCGGACGTTGCTGACCGCGGTGGAGACCGGAAAGGCCCGCATCAGGCCGCCCGGCGGCGGCTCCAGCAGGGCGCGCAGCTCGTCGGCGTCGGTGCGCGCGGGGTCCAGCCAGGCGTCCCAGCGGTCCGGGGGCAGCATGAGCGGCATCCGGGGGTGGATCTCGGAGAGCGAGCGGGGCCCCTCGGCGGGCGCCACGCCCAGCGGACCGGTCTCGGCCTCGGTCGTGACCACCGAGCAGGTGGCCCACCAGGCGAGCGGATGGTCGTCGGGCAGGGTCCGGTCGCGCCAGAACTCGTAGATCCCGGCCATCGCGAAGACCGACCCGTCGCGGGGAAGCACGAAGTACGGCTGCTTGCGGGCCCGCTTCTTCTTCCCCTCGACCTCCAGCTGCCGCTCGTCGTGGGCGGTGACCCACTCGTAGTAGCCGTCGGCGGGCACGATGCAGCGGCGCTGCGCGAAGGGGCGGCGGAAGGAGGGCTTCTCGTGCAGGGTCTCCGACCGGGCGTTGATCATCCGGGCCGCGCCCTCGGGGCTCTTGGACCAGGAGGGGACCAGCCCCCATTTCAGTACGCGCAGCTGGCGAACCGGACGCGGGTCCGGCGCGTCTTTCAGTGGACGGTCGAGGACGACGAGGACCTCCTTCGTCGGCGCGACGTTCCAGTCGGGGGCCAGGGCCTCCGTGGGCACCCACCGCTCCACGCCGAAGACCCCCGCCAGGTCCTCCGGCCCACGACTCGCTGCAAAGCGTCCACACATGCCTGCCAGACTGCCACGACACCCGATCACCACCGCAAGGAGCCGGCCACCCTATGGACAGCAACTGGGCGGGCAGCCTGTGGGACCGGGTCACCGGCATACAGAGCGCCCCCGCGACCTGGCTGGTGATCGCGACCGCCGCCGTCGCACTGGCCGCCGTACTGCCCCGGCCCGTGTGGCTGGTCTCCCGCAATGCCGTGACCATCGCCCACGAGGGCGGCCACGGGCTGATCGCGGTGCTCACCGGGCGTCGGCTCGACGGGATCCGGCTGCATTCGGACACCAGCGGGCTCACCGTGAGCCGGGGGAAGCCGAGCGGGCTCGGCATGATCCTGACGGCCGCCGCCGGGTACACCGCGCCGTCCCTGCTGGGTCTCGGCGGCGCCGCCCTGCTGGCCGCGCACCGGATCACCCTGCTGCTGTGGGTGGCCACCGCGCTGCTGCTGGCGATGCTGCTGATGATCCGCAACGCGTACGGGGTACTGACCGTCTTCGTCTCCGGCGGGGCGTTCCTGCTGGTGTCCTGGCTGGCTCCGGCCGAGGTGCAGTCGGCGTTCGCGTACGGGGTGGTGTGGTTCCTGCTGGTGGGCGGCGTGCGCCCGGTCTTCGAGCTCCAGCGCAAGCGGCGCCGCGGCGGGGCGCCGGACTCGGACGCGGACCAGCTCGGGCGGCTCACGCACGTGCACCCGGTGATGTGGCTCTTCCTCTTCCACGCGGTCGCGCTGTGCTCGCTGATCGGCGGCGGTCGCTGGCTGCTGAGCCTCTAGGGCCGCGTCGGGCAACGTTCGCCCCGGGCGCACCGGGCGCACCGGCTGTTTCCAGCCCGTGAGACCCGAGCCGCGATCAAGATCTGAGGTCCGGCCCGACCAACTAAAGTAAGGGCCATGACCGACACCCCCGCGCTGCCCGCCCTCTGGCCCGCCCCGCTCGCCGACGGGCCCGTCCGGGCCACCGTCACCGTCCCGGGGTCCAAATCGGTCACGAACCGGGCCCTGGTGCTGGCCGCTCTCGCGTCCGAGCCCGGCTGGGTGCGCAGGCCGCTGCGCTCGCGGGACTCGCGGCTGATGTCGGACGCGCTGCGCGCGATGGGCGTGGGCATCGAGGAGACCGTCTCGTCCAGTTCCGCGGGCGAGGGCGAGAGCGGCGAGGCCTGGCGGGTCATCCCGGCCGCGCTGCACGGCCCCGCGTCCGTCGACGTCGGCAACGCGGGCACGGTCATGCGCTTCCTGCCTCCGGTGGCCACCCTGGCCCTGGGCGACATCCGCTTCGACGGCGATCCCCGCTCCTACGAGCGCCCGCTCGGCGAGGTCATCAACGCGCTGCGCGTCCTCGGCGCCCGCATCGACGACGACAGCCGGGGCGCGCTGCCCCTGACGGTGCACGGCGGCGGCGCCCTGGAGGGCGGCACGGTCGAGATCGACGCCACCAACTCCTCGCAGTTCCTCTCCGCGCTGCTGCTCGCCGCCCCGCGCTTCAACCAGGGCGTGGAGGTCCGGCACACCGGCACCAACCTGCCGTCGATGCCGCACATCCGGATGACGGTGGAGATGCTGCGCGCGGCCGGCGCCCAGGTCGACACCCCCGAGTCGGGCGGCGAGAAGGACGTGTGGCGGGTGGCGCCGGGCGCGCTGCTGGGCCGCGACATGGTCGTCGAGCCGGACCTGTCGAACGCGCAGCCGTTCATGGCGGCCGCGCTGATCACCGGCGGCACGGTCACCATCCCCGACTGGCCCCGGCGCACCACCCAGCCCGGCGACGCGCTGCGCGCGATCTTCACGGAGATGGGCGGCTCCTGCGAGCTGACCGACGCGGGTCTGGTCTTCACCGGCACCGGCAAGATCCACGGCATCGACGTGGACCTCGGTGACGTCGGCGAGCTGACCCCGGGCGTCGCGGCCGTGGCCGCGCTGGCCGACTCGGAGTCGGTGCTGCGCGGGGTGCAGCACCTGCGGCTGCACGAGACGGACCGGCTGGCGGCGCTGACGGCGGAGATCAACGGGCTGGGCGGCGACGTGACCGAGACCGCAGACGGCCTGCGCATCCGCCCGCGCCCGCTGCGCGGCGGCACCTTCCACACCTACGACGACCACCGGATGGCCACCGCGGGCGCGGTGATCGGCCTGGCGGTGCCGGGCGTACTGATCGAGAACGTGGCGACGACCGCCAAGACCCTCCCGGACTTCCCCAGGATGTGGGCAGAGATGTTGTCGGGAGCGGGAGCGTAGGGACCGTCATGCGCAGATACGGCAAGAACACCGACGAGGACGACATCCGCCAGCGGCCCAACCCCAAGGGCAACCGGCCGCGGACCACGATCCGCCCCAAGCACGAGGACGCCTCCGAGGGCTTCGTCCTGACCGTGGACCGCGGGCGGCTGACCTGCCTGCTCGACGGCCGGGTCACGATCCACGCGATGAAGTCCCGCGAGCTGGGGCGCAAGGCGGCGGTGGTCGGCGACCGGGTCTGGATCGTCGGTGACCTGTCGGGCAAGAAGGACACCCTGGCCCGGATCGTGCGGATCGAGGAGCGCAGGTCGGTGCTGCGCCGCACCGCCGACGACGACGACCCCTACGAGCGGGTGGTCGTCGCCAACGCCGACCAGCTGGCCATCGTCACGGCGCTGGCCGATCCGGAGCCGCGGCCCCGGATGATCGACCGCTGCCTGGTGGCGGCGTACGACGCCGGGCTGGAACCGCTGCTGGTGCTCACCAAGTCCGACCTCACCTCGGCGGACAAGATCCTGGAGATCTATTCGACCTTCGGCCTGAACTACGTGGTCACCAACCGCGAGGAACTGGCGACCGGGGACGCGGCCGAGCGGGTGCGCGAGCGGCTCAACGGGCGGATCACCGCCTTCGTCGGCCACTCGGGCGTCGGCAAGACCACCCTGGTCAACTCACTGGTCGCCAAGGGCCGCCAGCGCGCCACCGGCGTGGTGAACTCGGTGACCGGCCGCGGTCGGCACACCACCACCTCGGCGCTCGCGCTGCCGCTGCCCTCGGGCGACGGCTGGGTCATCGACACCCCGGGCGTCCGGTCCTTCGGCCTGCACCACGTGGATCCCTCCCGGGTGATCCTGGCCTTCCCGGAGCTGGTCCCGGGCACCGAGGGCTGCCCGCGCGCGTGCAGCCACGACGAGCCGGACTGCGCGCTCGACACGTGGGTGGAGGAGGGCCACGCGGATCCCGCGCGGCTGTACTCGCTGCGGCGGCTGCTGCAGACGCGGGAGCGGCGCGAAGGCGACTGATCGTCCGGCGGGGTTTGCGGGACGCCGTGTCTGGTAAATGCATAATCGCACCAAGTGGCGGCGGTGAGAGCCGGGGCACGTGAGCGCGGGGGAGGCATTCGACATGGCGTGGCTGCTCGTCGTGGTCGCGGGAATCCTGGAGACCGGTTTCGCGGTCTGTCTCAAGCTGTCCCACGGATTCACCCGACTGTGGCCGACCATCGCCTTCGCGTGCTTCGCGCTGGGCAGTTTCGGTCTGCTCACCCTGGCGCTGAAGAAGCTGGACGTCGGCCCGGCCTACGCGGTGTGGACGGGCATCGGCGCCGCCGGGACCGCCGTGTACGGCATGGTCTTCCTGGGCGACCTGGTCTCCACCCTCAAGCTCGTCTCGATCTCGCTGGTGGTGCTGGGCGTCATCGGCCTCCAGCTGTCCGGTTCGTCGCACTGAGCTCCGGGCCCCGGCCCCGCCCCGGTTCCAGACCCAGTCCCAGCACGTCCGCCATCGGGTCGTCCCCGGCGGGCGCGATCACGTAGGAGAGGGCGAGCCGGACGACCAGCTCGCAGCGGTACGCGCTCCACTCCCCCGCTTCCAGCGCGGCGGCGGCCCGGTCCCGGACCGCCCGGGTGAGTTCCTCAGGCCGCGGCCCGGGCACCAGCAGCGGCAGCCGCGCGTCCCAGCAGCCGGTGAGCAGGGCCCGTACCAGCGGGTGCGCGCGGGCCGAGCGCACGGTCCAGTCGGCGAGCGCGGCCATCCGCTCGCCCGCGCCCCGCGGGGCGGCGAGGGCCCGGTCCACCCCGGCGAGGTACCAGTCGGTCTCGCGGCGGACCAGGGCCCGGCCCAGGCCGTCCTTGCCGCCGAACTCGTTGTACAGCGTCTGCCGGGACACCCCGGCCGCGGCGGCCACCTCGACCATCCGCACGACCGGCCAGGGGCGCACCGCGAGCGCCGCTCCCGCCGCCTCCAGCAAGGACTCCCGCGCTGCCGGCATCTTCGCCTCCGCTCGTCTGTCCGTCAGGGTTGACGGGTGCGAAGGCCCTGTCAAGGGCGGCTGTCGGCCGGTGCGGGACCTGACCGTGGACACCTTTGGCCCGGCTGATCCGATGTCGATACTGTTCGGCCATGTCCGAGTATGACGATGACCTGCGCCTCGCCCACGAGCTCGCCGACGCCGCCGACGCGGCCACGATGGCCCGTTTCCAGGCCCTCGACCTGAAGGTCGAGACCAAGCCCGACATGACCCCGGTGAGCGAGGCCGACAAGGCCGCCGAGGAGCTGATCCGCGCGGGCATCCTGGCCGCGCGGCCCGGGGACGCGATCCTCGGCGAGGAGTACGGCGTCCAGGGCTCGGGCCCGCGGCGCTGGGTGGTCGACCCGATCGACGGGACGAAGAACTACGTGCGCGGGGTCCCGGTGTGGGCGACCCTGATCTCCCTGATGACCGAGGGCCCGGACGGCGCCTGGCGCCCGGTGGTCGGTGTGGTCTCCGCTCCCGCGCTGGGCCGCCGCTGGTGGGCCGCCGAGGGCGGCGGGGCGTACACGGGGCGCGGCCCGGCCGACGGGACGCGGATCGGCGTCTCCAGTGTGAGCACCCTGGCCGACGCCTCGTTCTCGTACGCCTCGCTGGGCGGCTGGGAGGAGCGCGGGCTGCTGCCGGGGTTCCTGGAGCTGACCCGCGAGGTGTGGCGGACCCGGGCGTACGGCGACTTCTGGTCGTACATGCTCGTCGCCGAGGGCGCCGTGGACATCTGTGCGGAGCCGGAGCTGTCCCTGTGGGACATGGCGGCGAACGCGATCGTCGTCCAGGAGGCGGGCGGCCGATTCACCGGCCTGGACGGGGCGGACGGCGTACACGGCGGGAACGCGGCCGCGTCGAACGGCCTGCTGCACGATGAGCTGCTCGGGTACTTGCGCCCGCGCGACTGAGTGCGCCCCCTTGATGACACTCCGTGTTCATGGGAATCTGGGGCTCCTCCGCTTGTGTCTTTGTGAACGGGGCGGAGGGTCCCACTCCTAGGAGGTGGCTGTCTTCATGCTTGTCCGTGACGCCATGAGCACCCTGATCCTCACCCTCGGACCCACCCACACCCTCCGGCAGGCCGCGTGCCTGATGTCCGGCCGACACGTCGGCGCGGCCGTCGTCCTGGACCCGGAGCACAGCGGGATCGGCATCCTGACCGAACGCGACATCCTCAATTCCATCGGCGCGGGCCATGATCCCGACCGCGAGACCCTGAGCGCCCACGCCACCACCGACGTGGTGTTCTGCACCCCCGAGGCCACCTTGAACGAGGCCGCCGAAGCCATGGTCCGCGGCGGGTTCCGGCACCTGGTCGTCCTGGAGGACGGCGGCCCGGTGGGCATCGTCTCGGTGCGCGACATCATCCGGTGCTGGCTGCCGCAACGGCGTACGGTCCTGCCCTCCCCGTCGCCGTCCCACTGAGCCCCGTCCGCCGAGCCCGGCCGATCCCCCCGCGCGCCGGGAAAGGCCGACGGGCCGGAGCCCCCGAGGGGGTTCCGGCCCGTCGCCTCACGGCAAGCGATCCGTCAGCCGCGAAGGGCCTGGACCGCGGCTTCGAGCCGCTTGCCGAAGTCGCCGTCCGCCTGGCGGAAGTTGTTGATCGCGCGCTCGGCGATGTCGTCACGGGAGACCTTGGCGATGAAGCCGGCCAGGTTCTCGATCAGACGGGACTTCTCGTCCTCGGAGTACAGGCGGTAGAGGTTGCCCGCCTGGACGAAGTCGTTGTCCTCGCTGTGCACGGCGGCCGCGTGGTTGCCCGTACCACCGGTGAGGGAGACCGACTGCCACAGCGGACGGTCCGTCTGGTGCGGGCCGCCGAAGCTGTTCGGCTCGTAGTTCTTCGCACCCGCGTGGCGGCCGTCGTACAGGGCGCCGTCACGGGAGTTGGTGCGCGCCTCGGTGGCGTGCGGACGGTTCACCGGCAGGTGGTCGGCGTTGATGCCGACACGGTAGCGGTGGGCGTCGCCGTAGCCGAAGAGACGGCCCTGGAGCATCTTGTCCGGGGACGGACCGATACCGGGGACGAAGTGCGCCGGGGAGAAGATCGACTGCTCGACCTCGGCGAAGACGTTCTCCGGGTTGCGGTTGAGCTCCAGCTTGCCGATCTCGATCGGCGGGTAGTCCTCGTGCGGCCACACCTTGGTGAGGTCGAACGGGTTGAAGCGGTACCCGGCCGCCTCGGCCGCGGGCATGATCTGGACCTGCACGGTCCAGGTCGGGAAGTCGCCGCGCTCGATCGACTCGCGCAGGTCGCGCTGGTGCGAGTCGGGGTCCTCACCGGCGAGGAGGTTGGCCTCGGCCTGGGTGAGGTTCTTGATGCCCTGGTCGGTCTTGAAGTGGTACTTGACCCAGAAGACCTCGCCCGCCTCGTTGTTCCACTGGAACGTGTGCGAGCCGTAGCCGTTCATGTGGCGGAAGGACGCCGGGATGCCGCGGTCACCGAACAGCCAGGTCACCTGGTGGGTCGACTCGGGCGACAGGCCCCAGAAGTCCCAGACGTTGTCGGCCTCCTGCGAGCCCGTGTACGGGTCGCGCTTCTGGGTGTGGATGAAGTCCGGGAACTTGATGGCGTCCTTGATGAAGAACACCGGGGTGTTGTTGCCGACGAGGTCGTAGTTGCCCTCTTCGGTGTAGAACTTCAGCGCCCAGCCGCGGGGGTCGCGCACGGCGTCGGCGCTGCCGAGGTTGCCCGCCACGGTGGAGAAGCGCAGGAAGGTCTCGGTCTGCTTGCCGACCTCGGACAGGAAGTTCGCCCGGGTCCACTGCGAGACGTCACGGGTCAGCGTGAAGGTGCCGTAGGCGCCCGCGCCACGGGCGTGCACGACGCGCTCCGGGATGCGCTCGCGGTTGAAGTGCGCGAGCTTCTCCAGCAGCAGCTGGTCCTGGAGGAGGACGGGGCCACCGATGCCCGCAGTCTCACTGTTCTGGTTGTCGGCGACCGGAGCCCCGGCCTCCGTGGTGAGCGGTCCCTGCGTCACGTGCGCCTCCTGCGTCATTCCTGCAAGTCCTGTCCTTGGCGTTTGCCGTAACCGATCCTACGATGGACTTTGTCTAAGTCAAGTAAGCATCCAAGTCCACACTGATTCGGGATCTACACCGAGTCACCTCGCTGTTAGGCTGGCGTCTATGAGTGACCTGCTGGAGAGACTTCGCGGACGTGGCTGGCGCATGACGGCCCAGCGGCGGGTCGTGGCCGAGGTGCTCGACGGTGACCACGTTCACCTGACGGCGGACGAGGTGCACTCCCGTGCCGTGGCCAAGCTGCCGGAGATTTCCCGGGCGACGGTCTACAACACGCTGGGCGAGCTCGTCACCCTCGGTGAAGTCCTGGAAGTGTCCACCGACCACCGGCGCGCCAAGCGCTACGACCCCAACGCGCACCGGCCGCACCAGCACCTGGTGTGCGCCCAGTGCGGCGCGATCCGCGACGTCTTCCCGGCGGGCAACCCGCTGACCGACCTGCCCGACAGCGAGCGCTTCGGCTTCGCCGTCTCGGCGGTCGAGGTGACCTACCGGGGGATCTGCCCGAACTGCGCGGGCGCCTAGTCCCGCGACCGGGAAGGTGCACCGGGTCGCGGCGCCCGGCACGGCGCCTCGCGGCGTTGTCGGACCGCGCCGGTACGTCCAGTACGAGTCACGGCCCTCCGCCTTGCGAGGCACCGCACCGAACACCGCGACCCGGCAAACCTTCCCGCCACAGCACTAGACGACGCGGCGGCGGCCGGAGGCTTCGAGCCTCGGCCGCCCCCCTTTTTTTGCGCTCTGCGCAGGCGTAAACGACCGAAGGCCCGGATCCAGGGGATCCGGGCCTTCGGTCTTTCAGTAGCGGGGACAGGATTTGAACCTGCGACCTCTGGGTTATGAGCCCAGCGAGCTACCGAGCTGCTCCACCCCGCGTCGGTAAACCTGACTCTACGCGAAGGTCGCCTGCGGGAGCAAATCCATTGACGGCCCCGCCCACGGCCCCCAGACCCTCCGACCGGATGGCGCGTTCCGCCCCCCTCTCCCCCCGGACGACCGGACGTGACGTCCGCCCCACCCCTGGCCGAAATCCACCCCCGCCCCAGCCCCGCCGGCGTTTGAGGCGCCGCCGGAGGCATCATGAGCCACCCCTGCGGCGCCAATGCCGGGGCTCCTCGCCGGGTCCCGCGCCTCGAACGCCGACGAGGCTGAACCGGCCTCCGGCACCTCCGGCACCGGAGCCCCGGGGCCCGGAGGCCAGGCGCACGGCCGGGAGCCCGGTCCCGCCGGGCCAGGGGCGGGAGGTCAGGCCGACAGCTCCTCGGCCAACGCCTCACACAGCCGCGCCGCCCGCTCGGAAACCTCCGCCGGCCCCAGCTCCATCGCCCGCACGCACCACTTCTGCCCCTCGGCCAGATCCCCGTGCCGCGCCGCGAACAGCCCGAGCCGCAGCGCCGCGCGCCCGTGGCCCGCCACCGCCGCCCGGGTCCACCACAGCGCGGCCTCCGGCTCGCTGCCCTCGCGGGCCAGCAGCACCCCGAGGTTGAAGGCACCGTTGCGGGACCCCGCCTCCGCCGCCTCCCGGTACCACCGAGCCGCCGCGGCCATGTCACCGCGCCCGGCCGCCAGCATGCCGACCCGGACCTGCGCCCGGCGGTGGCCCTCCTCGGCCGCCCGCTCGTACCACTCCTCGCTCTCGCTCTTCATCGCCCCGCCGACCGGCTCGCCCAGGGCCACCGGCTCCGGCGGCGGAGCCAGCGATTCCAGCAGCGCGGCCAGCCGGAACGCGGCCTCCGCGCTACCGCCGCCCGCCGCGCACCGCAGGTGCCGTTCGGCCGCCCGCTCCTCACCGTCGCGCACCAGCGCGATGCCGACCTGGAGCGCCGCGTCCGTGTGACCGGCCGAGGCCGCCCGCTCGTACCACTTGAGCGCCGTACGGTCCTCGTCGCGGCTGGCGAAGAGGATGCCCAGGTTGAAGGCGGCGTCCACGCTGCCCGCCTCCGCCGCCTTGGAGAACCACGGCTCGGCTCCGGCCGCGTCCCCGCCCTGGAGCAGCAGGATCGCGAGCGCGTTGGCCGCCTCGCGGTGTCCGGCGTAGGCCGCGCGGCGGTACCACTGCTCGGCCTGCGCGGTCCGGTCCTGGGCGGCGCACAGCAGGGCGAGGTTGTACGCACCGTTCTGGTCGCCCGCGTCCATCGCGGCCCGGTACCAGCGCTCCGCGGTCTGGGTCTCCCCGCGCGCGGCGTGCAGCGCGCCCAGCGCGTTGGCGGCGTTGCCGTCGCCGTCCTGGGCGGCCCGGTGCCACCACGTGACGGCGCTGTCCTCGTCCCCGGCGTCGCGCAGCAGGAAGCCCAGGGCGCAGGCGGCCCGCGCCTCGCCCTGCTTGGCGGAGCTGAGGTACCAGCGCCCGGCCTCCTTCAGCTCCCCGCGCGCCTCCAGCAGCGCGCCGAGGTGCAGCGCGGCGCGCCGGTGCCCGCGCGCGGCGGACTGCCGGTACCACTGCTCGGCCTCGGCGGGCTCGCGGCGGCGCAGGTGCCGGGCGAGCCGGTAGGCGGCTTCGCGGTGGCCCTGTTCGGCGGCAGCGCGCAGCCACCGCTCGGCTCCCGTGTCGCCGCGGTGCTCCAGGAGGTCGGCGAGTCCGTAGGCGCCGAGCGCGTGGCCGGATTCCGCCGCTTGACGCAGCCAGTACTCGGCGGCGGGTTCGTCGCCGCGCTCGCGGTAGTGGCGCCCGAGGGCGTGGGCGGCAGGTGCGGATCCGGCCACGGCGGCGACCCGCCACCAGCCCGCCGCGTCCTCCGGGTAGCCGCGCTGGTGGAGCAGGACGCCGAGGTTGTTGGCGGCGGCGCGGTCTCCGGCGGCGGTGGCCCCGCGCAGGTACGGCTCGGCCCGGGCCAGGTCGCCGCGGCGCAGCAGCAGCGCCCCGAGCACGCTCATGGCGCCGGGGTCGCCCTTGTCGGCGGCGCCGCGGTGCCGTGCCTCCAGCTCGGCGTCGCTCGCCGCGTCGGCTTCGGCTCCGTCGAAGACCTCTTCGGTGCGGTACGTGTTCCGCTGATCCACGCCGGTCGGTGCGGGATCCGCGCTCACGGCCGCGGCCGGGTTACCGGCTTCCATGCCCGTTTCGGTCTCCGCCCTCACAAACCGCCCTGTCTCCAGCAGAGTTGACCTGTCCCCCATAAATCCCATCGTCGCATCACCTGCTACCCGCGTACACCTGGTATGTCGCAGCCAGTGAGGTCACTAGAGGTCACTACAGCGCTTTGTCGACTTGCCCGCAGTGGGACAAGTCAAACACGCTCCGCCCCCAACTCACCCACCTCAGCTACCGCGTGGCGCGCACCGAATGGATCGTGGGCACGGACCGGGCATGACGAAGGCCCGGATCCCATGGATCCGGGCCTTCGTTTTCAGTAGCGGGGACAGGATTTGAACCTGCGACCTCTGGGTTATGAGCCCAGCGAGCTACCGAGCTGCTCCACCCCGCGTCGGTGAAACCACAGTATCACGACGCGGGACGGAACCTTTCATCCTTGATCTCCGGGCGATCCCGACCCTTGGCCGACCGTTGGCCGAGCACGGGCCGACCGCCGGTCGAGCGGTCAGCCGCCCGGGTTGGCAGCCGGGGTGTTCAGCTTGCTCTCCGCCTCGACCGCCCGCTTGAGCGCCGCCGACAGGTCGGCCTGCGCCTTGCCGTAGGCGGTCCAGTCGCCCGCCTTCATGGCCTTGTCCGCGTCGTCGAAGGCCTTCGAGGCATCGGCGAGCGCGGCCTTGACCGTCGGGTCCTGGCTGGCGGGCGGCTTGGTGGTGCCGTCCGGCGGCGGCTGGTTCGGCGTGGTGGGCGGGGTCGCCCCTTCGGCGCCGAAGACCGAGTCGAGCGCCTTGTCCAGGGTGTCCTCGAAGGCCGTCTGGTTGCCGTAGGTCACCAGGACCTTGCGCAGCAGCGGGTACTTCAGCCCGGCACTGCGCACGTACACCGGCTCGACGTAGAGCATCCCGCCGTCGAGCGGGACCGCGAGCAGGTTTCCGTACTCGACCTCGGAGTCGCCACCGCGCAGCAGGCGGATGGACTCGGCGATCTTGGGTTCGGAGTTGAACTTGCTCTGGACCTGCTTGGGACCGTCGACCGGCTTGCTGGTCGGCATCTTCAGGATTCTGATCTTGCCGTAGTCCGAGGTGCCCGGATCGGCGTTGACCGCCATGAAGGCGCTCAGGTTGTCCCGCTCGTTCGGCGTCAGGGTCGTCGTGAGCGAGAAGACCTGGTCCTTCTCGGGCTGGTCCGGCATCTTCATCGACAGGTAGTACGGCGGGACCGCCGTGCCCTTGGTCGTCGGGTCGTCCGGGACGGCCCAGGCCTCACTGCCGCTGAGGAAGGTCTGCGGGTCCGTGACGTGGTACCGGGTCAGCAGCTCGCGCTGGACCTTGAAGAGGTCCTGCGGGTAACGCAGGTGCGCCATCAGGTCCTTGGAGATCTCGCTCTTCTCCTTGACCGTGCCGGGGAACGCCTTCATCCAGGTCTTGAGGACCGGGTCCTTGGTGTCCCACTGGTACAGGCTGACCTTGCCGTCGTACGCGTCGACCGTGGCCTTCACCGAGTTGCGGATGTAGTTGACCTGGTTCTCCTGGGCCACCACCGCGCGCTGGCTGTTGGTCAGCGAGTCCGCGGTGCTGTCGCCCAGCGTGGTGCGCGAGGCGTAGGGGTAGCCGTTGGTCGTCGTGTAGGCGTCGACGATCCAGACGATCCGTCCGCCCACGACCGCCGGGTAGGGCGCGCCGTCGATGGTCAGCCAGGGGGCGACGGCCTCGACGCGTTCCTTGGGCGTGCGGTTGTAGAGGATCCGCGAGCCCTCGCCGATGGCGCCGGAGTAGAGGATCTGCGGCTCGCTGAAGGCGAGTGCGTACGCCGCCCGGTTGACCGGGTTGTCGAGGTTGACCCCGCTGTCGCCCTTGTAGCTGGTCTCCTTCTCGCCCTTGTCGTCGGAGTAGTCCAGCTCCTTCTGCGGGCCGCCGACGATCGAGTACTGCTTCGTCTGCTCGCCGTAGTAGACGCGCTGCTCGAAGTCCGTGCCGAACATTCCCTTGGAGGGGAGGTCGGACTGGGTGAAGTCGGGAGCGCCGTCCTTGGCGGTGGTGCCCTTGGCCGCGACGACGCCGTAGCCGTGGGTGTACTTGAAGTGGTCGTTGATCCAGTTGTTCTTCGGGATGCCGTTGATGTTGAGCTCGCGCAGGCCGATGACCGTGTCCTGGCCCTTGTACCGGTCCACGGCGAGCGTGGACGGGAAGGCGTAGTAGCCCTTGACCTGCTGGAGCTGCTGGAAGGCCGGGGAGACGATGTTCGGGTCGAGGAGGCGGATGCTGGCCGTGGAGGCCGCCGTCTGCCGCAACTGCGCCTTGTCGGTCCCCGCCGAGGGCACGCCCGCGTAGTCCTTCACGTCCGTGTCGGCGATCCCGTACGCGTCGCGCGTCGCCTTGATGTTCTTCTCGACGTACGGAGATTCCTTGGCCTGCTCGTTGGGCTGGACCTGGAACTTCTGCACGATCGCCGGGTAGAGCCCGCCGATCAGGATGGCCGAGAGCACCATCAGGCCGAAGCCGATCACCGGGAGCTGCCAGGTGCGGCGCCACAGCGTCGCGAAGAACAGCACGGCGCAGATCGCGGCGATGCAGAAGAGGATGGTCTTGGCCGGGAGGTAGGCGTTGGCGTCGACGTACCGCAGGCCGGTCCAGTTGTCCGCGGCCTTGAAGTCACTCGACTTGACGGCCAGGCCGTACCGGTCGAGCCAGTACGCGACGGCCTTCAGCGATACGAAGATGCCGAGCAGCACCGACAGGTGGCCGGTGGCCGCGGCGGTGGCGCGGGCGCCCGGGCTGGTGACGCGCAGGCCGCCGTACAGGTAGTGCACGATGGCCGCCGCGATCAGCGACAGCACGGCGGCGGCGAAGCCGAAGCCGAGCAGGAACCGGTACCAGGGCAGGTCGAAGGTGTAGAACGACACGTCCATGTGGAACTGGGGGTCCTGCTGCCCGAAGGGCACCCCGTTCACGTACATGAGCCAGGTCTTCCACTGACCGGCCGCCGAGGCGCCCGCGATCAGTCCGACGAGCACCGCGATCCCGAGGAGCAGCCACTTCTTGAAGGGCGCGACGCTCATCCGGTAGCGGTCGAGGCTCTGCTGCTCCACCGACATCGCGCTGAGCGGCGGCCGCAGCCGGTGCGCCAGCCAGATGTTGAACCCGATGGCACCCGCCATGATCAGGCCGAAGACGGCGAACAGGCCGATTTTGGTCCAGAGCGTGGTGGTGAAGACGGTGGAGTAGTGGACGGAGCGGAACCAGAGCCAGTCGGTCCAGAAGCCCGCGAACATGATGAAGGCCATGGCCAGGACGGCCAGGACGCCCAGGGTCATCAGGAGAGTGCGGGCGCGCCGGGAGGGGCGGCCGACTCTCATCCGTGGCCCGGAGGGGCCTCCGCCGCGGTCCGGCATCTGGAAAGCCAAGGTGCGCACCTCGAAAGTCGCTGTGTGTCGTGGGGTACTGGACGTTTTCAAAAGCAGGGGCCCCCGATCGTAGAGCCCACTGATTCAACTTACTGAGGCTTTAGTCAGTTCCCGGTATCAGAGCGAAAGGAGGCAGGATGTTGTCCATGTCCAACCTTTCCCCCTCCCCCGGCACTCCGATGGCGGCCAGCCCGCTGACCCGTGCCGTGCTCGAGATCGACGAATACGCGGCCGGTCAGGGCTGGGACCGGCCCGCCCGGCTCTTCGCCCTGGTCGACACCGCCCGGCTGCGCAGGCAGGAGCCCCGGCTGGCCCGGCAGCTCGGCCTGGACCAGGACGACGCGGGCAAGATCCAGCTCACGCCGATCGAACAGGACGAACTGCCGAAGGGCACCGCCCTGGACAAGTTCCTGGGCACGCTCGCCTGGCCCGACTCGGTCGTCGGCTGCGCGCTGACGGTGGAGCGGCTGATGCTCCCGCCGTCCGCGGAGGCCGCCGTACCGTCCGACCTGACCGACAAGCAGCTCGCCAAGTGGGTCGCCGGGCACCCCGAACGGCAGGAGGTGCGCCTGACCGTGGGCGTCCTGCGCGACGGGTCGCGCGAATCTGCCGTACGGCTGCGCGAGAAGGACGCGGCGAGCGAGGTGCTCACCGGGGCCAGCCTGGTGCCCGGGCTGGCCGAGGCGCTGGCGGCGACCTTCTCCTGACCGCGGGCCGCGGCGCGCGAGGGGGGGTGGGGTCAGGACGCGCCGCACTGCGGCAGTCCGGCCCTGTCCCCCTTGCTGATCTTCTCCAGCGCCTTCATGGCGTCGCCGATGGTGGAGACCTTCACCAGGGTGAGGCCGTCCGGTACGTCCTTGGCGGCCGCGGCGCAGTTCTCCGCCGGGGTCAGGAAGTACTGGGCGCCCGCCTGACGCGCCCCGATGGTCTTCATCTGGATGCCGCCGATCGGACCGACCGTACCGGCGTCGTCGATGGTTCCGGTGCCCGCGACGAACTTCCCGCCGGTCAGGTCCTGGGGCGTCAGCTTGTCGACGATGCCGAGGGAGAACATCAGACCCGCGCTGGGGCCGCCGACGTCGGCGAGGTTGATGTCGATGCGGAACGGGAAGGTGTGGTCGGTCCCGGCCCGGATGCCGACGATCGCGTGACCGTCGTCGGGCGCCTTGCCCGCGGTGATCTCCACCTTCTGGGGTCCGGCGGGCTCGCGCCCGGCCTTCTTCGCCTCGGCCGCCTCGGCGGCCGGGATGACGGTGAACTCGACCTTCTGCCCGGGCTGGTGCCGGGTGACCAGTGTGGCGACGTCCGCGGGTTCCTTCACCGGGGCGCCGTCCACGGCGACGATCACGTCACCGGCGTGCAACTTGCCCTCGGCGGGGCTGTTCTTGACCACGGTGGCGACGTTCACGCGGGCGGTCACCGGGACGCCGAGCTGCTTGAGGGCGGCCACCTTGGCGCTCTCCTGCGACTGGCTGAACTCCTCGGCGTTCTCCTGCGTCGATTCCTTGTCCGTCTTGCCGTGCGGGTAGAGGTTCTCGTGCGGGACCACGATGTTGTCGCGGGCGGCCCAGCCGTACACCGCTTCCAGCAGGTTCATGTCGTAGTCCGCGCCCGTCACCCGGACCGTGGTCATGTTCAGGTGACCGCTGGTGGGGTAGGTCTTGCGGCCCGAGATGTTCAGGACCGGCTCGCCGCGCGAGTCACCGAGGGTGTTCACCGTGGGGCCGGGGCTCATCTCGGAGTACGGGACCTTGATGAACACTCCGGCGCAGAGCAGCGCGAACAGCATGAGGGTGGACGCGAGCATCGTCGCAGTGCGGCGTGGCATGGATCGACAGTACGTGACGGCCCTGTGGGGCGGCCCGTGGGGCCGGTCCGTACGGGGAGGGTTCCCGCAGTCCCCGCGGGGTTCCCCGGAGGGTTGTCGGTCGGATACCCGGCAGGCCACTCACGGGACGCGTCAGACGGCGTCGGAACCGGAATGCGCCTTGGCCCTGTCGGCCTGGCCTGAGTCCATGACCTCGCGGAATCTCGCGTAGCCGGCGAGCTCGGATATGTCGCCGGACGTGCGGTCGCGGGCGGCCCAGGTCCCCCATATCGCTGCGCCGACGGCGGCGAAGAGCGGAATCAGCAACCACGCCAAAGAACCCATGTGCGCTCCCTACCCCGAGATCGAGCTGTTTGTTGCTCCAACGCTCGTGCCCGGGGCGTAGTTACGCAAATCGAGGGCGTGTTGCGCGTCCATACGGGTGCCGCGGACGCGTCGGGCGGCGGTCTCAGCAGGCGCCGACCCACTCCTCGGTGCCGTCGGAGAACATCTGGTGCTTCCAGATCGGCACCTCGTGCTTGAGGTCGTCGATCAGCATCCGGCACGCCTCGAAGGCCTCCCCGCGGTGCGGGCAGGAGACGGCGACGACGACCGCGAGGTCACCGACGCGCAGGTCCCCGACGCGGTGTACGGCCGCCAGGGCGCGGACCGGGTACTTCGCGACGACGCGTTCGGCGACGCGGCGCATCTCGGCCTCGGCCGTCGGGTGGCAGGAGTAGCCGAGCGAGTCGACGTCCGCCCCGCCGTCGTGGTCGCGCACCGTGCCCACGAAGAGGGCGGTGCCGCCCGTCGCGTCGTCGCCGACGGCCTGGAAGACCTCGTCGAGCGAGAGCGGGGTCTCGCGGATCTGGAGCAGCCGGATCGGGTCCGGTGCGGCCTGCTCGCCGGGGTGGTCGAAGTGCGGAGCCATGCAGCCATCGTGCACCACGGTTCTCACATCGCGGAATAGCCGATTCGACCGGGTGTACGGGCAGGGGATATGGAGCCTCCTACAGGAGGCCCCGCCCGCCGGGGCCCCCGGCGGGCGGCCCCCGGGCCCCCGGGGCTCAGATCCCGCGCCGCCTGCGGGCCGCGCGGATCGCCGCCGCCGCGCCCAGCAGGGCGACCGTCGCTCCGGCGGCGCCCGCCGCCGTCGCGTCCTTGCGGCCCAGTCGGCGGCCGACGACGGTGTGCCTGCCCGCGACCTCCTGGAGCAGTTCCGCGAGGACCTCCTCATTGGTCCAGCGCGGCCGCCAGCCCGCCGCGTGCAGCCTGCTGACGCTGACCACCCACGGATGCATCGTGTACGCGAGGTCCCCGGCCGGGGACGGGGTCAGCCCGATGCGGTGCAGCCGGGCGGCGGCGCCGAGCGCGACGGCGGACGGCAGCTCCATGCGCCGGATCCCGCTCAGCTCCTCTACTTCCTCCTGCTCCAGCCAGCCCTCGCAGCCCACCGCCAGCTCTCCCTCCACCTTCTCCAGGGCCGCGTACTCCAGGGCGCTGACCAGGTCCTCGACGTGGCAGAACTGCCAGGTGGGACGGGATCCGGCGACCACGAGCAGGCGCGGGGACTCGAAGTAGCGGGTCAGCGCGGTGTCCGTACCGCCGACCAGCACGGCGGGGCGGACCACGGTGACGTTGAGGCCGGGGTGCGCCCGGGGCGCGCGGCGGCCCAGGCGCTCGATCTCCAGCAGGTCGCCGACGCCGGTGGCCTCGGCGGTGGCCCGCAGCTCGGAGTCCTCGGTCAGCGGGATGTCGTTGTCCGGGAGGGCGCCGTAGACCATCGCGGAGGTGCAGAGCACCACGCGGTGCACCCCGGCCGCGGCGGCGGCGGTGAGCACGGTCTGGGTCCCGCGCACGTTGTACGCCGTACGGGCCGCGGGGTCGGTCTCCAGGTCGAGGTCCAGCGCGAGGTGGACGACCACGTCCGCGCCGCGCAGTTTCTCGGCGATCGCGGGGTCCCGTACGTCCAGGACGTGCCACTGCGCCTCCGTGCACTCGCCGCGCCGCTCGTCGATGGCGACGACCTGCTTGACCTCGTCCGAAGCGGCGAGCCGGGCCACCAGGGCGGCGCCGACCCCCGAGGCGGCGCCGGTCACGGCGACGATGGGGCCGCGTACCGGCGGGTTACGCGGCGGGCGAACGCCGCCGGGCTGCTCGCCGTGGTCAGGGCGGTTTTCGTCGCCGTGCGGCTCTCGAACCTGCGGATCTGGGGAACTCACCGGGCGTCTCCAGCGGTTGTCTTCAGTGGGGCCGCGTCCTGACGCGGACCTACCAGGTGATGTCCATCCTGCCGCAGCCCGGCAGCAGGCGGAGCACCGAGCCCGGATGCGGCCGCGGTGTCTACGCTGGGTGGTGTTGTCGGACCATTGCCCGTCGGCTCCCGCCGACGGCCCTACGAGCCGAGGAAACCCGTGAGCGACACCCCATTCGGATTCGGCCTTCCGCCGGAGGAGCCGGAGAACGGCGACGAAGGCAAGAAGAAGGGCGACCAGGGCGGTCAGGGTGGCCCGAATCCGTTCGGGTTCCCCGGGGCCGCACTGCCCGGCGGACTGCCGGGCGCCGGTGGCCCCGGCGGCGCGGACAATCCGTTCGCCGCGATGTTCGGTTCCATGAACCCGAACGACCTGGGCGCCGCCTTCCAGCAGCTCGGGCAGATGCTCAGCTACGAGGGCGGTCCCGTGAACTGGGACATGGCCAAGGACATCGCCCGCCAGACCGTCGCCCAGGGCACCGCCGAAGGCGTCAAGGACGCCAGCGTCGGCCCCGCCGAGCGCTCCGCCGTCGAGGAGGCCGTGCGCCTGGCCGACCTGTGGCTGGACTCCGTCACCTCGCTGCCGTCCGGCGCGGCCACGGCCGTGGCCTGGAGCCGCGCCGAATGGGTCGAGGCGACCCTGCCGGTGTGGAAGGAACTGGTCGACCCGGTCGCCGAGCGGGTCGGCGCGGCCATGGGCGACGTACTGCCCGAGGAGATGCAGGCCATGGCGGGCCCGCTGCTCGGGATGATGCGTTCCATGGGCGGGGCCATGTTCGGCCAGCAGATCGGCCAGGCCGTGGGCACCCTCGCGGGCGAGGTCGTCGGCTCCACCGACATCGGGCTGCCGCTGGGCCCGGCGGGCAAGGCCGCGCTGCTGCCGCTGAACATCGAGGCCTTCGGCAAGGACCTCGGCGTCCCCTCGGACGAGATCCGGCTCTACCTGGCCCTGCGCGAGGCCGCCCACCAGCGGCTCTTCGCGCACGTGCCGTGGCTGCGCTCGCACCTGTTCGGCGCCGTGGAGGGCTACGCGCGCGGCATCAAGGTCGACACCTCGAAGCTGGAGGAGGTGGTCGGCCAGCTCGACCCGTCGAACCCGGAGCAGCTCCAGGAAGCACTCCAGGGCGGTATGTTCCAGCCGCAGGACACCCCGGAGCAGAAGGCGGCACTGGCCCGCCTGGAGACCGCGCTCGCGCTGGTCGAGGGCTGGGTGGACGCGGTGGTGCACGAGGCGGCCAAGCCCCGGCTGACCTCCGCGGACGCGCTGCGCGAGACCCTGCGCCGGCGCCGCGCCTCGGGCGGCCCGGCCGAGCAGACCTTCGCGACCCTGATCGGCCTGGAGCTGCGCCCGCGCAGGCTGCGGGACGCCTCGCGGCTGTGGGCCTCGCTCACCGACGCGCGCGGCGTGGACGGGCGCGACGGGCTGTGGGAGCACCCGGACATGCTGCCGACGGCCTCCGACCTGGACGACCCGGACGGCTTCGTGCACCGCGAGCAGCTGGACTTCTCGGAGATCGACAAGATGCTCGGCGAGGCCGCCGAGAAGCGCGAGCAGGACGGTGACGACACCAAGTGAGCCTGTACGACGACGCGGTCCTCGTACTGAAGGGGTACGAGGGCCAGGGCGGCCAAGGCGCGCTGCGCGAGGCCTACCTGGAGCACCTGGCGGCCCACCCCGACGGCATGTGGAAGCCCTGCGGGGCGGGGCACATCACGGGCAGCGCCCTGGTGATCGACCCCTCGCGCGGCCGGGTGCTGCTGACCCTGCACAAGAAGCTCGGGATGTGGCTCCAGATGGGCGGGCACTGCGAGCCCGGTGACGCGACCCTCGCGGACGCGGCGCTGCGCGAGGCCCGGGAGGAGTCCGGCATAGCGGCGGGGCTCACGCTGCTGCCCGGCGGCCCGGTCAGGCTGGACCGGCATCCGATCCCGGCGCCGTGCAACTGGCACCTGGACGTCCAGTACGGGGCGCTGGCCCCGGCGGGGGCGGTCGCGGAGATCAGCGAGGAGTCGCTGGACCTGCGCTGGTTCGCGTACGAGGAGGTGGCCGGGGTCGCCGATGATTCGGTGGTCCGGCTGATGGAGGCGACCCGGGCGCGGCTCTGACACCGGCGCGCGGGTAGGGGGCGGGCGCAGACCTCGCGGTCCCCG
Organism: Streptomyces sp. G-G2; assembly: GCF_030063135.1. Taxonomy (GTDB): domain Bacteria; phylum Actinomycetota; class Actinomycetes; order Streptomycetales; family Streptomycetaceae; genus Streptomyces. The sequence continues at coordinate 20,848 of NZ_JASISO010000038.1, forward strand.
CCCGCCCCTTCGCCGCGGCCGTCAGTTCCAGGCGTTGTTCTGGTTCTGCGCGTGGGCGCCCTGCTGGCCCATGCCGTACTGCGCGGCGACGCCCTGGCCGAGCTGGGCGTTCTGCGGCGGGAGCAGCTCGCTGGGCTGCACCAGGGCGAAGCCCTGGCCGAGGAAGCTCAGCTCCCAGCCCTCCCCCGTGTTGCCGCGGCGCCGCCACACCCCGGTGGAGTGCGTCTGGGCCTGCATCTGCACGCGCAGCGAGGTGGACCAGGCGACGATGGCGTCCGCGTCGACGTTGACGTACTTGTCGGGGGTGATCCGCAGCAGCAGCGGCTGCCCCGAGGTCATCAGGGCGACCTTGCCGCGGCCGGTGATGTTGAGCTGGTACTTCCCCGAGCCGGAGATGCCGTACTGGCTGTCCACCGCGATGGCCTCGGTGTGCAGGGTGGAGTCGAGGGCGAGGACGTAGCTGCTGTCCACGGTCAGGCCGTCCTGGTCCACGTCCAGTACGTGCACGTCCTGGGCGAGGTTGGCGAAGTACACCGTGCCCTGCCCGGAGCAGCGCATCAGGTCGAGGCCCTCACCGGTGCGGGCGCGGGAGGTCCGCTGGTTGGTGCTCTGGTACTCGCCGTCGAAGTCGATCAGTCCCTGGTAGGCGACCATCGATCCCTTGCGCGCCAGGACGTCGTCCTGGCCGGTGAGCGAGACCCGCAGCATCTGCGGGTTCTGGACGACGTAGCGCTCCTGGGACTGTGCCTCGGAGTGGCTGAAAAGTGCGCTTTGCATGATGTGTCCGCTCCCCCTCAGCCCCGGGCCCGGAGCCGGTCGGTGCTGTCCTCGCTGGGCTGTACGACGACGATCCCCTGGCCCGAGAAGGCCATCTGGAAGGCCTCCCCGCTGCCGCGGCCGATCATCGACGAGGCCTTGAAGCTGCGCTTGCCCTTGACCTTGAGATTCGGAGACCAGGCGACGAGCGCGTCCGGGTCGACGTACGTCTCGTCCTCGCCGCGGCCGCAGTCGACCACGATCGGGGTGCCCCGGGAGGTCAGCGCGACCCAGCCGGTGCCGGAGATCTGTACGTTGAACAGGCCCTGGCCGGCGAATTTGGCCATGCCCTTGACCCGCTCGACGCCCCAGGTGAGCTGGGCGTCGAAGGCGAGCAGATTGGTGCCGTTGACGGAGAGGGCGTCGTTGTTGAGGTTGATGACGACGACGTCCGCGCCGTAGTCGGCGAGGTAGAGCAGGCCGTCGCCGGTGCACTTCATCAGCGGGGCGCCCTCGCCCGTCAGCCACTGCGAGGCCATCTGGCGCACGGCGGGCGGGTTGGGCTCGTACTGGACGAAGCCCTCGTAGGCGACCATCGAGCCGGTGCGGGCGAAGAGGTCGTGGCCGCTCTGCATGGCGACCTTGAGCATGGCGCGCCCGTGGTTCTCCATACGGGCGGCGACGGGGGTCGGGGCGTAGCCCGCGATCTGCTGGTTCGGATTCATCTGGTTCATGGCGGGCTCCCTCAGACCTCGTAGGGCTGGACGATGATGAAGTTGCCGGGGGCGCCGCGGAACTGGAGGTTCACGGTCTCCCCGCTGTGACCGGGGTAGGCGTTGCGCCGCAGCCGGACCTGGCTGGAAATGACCACTTGCGCTCCCGCCGACCAGGCGACGATGGCGTTGCTGTCGGCGAAGGTGGTCGGGGTGACCGGCAGGACGACGGGGGTTCCGTGCGTCTTGACGACGACCGTGCCGGAGCCCTGGAACTGCATGGTGAACAGGGCGCCGCCCGGGATGCCGTGGCCCTCGATGCGGCGGACCTCGTGCTGCAGCGACTCGTCGAAGGCGAGCACGCTCTCGGCGGAGACGCAGATTCCGTCGCCCTGGAGCTCGATGGCGTGGAGGTGGGTGCCGTTCTCGGCGAGGAAGACCTGGCCGCGGCCGCTGCAGCGCATGAGCTGCATCTCCTGGCCGGTGGCGTTGCCGACGATGCGGCCCGCGAAGCCCGCGCCCTTGTAACTGAAGTCCACCTTGCCCTGGTACAGCACCATGCTGCCCTGGCGGGCGAGGACGGCCTGGCCGCCGATGCCCAGGTCGACGCGCACGAGCTGGTGGTTCTGCGCGGTCCAGCGGGCGCCCGTCGGGGCCTCCTTGTAGAGCTGGAGGGCGGAGGTCAGGCCGGGGGCGGCCGGGGTTCCGGCGACCGCGGGCATACCGGGGTGCTGGCCGGGGACCTGGCCGGGATGCTGGCCCGGCTGCTGACCGTACGGCGCTTGCGGTGCGCCGGGGGGCGGCGGATACGGGCCGGGGGCCTGATTCCCGTACGGACCCGGAGCCGCGTACGGGCCGGGGGGTGCCTGGCCGGGGACCTGGTGCCCGTAGGAGGGGTTCGGCGGGGGCTGCGGCGGGTGCACGGGCTGGCCGTACGGGCCCGGGGCGGCCGGGGCGGGCGGGGCGGGCGGCACGAGGGGGCCCACCATGGTCGGCGCCACGTGCAGCGCGGGACCGGGCTGGGGCGCCGGGGGCTGCTGGTACTGCGGCGGGGCGGGGGGCGCGGGGGCGGCGGGCGGCGCGGAGAAGGCCGGGGGCGCGAACGAGGGCGCTCCGGCGGCCTGCTGCGGAACCTGGGCCGGGGCCTCGGCCTGCGGGGCCGGAGCCTCCTCCTCGGCGACCTCGCCACCGAAATTCTTCAGCAGCGCTTCGAGGCCGCCGTCGAAACCCTGGCCGACGGCGGCGAAGCGCCAGACGTCCTTGAGGTAGAAATCGCCGAGCATGACGGCGCGCTCGGTGCTGAACTCCGCGCCGGTGAAGGAGTAGCGGACCACTTCCTCGCCGCCCGCGACGACCCGGATGTACCCGGGGCCGACCTGGGACATCTGGCCCGCGCCGTCGATCGTCGCGGTGAAGGACAGCTTGTGGACGTTCGCCGGGACGCGGTCCAGCGTCACCCGGAAGGATTCGCTGTCGCCGGCCTGTTCGCCGAGGAGCTGGATGGACTCCTCGGGCGATTTCGGCTGGTTGAAGAAGATGAAGTAGCGGTCGTCGGACAGCCGCTCGTCCGCGTCGAGGCCGAAACAACTGATGTCGAAGCTCAGCCCGGGCCCGGAGATCTGCACACCCACGTACAGATCCGTGCCGGCGGTGAGATCACTGATCTTGGCCTTGTGGCCGCGCTGGAATTCCCTGGCCATACGTAACGACCGTCCCCCGTCCCGACGATGAATGCGTGCCCGTCAGGCTAACGGCTTCCGCCGACATCGAGCCAAGCCGGTACCGAGCCGGTACACATCACGGACAGGTCTCAACGAACGGGACGCGGGAGGCGTGCCGCCCCCGCGCGCGGGCCCGGGCTCACTCCTCGCGCGCCGCCGGGACCTTGGGGAGCCGCTCGGCCGCGACCACTCCTTCGAGATAGCCGCGGGCCCGCTCGGTACGGGGATAGGCCTCCAGCAGCTGCCAGAAGCTCGGGCCGTGCCCCGGGACCAGGAGGTGGGCCAGCTCGTGCAGCAGCACGTAGTCCAGCACGTACTCCGGCATGCCCTGGAGGCGGTGGGACAGCCGGATGCTGCTTTCGGCGGGGGTGCAGGAGCCCCAGCGGGTGTTCTGGTTGGTGACCCAGCGGACCGAGGCCGGGCGGGCACGGCCGCTGAAGTACTGCTCGGACAAACGCTCGGCGCGCTCGGTGAGTTCCGCGTCCCCGATGGTGCGCTTGCTCTCCTGCGCCGCCAGCTTGTCGAGCATCACACCCACCCAGCGCTGCTCCTCGGCCTCGGACATCCGGGCAGGGATCAGTACGACCGTCCGGTCACCCTCACGGTAGGCGGAGACGGTCCTTCGGCGGCGCGCGCTCCGGCGGACTTCGACGGCGCGGTGCGGTGGATCGGCGGACACGGCACGACCGTACCGGGTGGCCAGGCCGTACGTCGCGCCCCCCGGCGGTTCGAACATGATCGGTTCGGATCGGTGCCCGACGGTCCCCCGTCCGCCGCCCTCCACTCGCGCCCGCCGGTCATCTCATATGCCGGACGGGGGTCGCCTGTGGACAACTTTCCGCACGGTCGGCGGCGGGCCGTCATGCTGCGAGAGCGGCGTCGAGGCCGTGTGGTGGGGAGCTGGAGAGAGACACAAGGAAGAGGGGGAAGGGCGATGTATCCGAAGGTGAAGCCCGCGCTGGCGCGGGCCTGGCGTGATCTGCACACCGTGCAGTTCGGGGTGACTCCCGCGCACGCGGTGGTGTTCGGACCGGTGGACACGGCCACGGGCACGCTGCTGGACCGGCTCGACGGGACCCGGAGCATGGACTTGCTGCGGGGCGAGGCAGCCGCGATGGGGCTGCCGGAAGGCCAGGTGGACGAGCTGGTGCGACGGCTGGCGTCGGCCGGGGTGATCGACGACGCCACGGCGGGCGGTCCGCGGGCCCAGTCCCTGCTGCGGCGGCCGGAGGCGCTGGAGCGGCTGGGGCCGGACCGCGGCTCGCTGTCCCTGGTGCGCCGGGAGCCCGGCGGGGATCTGCGGGGGATCGCGGCGCGGCGGACGATACGGGTCCAGGTGCGCGGGAGCGGGCGGGTGGGCGCGCTGATCGCCGCGGTGCTGGCGGGGGCCGGGGTGGGGTGGGTCGAGGTGCTGGACGGGGGGCGGGTGGAGCCGGGGGACGTGGTGCCCGGCGGGCTCGGCCCGGAGAGCGTGGGCAGGCTGCGGGCGGAGGCGGCGGGGGCCGTGGTGCGGGCTTCGGCTCCGGGACGGGCGCCGCGGGCCCGGGAGCGGGAGGGCCCCGAGCCGGGGCTGGCCCTGGTGGTGGTCGCGCCCCGGGACGGGCTCCAGGCGTGGGCCCCGGATCCCGAGACGGCCGCCGACTGGGTGGCCTCGGGGACCCCGCACCTGTATGCGGGGGTGCTGGAGGGGACCGGGCTGGTGGGGCCGCTGGTACTGCCGGGCACGACGGGGTGTGCGGGGTGCATGGAGCGCGAGCGGGTGGCCCGGGACCGGGCCTGGCCGAGGATGCTGGTGCAGTGGCGTTCGACACACCGGCGCCGGGGCTCGGTCGCCTGCGATCTGGGGTTGGCCACCGCGGTGGCGGGGCTGGCCGCGGCTCACGCGCTGGCTTTCCTCGACGGGGAGCTGCCCGCGTCGACGGGGGCGCGCTGGGAAGCCGCGCTGCCCGGGCTGCACTGGGAGCGGGCGCGCGTGACCCCTCATCCGGAGTGCGGGTGCGGGGCGGCGGGCTCCCGGGAGGGGGACTCCTCCGTCGCCCGAGAGGGACAGGACACAATGGCCGGGTAACCGCCGCTCGCGGCGCGGCTGTCTGGGTTTTGGAGGGGCGCATGTCTGATCTTCCCCGGAAGGCGGTCACCCGTACCGTCAAGTTGGCCGCTCTGCCGCTGGGCATAGCGGGCCGGGCCACCTGGGGGCTGGGGAAGCGGATAGGCGGCAAGTCGGCGGAGATCGTGGCGCGCGAGTTGCAGCAGCGCACCGCCGAGCAGCTCTTCCGCACCCTGGGTGAGCTGAAGGGCGGTGCGATGAAGTTCGGGCAGGCCATGTCGGTGTTCGAGGCGGCACTGCCCGAGGAGGTGGCGGGGCCCTACCGGGCCGCGTTGACCAAGCTCCAGGAGGCGGCCCCGCCGCTGCCCGCGGCGCGGGTGCACCGCATCCTGGCGGAGCGGCTCGGGGATGACTGGCGGGAGCTGTTCTCGGAGTTCGAGGACAAGCCCGCGGCGGCCGCGTCGATCGGTCAGGTGCACCGGGCCGTGTGGCGCGACGGGCGGCGGGTCGCGGTGAAGGTGCAGTACCCGGGGGCCGGGGAGGCGCTGCTGTCGGACCTCAAGCAGCTCGGCCGGTTCGCGAGCCTCCTGGGACCGCTGATCCCGGGCATGGACATCAAGCCGTTGATCACCGAGCTGCGGGACCGGGTCTCGGAGGAGCTGGACTACGAGCTGGAGGCGGAGTCCCAGCGGATCCACGCGGAGGCGTTCGAGGGCGATCCCGATGTGGTCGTACCGGATGTCGTGCACCAGGGCGACGAGGTGCTGGTGACCGAATGGATCGAGGGGACTCCGCTGTCGGAGATCATCTCCAGCGGCGCCCAGGAGGAACGCGACCGCGCCGGGCAGCTGCTGGCCCGGTTCCTCTTCTCGGGTCCCGCGCGCACCGGGCTGCTGCACGCCGATCCGCATCCGGGCAACTTCCGGCTGGTCACCGGTGCCGACGGCCGGACCCGGCTGGGGGTGCTCGACTTCGGTACGGTCGACCGACTGCCGGGCGGACTGCCGAAGCCCATCGGCAGGTCCCTGCGGATGACCCTGGACGACGATGCCGAGGGGGTCTACGGCCACCTGTGCGCGGAGGGCTTCGTGAAGAAGTCCATCGAGCTGGACCCGGACGCGGTGCTGGACTACCTGCGGCCGATCATCGAGCCCTTCGAGGCGGATGAGTTCACCTTCTCCCGGACCTGGATGCGCAGCCAGGCCGCGCGGATCGCCGATCCGCGCTCGCCCGCGCACCAGTTGGGCCGTCAGATCAATCTGCCGCCGTCCTACCTGCTGATCCACCGGGTGACGCTGAGCACGATCGGTGTGCTGTGTCAGCTGGGTGCGACCGTGCGGCTGCGCGACGAACTGGAGGCCTGGCTCCCGGGGTTCCTGCCGGAGTCCTGACCGAACCCGGCCCGGAGACGGGATCGGGATCGGAGCCGGGGGCTGCGTCCGAATCGAGGCGACCGACGGGCGGCTCGGCGGGGGTCACCACCACGTCGGGTCGAGCTTGCCCTCGATGGAGCGGATGTGGGCCCGGGCGCAGTCGTGGCAGAGGTACTGCCTGCTGCCGTTCTCCATGGAACAGGTCCAGGTGGGCGGGGCGCCGTCGGGCTGCCGTGCGCCGCAGTGGGCACAGGTGACGGGCGGGGCCTCGGGTCCCGTGGGCGCGGGGTGGGGAGTCGGCTGGTCCACCCACCGACGATATCGCCGCCCGGGGCGCCCGGCCCCGCGAAACGCCCGCGCCGCTCCGTGGCACCCGCGCTTCCTGACACCCCGGGGGGGGGGGGGGGGGGGGGGGGGGGGGGG
>NZ_JASISO010000038.1:27890-79476 GCF_030063135.1 Streptomyces sp. G-G2
GGTCCGTTCGGACCGCCCCCCCGGCGGTTTTCCTTCGTCGGTATTAGTTCATGACGGCCATGGCCAGTGCGCGGCGGGCGCGCAGCGAGACGCGCTCGGCTCGCCGCTGCATGCGGCGCGCGGCGACCACGCGCAAGGCGTGACGTTCGCCGTCCGCCTCGCGCATCCGGTCGTCCATATGGGCACGAGCCAGGGCTTCTGGGATGAGTTGCATCTCGCGGGTCCTGTTCTGACGCGAGGTGGTCGCGCCGGTGGTGGTGAAGTCTTCGATGGCGGAGCCGGACGGCTGCTCGCTCGTGTGCTGCGGAGTCATGAGGGCCTGCTTCAGGGGGTCGCGCGTCAGGGGGCGGTCGATGGTTCCGGTGGCGTTCACGCAGCGACCGGGTTCTTGCGCGGACGGCCACGCGGACGCTTGCGGGCGACGACGACGCCCTGGACGAACAGCTCGCCACCCCAGACGCCCCAGGGCTCGCGGCGCTCGACCGCTCCGGCGAGGCAGGCCTCGACCAGCGGACAGGTGCGGCAGAGCGACTTGGCGTACTCGACATCGGCCGGGGACTCGGCGAAGAAGACCTCCGGGTCGTAGGTACGGCAGGCGACGGGTACGCCGAGGTTCTCGATGGCGTCGTCGAGCGCGGTGAGCGCGGTGAGGGGAGTCAAGGTGGAGTCCTCCGGGACTGCGGGCGGGGAGATCGTCTGGGTCTGCGGTACGGACGGGGCGTGCGCTTCGAGTTGCACGGTGGTTTCTTCCTCGTCTTGTTCGGCTAGGCGTTCCGGCCGGTCGGCCGGGTTCGGCTGGTACCTGTTCTTGCCAGTCCCGAGGCCCCTTCGCGCTGCCGTCCCCGGTTCGGGGACAAACAAAAGGGCCGCGGATCCCGGGTGGGGTTCCGCGGCCCTGAAGGCGCCGGTCCGATCATGCGATCAGACTGGATCACTCCAGGGTTCGAGCCCACGGAAGGCCCACATCAGGTGGTGCTGCGTCGTCTGCTTCTTCTGGTTTCCGGCACCGGTCGCCGCCGCGAAGCCGCCATAGGCATGCGCCTTGGCCTGGCCCGCCGCTACTGCTGCCGATGCCTGGACCGGTCGTTCATTGCGCTCGTTCACCGGGAGGGCGGCCAGGGGGGCGGGGCTGACAGCGGAAATCGCGGACAGACCGGTACCCGAGGCGGAGAGCGCGGAGGGAGCGAGAAGCAGGCAGGAGGAAGCGGCAACCGAGCGATCGGTCATTTTGGTGAAGGTCATGAAGCTGGTCACTGGTCTCGCCTCCTCTCGGCGTCTCGGGGACCCGGCCCGTGAGGGCCTGTCCCATGCGTATTCGGATAAGTACAGCATGAATCCGGGGCTTCGGAGAAGCCACCGTTTCCGTTGCTAAGAACCTATGGGGCTTCGCGGGGCATGCGCAAACTATTTTCCCGACGAGTTTCTACGCGTCGTCCACGGCACCGCTCTCCGGCTCCTCACCTGCGCAGATGGCCAGCACATCGGCCCCGAACCGGTCGAGCTTGCGGCCGCCCACCCCGGAGATCATCGAGAGCTCGCCCGCCTCCGCGGGAGCGGCCTCCGCGATCGCCATCAAGGTCTTGTCCGTGAAGACGCAGTAAGCGGGCTGGCCCAGCTCCTTCGCCTGGCCCGCGCGCCACTCCCGCAGCCGTTCGTAGAGGCCTTCGTCCATGTCGGACGGGCAGTCCTCGCAGCGCATCAGTTTCAGCTCGCCCGCCTCGGTCAGGGTCTTGCCGCAGACCCGGCACAGCACCGGCCCGCGACGGCCCCGCTTGCGGACCCCGCCCTCGACGGCGCCGGCCGCCCGGCTTCCGGCGGCCATGGAACCCGGCCTCAGGCCGTTGAGGAAGCGGCTGGGCTTCCGGGAGGCCCGGCCCCCCGGAGCCCGGGAGAGGGACCAGGAAAGCGTCAGGTGCAGCCGCGCCCGGGTGACGCCGACGTACAGCAGGCGGCGTTCCTCCTCGACCTGCTCGTCGGTCCTGGCGTAGGTGATCGGCATCATGCCGTCGGTGAGGCCGACGAGGAAGACCGCGTCCCACTCCAGGCCCTTGGCCGCGTGCAGGGAGGCGAGGGTGACGCCCTGGACGGTCGGCGCGTGCTGCGCGGCCATCCGCTCGTCCAGCTCGACCGTGAGGTCGCCCAGGGTGGCGTGGGGCCGGTTGCGGGCGAAGTCCTCGGCGAGCCGGACCAGCGCGGCCAGCGATTCCCACTGGTCGCGGACGGCCCCGGAGCCGGTGGGCGGCTCGGTGGTCCAGCCGTTGGAGCTGAGCACGGCCCGCACCTGGGAGGCCAGCCCGACGACGTCGTCGACCAGCGGGTCGTTCCCGCCGGAGCGCGCGGCGCCCCTCAGGGTGAGCATGGCCCTCTTGACCTCGGGGCGCTCGAAGAACCGCTCCGCGCCGCGCAGCTGGTAGGGCACGCCGACGTCGGCCAGCGCCTGCTCGTACACCTCGGACTGGGCGTTGATGCGGTACAGCACGGCGATCTCGCCCGCCGGGACGCCCGCCGCGATCAGGTCCCGGATCCGGCCCGCGACGCCCTCGGCCTCGGCGGGCTCGTCGGGGTACTCGGCATAGACCGGGTCGGGGCCCGCCTCGCGCTGGGAGATCAGCTCCAGGCGGTGTTCGGCGGCCCGGCCGCGGGCCTGGTTGAGCAGGCCGTTGGCGAGGTGGACCACCTGGGGGGTGGAGCGGTAGTCGCGGACCAGTTTGACCACGGTGGCCTGCGGATAGCGCGTACGGAAGGTCAGCAGGTGGTCGGGGGTGGCGCCGGTGAAGGAGTAGATGGTCTGGCTGGCGTCGCCGACGACGCACAGGCTGTCGCGGTCGCCGAGCCACAGCTCCAGCAGGCGCTGCTGGAGCGGGCTGACGTCCTGGTACTCGTCGACCACGAAGTGCTGGTACTGGCTGCGGATCTGCTCGGCGATGTCGTGGCGGTCCTGGAGGATGCCGACGGTGAGCAGCAGCACGTCCTCGAAGTCGATCATCGACCGATCGCGCTTCAGCTGCTCGTACGTGCCGTAGATCTGGGCGATCTCCGCCATGTCCCGGGGGGCTTCGCGGCCCGATGCGAGGGCGGCCGCCGGATAGTCGGCGGGGACGGTCTGGGTGACCTTCGCCCACTCGATCTCGCCCGTGACGTCGCGCAGCTCATTGCGGTCGAGCCGGATCCGGCAGCGCGCACCGGCCTCGGCCACGAGCTGGATCTTGCGCTCGACCAGGCGGGGCACGTCGCCGCCGATGGCCTTCGGCCAGAAGTACTGGAGCTGGCGCAGCGCGGCGGAGTGGAAGGTACGCGCCTGAACGCCGCCCGCGCCGAGGGTGCGCAGCCGTCCGCGCATCTCGCCCGCGGCGCGGTTGGTGAAGGTGACGGCGAGCACACTGGCGGGCATGAGCTGGCCGGAGCGGACGCCGTAGGCGATGCGGTGGGTGATCGCCCGCGTCTTGCCCGTGCCCGCGCCCGCGAGCACGCACAACGGCCCGGTCAAGGTCGTGGCGACATCGCGCTGCTCCGGGTCCAGGCCCAGGAGCACCGCGTCGGCCGAGTCGGCGGCGGCCGGGAAGGATGAGGAGTGCGTTGCTGCTGTCACCCCGCCATGCTGCCAGGTCGGAAGGGCCGGACGAGAAACGTGTCCACAGGGGGTGCGCCGCGGTCGTACGAATACGCCGGACGCCGTACGCCGCGTCGCGCGGGACCCGCCTCGCCCTCCGGGGAATGGGCTGGCACCCTCGTACGTTCGAGTACTCGGACGTACCCAGACCCCCCAGAGGAGAGTTCCCACCATGCAGGACAAGGGTTCCGTGACGATGTACAGCACCACGTGGTGCGGCTACTGCCGTCGGCTGAAGAGCCAGATGGACCGGGAAGGCATCGCCTACACCGAGATCAACATCGAGCAGGACCCCGCGTCGGCCGCCTTCGTCGAGAAGGCCAACGGTGGCAACCAGACCGTGCCGACCCTGCTGGTCGTCGCCGCTACGGGCACCGAGTCCGTGATGACGAACCCCAGCCTGGCCCAGGTCAAGCAGGCCCTCGCCGTCTGACCCCGGCGCCGGCCCCACCCCGCACCGCCCCCTCCGGCCCGCCCGGCAGGGGGCGGCGGCGTACACGGGGCGGCACGGGTCGACCGGCTCGGGTCAGGTGGCGGACTTGGCGAGCGGGGTGCCGTACCAGAGTTCGATCAGGCGGGCCGCGATGGAGATGCCCGCCGGGGGCAGGACCTCGCCGGACTCGATCGCGCGCCGCAGGTCCTCGCGGGAGAACCAGCGGGCCTCCTGGATCTCCTCGCCGTCCACCGTGATCTCCGAGGTGACCGCGCGGGCGGTGAAGCCCAGCATCAGGCTGTACGGGAACGGCCAGGGCTGGCTGGCGACGTACTCGACCGTGCCGACCTTGACGCCCGCCTCCTCCCACACCTCGCGGATCACCGACTGCTCGATGGCCTCGCCCGGCTCCACGAACCCGGCCAGGGTGGAGAAGCGCCCCTCCGGCCAGTGCACCTGGCGGCCGAGCAGCGCGCGGTCCTGGTCGTCCGTGACCAGCATGATCACGGCCGGGTCGGTGCGCGGGTAGTGCTCCGCGCCGCAGCCCGGGCAGCGCCGGATGTGACCGGCCGCCGCGACCACCGTGCGCTCGCCGCAGCGGGAGCAGAAGCGGTGCATCCGCTGCCAGTTCTCCAGGGCCACGGCGTGCACCATCAGCCCGGCGTCGCGCGGGGACAGCAGCAGGCCCGCCTCGCGCAGACCGGCCGGGCGGGCCGACTGGTCCATGCGGCCCGGCAGCGAGTCCTTCTGGAGGGCGAAGTACCGTACGCCGTCCTCGCCGGTGCCCAGGAAATAGCGGTGGGTCTCGGTCGCCGGGGCCTCGAAGGCCGGGGTCATGACGATCTCCGAGCCCCCGTCCGCGGTGTCGTCGATCAGGACCTGGCCGCCGGAGACCACGAAGACGCGGGTCGAGGGGTGGCTCCAGGCGGCGGCCAGCCAGGCCTCGTCGAGGCGGTGGTGCGCGGCGCGGTCGATGCCGCTCGGCGCGGTCAGCGAGACCGGCCGGTCGGCGGCCGGGCCGCCGGTGGTGGTGGCGGCGTTCTCGGTCGAGATGCTCACTAGTACTTCCTACTCCCCCGGGGTGGTGGGACGGGCACGGTCAGACGGCGGTGGACGCGGGATTCCAGTTTTCGGCGAGGTCGGCCCACAGGTAGGCGGTCGTTTCTACGCCCTTGAGGAGCAGGTCGAGTTCGACCTTCTCGTTCGGCGAGTGCCAGCCGTCGGACGGTACGGAGATCCCGAGGAAGAGCACGGGCGCGCCCAGTACGTCCTGGAGGTCGGCCGCCGGGCCGGAGCCGCCCTCGCGGGTGAAACGGATCTTCTCGCCGAAGGCACGCTCCATGGCCCGTACGACCGACCGCAGCGCCGGGTGGTCCAGCGGGGTCAGGCCCGGGCGGGTGGGCGCGCCGAAGACGATGGAGTGGCGGATTCCGTCCGGGACGCGGGCCGCGACCCAGTCCCGTACAGCGGCCTCGACCTCGTACGGGTCCTGCCCGGACACCAGCCGGAACGACAGCTTCAGCTGGGCGCGGGCGGGCACGATCGTCTTGCCGCCGGGCCCCTGGTAGCCGCCGCCGATGCCGTTGACCTCGGCCGTCGGGCGGGCCCAGACCCGCTCCAGGGTGGAGTAGCCCGCCTCCCCCGAGGCCGCGTGCGACTTCGCCGTGCGCAGCCACTCGGCCTCGTCGAAGGGCAGCTCGGCGATCAGCGCGCGCTCGGCGTCGGTCAGCACGGCGATGTTGTCGTAGAACCCGGGGATGGTGACCCGCTCGTCGGCGTCGTGCAGCGCGGCGACGAGCCTGGCGGCCACGGTCGCCGGATTGGGCACGGCCCCGCCGAAGGCCCCGGAGTGGATGTCCTGGTCCGGCCCGTGCAGCTCGATCTCGCAGTCGGCGATGCCGCGCATGCCGGTGCAGACGGTCGGGGTGGTCTCGGACCACATGCCGGTGTCGGAGACGATCACGACGTCCGCGGCGAGGCGGGCGGCCTCGGCCTCGACCAGGGCCCGGAAGTGCGTGGAGCCGGACTCCTCCTCGCCCTCGATCAGCAGCTTGAGGTGCACGGCGGGGGCGGCGGCGCCGGTCGCGGCCAGGTGGGCCCGTACGCCGAGGGTGTGGAAGAACACCTGGCCCTTGTCGTCGGCCGCGCCGCGCCCGTACATCCGGTTGTCCTTGATCACCGGCTCGAAGGGCTCGGTGTGCCAGCCGTCGGCGAGCGCGGCGGGCTGTACGTCGTGGTGCCCGTAGACCAGGACCACCGGCGCGGCCGGGTCCTCGCTCGGCCACTCCGCGAACACGGCCGGGGCGCCCGGGGTGGGCCAGACCTCTGTGATGGGGAAGCCGGTCTCCTTGAGCGCCGAGGCCAGCCACAGCGCACTGCGCTCCACGTCGCCCGCGTGCTCGGGCTGGGCCGAGACGGAGGGGATGCGCAGCCACTCGGCGAGGTCGTCGAGGAAGGCCGCGCGGTGCGTGTCTATGTACGTACGGACGGCGCTGTCCGGAGTCTGGCTCATACCCCCGAGCCTAACCTTCCGGCCGCGGGTCGCCTTCCGCGTCCGATGCGCCTTGGAGGATCCGCTCAAGGCGGGCCCGGGTCGGGAGGTTCGCGGGCCGTATGACGCGGCCGCTGCGCACGTGCAGGAAGGACACGGTGATCCGGTCGAGGGGGGTGCCGGTGGCTTCCGCCCAGGCCAGCCGGTAGACGGCGAGCTGGAGCGGATCGGCCTCGGCGGTGCGGCCGGTCTTCCAGTCGACGATCTCGTACGAGCCGTCGTCATCGCGGTAGACGGCGTCGATCCGGCCGCGGATGACCCGGCCCGCGAGGGTGAACTGGACCGGGACCTCCATCCGGTACGGGGTGCGCTCGGCGTACGGGCTGCGCTCGAAGGCGGCCTTGAGGCCGTCGAGGTCGCGCTCGTCGGCCACCTCCTGGTCGGAGCCGGGCAGCTCGGTGACGGGGTCGAGCACGTCGAGCAGGGGGAGCGGCAGCTCGTCGAAGCGGGACTCCACCCAGGCGTGGAAGCGGGTGCCCTGGCGGGCGGCGGGCTGGGGGGGCTTGGGGAGGGGGCGGGCGAGGTCGCGGACGAAGCCGTCCTCGTCGGCGGCGAGGCGGAGCAGCTGGCTCGCGGAGAGGGTGGCGGGGAGGAGGACGTCGCGGACGGCTTCGCGGGAACGGCGGAGCTCGCCCTCCAGGGCGTCGAGGTCGCGGTCCCAGGAAGCGAGGCTGCGGGCCTCCTCGGGGGTGAGGAGGGTTCCCTGGGGGGCGGGGGGGTGTGCCGGTGCCTCGGGGGCGGGGGTGTGTGCCGGTGGCTGTGCCGGTGCCTCGGGGGCGGGCGCCGGTCTCGGGCCCCGCGGGGCTTCGGGGTTGCGCCCCGGACCCCGCGCCTCGGACTCCTCCGGACTCCGTCCGGGGGGGCCCCCGGGCGCGGCCGGATGCTCCTCCGGGTCGTCCGGCCAGGGGGCTTCTTCCTCATCGGGCCAGGGGTCTTCGCAGTCGGGGGGCCAGAGGTGGTCCTCTTCCCCGGCCGGGCCGGATTCCGGGGACGGGTCCGGCGGGGCGGCCAGGTGGGACTCGACCAGGGCTGCCGCGCGGCGGCGCAGGGCGAGGGAGGCCGGGTCCAGCGGGAGGGGCCAGGAGTGGTCCGGGGTGGCGTCGGTGGCCAGGGACGGGTTCACCGCGTCCGGTTCCGGTTCCTCGGCCCAGGCCTCGATCTCGCCGTCTCCGGCCGCGCAGTGCTCGTACAGGTCGGTCAGGAAGGCGGACGGGCCCCGGCGCTTCTTCTGGGTCGGGCCCCACCAGTGGCCGGAGGCCAGCAGCAGGGAGCGCGGGCGGGTGAAGGTGACGTAGCCGAGGCGGAGCTCCTCCGTGGCCTGGTGGGCGCGCAGGGCCGTCTTGAAGTTCTTCAGGCCCGCCGAGGTCCACTCCGGATCCCCGGGCAGGGTCTTCGCGTCGCCGCGCAGGGCGTGCGGGAGGACCTTCGCGTACGAGGTCCAGGCCTCGCGGGAGCGTTCGCTCGGGAAGGCGCCCGCATACAGCCCGGGGACGGCGACCACGTCCCACTCCAGGCCCTTGGACTTGTGGGCGGTGAGCACCTTCACGGTGTTCTCCCCGCCGGGCAGGGCGTGGTCGAGGCCCTTCTCGTACTGGGCGGCGGTCCGCAGGAAGGCCAGGAACGCCAGCAGCGTGGCCTCTCCGTCGAGGGCGGCGAAACCGGCCGCCACGTCGAGGAAGCCGGAGAGGGTCTCGCGGCGGCGGGCGGCGAGGGCGTGCGGGGACGCGGACAGTTCGACGTCGAGGCCGGTGGCGGCCAGCACCCGGTGCAGCACGTCCATCAGCGGATCGGCCAGCGACCGGCGCAGGTCGCGCAGCTCCCGCGCGAGGTGCGCGAAGCGGACCCGGGCCTCCGGGGAGAAGGGCAGCTGGTCCTGCTGCGGGCCGTCCCCGAGGAAGGTCTCCAGGGCGTCCGCGAGCGAGACGACCTCGGCCGGGTCGACCCCCTCGACGGCCGCCGCGAGGCGGTGGTCCGGGCCGTCGCCCGCGGCGGGGGCGCGGGCGACCAGCAGCCGCGCGCGCTGTCCCAGCAGGGCCAGGTCGCGGGCGCCGATGCGCCAGCGCGGGCCGATGAGGAGCCGGACGAGGGCGGCGTTCGCGCCGGGGTCCTGGAGGACCTCGCACACCGAGACCAGGTCGGCGACCTCCGGCAGGTGCAGCAGCCCGGACAGGCCGACCACCTCGACGGGGACGTCCCGGGCCACCAGCGCGCCCTGGATCGCGGCGAAGTCACCGGCGGAGCGGCACAGGACGGCGATCTCCCCCGGTTCCTTGCCGGTGCGCACCAGATGGGCGATGGAGTCGGCGAGCCATTCCAGCTCCTGGGCGTGCGTCTCGAGCAGGGCGCAGCGGACGTACCCGTCGCGTTCCGCGCCGGGCGCCGGACGCAGTGCTTCGACGCCCGCGTGCAGGGCGCGCAGCGGCGCGGCCAGGCCGTTCGCCAGGTCGAGGAGGCGGCCGCCACTTCGCCGGTTCTCGCTGAGGGAGAGGCGGTCGGCGGGGCGGCCGTCGGCGTGCGGGAAGTGCTCGGGGAAGTCGTCGAGGTTGGCGACGGAGGCGCCGCGCCAGCCGTAGATGGCCTGGCAGGGGTCGCCGACGGCGGTCACGGCGTGGCCGGTGCCCCCGCCGAAGAGGCCGGACAGCAGCAGCCGCTGGGCGACCGAGGTGTCCTGGTACTCGTCGAGCAGGACCACGCGGAACTCCTCGCGCAGCAGGGCGCCGACCTCGGGCCGGGTCGTCGCGAGCTGCGCGGAGCGGGCTATCTGGTCGCTGAAGTCGAGGAGGTCGCGGGAGGCCTTGGCGGCGCGGTAGCGGACGACCAGCTCCAGCAGTTCGAGCCTGCCGCGGGCGGCCTCGGGGACCTTGCGGAGGTCTTCGTTGCCGAGTCGGACGTCGGCGAGGGCGTCGAGGAGCGCGGTGTCGTACGCGCGCAGCCCGTCCGGGGTGACCAGGTGCTCGGACAGCTCGCTGTCGAGCGCGAGCAGGTCGCTGACCAGGTCGGGGACGGATTTGGTGAGCGAGGGGTAAGGGCCGGGGGCCTCGCGCAGCACCCGGGCGGCGAGCTGGAAGCGGGTGGCGTCGGCGAGGAGGCGGGAGCTGGGCTCCAGCCCGATGCGCATCCCGTGGTCCTTCAGGAGCTGCCCGGCGAAGGAGTGGTAGGTGGAGATCCGGGGTTCACCCCCGGCGGTGTCGTCGGCCGGGGAGGGGTCGGGGTCGCTGATCCCGGCCCGGGCGAGAGCGGTCCGTACGCGCTCGGCCAGCTCGCCCGCGGCCTTGTTGGTGAAGGTCAGGCCGAGGACCTGCTCGGGGGCGACCGCGCCCGTGCCGACCAGCCAGACCACGCGGGCGGCCATCACGGTGGTCTTGCCGGAGCCCGCGCCGGCGACGATCACCTGGGGGGCGGGGGGCGCGGTGACGCAGGCCAGCTGTTCGGGCGTGAAGGGGATCCCGAGGAGCTGCTTGAGCTGCTCGGGATCGGTGAGGACGGGCCTGCGCGCGGACACGTGAAAAGGCTAGCCCCCCGCACCGACAGTCCCCGCCGACCGTCGCGGCTCACCGTCCCCGCCGACCGTCCGGCGGACCGCCCCGGCCGCGCGCGTCACTCGACGGTCTGGCGGCCCTCCGGGCGCGCGCTGCACGCCGCGCGGAAGGAGCAGCGGGTGCAGTGGTCGCCGGTGGCGGGGGCGAACCGTTCGTCCAGGACCCGGCCCGCGGCGGTGGCCAGCAGCCCGCCGACCCAGTCCCCCGCGGGGTCCGTGCCGAGCGGCTGCTGGGCCTGCACCTTGGGGACCTCGTCACCGCCGTCCTTCTTCGCGGCGCCCTGGCGCAGCTGAACGAGTTCGGCGCCGCCCGCTTCGGGGCGGCGGCCGTCGAAGACCTCGTCGACGGCGCCCTCGCGCACGGCGAGCTGGTAGACGGCGAGCTGGGGGTGCCGGGCCACCTCGTCGCGGGTGGGGGCGGCCTTGCCGGTCTTGAAGTCGACGACGTACGCCCGGCCCTGCGGGTCGGTCTCGACCCGGTCCATGGAGCCGCGGATGCGGACCTCGTAGTCGCCCGCGCCGAGGGTGACGTCGAAGTCGTGCTCGGTGGCCACGGAGGTGCGCCCACCCCGGTCGGTGGTGTGCCAGCGCAGGAAGCGTTCCAGGGCCGCGCGGGCGTTCTCCTTCTCCTGGCGGGACTTCCAGGGCGCGTCGAAGGCGAGCGCGTCCCACACCGAGTCGAGGCGCTCCATGAGGACGGCCAGGTCGGCGGGGGTACGTCCGGACGCGACCTCGTCGGCGAGGACGTGGACGACGTTGCCGAAGCCCTGCGCGGCGGTGGAGGGGGCGTCGGCCTTGACCTCGCGGCCCAGGAACCACTGGAGGGAGCAGGTGTTGGCCAGCTGGTCCAGGGCGCTCCCGGACAGGGCGACGGGCCGGTCCCGGTCGCGCAGCGGGACCGTGGCCCGGGTGGGCTCGTACAGGCCCCACCAGCGCTGCGGGTGCGCGGACGGTACGAGCGGCCGGTCCTCGTCGTCGGTGAGCGCGGCGAGCCGGGCCAGGCGCCGGGCGGCGGCGTCGCGCAGGGCCTCGGAGGCGTCCGGGTCGACGGTGGTGGCGCGGAGCTCGGCGACCAGCGCGGGGACGGCGAGGGGGCGGCGGGGGCGGCCGGTGACGTCCTTGGGGGTGACGCCGAGTTCGTTGAGGAAGCGGGAGGGCTGGTCGCCGTCCTCGGCGGGGGCCTTGACGGCGGTGACGACGAGGCGCTCGCGGGCGCGGGTGGCGGCGACGTAGAAGAGGCGGCGTTCCTCGGCGAGGAGCGCGCCGGGGGTCAGCGGTTCGGCGAGGCCGTCGCGGCCGATCCGGTCGGCCTCCAGGAGGGAACCGCGGCGGCGCAGGTCGGGCCAGAGGCCGTCCTGGACCCCGGCGACGACGACGAGGCCCCACTCCAGCCCCTTGGAGCGGTGCACGGTCATCAGGCGCACGGCGTCGGGGCGGGTGGTGCGGGCGGTGAGGGTGTCGGCGGCGATGTCCTCGGATTCGAGCTGTTCGAGGAAGTTGAGGGCGCCGCGTCCGCCGGTACGTTCTTCCGCGCGGGCGGCGGTGTCGAAGAGGGCGCAGACCGCGTCGAGGTCACGGTCGGCGTTGCGGCCGCCGGGGCCGCCGCGGCGGGCGGCGCGTTCCAGGCGCTGCGGCCAGGGGGTGCCGTCCCAGAGGACCCACAGGGCCTCTTCGGCCGTGCCGCCGCCCTGGAGCAGCTCGCGGGCCTTGCGCAGGAGCGTGCCGAGGCGCTGCGCGCCGCGGGCGTGCGCCGGGTCGTGGGCCACGAGCCGCTCCGGCTCGGCGAGGGCGCGGGCGAGCAGCACGTCGGAGGGTGCGGGCACGGTGACGCCCGCGGCCCGCTCCTCGTCGCGCAGCGCCCGGCCGAGGCGGCGCAGGTCGGTGGCGTCCATGCCGCCGAGCGGGGACGTGAGCAACGCCATGGCCGCCTCCACCCCGATCCACCCGGCCTCGGGCCGTGCCGCCGCCTGCGGCGCACCCGGGTCTCCGGCCAGGGCCACATCCGTGCCCGCACCCGGCCCGTCGGCACCGGCCGGGCCCGTGTCCAGCTCCGCCGGAGGCGCCGCCGGAGGCGCCCCGGCGTCCGCGGGGCCCGGGTCCCCGGCCACCGGCGACGCGTCCGGTCCCGCCGGTTGGTGCCCGTGCGTCGGATCCTGCGGGGCTGGACGTGCCTCCGGCGGCGCCTCAAACGCCGGCGGGGCTGAATTCCCGGCCCCGAGCGTGGCGGGCACGGCTGAATTCGGGGCCGGGGCGGTGGGCTCCGCCGCGTCCGGGGTCGCGGCGGTGCGGAGGGCGGTGAGGAGGGGGGTCACGGCCGGTTCGTGCCGCAGGGGCGCGTCCCCGCCGTCCGTCTCGGCCGGGACCCCCGCCGAGACCAGGGCACGCCGCATCGACGGCAGGGTGCGCCCCCCGGAGCGGACCAGGACGGCCATGTCGCGCCAGGGCACGCCGTCCTCCAGGTGCGCCCGCCGCAGGACGTCGGCGATGTTCTCCAGCTCGGTGGCCGCGGTCGGGTAGGTGAAGACCTCCACCCGCCCGCCCTCCCGCGTGGCCCGCAGCTCCCGGTGTGCCCGGACCGCGGCGGCCGGGAGGCGGGTCACCGGCATCCGGGCCGTGACCAGCCGGGTGGCCGCGAGGAGCGCGGCGCCGGAGCGGCGGGACACGGTCAGCGACCGGATCGCGGCGCCCGGGAAGGCGGACTCGAAGTCGAGAATGCCGTTGACGTCGCCGCCGCGGAAGGCGTAGATCGACTGGTCGGGGTCACCGAAGGCGACCAGCGTCCCGGCGGGTCCGTTGAGCGCCCGCAACAGCCTGACCTGTGACGCGTCCGTGTCCTGGTACTCGTCGACGTAGATCGCGTCGTACGCCGAGGCCAGCTCCGGGGTGCGCTCCGCCAGGAGTACCGCGCGGTGCAGGAGTTCGGCGTAGTCCAGCGTCCCCTGCATGTCCAGGACGTCGAGGTACTCGGCGAGGAAGGCCGCCGCCGCCTTCCAGTCGGGCCGCCCGGTGCGGGTCGCGAAGGCGTCCAGCGCGACGGGGCCCAGGCCCAGCTCACGGCTGCGGGCGAGCACGGCCCGTACCTCGTCCGCGAAGCCGCGCGTGGTGAGCGCGGCCCGCAGGTCGTCCGGCCAGTGGATCGACTTCAGGGCGCGCTGGCCCTCCAGCAGGGCCCGTACGGTCACGTCCTGCTCGGGGCCGGACAGCAGCCGCAGCGGTTCGCTGAAGAGGTCGCTGTCCTGGTGGGCGCGGACCAGGCCGTAGCAGAAGGAGTGGAAGGTGGTGGCCTGCGGGGCGCGCGCTCCGCCGAGCCGCAGGGCGGCCCGGTCGCGCAGTTCCACCGCCGCCTTGCGGCTGAAGGTGAGGACGAGGATCCGGGCCGGGTCGGCCCCGGCCTCGACCCGGGCCGCGACCGCTTCGACCAGCGTGGTCGTCTTTCCGGTGCCCGGTCCGGCCAGGACCAGCAGCGGTCCCTCGCCGTGCTCAACCACCGCCCGCTGCGCCGCGTCCAGAACAGGGGGATCCACCCGCGCCGGACCACCGCGAACCAGTCGGTACGGGTGCGGGGCCCGCGTACGACGGTCTGAAGGAGTGCTGATCACGTGGGGTGCCGGTCCTGGTGGGTCTTGGTCTCTGGCGGAATCTGGCCGGGGCGAGGAGTCAACGCTACGGCAAGCGCGCGACCCCGCGCAGTCGCCCCGGGACGCCCGCATCCCCCGTACGGGCCTCCGTACGGGCCTCCGACCGCCCGCCCGGGCGCGCGATGGCCGAAGCTGGCAGATGTGACCCTGCCCACCCCCGCGACGCGGCCCGTTCGGGCGGCCGGACCGTCCTGGACGCGCGCGCGGACGCCCGTACCGGGGCCCTCGGCGAGCGTGCGGGAGCGGGCGTCAACCGTCCGATGCCGGGAGTCCGTCCCAGCGCGCGCGTTTCATGTCCAGGCGCGGTACGTGCCCGGCGGCGGCCCGGGCGGCCTCGCGCAGCGGGGTGCCCTCCTCGCGGTAGTGGCCGAGGGCGCGGAGCTCCCCGCCCGGCAGCAGCACGCCGTCGGAGCGCACGACGCGCCACCACGGGACGGGTGCGCCGTACAGGGCCATGACGCGCCCGACCTGGCGCGGACCGCCGTCGCCGAGCCATTCGGCGACGTCTCCGTACGTCATCACCCGGCCCGGGGGAATGTTCTCGGTGAGCGCCAGGACGCGTTCGGCGTACTCCGGCAGCTCCGGTTCATCGCTCATGCGGCACATGGTGCCGCACCCGGTCCGCGGCCTCGCGGAAGGGTTTCCTCCGCCGGGGCGCGCACCCTGCTGCCCCGCTCACCCGCCCCGTCGTGCCACCATCTTCCGGGCGGTGACTGGTGATACGTGATCAAGAAGAGACGGATGTGACGGCGAAGGAGCAGGGTGTGAGCCCTCCCGACGGCGCGCCGAAGGGTGCCCCGGGACCCACCGGACCCGGGGGTCCCACGGGCCCCACGGGACCGCCGGGCCCCGGCCCCGCACCCGCTGCGGCCGACGACCTCACGCGGACGGACGGCGCCGCGCGGGCCACGCCCGACGACGGCCCCGCGCCGGCCGTCGGCGACCCCGGGCCGACGGGCGGCCCGGCGGCGGCCGGCGGCGACGGCACGACGGCCGCGGGCCGCGCCGCGGATCCCGCGCGCCCGCGCGCCTCCACGGCCCCGGCGACCCCGGCGACCCCGGAGCACGCTCCCGCCCCTGCCCCCACCACCACCGACGCCGACCGCGTCGAGGGCGACGAGCCCCTGCTGGCCGCCCGCGTGCACCGGCCCTCCGACCTGGTCCGGCTCCTCGTCGGCATCCTCGGCATCGCCGTCGTCCTCGCCATCGCCGCCTTCGCCCACGGCACCACCGTCGGCCTGGAAGCGGACATCA
The DNA here is from genome assembly GCF_030063135.1 of Streptomyces sp. G-G2. GTDB lineage: Bacteria > Actinomycetota > Actinomycetes > Streptomycetales > Streptomycetaceae > Streptomyces. Next base: position 42,915 of record NZ_JASISO010000038.1, read on the forward strand.
CCAAGGGCACCGGGCAGGCGCCCGACCTGCTGATCAAGGTCGCCGGCCTGGTGTCGAGCATCGCCATCCTGCTCGTGCCCGTCGCCTTCGCCATCGAGCGGCTGATCAAACGCGACGGCCTGCGCATCGCCGACGGCGTGCTCGCCGCCGTCCTCGCGCACGGCGTGACCCTCGCCACCGACCTCTGGGTCTCCCGCGCCGCGCCGGGAACCATCCAGGAGGCCCTGACCCGCCCCACCGGCATCGGTGACCTCCTCACCGACCCGGTGCACGGCTACCTCGCCCCCGTCATCGCGTACATGACCGCCGTCGGGATGACCCGCAGGCCCCGCTGGCGCGTGGCCCTGTGGGCGGTGCTGCTCCTGGACGCCTTCGCGATGCTCGTCGGCGGGTACACCACGCCCTTCTCGATCATCCTCACCGTGCTGATCGGCTGGACCGTGGCCTACGGCACGCTGTACGCCGTCGGCTCCCCCAACGTCCGGCCCACCGGCCAGAACCTCCTCGCCGGCCTGCGCCGGGTCGGCTTCCAGCCGGTCAGCGCGACGCGCGCCGAGGTCCCGGAGGGCCCGGAGGTCTCCGAGCAGAGCGACCGCGGCAGGCGCTACCACGTCACGCTGGCGGACGGCCCGGCGCTGGACGTCACGGTCGTGGACCGCGAACAGCAGGCCCAGGGGTTCTTCTACCGGGTCTGGCGGCGGCTCACCCTGCGCGGGATCACCACCCGGCGCAGCCTCCAGTCGCTGCGCCAGACCCTGGAGCAGGAGGCCCTGCTCGCGTACGCCGCCATCGCCGCCGGGGCGAACGCGCCCAAGCTGATCGCCACCTCCGAGCTGGGCCCGGACGCCGTGATGCTCGTCTACGAGCACCTGGGCGGCCGGACCATGGACTCGCTCGGCGACGAGGAGATCACCGACGACCTGAGCCGCAACGCGTGGGAGCAGGTGCGCGCCCTGCAGTCGCGCCGGATCGCGCATCGGCGGCTGACCGGGGACGCCCTGGTGGTGGATCGTTTTGGCAATGTCATCCTCACCGACCTGCGCGGCGGCGAGATCGCGGCCGGTGACCTGGTGCTGCGGATGGACATCGCGCAGCTGCTGACCACCATCGGCCTGCGGGTCGGCGCCGAGCGCTCGGTGGTCTCGGCCCTGGAGGTGCTGGGCCCGGACGCGGTCGCGGACTGCCTGCCGCTGCTCCAGCCGATCGCGCTGAGCCGGTCGACCCGGGCCACGTTGCGCCGCCTGGCGCGGGAGCGCTCGACCCGCGAGCGGGAGGCCGTACTGGAGAACTCGCGGCAGGCGAAGGCCCAGCGCGAGGCGGAACGCGAGGCCGACGCGGCCGCGCGGCGCTCCTCCAAGGCCGAGTCCAAGGCGGAGTCGAAGGCGGAGCGCAAGGCGGAGAAGCGGGCGCTGGACGAGGCCCTGGACGAGGCCCGCGAGGAGGACCTGCTCAGCCAGATCCGCCAGCAGGTGCTGCTGATCCGGCCGCAGGCACCGGTGGAACCCGCCCGGCTGGAACGGATCAGGCCGCGCACGCTCGTGTCCTTCATCGCGGGCTCGGTCGCCGCGTACTTCCTGCTCTCGCAGCTCACCCAGATCGAATTCGCGACGGTCGCCGCGCAGGCCCGGTGGGGCTGGGTCGGCACCGCACTGGCCTTCTCCGGGCTGACGTACTTCGCGGCGGCGATGAGCCTGCTCGGCTTCGTGCCGGAGCGGGTGCCGTTCCTGCGGACCGTGTGCGCGCAGGTGGCCGGGTCCTTCGTGAAGCTGGTCGCTCCGGCGGCGGTGGGCGGCGTCGCGCTGAACACCCGCTTCCTCCAGCGGTCCGGCGTACGGCCGGGCCTGGCGGTGGCCAGTGTCGGCGCCTCGCAGCTCTTCGGCCTGGCCAGCCACATCCTGCTGCTGCTGTCCTTCGGCTACCTCACCGGGACCGAGAACACCACGCAGATGACCCCCTCGCGGGCGGTCATCGCGGGGCTGCTGACGGTCGCGGTCCTGGTGCTGGTGGTGACGGCGATCCCGTTCATGCGGAAGTTCGTGGCCACGCGGGTACGGGCCCTGTTCGCCGGGGTCGTGCCGCGCATGCTGGACATCCTCCAGCGGCCGCAGAAGCTGGTCACGGGCATCGGCGGGATGCTGCTGCTGACGGCCTGCTTCGTGATGTGCCTGGACGCCTCGATCCGCGCCTTCGGCGGCGGTGACACGCTGAGCCTGGCGAGCATCGCGGTGGTCTTCCTCGCGGGCAACGCGCTGGGGTCGGCGGCGCCGACACCGGGCGGTGTGGGCGCGGTGGAGACGACGCTGACGCTCGGGCTGATCGCGGCCGGGCTGGACAAGGAGATCGCGATCTCGGCGGTGCTGCTGTTCCGGCTGTGCACGTTCTGGCTGCCGGTGCTGCCGGGGTGGATCTCGTTCAACTTCCTGACCCGCAAGGAGGCCATCTAGTTCGGGGGGCGTGCGGGCCTCGGATTGCGCCGCCCGCCGCCGCCACCGGGAGCGGCGGCGAGGACGCGTGCAACCTCTTCGGGGCCATCGACGCGATGCGCAGCCCCGTCGAGTACCTCGCGGAGCTGCTGACCGCCGGGGACACGTACGCGGTGGAGGCGGTACTGCGCCGGACGGCCGCGACGCGCGCGTACATGCGGCGGATCAACCTCGGCGAGGAGCGCGACGCGTCCACCGCCCGCGGGCCGTGTGGTGCGACTGGCCGCGGGCCGCGGGCCGCGGTATCCGGGAGACTACTTCCATGACGAACTCCCCCGGCTCCGTGCGGCCCTGGCCGGGGCGGCCCCCGAACCGGCCGCCCTGCTCGGCACCTTCCTCGACCGGGCCGAGGCGCAGACACCGATCGAGTTGTGCGCCCAGTACACCTCGACACCCGCAACCGCCGCTGGAGCTGCTGCGGCTCGCCCTGACCGAGTCCGCCTCGCCGTACGCGGGCCGGGGCTTCGCCTTCATCGCGCACACCGGGGAGGCGCACTTCCTGCCGGAGGGGAACGGGTTCCTCGTCCCGGCCGTGGACGGGCACACCCTGAAGGCCGCCTCCTTCCTCTCCAACAAGTGGCCCTGGCTGGGGGCTTCGGCCCCGGACACCTTCGTGCTGCGGGCCTCGATCGGGCGGATCGGCGAGAGCGGGCTGCTGGACCGGCCGGACCGGCACCTGGTGCGGACCGCGATCGCCGAACTCCACCACGCGGTGGGGCCGATGGGCGAACCCGTCGCGACCCGGGTGACCCGCTGGGACCGGGGCCTGCCGCAGTACGGCGTGGGCCACTGGGACCGGGTCGGGCGGATCCGCGCGGCGGTGGCGGAGCTGCCGGGGCTGGCGCTCTGCGGGGCGGCGTACGAGGGCGCGGGCGTCGCGGCCTGCATAGCGACGGCCCGCACCGCCGCCACCACCCTCATCGACACCCCCACCGCCCACCCGGCCCCCGCCGGCGTTTGAGGCGCCGCCACCTCCGGCCCTGCCGACCTGAGCCGCCGCCGGCGTGAGGCGCCGCCATCTCCAGCCCCGCCGGCGTTGGAGGGGACGACGAACCGTCCACGGTGGCTGAGCATGCCCCCGGCGGGCCCTCAAACGCCGGGCGGGCTGGTTTTGCCCACGCGGGCCGATGTTGCCCAGGCGGGCCGGATGGGCCGGGGCGAGCTGGATGTGCGCGGCCGGGCCGGGGGTGAGCCCCGTCGGCGATTGAGGCGACGGCGGCCGGGGACACGAACGGACCTTCGCGGGGGCGGGGGCGCGGGGCGACCGCCAGGATGGGGGCATGCCCAATGCCCTGCGGGTCACCGCCGCCGCCGTCCTCACCGCCTCGCTGCTCTCCACGGCCGCCTGCTCCGGCGCCGACGGCTCCGGCAAGGACGCCACCAAGGGCAAGGAGAACGCCCCGGGAGCCCGGGCCGCCCTCGACTGGGCTACCTGCCCCGCCCCCTCCGCCGCCCAGGGCACCGGCCAGGCCCCCGGCAAGGAATGGCAGTGCGCCACCCTCGCCGTCCCCCTCGACTACGCCAAGCCCGAGGGCGAGACCATCCCCCTCGCCCTGATCCGCGCCAAGGCCACCGGTAAGGGCGACCGCATCGGCTCCCTGGTCTTCAACTTCGGCGGCCCCGGCGGCTCGGGCGTCACCACCCTGCCCGGCGCCGCCAAGGAGTACGCGGCCCTGCGCGCCCGCTACGACCTGGTCAGCTTCGACCCGCGCGGGGTCGGCCGCAGCGCCCCCGTGCTCTGCGAGAGCGACGCCCAGCTCGACCGGTACTACGCGGGCGACTCCACCCCCGCCACCCCCGCCCAGGAGCAGACCTTCCTGGCCGGGATCAAGACGTACCGCGACGGCTGCGTCCGCAACTCCGGCAAGCTCCTCCCGTACGTCGGCACCGAGAACGCGGCCCGCGACATGGACCGGCTGCGCCAGGCCCTGGGCGACGAGAAGCTCCACTACTTCGGCATCTCGTACGGCACGGAACTGGGCGGGGTCTACGCCCACCTCTTCCCGAAGAACGTCGGCCGGGCCGTCTTCGACGCGGTCGTCGACCCGACGAAGACCGCCGAGGAGGGCGCGCTCGGCCAGGCCAAGGGCTTCCAGCTGGCACTCGGCAACTTCGAGCAGGACTGCGTGGACCGCGGCGACGCCTGCCGCCTCCAGGGCAGCACCCCCCAGGAGATCGACGCGAACATCGTCAAGCTCCAGAAGTCCCTGGCCGCCAAGCCCATCGAGGGCGTCGGCGAACGCCAGCTCACCGAGACGGCGGCGACCAACGGCATCGCCTACGCCCTGTACTCCAAGGAGGCCTGGCCGCTGCTGGAACAGGGTCTGGACGAAGCCGAGGGCGGCCAGGGCCAGTTGCTGCTCGTGATGTCGGACGCGCTCAACGGCCGCGACCCCAAGGGGACGTACAACAACATCGGCGCGGCCAATACGGCGATCAACTGCGCCGACTCCACGGAGCGTTACACCCTGGAGCAGACGAAGGCCAAGCTCCCGGCCTTCCACGCGGCCTCCGCCGTCTTCGGCGGCTTCCTCGGCTGGGGCATGCTCGGCTGCACCGACTGGCCGGTCAAGGGCGCCTTCGAGACCCCGGACGTCAACGCCCCCGGCGCCGCCCCGATCGTGGTCATCGGCAACACCGGAGACCCGGCCACCCCGTACGAGGGCGCGCGCAAGATGGTGGAGCGGCTCGGCCCGGGCGTGGGCGTGGAGCTGACCTACAAGGGCGAGGGGCACGGCGCGTACAACAGCGGCGACGTCTGCGTGCAGAAGGCGGTGGACGCGTACCTGCTGGACGGCAAGGTCCCGGCCGCCCGGACCGTCTGCACCGCGGCCTGAGCGCGGCCGGACGACGGAAAGGGCCCGGTCCGCGTGCGGACCGGGCCCTTCCGGTGGTTCTCGTGGCCGTCCTAGTAGATCGGCTTCTCCGGCTCGATCTGATGGACCCAGCCGATGACGCCGCCGCCGACGTGCACCGCGTCCGAGAAGCCCGCGGACTTCAGGACCGCGAGGACCTCCGCACTGCGGACACCCGTCTTGCAGTGCAAGACGATGCGCTTGTCCTGCGGCAGGCCCTGGAGGGCGGTGCCCATCAGGAACTCGCCCTTGGGGATCAGCTTCGCGCCGGGGATCGAGACGATCTCGTACTCGTTGATCTCACGGACGTCGATGATCTCGATCGGCTCGTCGTTGTCGATCCACTCCTTGAGCTGCTTGGGAGTGATCGTCGAACCCGCGGCGGCCTCCTGGGCCTCCTCCGACACGACGCCGCAGAAGGCCTCGTAGTCGATCAGTTCGGTGACGGTCGCGTTCGGACCGCAGACCGCGCAGTCGGGGTCCTTGCGGACCTTGACCTGGCGGTACTGCATCTCCAGGGCGTCGTAGATCATCAGGCGGCCGACCAGCGACTCGCCCACGCCGGTCAGGACCTTGATGGCCTCGGTGACCTGGATGGAGCCGATGGACGCGCAGAGCACGCCCAGTACGCCGCCCTCGGCGCAGGAGGGAACCATGCCCGGCGGGGGCGGCTCCGGGTAGAGGCAGCGGTAGCACGGGCCGTGCTCGGACCAGAAGACCGAGGCCTGACCGTCGAAGCGGTAGATCGAGCCCCACACGTACGGCTTGTTCAGCAGCACGCAGGCGTCGTTGACCAGGTAACGGGTGGCGAAGTTGTCCGTGCCGTCGACGATCAGGTCGTACTGGCTGAAGATGTCCATCACGTTCTCGGCTTCGAGCCGCTCTTCGTGGAGGATCACGTTCACGTACGGGTTGATGCCGAGCACGCTGTCACGCGCCGACTGAGCCTTCGAGCGGCCGATGTCCGCCTGGCTGTGGATGATCTGGCGCTGCAGGTTCGACTCGTCCACCTCGTCGAACTCGACGATGCCCAGCGTGCCGACACCGGCCGCGGCCAGGTACATCAGGGCGGGCGAACCGAGTCCGCCGGCACCCACCGCGAGCACCTTGGCGTTCTTCAGGCGCTTCTGCCCGTCCATCCCGACATCCGGGATGATCAGGTGGCGGGAGTACCGACGGACCTCGTCAACGGTGAGCTCGGCAGCCGGCTCAACCAAGGGTGGCAGCGACACGGGGACTCCTGGCGGGTCATCCCCACAGGCGCGGGGAGCATTTAAAAGGTCGTTCTTGCCCGTAACACTGCCACGCCCCTCTTCATTCCGAGACACCCGGTCCGATCCGCGAGACGATTTCGTCCCAGTACCCGGGCATCGAGGCCCAGGGGGCGCCGCCCGTACGGGTTCCCAGCCGGTCCGTGAACCAGATCGTGCCCGCGCCCTGCCAGCGGGCGACCCGTACCGCCTCCTCCAGGTGCGCGCGCGGGACCCCGTGCACGAGGTGGCAGAACCGCTCCGGCGGATACTCGGCGGTCCACTCCGCCACCTGCGACCAGCGGTAGTCGGCCCAGCTCCCGGAGAAGGTGACCAGCTGGTCGGCGGTCTCGGCGTAGCCCTCGTACGGGTGGGTGCCGTGCCCGAGCACGAGGTGCGGGAGGTCTCCGCCGGTCCCGAGCGTGCGCAGGGTGTCCGTCACCCTCGTCACGGCGGCCAGTCCGGCCCGGTCGGCCGGGGCGTCCGCCAGGTAGAAGCCGCCGACCCGGTACCAGTCCACGAACCGGTGCGCGTCCGAGATCATCTCACCGAACGAACGCTCCCCGTCCCGCATGGCGAGATGGCCGAGTACGGTGCCGCCCGCTTCCCGGAGCCGGGCCGCGGCCACCGTGCAGTGCGGGTCGGGGCGCCGCCCGGGGCCGTCCGCCACATTGAGGACGGCCCAGTGCAGCGGGGTGCCGGGGCGGGTCAGCTCGGCCCACTCGACGGGGGCGACCAGCGGGTGCCCGTACCCGGGGACCCCGAGGCCGAGCTGCCCGGCCTCGGTGGCGGGCAGCCGGGCCCCGGGCGGGGTGGTCAGATGCGGCACGCCGCCTCCATCCAGATGTCCGCGAGCGATTCCTCCAGATTGATCCGGGGCCGCCAGCCGAGCCGGTCGCGGGCCGTGCGCACGTCGGCCTGCTGCCAGGTCCCGCAGCCGTCCGGGTAGGGGTACGGCGGGGCGGCCGCGGCCAGCTGTTCGGCCGTGGCCTCGGCGCGCGGGGAGCCGATCGCGGCCAGGCCCGGCGGGCGGCCGGGGTGCGCGTGCGGCTGCTGCGGTGCGTCGAGTTCGTGGATGGCGCCGCCGTAGCCCGCGACCCGGGCCAGTACCCCGGCCGCGTCGCGCAGCCGGACCGCGCGGCCCGTGCCGATGTTCACGACGCCCTGCGCGGCGGACAGCGAGGCCGCGTGCACGGCCCGGGCGACATCGCGTACGTCGACGAAGTCGCGCTGTACGCCGAGTCCGCTGAGCTTGAGTTCCGAGTCCCCCGACTGCATGGCGCGGCGCATCGCCTCGGCGAGCCTGCCGAGCGGGGACCCGGCGGGGGTGCCGGGGCCGACGGGCGAGAAGACGCGCAGGACGACCGCGTCCAGGCCGGAGCCGAGGACCAGTTCGGTGGCGGCGAGCTTGCTGACGCCGTACGGTCCGCCGGGTCTGGGCACGGCGTCCTCGGCCGTGGACGATCCGGGCTGGCTGGGCCCGTACTCGGCCGCGCAGCCGAGCTGCACCAGCCGGGCCCCGCAGCCGCTGCGGCGCAGCGACTCGCAGACCGTGGCGACGGCGACGGTGTTGTGCCGGGTCAGCTCACGGGCCCCGCCGCGGGTGGCGCCCGCGCAGTTGATGACGACACCCGGGTGGACGGCGTCGAGGAAGCGGGTCAGCGCGCCCGGACTGCCGGTGGCGAGGTCGAAGCGGACGTCGGCGTCGTCGCCGCGGCCGAGCGCGGTGAGCTGGACGGCGGGGTCGGCGAGCAGCCGGTCCGCGACGTAGCGGCCGAGGTACCCGTTGGCTCCGATCAGCAGCACCCTCATCGCGCGGCCCCGTGGTTTTTTGGCTGGCCGGTCATGTCTTCTTCTCCTTGTTGGCGCGGTCAGGTCTGTGCGTGCGCGGATGCGCGGGAGAGCGCGACCGTGGCGTGGACGAGCAGTCCGGCGGCGGCCGCCGCGGCGGCGCCCGGGTACGGGATCAGCGCCACCGCGAGAGCGGTGGCCGCAGGGACCCGGTGCGGCGCGTGGCGTACCAGCAACCGGGTCAGGAACAGGAGCACCGCGAAGGGCACGGCGGCGGCGAGCGGGGTGCCGAGCAGCGCGGGCGGGACGGCCGCGAGGGTGGTGAAGACGGCGACCGCCCCCACCAGCAGGGGCCGGACGCCCGCCGCGAACTCGTCCAGCGCCCGGCTCCCGGCCATCCGGCGCCGGGCGCGGGCCGCGAAGGCGGCGGCGCACCAGTGCGCGGGGGCGGCGGCCAGGGCGAGCCCGACGGCGAAGGCGGCGCCGTACCGGTACGTCGCGTACCCGGTGGCGGCGGCGGCGAGCAGCTGGGCGGGCCAGGGCAGGCGGCGGCCCGGGGCGCGCGGCGGGGTCAGGGCGGCGACGGTCAGGCCGACGGAGAGGACGGCCACCCACGCGGCGTCCCCGCCGAGGGCGAGGGCGCCGAGCGCGAGCGCGCCGGGGGCCAGCGCGTACGCCGCTGCCCGAAGCCCACCGGCCGCGAACGGAGCCGGGGCGGGGGCCGGGGCGGCGGCCGGGTGGGGGCCGCCCGGCGCGTCCTCCCTGGGCACCCGGGCGTACAGCTCCTCGGCGAGGGAGAACACGTCCCGGTGCCGGAACCGCGCGGCGGTGCGGTCGGTGATCCCGTGCGCCTCCAGCCCGGCGGCGATCTCCAGCGGGTCGACGGCCCGCTCGCACAGCTCCCGGTGCCGGTGCATGAGCCCCTTGACCGGGTCCCCGCCCCCGCGCCGCCGCCCGGCGACGGGCTCGGGCACGGCGGGCACCTCGGGAGCGGCGACCGGCTCGGGAACCGCCATCGCCTCGGGAACGGCGACCGGGAGCGGAACCGCCACCCGCTCGGGAACGGCCGGCGGCAGCGGTACCGCGACCGGGGCGGGCCGCCGGGCCAGGTCGAAGAGGGACGGGCCGGTGTCCGGATGGGCCGTCATGCCGTGGCCTCCGGAACCGGGGCCCACGTCGGGCTGGTCCAGTGCCCCGGCACCCGGGCCTCCGGCGGGTGGGTGAAGGGGGTGTCCGCGGGCGGGCAGGCCGCCCCCCGGGCGATCAGCTGGAGGTAGATCTCGCGGAAGGCGCCCACGTTCTGCTCGACCGTGAACAGTTCCAGCGCCCGCGCCCGCGCGGCGGCCCCCAGCCGACGGGCCCGCTCGGGGTCGCGCAGCAGGGTCAGGCAGGCGTCCGCCAGCGCGCGCGGGTTCCGCGGCGGGACCACCAGTCCCGTACCGCCGATGACCTCGCACACCGCGCCCACGTCGGTGGAGACGGTGGCCCGGCCGCAGAACATGGCCTCCACGAGCCGGATCGGGAAGCCCTCGACCACGGAGGACAGCACGGTGACGGGGGCGGAGCCGTAGGCGTCGGGCAGGCCGGGGGTCTCCGGTCCGCCGATCTCCTCGAAGGTGACGGGGCTCTCGCCGACCGTCACCGCGTCCGCCGCCTCGTCCGGGAAGAGCTGGGCCGCCAGTGAGCGGCAGTCGGCCAGGTACCCCGGCGCCGCCGCGGTCGCGAAGATCCGCAGCCGGGTGGCCGGTTCGGCCCGGCGCACCTCCGCGAACGCGTGCAGCAGCGCCATCAGGTCCTTGGCCGGTTCTATCCGGCCCACCCACACCAGGGTGGCCGGGTCCCCGTGGTCGGCGGCCTCGCCGACGGTGGCGAATCGGTCCGCCTCCATCCCCGGGTAGACGGTCCGCACCCGTTCCCGGGTGGCCCCGCAGCGCTCCTGCCAGCGCCGCGCGTGCGCGTTGCCGGGGGTGAGCAGGTCCGCCCTGGCATAGATCTCGGCGGCGAGCCTGATCTGGAAGGCGGCGAGCAGGGCCCGGAGCGCGGGCCGCTCCTCGGGGTGCTCCAGGTAGTGCGCCCGGAGCTGGACCCCGTACTCGGTGACCAGCAGCGGAACCCCGAAGAAGCGTTTGGCCACCAGGCCGGGCAGGGCCGCGAGGCCGCCCGACGCGGCGTGGCAGATGTCGACGGCGCCGAGGCCCTCGTACCAGTCCAGGCTGAGCGGGCGCAGCGCGCGCTCCAGTTCGTCGACGAAGGCGAGCAGGTCGGGAACCTGGGCGCCCCGCACGGCGCGGCTCGCGCCGGGGGCCCGGCAGGCGGACTCGACGGCCCGTACGGCGGTCTCGGAGCGGATGGCGGCGTACAGCCCGCCCTGGTCGCGGGCCAGTTCGGCCAGTCCGTACAGCCCGGCGGTGAAGGACTCGGCGTCGGCCGCGCAGATCCCGCGCACCAGATCGGTGAAGCGGTCCAGGAACCGCCGGCGTTCGCGCCGCGAATAGCTGCGGCCGTCGTCGTCGGGGGCCCACAGGGAGGCCGACCGTACCCGGGTGACGTGGCCGGGCAGCGGCACCCGGCCGCGCTCTTCCTGCCCGGCGCTGCGGCTCAGCGCGTACAGCTCGAACTCGTGCTGCGGGAGCCCGCGCACCAGCCGGTCGCACCACAGCCTCGCTTCGCCCGTCGCATACGGATATCCGCCTTCCGTGAGCAGTGCGATCCGCACGAGTGCCACCCCCGATCTCCCGTTCAGGCGGCCTCCGTCGGTCCGGTGACCCGCCGCGAGAACTCAAGCGGATATGCCGAAGGCGCGACGGACGGTTGTCCATCGCGCCACCGGAAGGGGTGAAGAGTCGTAACTTTCCCGTACTGTTCGCGTTCGACCGCGCTAGATGATTGATTCCAAGGGGTAGCCGCACGGACGCGAGGGTGTCCACCCTCGATGTGTGACGACCGATATGGACACCCTCGCAACTGCACTGTACGTGCGGGTCGATGACCTTTTGAAGGCCTCGCCGCACTTTGCCCCCTGGCGGCCGAAGGTGGGCCTGGAGCCGAAGCTCAGTGATGCGGAGCTGGTCACCCTGGCGGTGATGCAGGCCCTGCTGGGCTTCGTTTCCGAGGCCCGCTGGCTGCGCTATGCCCACGCTCACCTGCGGTATCTCTTCCCGTACCTGCCTCAGCAGCCGGGCTGGAACAAGCGCCTGCGGCGTGCCGCCGATCTGGTCAGGCACGTCCTGCGGGTGCTGGCCACCGACACCGCCGGGTGGACGGACGACGTGTGGGTCGTGGACTCCACCCCGGTGGAATGCGGCCGGTCCCGGGAGACCGCCAAGCGGTCCGACCTGGCCGGATGGGCCGAGTACGGATACTGCGCCAGTCACTCGCGTTACTTCTGGGGCCTTCGCCTGCACCTCGTGTGCACGCTCAGCGGCCTGCCGATCGCGTTCGCCCTGGCCGGGGCGAAGGCCAACGAACAGCAGACCCTGCTGGAGATCTTCGCCGTGGAGCCCGGCCTGCTGGCCGAACGCCCTGGTCAGACGCTGATCGGGGACAAGAACTACTTCGGTGCCGAGTTCGAGGCGCAGTTGAGGGACGCCGGCGTGCACCACCTGCGGCCCGCGCGCAAGGGCGAGGCCGAGCGGCCGGGAGCGGAGCTGTTCAAACCGCTTCGGCAAGTCATCGAGTCGATCAACCAGACCCTCAAAGGACAGCTTGACCTGGAACGACACGGCGGCCGGACCGTCACCGGAGTGACGGTCCGCGTCCTGCAACGCATCCTGGCGCTCACCGCCGCGATCTGGCACAACACCAAGACCGGCAAACCAGTGCTCCGCTCACTGACCGCCTACGATCACTGACCCCTTGGAATCAATCATCTAGTGCCGCGTCAGGCCACCGTGGTCGCCCTCCGGCGGTCGGCGCGGCGCCCGGCGGCGAGGGCCGGGTCCAGGGACGGTACGGCGGCCAGCAGCTGCCGGGTGTAGGCGTGCCGGGGCCGGTCGTACACCTCGTCCACCGGGCCCTCCTCGACGACCTCGCCCGCGCGCATGACCGCGACCCGGTCGCTGACCTGGCGGACCACGGCGAGGTCGTGCGCGATGAAGACCAGCGCGATGCCGGTCTCGCGCTGGATCTCCGAGAGCAGGGCGGTGACCTGGGCCTGTGTGGTGACGTCGAGGGCGGACACCGGCTCGTCGCAGACGATCAGCCGGGGCCGGGGGGCGAGCGCGCGGGCGATGCCGACGCGCTGGCGCTGGCCGCCGCTGAACTCGTGCGGGTAGCGGTCGTAGTGCGCGGCCTCCAGCCCGACCCGGACCAGGAGTTCCTCGACCCGGTCCCGGACGGCCCGCTCGTCGCGTCCGCCGCTCGCGCGCAACGGGTCGGCGATGGATTCGCCGATGCTCCGGCGGGAGTTGAGCGAGGAGCCGGGGTCCTGGAAGACCATCTGGACGCCGGGGGTGATGCCGGAGCTCTCGCGGCCCGCGTGGCGGACGCTGCCGGAGGTGGGGGCGAGGAGACCGACGAGCATCCGGCCGAGGGTGGACTTGCCGCTGCCGCTCTCGCCGACGATGCCGAGGGTCTCGCCCTCGGCGACGGTGAGCGAGACCCCGCCGACGGCGGTGACCCGCCGGCCGCCCCGCCCGAACTCCCGTCGCAGGCCGACGGCTTCGACCACGGGCGTACGGTCCCCCGCGGGCCGGGCCGGGGTGCGCGGGGCGTCCAGCCGCGGCACGGCGGCGAGGAGCCGCTCGGTGTACGGGTTCCCGGGCGCGGCCAGTACCCGGGCGACCGGGCCGTGCTCCACGCCCCGTCCGTCGCGCATCACGAGGAGTTCGTCGACGTTCTCGGCGGCCACGCCCACGTCGTGGGTGACGAGCAGCAGCGCGAGGCCGCGTTCGGCGCGCAGGCCGTGCAGCAGGTCCAGGATCTGGGCCTGCACGGTGACGTCGAGGGCGGTGGTGGGTTCGTCGGCGATGAGCAGCCGGGGTTCGCAGGCCAGGGCCATGGCGATGAGGGCGCGCTGGCGCATGCCGCCGCTGAACTCGTGCGGGCGGGCGCGGGAGCGGCGTACCGCGTCCGGGATGCCCACCCGGTCGAGCACCTCGACGGCCCGGGCGCGGGCGGCGCGCCGGGAGACGCGGGTGTGCACCCGGTGGACCTCGGCGATCTGGTCGCCGATGGCGTAGTAGGGGTCGAGGGAGCTGAGCGGGTCCTGGAAGACCATGGCGGCGGTGGCGCCGCGCAGGGCGCGCAGTTCGGCGGGCGTGGCCGCGCCGACGTCGGTGCCGCCGACGCGGACGGTGCCCGAGATCCGGGCGCCGGTGCCGTGGTGCAGCCCGAGGAGGGCGGCCGCCACGGTGGACTTGCCGCTTCCGGATTCGCCCACGATGCCCAGGGCGCGCCCGGGTTCCAGGGTGAAGGAGATCCCGTCCACGGCCCGGACGCACTCCCCCGGGGCGCCGACCGGAAAGTCGACTTCGAGGCCGGTGACCTGCACCAGCGGCTGCGCCGGACGGTGCGTCATGCCAGGGCCACCCTTCGGTCCGCGACGGCGTAGAGCAGGTCGGCGACGGCGCCCGCGACCACGACGGCGGCGCCGATGGTCAGGGTGACGCCGACGACCACGGGCAGGTCGGCCACGCGGGTACCGTCGATCAATGTCTTGCCGAGTCCGGGGATCCCGAACAGCGACTCGGTGAGTACGGCGCCGCCGATCATCGTGCCGAAGTCGACGGCGCTGAGCGCGACGACCGGTGCGACGGCTCCGCGCAGGGCGTGCCGGGTCACCACGGCCCGTTCCCCCACGCCGTAGGCGCGGAAGGTGCGGATGTGGTCCTCGGCCAGTGTCTCCAAGGTGGAACTTCGGGTGAGGCGGGCGTACTTGGCGCTCTCGAAGAAGCCGAGGGTCAACCAGGGCAGCAGCATGTTCCAGGCCCACTGCTCGGGGTCGTCGCCGAGGGGGACGTACGTCGGGAACGGCAGCCACTGGAGGTAGGCGCAGACCGTCATCAGCAGGAGCAGACCCAGGATGAAGACGGGGGTGCCGGTGCCGGCGAGGGTGAGCACGGTCAGGGCGCGTTCGGTGAGTCCGCCGCGGCGCAGCGCGGACAGCAGTCCGGTGCCCACGCCGATGACCAGCCAGATGACCATGGCGCCCGCGGCGAGGGACAGGGTGGCGGGCAGCCGCTGCAGGATCAGCTCGGTGACCTGCTGGTCGTTGCGGTAGGAGAAGCCGAGGCAGGGGGCGTCGCAGTGCAGGGAGAGTCCGGCGCCGCCGGAGTAGTCGCGGCCCGCGACGAGGCCTTGGAGGAAGTGCAGGTACTGGGCGATGACGGACTCGTTCAGCCCGAGCTGTTCGCGGACCTGGGCGATCTGCGCCGGATTGCAGCGTTCGCCGCAGGCGAGGCGGGCGGGGTCGCCGGGGGCGACGTAGAACAGGGCGTAGACGGCGACGGACAGGATGAGCAGCACGAGGAGTGCGCCACCGGCCCGTCCGAGCACGAAGCGGGTCACGCTCGGCGCTCCTTCCTGGTGCCGACCCGCAGGCGAGAGCCCTCGCGCGGGTCGAGGGCGCCGCGGACGGCGTCGCCGAGGACGGTGAAGGCGAGGACGGTGAGGAAGAGCAGGCCCGCGGGGAGCAGCACGTAGGCGGCGTCGGCGCGGAACCAGGTCTGGGCGCTGGAGAGCATCTGCCCCCAGGAGGGCGTGGGCGGTGTGACGCCGACGCCGAGGAAGGACAGGGAGGCCTCGGCGACCATGTTGGACGGGACGAGGATCGCGGCGTAGGTGATGACGGGGGCGGCCAGTGCGGGCAGCAGTTCACGGCGGGCGATCCGCAGCGTCCCGTTGCCCGACAGCCGGGCGGCGTCGACGAAGTCGAGTCCGCGCAGGGCGAGGGTCTGGGCGCGGACCATCCGCGCGGTGGGTCCCCAGCCGAGCAGTCCGATGATCAGGATCAGCAGCAGGGGGCGCGGGAAGCCGAGCGGGACGACGGCGGTGAGCGCGATGCCCAGCACCAGCATGGGGAGCGCGATCAGTACGTCGGTGGTCCGGGCGACGAGCCCGCCGAGGAACCGGTTGCCGAGGGCGGCGGCGAGTCCGGCCACGAGGCCGACGAGGACCTGTACCGCGGTGGCGCCGAGGGCGACGAGCAGGGAGACCCGCGCGCCGTAAGCGAGGCGGGTGAACAGGTCGCGTCCGGTGCCGGGTTCGACGCCGAGCCAGTGGTCGGCGGAGATCCCGCCGAAGGAGCCGAGGGGGACCCCGCCGCGCGCCGAGTCCACGAGGTCGTCGTGGTAGGCGTTGGGGTCCTGGCCCGCGAGGTCGGCGAGCAGGGGCGCGGCGAGGGCGACGAGGACGAGCAGGGCCAGTACCGCGGCGGCCACGAGGGCCGCGGGACGGCGCCGCAGCCGCCGCCAGACCTGGCGCGGGGCGCCCGCGGCCGGGGTGGTGACCCCGGCCGCGGCCGCCTGCCGTTCGGATACGAGCGTCACTTGACCGAGACCTGCGAGATGTCGAGGACGCCGGTCCAGTCGCTGATGACGACGCCCTTGACGTCCTTGCCGACGAGCCGCTTGTAGACGGGGTGGAACAGCGGCACGTCCAGGGCCTGCTCGCCGACCTTCTTGTCGAGGGCACCCCAGCGCTTGCCCGCGGCGGTGAGGTCGGTGAGCTTGGCGATCTCGTCGATCTCGGCGTTCACGGCCGGGTCGTCGAGCTGCGCGTGGTTGTAGTTGGAGCCGTTGGTCACGATCTGCCGCCCGTCGAAGATCGGGGCGAGGAAGGGTCCACCGGAGGGCCAGTCGGCGCCCCAGCGGGAGAGGAAGAAGCCGGGGGTGTTCTTGACGTCCCAGCGCCTCTCGTTGAAGGCGTTGGTCTCCAGGCCTTCGAGCTTGACGGTGATCCCGGCGGCGGCGAGGGCCTGCTGGACGGCGGTGGCGACCTCGGGGCTGGTCTGCCGGTTCTGCGCGGTGGAGTGGGTCAGCGTGATGGTGAGCCCGTCCTTGAAGCCGGCTTCGGCGAGCAGCTGCTTGGCCTTGACCGGGTCGCCGGTCCTGCCCGCCGGGAAGTGGTCGTAGGCGGAGTGGCCGAAGGCCTCGCGCTCGGGCAGGAAGGTGGTGGCGGGCTCGGCGAGGGCGGAGCCGCCCGCCGCGTTGATCACGCTGGTGCGGTTGATCGCGTACGAGATGGCCTGGCGCACCTTCGGGTTGTCGAAGGGGGCCACCTTCGGGTTGAAGGCGAGGTAGTTGATGTAGCCGAAGTGGCCGGTGCCGACGCGGGCGGCGAGGTTCTTGTCGGAGCCGATCTGGGCGAGCTCGGCCGGCCCGAGGTTGGTGTCGGTGGTGATGGCGGCCGCGTCGGGGCCCGAGCTGGTGGAGAGCCGCTGGTTGATGACGGCGGCGTCGAGGCCGGAACGGACGTCGATCCGGTCCGGGTAGGCCTTGCGCTCCTCGTCGGTCCTCGGGTCCCAGTTGCCGTTGCGCTCCAGGACGAGGTGTTCGCCGTCGCCCTCGTTCTTGACCACCTTGTACGGGCCGGAGGAGACCGGGTGCTCCTCGTAGGTGACCCCGGTGTCCTTGGCCTTGGG
This sequence comes from Streptomyces sp. G-G2, assembly GCF_030063135.1. Lineage (GTDB taxonomy): Bacteria > Actinomycetota > Actinomycetes > Streptomycetales > Streptomycetaceae > Streptomyces. The sequence continues at coordinate 59,875 of NZ_JASISO010000038.1, forward strand.
GACCGGTGCGAACTGGGTCTGGGTGGCGACGAAGGGGAACTCGCCCTCGGGCTTGCGCAGTTTGAAGACGATCGTCTTCGCGTCGGGCACGACGATCGAGTCGAGGCCCTTGCCGCCGTCCTTGTAGGGCCCCTGGTAGGTGTCCCCGCCGACCAGCCAGTCGCGCAGGTAGGGCGCCCCGCCGGAGAGTTCGGCGGCGAAGGAGCGCTCGATGCCGTACTTGATGTCGGCGGTGGTGATGGGGCTGCCGTCCTCGTACGCCAGCCCGTCCTTGAGCGTGTACGTCCACTCGGTGGCGTCGGCGTTGGCCTTGCCCGTGTCGGTGGCGAGGTCGGGCACCACCTTGGCACCGGCCGCGCCGTCCTCCCGGTTGCGGGTGGTGAGCGTACGGAAGACCAGCGAGGGGACGTTCCCGCCGCCCGAGGTGTACAGCCGGGCCGGGTCGAAGTCGCTCTGCGGCTCGTTGTTGAGGACGTTCAGCGTGCCGCCGCGCTGCGGCTGCCCGGCGGCGCCGCCGCCCGGCTTGTCACCGGAGCGTGCCCCGCCGTCGCCCTCGGGGCCGCAGGCCGCTGCGCCCCCGGCCAGTACGAGGCTGACGGCGACCGCGGCCACGCGGCGCGATATGTGGGTGTGACGGAGCATCGGAAAGGGACCTCTCGGCGTGATGGGACGTGCGGGAAGGAACCACGCGAGAAGCGGCGTCCGGCCCCCCGGAAAAGGGGTGGGGAGAAGGACGGAAGAAGCCGCGACCGCGGGCATGAGAAGGCCCGGGCGCGGCGGAATGATCACAAAAGCGGAATCATCACGAAAGGTGTCGCGCGCGCTCAGGCAGGCGTCAGCGACAGAGGATGTCGGCCACGCTGTGCGCGGTCACACCAAGCAGCGCCCGCTCTATGGCGGCGCTCGCGTTCGTGGTGTGGAGGTGCGACATGCGGAGAACCATTGCCGACCATCGAACACCTTGTCAATCCGGCATTCCCCGCCCGGCGGCCCCCGTACCCATCAACTGACCGGGTACACCCAGGGGTTGGGCTTGCACGAGATTCCGTCGATATCGAGCGACTTCGTCTGCTGCTGCATGATCGGCGCGAGCGCGCCCGGGGTCCGGCAGCTCACGTGGTCGTGCCCGAGCCGGTGGCCGACCTCGTGGTTGATGAGCATCTGGCGGTAGGCGAGCATCTGGTCCTGGCCGTAGGTCGGTGAACCCTGCGCCCAGCGGAACGCGTTGATCATCACCCGGTCGGTGGAAGCGGAGTCGCAGGAGACGTTGTCGACCGTCGTGTCGAGCCCGGATTTCGCACACCAGGCGCCGGTGGTGCCCGGACTGGCGAGGGTGATGACGAACTGGGCGTCGCCCGAGGGGACCCGCTCGAAGGTCATGTCGCCGTCGTGGGCCCAGCTGCGCGGGTCGTTCAAGGTGCGCTGGACGGCCTCGGCGAACAGGTCCGCGTCCAGGTCGAGCCCCTGCTCGACGTCGACGCGGTAGTGCACCAGCTTCCCCTTGCCGGGGGCCGGGGCGCCGGTCCCGACGGTGCTGAAGGCTCCGCTGCCGACGAGCTTCGCGTCGATCGGGTGGGGTTCGGCCATCTTCTGCTCGTACGTCGTGGCCACCGCCGGGGCGCCGCCGCCCGCGGCGGGCGCGTCGGGCGTCGCGCGGCCGTCGGAGCGGGAGGCGGCGGACTGGCCGGGCAGGGCGCGGGAGCCGCCGGGCTCACCGGCGCTCTGCGCCCCGAGCTGGGTGGCCGGGTCCTCGCCGGACACCTGGCCCGCCACGACGACGGCGAGCACGGTGGTGACGGCCGCGGCGGCCATCCCGGTGTACGTACGGACCTTGCGGCGGCGGGCGGATCCGGGCCGCTCCGCCGGGGGCGTGCGCGGGGTGCGGCGCGGCGTGGGCACCCGGCGGTGCGAGCCCGTCGAGGTGACGGGCGTGTCCTCGGTACGGCGCTCGGGCCGGGTGGACGGCGGCGTCGGGAGGGTGACCCGGGGGAAGCCGGTGGCGGGGGCTCCGAAGTCCGGGGTATCGGTGTCGGTGACGAGGCCGAAGGCGGAGAAGGGCACGGCCGGCGCGGGGGGCACGGGCACGACCGCCTCGACGGGCGCCGCGTGACCGGGCGTCGACGGGACGGGAGCGGAGTGGCCGGACGCCGGGTGACCGGGCGCCGGATGCGTGGGCGCCGGGTGGGAGCGGGTGGCGGCGCGCAAGTCGCCGTACGCCCCGCCGGGCTCGTGGATCTCCGGGTGGCCCGCGCGCACGCCGGGCGCGGGCTGGTTGACGTACCCCTGGTGACCGGTGGTGGGCTCGGGTCCGCGCCGCCGGGCGGCGGGCTCCGGGTGGCCGCCGGACGGCCGGTCCGCGGTGCCCGGCTCCCCGTGGTCGCCGCGGACCGGGCGGGGAGGAGCTGCCAGGTCCTTGCGGCTATGTCGTCCCACCGGTCCTCAGCCTCTGCCGTCTTTGTCTCGTCGTTCGGAGTGCTCGGCGTCGCGCAGCAGCTCCCGGAAGGCCGACGCCACGACCTCGGGGTGCTCCATCATCGCCACGTGGCCCGCCTCCGGCAGGCACAGCAGCCGCGAACCCCTGAAGGAGGCCGCCGCCTTGTGCGCCATACGGTACGAGACCAGTTGGTCCCTGCCACCGTAGACCAGCAGGGTCGGTGCGAGCACCCGACCGGCCTGTCGCCACAGCCCGTGCTGCCCGCCGAGGGTGTAGGCGTCGACGATGCCGCGGGAGGAACGGGCGAGCGCCTCCCAGAAGTGCGGCAGCCCCATCCGGCGTTCCGTCTCCTCGACGGCGTACCGGAAGCTCTCGGCCGTCACCCGTGCGGGGTCCCCGTAGCAGAGCCCCATCACCCCGCGGGTGCGTTGTTCGGCCGTCAGGTCCCGGGTGAGGCGCGCGAAGAGGGGGGCCACTCCCGGTACGGCGAGCAGCGCGGTGGGCACCGCGGAGCGCTGCACCCGCAGTTCGGGCAGGGCGGGCGAGATCAGCGTCAGCGTGCGCACCACATCGGGGCGGACCGCGGCGACCCGGGTACTGACGGCCCCGCCGAGGGAGTTCCCGAAGAGGTGTACGGGCCCCCGCCCGGCGGCGTCGAGGTGGCGGATGACGGCCCGGGCGAGGGCGGTGACCGAGTAGTCGCGGTTGGCGGGCGGCGGGGAGCTGCCGAAGCCCGGCAGGTCCACGGCCTCGCCGTCGACGGTGTCCTCCAGCAGCGCCATCAGCGCCGACCAGTTCTGCGAGGAGCCCCCGAGCCCGTGCAGGAACAGGGCGGGCGCCAGTCCCTCGCGGACCGGTGGCCGGGAGCGGACCGTCAGGGTCAGACCGGGCAGCTCGGCCGTGCGCAGCCGCTCCCCCTCGCCCACTCGGACATCTCCCACCTGGGGCAGCTCGGCGGTGGCCCGCACACCTGGCAGCTCGGTCGACGACATGGGCGCAATGTTACGAGAGGATCACGCCCGGATCCGTGTGTTCGCCGTCACAACCCCTGTAGCGGTGCCCCGGCGATCCTCCTACGCTCGGAGGAGGAACCAAGGGCACACGAGGAAAAGGGAATGAGGGAGTCCCATGACTGTCGACCCCGCGGAACCTGACACCTTCCAGGACCAGCTGGGAGAGGAGCCCGGCCCGGAGGCCCCGGAGGCGGACGCGGCGGAGCAGCGCGCCGAGGTGAGTCCGCGCGAGGACGGGCCGCCGACCGGAGTGGACCTCGGCGGGGCGGCCGACGCGGACGCCATCGAGCAGGCACGGGTGGTCGAGCTGGACGAGGACGACTACCGCTGACCCGGGCGACCCGGGCTGACCAGCGGTGCTTGCGGACGTCCGCACCGCGAGAAAACTCGGTCGGGACCCCCCGGATTCGGTTACCGAAAAGTACGATGGCGGGCGCGGCGCACAGCGCCGCAGTGTTACGAGAGAAAGTGGGAGGCGGCGTGACAGCCATCGAGCAGACCGAGGCGGCGCGCCCGAGGGGCACCCGACTGCCGCGCCGAGCCCGACGCAACCAGCTCCTGGGCGCGGCCCAGGAGGTATTCGTCGCACAGGGCTACCACGCGGCGGCGATGGACGACATCGCCGAGCGCGCGGGCGTCAGCAAGCCGGTGCTCTACCAGCACTTCCCGGGCAAGCTGGACCTGTACCTGGCCCTCCTGGACCAGCACTGCGAGTCCCTGTTGCTCTCGGTGCGCACGGCGCTCGCCTCGACGAGCGACAACAAGCTGCGCGTGGCCGCGACGATGGACGCGTACTTCGCGTACGTCCAGGACGAGGGCGGCGCGTTCCGGCTGGTCTTCGAGTCCGATCTGACGAACGAGCCCGCGGTGCGCGAGCGCGTCGACCGGGTCTCGCTCCAGTGCGCCGAGGCGATCTCGGAGGTCATCGCCGAGGACACCGGCCTGTCCACGGACGAGTCGATGCTGCTGGCGGTGGGCCTGGGCGGGGTCTCTCAGGTGGTGGCCCGCTACTGGCTCTCCAGCTCCAGCCCGGTCGAGCGGGACACCGCGGTCGGCCTGCTGACCTCGCTGGCCTGGCGCGGTATCGCGGGTTTCCCGCTGCACGCCACCGACGGCCACTGAGCTGACGGTCACGGGCCCGACGGTCACGGGCTGACGGTCATGGAGGCCGACGGTCACGGGAGCTGTTCGCTGCCAGCGTGTCCGCTCTACGCCATTCGCGTCGGGTCCGCGGGCTAGGGTGGTGCCGGTACGGCGCACAGTGATCGCGCAATCGGATCGTCGGAGGGACAAAGCCGTGGAGGTCAAGATCGGCGTGCAGCACGCACCCCGGGAGATCGTGCTGGAGAGCGGCCTGAGCGCCGGGGAGCTCGAGAGCATCGTCGCCGACGCTCTGTCCGGCAAGACGCAGTTGCTCAGCCTCACCGACATCAAGGGCCGCAAGGTCCTGGTGCCGGCCGACCGCCTCTCCTACGTCGACCTGGGCGAGCCCAGCGCCCGCAAGGTGGGCTTCGGCGCGCTCTGAGGCGCGAAGCACCAGCAGAACCAAAGGAACGGCCCGGTGGTTGACCCCACCGGGCCGTTTCTCTCTCTTCCGCTTCGGGTAGGACGCCTGTGACCCGATTTGCCCTGACGTCTGGGAGGGACCTCATCATGCTGCTGGAAGCGCTCGGCTCAGTTCTGCTCGGTCTCGCCCTGTCCGCGGCGGCCCTGAGAACGCTCGCCAGGCGGCTGCCCGCCCCCCGGTCCGTGCTGGTCGGAGGGGTGACGGGGGCGCTCTTCGGGGCGTTCCTCACGCACTACGCGCTGGGCCCCGGACACACCACGGTGCCGGCCACCTTCATCGGCGCGGTACTGGTGTCCGCGGTGGTCCTGTCGCTGCTGCTGCGGCCCGCGGCGCGCACCAGGAGGTCGCCCCGGCGGACTCCGTTTTCGTTTCCGACGGGCTGACCGCTAGAAATCCGTACTGCCTGACCGCCGTACACCTGACCGCCGTACACACGTGAGGAGCCCGGTGCGCGCAATGGCGCACCGGGCTCCTCACGTGTGTACGGCGGTCAGGCAGCGAGCCCGAGGGCCGCCATCCGCCTGGTGTGCGCCTTGGTGATCCGGGTGAACATCTCGCCGACGGCCGCGAGGTCGAAGCCCGCCGCCATCCCGTCCACGCCACCGACGAGCATCGTGGAGAGCGCGTCGCGCTCGGCGACCACGCGCTGTGCCTGCGAGAGCGCCTCGCCCATCAGCCTGCGCGCCCACAGGGCGAGGCGACCGCCGCAGCGCGGGTCGGCCTCGATCGCGGCCCGCACCTTCTCGATGGCGAAACCGCCGTGGCCGGTGTCGTCCAGGACGCTCACGACCAGGGCGCGGGTGTCCGTGTCCAGGTGGGTGGCCACCTCGCGGTAGAAGTCGCTGGCGATCGAGTCACCGACGTACGCCTTCACGAGGCCTTCGAGCCAGTCCGACGGCGCGGTCTGGCGGTGGAAGTCGTCGACGCCCTTGGCGAAGGGCTCCATCGCGCCGGTCGGCTCGACGTCGATCGCCGCGAGCCGGTCGCGCAGCCGCTCGAAGTGCTGGAACTCGGCGGAAGCCATCTTCGCCAGCTCGGCCTTGTCACTGAGGGTGGGTGCGAGCTTCGCGTCTTCGGCGAGCCGCTCGAAGGCCGCGAGTTCTCCGTACGCGAGGGCGCCGAGCAGGTCCACGACGGCGGCCCGGTACTGCGGCGAGGCGGATGCCTCGGACCAGTTCTGGGCGGCGATTCCGGCGTTCGCGCCGTCGTCGTCGGCTGCGGCGGGCGATGCGTTTTCTACGGTCGACATGCACCGCACAATAGCCCGCTCGGGCGGTGCGGCAACCACGTGAGCGCCGCGGCCGGAGCGGGTGCCGGAGCAGGCCCGCGACCCGCACGCCGGTGTCGACCTGGTGAATTCACCCGACACAGCTGCGCGATTCCGGGGTACAGTGGTAATGCGCCTGCCGAATACTCGGCGGGCCGTTCAATGAGGATGCCCGGTCGGTGGCCCGATCGGCTCCAACCCCGACCGCCCTCGGCGTGGTGTGTGCGTTCATGCGCATCGCCCACGAGGGGCCCCCTCAGCGGCATGAGCGCTTGAGCGAAGGCCCGTGGTCCCGCGCAGCTTCCGTACACAGCAGTACTGCAAGCCTGGCACGGTACGACCCCCTTCGCCGCCTCGGGCCGCGTCTCACAGAAGAGGCAGCACCCTGACTACGTTCCGAGACCTTGGGATCCTCCCCGAGACGGCCGAAGCCCTTGAGGCCGTCGGCATCGTGTCCCCCTTCCCGATCCAGGAGATGACCCTCCCCGTCGCCCTCACCGGCACGGACGTCATCGGCCAGGCCAAGACCGGTACCGGCAAGACGCTCGGTTTCGGCCTTCCCCTCCTGGAGCGGGTCACCGTCCCCGCGGACGTCGAGGCGGGCCGGGCCAAGCCCGAGCAGCTGACCGACGCCCCGCAGGCCCTCGTGGTGGTTCCGACCCGCGAGCTGTGCACCCAGGTGACCAACGACCTGCTGACCGCGGGCAAGGTCCGCAATGTCCGTGTCCTCGCCATATACGGCGGTCGCGCGTACGAGCCCCAGGTCGAGGCGCTCAAGAAGGGCGTCGACATCATCGTCGGCACCCCGGGCCGCCTGCTCGACCTGGCCGGACAGAAGAAGCTCGACCTGTCGCACGTCCGGGCCCTGGTCCTGGACGAGGCCGACGAGATGCTCGACCTGGGCTTCCTGCCCGACGTCGAGCGGATCATGGGCTACCTGCCGCCCAAGCGGCAGACGATGCTGTTCTCGGCGACCATGCCGGGCGCCGTCATCGGGCTGGCCCGCCGGTACATGACGCAGCCGACGCACATCCGCGCCGTCTCCGAGGACGGTGAGGGCGCGACCGTCGCCAACACCACGCAGCACGTCTTCCGTGCGCACAACATGGACAAGCCGGAGCTGGTCTCCCGCATCCTGCAGGCCGAGGGCCGCGGGCTCGCGATGATCTTCTGCCGCACCAAGCGCACCGCCGCCGACATCGCGGAGCAGCTGGAGAAGCGCGGTTTCGCCTCCGGCGCCGTCCACGGCGACCTCGGCCAGGGCGCCCGCGAGCAGGCGCTGCGCGCCTTCCGCAACGGCAAGGTCGACGTGCTGGTGTGCACCGACGTCGCCGCGCGCGGTATCGACGTCGAGGGCGTCACGCACGTCATCAACTACCAGACGCCCGAGGACGAGAAGACCTTCCTGCACCGCGTGGGCCGTACCGGCCGCGCGGGCAAGAAGGGCATCGCCGTCACCCTGGTCGACTGGGACGACATCCCGCGCTGGCAGCTCATCAACAAGGCGCTGGAGCTGGACTTCCACGACCCGGCGGAGACGTACTCCACGTCCCCGCACCTGTACGAGCTGATGAACATCCCGGCCGGCACCAAGGGCATCCTGCCGCGCGCCGAGCGCACGCGGGCGGGCCTGAAGGCCGAGAACCTGGAAGACCTGGGCGAGACCGGCGGCCGCGGTGGCCGTGGCGGCCGCGGCCCGGCGGCCGCCGCCGCTCCGGTGGCCGAGGAGCGCCCCGAGCGCACCCGCACCCCGCGTCAGCGCCGCCGCACCCGCGGCGGGTCGGAGCACGGCGAGGGCGCGCTGCCCGTGGACACGGCCACCGTGACCGCGGCCGTCGTGACGGTGCCCGCTCCGGTCAGCCCGGTTGTCGAGGCGCCGGAGGCCGTGGCCGCCGACGAGCCGCGCAGGCCGCGTCGTCGCCGCACCCGCGGCGCCGCGCCGGCCGGCGTCACCGAGGCCGCGCCGACCACCGTGGCGGGGCTCGCCCCGCTCGCGCCGTTCGTCCCGGCCGCGCCGGAGCCGGACTTCCAGATGGCTCCGCTCGTCGAGCCCGCTCCGGTCCGCCGGGGCCGTCCTCCGCGCCAGGCCGCCGCTCCCGCGGCGCGCAAAGCCACCCGGGCGCCCGCGAAGGCCGTCGCCGAAGCCGCCGTGGTCGAGGCCCCCGTGGTCGAGGCCCCCGCGGCCGTCGCCCCGGTCGCCGTCGCGGTCGTCGAGGAGGCTCCGGTCAAGCCGAAGCGCACCCGGACCCGCAAGGTCGCCGAGGCCGCACCGGTCGCCGACGCCGCACCGGTCGTCGAGGCCGCGGCCGTCGCCGAGGCCGCTCCCGTGAAGCCCAAGCGCACCCGGACCCGCAAGGTCGCCGAGGCCGCGCCGGTCGTCGAGTCCGCGGCCGCCGCCGTGGCCGAGGACGCCCCGGTCAAGCCGAAGCGCACCCGGACCCGCAAGGTCGCCGCCGCCCCCGAGGCGTAGGCACCCGCGCCGCCAGGCACCCGTTCCACCGGACGGCCCCGGTCCCCTTCCCCGGGGGCCGGGGCCGTCCGCGTGTCCGGGCCCGGCCGCGCACCGGAGCCGTCCGGGTATCCGGGCCACGGCGCGTACGGGCCGGTAACCTCTGGCCATGAGCAAGCCGCCGCGCCTCACCCTGCCGCCCTCCGCCCGCGCCCGCTCCCTCGCCACCGAGCGCGGGGAGTTCGCCGCGCACGAGGCCGGTGAGCCGGCGCTCGGCACCGCCCTGCTGGTCCCCGGTTTCACCGGGAGCAAGGAGGACTTCGTCGGGCTCCTGGAGCCGCTGACGGCGGCCGGGTACCGGGTGGTCGCGGTGGACGGGCGGGGCCAGTACGAGAGCACGGGCCCCCGCGACGAGGCCGCCTACGCCCTGCCCGAGCTGGCCCGGGACCTGTCGGCGCAGGCCGCCGCCCTGGGCGCCGCCGAGCGCCCCGTGCACCTGGTCGGCCATTCCCTGGGCGGCCTGGTCGCCCGGGCCGCGGTGCTCCGCGACCCCGCCCCCTTCGCCTCGCTGACCCTGATGAGCAGCGGGCCCGGCGCGATCGACCCGGCCCAGCAGGAGCGTACGAAGCTGCTCGTGGCGGCGCTGGAGCTGCTCGGGGACGACATGCCCGCCGTCTGGGCGGCGATGCGCGCCCAGGATCCCGCGGACGCGGCGCCGGACGCGCCCGATCTGGTGGAGTTCCTGCGGGAGCGCTGGCTGGCGACCGTACCGGAGCAGCTCATCGCGACCGGGCGGATCCTGATCTCCGAGCCGGACCGGGTGGCGGAGCTGGCGGCGGTGGAGCTGCCGAAGCTGGTGCTGTCGGGGGCGGTGGACTACGCCTGGCCGGTGCCGTGGCTGGACGCGATGGCGGACCGGCTGGGCGCCCGGCGGGTGGTGGTGCCGGGCACCGAACACTCCCCCAACGCGGAGGACCCGGCCACGACAGCCCGCGCCCTGATAGGGTTCTGGGCTGATTCGTCAGGGTTTGACCGTGCTGTCTTTAGCAAGTGAAAAAATTTCCTTAGCGTAGGGAATGTTTGCCTCCTACACTTCGTTGACCGTATGCAAGGAGAAATACCGACGAAGGGAGAAGCCCGTGCGCTTCGAGATTCTGCGCTTGGACGATGTCGACGGAAACGCCGTGGACAGCACCGTCGTGGACGCGGCCTCCGTCAACCGGATCGTGCAGCATGCCGCGTCTGTCGGCCAGCGCCTCCTCATCCGGCCGTTCGAGTCCGCGTCCTCCTGACGGCGAACCCACTCGCCGCACCACTTCACAACGCCCCCTCACCGGATCCGGTGCGGGGGCGTTCGCATGTGCGGAGCTGAGCGGATCCGAACGTTCCGCTTCTCCGGGGCTCAGGCGTTGTGGACCACCTGGAGCACGCCGTTGATGATCTGCTGGACCGCGATGGCGGAGAGCATCATGCCCGCGAGCCGGGTCACCAGCACCACGCCGCCGTCCTTGATGACCCGGATGATCACCAGCGAGTAGCGCATGGTGATCCACAGCACCACGTGCATCGCGATGATCGCGGACCAGACGGAGAGCTGTCCGGAGAACCCGTCCGCCTTCTGCACCGCGAGGATCACCGAGACGATCGCGCCCGGTCCGGCCAGCAGCGGCATGCCCAGCGGCACCAGGGCGACGTTCACGTCCTTGGTCTGCTGGGGCTCGTCCGTCTTGCCGGTCAGCAGGTCGAGGGCGATGAGCAGCAGCAGCAGACCGCCCGCGATCATCAGCGCGGGCACCGAGACGTGCAGGTAGTCGAGGATCTGCTGGCCGCAGATGCCGAAGACGGCGATGACGCCGAAGGCGACGCACACCGCCTGCCAGGCCATCCGGCGCTGCACCTTGGCCGGGCGGCCGGAGGTCAGCGCGAGGAAGATCGGCGTGATCCCGGGGGGATCCATGATGACGAAAAGGGTGAGGAAGAGGGAGCCGAAGACGGCAAGATCGAACACAGTGATGCCTTGTGCCTTGCAGGAGAAGAGGGGTGTGAGGGAGGTGAAGGGCGCGCGGGGGCGTACGGGAACGCGCGCGGGGCGCGGGTCCACGGCGTACGGCGTACCTACACGCCGGGGTGAGCACTTCCGCCCGCGCCGGGCACCGGGAAGGCCCCGGTGGCGCGGCGCGTGATCTCGCCGTAGATCTCGGGGTCGGTCGTGTACTCCCCGAGCCGGCAGGTCTTGCGGCTGCCGTGGTAGTCGCTGGAGCCGGTCGTCAGCAGGCCCAGCTCACCCGCGAGGCCGCGCAGCCGGGCGCGCGTGGCCTGGTCGTGGTCCATGTGGTCGACCTCGACACCGTCCAGGCCCGCCGCCGCGAGCTCGGCTATCGCGCTCTCCGGCACGCACCGGCCCCGCTTGAAGGCGAGCGGGTGGGCGAGGACGGTGACCCCACCCGCCGCCTTGACCAGCCGGATCGCCTCGAAGGGATCCAGCTCGTGCTTCTGGGCGTGGGCCCGGCCGCCGTCGGCAAGCCACTGCGGGGTGAACGCGTCCGAGACCGTGGCCACGACGCCCAGCTCCACCAGGGCGGTGGCGATGTGCGGACGGCCGACCGAACCCTCGCCCGCGATCCGGGCCACCCGCTCCCAGGTGACGGGTACGCCGAGGTCCTGGAGCTTGCCGACCATCGCCCGCGCGCGCGGCACCCGGTCGTCCCGGACCAGCTCCCGCTCGCGGAACAGCTCGGGCTCGGCGGGATCGAACAGGTACGCGAGCATGTGCAGCCCGATGCCGTCGAGACGGCACGACAGCTCGGCTCCGGTGACCAGGGTCAGCCCCGGCGGCGCCGCCGCGATCGCCTCGGCGTAACCGCCGACGGTGTCGTGGTCGGTCAGCGCTACGACGTCCAGCCCGGCGGCGGCCGCGTTGCGGACCAGCTCGGCGGGGGTGTCCGTACCGTCGGAGGCCGTGGAGTGGGCGTGCAGATCGATGCGCACGGCACGGCTCCAGGGGTCGGACGGACGGGGGACACCCCAGGATAACCGGGCAGTAGGTCCTGCTCTGGCCAAGGCTTGACGGGCGTACGGGGGAACCGGGCGCCGCCCGGCGGGACGGGCCGCGCCGCGCAGGGCGAGGCAGGTCGTGCGCCGTCGCCGGGCGCCGCGACCCGGTGCACCTTCCCGGTCACGGCGCCTTCCCGGTCACGGCACTAGGCGGCCCCGCCCAGGATCCGGGGGCTCAGCGCCCCGCACGGCAGGAGTTCCACCTCGGCGCCCGCGTCGCGCAGATCGGTCAGCACCAGCTCGTCGTACATCAGCAGCCCGGACTGCTCGGGCCACACGACGGCCCACAGCCACAGCCCGCACGCCTCCCCCGCGAAGACCGCGCGGTCCTCGGGCGTCCCGGACACGTGCCACATCGGGGTCGGCCGCCCGGCGGCGACCACCTTGGAATGCGGTGGGGAGGAGACGTCGATGAAGGGGCCCGGGTCGGGCCCGTCGATGCCCGCGTACCGCGCGCCCAGGCCCACGCCCAGCTCCTCCGCGACCAGCACCAGCTCGCCGATGCCGCCCAGCGGACCGGGTCCGGAGCACGCCACCGCGGTGGCCCGGCCGCCGCTGCGGTCGTCCCCGGCGGCCGCGACCCCGGTGAACAGCCAGCCGACGGGCAGCGGCCACGGCATCCACACGGGCACCCGGGCCCGGCGCACCACGACGCCGAGGCCCTCGACACTGGGTGGGATGACGGGCTGCAGGGGATGGACGGCGCCGTGCGCAGTGCACTGCCAGGAGTCAGCGAAAAGACCGGGCGCCCTGACCCGGCCACCGCACTTCGGGCAACTCGGTTCGCCCCTCATACAGAGCCACGCTCCTCCCCGTGCGCCGCCGCGTCAAGAGACGATCACCCGTCCGGAGTCGATACCTGCCCCCGGTGGCGGCTCCCAGTCCCGCGCCCGGCCCTCGCGGCGCGTCCGTCGCCCTCAGTCCAGCGCCACCGAGGCGCGCCGGGGGTCCCGCAGATCCGTGCCGCGCGCGAGCCAGCGCTCCTGGAGGGCCGCCGCACCGTGCACCCGCTTCCAGGCGGCCTCGTTCGGGGTCATCGGCAGCAGCGGCAGGAACCGCACCGGGTCCATCGGGTCGGCCAGCTCCAGGTCCTCCACCAGCCCGCCCGGTTCGGCGACCAGTACGGAGCTGAACGGCGCTCCGGGCCACAGCGGTTCGCCCACGTCCAGCGAGGCCCCAGGCGACACCACGAGCCCCTCGACCTGCGGGGAGGCCCCGAGCACCGCGAGCGGCCGGAGCACCTGGTCGGTGGGCACCAGTCCTCCCCGTACGGTCAGGACCAGCTCGGCGCGCGGACCGCGGACCGGATCGGAGACCACCACCGTGGGGTCGCCCATCGGCTGCGCGGACATCCCGAGGGTCGCGTAGCGCACCAGGGTGCCCCCGGCGTCCCCGTCGGCGAAGCGGAGCACCTCGATGCGGTCGGTGCCGAGGAACGTGACGGCGGCGCGGGCGTCGGGCTCACCCAGAGCGGTGCGCAGCCGGGCTTCGACGAGTGCCAGAATTTCTGCCATGGGGCGAGCATAGAACTCCTATCGCCGGGGTAAAGGCAGGCTCTTGACCATCCGTCGGCTGTTACTGTGGGCCGCTGGCCGGGGCCACGGGCAGAAGCCTGGATAGATGCCCCGGTGACGGGACTTCCCCCACGGGGGACCGGCCGGAGGAGGTGGGGCTGCAATGGGTCGAAGTCGATCGTGCAGTACCAACAGCTCTTCCAGGGGCGCCTCCCGCTCCCTTTGAGCCGAAGAGCGACGGCAGAAACATTTCCTCCCGTCCTGCTTCCTTCCGCCTGCCTGCCCGCGGCGGAGGGTCTCCCAGCCGCGTGGTCCGCAGCCGCGCGAAGGAGCCTGCCATGTCGATGCTGCCCTACCTCCGCGCGGCCGTACGTCCCGCGCTGCGCAGGTCCACCCCGGTCCAGTCCGGCTACGACACCACCCGTGACCCCTCCACGAGCAGCGCGGTCGTGGACTGCGCGGTCTACCGCGGGGGCCGCCGGGTCCAGGGACCGCTCTGCCTGAACCCGCGGGAGGCGATGCGCCGGGTGCGGGAGGACGGGGGCTTCGCCTGGATCGGCCTGCACGAACCCACCGAGGCGGAATTCGCCGGGATCGCGGCGGCCTTCGGACTGCACCCGCTCGCCGTGGAGGACGCGGTGCACGCACACCAGCGGCCGAAGCTGGAGCGCTACGACGACACCCTCTTCACCGTCTTCAAGACGATCCACTACGTCGAGCACGCCCAACTCACCGCCACCAGCGAGGTGGTGGAGACGGGCGAGGTGATGTGTTTCACCGGCCCGGACTTCGTCATCACCGTCCGGCACGGCGGCCAGGGCTCCCTCAAGGGGCTGCGCCACCGGCTCCAGGACGATCCCGAGCTGCTGGCCAAGGGCCCCTCGGCGGTGCTGCACTCGATCGCGGACCACGTGGTGGACGGGTACATCGCGGTGGCGTCGGCGGTGCAGGACGACATCGACGAGGTGGAGAGCGAGGTCTTCGCCGCCCCCGCGAAGGGCAGTCCGCGCGGCGCGGACGCGGGCCGGATCTACCAGCTCAAGCGGGAGGTCCTGGAGTTCAAGCGGGCGGTGTCCCCGCTGCTGCGGCCGATGGAGCTGCTGAGCGAGCGGCCGATGCGGCTGGTGGATCCCGACATCCAGAAGTACTTCCGCGACGTCGCCGACCACCTGGCGCGGGTGCACGAGCAGGTCATCGGCTTCGACGAGCTGCTGAACTCGATCCTTCAGGCCAATCTGGCGCAGGCGACGGTCGCGCAGAACGAGGACATGCGCAAGATCACCTCGTGGGCGGCGATCATCGCGGTGCCGACGATGATCTGCGGGGTGTACGGCATGAACTTCGAGCACATGCCGGAGCTGCACTGGCGCTACGGCTACCCGATGGTGATGGCCGCCATCGCCGCGAGCTGCTTCGTCATCCACCGCTCGCTGCGCCGCCACGGCTGGCTGTAGGCCGCGCCGCCCGCCCTGGCTACCCTGTGGGCATGACTTTCAGCACGCTCGACCTGGCCCTCGTCGAGGAGGCCACCAAGAAGTCCGGCCTGATCTGGGTGCGCGGGACCGGGCCCGACCGGGCGCTGTGGCACGCCTGGGTGGACGGCGCGGCGCACGTGCTGGGCGACGGGCCCGGTGAGCAGCCCTTCCCCGGGCTGGCCGACGGCGGGGCCGCCGAGGTGACCGTACGCAGCAAGGACAAGGGCGGCCGCCTGATCTCCTGGACGGCCCGGGTCACCGAGCTGGCCCCGCACGGGGAGGCGTGGGAGGCGGCGGTGGCCGAGCTGAAGGGCAAGCGGCTCAACGCTCCCGACTCGGAGCTGATGACCGAGCGGTGGGCGCGCGAGTGCCGGCTGCTGCGGCTGGAGCCGGTGGCGGCCACCACCGAGCTGCCGGACGGCTCGCTGGCCGCGCGCCCGCTGCCGACCACGGCCATCACCCGCGAGCCCGCCCCGGCGGCGCTGCCCCGGCTGCTGCTCAAGCGCAAGAAGGCCCGGGGGTAGGACGGACGGGGCTCAGCCCCCGCTGCCCGGGTCGGCGCCCTGGCCGCCGGAGGCCGTGGAGTCGTCGGAGCCGCTCGCGCGGGGGCTCGGGCTCTTGCCCGTCCCGGTGCCGGAGCCCGTACCGGTGCCCTTGGTCGTCGGCAGCTGGGAGCCGTAGTCCACGGTCTCGTCCTGCGCCGGCGGGGTCAGCGGGAACTGCGCGCCCCACTCGGTCAGCTCCACCAGCCCCGCCCCGCCCGCGCGTTCCATCCGCAGCGGGTAGGGGGTGCCCTCCAGGGAGACCGCGAGCTTGCCGCCCTTGCCCCCGTCGGAGGTGACCGTGACCGCGCGGGTGCGGCCGACCTGGGTGTAGTCGGCGCCCTTGGCGAGCTTGCCCCCCAGGCCGAGCAGCCCGTCCAGCAGGACGTGCATGTCGGTGAACCCGCGGAACTGCTTGTACGAGGGGTCCGCCTCGGGCACCTTCACGTACTTGTCGCCGAGCTTCCCGGCGGCCTCGGACTTCCCCCAGAACGCCGCGTCGGCCTTCAGGTAGAGCTGGTCCCCCACCCGCAGCAGCCTGAAGGTGTTGTCCTTGGACTTCACCTCGCCCGAGCCACCGTCCGACTTCAGCTTCATGTCGAGGGTGAAGGACTTCCCGCCGCTGACCAGGGTCCCGGACAGGTGGACCGCTCCGGCCGCGGTGGCGGCGGCGCGGGCCTTGCCCTCGATCTTGTCCGCGGACAGTTTGCCGACCCCGTTGGTGCCCTTGTCGGGGTCCTCCCCGCAGCCCGTGGCGGCGATGGCCAGACCCGTGCAGAGGACCCCGATGGCGGTGGCCCGGCGCAGCCGTGCGGCGGGGAAGGTGGCGGTCACGGGCGGGTGCCTCTCGTCGTTCGTCTGCGAGCAGCAGGCAGCGTACCCGCACCCCGTTTGCGGCCCGGGCCCGGGCGGACCGCCCCACCAGGGCGGTTTCCCACGGCACGGGCTAGCCTGAGGGGCGGCAGAACTCTGGATCGACGCTTTAGGAGGCGCTCGGATGGTGGCAGGCGCCCCACGGATCTTTGTGTCGCATCTGTCGGGCGTACCCGTCTTCGATCCCAATGGCGACCAGGTCGGCCGGGTCCGCGACCTGGTCGCGATGCTGCGCGTGGGCGGACGGCCGCCCCGGCTGCTGGGTCTGGTCGTCGAAGTGGTGAGCCGTCGCCGGATCTTCCTCCCGATGACCCGGGTCACGGGGGTGGAGTCCGGTCAGGTCATCACCACGGGCGTGATCAACATGCGGCGCTTCGAGCAGCGCCCCACCGAGCGCCTGGTCCTGGGCGAGCTGCTGGACCGCCGGGTGCGGCTCGTCGCCGACGACGAGGAGGTCACCGTCCTGGACGTGGCCATCCAGCAGCTCCCGGCCCGCCGGGACTGGGAGATCAACCGGATCTTCGTCCGCAAGGGCAAGGCGGGCGCGCTGCGCCGCCGCGGCGAGACCCTGACCGTGGACTGGTCGGGGGTGACCGGCTTCTCGCTGGAGGAGGACGGGCAGGGCGCCGAGAACCTGGTCGCGACCTTCGAGACGATGCGCCCGGCCGACCTCGCGAACGTACTGCACCACCTGTCGCCCAAGCGGCGCGCCGAGGTGGCCAACGCCCTCGACGACGACCGGCTCGCGGACGTGCTGGAGGAGCTGCCCGAGGACGACCAGGTGGAGATCCTCGGCAAGCTCAAGGAGGAGCGCGCCGCCGACGTCCTGGAGGCGATGGACCCGGACGACGCGGCCGACCTGCTCTCCGAGCTGCCCGAGGACGACAAGGAACGCCTGCTGACACTGATGCGGCCGGACGACGCGGCGGACGTGCGGCGGCTGCTGTCGTACGAGGAGCGCACGGCGGGCGGTCTGATGACCACCGAGCCGATCGTCCTGCGGCCGGACGCCACGGTCGCGGACGCGCTGGCGCGCGTACGGCAGTCGGACCTGTCCCCGGCGCTGGCGGCGCAGGTGTACGTGTGCCGTCCGCCGGACGAGACGCCGACCGGCAAGTACCTGGGCACGGTGCACTTCCAGCGGCTGCTGCGCGATCCGCCGTTCACGCTGGTCAGCTCGCTGGTGGACACGGACCTGCCGCCGCTGCGGCCGGACGCCTCGCTGCCGGCGATGACCAGCTACCTCGCCGCCTACAACATGGTCGCGGTGCCGGTGGTCGACGAGAGCGGCTCGCTGCTCGGAGCGGTGACCGTGGACGACGTACTGGACCACCTGCTGCCGGAGGACTGGCGCGAGACCGATTTCCACTCCGAGGAGTCAGAGCATGGCCGGTGAGCGGGGGCGCGAGCCAGCGCGGGAACCGGGGCGCGAGCGGCGCCGGGAGCGGCGCGAGCAGGCCAGGGAGCAGGCGCGCGAACACGGGCGGGAGCACGGGTTGTCGGACCGGCTGGACGAGGTCGCGGGGAAGGTGCGCGCCGAGCGGGCGGACCGCCACGACCGGGCCGAGCGCGAGGCGCGCGAGGGCCGGGCGGAGCGGATGAAGGCCGGTCAGTCGACCGGTTCGAGCGCGCTGTCGCGCTCGCGCGTGCGCCTTGACCTGCCACGGCCGGCCCGGCGCCGACTGCTGCCCGAGTACGACCCGGAGGCCTTCGGGCGGCTCTCGGAGCGGGTGGCGCGCTTCCTCGGCACCGGCCGGTTCATCGTCTGGATGACGGTCGTCATCATCGCCTGGGTGCTGTGGAACATCTTCGCGCCGCCCTCGGTCCGCTGGGACGAGTACCCGTTCATCTTCCTGACCCTGATGCTCTCGCTCCAGGCGTCGTACGCGGCGCCGCTGATCCTGCTCGCGCAGAACCGCCAGGACGACCGCGACCGGGTCAACCTGGAGCAGGACCGCAAGCAGAACGAGCGGTCCATCGCGGACACGGAGTACCTGACGCGGGAGATCGCGGCGCTGCGGATGGGTCTGGGCGAGGTGGCCACGCGCGACTGGATCAGGTCGGAGTTCCAGGACCTGATCAAGGAGATGGACGAGCGCAGGCTGTTCCCCGCCGAACGTGACGAAGGCGACCGCTGACAGTCTTACCTGGGGCGCGCTACCGAGCCGTACCATCGGGTTCATGGCTACCGACACAAGCTCCGCCGCCGTGCCCGAAGAGGGCGTGCCCGACCAGGCCGTACCCGATCAAGACCTGATCCTGGACGCGCTGGCGACGGTGAACGACCCCGAGATCCACCGGCCGATCACCGAACTCGGCATGGTCAAATCGGTGGAGGTCGGCGACGGCGGCGCGGTCGCCGTCACCGTCTACCTGACGGTGTCGGGCTGCCCGATGCGCGAGACCATCACCAAGAACGTCACCGAGGCCGTCGAGCGGGTCGCGGGCGTCACCTCGGTCGCCGTCACGCTGGACGTGATGAGCGACGAGCAGCGCAAGGACCTGGCGGCCAACCTGCGCGGCGGCACCGCCGAGCGCGAGGTGCCCTTCGCCCAGCCCGGCTCGCTGACCCGCGTGTACGCCGTCGCCTCGGGCAAGGGCGGCGTGGGCAAGTCCTCCGTCACGGTCAACCTCGCCGCCGCGATGGCGGCCGACGGCCTGAAGGTCGGCGTCGTGGACGCGGACATCTACGGCCACAGCGTGCCGCGCATGCTGGGTGTCGAGGGCAAGCCGACCCAGGTCGAGAACATGATCATGCCTCCGTCCGCGAACGGCGTGAAGGTCATCTCCATCGGCATGTTCACCCCGGGCAACGCGCCCGTGGTGTGGCGCGGCCCGATGCTGCACCGCGCGCTCCAGCAGTTCCTGGCGGACGTGTACTGGGGCGACCTGGACGTGCTGCTGCTCGACCTGCCGCCGGGTACCGGCGACATCGCGATCTCGGTGGCGCAGCTGGTGCCCAACGCCGAGATCCTGGTCGTCACCACCCCGCAGCAGGCCGCCGCCGAGGTGGCCGAGCGGGCCGGTTCGATCGCCGTGCAGACCCATCAGAAGATCGTGGGCGTCGTCGAGAACATGTCCGGGCTGCCCTGCCCGCACTGCGACGAGATGCTCGACGTGTTCGGCTCGGGCGGTGGCCAGCAGGTGGCCGACGGCCTGACGCGGACGACCGGCGCGACGGTCCCGGTGCTCGGCTCCATCCCGATCGACGTCCGGCTGCGCGAGGGCGGCGACAACGGCCAGCCGGTGGTGCTGGCCGCCCCCGACTCCCCGGCGGGCGCCGCGCTGCGCGCGATCGCGGGCAAGCTGGGCGGCCGCGCGCGCGGCCTGGCGGGCATGTCGCTGGGGATCACCCCGCGCAACAAGTTCTGACCCCGCCGCAGGCGGTACGCGCGAAGGGCACCACCGATGCGG
>NZ_JASISO010000038.1:79486-86509 GCF_030063135.1 Streptomyces sp. G-G2
CCCTTCGCGCGCAACGGGTGGGGTGGTGGCGGCTACGCGTACGAGCCCAGGTCGCCGATGACCGAGAAGCCGAGCCCGTAGGCGCTCATCCCCCGCCCGTACGCGCCGAGATGGATCCCGTCCCGGGTGGATCCGGCCAGCACCCAGCCGAACTCGGACTCGCGGTAGTGGAAGGGCGTCGGCTCACCGTCGACCGGGAGCGAGAGCGTGGACCAGTCGTCGCCATCGAGGTCGTCGGCCAGTTCCCAGGCGGCCTCGGTCTGCTGGTCGAGCCAGTCGCCGCGCAGGGTGTGGTCCATCTGGCTGGGCCAGGTGAAGGCCAGCAGCCCGGAGCCCGCCAGCCAGGCCGCCGAGGACACCGAGGTGGCCTCCAGCACTCCGGTGCCGTCGGCGCTGCGGCGCAGCGGGTTGCTCGCGACGGTGACGACCACCGCGAAGCGCTCCTTCTCGCCGGTCGCGATCTCGCCGCGGACCGAGGGCTCGTCGCCGTGGCCGGTGGATCCGTGCTCGACGGTGCCGTCCGCGGCCGTACCGACCTGCATCAGCCAGCGGGGGCCGGTGAAGGCCCCGTCCAGCCCGTACCAGGGGAAGGACGCCCGGAGATAGCCCTCCACGGCTCTGCGGGCCCCCGGGACTGGCGTGGTGTGCGCGGGGGCACCCCCGGCCGGTCCGGCCGGGTGCGCGGCGCTCTGGGGGGCCTGGGGCGGCTGGGGAGCCTGCGGGGCCTGGGCCGCCGCCTCGGCGGCGCCCTCGGCGGATTCCGTGGCGGGCTGGGCGGGCGCGGTCGGCGCCTCGGCGGGCTGCGCCCCTACCCGGCTACTGCTCGTCGTCTCCATCGGTGCGGCCTCTCGTTCCGTGGGACCCGGCGCGGCCCTCCCCCTCGCTTCGCTGGGGGGACCCTCCCTGGGGCGCCGGCGTCCGGACAGACGAGAGGATAGCCATCCGACCCGCCGAGGCCCGGCAGGCCGAGGTGTCAGGCGGGTCAGACGGCGGCGGCAGCGGCGTGGCGGGCGGCGGTCAGGTCGCGTCGGCGTCGAAGGGGGTGCGCCGGTCCGCTGCGGGCGGCGCGGGCCGCTTCACCAGGTCGGGCCCACCGGTCGTGGTCACGACGTTGTCGGTTTTCTCGGCGGGCACGGAACCCGCCACCGGATCCGGCTCCCTGCTGTTGACGGCGTCGGTGACGTCGTTGAGCTCCTTGCGCAGGTCGAAGCTGCTCCGGATCTCCTTGAGGTCCTCGTTCTCCGTCAGCTGCTTGCGGATGAAGGCCTTCGGATTCAGGTCCTCGAATTCGAAGTCCTTGAACTCGGGTCCGAGTTCCGACCGGATGTCCTGCTTGGCGCTGTCCGAGAACGCGCGGATCTTCCGGATCACTCCGGTCACGTCCTGGATGACCTTCGGAAGCTTCTCCGGTCCGAAGATGAGGATGGCCAGGACCACGATCGTGACCAGTTCGAGTGCGCCTATGTCGTTGAACACGTTGCCGCTCCTCGGTTCTCATCCTGCGGGCCCGGACCACGGTACCCGGCCGTGTCCGCAGGCCAACACCTCACTCCCGGTTTCTCGCACCGGTCACCCACTGTTCGCCGAACCCAGTACGAGTTCCAGCGTGCGCTCCCGGCCGTCGCGGAGCACCGTGAGGCTCAGCGGGTCACCCGGGCGGTGGGCCCTGACCTTGATGATCAGCTCGTCACCGCCGTGCACCCGCTGGCCGTCCACCTTGGTGATCACATCGCCGGACCTGATTCCGGCCCGGGCCCCGGGGCCGTCGACGGGGACGGCCGGTTTGCCCTCGGCGCCCTTGTCCCCGACCCGGGCCCCGTCGCCCGCGTACTGCATGTCCAGGGTGACCCCGATGACCGGGTGGGTGGCCCGGCCGGTGCGGATGATCTCCTCCGCGACCCGCTTGGCCTGGTTGACGGGGATGGCGAAGCCGAGCCCGATGCTGCCGCTCTGGCGGGCCGGGTCCTTGCCGTCCGATTCCTGGTCGGCGCCCCGGATGGCGCTGTTGATGCCGATCACCCGGGCCAGGCCGTCCAGCAGCGGACCGCCCGAGTTGCCGGGGTTGATGGGCGCGTCGGTCTGGAGCGCGTCCACGTAGCTGACGTCGCCCCCGTCACCCTTGTCCCCGCCCGCGGTGATGGGCCGCCCGGTGGCGCTGATGATGCCCGCGGTGACCGTGTTGGTCAGGTCGAAGGGCGCCCCGATGGCCACCACCGGGTCGCCGACCTTGACGTTCTCCGAATTGCCCAGGGCCAGCGGGCGCAGGCCGCGGACCCCGTCGACCTTGACCACGGCCAGGTCGTAGCCGCCGTCGCGGCCGACCACCTCGGCGTTCACGCTCTCGCCGGTGCTGAAGGTGACCGTTATCAGCTTGGCGTCCGCGACCACGTGGTTGTTGGTGAGGATGTGGCCCTGGGCGTCCAGGACGAACCCGGTTCCGGTGCCGTTGCTCGCGCCGCCGCTGACGTGCAGGGTGACCACGCCGGGCAGGGCGGTCGCGGCGATCCCGGCCACGCTCTCGGGGGCCCGGCCCTTGGGCGCGACCGCCGCCTGCGGGAGTTCCAGTCGGGTGCTGCTCCGCCGCTCGGCCAGTACGCCGATCCAGCCGCCGACACCCCCGGCGAGCAGGGCGCTGCCGAGGGCCAGGGCCACGAGCTGGCGCGTACGGACCCCGGACCGCCCCGGGCCCACGTCCTGGACCTGGAGCGGGGCCGCGCCCCACGGGTCGTACCGGGGGACGGGAGCCGCGGCGTCCTGCGCGAGGGGTACGCCGTCCCGCGCACCGTCCCCGGCCGCGTCGGCCGAACCGGAGCGCGGCCCCGGCACCCGCCCCTCGCCCGCGTCGGCCGGTCCGGTCGCGTCGGCCGGGCCGGGACGGCTCCACCACCGCGGGGCCGTCCGCACCGGAACCGGGGCCGGGTCGGCCGGATGGTGGGTGTCGTCGGTCATGGGCGCTCCCCGCGTGCCTCGCGCGCGCCCCGCCGGGCGCACCTGGCGAGGATTCAACCAGGTCGCTCCAAGGAGCGGCAGAGGCGGGCAGAGGTGTCGCCGACCGGACCGCCGACGCGTCGGCGTCGGCGCGCCGGGTCCGGCGTCGGCGCGCCGGCCTGCGTGCCTGTCAGCGGTTCAGCGCGTCAGCGACACCGGGCGCGGCGACAGGCTCGGCGCCACGGGCGGCAGCGGCGCGGCGACGGACGCCGAGGGGCCCAGCACGGCCGCCAGCTCCGGGCCCAGGGTCACGGTGCCCACCGGGGGCCGGGGCCGGTCCCGGATGACCGCGTCGACCACGGACAGGGCGCCACCACTGGCCCCCGGCTGGACGGCCGGGGTGACGCTCGCGCCGCCCTCGCCCCGGGCGTTGGGCTCGATCGAGTCCATTGGGAGCGAGCCGCCGAGCGCGATCGCGGCGAGCGAGACGGCGCCCGCGGCGACGAACGCGAACCGGCGGCGGGGCCGGCCCACCTCGTGTATCCGGAAGCCCTCCTGCGGGCGGGGGCTCTGGAACGCGTACCCGAAGGTGGCGAAGGGATCGGTGGCAGCCGCGGGGCGCGGCGGCCCGGGCGGCCCCTCGGGTCCCGCGCCGGGCAGGCCCTGGAGCCGGGCCAGCAGCCCGGCGGAGAGCGGCGGCGGCGCGCTCTCGACGAAGAGGGTCTTCAGCCGACGCTGGGCATCGGCCTCGGACTTGCACTTGGCGCAGGTCGCCAGATGGGCGAGGACGCGCTCGCGCCCGTCATGGCTCAGTTCCCCGTCCACCAGGGCGGCGAGCCGGTCGCCCAAGTGGTGTTCCGCTGCGGACGGACTGACTCCGCTCACTCGGTTCCGCCCTCTCCCCCCACGAACGGGGCACCCGCGGCCACGCCCGCCAGCGCGCGCTGCTCCGCCCGCGCCTCCGGGGAGCGGTGCTTGAGCGCTTTGCGCAGGTGCGATCGGCCGCGGTGGATCCGGCTGCGGACGGTGCCGAGCTTCACACCGAGGGTGGCGGCGATCTCCTCGTAGGACAGGCCTTCGATGTCGCACAGCACCACGGCGGCGCGGAACTCCGGCGCGAGGGTGTCCAGCGCCTGCTGGACATCGGCGTCGAAGTGCGTGTCGTGGAGCACCTGCTGCGGATTGGGCTCACGGCTCGGCAGGCGCTCGGCGGCGTCGTCGGCGAGCGCGTCGAAGCGGATCCGCTGCTTGCGGCGCACCATGTCCAGGAAGAGGTTGGTGGTGATCCGGTGCAGCCAGCCCTCGAAGGTGCCGGGCGTGTACGTCGACAGCGAACGGAAGACGCGGACGAAGACTTCCTGGGTGAGGTCCTCGGCGTCGTGCTGATTGCCCGTCAGGCGGTAGGCCAGTCGGTAGACCCGCGCACTGTGCGTGCTGACGATCTCCTCCCATGAGGGAGGGGTCCACGCCTGGGAGCCCGCATCGGCGGCAAAGGTCGCGGTAGTTGCGGTGGCAGCGCTGTGGAAACGGTCAGCAGTGTTGATCACGGATTTCGGCTCACCCGCCGACCAGAAGAAACGCCGAGGGGCGCCTCCACGATCCACAGGCGCAGCCGCACCTCCCCTGTCGGCTCTGGTGGTGTCCAGCGGAGCCCCTACCATAGCCACCCCTCCCGTCAGCTCTGGATAAGCATTTTTGCAGTAACTTTGCACGGGTCGGAGGTCCCGGACCGCCGATCTGCCCGGCGCCGTCCCCTCTATCCCGCCTCTTCACCTCACAACGCCCAGTCCCATCTGCGGGTTCCCGACGTCAGCGGATACAGTCACCGTTGCGCCAACTATGGGGACAGGAGAGGGTCATTAGCGGCAACCGGCAGACGAGCTGGGCGTTCGCCGACGCGTTTGTCGCCGAGGACGACGCTCTGCGGTGGGCCCGCGACCGGGCGGGGGAAGCGGGCGTACGCTCGGTCTCCCCCGGCACCGGGGCCGCGCTGCGCCTGCTGGCCGCCACCGCGGACGCCAAGGCGGTCGCGGAGATCGGCACCGGCACCGGTGTCTCCGGCATCCATCTGCTCCACGGACTGCGCCCCGACGGGGTGCTCACCACCGTGGATCCCGAGCCCGACCGGCAGGCCTTCGCCCGCCAGGCGTTCCGGGCCGCGGGCTTCGCGGGCAACCGGGCGCGCTTCATCCCCGGCCGGGCCCTGGACGTACTGCCGCGGCTCGCCGACGGCGGCTACGACCTGGTGTTCTGCGACGGCGACCCGGCCGAGTCCCTCGACTACCTCGCTGAATCGTTGCGCCTGCTGAGGCCCGGCGGACTGGTGTGCTTCGAGGGAGTCTTCTCGGACGGCCGTACGGTCGACTCCGCGGCCCAGCCGGTGGAGGTGCTGCGGGTGCGCGAGCTGCTGCGCACGGTCCGCGAGAGCCCCGCCCTGGAGTCCGCGCTGCTCCCGGTGGGCGACGGCCTGCTGTGCGCCGTACGCCGCTGAGCCGTACCGGCACCGATCCGCGCCGGCGCTGATCCGGATCCGGTATCCGCACGTCGCCGGGCCGCACGCCGTCGATCCCTACGTCGCCGGGCCGCGCGCCGTTGGGCCGAACGGGCCTCCTCCGGCGCCGGGTGGGTACGCCGGTGCCCCGGTCGCGGTGAACGCGGCCGGGGCACCGACGGAAATCAGGTAACGCGACGCGTCAGCCGACGACCTTCTTCAGGGCGTCACCGAGGGCGCCGGCCTCGTCCGGGGTCAGCTCGACGACAAGCCGACCGCCGCCTTCAAGCGGAACGCGCATGACAATGCCCCGCCCCTCCTTGGTGACCTCGAGCGGGCCGTCGCCCGTCCGCGGCTTCATGGCCGCCATGCTCGTTCCCCTTCCTGAATCCAGCTCATCGTCAGCCGACGGCCCCATTCAGGCGCCTAATACCCGGCATCGAACACATTGCTTCCCGCCATTATCCCGCATGTCAGGACCCGATGACCAACATCGGGTGGGAACGCTTGTGCAACGCGCTTGACCAAAACCACTCATTTCGGAGATCCGCCTGCGATACTTCGCCCCCGCCCGGGCCACGGAGCACCCAGTTTCTTTGACGCACATCACATACCCGGTGGCCCGTGCGGTCCGCCATGCTGGGGACTTCTGCCCGCGACGAAGGGGGACCCCCGACATGTCCGACAGCGTGCTCTACGAAGTTTCCGACGGCCTCGCCACGATCACGATCAATCGCCCGGACGCGATGAACGCGATGAACACCGAGGCGAAGGTCGCGCTGCGGGACGCGGTGGTGGCGGCCGGGGCGGACCCCGCGGTGCGGGCGGTCCTGCTGACGGCGGCCGGGGGCCGGGCCTTCTGCGTGGGCCAGGACCTCAAGGAGCACGTCGGGTACCTGGCGGCGGACCGCGAGAACGGGTCCACCCTGACGATGAGCACCGTCTCGGAGCACTACAACCCGATCGTGCGGGCGCTGACGGAGATGCCGAAGCCGGTGGTGGCCGGGGTGAACGGGGTGGCGGCCGGAGCGGGCTTCGGCTTCGCGCTGGCGGCCGACTTCCGGGTCGTCGCGGACACCGCGTCCTTCAACACCTCTTTCGCCGGGGTCGCGCTGACCGCCGACTCCGGGGTCTCCTGGACCCTGCCCCGGCTGATCGGGCCGTCGCGCGCCGCCGATCTGCTGTTCTTCCCGCGGTCGGTACCGGCTCAGGAGGCGTACGAGCTGGGCATCGCGAACCGGATCGTGCCGGCGGAGTCCCTGGCCGCCGAGGCCGCGACGGTGGCCCGGGCGCTGGCGTCCGGTCCGACCGTGGCCTACGCGGCGCTGAAGGAGTCCCTGGCGTACGGGGCCGCGCACGGGCTGACGGAGTCCCTGCTGAAGGAGGACGAGCTCCAGACCCGCGCCGGCGCGTCCGCCGACCACGCCATCGCGGTGTCCGCGTTCCTGTCCAAAACCCCCCCGGCCTACCTGGGCCGCTAGATGAATGAGTCCAAGGGATGACCTGCGGACATAGGACGAGGGCATCCAGAGTCTGTGTGTGAAGACCGACTTGGACACCCTCGCCACAGCACTCTATGCCCGGATCGACGACGAGTTGAAGGC
>NZ_JASISO010000039.1 GCF_030063135.1 Streptomyces sp. G-G2
GCCTTCAACTCGTCATCGATCCGGGCATAGAGTGCTGTTGCGAGGGTGTTCACGTCGTTCTTCACACATCGACACTGGACGCCCTCGTGCCATGTCCGCAGGCCATCCCTTGGACTCATTCATCTAGGAGAGTGGCGAGGGCGGCCCAGCTGGGGTCGGCAAGGATCTGGTCGGCCTGGTCGGGGATGGCGGCGCGTACGTCGTGGGCGAGGGTTCGGATGGATCCCTGCTGCGGCTGACGCTGTTCGAGTACGACGAGAGTGGGCGTGAGGGTTCGGTCTGCGGCTGCTTGTAGGTGGTGGAGGGTTTGGCGGGCGGCGTCGGCTTGGTGGGCGTGGCCCTTGGCCTCGTGCCAGCGGCCGGCGATGATTCCGGCCCACAGGAGGGCTGCGATGAGGGCGGCGAGGGCGCTGCCGTCGGGGCCGGTGGCGGTGTGGACGATGTCGCGGGCCGCGTTGCGTATGGCGTGGGCGGCGCGGTCTTCCGCCCGGATCTGTGAGCGCTGGGCGCGTGCGAACGCCTTCGAGGCGGCCTGGAGTTCGGCGCGGAGGTGGGTGGGGGCTTTCTGGGCGGTGGCTTCGAGGAGTTCGCCGAGGGCGGTGATGTGTGCCTGGGCGTGGGTGTCGTCTGCGAGGTCGGTGCGGAAGGTGTCGAGGGCTTCGGTGGCCTGGTGCCAGGCGGTGGCGGGCTGGTTGCGGCGGGCGGTGGGGTGTTCTTCCGGCTGGCCGGCTTCGAGGCGGGCCCGGAGTTTGGGGAGGGTGAGGTCGGGGGCGATCTTCCCGCCTGGGTGGAGGACCTGTTCGCCGTCCTTGTTGAGGTCGCCGGGGCGGCCTGCGGCGTAGCCGAGGAGGTCTCCGGATGGGCCGCGGCGGGCCTTGACTGCGATGCCGTCGGCTTCGAGGTAGGCGAGGAGTTCCTCGGCCGTGTGGGCGTGGGGGATGGCGGCGCGGATACGGTTCTGAAGCCATTCGCGGCTGGTCTGCTCCCAGCCGAGCCGTTGGGCCTTGTGCTTCTCGGCCTGGGTGGGGGCGCGGGTGCCGGTGCGGTCGCCCTTCTTCAGGCGGCGCAGGCCGTAGTCCTTCTCGATCTGGCGGCAGGCGTCGCCGACGCGGATGCCGCTGTCGTGGAGTTTGGGGCGGCGGCCGTCCTCGCGGACGGTGGTGGCGAGGATGTGGATGTGATCGTCGGCGTGGCGTACAGCGATCCAGCGGCAGGCCAGGTCGTCGCCTTCGGGGGCGATGCCGACCGCGGCGACGATGCGCTGGGCGATCTCGCCCCACTCAGCGTCGGAGAGGTGGCGGTCTTCGGGTGCTGCGCGGACGGGGCAGTGCCAGACGTGGTCGGTGATCTTCTTGCCGAATTCGCTGTTGCGGAGCCGGACGGGTTCGTCGAGGTAGCGGGCGAGCTGGGTGAGGGTGGCGTTCTCGTCGCGGCCGGGGTCGGGCATGGCGAGCATGGCGAAGCCGGCCACGATGTGCGGGTCGGTGTGCTCGTCGTGCCGGCCGGGACCATAGAGGTAGGCGAGCAGTCCGCGGGTGTTGGCGCCGGAGGGCTTGATGGCTGCGATCACGGCTGACGGACCTCCCGGGGGTCGGCGGGCTCGCGCAAGACCTCAGCGATCGCCGTGAGCAGGTCGTGGAGTTCGTCGAGGCGCTGGCGTATGTCGGGCGGGGTGAGGTCGCTGTTCAGGGCGCGGGTGATCTGGTTGATGTTGACGCCGATGCGGTTGCACTGGCGCAGGACCTGGGCGCGGAAGACGTGGGTGCGGCGCCGGTCCTCGGACAGGGGGAGGTTTGCGGTGAACCGCCCGTTGACGAAGGCGAGGACGATGTCGGCGGCGAAGCCGGATTCGCCCTTGTAGCTATGCTCGGCTGCTGCCTCTGTCAGGCGGGCACGTTCGTCGTCGGTGAAGCGCAGGGGGCCGACGCGGTCGGTGCGCTTGTTGCCGGTGAAGCGGCGGATCGTGGGCTGGACGCTCTGCACCATCGGCTCGCCGGCGGTGGGCTGGGCACTGCGTTCGGCGCGGAGTATCTCGCGCTGGATGGCGTGGAGCTTGTCCTGGTCGGGGCCGCCCTCGGACCCGACCCCACGGTCCGGCGCCCCCTGGCGCCGGACCGTCTCCGCCACCCCCGGGGCGGAGATCCCCGAAGACCGGCCTTGAGTCGGACTCGGAGTACTACTGGCTCCGCCAGGAGCCGCCGTCATCCCGAACGCACTCCACCAACGGTCGCTCAGGCTAGGCGGCTTCGAGGCCGGCGAGGGCGTGGAGTCGGGTTCGTTCGGGTCGAGCGTCACAGGGTGCTTCTCCGATGCGGGGGTGGGCTGACAGTGCGGGGACAGGCGAGGTCGGCAGGCGGGCGTCAGCGGCGTTGGCACAAGTCGCGGCGCGAGGTCAGCGGGGAGATGACCGGAAGACCGGCGGTCCCCGGAATACGGCGGATGGCTGCCCCGGTGCGGAGGACCGTCGAGCACGGCTCGTGGACTGGGGTCCGGGCGAGTGGTGAGGGGACGGGCGTACTGCGGTGGTCGACGGGGACCGTGGCCGTCAGGCAGTCACGGTCCCCATACGGCCTTACCGGCGTTGACCTGCGGTGAATATCGGTCAGCGTCCGGGCTGGGTTCCGGTGAGGACTTGCTGCCTGCGGAGGTCCACAAGCTCCTTCTTCACCTTCCCCAGACGCTCGTTGCTGATCGAGTGGCCCTCGCCCTCGATGGCCTCCCGCATCTGCTTCAGCGTCGGCTCCCCTTCCAGCTTCTCCACAATCGCGAGGAAGTCGTCCATGTCGCCGGTTGTCGGTCGGCCAACCTTCCGGGAGGGGACGGCGGGCGGGGCAGCCTTTTGGGGGCCATCGTCCAGCTCCGACTCCAAGGCGGTCTCGACGCCGGTATCCCCTGGCCTCTCCGGCTCATCGCCTACAGGTTCGGGGTGGCGGTCGAGAGCGCTCGCGTCGTCCTTCGGGGGCAGGACGGAGACTGCCGTCGGGCGGCTGCAGTCATCCGAGCGGCATGGGGTGCCGGGTTCGACGACATGCTCATGGATCTGGCGCATGAGGACGCCGAAGGCCAGGAGGGCAGCAGCTGAGGGTACGGCGGCGACCACGTAGTCCAGCAGGGGCACCGTGTAGACGCCCCGGGTGCCGCTAACGCCCGCGACGTTGAGGGCGATGGAGCCGAGGGAACCGGTGGTGGTGAGGGCGATCGCCCACCAGTCGGTGACGCTGCGCAATCCTGCGCGGAGCATCAGGAGCTCGCCGGCGACGATGAACGCGTCCAGGGTCGCGGGCCAGGCCCACTGGCGGACGGGGGAGGCGGCCAGACCGTGGCGTCCGGCGACCTCTGCGAGGTGCGCGTACGAGAGCCAGAACGCTCCGGCGGTAAGGGCCACGA
Organism: Streptomyces sp. G-G2; assembly: GCF_030063135.1. GTDB lineage: Bacteria > Actinomycetota > Actinomycetes > Streptomycetales > Streptomycetaceae > Streptomyces. The sequence continues at coordinate 3,388 of NZ_JASISO010000039.1, forward strand.
TGACGACCCCGGCCGCTGTGAGCGTGTACCGCTCAGCGGTTTGCGCGGCACTCGCTTGGCGCCTGTCGCCGGACGGTGCCTCATCAGGTCTGGGCTCGCGGTTCGTGGTGTTGGGTGTGGCAAGGGTGGTCATGGGTGTGGGGATGCTCCTGCGCGGCTTCGGGGGGTGTGTGAGGCGTCTTAGGCGTCTTGGCCGTTAAAATCGCAGGTCAGGGCCGGTACGGGGCCGTGCTGGCCTTCCGTCTTGGCGGGCCCCGCGGGCGTCTTGGTGTCATGCGATGCCGGGGGCTCCCCGCCGATGTCGGGTGCCGGTGCTCTCGCCCGGCGTACGGCGACCTGCTGACTGCCGTCTCGGGCGGCAGCGCTGTGACCTGGGGCGATACCGCCAAGACGTTAAGGACGGGGCAAGACGGATGTGGGTGCCGTCCTGGGTGGGTTCCGTCTTGGGCCCGGTTGCCGTCTTGGCCGCATGCCTGTTGACCTGCGGTGTCACGGCAGGGACGGCAAGGACGGCAACCGGGGCTCGGCTCGGGTGTCAGCTCTCGCTGAGCGGACCGACGGGGTGGACGGTGGGGCAGTATCGCCGCCAGGGGTCGAGGAACTTGTGGCGCATGTAGCCCTTGCGCTGGGTTCCGTCGGCGAGCCGGACGTTGCCGGAGGCGATGCCGAACTCGCGCAGCATCGCGCCGAGGTCACGAGGCTTCAGCCCGCCTCCCCCCCCACTCCGCCCACGGGCCCTCCGGGTCCTGGCACAGGTGGTGCAGGAGTTCCTCGGTGGTAAGGCTGTCAACCTCGCGCTGGGCTGCGAAGACGCGGCGGATGTCGGCGAGGATCCTCGCTCCGCCGGGGTGTTCCTCCTCGGCCTCGGTTTCGGCGGCGACCATCCGCGCGCACGCGGTACGTGCGAGGGCGGGCCACTGGCCACCGGCGAGATCGGCCACGGCGATCAGCGGCTGCCAGGTGTCGGCTGCCCTGTCTCGGACCGGCATGGGCGGTACCAGATCCATTGCCTCCGCGTGACGTGGGAGCAGCCACGCCTTGAGGCGATTACGCAGATCGTGGAGCTTGGCGACGTCCCGGGGGACGCGGAACTCCTCGACGCTCTCGTCGCCTCCGCGGCGGCGCATGCGCAGGACGACGGACCGGTCCATGACCGTGTCGGGCAGGTTCCCGATGCCGGCGAGGGCGGCCATCGCGAAGGTGGGAAACTGGACCACTTCGTGGTTGGGCCCAGACACCCGCAGGGTGGGACGGTTGCGCTGGTGGCCCGCGTTGAGAAGGCCGCGCATCTCCTCGTTCTTCTCCGCCACTTTCACGGAGCCGAAGATCGTGTCGACCTCGTCCACTAGCAGCGTAGGCGGGACGTCGGTGATCGACCGGAAGATCGCGGCGGCGGAGGCGTTCACCGTGATCAGCGGGTTGTGGACCACTTCAGTGATGACGTCCAGGAGCCGCGACTTGCCGCACCGCCTGGCCGGGCCCAGCACCGCCAGGCGCGGGGCGTGCTGCCACGCGGTCTGCAGGTGGCTGGCGGCCACCCACAACGTCACCGCCGTGAGGGCTTCATCGCTCGGCAGCACGACATAGCGGCTGATCTCCGTGCGCAGGTCACACAGGACTTGGTCGCCCTCGGTGAGAGGGCCGACGAAAGAGGCGTCCTCCTTTTCGGGCTGGACCTCCGCCCCAGGGCTTACGGGTGCTTCGGCATCCACAGGCTGTGGATGCTGGAGGTGGGCGCCCGGCCGGCCGGGGATCGCGGTCGCAGGCCAGCCCGTCTCGTCTGCTGCGGTAGGGGGCGTGGGTGTCGTAGGTTTCAAGAGGCAGCTCCTTCTCATGTGGCCGCGTGCGTGCAGGCCACTCGGGTTGACCGTGTGATCGCGTGTGTGGGTATTGCCGGGGCCTCCGACGTTGGCGCGTCGGGGGCTCACCCATTTCCCGTGGGCACTTGGCCGCGCCGGGGGATCACGAACAGTACGTACGACCCCGGGCACAGTCCAGCGTTTCTGTGTCATCTCAGCGCAGAAGTGTCTGCTACCTTCTCTCGCCCTCACGCGGCCAGACCCAGCAGATCCAGCAGGTCCGCGGTCACCACGCGATACGCCTTGCCCAGCCGCAGGACCTTGCACGGGTACTCGCCCCGCTTGGCCAGCTCATAGCCCTTGCTACGACCCAGACCCAGCGCCCGGTTGCCTGTGTCCAGGTCAACGGCTACTGGAAGCGCCAGCAACTCATCCCGACCCATCCCCTTCGAGCCGGTTTCTATCGGGTTATCGCGCACTCAGCGCACCTCTCGTCACAGCCCTCGGCGAACACGGCGATCACATCCGGCTCCAGGCCCACAAGAACAACGGTAGGGAAGCTATTGTGTTGCTATGACACAGCGCCGTTTCGATGATGAAGACGAGGACGACTTCCCCGAATGGGTCGACCGGATCAAGAACAACGTCGCCGGCGAGGTCCGGCGGCGACGGAAGGAGATGAGGTGGAGCGCCCAACGGCTGGCAGAACGATGCGAGGAGCTCGGCCACCCCATCCCGCGCAACGTCATCGCCAACCTGGAATCCGGCCGCAGGGCCAACCTGCCCCTGGTCGACGTCATGGTCCTTGCCGCGGCCCTGTACACGTCCCCGATCTGCCTGATCTTCCCCGTCGGCTACGTCGAACAGACCCAGGAACTTCCCTTCCAGCACCTCATCCCGACCTGGGACGCCATGCGGAAGTTCACCGGTGAGCAGCCGGGCCACGACTCCGACGCCGGACTGATCCCCGACTTCAACCGGCACGCCAACCTGGTCCGCACCATCGAGGCCGCCCTCTACGAGACGGAACGAGCCGACTTCGCGACGAAGACGGCGGCCACCCCCGCCGAGCGCGAAGAAGCCGAACGCAGGAAGGCCGACTACGCCAAGCGGGCCAAAGAAGACACACAACAACTCCTTTGGGTTCGCGAGAGCATCCGCGACGAAGACGCCACCCCACCAGACCTGCCACCCGCACTCGCCGCCATCGACCCACCCGATATCGGAACCGACGAAGAGGACGACATTTGAAGGGCTCCACCTACCGCCGATGCTCCTGCCGCGACCCCAAGACCGGCAAGGAACTCGGCACTTCCTGCCCCAGGCGCAACAGCAGGAATCACTGCACCTACTCCATACGCCAGGAGCTGCCGCCCCACGAGGACAGCAGTAGGCGGTCCTTCGCTCGTGGCGGCTACACCAACGCCAAGGCGGCGCAGGCCGACCTCGACCATGTACGTGCCCTCCTGGGCCTCGTGGAGGCCGACGACCGCGAGGGCATACAGCTGGTCGCCGAGATGCTGGCCGAGGTCAGCGGAGAGAAGCTGCCCCTGCCCGACGTCGAAGAGACGCGGCGGCGGCTCAAGGCCGGCCAGGATCTCGTCGGCAGCCTGACCGTCACTGAGTGGCTGGACCGGTGGCTGGCGGGCAAGCGGATCCGGAAATCGGGCATCAGCCGGTACGAGACCGACATCCGCGTGCACCTCAAGCCGCACATCGGGCACCGGCGCCTTGACCGGCTGCGGGTCAGCCACCTGAGCGAGATGTTCACGGCCATCGCCGACGGCAACGCCGAGGTTCTGGAGCAGAACGCCCAGCGGCGTGCTGCCGTGGAGGAGTTGGCGACCATCCCGTGGAAGGGGGCCGAGAACCGTGCTCGCCGGAAGGCGCTGAAGGCGGCGCTCGACGCGATGCCGCCCTTCCGCCGGGTGACCGGCCCCGCCACCCGCCAGCACGTGAAAGCGACGCTCCGCGCGTCCCTGAACGACGCGATCGGGCAGCAGATCATCACGTTCAACCCGGCGGCCCACGTCGAGATCGATCCGGTGCGCAAGCCGAAGGCACTGGTGTGGACGGACGAGCGGGTCGCCAAGTGGGAACAGACCGGCGAGAAGCCCTCGCCGGTGATGGTCTGGACGCCGGAACAGACCGGCGCCTTCCTCGACTTCGTCGCCGGCGACCGGCTGTACGCGATGTGGCACCTGATCGCCTTCCGGGGCCTGCGGCGTGGTGAGGCGTGCGGGCAGCCTTGGTCGGAGACCAATCTCGACCGGCACTCCCTCACCGTGACGGGACAGCTCGTCCAGGACGGCTGGGAGGTCGAGGCGTCCGAGCCGAAGACAGACAGCGGCTTCCGCGTCGTCGCGCTCGACGATGACACCGTCGGCGTCCTGGAGCGGCACCGCAAACAGCAGGAAGCCGAGCGCGCCGAGTGGGGCTCGGCCTGGGTGAACACCGGGCTCGTCTTCACCCAGGAGGACGGCTCCTGGCTGCATCCGGGCAAGGTGACCGATCTCTTCGAGCGACTCGTGGCGGCGTCCGGACTACCGCCGATCCGGCTGCACGACCTTCGGCACGGGGCGGCAACGCTCATGCTGGCGGCCGACATCGACATCAAGATCGTGTCGGACACCCTCGGGCACAGCGACACCCGGATCACGCGCGACATCTACCAGAGTGTGCTCCCCCACGTCGGCAAGAGCGCCGCCGAGGCCACGGCCAAGCTGGTCCCTCTCCAACGCAAGGCGGAGCAGGAGGAGCAGGCCCGCAAGGCCGCCAAGAAGGCCGAGCAAGCCGCGAAGGCGAAGGCCAAGAGGAAGAAGAAGGACAAGGCCAAGAAGGCCGCGAAGAAGGGCTGACAGCCCCTCCGCTCACGCATCGCTCACGCACGGGGTCTCGGGTCTTGGCCGACCCACGCCCCGACCGCCCCCAGAAATAGCAAAACCCCCAGGTCACGGCGAGTGAGTCCTGAGGGTTTTACAGAGCCGCCTTCGGGATTCGAACCCGAGACCTACGCATTACGAGTGCGTTGCTCTGGCCAACTGAGCTAAGGCGGCACCGCTGGGAAGACGAAGTTTCCCCGGAGGGAGGCTCTCATCAGCAGCGGCGCCAAGTCTACAGGGTTAAACCGGGTGCCCTGAACCAGGTTCCCGCAGGCCGGGTCCCTGGTGGGGGCGGGCGGGCGGCGGGGCGCTAGCACTTCGTGCCGTTCCGGGGCGGGGTGCCGTCCAGGAGGTACCGGTTGATCGCCGTGTCGATGCAGTCGCTGCCGCGGCCGTAGGCCGTGTGGCCGTCGCCGTCGTAGGTGAGCAGGACGCCCGAGTCGAGCTGGGTCGCCAGGGCCTGGGCCCACTTGTACGGGGTGGCCGGGTCTCGGATCGTGCCGACGACCACGATCGGGGCCGCGCCCTTCGCCTCGGCGCGGTGGGCCGCACCCGTCGCCTTGACCGGCCAGTACGCGCAGTTCAGGGAGGCCCAGGCGAGGCCCGCGCCGAAGACCGGGGAGGCCTTCTCGAAAGACGGGAGGGCCCTGTCCACGTCTTCCGGGCCGGCGAAGGCCGCGGGCTGGTCGAGGCAGTTCACCGCCGCGTTGGCGTACATCAGGTTGGCGTACGTGCCCTTCGGGTCGCGCTCGTAGTAGCTGTCGGCGAGGCCGAGCAGCCCCGCGCCGTCGCCGTTCATGGCCGCTTGCAGTGCCTCGCGCAGCTGCGGCCAGGCCGCCTGGTCGTACAGGGCGGCGATCACCCCGGTCGTCGCGAGCGACTCGCCGAGCGGGCGGGCCGGGTCGCCGCTGGCCACCGGCTGGGCGTCGACCTTGCGGAAGAACTCCTTCAGCCGGTCTGCCACCGCGTCGGGACCGCCCTGGCCGAGCGGGCAGTCGGGCTGCTTCGCACAGTCCTGGGCGAAGGAGCGGAAGGCCGTGTCGAAGCCCTCCGTCTGATCCCGGTTCAGCTCCAGCGCCGGGCGCGAGGGGTCCATCGCGCCGTCCAGGACCAGCCGTCCGACCCGGCTGGGGAAGAGGTCCGCATACGTCGACCCGAGGAAGGTGCCGTACGAGGCCCCCACGTAGTTCAGCTTCGGGTCGCCCAGCACCGCGCGCAGCATGTCCATGTCGCGTGCCGCCTCCACCGTGGAGACGTGCGGCAGGATCCTGCTGGACTCCTTGGCGCAGCCCGCGGCGAACTCCTTGAACGCCGCCACCAGCTTCGCCCGCTCGGCCGCGTCGTCCGGGGTCTGGTCCACCTGGGTGAAGGCGTCCATACGCGGGCCGGTCAGGCACCCCACCGGGGCGCTGCGGGCGACCCCGCGCGGGTCGAAGGACACCATGTCGTACTGGGCGCGGACGGGGGCCGGGTAGCCGATGCCCGCGTACGCCTGGAGGTAGCCGATCCCGGAGCCGCCCGGTCCGCCCGGGTTCACCAGCAGCGAGCCGAGCCGTTTGCCGGGGCCGGTGGCCACCTTGCGCGAGACCGCGATCTCGATGTCCTGGCCGTTGCCGACGTGCGCGTAGTCCAGCGGGGCCTTCATCGTCGAGCACTGGAACCCGGGCGCGCCGCAGTCGCGCCACTTCAGCTTCTGGGCGTAGTACGGGGCCAGGGCGGCCGCGATCGCGGTGGGCTCGGGCGCCAGCGCGCCGGCGCCCGTACGCGCGGCGGGGCCGCTCGGTCCGGTGGGCGCGGCCGAGCCGGGGGAGGACGCCGCCGCACTGGGGGCGGAGCTGCCCGATGTGCACCCGGAGAGCAGCAGCCCGGCGGCTGCGATCACGGTTCCGGTGGTACGCAGCAGGCGACTGGTGTCCATCCCCGGAGCGTACGGCCTGCCCGGTGCCCGCGGGCCGGAGGCCGCGCCCGCCCCGGAGGGTGGGGAGGGCGCCACGGACCACGGCACCCGCCGGAGCGGGGTCCGGAGCGGCCGCCGCCGCCCCGCGCCCGTACGGGTGAGCCGGTCAACCGGCGTCCCCCGTCAGCCCGCGCGCAGGCCCATCGTCATCGCCTCGACCGCGAGGAGCGGGGACACATTGCGGTCCAGGGCCTGTCGGCACGCGATGATCGCCTCGATGCGGCGCAGGGTCCGCTCGGGGCCGGACGCGCGGGCGACCCGGTCGAGGTCCGGACGTATCTCCTCGTTGGCGATGGCCAGTGCGGAGCCGAGCTGGAGCGCCAGCACATCGCGGTAGAAGCCGATCAGGTCGGTGAGGGCCAGGTCGAGGGTGTCGCGCTGGGTCCGGGTCCGGCGGCGCTTCTGCCGGTCCTCCAGGTCCTTCATCACTCCGGCGGTACCGCGGGGCATCCGCCCGCCGGTGCCCGCGGGGGCGCCCATCGCGGCGCGCAGCTCCTCGGTCTCCTTGACGTCGACTTCCTCGGCGACCTGCTTGGCGTCCTCGGCGGCGGCGTCGACCAGGTCCTGGGCGGCCTTGAGGCAGGCGCCCACGTCGTCCACGCGCAGCGGGAGCTTCAGCACGGCGGCCCGGCGGCTACGGGCCCGCTCGTCGGTGGCGAGCCGACGGGCCCGGCCGATGTGTCCCTGCGTGGCGCGGGCCGCCGCGGCGGCGACGGCGGGCTCGATGCCGTCGCGCCGCACCAGCACGTCGGCGACGGCGGCGACCGACGGGGTGCGCAGCGTGAGGTGACGGCAGCGGGAGCGGATGGTGGGCAGTACGTCCTCCAGGGAGGGCGCGCACAGCAGCCACACCGTGCGGGGTGCGGGCTCCTCCACCGCCTTCAGCAGGACGTTCCCCGCGCCTTCGGTGAGCCGGTCGGCGTCCTCCAGGACGATGACCTGCCAGCGGCCGACGGCGGGGGACAGCTGGGCCCGGCGGACCAGCTCCCGGGTGTCCTTCACGCCGATGGACAGGAGGTCGGTGCGGACGATCTCGACATCGGAGTGGGTGCCGATCACGGTAGTGTGGCAGCCGTCGCAGAATCCGCAGCCCGGTTCGCCGCCGAGCGCCCGGTCGGGGCTGGTGCACTGGAGGGCGGCGGCGAAGGCCCGGGCCACGGTGGAGTGGCCGGAGCCGGGCGGTCCGGTGAACAGCCAGGCGTGGGTCATCTTGGACCCGGCCGCCGATTCGGTGCCCGCCGCGTCGGCCGTCACCAGGGCGTCGGCATCACGGGCGGCGGCGGCGAGCTGCGTCTGCACGCGCTCCTGACCCACCAGGTCGTCCCATACGGGCATTGCCGCCCACCGCCTTTCTCTCTCCGTGCGTTCACGTGGTCACCTACCGCTCACCATTGTGGCGGTGCCCACTGACAATCCCGGCCCGCGGGCCGCGCGGCCCGTCCGCCGGGCGCGGTCAGCGTCGGCGTGGGCGGCCCTCGTGGCCCTCGTCGTCCCGGCGGTGCGGCCCGAGCAGCTCGTCCGCGAGGGTCGGCAGGTCGTCCATCGGGGTCTGCTCCGCCCAGTCCGAGCGGCGGCGCGGGTGCCCCGACTCGTCGACCAGCGGAAGCTCCCGGGTCACGTCATTGCCGTTGTCCTGCGTGTCACGCGCGCGCTGGTCGTCCTGGCTTCCCTGGCCGGCGGGCGCCGCGTCGCGGAAGATCCGCTGCGGTACCCGGGCCGTCGGGTCGGAGCCACGGGACGGCGCGGGTTCCTGCGGCCGACGTGCCTGCTGCGAGCGCGGCGCCGGGTCCTGGGGGCGGACCGGCGGCAGCACCGCCGTCTCCTCGTTCGCGGAGTTCGCCGGGTTCGCGGAGTTCGCCGAGTTCGCCGAGTTCGGAGGCAGGGTGACCTTCGGCACCGGGACCGTCTGCGTCATGTCCTGCGGCTTGACCACCGGAGTGACCACGGTGATCGCGTCGGCGTCGGCATCCGCGTCGGGGCCCGTGGCATCCCGCCGCGCGTCCGGCGCCGCGTCCTTGACCATGTCCACCCGCGGCGCGGGAGCCGCAGGCGTACGGGCCGCGGCGGCGGCCGCGGAAGCGGCGGCCGCCTCGGCGGCGAGAGCCGCGGCCGAAGCCTCCGCCAGCCGACGCGCCTGCTCCGCCTTCAGCAGGGCCTCCTCGGCCCGCCGCTGCTTCTCCAGCCGACGCTCCTCGGCCTCGGCCCGCAGCCGGGCCTCCTCCTCCGCCTGCTTGCGCAGCCGCTCCTGCTCCACCGCGTGGGCCCTCTCCTCGGCCTCCACGCGCAGCCGCTCCGCCTCGGCCCGGACCCGGGCCTCCTCCTCGGCGCGCAGCCGCTCCTCCTCGGCCTTGCGGGCGGCCTCCGCCTCGGCCTTGATCCGCGCCGCTTCTTCCTCGCGCGCCGTGCGGGCCTCTTCCTCGGCCCGCAGCCGCGCCTCCTCCGCCTTGCGCGCGGCCTCGGCGGCCGCGGCCCGCTCCGCTTCTTCCTTGGCCAGGCGACGCGCCTCGATCTGCGCCGCCACCTCGGCGTCGGACAGCGGAAGCATCCGGTCCATCCGGTGCCGTACGACCGTGGCCACCGACTCCGGGTCCTGGCCCGCGTCCACCACGAGGTAGCGGCCGGGGTCGGCCGCCGCCAGCGTCAGGAAGCCGGCCCGCACCCGCTGGTGGAACTCCGTCGGCTCCGACTCCAGCCGGTCCGGCGCCTCCGTGAACCGCTCCCGGGCCGCCTCCGGGGAGACGTCCAGCAGGACGGTCAGGTTCGGGACGAGCCCGCTCGTGGCCCATCGGGAGATCCGGGCGATCTCGGTCGGCGACAGATCGCGGCCCGCGCCCTGGTAGGCGACGGACGAGTCGATGTAGCGGTCGGAGATGACGACCGCGCCCCGCTCCAGGGCGGGCCGGACCACCGTGTCCACGTGCTCCGCGCGGTCGGCGGCGTACAGGAGGGCCTCGGCCCGGTTGGAGAGCCCGGCCGAGGAAACGTCCAGCAGGATCGAGCGCAGCCGCTTGCCCACCGGGGTCGCCCCCGGCTCGCGCGTGACGACGACCTCGTGACCCTTGCTCCGTATCCACTCGGCGAGGGTCTCCACCTGGGTGGACTTGCCCGCGCCATCGCCGCCCTCCAGGGCGATGAAGAATCCGGTGGCGGACGCGGCCGAGGCCGGCTCGCCGCCGCGCAGGGCTTCCCGCAGGTCCCGGCGCAGCGGGACGCCCCGGCGGTCGTCCGCCTTGATCAGGACGACCACGGCCACGGGCAGCAGCAGCGCCCCGACCAGCATCAGGACGAAGGCCGCGCCGCCGTACGCGAAGGTGAGGTCGTCGGAGGCCAGCCGGTGCGGGCCGATCAGGGCCGCCAGCGCCGGGGCGCCGACCGCGCCGAGGGCGACCGCGACGCGTACGGCCGCGTGCAGGTGCTCGGCGAGCCGGGTCCGGCGGAACTCCTCGGTCTCCTGGTCCAGCAGGGTGTGGCCGGTGTTGGCCGCCACGCCCGCGCCGGTGCCCGCGAGCAGGGTCAGGAACAGTACGGTCGCGGTGTCCGCGACCAGTCCCGTCAGCAGCAGCGCGACCCCGGTGACGGCGACGGCCAGGGCCAGCAGACGGCGGCGCGAGAGCGCGGGCAGCATCTTTCCGACCTGGGTGAGCCGGATCCCGCCGGCGGCGCCGCCGGCCAGCCCGAGCACCAGCAGCGCGAAGGTGGCGGGACCGCCGTCCAGGTCGTACGCGCGCAACGCGGCCACCCCGACCGCGCAGGCCACCGCTCCGGCGACCGCCGCGCAGGCGAGCACGAGGAGCGGGATCGCGCCCGTACGCCCCTTCTCCGGGCGGTCACCGGCCTTCGGCGTGCGCAGGCCCTCCAGCGGGGAGCGCGGGCGCGGGGTCCTGCCGTCGGGCAGCACCAGCGGGAGCAGCAGCGAGACGGACGCGGCGAAGAGTCCGGCGGCGACGTACGAGCCGAGCGCGGCCTGGTTCTCCGCGAACCACCCCACGCCGAGGCCGAGGGCACGGCCGACGAGGGTGGCCGCGAGCAGCGCGGCGGCGGCGATGGGCAGCGTCGCGAAGGCGGTCCGCAGGGTCAGCCGCTTGAGGGTGTCGAGGTGGTCCGGCAACGGCCGCACGCTCGCCCCCTCGGGCGGCGGCCCGGGCAGCAGGGCCGGGGCCGCGCTCTCCTTGGCCAGGGTCCACAACCGCTCGGCGGCGCCGGAGACGAAGACGGTCGCGAGCAGCACGGTCAGCGCGTGCGCCGGGACCCAGTCGAGCCAGAGCGGGGCGACGACGAACAGCGCCATCCGGACCCCGTCGGCGCCGATCATGGTCCACCGGCGGTCGAGCTTGCCACCGGCCGCGGTGAGCTGGGACAGCGGACCGAGCAGGACCGCTCCGAACAGCAGGCCGGCCAGGGCGCGGACGCCGAGGACGGCCGCGACGGCGAGCGCGGGGCCGCGCAGGCCGCCGCCGAACGAGCCCTCGGACACGGCGGCCTGAAGCGCCAGCAGCACCAGGACCAGCAGCGCCAGCATGTCGCCGATGCCGCTCACCAGCTGGGCGCTCCACAGGCGGCGCAGCCTGGGAGTGCGCAGCAAGGCGCGCACCGCACGCTCGCGGGAGTCCGCGGCGAGGGCTTCGTCGTAGGTGGGTGGCGGGGTGGGGTTCTCGGGGGCCGTGACGACCGTTGGCTGCTCGGCTCGCGTCATCCGCCCAGCCTATCCGCTGCGCTTGGCGGGTGCGGAGGGCTGTGGACAAGGTGGGCTGTGACCCCGGCCCCACCGGTGGGCGCGGGCCCACCGGCTGCCCGCCGTACGGGTGACGACGGGCGCCGTGACCTCGGGGTCCGGCCGGGGCGGGAGGAACCGGTCGACCGCCCTCGCCCTGCGGCGAAAGGCTCCGGCGCGAAGGCTCCGGCGCACGGCGAAGGGCCCCGAGCACGGATGCTCGGGGCCCTTGCCGTGGCGCGGGAGGGGGCGGGGTCAGTCGTCCGAGGCCGGGGTGGCCGCCGTCGTCTTCGCCGTCGTCTTCTTCGCCGTGGTCTTCGCGGCGGCCGTCTTCTTCGTGGCCGTCGTCTTCTTCGCCGCGGTCGTCTTCTTGGCCGCGGTCGCCTTCTTGGCCGGGGCCTTCTTCGCCGGGGCCTTCTTCGCCGGGGCCTTCTTGGCGGTCTTCTTCGCCGGGCTCTTCTCCCGCTTCTCCGCGAGCAGCTCGTAGCCCCGCTCCGGCGTGATCGTCTCGACGTCGTCGTCCCGCCGCAGCGTCGCGTTCGTCTCGCCGTCCGTCACGTACGGCCCGAAGCGGCCGTCCTTGACCACCACCGGCTTCTCGCTGACCGGGTCGGTGCCCAGCTCCTTCAGCGGCGGCTTGGCCGCGGCGCGGCCGCGCTGCTTCGGCTGGGCGTAGATCGCCAGCGACTCGTCCAGCGTGATCGAGAAGAGCTGGCCCTCGGTCTCCAGGGAGCGCGAGTCCGTGCCCTTCTTGAGGTAGGGACCGTAGCGGCCGTTCTGCGCGGTGATCTCGACGCCGTCGGCGTCGACGCCGACGACGCGCGGCAGCGACATCAGCTTGAGCGCGTCCTCCAGCGTCACGGTGTCGAGGGTCATCGACTGGAAGAGCGAGGCGGTCCGCGGCTTGACCGCGTTCTTGCCGGTCTTCGGGGTGCCCTCGGGGAGGATCTCCGTCACGTACGGCCCGTAGCGACCGTCCTTCGCGACGATTTCGTTCCCGCTGACGGGGTCCTTGCCCAGCTCGAACTCACCGCTCGGCTTCGCGAAGAGTTCCTCCGCGTACTCCGTGGTCAGCTCGTCCGGAGCCATGTCGTCCGGCACGTCGGCCCGCTGGTGGCCGTCCGTGTCCTTCTCGCCGCGCTCGACGTACGGCCCGTAGCGGCCCACGCGCAGCACGATGCCGTCGCCGACCGGGAAGGAGGAGATCTCCCGGGCGTCGATCGCGCCCAGGTCCGTGACCAGCTCCTTGAGCCCGCCCAGGTGGTCGCCGTTGGCCGGGACCACCTCGGAGGCGTCCGGCGCGCCGAAGTAGAACCGCTTGAGCCACGGCACGGACTGGGCCTCGCCCCGCGCGATGCGGTCGAGGTCGTCCTCCATCTTGGCGGTGAAGTCGTAGTCGACGAGCCGGCCGAAGTGCGTCTCCAGCAGGTTCACCACGGCGAACGACAGGAAGGACGGCACGAGCGCCGTGCCCTTCTTGAAGACGTAGCCGCGGTCGAGGATCGTGCCGATGATCGACGCGTACGTCGACGGGCGGCCGATCTCGCGCTCTTCCAGCTCCTTGACCAGCGAGGCCTCGGTGTAGCGGGCCGGGGGCTTGGTCGAGTGGCCGTCGGCGGTGATGTCCTCGCCGGACAGCGCGTCGCCCTCGGTGACCTGGGGCAGCCGCTTCTCGCGGTCGTCCAGCTCGGCGTTCGGGTCGTCGGCGCCTTCGACGTAGGCCTTCATGAAGCCGTGGAAGGTGATCGTCTTGCCGGAGGCGGAGAACTCGGCGTCGCGGCCGTCGGCCGACCGGCCGCCGATCTTGACGGTGACCGAGTTGCCGACCGCGTCCTTCATCTGGGAGGCAACGGTCCGCTTCCAGATCAGCTCGTACAGGCGGAACTGGTCGCCGGTCAGACCCGTCTCGGCGGGAGTGCGGAAACGATCGCCCGAAGGCCGGATCGCCTCGTGCGCCTCCTGCGCGTTCTTGACCTTGGCCGCGTAGACGCGCGGCTTCTCCGGCAGGTACTCGGCCCCGTAGAGCTGGGTGACCTGCGCCCGGGCCGCCGTGATCGCGGTCTCGGACAGCGTCGTGGAGTCCGTACGCATATAGGTGATGAAGCCGTTCTCGTACAGCTTCTGCGCCACCTGCATGGTCGCCTTCGCACCGAAGCCGAGCTTGCGCGAGGCCTCCTGCTGGAGCGTGGTCGTACGGAACGGCGCGTACGGGGAGCGGCGGTACGGCTTGGACTCGACCGAGCGGACCGCGAAGGCCGTCTCGGCGAGGGCCGCGGCCAGGGAGCGGGCGTTCGCCTCGTCGAGGTGCAGCACCTCGCTCTTGAGCTGCCCGGTGGATCCGAAGTCGCGGCCCTGCGCCACGCGCTTGCCGTCGACCGTGTTGAGGCGGGCGACCAGCGAGGACGGGTCGGAGGCGTCACCGGTGCGGCCGGTGGCGAAGGTGCCGGTCAGGTCCCAGTACTCGGCGGAGCGGAAGGCGATGCGCTCGCGCTCCTTCTCCACGACCATGCGCGTGGCGACCGACTGGACGCGGCCCGCCGACAGCTTCGGCATGACCTTCTTCCACAGGACCGGCGAGACCTCGTAGCCGTAGAGGCGGTCGAGGATGCGGCGGGTCTCCTGGGCGTCGACCATGCGCTGGTTCAGCTCGCGCGGGTTGGCGACGGCGTCGCGGATCGCGTCCTTGGTGATCTCGTGGAAGACCATCCGGTGGACGGGGACCTTGGGCTTGAGGACTTCCTGCAGGTGCCACGCGATCGCTTCGCCCTCGCGGTCCTCATCGGTGGCGAGGAAGAGTTCGTCGGACTCGGCCAGCAGCTCCTTGAGCTTCCTGACCTGCGCCTTCTTGTCCGCATTGACGACATAGATCGGCGCGAAGTCGTGCTCGACGTCCACTCCGAGGCGACGCACCTCGCCCGTGTACTTGTCGGGAACCTCGGCCGCGCCGCTGGGGAGGTCGCGGATGTGCCCGACGCTCGCCTCGACGACATATCCCGGGCCGAGATAGCCCTTGATCGTCTTCGCCTTGGCAGGAGACTCGACGATGACGAGTCGGCGGCCGCCCTTTGCGGTCTCGCTAGTCGGGGACAACTTGGCTCTTCTCTCCGGTCGGCACTCGGTCGCGGTACGGCGACGCTGCGGAGTGTGACGGTACATCCCGCCCCCGTGTCAAACGGCACAAGCCCGCAACGGCCACTCGAACGGTAACCCGACAAGTGCCACTTCTGCCGCCCGGATGCCGCGCCGGGCCCATCCTGATCACCGTGCGGGGGGTCGCGGGGGCCGTCTGGCCCCGCCCGCGGAACAGCCCGGCGGGCCGTCGGGGCCGCCGCCGCACGCCGCTCAGGACGCCGCTCGGGAGGCCGCTCGGGAGGCCGCTCAGGACGCCCGGATCAGAGCCGGCTGAGGCACCATGCGCCGAGGGCCACCGACACGCCCCCGGCCAGCAGTGCGACCGGTACGGCCACGCGCTGGCGCACGCCCTCGGCGACCGGCGCCCGGTGGAGTGCGCGCGCCCCGGTCCAGGCCAGGAGAGCGGCCCCGAACAGCAGGAACACGGCTGCCGCGAACACCGCCGGACCGATTTCCATGCCGTCCCCCCGAGCCCTCGGACCGCCCCCGGGATCCCCCCTGGACCCCCTGTGTCCGGACCCTCCCAGCCCTGGGCGTACGGCGCGCCAACCGAGGGTTAACTCACGGTTCCACGGGCTCGGCGGGCTCGATGAATCCCTGCTCCACCAGCAGCCGGATCGCCTCCGGGGTGCGGTCCCGCAGGGTCACCGGGTCCTCCTCGACCAGGTGGGCGATCGCGTCGAGGATCCGCCCGGCGCTCAGTGATCCGTCGCACACTCCGGCGAAGCCCGCCCCGACGGTGTCCACCTTGGTGGCCCGCCGCATCCCGCGGTTCTGCCGGAGCACCACGTGCTCGGGGTCCTCCGCGCCGGGCGCGCCGACCTGCTCCTGCACGACCTCCACGGCGAGCCGGAAATATCCCTCCAGCAGGGCGGCGTCGTCGTGGTCGCGCAGGTAGTCCTGGCGGGCGAAATGGGCCCGGACGGTGTCCCCGAGCGGCTGCTCCACCGAGTGCGGCCACTCCTCGACCACGATCGACGGGACGGCCGCGTCCGTGCGGCGCAGGGTGATCCAGCCGAAGCCGACCGACTTCGTCCCGCGGGCCTCGAACTCGTCCAGCCAGGCCTCGTAGTGCCGCGTGTACACCTCGGGATCGTCCCGGTGGTCACCCGCGTCCCGCAGCCACAGCTCTGCGTACTGCGTCACATCCTGAACGTCGCGCTGCACGATCCACGCGTCGCAGCCCGGCGGCACCCAGGAACGCAGCCGGTCGTGCCAGTCCTCGCCCTCCACGTGCTGCCAATTGGCCAGGAACTGCGCATATCCGTCCGGATTCAGCCGTTCGCCCGCCTGCCGGACCAGCTCCCGGCACAGGTCGTCCCCGCCCATCCCGCCGTCGCGGTAGGTCAGCCGCGCGCCGGGGGAGATCACGAAGGGCGGGTTGGACACGATCAGGTCGTACGTCGCCCCGCCGACCGGCTCGAAGAGCGAGCCGACGAGCAGCTCGGCCTCCGGCGCCCCCGACAGCGCGAGCGTGAGACGGGTGAAGTCCAGGGCCCGCGGGTTGACGTCAGTGGCCGTGACCCGGGTCGCGTGCTGGGCGGCGTGCAGCGCCTGGATGCCGGAACCGGTGCCGACGTCGAGGGCCGAGCCGACCGGGGTGCGGACGGTGATCCCGGCCAGGGTGGTGGACGCGCCGCCGACCCCGAGCACGACGCCCTCCTCGCGGCTGCCGATCCCGCCGGCCCCGCCGACCGCGCAGCCCAGGTCGGAGACGATGAACCAGTCCTCGCCGTCCGGGCCGCCGTACGGGCGTACGTCCACCACGGCGTGTACGTCGTCCCCCTCCAGGCGCACCCAGCCGTCGGCCAGCGCCTCCCGCAGGGGCAGCGCGGCCTCGGCGCGGTCCCGGGGCACGGGCCGCTGGAGCAGGAACAGCCGCACCAGGCTCGCCAGCGGGCCGTCGCCCCGGGTGGCGCGCAGGGCGGGGACCGTCTCGCTGCGGGCCAGCGCGGCGTACGCGGGGGCCCCGAGCAGGTCGAGCAGGCCGTCGGCGGTGAACCCGGCGGCGAGCAGGGCCGTACGCAGCGCGGCGGCGTGGTCGGGCGAGGGCAGGCGGGGAAGGCTGGTGGTACTCACCCGCCCATTGTGTCCGGTGCCACGTGTCCGGTGCCACCGACAACCGGGGCCACCCACAACCGGGGCCACCCACAACCGGGGCCACCCACAAACCAGGGCGGCCGGGTCCGTTTCCGGTCCCGGCCGCCCTGGTCGGCGTACGCCGCGTCAGCGGGCCCCCGCTCAGCTCTTGGAGGGCTCCGGGGCAGCCGCGACCTGGCAGCCCTTCTGAGCGTTCATCGCCTTGTCGAGACCGCCCGACTTGAGCTTCTCCAAGGCGGCCTTGCCGCCCTGGGTGGTCTGGTCGAGTCCGCTCGCGATGCCCTTGAGGCCCTCGGCGAACTTGCCCTGGTCCTTGGGGTCGAGGGCGTCCATCTTCGTCTTGAGGTCCGCGTAACCCTTGGAGGTGTCCTCGAAGCCCTTCACAGCGGCCTTCTGGGTCGCGTCACCGTCCTTGACCGGCGGAACTCCCGCGCCCGTCAGGGCTCCACCCATGGCCTTGTACGACTCGGACATGGTCTGGAACGCGCCCGCGTCCGTCTTCTGCACGTCCTCGGGCTTGCTGCTCTCGGTCGCCACCCGCTTGATGTCGGTGTTGGCTCCCTCGATCTTCTTCAGTTCTGGCTGCCACTTGTCGCAGACCTTCTTGGCCCACTCGTCGGTCTTGTTGGCGCCGTCGTCACCGCAACCGGACAGCACGAGCATCAGTACCGCGCCGCCGGACAAGGCGGCCGCAAACTTCTTGTTCACCGGATCGGTCCCTTCCAAGGCTCTCGGCCCGGAAGATACACGTGTGCGTCCGGATAAGCGGAAAGACGGACGGACGGCGCGTCAGTACGCGCCGCCCGTCCGCCATTCGGTCCCGTGCAGCGGCCCCTCGCGGGGCCGGTCGGTCCACCGTCAGGAAACCACCGCGGGATCGACCGGCTTCGCCACCCGCTCGGCGGCGCCGGTGCCCGTGTCGTCGCCGACCGTGATGCCGCGCCGCTTGGACACGTACACCGCGACGACGATGACGAGGATCGCCAGGACGGCGACCACCGCACGGACGGTCGGGCTGGCGTCGTCGCCGTAACTGAACTTCACGACGGCCGGGGCGATCAGCAGCGCCACCAGGTTCATCACCTTGAGCAGCGGGTTGATCGCGGGACCGGCGGTGTCCTTGAACGGGTCGCCGACGGTGTCGCCGATGACGGTCGCGGCATGGGCGTCGCTGCCCTTGCCGCCGTAGTGGCCGTCCTCGACGAGCTTCTTCGCGTTGTCCCACGCGCCACCGGAGTTGGCGAGGAAGACGGCCATCAGCGTGCCGGTGCCGATGGCGCCCGCGAGGTACGAGCCGAGCGCGCCGACGCCGAGGCTGAACCCGACCGCGATGGGGGCCAACACGGCGAGCAGCCCGGGCGTGGCGAGTTCGCGCAGGGCGTCCTTGGTGCAGATGTCCACGACGCGCCCGTACTCGGGCTTCTCGGTGTAGTCCATGATCCCGGGGTGCTCGCGGAACTGGCGCCGCACCTCGTAGACCACGGCCCCGGCCGAGCGGGAGACCGCGTTGATGGCCAGGCCCGAGAACAGGAACACGACGGCCGCGCCCAGGATCAGCCCGACCAGGTTGTTGGGCTGCGAGATGTCCAGGCTCAGGCCCATGTCGCCGGCCTTGGCACCGACGTCCTTGACGGCCGTGGCGATCGCGTCCCGGTACGAGCCGAAGAGCGCGGCGGCGGCCAGTACGGCGGTGGCGATGGCGATGCCCTTGGTGATCGCCTTGGTGGTGTTGCCCACCGCGTCCAGGTCGGTCAGGACCTGGGCGCCCGCGCCCTCGACGTCGCCGGACATCTCCGCGATGCCCTGGGCGTTGTCGGAGACCGGACCGAAGGTGTCCATGGCGACGATGACGCCGACGGTGGTCAGCAGGCCGGTGCCGGCCAGGGCCACCGCGAAGAGCGCCAGCATGATCGACGTGCCGCCGAGCAGGAACGCGCCGTACACGCCGAGGCCGATGAGCAGCGCGGTGTAGACGGCGGATTCCAGGCCGATGGAGATGCCGGCGAGGACGACGGTGGCCGCGCCGGTGAGCGAGGACTTGCCGATGTCCTGGACGGGACGGCGGGTGGTCTCGGTGAAGTAGCCCGTGAGCTGCTGGATGAGGGCGGCGAGCACGATGCCGATGGCCACGGAGACGAGCGCGAAGACGCGCGGGTCGCCGGAGTGGCCGGTGATGCCCGTGTCCTCGACGCCGACCAGGTCCTTGAAGCTGGACGGCAGGTAGACGAGGACCGCGACGGCGACCAGCACCAGCGAGATCACCGCCGAGATGAAGAACCCGCGGTTGATGGCGCTCATGCCGCTGCGGTCGGTGCGGCGCGGAGAGACCGCGAAGATGCCGATCATGGCGGTGATGACGCCGATGGCGGGCACGATCAACGGGAAGGCCAGACCCAGGTCGCCGAAGGCGGCCTTGCCGAGGATGAGCGCCGCGACGAGCGTGACGGCGTACGACTCGAAGAGGTCGGCGGCCATTCCCGCGCAGTCGCCGACGTTGTCGCCCACGTTGTCGGCGATGGTCGCGGCATTTCGCGGGTCGTCCTCCGGAATGCCCTGCTCGACCTTGCCGACCAGGTCGGCGCCGACGTCGGCGGCCTTGGTGAAGATGCCGCCGCCGACGCGCATGAACATCGCGATGAGCGCGGCGCCGAGGCCGAAGCCCTCCAGGACCTTGGGGGCGTCGGCGGCGTAGACGAGCACGACGCAGGAGGCGCCGAGCAGGCCGAGGCCGACCGTGAACATGCCGACCACGCCGCCTGTGCGGAAGGCGATCCGCATGGCCTTGTGGGAGACCTCGGTCAGGTCCTTGGCGGGTTCGCCCTCGGCGGGGGTGGCCTCGCGGGCGGCCGCGGCGACGCGGACGTTGGCGCGGACGGCGAGGCGCATGCCGATGTATCCGGTGGCGGCCGAGAAGAGCGCGCCGACGAGGAAGAAGGCGGAACGTCCCGCCCGCTGGGTCCAGTTCTCGGCGGGGAGCAGGAAGAGCAGGAAGAACACGACGACGGCGAAGATGCCGAGGGTGCGCATCTGGCGTCCCAGGTAGGCGTTGGCGCCCTCCTGGACCGCTGCCGCGATCTCCTTCATCCGGTCGGTTCCCTCGTCGGCGGCGAGCACCTGGCGGACCAGGATCTGCGCGACGACGAGCGCGGCGAGTGCCACCGCGGCAATGACGATCACGATAAGCCGATTGTCATCGGTCAGCACGGCCGCAGCGAGCTGGGCGGTGCTGTCTTGCGCGAGAGGGGTGAAGAGCCCCGTCATTCGTCCTCCTTGACGTGATGAGCTCAAGATGTGGACGGATTGTAGGGAGCGCCACCTGATCAAAACAGTGGGCGGGAAACGGAATTGGCCTGCACTTGCCCCTCTGCAATAGATCGCGTCACGGCAATACCCTCGAAAGTAGTAACGGGGCAAACCCATTGACCGATCGATGGCCGGTCGGCAAGGGATCTAGGAAAACGAAAAAGGCCCTGCTCAGCAGGGCCTTGGGAAAATATCGGAAGATGGGATTAAAGATCTCTGGGGAGCTACCGGAAGGACTAGGGCAGTTCCGAGACCCTGGTGGTCGGCCAGCTCATCCTGATGACACCGCCCGATTCACCACTGGTGACCTCGACGTCGTCGACCAGCCCGCTGATCACGGCGAGGCTCATCTCGTCCTCGGTGTCGACGTCGGCGTCCGCCGCGGGTGCGCCGGGGCCGGGAAAACCCGGGTGGCCGACGGAACCGCCGGGTTCACCCGAACGGCCGCCGGAACGGGACGCGGAGGTGCCTCCGGGCGGCCCGGGGACCTCGTCGCCGACCTCGATGGAGAAGACCTTCTCCTCTTCGGTCAGCACGACGCGGACGGGGGCGGTGAGCCCATTGCCGCGGTGGAGTCCGACGGCGCGCGAACAGGCCTCGCCCACGGCGAGTCTGACCTCGTCGAGAACGGCTTCCTCCACGCCTGCCCTGCGCGCGACGGCGGCCGCGACGAGGCGGGCCGTCCGGACGTGTTCGGGCTGAGCGCTGAAGCGGAGTTCAACGGTGGCCATGCGCGTCCCCCTCGGACTACGGGCGTGCCTTACAGGGGCCCGGGCACATAGCCCGGGACCCCCGCTCCTACTGCCGGGATCCGTCAGTCGGTGGCGTTGACGGCGTCTTCCACCGTGGTGTGAATCGGGAACACCTTGGTGAGACCGGTGATGCGGAAAATCTTGAGGATGCGCTCCTGGTTGCACACCAGACGCAGTGAGCCCTCATGCGCGCGGACGCGCTTGAGGCCTCCCACGAGCACACCGAGGCCGGTGGAGTCGAGGAAGTCCACTCGCTCCATGTCGACAACCAAGTGGTAGCTGCCGTCGTTCACCAACTCGACCAACTGCTCGCGCAGCTTGGGCGCGGTATACACATCAATCTCGCCACCGACCTCGACGACTGTGCGGTCGCCAACTGTGCGAGTCGACAGGGACAGGTCCACGGATCCTCCAGCACCTTGCTATCGAGCGGCGCCCCCCAGGGGCCTCCTCACCCGAAGGTAGAGGAGGGATTGGCTGCCGCGATGGCATTCAATCACTTACCGGTAGGCGCGCACGACGCCTTGGGACCATTGTCCCGCACGCCAGTGACACACTCGCTTCCGATGTCCCATTCTCACCGTTCCCGTCGGCCCACGGCGGCCGCGGACACACGACCCAGCCCCGACACGGTCCTGGACCGGCTGTCACGGGGGCCTGCCCGAGCTGCGCGCATCACTCATACGGAGCACTTGCCCCCTCGGGAGGGTCGTCATGCGGTCTGGCCTGATCGCATCCGAACTGATGTCGTAGCCGCGATCCAGGCCGCCGGGATCGAACATCCGTGGGAACACCAGGCGCGGGCCGCGGAGCACGCCCTGGACGGCGAATCCGTGATCGTCGCCACCGGCACCGCCTCCGGCAAGTCCCTGGCCTACCTCGCCCCGGTGCTCAGCGCCCTGGCGGACGGCGCCGAGGCCCCGAACGGCCGGGGCGCGACGGCCCTGTACCTCGCCCCCACCAAGGCCCTGGCCGCCGACCAGCGGCGCGCCGTACGAGAACTGGCCGGGCCCCTCGGGAACGCCGTCCGGCCCGCGGTCTACGACGGGGACACCCCCGTCGAGGAACGCGAATGGGTGCGGCAGTACGCCAACTACGTCCTCACCAATCCCGACATGCTGCACCGGGGGATACTCCCGGCCCATCCCCGCTGGTCCTCCTTCCTGCGCGCCCTGCGCTACGTCGTCATCGACGAGAGCCACACCTACCGCGGGGTCTTCGGCTCCCACGTCGCCCAGGTGCTGCGCCGGCTGCGGCGGCTGTGCGCCCGCTACGGCTCCGACCCGGTCTTCCTGCTGGCCTCGGCCACCGCGACCCGGCCCGCCGCCTCGGCCTCCCTGCTGACCGGGCTCCCCGTGACGGAGATCACGGACGACGCGTCCCCGCGCGGCGAGGTCGTCTTCGCCCTGTGGGAGCCCCCGCTCACCGACCTGAAGGGCGAGAAGGGCGCCCCGGTGCGCCGTACGGCCACCGCGGAGACCGCCGACCTCCTGACGGACCTGGTCGTCCAGGGGGTCCGTACGGTCGCCTTCGTGCGCTCCCGGCGCGGCGCCGAGCTGATCGCCCTGATCACCCAGGAGCGGCTGGCCGCCGTGGACCGCTCGCTGCCGCCGCGGGTGGCCGCCTACCGGGGCGGGTACCTGCCCGAGGAGCGCCGGGCCCTGGAGCGGGCCCTGCACTCCGGCGAGCTGCTCGGGCTCGCCGCCACCACCGCCCTGGAGCTGGGCGTGGACGTCTCCGGCCTGGACGCGGTCCTGATCACGGGCTACCCGGGCACCCGGGCCTCCCTGTGGCAGCAGGCCGGGCGGGCCGGACGCTCCGGCCAGGGCGCCCTGGCCATCCTGATCGCCCGGGACGACCCGCTGGACACCTACCTGGTCCACCACCCCGAGGCCCTGTTCCAGCAGCCGGTGGAGGCCACCGTGCTGGACCCCGACAACCCGTACGTCCTGGCCCCCCACCTGTGCGCGGCGGCGGCCGAGCTCCCGCTGACCGAACCCGATCTGGACCTCTTCGGCCCGGCCGCCCGCGACCTCCTCCCCCAGCTCGAAGCGGCGAAGCTGCTGCGGCACCGCGTCACGGCCTGGCACTGGACCCGCCGGGAGCGGGCCTCGGACCTGACCGACATCCGGGGAGACGGCGGGCGCCCGGTGCAGATCGTGGAGGCCGCGACGGGCCGGCTGCTGGGCACCGTCGACGAGGCGGCGGCCCACACCGCCGTCCACGACGGCGCCGTCCACCTCCACCAGGGCCGCACCTACCTGGTGCGGCACCTGGACCTGGAGGACTCGGTCGCCCTCGTCGAGGAGGCCTCACCGCCCTTCTCCACCACCGCCCGCGACATCACCTCCATCTCCGTCCTGGAGACCGAGACGGAGATCCCCTGGGGAGCGGCCCGGCTCTGCTTCGGCTCCGTGGAGGTCACCAACCAGGTCGTCTCCTACCTTCGGCGCAAACTGATCACCGGCGAGGTGCTCGGCGAGGCCAAGCTCGACCTCCCGCCCCGCACCCTGCGCACCCGGGCCGTGTGGTGGACGGTCACCGAGGACCAGCTCGACGAGGCCCGGATCAACCCGGAGATCCTCGGCGGCGCCCTGCACGCCGCCGAACACGCCTCGATCGGCCTGCTCCCGCTGTTCGCCACCTGCGACCGCTGGGACATCGGCGGCGTCTCCGTCCCGCTGCACCCGGACACCCTCCTTCCGACGGTCTTCGTCTACGACGGCCACCCCGGCGGCGCCGGATTCGCGGAGCGCGCCTTCCACACGGCCCGCGCCTGGCTGACCGCCACGCGCGACGCGATCGCCGCCTGCGAATGCGAGGCGGGCTGCCCCTCCTGCATCCAGTCCCCCAAGTGCGGCAACGGCAATGACCCCCTGCACAAACGCGGCGCCATCCGCCTCCTCACCCACCTCCTCTCAGCGGCCCCGGAACCGGTGCCGGACCTGGGCCTGGGCCCGGAGCCGGGGCTTGGGGTGGGCCCGGGGCCGGAGCCGGGTCGGGCGCCGGGGCCGGGGCCGGGCCCGGCGCCGGCTTCGTAGGGCCGCCGTAGCCCGGCGGGAGCCGGGGTGCGGCCCGAGGCGAGGGTGTTCCCAGGGGTGCCGCCCGGGGCGGGAGTGTCGGCGCGGGACCGGGCGCGGGCGCGGGACGGGGCGCGGGTTCGAGACCGGGCGCGGGTTCGGGCGGGCCCGCGCGGGCGGAGACCGCCGGGGCGAAGGGGCCCGCCGGGGCGCGGACCGTCACCTCCGCTACCTCCCCCGGGACCGCGCAGGCGGTCACCCGCGCGCCCTGCTCAGCCGCCACGCGTACCGCCGCGGCGCACGCCACCCGGGGGCCGCGGGTCCAGCTCGCGGCGGCCGCCAGGGCGGCCAGGTCCGCGGCGGCCCCCGCCCGGTGCCGGGCCACCACCGCCTGGCCCAGCAGCAGCACTCCCCCGAACACCGCCACCAGCGCCGTGGCCACCACGGTCGCCCACACCGTGGCCGAACCCCGGTCCCGGCTCATGGCGGCGGCCCCACGCTGTCCTCGGCCAGCGCCACCGCCTGGGCACCGAGGCGCACGGGCAGCGCGCCCGGGCCCGGTGCGGGCGCACTCACCCGCACCCGCCACAGGTCCCCCGTCCGCTCCAGCTCCACCCGGGCCCCCGGCGGAGCGGCCTCCCGGGCGGCGCCGAGCGCCGCCTCGGCCGGTTCGGAGCGGGCCGCCGCCCGCGCCCCCGCCCGGGCCGCGTCCACGCACCGGATCTGCGCGGCCGCCGCCATCAGCGCCCACACCAGCAGCGCCGCGAAAAGGACCAGCGCCGGGATCACCAGGGCTGCCTCCGCCGTGACATAACCGCGGTCGCCCCTTTCCGCCGACTTCCCGGACCCCCCGTCAGACCCCCGCTCAGAAGGGCACATCGAGCGCCTTCCCGATGGTCGACTGAAGCGCCGTCGCAACGACGTCACTCGTGACCACCTTGTACAGAACGGCCGCGAACGCACATGCCGCGATCGTGCCCATGGCGTATTCCGAGGTCGACATTCCCGCGTCCCCGCAGCGGGCCCGCAGGGCCACACGAACGCGAAACCACATGATCCTCACAACAACCTCCAGTGAATTCGACTTACTGATGTGATTTCAGTTGCCGGAGAGGAGACCGGAAGCCATCCCGATCACCACCGGCGCCACTCCCACCGCGAGAAATGCGGGGAGGAAACACAGCCCCACCGGGGCGGTGATGAGAACGGCGACCCGCTGGGCCCTGGCTCCGGCCCGCCGGGCCCGGTCCGCGCGGAGCCTCCCCGCCAGCCGGGCCACCGGCTCCGCCGCGGGCGCCCCCGTCCGGGCGGCCCGGTCCAGGCATTCGGCCAGCACCTCGGCGCCCGGCACCCGCGCCAACCGCCCCCACGCGGCCCCTGGTTCTCCACCGAGCCGCAGCTCCGCCCCGGCCAGGGCCAGCCGCTCACCCACCGGGCCGCCCAAGGACTCGCCGACCACCTCGGCCGCCTCGACCGGCCCGGCCCCGGCCGCCAGACACGCGGCCAGCAGATCGGCGGCGAACGGCAACTGGCGCTCCGCCTCCCTCAGGTCCTCCTCGGGCGACGCCCGCGCCCTGAACTGCCAGCGCCGTACCCCGAGGGCCGCCGCGCAGCCGACCGCACCGCCCGCCACCCCGCCCACCAGCACCCAGCCCGCGAGCAACGCCCCAACGGGGCCCGCCCACACCACCACCGCCTCCCGGACCCGAGGAGTGATCGCGGCTCCCGCGCGGCGGCCTGGATCCCGCCCGAGCAGCACCGCGAGCCTGCGCCGAGCCGCCCGGTCCCGGACCCGCGACCCCACCACCGACACCAGCCACAGCACAGTTCCCGCGAGGCCGAGCACTGTCCCCAGCCTGTGGACGGACGCCCCGGACCCGAGGACACCCATCACCGCCCCGCCCGTCACGGCACCTCCCATCACCGGACCTCCCATCACCGCTCCCCCGTCCGCATCAGCCGTCGGCACCACAGCAGTCCCAGCGCCTCCAGCACCCCGCCCGCCACCAGGCACCCCAGCCCCAGCGGGGTGTGCAGCAGCACCCATAACGGATCGGCGCCCAACCCGGTCCCCATCAGCAGCCCGACCAGTGGCAACAGCGCGAGCACCACCGCGGTGGACCGCGCCCCCGCCAGCTCCGCCCGCATCGACTCCTCCCGGTCCCGCTCCGCCCGCAACGCCCCCTCCAGCCGCTCCAGCCCGGCGGCCAGCCCCGCGCCGCCGTCCACCGACACCCGCCAGCAGGCGGCCATCCCGGCCAGCCCCTCCGCGCCGGGCTCCCGGGCCGCCAGCCGCAGCGCCCCCGCGACATCCCCGCCGAACGCCGCAGCGGCCAGCAGCCCCGTCTCCGCCGCGCCGGGACCTCCCGGCCCGGACACGGTCCGGCGCATCGCCGCCGTCAGCGCCTGCCCCGGTTGCGCCCCGGAGCGCAGCTCCCCCACCACGGCCCCGCACAGGGCCACCACCTCCGCGGCCCGCGCCTCCCGGGCCCGGGCCCGCTGCCGGACCCGCAGCAGCCGCCGCACCAGGGGCACCGCCACCGCCCCCACCACCAGGGGAATCACCGAGCCGCCCAGTACCGCGAGGACCAGGCCGACCGCTAGGGCGCCCCACTCCCGCCAGCGCGCCACCCCCACCCGCACCGCGACGGCCAGCCGCTCCCGGGCCTCCGGCCCGCCCGGCACCACCGGACCCGCCCCGGCCAGCATCAACCGGGCCCGCCGCGGCACCGGATCGCCCCCGGCCAGCAACCAGGCCGCCGCCCCCGCGCAGAGCGCCGCGGCGAACACGGGAGCCGACACCACCGGCGCCCCCGCGCTCACCGCACACCTCCCAGCAGAGGCCGCAGCCGTTCCCAGCCCGCCTCCCGGACGAAACCCCGCGCCCCCCAGCGCAGCGCGGGCACCGTCACCACCAGACCGGCGCCGTCCCGCTCCAGCACGTGCACCTCGGCCACCCGGCGCCGACCGTTCCGGTCCCGGACCAGATGGATCACCAGGGACAGCGCGGCCGCCAACTGACTGTGCAGGGCGGCCCGGTCGAGTCCGGCGGCGGTGCCGAGCGCCTCCATCCGGGCGGGGACGTGCGCGGCGGCATTGGCGTGCACCGTCCCGCAGCCACCTTCGTGCCCCGTATTGAGCGCGGCCAGCAGATCCGCCACCTCGGCCCCCCGCACCTCACCCACGACGAGCCGGTCCGGCCGCATCCGCAGCGCCTGACGGACCAGATCGGCCAGGGTGACCAGGCCCGCGCCCTCCTGGTTCGCCGGCCGTGCCTCCAGCCGCACCACATGGGGATGGTCAGGACGCAGCTCGGCCGAATCCTCGGCCAGCACGATCCGCTCCCCCGGCCCGACCAGCCCCAGCAACGCGCTCAACAGCGTGGTCTTCCCAGTTCCGGTGCCTCCGGAGACCAGGAACGACAGCCGGGCCTCGACCAGCGCCCGCAGCAGCCGATGCCCGCCCGGCGGCAGCGTCCCCGCGTCCACCAGCTCGTCCAGGGTGAACGCCCTCGGCCGCACCACTCGCAGCGACAGACAGGCCGACCCCACCGCGACCGGTGGCAGCACCGCGTGCAGCCGGGTCCCGTCCGGCAGCCTCGCGTCCACCCAGGGCCGCGCATCGTCGAGCCGACGGCCCGCGACGGCGGCCAGTCGCTGCGCGAGCCTGCGCACCGCCTCGGCATCCGGGAAGGTCACCGAGGTCAACTCCAGCCCACCGCCCCGGTCCACCCACACCCGGTCCGGCGCCGCCACCAGGACATCCGTCACCTCCGGATCGGCCAGCAACGCCTCCAGCGGCCCGGCGCCGACCAGCTCGCACCGCAACTCCTCGGCCGCGCCGAGCACTTCCGCGTCCCCCAGCAGCCTCCCCTGGGCCCGCAGCGCCGCCGCCACCCTGGCCGGGGTCGGCTCCGCCCCGCTCTCCGCGAGCCGCTGCCGCACCGCTTCCAGCAGCCCGGCGCTCATACCGCCGCCCCCTGACCGGACGGGGCCAACGCCCGCTCCCAGAACCCGTCGCAGAACCGGGCCAGCGCACCCCGGCCCCGCTCCCCCGGTGTCTCTCCTTCGGCCACCCGCCCCGGCAGCCCCACCTCCAGCGGCACCTCACCGGCCAGCGGCACCCGCAGCAGCTCGGCCACCGCCTCCGCGTCCAGACCGCCCGGGAGCCTCCCCCGGACCACCGCACGCACGTCCCGGGCCACCATCCGCACCCCGGCAGCCACCCGCCCCGCGGCGGCCACCGCCCGCAACTCGCCCGGCACCACCAGCAGCACCAGGTCCAGCTGGGCCAGCACCTCGGCCACGCCCTCGTCGACCCGCCGCGGAAGGTCGACCACGACCACCCCGCCCCGGCGCCGCGCCGCGGCCACCACCGAGCGCATCGCGGCGGGCGGCACCACCACCCGGTCCCCGCGGTCCCAGCTGAGCACCCGCAACGCGTGCAGTTCCGGGAGCGATTCGGCGAGCGCGTCGGCGCCGACCCGGCCCCGGGAGCCCGCGAAGTCCGGCCAGCGGAGCCCCTCGGCGCCCTCACCGCCGAGCAGCACGTCCATACCGCCGCCCAGCGGATCGCCGTCGACGAGAAGGGTCCGCTCCCCGAGCGCGGCAGCCCGTACCGCCAGGGCGCAGGCCAGCGTGGACGCTCCGGCCCCGCCGCTCCCGCCGATCACCCCCACCGTGAGCGCGGGCCGCCCCGCACCTTCCACCACATCGGCGATGCGGTCGACGAGCCTGCTCTCGGCGTCCGGCAGCCGCATCACCTCCTCGGCCCCGATCTCCACCGCCCGCTGCCAGACCCGCGGATCGTCCAGATCCCGGCCGACGAGGAGCACTCCCGCCCTGCGGGGCGCCCCGCGCAGCCGTCGGGCGGCGTCGTCCCCGACCAGGACGAGCGGTGCCGACTCCCACCCCACCCCTCCCTTCGGGCCGTCCTCCACGCCCCGGTCGAGCCCGTCGGCCGTCCGGCCCCCATCGGTCCCGTCACCCCCGGCGGGTCGCCCCGCGCCGCTCACCGCGGACACCGCGGCCACGGGTGGCACCGCGGGCGCCACGAGCCCCCCGTGGTCCACGTGGGGCTCGGCCCCCGCGGCGGCGCACAGCCGCAGCAGATCGTCGAGCAGCAGCGGATCCTCCGTGATGATCAGCGGCCTCCCCCCGCCCACGGCCGTCCGGACCCCGGCGGGCACCGCCGCTCCACGTCCCGGACCGGACGTCCCACCGGGCCATCCGGCATCCGGAGCCCCGGCCCCCGGCGCCCCGCGTCCACGCCCCCCGCGCGCGGCCTTCACACGGGCCCGCGCACCGCTCCTCGTACCGCCCCTCGGAACGGAAGCCGACCCGGGAACCGGCCCGTACCCAGACCCGTGTGCCGATCCGTGCGTCGACGCGTGTGCCGATCCGGCGAACGATCCAGCCATGATCCCCACCCCTTTCTCACCGCAAATCCCGGGCCGTGGACTTCACGCCCGGAATCACCGTGCGGCGAGGAGGGGATATCAAGTGGATCTTGGTCGAAAACTGTGGATAAGAAGATGCCTGTGAATAACTCCGACACCCACAAGGGTGAGTTCCAGAGCGCGCCGGAACAACTACGCAGCGTCACGAGTTCGATGAAGTGAGGGCCTTCGCCACGCAGGCCCACCGAGCAAGGGGAGCCAGAGGAATGATCACTTGGGGCCGAAGGCAGGAACGCGAACCGCGTCCGGACATGCGACGACCCCCGCCGGGGGGGAGAGCGGGGGTCGTCCCCACGGTCCGACTCGGGGGGGGAGGAGCCAGACCGGGTTAGCACGGTCGCGAACGATCCGTGACTTCCATGGTGTACCCGAGAGGCCTCTCAGGCAAACCCACGCGCCACACCCTTACGCCGAATGGTGGGCGCATATGCTCGGCACGTGGAAAATCAGCCCTTGCCGCACTCCTCGCCTCGCACCGCCGCCTTCTTCGACCTGGACAAGACGGTCATTGCGAAGTCGAGCACGCTGACGTTCAGCAAGTCCTTCTACCAGGGCGGCCTGATCAACCGGCGAGCGGTGCTGCGCACCGCCTACACCCAGTTCATCTTCCTGGCCGGCGGCGCCGACCACGACCAGATGGAGCGGATGCGGGAGTACCTCTCCGCCCTCTGCAAGGGGTGGAACGTGCAGCAAGTACGGGAGATCGTCGCCGAAGCCCTGCACGACCTCATCGATCCGATCATCTACGACGAGGCAGCGTCACTCATCGAGGCCCACCACACCGCGGGCCGCGACGTGGTGATCGTGTCCACCTCCGGCGCGGAGGTGGTCGAGCCGATCGGCGAGATGCTCGGCGCCGACCGGGTCGTCGCCACGCGCATGGTGGTCGGCGAGGACGGCTGCTTCACGGGCGAGATCGACTACTACGCCTACGGTCCCACCAAGGCCGAAGCCGTAAGGGAGTTGGCCGAGTCCGAGGGCTACGACCTCGCGCGGTGCTACGCCTACAGCGACTCGGCGACGGACATCCCGATGCTGGAGGCGGTCGGCCACCCGCACGCGGTCAACCCCGACCGGGCGTTGCGCCGCGAGGCGATCGCCCGCGAGTGGCCCGTACTGGTCTTCAACCGGCCGGTCCGGCTCAAGCAGCGGCTGCCCGGACTGTCGATGCCGCCGCGTCCCGCGCTCATCGCGGCGGCGGCCGTGGGCGCCGCCGCGGTCACGGCGGGCCTGGTCTGGTACGCCGGCCGCCGCCGTGCGGGCGCCCTCGCGGCCATCACCTCGGCCTGACCCGACCACCCCGGCCCGACCCCCGCTCCACCTCCACCCCGCCCCCACCCCGGCCCGCCCAAAGCCGAGCCGGGGGCGGCCACGAGCCAGGCCGGGGGTGCTGACCAGCCCAGAAACACCCTGTCCGGTTCGCCCCGGCTCGTCCCGGAAAGTAAAGAAGTGAGGCTAGGGGTTCCGCTTACTTCGGAAGCGGGGTACAAATGAGTCAACGGCCCGCGAGACCAAAGAACATCCGAGAGGATCATCTTTAACCGCAGTAAGGCCCACGGACCGAGCATGACGCATGAACGCCGAGCACCCACGCGACGTCGACCCGTCGATTACGGGCCAGCCGCACCAGGTAACGGGCAAAGTTCCCGACCTGATGGGCATACATCGAGGACGCTTGGTAACTGGGCGTGAATGCCAGCGGCGACACCAAAGCAAGACGGTGTCGCCGCAACCCTTTTTTCGCCTCCGCGCAGGCCCCTCCCCGGCGCCCCGGCGCCTTCCGAGCGCCCCACAAGCGCCTTGACGGCCGTTTTCGGGCCGTTCCCGCCCCGAACCCTCAGGCGGCGCCGCGCTGGAGCGCCTCGCAGACAGCCGTCGACTCACGGACACCGAGTTCGACCGCCCGGCCGCAGTGCGCGATCCAGGCCGCCATCCCCTGCGGGGTTCCGGACACATAGCCCTCGAACGCCGCGAGGTACGCCGCCGCACCCTGTTCGGCGTGCCCCACCTCGGCCGGGCAGATCGCCTTCGGGTCCAGGCCGCTGTTGATGAGCACGATCCGCTCGGCGGCGCGCGCGACCAGGCCGTTGTACGTACCGAAGGGCCGCAGCGCGAGCAGTTCGCCGTGCACCACCGCCGCCGTGACCAGCGCCGGAGCCGAACTCCCGCCGATGATCAGCCCGGACAGCCCCTCCAGCCGTCCCGCGACCTCGACCGCGTCCGGCAGCGGCAGCTCCACCAGCGGCTCGTCCACCGGCTCACCCGCCAGCCGAGGGCGCCCCACCGTGTCCCCCGAGCCAAAACCAGAACCTGCGGCCGAATCGGCACCCGCACCCAGACCCGCTCCCGCGCCCACCTGCCCCACCGCCACCAGGTGCAGCCGCGCCAGCACGCGCATCGGCGACTGCCGCCAGATACTCAGCAGCTGCCCGGCCTCGGCGGTGAGCCGCAGCGCCGCACCCACGGTCCGCGCCTGCGCGTCCAGGCTGAAGTCGCTGCGCCGCCGAACCTCCTCCAAGGCCCAGTCCGCGCCGGAGAGCGCCGCACTGCCGCGCGCCGCCCGCAGCGCGGCCTCCGAGGTGATCTCCCCGGCGCGCCGACGCATCACCCGGTGTCCGTAGACCCGGTCCACGGCCCTGCGTACGGAGTCGACCGCGTCCGGAACACCGGGAAGCGAGGCCAGGGCGACCAGCGGGTCAGTAGCACTACTCATAAGTAGGGAGCCTACGCACTGCCCACCCATAGCACCGACCCCTCCTTGGAGTGGTCTTCTTCACTCACATCGACCACGTCACGCAACCAACCGACTACGCTTGGTGAACATGAAGATCGCTTTCGTGGGAAAGGGCGGCAGCGGCAAGAGCACGCTGTCCTCCCTCTTCATCCGCCACCTCGCAGCCAATGAGGCCCCCGTCGTCGCGGTGGACGCCGACATCAACCAGCACCTCGGGGCCGCGCTCGGCCTCACCGAGGAAGAGGCCGCCGCGATGCCCGCCATGGGCGCGCACCTGCCCCTGATCAAGGATTACCTGCGCGGCTCCAATCCCCGCATCAGCTCCGCCGACGCGATGATCAAGACCACCCCACCCGGCGCCGGATCCCGCCTGCTGCGCGTCGCCGAGGACAACCCGGTCTACGACGCGTGCGCCCGCACCGTCAACCTCGACGGCCACGAGGAGGGCGACGTCGAGTACGTCCGGCTCATGGCCACCGGCCCCTTCACGGAATCCGATCTGGGCGTGGCCTGCTACCACTCGAAGGTCGGGGCGGTCGAACTCTGCCTGAACCACCTCGTGGACGGGCCCGACGAGTACGTCGTCGTCGACATGACGGCCGGGTCGGACTCCTTCGCCTCGGGCATGTTCACCCGCTTCGACATGACCTTCCTGGTCGCCGAGCCGACCCTCAAGGGCGTCTCCGTCTACCGCCAGTACAAGGAGTACGCGCGGAACTTCGGGATCACGCTCAAGGTCGTCGGGAACAAGGTGCAGGGACAGGACGACGTCGACTTCCTGCGCGCCGAGGTCGGTGACGACCTGCTCGTCACCGTCGGGCACTCGGACTGGGTCCGGTCGATGGAGAAGGGCCGTCCCGCTCCCTTCGACCTGCTGGAGGCGACCAACCGGCTGGCCCTGCAGACCCTCCAGGACGCGGCGGACGACTCGTACGCCGGGCGCGACTGGGCCCGGTACACCGAACAGATGGTGCACTTCCACCGGAAGAACGCCGAGAGCTGGGGCAACGCCAAGACCGGGGCCGACCTGGCGGACCAGATCGACCCCGATTTCGTCCTGCACGAACGGCTCGGCCAACAGCGGCCCGGCGAAGCCGCCGGGGATCAGCAGGTCGGCGAGACCGTCGGCGGGTCCGTCAGCGAGTGCTCCGAGGAGGACTCGGAGGAGGCCGCCGACGGGTCGTTCAGTTCTCCTCTGCCGACTCCGCAGCCGGCTTGACGCCCGCGGGCGCCGCGGGAGCGGAGGGCGGAGTGGCCGGACCGGTCGTCAGGAACTTCGGCCAGCCCTCCTTCGGCGTCTGGCCGACGTCGAGGGTGCGCATCCACTCCAGGGTCTTGGGGTCCTGCGCGTCCAGCCAGTCGGCCAGCTCGCGGAACGTGACGCAGCGGACCTCCTTCTGCGTGCACATGCCCTTGATGGAGTCCTCGACGGCGCGCATGTAGGTGCCGCCGTTCCAGGACTCGAAGTGGTTGCCGATGATCATCGGCGCGCGGTTGCCCTGGTAGACGCGGTCGAAGGCCTTCATCAGGCCGTCGCGCATCTGCTCACCCCAGTAGGCGTGCTGCGAGGGGTCGCCCTGGGTGGTCGTACCGGACTGGTTGACCAGGTAGTTGTAGTCCATGCTGAGCGTTTCGAACGCCCGGCCCGGCATGGGCACCAGTTGGAGCGGCAGGTCCCACAGGCCGTCCGTCTTCTTGGGCCAGATCTGCTTGCTGATCCCGCTGGAGTCGTAGCGGAAGCCCATGTCCTTCGCCGCCAGCATGAAGTTCTTCTGGCCCTCGAGGCAGGGGGTGCGGGCGCCGATCAGCTCCTTGTCGTAGTCGAAGGGGAGCGCCTTCTCCTGCTTGAGGCCCGGCGTGTTCGTCTTCCAGGACTTGACGAAGGACTTGGCCTGGTTGATCTCGCTCTTCCACTCGTCGACCGACCAGGTGCCGACGCCGCCCTCGGGACCGCAGAAGTGGCCGTTGAAGTGGGTGCCGATCTCGTTGCCCTCCAGCCAGGCACCGCGGACCTGCTCGGCGGTG
This sequence comes from Streptomyces sp. G-G2, assembly GCF_030063135.1. GTDB lineage: Bacteria > Actinomycetota > Actinomycetes > Streptomycetales > Streptomycetaceae > Streptomyces. Next base: position 37,261 of record NZ_JASISO010000039.1, read on the forward strand.
TCCTTGATGCCCTGGAGGTCACCGAACCCGATGTCGGAGCGGCCCGGTGCGTGCTGAGGTGCGGTGTAGAGGGAACGCTTCTCCTCGGGGAGCATGTAGACGCCGCTGAGGAAATACGTCATCCGCGCGTTGTACTGCTTGCCGACCCCGCGGAAGTGCGAGAAGAGTTTCTGACTGTCCTCGCCCGCCCCGTCCCAGGAGAAGACGACGAATTGCGGGGGCTTCTCGCCGGGCTTCAGCTTTTCCGGCTTGCCCACGTTCGGCTGCGTGCCGGTGTACGAGGTCGAGCCGTCGCCGATCATCCGCAGGACGCTGCCCGGGGCTTCCGGCGCGGCGGCGCCCTTCTTGGCCTGGCTGCCCGCGGCGCCGATGCGCTTGGCCGGCTCCGAGGCGCTGCACCCGGTCACGCCCAGGACCAGCGCCGTGGCGACCAGGCCGCCGGCGATCTTCTTCGTGGCGGCCATCATCCGCCCACCTCATCCCTTGCCCGTTTCGGTGTTCCGCACGTTCCGCGTTCGGGCTGAAACGTCGCATGGGCACCACTCCGGGAAAGGTATGACAAGCCCGACTAAATGCTTAATCACCCTTGAGGGTTAATTCGTAGACCATTTAACCCCTATGTCTGGCCATGGACTTTACTCTGCATTACCATCCATTTACCGAGTGTTGATACTCCCGCCGCTTCACCCCTGCCCCCAGAGGAGACGGGAAATGACCCCCAGCGCCCCCACGCGCACCGACCAGCCCGCACCGCCGTCTCGCATGTCGCCCCGGATCCCGCCCCGGTTCACGGCCGACCTGTCCGCCTCCGTCGCCGTCTTCTTGATCGCCCTGCCGTTCTCCCTGGGCGTCGCCCTCGCCACCGGTTCCCCCCTCCAGGCCGGTCTCGTGGCCGCCGCCGTCGGCGGGATCATCGCCGGACGGCTCGGCGGAGCCCCGCTCCAGGTGAGCGGTCCCGCCGGCGGGCTGACCGTCGTGACCGCCGGGTTGATCCAGCACTACGGCTGGCGCACCACCTGTGCGATCACCGTGCTCGCCGGGCTCTGCCAGCTCGCCCTGGCCCTGCTGCGCACCGCCCGCTCGGCGCTCATGGTCAGCCCGTCCGTCGTGCACGGGATGCTCGCGGGCGTCGGTGTGACGATCGCGCTCGCCCAACTCCACATCGTGCTCGGCGGCACTCCGCAGAGCTCCGCCGTGGCCAACATCCAGGGCCTGCCCGCCCAGTTGGCCGCGCCACACCCCGCCGCGCTCGCCGTCAGCGCGCTCACCCTGACCGTGCTCTTCGGCTGGACCCGGCTCCCCGGGCGGGCCGGGCGGGCGCTGCGCAAGGTTCCGGCGGCGCTCGGCGCGGTCGCCGCGGCCACCGCCTTCGCGGCGTTCGCCGGGCTCTCCCTGCCCCGGGTCGACCTGCCGTCCTGGCGCGACCACGTCCTGCCCGCGCTGCCCGAGGGGCCCGTCCTCGGCATCCTCGCGGCGGTACTGACCGTCACTCTGGTCGGCAGTGTGGAATCACTGCTGTCCGCCGTCGCCACCGACAAGCTGATCGCCTCCAGCCGCGTTACGGGGGACCGCCCGCCGCGCGCCGACCTGGACCGGGAACTGCGCGGCCAGGGCGTGGCCAACATCGTCTCCGGAGCATTGGGCGGGCTGCCCGTCGCGGGCGGGGCCACCCGCAGCGTGGCCAACGTCAAGTCCGGCGCGGTCAGCCGGAGGTCGTCGATGCTGCACGGGCTCTGGGTGCTGCTCGCGGCGGGGCTGCTCGTACCCGTCCTCGACCTGATCCCGCTGGCCGCGCTGGCCGCCCTCGTCATGACCGTCGGCGTACAGATGGCCGGCATCAGGCACCTGCGCAGCGTCAGCCGCCATCGCGAGATCATCGTCTACCTCACCACCCTCACGGCCGTGGTGCTCGGCGGGGTGCTCGAAGGGGTGGCCATCGGGGTCGCGGTCGCCGTCGCCATCGCCCTGCACCGGCTGGCGCGTACCCGGATCACCATGGAAGTACAGGACGACGGACGGGTCCACCGGGTGTGGGCGCGCGGCCAGTTGACCTTCCTCGCGGTCCCGCGGCTCAGCCGGGTGCTGGGCCAGATCCCGCAGCACGGGCACGCGGTGATCGAGCTGGACGGTTCGTTCATCGACCACGCCGCCTACGAGACCCTGCAGGACTGGCAGGACTCCCATCTCGCGCACGGGGGTTCGGTGGAGGTCACCGGCCGCTCGGGGGCCAGGATCGGCGAGCCCGGCCGGACGCAGCGCGGTGCCCACCACTGCTGCCGGCCCTGGACCCCCTGGCAGAACCACTGCGACCACCGGGCACCGGAGGACCACGCGGAGGACCCCTCGACGAACCGTTCGGGGGACCTGCCCGTGGAGCTCTCGGAGGCGGCGCCCTTCGCGGGCCCTCCCGCGCAGGCCGCTCCCCCGGCACCCGCGGGACCCGTCAGGGCGGTGCGGCCCGGTCCGGCGCAGCGGCGTCGCGGTGCCGGACAGCTGGCCAGCGGGATCGGCGCCTTCCAGCGCGATACCGCCCCCCACGTCCGGGACGAGCTGGCCCGGCTGGCGCGCGAGGGCCAGCGCCCCTCGCAGCTCTTCCTCACCTGCGCGGATTCCCGGCTGGTCACCAGCATGATCACGGCCAGCGGCCCGGGCGACCTGTTCACCGTCCGCAATGTCGGCAATCTGGTCCCGCTGCCCGGCGCCGAGGCCACGGACGACTCCGTCGCGGCCGCCATCGAGTACGCCGTGGACGTGCTCATGGTGGACAGCATCACGGTCTGCGGCCACTCGGGCTGCGGGGCGATGCAGGCGCTGCTCACTGCCTCGCCCGGGGCGCCGATGACCCCGCTGCGGCGCTGGCTGCGGCACGGTCTGCCCAGTCTGGAACGGATGGCCAGCCGTCACCACGCCTGGGTCCGGATCTCGGGCAGGCTGCCCGCGGACGCCGTCGAGCAGCTGTGCCTGACCAATGTGGTGCAGCAGCTGGAGCACCTCAGGGCCCACGATTCGGTGGCGCGCAGGCTGGCCGAGGGCACCCTGGAGCTGCACGGGATGTACTTCCACGTGGGTGAGGCCCAGGCCTATCTGCTCTCGCAGGGCGAGGACTTCTTCGACTGCCGGGTCTTCGACAGCGTCCTGCCGGACGCCAGGACGGACGCCAGGACGGACGCCAGGGCGAACCCCAGGCCGGACACCAGGCCGGACACCAGACTGGGCAGCATGGCGGGCACCAGGCTGAGCACCAGGGCGGGCTTCAGGCTGGGCAGCATGCTGGGCGCCAAGCCGAACACCGGGCCGGACACCCAGGGGGCAAAAGCAGCCAAGCAGGATTCCCCTGCCTCACCCCGGGCGGCCACGCCCGTGTGACCCGATACGCTCCGTTCCGCGAGCCCCTCGATGGCCTCTTCCCGCACTCTGTCGCGGGAAGGGGCCATCGGCGCCTGCCCGCCCAGGGGTCGGGACATCCAGCCAGCCGTGCTATAGGTCTAAACCAATTTCCGGCAAGGGCTTGTCACCTGGGTGTCTGACCTGATGAGCTATACCCGGGGACACAACGGACACCCTGGGAAAGGGAGATGTCGTGAGCAATGACAGCCTGGCCAACCTGCTCAAGGAGGAGCGGCGGTTCGCACCGCCCGCCGATCTGGCCACCGCCGCCAACGTGACGGCCGCGGCGTACGAACAGGCCGACGCGGACAGGCTGGGCTTCTGGGCCGAGCAGGCTCGTCGGCTGAGCTGGGCCGTCGAGCCCACCGAGACGCTCGACTGGACCAACCCGCCCTTCGCCAAGTGGTTCGCGGACGGCAAGCTGAACGTCGCCTACAACTGCGTGGACCGCCACGTCGAGGCCGGCAACGGCGACCGGGTGGCCCTCCACTTCGAGGGCGAGCCCGGCGACAGCCGCTCGATCACCTACGCCGAGCTCAAGGACGAGGTCTCCCGGGCCGCCAACGCCCTGACCGAGCTGGGTGTGCGGACCGGCGACCGGGTCGCCGTGTACCTGCCGATGATCCCCGAGGCCGTCATCGCGATGCTCGCGTGCGCCCGGGTCGGCGCCGCCCACTCCGTGGTCTTCGGCGGTTTCTCCGCCGACGCCGTCGCCTCCCGCATCCAGGACGCCGACGCGAAGCTCGTCATCACCTCCGACGGCGGCTACCGCCGCGGCAAGCCCTCCGCGCTCAAGCCCGCCATCGACGAAGCCGTCGCCAAGTGTCCGCAGGTCGAGCACGTGCTCGTCGTACGGCGCACCGGCCAGGACACCGCCTTCACCGAGGGCCGGGACGTCTGGTGGCACGACATCGTCGGGCGCCAGTCCGCCGAGCACGCCCCCGAGGCCTTCGACGCGGAGCACCCGCTCTTCATCCTCTACACCTCGGGCACCACCGGGAAGCCGAAGGGCATCCTGCACACCTCCGGCGGTTACCTCACGCAGGCGGCGTACACCCACAACGCCGTCTTCGACCTCAAGCCGGAGAGCGACGTCTATTGGTGCACGGCCGACATCGGCTGGGTGACCGGGCACTCCTACATCGTCTACGGGCCGCTCGCCAACGGCGCCACCCAGGTGATGTACGAGGGCACCCCGGACACCCCGCACCAGGGCCGGTTCTGGGAGGTCGTGCAGAAGTACGGCGTCACCATCCTCTACACCGCGCCGACGGCCATCCGGACGTTCATGAAGTGGGGCGACGACATCCCCGCGAAGTTCGACCTGTCGAGCCTGCGCGTGCTGGGGTCGGTCGGCGAGCCGATCAACCCCGAGGCCTGGATGTGGTACCGCAAGAACATCGGCGGTGACCGCTGCCCGATCGTCGACACGTGGTGGCAGACCGAGACCGGCGCCATGATGATCTCCCCGCTGCCCGGCGTCACCGAGACCAAGCCCGGCTCGGCCCAGCGCGCGCTGCCCGGCATCGGCGCCACCGTCGTGGACGACGAGGGCAACGAGGTCCCCCACGGCGGTGGCGGCTACCTGGTCCTCACCGAGCCGTGGCCCTCGATGCTGCGCACCATCTGGGGCGACGACCAGCGGTTCATCGACACCTACTGGTCCCGCTTCCCGGGCAAGTACTTCGCCGGTGACGGCGCCAAGAAGGACGACGACGGCGACATCTGGCTGCTCGGCCGGGTCGACGACGTGATGCTGGTGTCGGGCCACAACATCTCGACCACCGAGGTCGAGTCGGCGCTCGTCTCGCACCCCTCGGTCGCCGAGGCGGCCGTGGTCGGCGCCGTAGACGAGACCACCGGCCAGGCCATCGTGGCGTTCGTGATCCTGCGCGGCACCGCCTCCGAGACCGACACCCTGGTCGCCGAGCTGCGCAACCACGTGGGAGCCACCCTCGGCCCGATCGCCAAGCCGAAGCGGATCCTGCCCGTCCAGGAGCTGCCGAAGACCCGCTCCGGCAAGATCATGCGCCGTCTGCTGCGCGACGTGGCGGAGAACCGCGCGGTGGGTGACGTCACCACCCTGGCGGATTCCTCGGTCATGGACCTGATCCAGAGCAAGCTGCCCGCGGCGGGCAGCGAGGACTGATCCCGGCCCCGTTCCACCCGAAGGGCGTCCGGCGCACAACGCGCCGGGCGCCCTTTTCGCACATAAAGTGATGATCGCCGGATACATCCCCTCCGCACCCCTGTAAAGTACCGAGAGCGTAAATATTGTGACCACAGGGTGCGCCGGGAAGTCTGGTCGGCAACGTGCTTCGCCATGCCGTCCAACCGACCCCGGAGGTGTCCTCACGTGGCCGCGCCCACCCCCACCGACCCGTCCGACCGCAAGCTCCTCGGCCGGCTCTCGCTCCCCGAGCGCCGGTTCGTGGCCGACGCCCTGCGCGCCGAGACGGTCGGCGGTGTCCTGCTCCTCGTGGCCGCGATCGCCGCCCTGATGTGGGCCAACATCCCCGCCCTGGCCGACAGCTACGACAGCGTCCGCGGCTTCCACATCGGCCCCGCCTCCCTCGGCCTCGACCTCTCGCTCCAGCACTGGGCGGCCGACGGCCTGCTCGCGATCTTCTTCTTCGTCGCGGGCATCGAGCTGAAGCGCGAGCTGGTCGCCGGCGACCTCCGTGACGCCAAGGCCGCGGCCCTGCCCGTCATCGCCGCCCTCTGCGGCATGGCGGTCCCCGCGCTGGTCTACGTACTGGTCAACGTCCTCGGCGACGGCTCGACCAACGGATGGGCCGTCCCGACCGCCACCGACATCGCCTTCGCGCTGGCCGTGCTCGCGGTCATCGGCACCTCGCTGCCGTCCGCGCTGCGCGCGTTCCTGCTGACGCTGGCCGTGGTCGACGACCTGTTCGCCATCATGATCATCGCGGTGTTCTTCACCAGCGACATCAACTTCCTGGCCCTCGGCGGCGCCGTCGTCGGCCTGGTCCTCTTCTGGTTCCTGCTCCGCCGCGACGTCCGCGGCTGGTACGTCTACGTCCCGCTCGCCCTGGTCATCTGGGGCCTGATGTACAACAGCGGGGTGCACGCCACCATCGCCGGTGTCGCGATGGGCCTGATGCTCCGGTGCAGCGTCAAGGACGGCGAGCGGCACTCCCCCGGCGAGCACATCGAGCACGTGATCCGGCCCCTCTCCGCCGGTCTCGCGGTCCCCCTCTTCGCCCTCTTCTCGGCGGGGGTCTCCCTCTCCGACGACTCCATCGGGCAGGTCTTCACCCGGCCCGAGACCCTCGGTGTGGTCCTCGGCCTGGTCGTCGGCAAGACCATCGGCATCTTCGGCGGCACCTGGCTGGCCGCCCGCTTCACCAAGGCCGAGCTGAACGACGACCTCGCCTGGCCGGACGTCTTCGCGGTCGCCTCGCTCGCGGGCATCGGCTTCACCGTCTCGCTGCTGATCGGCGAACTCGCCTTCACCGACGACCCGCTCCTCACCGACGAGGTGAAGGCCGCCGTCCTGATCGGCTCACTGATCGCCGCCATCCTCGCGGGCATCATGCTCAAGCTCCGCAACCGCAGGTACAAGGCACTCACCGAGGCCGAGGACCGCGACGAGGACCTCGACGGGATTCCGGACATCTACGAGGAGAACAAGCCGGAGTACCACCTGAGGATGGCGAAGATCTACGAGGACAAGGCGGCCGAACACCGCCGCCGGGCCGGAGCCGCCGCCGCAGCCGAGACGACAGCGGCCGCCGCGGACACCACCGGGTCCCCCGCCGGAGGCGGCCGTCCGGCATGATCTGACTGACGGAGGACAGCCGTCACCGGCAGACGAATGAGGGAGAGAGCGATGAGCGCAGTGGACCAAGGGGCGCAGGGAGCCGAGCGCACACTCGGCCAGCTGGTCGCCTCGGCCACCGCCGAGATGTCCGCCCTGGTGCACGACGAGATCGCCCTCGCGAAAGCGGAACTGCGCCAGGACGTCAAGCGCGTGGGTATCGGTGGCACCGCCATCGGTATCGCCGGAGTGCTCGGAATCTTCTCGCTGCCGGTGCTGAGTTTCGCGGCGGCGTACGGGATCCACGCGCTCGGGCTCGGTCTGGCCTGGTCGTTCCTGATCGTCGGCGGAGCGTTCCTGCTGATCGCGGGCCTGCTCGCGCTGCTCGCCGTGTCCAAGTTCAAGAAGGTCAAGCCGCCGGAGCGGTCCATCGCCTCCGTCAAGCAGACGGCCGCGCTCATGGGGACCGTCAAGCCACACCCCCGGCCGGTCAGTGACAAGGCGGTGGGTGTGGCACGCTCGTCCTCATGACAGCGCCCGCACCGGATTCCAGCAGCACCCCGCCCCCCTCGGCTGCCTCGACGGTGCGGATCGACGGCCCGTGGACCCATCGGGACGTCGCCGCCAACGGCGCCCGCTTCCATGTGGCCGAGCTGGGCGAGGGGCCGCTGGTCCTGCTGCTGCACGGCTTCCCCCAGTTCTGGTGGACCTGGCGCCACCAGCTGGTGGCGCTCGCCGACGCGGGCTACCGCGCGGTCGCGATGGACCTGCGCGGGGTGGGCGGCAGCGACCGCACCCCGCGCGGTTACGACCCCGCGAACCTCGCCCTGGACGTCACCGGTGTCATCCGCTCGCTCGGCGAGCCCGACGCCGCGCTCGTCGGCCACGACCTGGGCGGGTACCTGGCCTGGACCGCCGCCGTGATGCGGCCCAAGCTGGTGCGCCGCCTCGTGGTCTCCTCGATGCCGCACCCGCGCCGGTGGCGCTCGGCGATGCTGTCCGACATCGGGCAGACCCGCGCGAGTTCGCACATCTGGGGCTTCCAGCGGCCGTTCCTCCCCGAGCGGCAGCTCGTCGCCGACGAGGGCGCGCTGGTCGGCGAGCTGATCCGCGAGTGGTCGGGACCGGGACTGGGCGAGGGCGTCGACGAGAAGGCCCTCGACGCCTACCGGCGCGCGATGTGCATCCCCTCCACCGCGCACTGCTCGATCGAGCCCTACCGCTGGATGATGCGGTCCATGGCCCGGCCGGACGGGCTCCAGTTCAACCGCCGCATGAAGCGGCCGGTACGGGTGCCGACGCTGCACCTGCACGGCTCGCTCGACCCGGTGATGCGGACGCGCAGCGCGGCCGGTTCCGGGCAGTACGTCGAAGCGCCGTACCGATGGAGGCTGTTCGACGGCCTGGGGCACTTCCCGCACGAGGAGGACCCGGCCGCCTTCTCCACCGAACTGGTGAACTGGCTGGGAGACCCCGAGCCCGACCGCTGACGGTCCCTCAGCCGGACGCTTGTCCTATGAACGTTCACTTGCCCGCCGCATAGGCCAATTGGCCCACCCCCGCACGATTACGGACCTTGGGGCACGGGCAGACGTCGGGGTATGGGCTGGACGCACGACTACGGTGACTCCGCACGCGAACGAGGCTCGGCCGCCGCGCCGGGCACCCACGAGAGGGTGGGCCGGCAAAGCCACGGCCACGACCCCCGACTCGGAATTCCCCGCATCCTGCGCCGCAGGGCCCGCTGGGTCTCTGCGCGCCTGCGTCATCCGCGTACGTAGACGGGCCGGGTCCGGCCCGTCGGCCGGACCCCGTCCCCCGCGAGGGACGCCCGCGGCTCTAGAGGGCGCAGCCCTGGCTGTCGACCCGGCGCTGCGCGGTCTTCCCGTTCCTGATGTCGTCGCGGACCTCGTCCGCCGTCAGGGCGTACCCGGTGTTCGGATCGTCGAGCGACTTCGCGAAGACGACCCCGTACACCTTGCCGTCGGGCGTCAGCAGCGGCCCGCCGGAGTTGCCCTGACGGACCGTCGCGTAGAGCGAGTAGACGTCGCGGCGGACGGTGCCCCGGTGGTAGATGTCCGGGCCGTTGGCGTTGATGCGCCCGCGCACGCGCGCCGCCCGGACGTCGTACGCGCCGTTCTCCGGGAACCCGGCGACGATCGCGTCGAAGCCGCTCGCCGCGTCCTTCTCGGCGAATTCGAGCGGCGGCGCCTTCAGCTTGGGCACGTCCAGGACGGCGATGTCGCGCTCCCAGTCGTAGAGCACGACCTTGCCGTCATAGAGCTTGCCCTCGCCGCCGACCTGCACGGTCGGCTCGCCGACCCCGCCGACCACGTGCGCGTTCGTCATGACCTTGCCGGGGGCGAAGACGAAGCCGGAGCCCTCCAGGACCTTGCTGCAACTGGGCGCCGTACCGACCACCTTGACGATGGAACGCTTGGCGTTGTCCGCGACCGGGCTGTGGGCCAGCGCCGGGTCGGGCGCCTTCACCTCGGTGATCGGCTCGTTCGAGAACGGGCTGAAGACCTGCGGGAAACCGTTCTGCGCGAGCGCCGAACTGAAGTCCGAGAACCAGGTGTTCGCCTGGTTGGGCAGGACCCGGGACACGCCGAGGAGCACCTTGGAGTTACGGACCTCCTTGCCCAGCGTGGGCAGCGAGGTCCCGGCCAGCGCGGAGCCGATCAGCCACGCCACCAGCAGCATGGCCATGACGTTCACCAGGGCGCCGCCGGTCGCGTCGACCAGCCGGGCCGGTGACCAGGTGATGTAGCGGCGCAGCCGGTTGCCCAGGTGCGTGGTGAAGGCCTGGCCGATCGATGCGCAGACGATGACGACGACCACCGCGACGACGGCCATGGTGGTCGACACCTTGGCCTTGTCGTCCGTCATTTGTTCCCAGACGATCGGGAGCAGGGACACGGCGATGAGACCACCGCCGAGGAAGCCGATCACCGACAGGATGCCGACGACGAAGCCTTGGCGGTAGCCGACGATCGCGAACCATACGGCGGCGACCAGCAACAGGATGTCCAGCACGTTCACGTGGGCCACCGTCTCATGCGCGCCAGTCGAGGGGGACCTGGCGGGTGCGGTCCCATGGACGCTCCCATCCGGAGAAATGCAGCAGCCGGTCGATCACTCCGGCGGTAAAACCCCAGACCAGAGCCGATTCGACCTGGAAGGCGGGGCCTTGGTAGCCGCCGGGGTGCACGACGGTGACCCGGTGACCGGGGTCCGTGAGATCCGCCACGGGAACCGTGAAGACCCGGGCGGTCTCCGCGAGGTCCACGGCCCCCACCGGGCTGGGCTCGCGCCACCAGCCGAGCACGGGCGTCACGACGAACTCGCTGACCGGGATGTAGAGGCGGGGCAGCACGCCGAACAGCTGCACCCCGGACGGGTCCAGCCCGGTCTCCTCCTCGGCCTCGCGCAGCGCGGCCCGCAGCGGGCCCGTGGTGTGCGGATCGCCGTCCTCAGGGTCGAGCGCGCCGCCCGGGAACGACGGCTGGCCCGCATGGGAGCGCAAGGTGCTCGCCCGCTCCATCAGCAGCAGCTCGGGGCCGCGAGCGCCCTCGCCGAAGAGGACCAGGACGGCGGACTGGCGGCCCGCGCCGTCCTCCGGGGGCAGGAAGCGGCTCAGCTGGGCCGGCCGGACGGTCCGGGCGGCGGTGACCACCGGGTCGAGCCAGCCGGGCAGCCCCCGCGCGCTGACGGTGGCCGGACCCCGCCCGCGCGCAGCCCCGTACGTCCCCCCACGACCGGTGTCGGCTCCGGCTCCGGCCTCGGTGGTCACGCTGTCGTCCTGCGTCCCGCGCGTCATAGGCACCCCTGCTCCCTGTACTCCCGGCAACCGGACAACGCGGTCGGCGGCCGGATTCGTTCCTCGAGACGTCACTGCTGGGCCCGCGCTAGGCCCCCGCGCCGAGCGGGGGCGCCGGGCGGCCCGGATAGTCGGCCGGTGGGCTCAGCCGCTGGCCCGGATAGCCGCCCATCTCGTACTTGAGCAGCAGCTTCGCCTTCTCCGGGTCCGTCTCGCCCTCCCCGTACGACGGGCAGAGCGGGGCGATCGGGCAGGCTCCGCAGGCGGGTTTGCGGGAGTGGCAGATCCGGCGGCCGTGGAAGACGGTCCGGTGCGAGAGCATCGTCCACTCGCTCTTCGGGAAGATCGCGCAGATCTCCGCCTCGACCTTCTCCGGGTCCTCCTGCTCGGTCAGCTTCCAGCGGCGCACCAGCCGGCCGAAGTGGGTGTCGACCGTGATCCCGGGGACGCCGAAGGCATTGCCGAGGACGACATTGGCGGTCTTGCGGCCCACACCGGGCAGCGTCACCAGGTCCTCGATCCGGCCCGGCACCTCGCCGCCGAAGGAATCCCGCAGGGCGGCCGACAGGCCCAGCAGGGACCTGGCCTTCGCCCGGAAGAACCCGGTCGGCCGGATGATCTGCTCCAGCTCCTCGGGCACGGCCGCCGCCATGTCCTCGGGGGTGGGGTAGGCGGCGAAGAGGGCCGGGGTGGTCTGGTTCACCCGCAGGTCGGTGGTCTGCGCGGAGAGCACGGTGGCGACCAGCAGCTCGAAGGGGTTGCGGAAGTCCAGTTCCGGATGGGCGTACGGATAGACCTCGGCCAGCTCCCGGTTGATCCGGCGGGCGCGCCGGACCATGGCGAGGCGCGATTCCGGGTTCGCGGCGCGCGCCGGCTTCGGCGGCTTCGATGGCTTCGCGGCCGTCACCGGTTCGGCGGAGTTCGCGGCCGTCACCGTTTTCGGCGGCTTCGCGGCCTTCGTGGACCCGGTCGCCGCCGGGGCGCGTTTCTTGGCTGAATCTTTGCTCTTTGCAGTGGGAGACCCCGCCGGAGCCGACCCGGAAGGGGGTTGTTCGCCCACAGCAGAATTATCGGTCTCAGTCACACCCACGGACCCCTTGGCCTGTGCTCTCACTGGCTTATCGGACACCCGGCCAGCCTAAGGCCGGGCGCTGACACCCGCCCGGACCTCTGGTAACACCCCTCCGATTGGCCCCTCGCCGCACAGCACACCCGTACGTCCGGCATCCTTGTGACTGATCGCACTGTTTGAGGCGTCCGGCAAAATGGGGCCGTAGGTCCCCTGACGCCGGTCGACATAGGAGAGAGACTCGTGGACGACGTTCTGCGGCGCGCCCCGCTCTTCGCGGCGCTCGATGACGAGCAGGCCGCGGAGCTCCGCGCATCCATGGGCGAGGTGACCCTCGCCCGCGGTGACGCCCTGTTCCACGAAGGCGACCCCGGTGACCGCCTGTACGTGGTGACCGAGGGCAAGGTGAAGCTGCACCGCACCTCGCCCGACGGGCGCGAGAACATGCTGGCCGTACTCGGCCCCGGCGAGCTGATCGGTGAGCTGTCCCTCTTCGACCCGGGCCCGCGCACCGCCACGGCGACCGCGCTGACCGAGGTCAAGCTGCTCGGCCTCGGCCACGGCGACCTCCAGCCCTGGCTGAACGCCCGCCCCGAGGTCGCGACCGCGCTGCTGCGCGCCGTGGCCCGCCGCCTGCGCAAGACCAACGACCAGATGTCCGACCTGGTCTTCTCCGACGTGCCGGGCCGCGTGGCCCGGGCGCTCCTGGACCTGTCGCGCCGCTTCGGCGTGCAGTCCGAAGAGGGCATCCACGTCGTGCACGACCTCACCCAGGAGGAGCTGGCCCAGCTCGTCGGCGCCTCCCGCGAGACCGTGAACAAGGCCCTGGCCGACTTCGCCGGGCGCGGCTGGCTGCGCCTGGAGGCACGTGCCGTGATCCTGCTCGACGTGGAGCGGCTGGCGAAGCGCTCGCGCTGACGCCCGGCCGTCACGCCGAGACGTACGCGGGGGGGTCCGGCCCGGAAGGGCGGGGCCCCCTTCGCGCTGCCACAGTGAGCCGCATGGGACACAGGGGCCTCGACTCCGAGGGGTACATCTCGCGCGAGGGGTCGCTGGGGCGGGTGCCGCCGGGGTTCGCGGCAGTGGTCGCCGCCGCGCGGGCGCGGACCGCCGAGGCGTACGGGCAGCGGCTGCACAGCGCCTACCTCTACGGGTCCGTCCCGCGCGGCACCGCCCGCCCCGGGCGCTCCGGTCTCGATCTACTGATCGCCCTGCACCGCGAGCCGACCGGTGAGGACCGGGACACCGCCGAGGTGCTGGAGCGCGGGCTCGACCAGGACTTCCCGGAGATCGACGGGGCCGGGGTGCTGCTCCACGGCAAGGAGACCCTGCTCAGCGAGGCGGAGCGGCACGATCTGGGCTGGTTCCTGGCCTGCCTGTGCACCCCGCTGCTCGGGGCCGACCTGGCCGAGCACCTGCCGCGGTACCGGCCGGACGCCCTGCTCGCCGGGAAGGTCTACGGGGACCTGGACGACGTACTCGCGCGGGCCCGGGAACAGGCCGCGGCCGCGCGGACGGACGCGGAGGTGCGGCGGCTGAACCGGTTCCTGGCGCGACGGCTCGTACGGATCGGGTTCACCCTGGTCATGCCCCGGTGGGGCGGCTGGACCAGTGACCTCGCCGAGTCCGCGGAGGTCTTCGGCGGGTACTACCCCGGGCGGGCCGCGCAGATGCGGGCGGCGGCGGCCGAAGGGCTGGACCCGGGCGCCGATCCGGAGGTCCTGCGGACGTTCCTGGAGGACCTCGGGCCGTGGCTGGCGGCGGAGCACGCCGCCCGGCCGGGCCGCGCGTCCCCCCGCTGACCCGGGGAACGCGCGGTCGTCAGCAGTCCTGCTCCGGGCCGCCCGGGATCAGGCCGTGCTCGCGCAGGTACTCCAGCTGGGCGCGTACGGACCATTCGGCGGCGGGCCACAGCGAGGGGTCCACGTCGGCGTAGACACGGGCGACGACCTGCTCGGGCGTGCTGAAACCGTTCTCCACGGCCGTCTCGACCTGGGCGAGCCGGTGCGCGCGGTGGGCGAGGTAGAACTCCACCGCGCCCTGCGCGTCCTCCAGGACCGGCCCGTGGCCCGGCAGGACCGTACGCACACCGTCGTCGACGGTCAGGGAGCGCAGCCGGCGCAACGAGTCGAGGTAGTCGCCGAGGCGGCCGTCGGGGTGGGCGACGACCGTGGTACCGCGGCCGAGGACGGTGTCGCCGGTCAGGACGGCGCGGTCGGCCGGGAGGTGGAAGCAGAGCGAGTCCCCGGTGTGGCCCGGGGTGGGCACGACCAGCAGTTCCAGGCCGCCGACCCGGATGACGTCGCCGCCCGCGAGGCCCTCGTCGCCCAGGCGCAGCGCCGGGTCGAGGGCGCGCACCTTGGTGCCGGTCAGTTCGGCGAAGCGGCCGGCGCCCTCGGCGTGGTCGAAGTGGCCGTGGGTGAGGAGGGTCAGCGCGATCCGCTTGCCCGCCCGTTCGGCGGTGTCGACGACGGCCCGCAGGTGGCCCTCGTCCAGCGGGCCGGGGTCGATGACGACGGCGAGGTCGGAGTCCGGTTCGGAGACCAGCCAGGTGTTGGTGCCGTCCAGGGTCATCGCGGAGGCGTTGGGGGCCAGGACGTTGACCGCGCGGGTGGTGGCCGGACCGGAGGTGACGACTCCGCGCGGCTGGCCGGGGAGGGCGGCCGCGTCGCTCACGCCGTGCCTCCCGGACCGCCCTGCCGGACCCGCTTGGTGAACTCGTCGTGGCCGGGCCAGCTGAGCACCAGCTCGCCGCCCTCCAGTACGGCCTGGGCCAGCACCGGGTTCAGATCCTGCCCGGCGGCCGCGGCGAGGGCCTCGGCGGCGCTCCCGTACGGCTCCAGCGAGCGCAGGGTGGAGATGGTCGGCGGCATCATCAGCAGCTCGCCCCCGTCGTATCCGGCGGCGGCCTCGGCCGGGCGGATCCACACGGTCCGGTCGGCCTCGGTGGAGGCGTTGCGGGTGCGCTGGCCGGTGGGGAGGGCGGCCACGAAGAACCAGGTGTCGTAGCGGCGCGGTTCGAACTCCGGGGTGATCCAGCGGGCCCAGGCGCCGAGCAGGTCGGACCGCAGTCGCAGGCCGCGGCGGTCCAGGAACTCGGCGAAGGACAGCTCCCGGGCGACCAGGGCCAGCCGGTCGGCCTCCCAGTCGTCCCCGGTGGTGTCGCCGACGACGGTGTCGGGGCCCTCGCCCGCGAGCAGGACCCCGGCCTCCTCGAAGGTCTCGCGGACCGCGCCGCAGATGATGGCCTGGGCGGTGGCGGTGTCCGTACCCATACGGGCGGCCCACGCGTCCAGGGACGGCCCCGCCCAGCCGATCCGGTGGTCCTCGTCGCGGGGGTCGACCCCGCCGCCGGGGTAGGCGTACGCGCCACCGGCGAAGGCCATCGAGGTGCGGCGGCGGAGCATGTGCACGGCGGGGCCGGTGTCCTGGTCGCGCAGCAGCATCACGGTGGCGGCACGGCGGGGCCGCACCGGGGTGAGGGTGCCGTCCGCGAGGGCCCGGATGCGGTCGGGCCACTCCGGGGGGTACCACTGGCCGCCCGGGGGCGGGCTGGGCGACTGACCGTGCTGATCATTCGGCATGGCGGGATGCTACGGGGAACCGGCGCGATGTTCGAGGCCCCCCGGAGGTGACCCCCCTCTCCCGGCCTCCGGTCGGCGGGACCGGGCCGGGACGGGGCGGTGGGCCCCGTCCCGGAAGCGGGCTGGACGGGCTGGACGGGCTAGGCGGGGTCCGGGGTCAGTTCCACCAGGATCTCGACCTCGACCGGCGCGTCCAGCGGGAGGACCGCCACGCCGACCGCGCTGCGCGCGTGCACGCCACGCTCACCGAGCACCTCGCCGAGCAGCTCACTCGCGCCGTTCAGCACGCCCGGCTGGCCGGTGAAGTCCGGCGCCGAGGCGACGAACCCGACGACCTTCACGACGCGCGCGATCCGGTCGAGGTCGCCCACGACCGACTTCACGGCCGCCAGCGCGTTCAGCGCGCAGATCGCGGCCAGTTCCTTCGCCTGCTCCGGCGAGACCTCCGCACCGACCTTGCCGGTGACCGGAAGGCTGCCCTTCACCATCGGGAGCTGGCCCGCGGTGTAGACGTACGCACCCGAGCGCACGGCCGGCTGGTAGGTGGCCAGCGGCGGCACGACCTCGGGCAGGGTCAGGCCCAGCTCGGCCAGCTTCGCCTCGACGGCACCGGTGCTCATGCCTTCTCCCGCTTCAGGTACGCCACGAGCTGCTCGGGGTTGTTCGGGCCGGGCACGACCTGGATGAGCTCCCAGCCGTCCTCGCCCCAGGTGTCCAGGATCTGCTTGGTGGCGTGGACAAGCAGCGGGACGGTCGCATATTCGAACTTCTTGGTCATGGGAGCGAGCGTAGTGCCTGTCCCGGGACGTGATGCGCGACCCGTCCTGCCCCCACCGCCCACGTCACCGCCGCCGAGGAATTAGGCTCGGTCGCTGTGAGCAGGCTCCAGGTGGTCAGCGGCAAGGGCGGCACCGGAAAGACCACGGTCGCCGCGGCATTCGCGCTCGCCCTCGCACGTGAGGGCGGACGCACGCTTCTGGTGGAGGTGGAGGGCAGGCAGGGGATCGCGCGGCTCTTCGGCGCGGACGCGCTGCCGTACGAGGAACGGAAGATCGCCGTCGCCCCGGGCGGCGGTGAGGTGTTCGGGCTCGCCATCGACGCGGAGCGGGCCCTGCTGGACTATCTCCAGATGTTCTACAAGCTCGGCTCGGCAGGGCGCGCCCTGAAGAAGCTGGGCGCCATCGACTTCGCGACGACGATCGCGCCGGGGCTGCGGGACGTGCTGCTGACCGGCAAGGCGTGCGAGGCGGTGCGGCGCAAGGACAAGGCGGGCCGGTTCGTCTACGACCACGTCGTGATGGACGCGCCGCCGACCGGGCGGATCACCCGGTTCCTGAACGTCAACGACGAGGTGGCCGGACTGGCCCGGTTCGGGCCGATCCACAACCAGGCACAGGCCGTCATGAAGGTGCTGAAGTCCCCCGAGACGGCGGTGCACCTGGTGACGCTGCTGGAGGAGATGCCGGTCCAGGAGACCGCGGACGGCATCGCCGAACTGCGCGGGGTCGGGCTGCCGGTCGGCCGGATCATCGTCAACATGACGCGCCCGCACCACCTCGACGAGGGAACCCTGCGGGCGGCCGCCGGGGAGCGCCGCGCCGAGCTGGCGAAGTCGCTGTCCCGGGCGGGCCTGGGCGGCGCCCGGCGCGGGGGCCTGGCGGAGCGGCTGCTGGACCCCCTGCTGGAGCAGGCCGCGGAGCACGCGGGGCGGGTCGAGCTGGAGCGGGAGCAACGGGCGGTCCTGGAGGGGCTCGACGTAGCGGCGTACGAACTTCCGCAGCTCGGCGCCGGGGTGGACCTGGCCGGGCTGTACGAGCTGGCGACGGAGCTCCGCAAGCAGGTGGGGACCGAATGAGCGAGAACCTGGGGAGCGCGGGGACCATGGGCCTGGACACTCCGCCGCGGCTGGCGGTCGACGCGCTGCTCGACGACGCGGGCACCCGGATCATCGTGTGCTGCGGCTCGGGTGGCGTGGGCAAGACCACCACGGCCGCCGCGCTCGGCGTCCGCGCGGCGGAGCGCGGGCGCAAGGTGGTGGTCCTGACCATCGACCCGGCGCGCAGACTGGCCCAGTCGCTGGGCATCGACTCCCTCGACAACACCCCGCGCCGGGTGGCGGGCGTGGCGGGCGACGACAGCGCGGGCACCGGCGAACTGCACGCCATGATGCTCGACATGAAGCGGACCTTCGACGAGATCGTCGAGGGGCACGCGGACGCCGAGCGGGCGCAGGCCATCCTGGAGAACCCCTTCTACCAGTCCCTGTCGGCCGGGTTCGCGGGCACGCAGGAGTACATGGCGATGGAGAAGCTCGGGCAGCTGCGCGCCCGCGACGACTGGGACCTGATCATCGTCGACACCCCGCCGAGCCGGTCGGCGCTGGACTTCCTGGACGCCCCGAAGCGGCTGGGGTCCTTCCTGGACGGGAAGTTCATCCGGGTGCTGATGGCTCCGGCGAAGGTCGGCGGCCGGGCCGGGATGAAGTTCCTCAATGTCGGCATGTCGATGATGACGGGGACCCTGAGCAAGCTGATGGGTGCCTCGCTGCTGAAGGACGTACAGACCTTCGTGGCCGCGATGGACACGATGTTCGGCGGCTTCCGGACCCGCGCGGACGCGACGTACCGGCTGCTGCAGGCCCCCGGTACGGCCTTCCTCGTGGTCGCGGCGCCGGAGGAGGACGCGGTGCGCGAGGCGGCGTACTTCGTGGAGCGGCTGGCCGCGGAACGGATGCCGCTGGCCGGGCTCGTGCTGAACCGGGTGCACGGCAGTGGCGCCGACCAGCTCTCGGCGGAGCGGGCGCTGGCCGCCGCAGAGAATCTTGAAGAGGGCGGCATTGTCGATCAGGAGTCCGGGAAAGCTGGAGATCGTGGCTCCGGTGCGGACGACTCCCCCACCGACGTTCCGGCGGCCGACAGCACCAGTGACGAGAGCGGCACGGCAGGGAACAGCACGGACGGGAACGGCACCACGGACGACGCCGACAGCGCGGACGGCGCCCACGGTACGGACGACGCCGACGGCACGGCGGGCGCGATCACAGCGGACGAGATCACGGCCGGTCTGCTGCGTCTGCACGCCGAGCGCATGCAGGTGATCGCGCGCGAACAGCGCACACGCGATCGCTTCACTTCACTGCACCCCGAAGTGGCGGTGGCCGAAGTGGCCGCCCTGCCCGGCGATGTACACGACCTCGCCGGGCTGCGGGCCATCGGAGAAAGGCTCGCGGCCGGGGTACCGGCCGGAGCGTAGACGGGCCGCGCGGGGGTCTACCCGGCTGCCGCGTACGTCTCGAACCGAAGATCGACCTCCGCATCGATCGCGTCGACATCCACATCCACGGTGAGGATGCCCGTACTGCGCTCGTACTCCGTACGGGCGGTTTCGAGCAGCCGTCGCCACGAGGTGACGGTGGGGCGCCGGCGCAGCAGTGCGCGACGTTCCCGCTCGGTCATTCCGCCCCACACGCCGAACTCGACGCGGTTGTCGAGCGCATCGGCCAGGCATTCGGTCCGCACCGGGCAACCGGTGCACACCGCCTTGGCCCTGTTCTGTGCCGCTCCTTGAACAAATAGTTCATCCGGATCGGTAGTGCGGCAGGCTGCCTGCGCACTCCAGTCGGTAACCCAGCCCATCCCGGCGCCGTCCTCTCCCGAATCGAGGCTCCCCCACGGCGGCAGCGGCATATTCACCGCTGCCAGTTGAGGACGTTACGGAAGGTAGGCACAGTGCAACACCCCCGTCGGGCCCAATCTTGAATGGTCCGAACGGACTATGGGTAAGCGGCAGATCACCCGACGGAGTGATCGGACGACATGCCCGACCATTCCGGCAATTGGGGTGAATCGATAGGGAGCCGCCCGAGCGAGGCGCGAGATTCGGACACGAGTTCACCCCATTCGGGGAGGGTGAAAATCAAGCCGCGGGGTTGATGTCGCGTACCACTGCTGTGACAGTTGTTGCCAGCTTAGGCCAAGGCATTCGCGCGTGTCCGGCGAATGAGAACGTAGGCTGCCCTTCATGGGAAAGAAGCGCTCAAGCGGAGGGCTCTCGGGGAGCCAACAGGCCGCCAGGTTCCTCGGGGTGTCCGTTCTCGCCGGAGTCGTCCTCGCCGGCATCGCGATCCCCGGCGCGGGCGCGCTGGGCCTCGCGGCCAAGGGCACGGTCGAGGGATTCGACGAGATCCCGGCCAATCTCAAGACACCGCCGCTGAGCCAGCGCACCACGATTCTGGACTCCGAAGGTGGCTTGATCGCCACTGTCTATTCACGTGACCGTCAGGTGGTCCCGCTCACCGCGGTCTCTCCGTACATGCAGAAGGCGATCGTCGCGATCGAGGACTCGCGTTTCTACGAACACGGCGCGGTGGACCTCAAGGGCATCCTGCGCGCCGTGAACCGGAACGCGCAGGAAGGCGGCGCCGCACAGGGCGCCTCCACGCTGACGCAGCAGTACGTGAAGAACGTGTTCGTCGAAGAGGCTGGCGACGACCTGAGCAAGGTGCGCGAGGCCCAGGAGAAGAGCCTCGGGCGCAAGATCCGCGAACTCAAGTACTCGATCCAGGTCGAGGAGGAGCTCGGCAAGAAGAAGATCCTGGAGAACTACCTCAACATCACGTACTTCGGCCAGCAGGCCTACGGAATCGAGTCGGCGGCCCAGCGCTACTTCAGCAAGCCCGCCAAGGACCTCACCCTGGACGAGGCCGCGCTGCTCGCGGGCATCGTCCAGTCTCCGAGCCGGTTCGACCCGGTCAACGACTCGGCCGAGTCGATGAAGCGCCGCAACGTCGTCCTCCAGCGGATGGCCGACATGAAGGACGTCTCGCAGGCGGAGGCGGACGCGGCGAAGGCCAAGCCCGTCACCCTCAAGGTGACGCGCCCCAAGAACGGCTGCATCACCGCCGTCAAGGGCGCGGGCTTCTTCTGCGACTACGTGCGCAACACCTTCCTGTCCGACGCGGTCTTCGGCAAGACCCGGGAGGAACGGGCGAAGGTCTGGAACCAGGGCGGCCTGACCGTACGCACCACCCTTGACCCGCAGTCGCAGGAGTCGGCCAACGCCTCGATCAAGGAGCACGTCTACGCGGACGACTCGATCGCGACGGCCGTGACGATGGTCCAGCCGGGCACCGGACGGGTACTGGCGATGGGCCAGTCGAAGCCGTACGGCTTCGGGAAGAACGAGACGCAGATCAACTACTCCGTGGACAAGCGGATGGGCGGCTCCAACTTCGGCTTCCAGACGGGTTCCACCTTCAAGCCGTTCATCGCGGCCGCGGCCATCGAGCGCGGCACGGCGCCGACCAAGTCGTACCCGGCGCCGTACGAGATCGACTACCCGAGCCCGATCTCGCGCTGCGACGGCACGCAGTACGTCAACCAGCGCGACCCGAAGACCGGGAAGTTCGAGAAGGCGCAGAACGAGACCGAGGAGGAGTTCGGCCCGTACGCGCTGAAGACGGCGATGGAGAAGTCCATCAACACGTACTTCGTCCAGATGATCGGCGAGATCGGGCTGTGCCCGGTGACCGAGATGACGCAGAAGATGAACGTCGTCCCGGCCAGCGGCGAGAAGCTCCCCGAGTCCCCGTCCATCGCGCTCGGCTCCGCCGAGATGTCCCCGCTGACGATGGCCAACGCGTACGCCACCTTCGCCAACCGCGGTGTCTACTGCACCCCGGTCGCGATCGAGGCGATCACCGACTCGCACAACAAGGCGCTCCAGGTGCCGAAGTCCAAGTGCGGGCAGGCGATGTCGGAGACGACCGCGGACACCATCAACACCCTGCTGCGCGGAGTGGTCGACTCCGGTACCGGCGAGAAGGCCGGTCTGACCGACCGCGACAGCGCGGGCAAGACGGGTACCACGGACAGCCGCTACAACGCCTGGTTCGTCGGCTACACGCCGAACATGTCCGGCGCGGTGTGGGTCGGTTCGGGCGGCGTGAAGAAGATCTCGATGGAGGACATCACCATCGGCGGGCAGTACTACCCGAAGGTCTTCGGCGGTGGCCTGCCCGGCCCGATCTGGAAGGACGCCGTCTCGGGCGCCCTGTCCGGGCGCGAGGCCCCCTCCTTCACCACGGTCAACATCCCGGAGCCCTCGGCCCCGTCGGGCGGCGGCCGCGGCAACGCCACCCCTCCCACCACGAACCCGGGCAAGCCCGGCAAGCCGGGCAAGCCCGGCCGGGGCGGCGACGGCAAGCCGGGGGACGGCGCCGCCGGTCAGACGATCGCGGGCGCGGCCACCGGCGACCCGGGCGCCGGTGATCCGGCGGGCCCGAACACAGGCATCAGGATCCCGCCGGGATTCCTGGGCGGGAACACGGGCCGCCCGTAGAGCGGCGCGGAACATGAGCAGAGGGCCCCGGCCGCCGTGATGGCGGCCGGGGCCCTCCGTGCGTTCCGCGCGGGGCGGGTCGTGCGCGCTGGCCGGTCGTGCCCGCCAGTCGATCGTGCGCGCTGGCCGGTCGCGCCCGCCAGTCGATCGTGCGCGCTAGGCGAGGAGCTGCTTGACGGTGGCGGCGACGCGCCCGCCCTCCGCCAGTCCGGCGACCTTCGGGTTCACGATCTTCATGACGGCGCCCATGGCCCGCGGCCCCTCGGCACCCGCCGCCTTGGCCTCCTCGACGGCCGCCGCCACGATCGCGGTCAGCTCGTCGTCACTGAGCTGCTTGGGCAGGTACGCGTCCAGCACCTCGCCCTCGGCGACCTCCCGCGCGGACTGCTCGCTCCGGCCGCCCTGGGCGAAGGCCTCGGCGGCCTCACGGCGCTTCTTCGCCTCCTTGGCGATCACCTTGACGACTTCGTCGTCGGAGAGCTCGCGCGCTTCCTTGCCCGCGACCTCCTCCTTGGTGATGGCGGTGAGGGTCAGTCGCAGCGTGGACGAGCGGAGTTCGTCGCGCGCCTTGATGGCGACGGTGAGGTCTTCCCTGAGCTTGGCCTTGAGCGTGGTCATGGGTCGAGTCTGCCAGGTGCGGGGGCGCTGGCGCCCGCCGGTTTTCCCGGTCTGCGACGATGGGGCCATGCGTGCGCGTTACGGAATCCCCCTGAAGGTCACCGCGGGCATCGCCGCCGCGGGAGTCGCCGGTGTGGCCTACGCCGCCGGTTTCGAAGCCCGGTCCTTCCGGCTGCGCCGGGTGACCGTGCCGGTCCTGCCCCGCGGGATGCGGCCCCTGCGGGTCCTTCAGGTGTCGGACATCCACATGGTGAGCGGGCAGCGCAAGAAGCGCGCCTGGCTCCAGTCCCTGGCCGGGCTGCGGCCCGACTTCGTGGTCAACACCGGCGACAACCTCTCGGACACCGAAGGCGTACCGGAGGTGCTCGACGCGCTCGGCCCGCTGATGGAGTTCCCCGGCGCGTACGTCTTCGGCTCCAACGACTACTACGGGCCGCGGCTGCGCAATCCCGGGCGCTACCTGATCGAGAAGACCCAGGGCAAGCACGGGCTGAACGGCAACAAGCCGGTCGTCGGCGCCGTCCACAATCCGTGGGAGGGCCTGCGGGACGCCTTCGACGCGGCGGGCTGGCTGAACCTCACCAACACCCGGGCCCGGATGAAGCTCGACGGGCTGGAGCTGGCCTTCACCGGCCTGGACGACCCGCACATCAAGCGGGACCGCTACGAGCGGGTGGCGGGCGGACCGGAGACGGACGCGGACTTCTCGCTCGCCGTCGTGCACGCCCCGTACCTGCGGACCCTCGAATCCTTCACGGCGGACGGCTACCCGCTGATCCTCGCGGGGCACACGCACGGCGGACAGCTGTGCGTCCCCTTCTACGGCGCCCTGGTCACCAACTGCGACCTGGACACCAAGCGGGTGAAGGGGCTCTCCACGCACGAGGCCGCCGGGCACCGCTCGTACCTCCACGTCTCGGCGGGCTGCGGCACGAACCGGTTCACCCCGGTCCGCTTCGCCTGCCCGCCGGAAGCGACCCTGCTGACCCTGACGGCCGCGCCCTGAGCCGGGGCCCGGTGATCGCGACGGCCGCCTTCCGCGCCCTGATCGCGCTGGCGGCGGCCGTGGGCGTCGTGATCGAGTGCGCCTACGGGAGCGTTCCCGTCGCCCTGAGCTTCTTCACCATCTGGACGAACATCCTGGTGGCGGCGGCCTTCGCCCTGTCCGCCGCCCGCGCCTGGCGCGGCCACCCGGACGTGGACCCGCTGTGGCGGGGCGGGGTCCTGCTCTTCATCCTGATCACCGGCCTGGTCTTCCACCTGGTCCTGGACAACGCGTCGAGCCCCTTCAACGTGGTCGAGGACCTCAACGAGCTGAGCGGCGCCCGGGCCGCCTCGAACCAGCTCCTGCACACGGTCACCCCAATCGGCGCCCTGCTGGACTTCCTGCTCCTCACGGCCCCGCGCGCGCTCCGCCCGCGACACGCGGCGCGGTGGCTGGCCTTCCCCGCGCTCTACCTGGCCTTCGCCCTCGTCCGGGGCGCGCTCCTGTCGCCGGGCACGAAGACGCGGTACACGTACCCCTTCCTCGACGTGGCCCAGTACGGCTACCCGCGCGTCGCGGTGAACGGCCTCGTGCTCGGCCTGGCCTTCTACGCCCTGGGCCTCGCCCTGGTCACGGCCGACCACTTCCGCCCGACCCCGCCCGCCCCGCGCGAAAACCGGATTTCGTCTCCGGCCGACGGTCCGCTAAAGTAATCGATGTCGCCAGGGCAGCAACATCACCGGGCGGCGATCGGGGTGTAGCGCAGCTTGGCAGCGCGCTTCGTTCGGGACGAAGAGGTCGTGGGTTCAAATCCCGCCACCCCGACTTCGTAAGAAGGCATAGGGCCTGATCCGCAATGCGGATCGGGCCCTTCCTGCGTTCCCCGTCGGGCGGCGCGGGTCAGGTGGTGCCAGTGGCTTGGAGGGAGAGCCACAGGGCCGCGGTCGACAGGGCCAGGGAGGCCGGGGTGGTCAGCAGGCCGAGGCGGGTGAACTCGCGCAGCTCCACCTCGTGCTCGTGCTGGTGGGCGATGCGGCGCCAGAGCAGGGTGGCCAGGGAGCCCGCGTAGGTGAGGTTCGGGCCGATGTTCACGCCCAGGAGTACGGCGAGCACCGCGCCGGGGCCCGCCGGGGCGGCCAGGGGGACCAGGGCCAGCACCGCGGGCAGGTTGTTGATCAGGTTGGCCAGTACGGCGGCGAGGGCGGCCAGGGCGAGCAGTGCGGGCAGGGTGGTTCCCTCGGGGATGGCGTGGGCCAGGGCCGCGCCGAGGCCGTTGTCGACCAGGGCCCGTACGACGATGCCCAGGGCCAGGACGAACGCGAGGAACGGCAGCGCGGCCGAGCGCACGATCGCGACCGGGGTGGTGCGGCGCCGGGCCAGCGCCCGGACCCCCAGCACCAGGGCCCCCGCGGCGGCGGCCCAGGCCGGGTCGGCCCCGACGGCCGACGCCAGGGCGAACCCGGCCAGTGTCCCGGCGACCGTCAGCAGCGCGAACAGCGGCAGTTCGGGCGGCTCGGGCGCGTCCCGCGCGGCCGGTTCGGCATCGAGGTCGGCGGCGAAGAAGTGGCGGAAGGCGACGTACTCGACGGCGATCGCGATCAGCCACGGCAGGGTCATCAGGACCGCGAAACGGGTGAAGCTCAGGCCGCTCGCGGCGAAGGCCAGCAGGTTGGTGAGGTTGGAGACGGGCAGCAGCAGTGACGCCGTGTTCGACAGGTGCGCGCAGGCGTAGAGGTGGGGCGCGGGCCGGGCGCCCATCCGGGCGGCGGTGGCGAAGACGACCGGGGTGAGCAGCACGACGGTGGCGTCCAGGCTCAGGGCGGCGGTGATCAGCGAGGCGAGCCCGAAGACGGCGCCGAGCAGTCGGCGGGGGCGGCCCGCGGCCCAGCGGGCCATCCAGGTGCCACAGGCGTGGAAGAGCCCCTCGTC
Organism: Streptomyces sp. G-G2; assembly: GCF_030063135.1. GTDB lineage: Bacteria > Actinomycetota > Actinomycetes > Streptomycetales > Streptomycetaceae > Streptomyces. The sequence goes on from NZ_JASISO010000039.1 coordinate 62,773, forward strand.
GGCGCAGAGCTTCGCGAGGACCAGGACGGCGGCGAGGAAGCCGATCACCGGGCCGAGGCGTTCGGCCTCCTCCCGGACCGCGTCCAGGCCGATCGCCCCGCAGCCGATGACCACGGCGGCGGCGGGGACGGCGAAGAAGGCTTCGGGGCGGCCGAAGGGGCGGACCACCGCGCACACCAGCACCACCAGCAGCGCGGCCAGCGAGACGGAGAACGAGACGGCGTCGAACGGCGCGAAGGAGGGTCCGGTCGGCTGGAGCGGCATGTGCCCGATCATTTCAGCCGCCGGCCCGGGCGGTTCACCCGGCCGAGTCGAGCAGCGCGTCCAGTTCCCGGCGGACCAGTTCCATGAGGGGCTTCGACGCCCGGTCCAGCGGCACCTCGCGTTCGTCGGCCACCGCCCGCAGGTGGGCCAGTACGGCCTCCAGGTCCGCGAAGGGGCCCACCGGACGCAGGAGCCACAGGCGGGACGCCGGGCGGGGTGGCAGGGCCAGGGCGGACAGGGCGGTCTCGGCCTCGGTGTCCAGGTCGTGCAGGTCGGCGTCCGCGAGCGGGGCGCACTCGACGTCGGTGACGGCGCCGTGGCCGTCCAGCCGGGTCTCCACGGCCCACCGGGTGGAGCGGTCGGGCACCCAGGTGCGGGCGGCCGCGGGCCAGACGTACGGCAGGAACACCCACAGGGCCCGCTCGGGGGCGGGTTCCCAGCCGAGCACCTCCAGTTCGCGCACCTCGGGCAGCCGGTCCGGCTCCAGTTCGCTGCGGCCGGGCCGGCGCAGCGCGAGGGGGTGCGGGGGTCCGTTCTCGTCCCAGTCCCATGACATGGGCGCAGGGTATCGAGGACGGGGGCCGGTCCCGGGGAGGACCCGGCCCGTCAGGCCGAGGACCCGGACGGCCCCTCAGCCCAGCGGGTTCTTCGCGATCCGGTCCGCCATGCCGCTCGCGACCAGGCCGGCCGCCGAGCAGTGCGGCTTGCGGGCCGCTTGGTCCTCGAAGAGGGCCAGGAAGGACGCGCCGAAGTCCGCGCGCGGGTACGCGGCGAGCAGCTCGGCGCGGAACCCCTCGTCGAACTCCGTCACCCGCAGGCCCGACACGTCGGCGCTGGTGCCCACCTGGAGGAGGTGGCTCTCCACGTCCTCGTCGGCGGTGACGTCCTCGCGCATGTGCAGGACGATGATCTCCTCGGCGCGGGCGCGCCGCGCCGGGGCCCAGCCGAGGCCCGCCGTCAGGACGCGGGCCACGTGGCCGCCGGCCTCCTCGAAGGGGAGGGTGTGGCTGTCGAAGGGCGCGGTCAGGCCCAGGTCGTGAAGGAGGGCGGCGACGTAGAACAGCTCCTCGTCGTACGCGAGGCCGTGCTCGGCGGCGTAGCGCGCGCCGAAGGCGTACGAGCGTACGGAATGGTTGAACAGCGCCTCATCCGCATACTCCGCGGCGATGTCCCGTGCCGCCTCGGCCGATCGTCCCGCTATCGTCCACATGCCGTTCGTTCCCCTCCGCCATACGCCGGTTGACGCGGGTCACTGTAGACGGCGGGTGAAGTCCACCGGCTCCGGGATCTCGCCGGGCCAGCTCAGCACGGTGGGCGCCGACGGGGTCTCGGCGAGGATCCGGCCGTGCGAGACCACGCAGCGCGGGCGGACCTGGCGGCGCAGCGCCTCGGACGGCGAAGGCGCGGGCAGCAGAACGAAGTTGGCGACGGCGCCCTCCGCCACCCCGTACGCGTCGGAGTCCAGCCCGAGCACGCGGGCCGCGCGGTCGGTCACCATGGAGAACGCGGTGGGGATCTCCCGCGTTCCCGTCAACTGGGCGGCGTACAGGCCGACCAGGGCGGTCTGGAGCGGGTTCCCGGTGCCCAGCGCGTTCCACGGGTCCATCACGTCGTCGTGGCCGAAGGCCACATTGACGCCCGCCGCGAGCATCTCCTTGACCTGGGTGAGGCCACGCCGCTTGGGGTAGTCGTCGAAGCGGCCCTGGAGGTTGAGGTTGGCGAAGGGGTTGCACACCAGGTTGATCCCGGAGCGCTCCAGCAGCCGCTGGAGTTTGAAGCTGTAGGCGCCGTTGTAGGAACCCATCGCCGTGGTGTGGGAGGCGGTCGCCCGCTCGCGGAGCCCGGACCGCAGGGCCAGGGTCGCCAGTACCTCCACGAACCGGGACTGCTCGTCGTCGATCTCGTCGCAGTGGGCGTCCACGCGCAGACCGTGCCGCTCGGCGAGTTCGAAGGCGAAGCGCAGCGAGTCGACCCCGTCCTCGCGGGTGTCCTCGAAGTGCGGGATCGCGCCGATCACGTCCGCGCCGCGCACCACCGCCTCGCGCATCAGCCGCTCGCCGTCGGGGAAGGAGGCGATGCCCTCCTGCGGGAAGGCGACGATCTGCAGGGTCATCACGTCGCGCACCCGGTCGCGGACCTCCGCCAGCGCGTCGAGCGCGATCAGGCCGGGGTCGGTGACGTCGCAGTGCGTACGGACGTACAGCACGCCCTGGGCGGCCTGCCAGCGCAGCACCTCGCTCGCGCGCGCGATCACGTCCTCGCGGGTCAGGACCGCCTTGCGCTCGCTCCAGCAGGCGATGCCCTCCCAGAGGGTGCCGGAGGTGTTCCAGCGGGGCTCGCCCGCGGTCAGCGCGGTGTCGAGGTGGATGTGCGGTTCGACGAAGGGGGCGGTCAGCAGCCCGCCGTGCGCGTCGATCAGGGTTCCCGTCTCGGGGGGTTCGCGCTCGTCGTCGTGCGGGATGAGCCGGGCGATCCTGCCGTCCTCGGCCACTTCCACGTCGACCAGGCCCGGGGCGACCGCGCCCCGGCCCTCTCCTGTGTGCAGCCGGGCGCCCCGGACGATCATCCGCATGGCGTCACGCTATAGCGGTCAGCCCCGCTTGGCCTGCGCCTTCTGCTGCATGCCGCGGGTCTTCGCCGACACGGACTGGACGTCGCGCACGGCCGCCTTGGCGCGCGCCTCGGCGGCCGTGTTCTTCGCGAGCGCGCGTTCGGAGTCGTGGTGGCCGTCGTGACGGCCGTCGTGGTGGCTGTCGTGGTGGCCGCCCTTGGCGTCGCTCTTGGCCTCGCTCTTGGCGCCGCCCTTGGCACCGCTCTTGCCGCCGCCCTTGCCGCCGTGGTCCTTCTTCGCCATGGTCCCGCCTCCTCGGTACGTCCCCCCACTGTCCCGCCGTCCGCATCCGTCGGCATCCCGGGGGCCGGTGCGGCGAGAATGGGGCGCATGACCAGCGATGTGACGAGCGATGTGAGCGGCGACCTGACCGACGGCGCGACCGACGGCGCGACCGGGGACACGACCGGGGACGCCGTGCCCGACTGGGAGAAGCGCTTCCGGGCGCCCCGCGTCGGCCTGCCCGACTGGGCCGAGGACGCCCCGGACCGCAGCCTCTTCGTCTCCAACGCGACGGGGACCTACGAGCTGTACGCGTGGGACCGGGCGACCGGCGCGCAGCGCCAGGCCACCGACCGCCCGAACGGCACCACCGACGGCACCCTCTCCCCCGACGGCGAGTGGATCTGGTGGTTCTCCGACACCGACGGCGACGAGTTCGGCGTGTGGGTGCGCCAGCCCTTCGCGGGCGGCCCCGACGAGCCCGCCACCCCCGGCCTGGAGGCCTCCTACCCGGGCGGGCTGGCGATCGGCCGGGACGGCACCGCGGTGGTGGGCCGGTCCACCGACGAGGACGGCTCGACGCTGCACGTCGTACGCCCCGGCGCGGAGCCGGTGGAGATCTACCGCCACCACGAGTCGGCCGGCGTGGGCGACCTCTCGCGCGACGGCACGCTCATCGTGATCGAGCACACCGAGCACGGCGACGCGATGCACTCCTCGCTGCGCGTGGTCACCCTGGACGGGGCGACCGTGGCCGAGCTGGACGACTCGAAGGGCGGAACGCAGGAGCTGGGGCTGTCCGCGCTCGGCTTCGCGCCGGTCGAGGGCGACAACCGGCTGCTGGTGGGCCACCAGCGGCGCGGCCGCTGGGAGCCGATGGTGTGGGACGTCGTGGCGGGCACCGAGCAGGACCTGGAGATCGACCTGCCCGGCGACGTGAGCGCCGAGTGGTACCCGGACGGCAGCGCCCTACTGATCGCACACGAGTTCGAGGCACGCGGCGAGCTGTGGCGCTACGACCTCGCGACGCGGGAGCTGACCCGGGTGGACACCCCGCCCGGTACGGTCTCGGGCGCGACCGCCCGCCCCGACGGCACCGTGGAGTACCAGTGGTCCTCGGCCGCCGAGCCCGCCTCGGTACGGTCCACCACCGGCGCGGTCGTCCTGGATCCGCCGGGCTTGCGGCCGCCGGGCTCGGTCCCGGTCGAGGACGTGTGGGTGGAGGGCCCGGGCGGCCGGATCCACGCCCTGGCGCAGCGCCCCACCGGGCACGGGGACGGGCCCTTCCCGACCGTGTTCGAGATCCACGGCGGGCCGACCTGGCACGACAGCGACGCCTTCGCCGCCACCCCCGCGGCCTGGCTGGACCACGGGTTCGCGGTGGTCCGGGTCAACTACCGGGGCTCGACAGGGTACGGGCGCGAGTGGACCGACGCGCTCAAGCACCGGATCGGACTGATCGAGCTGGAGGACATCGGCGCCGTACGCGCGTGGGCGGTGGAGTCCGGGCTCGCCGACCCGGCGCGCCTGGTGCTGTCCGGCGGCTCGTGGGGCGGCTACCTGAGCCTCCTGGGCCTCGGCACGCAGCCCGAGGTGTGGGCCGTGGGGCTGGCCGCGGTGCCCGTCGCCGACTACGTGGCGGCGTACGAGGACGAGATGGAGCCGCTCAAGGCGCTGGACCGGACCCTCTTCGGCGGGACGCCCGCGGAGGTGCCGGACCGCTTCGCCGCCTCCTCGCCACTGACCTACGTGGACGCGGTGCGCGCGCCCGTGCACATCGCGGCGGGAGTCAACGACCCGCGCTGCCCGATCCGGCAGATCGACAACTACATCGAGCGGCTGGCGGCGCGCGGCGCCGAGCACGAGGTCTACCGCTACGACGCCGGGCACGGCTCGCTCGTCGTGGAGGAGCGGATCAAGCAGGTCCGGATGGAGCTGGACTTCGCGCTGAAGCACTTGCCGCGGGGCTCCGGGGCCTGAGCGGGCCCCGACCCGGGACGAAGCGACCGGTGCGCCCCCCGTACGGTGGTGGGGTGCACCGGTTTCTCCTGACCCCGCGCTGGTGGGGGATCAACGTCTTCGTCGTGCTGGCCGTTCCCTTCTGTCTGTTCATGGGGACGTGGCAGCTCGGCCGGTTCGAGGACCGCGTCGGCAGCCACCGGGAGGCGACCGCGCAGCGGCCCGCCGACCGGAACGCCGCTCCGCTGGACTCCCTGCTCCCGGTGGACACCCAGACCTCCGGACGTCTTGCCTCCGCTTCCGGGGTGTACGCCGAGCAGCTGCTGGTCCCCGACCGCGAGCTCGACGGGAAGCCCGGCTTCTACGTGCTGACGCTGCTGCGCACCGAGGGCGGCAAGGCCGTTCCGGTGGTCCGCGGCTGGCTCCCGGGAACCCCGGACCCGGCCCGCGCCCCGGCTCCGCCGACCGGTCCGGTCCAGGTCTCCGGCGTGCTCCAGGCCCCGGAGAACTCCAGCACCAAGGGCGTCCACGCGCAGGGCGGCCTGCCCGCCGGGCAGCTCGGGGTGATCGGGGCGGCCTCGCTGGTCAACCTGGTGCCGTACGGGCTGTACGACGCGTGGCTGACCGTACCGACGGCTTCGGACGGGATGACTCCGGTACCGGCGAAGGCCCCGACGAACACCGGGCTCGACCTCAAGGCCTTCCAGAACCTCGGTTACACCGGCGAGTGGTTCGTCTTCTCCGCCTTCGTGCTCTTCATGTGGTTCCGCCTCTACCGGCGCGAGGTCGAGACCCTGCGCGACGCCGAGGCCGGGCTGCTGCCGCAGGACCCGGCGCAACCCTGCGCCGGGCCCGTCGGCGCCGAGGCTACGGCTTCGGCGCCGCATCCAGCGCGATGACGCCCGTCCGGTAGACCGTCCCCCCGCAGGCCGCGGGGATGGTCGTCCGGGTGACCGGCGCGCCCGGCTGCGGGGTGTGCGTGAGCGCCACCCCGGCGCCCTCAGGACTGGGCCCGGTGCTCGGCTCCGGACCCGCGCCCGCGTCGGCGCCCGAGGTCCGGGCGGCCGGGGCATCCGCTGTACCGCCCTGCGGCGGCTTGCCGCCCGGCTCCGCTCCCGTGCCCGTACAGGCCGTGGCCGAGGGCACCCACGCGAAGCGCACCTCGTAGGCCATGTTCGGCTGGAGCAGCAGGGACGGGGCCTCGACGACCGGATCCGGCAGCCCGGTCGCGGGGTCGCTCGCGGTGTGCGCGAGGACCGTGACCGGGCCCTGCCCGACGGCCGCGCCGGTGGTCGGCGCCGCCGTGACGGTGTCGGGTCCGGTGACGGTACAGCCGCTGGCCGAGACGTTGGTGACCCGGAAGCTGCCGTACACCTTGCCGTCCGCGTCCGGGGTGCGCGCGCTGGCGAGCACGCCCAGCTGGGCCGCGCCGCAGCCGGGCGATTCCGGGGCCGCGCCGCCGGGGGGCAGCAGCGGGCCGCCGCCGGTCGCCGCGCCCGTCGAGGACGGTCCGGCGGTGGTCCCGCCCGTCGTCAGGGGCGGCGCGCCCGGCGGCGGGGTTCCGGTGACACCGCCCGCGCCCTGGTCGTAGCCGGGGGCCTGGGTGAACCGGGGGCTCTCGCCCGCGCCCGCGGCGTGCGGGTCGGAGGTCGTGTCCGGCGTGCCGGCCGCGGACTCGCCGTGGCCCGCCATCGCCGAGTGGTCGCCCTCCGTGCCCTGGGCCGCCGTCAGGTGCAGGGCCGCCGGGACGGCCGTACCGCACAGCAGCACGGCCGCGGCGGCGCCGATGACGACCCGCCGCTTACGGGCCCTGCGGGCCGGGACGGCGTGGCGCAGCCGCTCCAGGGCGCCGTCCGAGGGCGCGAGGCCCCCGACGGCTCCGTGCAGCAGCCCGCGCAGCACCAGCAGCTCGTCCTCCTGCCCGTGCCCGCCCAGTGGCCCGTGACCGCGCCCGTGCTCCGGCCCGTGCTCGCGGTTCTCGTCCGGGGAGCCGTTCACCTGGTCGTTCATGACTGCGCAGCCTCCATCGCCACCCGCAGCGCGGCAATGCCCCGCGATCCGTACGCCTTGACCGAGCCCAGGGATATCCCGAGCGTCTCGGCGACCTGGGCCTCCGTCATGTCCGCGAAATAGCGCAGCACCAGCACCTCGCGCTGGCGGCGCTGGAGTCCGCGCATCGATTTGATCAGGTCGTCCCGCTCCAGTTGCTCGTACGCGCCCTCCTCGGCGCTCGCCATGTCCGGCATCGGCTTCGACAGCAGCTTGAGGCCGATGATGCGGCGGCGCAGCGCGGAGCGCGAGAGGTTGACGACGGTCTGGCGCAGGTACGCCAGGGTCTTCTCGGGCTCGCGGACCCGGCTGCGCGCCGAGTGGACCCGGATGAACGCCTCCTGGACCACGTCCTCGCAGGAGGCGGTGTCGTCGAGGAGCAGCGCGGCCAGGCCCAGCAGGGAGCGGTAGTGCGCCTGGTAGGTCTCGGTGAGGTGGTCGACGGTGGTCCCGACGGGCGGAGCGTCGGCCACGACGGCTTCGGCCACGACCGTTTCGGCCACCGCGGCTTCGGCCGCAACCGCGTCCGCCACAACCGCGTCCGCCACCGCCGCGTCGGCCACCGCCGCGTCGGCCACCACGCCCTCCGGCACCGCGCCGTCGGCGCCGTCACGCGGGGAGGGCACGCGTCCCCCCCTGGCCGGTGCGGGCGCCGCAGCCGTCGCGGGGGTCGCGAGCGGCGCGCCGGAGCCCGGCGTTCCCGCCGGGACGGGCACGATCACCGGGAAGCCTCCGGGGAGCCGGGAGCGTCCGGGGAGCGGTGGGCGTGTGCGCACCGGTGGAACCACGAAGTCGAGCAATGCCTCTGCCACGCCAGTTGGACACGCGTCCCCCGGTCAGGGTTGTACGCGTGCGGCAGCCTCACCAGCATTGTGTCGCCCGCCCTCATGCGTAACCGCTCTTCACCTTGGTCAAGGGATCTCCGACGATCCTACAAAGCGAATTACGCGAATTCACCAGCGATCAGCTCAGCGATCTGCGTGGCATTCAGGGCGACGCCCTTGCGGAGATTGTCCGCGCAGACGAAGAACTCCAGCGCGCGGGGGTCGTCGAGCGACACCCGCACCCGGCCCACCCAGGCCGGATCGGTGCCCGCGGCGTCCACGGGGGTCGGGAACTCCCCCGCCGCCGGGTCGTCGACGAGGACCACCCCCGGGGCGGCCTCCAGGATCTCCCGGGCCCGCCCCGGGTCCACGGCGTTCTCGAACTGGGCCCGTACGGTCAGCGAGTGCCCGGTCATCACCGGCACCTGGACGCAGGTCACGGCCACGGGAAGGGCGTCGAGCTCCAGGATGCGGCGGACCTCCGCCCGTACCGCCAGCTCGTGCGAGGACCAGCCGTCCGCCCGCAGTTCCCCGGACCAGGGCACCACGTTGAGGGCGAGGGGTGCCGCGAAGGGCCCGGTGTCCTCGCCGACGGCACGGCGTACGTCGCCGGTGTGCTCGCCCAGGTCCGTACCGGCGACCACGGCCAGCTGGCGGCGCAGCGCCTCGGATCCGGCCCGGCCCTCCGCGCTCGCGGCCTGGTACGAGGAGACCACCAGCCCGGTCAGCGCGTACTCGGCGTGCAGCGCGCCCACGGCCGCGATCATCGCGGCCGTCACGGAGTCCGGCCCGGCGACGATGCCGCGCGGGCGCGTCCGTACGGCGTGCGCGTTGATCTCGGGGACCACCAGCGGCACCTCGGGGTCGTCCCGGAAGGCCGCGGAGTGGTCCACGACGACGGCGCCGCGGGTGGTGACCACGGGCGCCCAGCGGGCCGACACCTCGGCCGGGGTCAGGAACACCACCACATCGCCCGCGCCGAGGCCGTCGAAGGCGTCCTCGGTGAGGGCGAGCACCTCGATCTCCTCCCCGCGCACGGTCAGCCGTCGGCCGGCCGAGCGGGAGGAGGCGATCAGGCGTATGCCACCCCAGATGTCCGCCCGCTGGGACAGGATCTGGAGCAGTACGGAGCCGACCGCTCCGGTCGCCCCGACCACGGCCAGCGCCGGGGCGGACGACCGGTCCGCGGTCATCGTCCGGTGCCTCCGTAGACGACGGCCTCGTCGCTGTCGGAGTCGAGGCCGAAGGCCGAGTGCACCGCGCGGACGGCGTCGTTGACGTCGTCCTGGCGGGTGACGACCGAGATGCGGATCTCGGAGGTCGAGATCAGCTCGATGTTGACGCCCGCGTCGGACAGCGCCTGGAAGAAGGAGGCGGTGACGCCCGGGTTCGTCTTCATGCCCGCGCCGACCAGGGAGATCTTGCCGATCTGGTCGTCGTAGCGCAGCGAGTCGAAGCCGATCGTGCCCTTCGCCTTCTCCAGGGCGTCGATGGCCTTGTGGCCCTCGGACTTGGGGAGGGTGAAGGAGATGTCCGTCAGGCCGGTGGCGGCGGCGGACACGTTCTGCACGATCATGTCGATGTTGATCTCGGCGTCCGCGATGGCGCGGAAGATGGCCGCGGCCTCGCCCGGCTTGTCCGGCACACCGACGACCGTGATCTTGGCTTCGGAGACGTCGTGAGCGACTCCGGAGATGATGGCGTGCTCCACCGGCTCGTCCCCTTGCGGATTCTCGTTGCTGACCCAGGTGCCGCGCAGTCCGGAGAAGGACGAACGGACGTGGATCGGGATGTTGTATCGGCGCGCGTACTCCACGCAGCGGTGCAGCAGCACCTTGGAACCGGACGCGGCCAGCTCCAGCATGTCCTCGGAGGAGATCCAGTCGATCTTCTGCGCCCTCTTCACGACGCGGGGGTCCGCGGTGAAGACGCCGTCGACGTCGGTGTAGATCTCGCAGACCTCGGCGTCGAGCGCCGCGGCCAGGGCGACGGCGGTCGTGTCCGAGCCGCCGCGGCCGAGGGTGGTGATGTCCTTGCTGTCCGCGGAGACACCCTGGAAGCCGGCGACGATGGCGATGTTGCCCTCGTCCAGCGCGGTACGGATCCGGCCCGGCGTGACATCGATGATGCGCGCTTTGTTGTGGACCGAGTCGGTGATCACGCCTGCCTGGCTGCCGGTGAACGACTGGGCCTCGTGGCCCAGGTTCTTGATCGCCATGGCCAGCAGGGCCATGGCGATCCGCTCTCCCGCGGTCAGCAGCATGTCGAATTCACGCCCGGCAGGCATCGGAGACACCTGTTCGGCGAGATCGATCAGCTCGTCCGTCGTGTCACCCATCGCCGACACCACGACGACGACCTGGTGGCCGTCCTTCTTGGCGTCGACGATCCGCTTGGCGACCCGCTTGATGCCCTCGGCATCCGCTACGGAGGAGCCTCCGTACTTCTGCACGACTAGGCCCACGTGCGCTCCTCGATCAAGTCCGTCAGTTTGCGGGTGCAGTCTAACGAGCGGCCGCGATCCGACCGCCTCGTACCACATCATGAGACGAAAAGATCAAAGAATACGTTCCCGTCGGATCGCGTCGGTTCCCATCGGATTCCGGCGCATCCCATCGGATTCCGACCGGTCCTGGCGGATCCGTTACGTCCTGGGCAGCCCCAGCGGACCCGCGATCTCCTCCACCATGACCCGCCCGGCCTGCTCCGCGAGGTCGTCCTCGGCCAGGTCCTCGTCCGTGTCCAGGCCGTCCAGCTCCTGGAGCGGCTGGTCGAGCCGGACGTGCGCGACGAGCGACTGCAGGGCGCGCAGGGTGGCCGAGGCGGTCGAGCCCCAGTTGGAGAAGTACGAGAACTGCCACCACCACAGCGCCTCGGTGGTGCGGCCCGCGCGGTAGTGCGCGAGGCCGTGCCGCAGGTCGGCGACCACGTCCGCGAGGTCGTCGGAGATCCGGTGCGCGACCGGCGCCTTGCGGGGCTCGTAGGGGTCGAAGACCTCCGAGTAGACGTCGACCGGGTCCAGCATCAGCGCGAAGCGCTCGCGCAGCTCGTCCACGCCCGGCTCGGGCCCGATGTCGGGCTCGTAGCGCTCGTCGGGCACGACGTCCTCGTACGCGCCCAGGCGGCCGCCCGCCAGCAGCAGCTGGGAGACCTCCAGCAGCAGGAACGGCACCGCGCTGTCCGGGTCCTCGCCCTTGGCGACCTCGGTGACGGCGACGATGAAGGACTCGATCTGGTCGGAGATCTGGACGGCGAAGTCGTCCGGGTCCAGACCCAGGGCGTGCAGCGTTGCGTCAGACATCGAGAAGTCGCCTTCCTTCAAAGGCCCGCCCCAGCGTGACCTCGTCCGCGTACTCCAGGTCTCCCCCGACGGGGAGTCCGCTGGCCAGGCGGGTGACCTTCAGGCCCATGGGCTTGATCATCCGGGCGAGGTACGTCGCCGTCGCCTCGCCCTCCAGGTTCGGGTCGGTGGCCAGGATCAGCTCGGTCACCGCCCCGTCCGCGAGGCGCGCCAGCAGCTCGCGGATGCTCAGGTCCTCCGGGCCGACGCCCTCGATCGGGCTGATCGCCCCGCCCAGGACGTGGTAGCGGCCGCGGAACTCACGCGTCCGCTCGATCGCCACGACGTCCTTCGACTCCTCGACCACACAGATCACGGTGAGGTCCCGGCGCGGGTCGCGGCAGATGTTGCACCGCTCCTCCTGCGCCACGTTCCCGCACACCGCGCAGAACCGGACCTTGTCCTTGACCTCCAGCAGCGTGTGCGCGAGGCGGCGGACGTCGGTGGGCTCGGCCTGCAGGATGTGGAAGGCGATCCGCTGCGCGCTCTTGGGCCCGACGCCGGGCAGCCTGCCCAGTTCGTCGATCAGGTCCTGGACCACGCCTTCGTACAACGGACTGCCTTCTTTCGTTTTCGCCCCCGGCGGGTGTCCGCCGGGGAGTGGGGGAATCGCTTAGAACGGGAGGCCGGGAATGCCGCTGCCGCCGCCCAGGCCCTGGGCCAGCGGGCCCAGCTTCTCCTGCTGGAGCGCCTGCGCGTTCTCGTTGGCCGCCTGGACCGCCGCGACCACCAGGTCGGCGAGCGTCTCGGTGTCCTCGGGGTCCACGGCCTTGGGGTCGATCACCAGCGCGCGCAGCTCGCCGGACCCGGTCACCGTGGCCTTGACCAGGCCCCCGCCCGCCTGGCCGTCGACCTCGGTACGGGCCAGCTCGTCCTGGGCCGTGGCGAGGTCCTGCTGCATCTTCTGGGCCTGCTGGAGCAGCTGCTGCATGTTGGGCTGGCCACCGCCGGGGATCACTGGTCACTCACTCCACTTGTCGGACTGCTACGGGTGAAACCGAGCCTACGTGCTCCCCGGGCGCGGCGCCCTACGCCGTGGAGACCAACTCTTTCGAGTGAGGGTGCGGCGTGCACGTACCTGATCAAGGCCTCCTTGCGGGCGGAAATCCCGGGATTCGTCGCCCACCGCCCGCCATTCGGAGGTAGGAAGGGCATGCGCACCATTGCGCACACGCGCACCACCACACGTCAGCGCAGGCAGAGGGAGTGCCGGGTGAGCCAGCCGGAGATGCAGCCCGAGGGGCCACCCCGGGATCCCCGGGAGGAGGGCGGCGGACCGATGGCCGCGGGCGACCCGACCGGCGATCTGATCGGCCGCCCCTTCCCCCTGGGAGACTGGGGTGAGCCCGCGGAGCGGCTCGACGAGCTGTACCGGCGGGTCGAGGCCGATGCGCTGCGTACCGCCGGGTGGTATCTCTGCGACCGCGCCTGGAAGCGGCGCGGGGCCCGGATCCTGCGGGGCGGGGCGGCCCTGGGCACGCTCGCGGGGGCCGCGATGCCGCTGCTGGAGCTGACCGGATCCGCGCCCGGACTGGCGGCGTACGGCTACCTCTCCCTGCTCCTGGGCGCTGCCTGCCTGGCCTGCGACCGGTTCTTCGGGCTGACGTCCGGGTGGATGCGGGACGTGGCGACCGCGCAGGCGGTGCAGCGAAGACTCCAGACGCTCCAGTTCGACTGGGCGTCGGAGAACGTGCGGGAAGTGCTCGGCCCGACCGAGGGGACCGCCAGTGAGGCCGCGGACCGCTGTCTGACCGTGCTGCGGCGCTTCCAGGAGGACGTGACGGAGCTCGTGCGCTCCGAGACCGCGGACTGGATGGTGGAGTTCCGCTCCGGTCCGGCGCCGCTCGTGATGCAGTCCCTGGGCGCCTCCGGCAGCCGCGCCGACGCGGGCGGCCCGCCGGTCCGCTTCCCGCTCCCCCCGGGCACCCGCCCGAACATGCCGCGCCAGCGGCCGCCGGAGCAGCCGCGCTGAGCGCCCCGGAACCCGGCCCCGCACGGCGGGCTCCGGGCTCCGCCACCGGGCGGCCGGCCGCCCTCAGCTGAAGATGATCATCGACCCTTGGCCGAGGCTCCGGGTCGCCGCCGCGTGCAGGCCCAGCCAGACGTGGCGCTCCCGCGCGAAGGGGCTGTCGTCGTACGGGATCGGGGCCGCCGACTCCTCCAGCGAGGTCGGTCGCCCCGGGGGCGCGGGCGGTGCGGGCGGGTTCCCCGGGTCGATCCCGATCGCCGGGCCCACGAACGCCAGCTCCCTCAGCAGCCCCTGCGCGGAGCCCAGCGGCCCGCCCCCGGCCAGCAGCTCCTCGTTGGCCAGCGGAACGGCGAAGTCCACGGGTACGTACGCCCCGGCGTGGTCGTAGTGCCAGACCAGGTGCGACTGCTGGGCCGTGGACTCGAACATCTCCAGCAGCTGTTCGTAGTCCCCGCCCAGCTCGTCCACCGGAGTCACCGGCAGTCCGCAGAGCTGGAGCAGGTAGGCCCTGCGCAGGAAGTGCAGGGCGTCGTAGTCGAACCCGGCCACCGGGGCCACGTCCCCCGACAGCCCGGGCATGTACGCGAAGACGGGCACGGACGGCAGTCCGGCCTCGCCGAGCGCCTTGTCGTACGAGGCGATCTCCTCCGCGAAGGGATTGTCGGGGCTGTGGCACAGCACGTCGACAAGGGGCACCAGCCACAGGTCACAGGCCACGCGGGCTCCGTCCGGTCGTTGTCCGCCGATCGGCCCAGCGTAGTGCGCCGGACACCCTGAGCGAAGGGGTCGGGTCCGCCCCCGTCGGCAGAGGTCCGCACGAGGCGGCCAGGGCGCGTGCCGGGCGTCGCGACGGGGCGAACGCTGCCTGACGCGGCACTAGCTCCGGCCCACCCGCCAGACCCATACGTCCCGCACCTTGCGCGGCGGCTCGCCCAGCAGGTCGGTCAGCGTGCGCACCAGCTCCGCCGAGCGGTCCTGCTCGGGCACGACCACCGCGCCCGCCTTCCAGTGCGACAGGTCGCGGCGGGCCTGCTCGCGCCACTGCGGCCCGATCGTGGGCGGATCCGCGCCGTAGCGGACGTCCCGGAGCAGGTTCGACAGGTGCCGCGGGGGCGCACCGTAGATCCCGATCCGGTCGGGGCCCCAGGGGCCGTTGTAGTAGCCGTCGGCCAGCCGGAACCCGAAGTCCGCCTCGACCTGCCAGCGCAGCGCGTCGGCCGCGCTCGGGTCGGGCAGCGGCACGGCGACCAGCGACTCCCCGTCCTTGACGTACGGCTTCCAGGCGCCGGAGGTGATGAACGCGGGCACGGGGTCCCGGTCCCGCACCGCCAGCGGCAGCGGGAGCACCGGGAGGAGGACGGCGGCCACCGCCAGCACGCCCAGCGTGCGGTGCTCGCGCACGGGCAGCCGGACGATCCGGTCCAGCACGAGGGCGAGCAGGATGCCGAGGACGGGGGCGCAGATCATCGCCACCCGCCCCTCGATGACCGACTCGAAGAGCGGCAGCTCGATGATCCAGCGCCACGGTCCGGGCAGGGTCAGGCCGGTGTGGGGGACGGGGACGACGGGTCCCAGGGACAGGACGGCCGCCGCGACGCCGGTGATCGCGAGGGCGCGGACGAACGGACGCCGCCACATCCAGACGCAGACGAGCGTGCCGAAGGCGAGCAGGGGCCAGCCGTAGAAGGCGTTCTGCTCGGTGGTGTTCATGGACAGCCGGCCCGCGGTCTCGGGGTCGCCGAAGAGCGAGCGGCCCGCGTACTCGATCAGGGCGCGCGGGCTGTTCCCGGCGTTGTCCCCGTGCAGCACCGAGTGGTAGCTCTGCGGGCCGGAGAACTGCCACCACAGCGGGAAGACCACCAGTGGCAGGCAGACGGCCAGTGCGACGGCCACACCGAGGCCCAGCGGGCGCCAGGCCGTGCGCACTCGTTCGCGGTCGACCAGCAGGTGGGCGAGGGCGAAGAGCAGCAGGCCCAGGGCGGCGATGAGCAGGGGCTCCTCGCCGATGAAGATCTGGTAGGCCGCGAACAGGCCGAGCAGTACCCCGTCACGGGTGACGTTGCGTCCGTCGCACAGGCGCAGCGTCCGGTCGATGATCAACGGGATCATGAAGAGGACGACGAAGTTCGGGTGGCCGTTGGCGTGCGAGATCATCGGCGGCGCGAAGCCGGCGAGCGCGCCGCCCGCGGCCGCGGCCCAGCGGGAACGCACCACGCGGCGCCGGATCAGCCAGTACCAGGTCCAGCCGGAGGCGGCCATGCCGAGGGTGAGGACCAGGACGAAGGTGACCGTCGCGCCGAAGGCGAGGGTGACCGGGATCAGCGGGACGGTGAGGCCGAGCATGGTGGCGTTGGCCATCAGGTTCACGCCGTCGGGCATGCCCTGGGCGAGGGTGAAGAGGGGATTGCGCAGGTGGGTGATGTTGTCGGTGGTGACGCCGACGAACCACTCCCACTGGTTCTGGTCCTGGAGCGCGTCGCGCAGGTAGGCGCCGTCGAGGTCGGACCAGAGGCGGTGGAAGAGGAAGAACGAGAGGGCCACGAAGAAGGCGGCGACGGCGAGGCCGCCCGCGTTCAGCCGGAACAGCTCGCGCAGGCGGAGGCCGAGCATCCGGTCGCCCCGGGGAGCGGGGGTCCGCTTCCCGGCCGTGGCCCGCACCGGCAGTTCCTCGGTCGTCCAGCCCTGGCCGCGGCACCAGCGCAGCACCTCGGCGTCGACGGCCGGACCGTGCAGGGCCGAGGCGGCGAAGGCCGCGCGCGCCCGCTCGCCGTCGAAGAGGGCGAGGGCGAGGGTGTCGGCGCGGAAGCCGGGCACTCCGGGGATGCCGAGGGCGCGCGCCACGGGCCCGCGGCGGCGGCCGAGCACCGCGGCCGTGGCGGGCGGCGCGAGGTCCAGGGCCCGCTCCAGGTCGCCGAGCACGTCCGGGTCACCGTGCACGTCCGGGTCACCGTGCACGTCCGGGTCACCGTGCACGTCCAGGTCACCGTGCACGTCCAGGTCGCCGACGTGCGGGAGGCCGGTGATCAGGACCCGGCGCCCGGTGGAGGCGGCGACCGCGGCACGCAGGGTGCGGGCGGTGCGGACCCGGGGGTCGGCGGGCGCGGGGTGGCCGTCTTCGCCGGCCGCGACGACCAGGACCTCCCAGGACCGGGGCCCGGCACCGGATCCGGATCCGGACCGGGGGCCCGGGTCCGTGCGTGCGTCGAGGGCGGTGCGCAGTTGGTCCAGGAGCGGGGCGAGGCCGTCCGCCGGAGCGCCCGGCGGCGTCCGCAGGATCACGCTCAGGCGGACCGCTTCCGGCCGCGTGGCGCCCGTACGCGCGTCGAGGTATCCGCTCGGGGCGCTCACGCGCCCGTCGCCTTCAGCTCCGAGGCCCAGTCCAGGCCGTGCTGGTTGTAGGCGTGCACCAGGCGGCGTACCTCGTTCGCGTCGGCGAGGGTCACCGCGTCCACGAGTTCGTCGTGCCCGCTCCACAGCGCCGCGTGCAGCCTCGGCTCGCGTTGGAGGTACGGCACGGCGAAGACCCAGCACTGCACGCGGATGCGGTGCAGGAACTCCGAGATGTAGATGTTGCCCACCAGCCCGCTCAGCTCCCTCCAGAACCGGAGGTCGTATCCGATCAGCACTTCGAGGGAGCCGCTCTGCGCGGCCCGCCGGGCCTCCTCGGCCCGCCGCCGCACCGATACGAGCATCTCGCCCGAGCCGGGGGCCGTACCGCGCTCGACGAGCCGGCGGAATATCCCGTCCACTATGAGCGTGCGGGCCTCGACCATGCCGCGGAAGTCGTCGACGGAGAAGATCCGGACGCGGAAGCCGCGGTGCTGTACGGAGTCCAGCAGGCCCTGCGCGGAGAGGTCCACCAGCGCTTCGCGCACGGGCGTGGCCGAAACCCCGTACTGCTCGGCGATCTGCTTGACCGTGAACTCGGTCCCCGGGGGCAGGCGTCCCGCGAGCACCTCGTCACGCAGCGCGTCCGCGATCTGCTGGCGAAGTGTGTTGCGGGTGACAGCGCCGCTGCCTGGCATAAGGGTCCGTCTCCTTCATAGAACTCCGGACACCTTAGGCCAGGCGGCGGACCGCGGCCGAGACGCTATGTGCTCACTGTGTGGCCATTGTGCGGATATGTCATGGCCGTTATGCGGATACGGCGTGCCGGTCCGCGACCGTCAGCGCCTCGTCGAGGAGGGCGAGGCCTTCCTTCGCCTCCGTCTCGGAGATGGTGCAGGGCGGAACGACGTGGGTGCGGTTCATGTTGACGAAGGGCCACAGGCCGGACGCCTTGCAGGCGGCCGCGAACTCGGCCATCGGCGCGTTGTCGGCGCCCGCCGCGTTGTAGGGGACGAGCGGCTCGCGCGTCTCCTTGTTCCGTACGAGCTCCAGCGCCCAGAAGGCGCCCAGGCCGCGCACCTCGCCGACCGAGGGGTGCCGCGCGGCGATCTCGGCGAGCGCCGGGCCGATCACGTTCTCGCCGAGGTGGGCGGCGTGTTCCACGACGCCCTCCTCCTCCATCGCGTTCATCGTGGCGACGGCGGCGGCGCAGGCGAGCGGGTGGCCGGAGTAGGTCAGTCCGCCCGGGTAGGGGCGGGTCGCGAAGGTCTCGGCGATCGCGCCGGAGATCGCCACGCCACCGAGCGGTACGTAGCCGCTGTTGACGCCCTTGGCGAAGCAGATCAGGTCGGGAGTGACCTCCCAGTGCTCGGCGGCGAACCACTTCCCGGTGCGGCCGAAACCGGACATGACCTCGTCCAGGATGAAGACGATGCCGTAGCGGTCGCACAGCTCGCGGACCCCGGCGAGGTAGCCGGGCGGCGGGGTCATGATCCCGGCCGTGCCCGGCACCGACTCCAGGATGATCGCCGCGATGGACTGCGGCCCCTCGAAGGCGATGGTGTCGGCGAGGTGGCGCAGGGCGCGCTCGCACTCCTGCTCCTCGGTCCCCGCGTGGAAGGCCGAGCGGTAGAGGTAGGGGCCCCAGAAGTGCACGACCCCGGCCGAGGCGGTGTCGGAGGGCCAGCGGCGCGGGTCGCCGGTCAGGTTGATCGCGGCGGCGGTGGCGCCGTGGTAGGAGCGGTACGCCGACATGACCTTCTGGCGGCCGGTGTGCAGCCGGGCCATCCGGACGGCGTTCTCGACGGCCTCGGCGCCGCCGTTGGTGAAGAAGATCTTGTCGAGGTCGCCGGGGGTCCGCTCGGCGATGAGCCGGGCGGCCTCGGAGCGGACGTCCACGGCGAAGC
>NZ_JASISO010000003.1 GCF_030063135.1 Streptomyces sp. G-G2
CCATCGACGACGCCGACCACCGCTACCGCGACCGCGGCGAACTGCGCTACTGCCTGCGCTCCATCGCCGCGCACGCCCCCTGGATCCGGCGGATCTTCCTCGTCACCGACGACCAGGTCCCGGCCTGGATGGCCACCGACCATCCGCAGCTCACCGTCGTCTCCCACCAGGAACTGTTCGCCGACCCCGGCGCCCTCCCGGTCTTCAACTCGCACGCCATCGAGACCCAGCTGCACCGCATACCGGGCCTGGCCGAGCACTACCTCTACTTCAACGACGACATCTTCCTCGGCCGCCCCCAGCAGCCGCAGAACTACTTCCTGCCCTCCGGCCTCCCCAAGGTGTTCCACGACACCCGCGCCGTCCCGCCCAGCTCGCCGGAGACCCAGGACGACGTGTTCACCGCCTCCCAGCGGGCCACCCGCCGCGCCGTCGAGGAGGCCGCCCGCCGCACCTACCCCCGCATCCTCGCGCACACGCCGCACCCCCTGAGTCGCTCCCTCTTCGTCCGGGCCGAGGAACGGCTGCCCGGACGGCTCGCCGCCACCAGCCGGTCCGCCTTCCGCAGCGCCACCGACCTCGCCCCCGTCACCCTCGCGGTGCACCTCGCGCTCGCCGAGGGCCGCGCGGTCGAGGGCGAGCTGGCCTTCGCCTACGTCTCCACCGACCGCACCGAGGAGATCGAACGACTGCCGGAACTGGTCCACGACCGCCGCATCGACGCCTTCTGCCTCGCCGACGACTCCGGCACGGAACTCTCCCCCGAGGAGCAGCGCCGCGCGCTCAACGCGTTCCTGGAGGCGTACTTCCCCGTCGCCTCCCCGTACGAGAAGCGGTCCGCCGTGCCCGCCGCCCCGCCGGAGCGGGGCCCCGCCCCTGCGCCGATCGGCTGACCTGGGCGGCGTACGCCGTGCCGCGCCCCTGACCGCGCCCGGTCATGGGCGAAGGTGTCCGGCATGGCAGAAGCACCAGTACCCGCCGGGAACGGCCCGCGGCGCCGGACCGTGCTCGCGGCGCTGACCCCGCTCGCCCCGCTGGCCCTCACCCTGGCGGGCTGTATGTCCGACACGCGGCCCGCCGCACCCGCCCACGGCCCCCAGCCGCCCGCGAAGGACGCGCTGATCATGGTGATGCGGCACGCCGAGAAGCCGTACGCCGGGGACACGGGCGAGGACGACGAGGGCAACGACGACGCCGGTTCCCTCGCCGCCCGCGGCCGCCGCCGCGCCGAGGCCCTGCCCACGCTCTTCCCGCCCACCCAGGGCGCCGTACTGCCCCGCCCCTCCGTGATCTTCGCGGGCGGCGCCGCCGGAGCCGCCCGGTCCCGTCAGACCGTCGCCCCGCTGGCCGGGGCGCTGAGCCTGCCCGTACGCGCCGACCTCGCCGTCGGCCGGGAAGCCGACGTCGTCCGCGCCGCGCTCGCCGCCCCGGCCCCCGCGCTCGTCTGCTGGGAGCACACCGGCATCCCCCGGCTGGTGCGCGCCCTCGGCGCCGACCGGGTGCCCGGGGTCCCCGCGGGCTGGCCCGACCGCTACGACCTCGTATGGCTCTTCATCCGCCGCCAGGGCCAGTGGAACTTCCGCGAGCTCCCGCAGCACCTGCTCACCGGAGACGCATAGCCCGCGCGAGGTGCGCGGCCGTGCGCCCCCGCCCGGCCCGCGCCACCTCGTCCGGCGGGCCGACCGCCACCACCCGGCCGCCCTCCGCGCCGCCGCCCGGCCCCAGGTCGATCACCCAGTCCGCCCCCGCCACCACCGCCATGTCGTGCTCCACGACCACCACCGAGTGCCCCGCGTCCACCAGCCCGTGCAGCCGCCCCAGCAGCACCTCCACATCGGCCGGATGCAGCCCGGTGGTCGGCTCGTCCAGCAGGTACAGCGTGTGTTCGCCGCGCACCCGCTGCAGCTCGGTGGCCAGCTTGATCCGCTGCGCCTCGCCGCCCGACAGCTCCGTCGCGGGCTGCCCCAGCCGCAGGTACCCGAGACCGATGCCGTCCAGCGCTCGCAGACCGCGGTACGCGGCGGGCACCTCCGCGAAGAAGCCGGCCGCCGCCTCCACCGTCAGCTCCAGGACCTCGGCGATGTTCAGGCCCGCGTGCCGCACCTGGAGGGTCTCCTCGTTGTACCGGGCGCCCGCGCACCGCGGGCACGGCGCGTACGTACTGGGCAGGAACAGCAGCTCCACCGAGACGAAGCCCTCGCCCTGGCAGGTCTCGCAGCGCCCGCCCGCCACGTTGAAGGAGAACCGGCCCGCCTTCCAGCCGCGCGCCCGGGCCTGCGGGGTGGCCGTGAACAGCGCGCGGACCGCGTCGAAGAGCCCCGTGTAGGTGGCCAGGTTGGAGCGCGGGGTCCGGCCGATCGGCTTCTGGTCCACCTCCACCAGCCGTCGGACGGGAAACCCGGCTTCCGCCGCGGCGATCCGGTCCCGCACGCTCTCCGCCAGCGCCTGGCCGACCAGCGTGGACTTCCCCGAGCCGGAGACGCCGGTGACCGCGGTGAACACCCCCAGCGGGAACCGGGCCGTCACCCCGCGCAGGTTGTGCCGGGTGACCCCGGAGAGCAGCAGCTCGCCCGTCGCCGTCCGGAGCGCCCGTTCCGGCCTCCGGGGCGGCTCGCTGAGGAACCGCGCCGTTGCCGAATCGGGTACGTCGGCCAGCCCTTGCGGCCGGCCGCTGTACAGCACCCGCCCGCCGTGCTCCCCGGCCCGCGGCCCGACCTCCACCAGCCAGTCGGCGTGCCGCACCACGTCCAGGTCGTGCTCCACGACGAACACCGTGTTCCCGGCCGCCTTCAGCCGGTCCAGCACGCCGAGCAGCGCCTCGGTGTCGGCCGGGTGCAGCCCCGCCGAGGGCTCGTCCAGCACGTACACCACCCCGAACAGGCCGGACCGCAGCTGCGTCGCCAGCCGCAGCCGCTGCAGCTCGCCCGCCGACAGGGTGGGCGCCGTACGGTCCAGGCTCAGGTACCCGAGGCCCAGCTCGGTCACCGGCGCGATCCGCGCGCGCAGGTCCGCGGCGAGCACCCGGGCCGCCTCGCCCGACGGGGGAGCGGAGGCGAGTACGCCGTCCAGGTCGGTCAGCGCCAGCGCGGCCAGCTCCGCGATCGTACGGCCCGCGAAGGTCACCGCGAGCGCCTCCGCCCGCAGCCTGGCCCCCGCGCACACGGGACACGGCGCATCGGTGAGGAACCGTTCGGCACGGGCCCGCAGCGCCGCGCTCTTGGTGGAGCCGAAGGTCTTCATCACATAGCGCTCGGCGCTCATGTACGTACCCTGGTAAGGGCGTTGGATCCGGTCCGCGTCCCGCACAGGGTGCACGGTGACCACCGGCTGCTCCCCGGTGAACAGGATCCACTCGCGCTCCTCCGCGGGCAGCTCCCGCCACGGCCGGTCCACGTCGTGGTCCAGGGCGTCCAGGATGTCGCGCAGGTTCTTGCCCTGCCAGGCGCCGGGCCAGGCGGCGATCGCGCCTTCACGGATCGACAGGTCCGGATCGGGCACGAGGAGTTCCTCGCTGGTGCGGTGGACGCGGCCGATCCCCTGACAGGAGGGGCAGGCGCCGACGGCCGTATTGGGGGAGAAGGAGTCGGAGTCGAGCCGTTCCGCGCCCGGGGGGTAGGTCCCGGCCCGGGAGTACAGCATCCGCAGCGAGTTGGACAGCAGGGTCACCGTTCCGACCGACGAGCGCGATCCGGGTGTGGAGCGCCGCTGCTCCAGTGAGACGGCGGGCGGCAGACCGGTGATCGAGTCCACCTTCGGGGCGCCGATCTGGTGGATGAGCCGCCGGGCGTACGGGGCCACGGACTCGAAGTAGCGCCGCTGGGCCTCCGCGTACAGGGTCCCGAAGGCGAGCGAACTCTTCCCGGAGCCGGACACTCCGGTGAACACCGTGAGGGCGTCGCGGGGGATGTCCACGTCGGCCCCGCGCAGATTGTGCTCGCGGGCGCCACGCACGCGGACGAAGGAGTCGTGGACCAAGGAGTCGTGGGCGGACGGGTCGTGGTCGGGCGACTCGCGGGCGGAGGGGTCGGTCGAGTGGCGCATTCGTCACATTTTACGTGCTCCAGGTCAGCGGTCCCCGCGTCAGGGCACCCGTTAGGGGGACATACGTCGTCGCCGCCGCTGACTACGCTCGTGCCTGAATCCACCCGCATGCAATTGCATATGGGATGGAGAGAGTGTCGGAAATGGGATCGGGAAACAGGTGGCCCATGGACTTCGAGAACGGCATGGCGGCGGACGGCATCCCCTCGGTGCGCTGGGTGAAGAGCAGCGCGAGCAGTGGAATCGGGAACTGTGTGGAGGTGGCGGCGCTGCCGGGAGGCGAGTTCGCGGTGCGCGATTCCCGCTTTCCGAGTGGTCCCGCGCTGGTCTTCACCCGGGACGGAATGACGGCGTTCGTCGCCGGAGCGAGCGCCGGGGAGTTCGACCAGCTGCGCGAGGCGAGTGCGTAGGGTCAATTCCTGCCCAATGCTTGATGAAACGGGCATGCGAGACCCAGACTGTGCCGCTGACGGCGATTTCCAGTCGGCGCAGTCAGCGCGGTCGGCGCAGTGAGCACCATCAGCCCGGTCAGCAAGGAGCTCGCATGTCCGGTCGTCCGCGCGCGGCGCGCGGGGCCAAGGCCCCTCCGCCCCCCAGCCCGCCCCCCTGCGCCGCACCGGCCGAACGGGGTCCGGCCGCACGGCTGCTGGGCGAACGGCTGCGCAGGCTCCGGGAAGACGAGCAGATGTCCCTCGTGGACGCGGCGGCCCTGATCCGGGGGTCCGCGTCGAAGCTCAGCAGACTGGAGCGGGGGGAGAGCCCGCCCAAGACGAACGACGTCTGGGACCTGGTCCGCCACTACGGGCTGCCCGCGTCGGGGTACGACGAGATCCACGAACTCCTCGGCCAGATGCGGCTGGAGGGCCGCGCCCGCAAGTACGAGGACCTGACCCCGGACTTCCTGCGCAGGCTCATCACGCTGGAGGGCCAGGCGAGACGGATCCGCGCCTACGAAACCCACGTGGTGCCCGGCCTGTTGCAGACCAAGGAGTACGCCCGGGTGCTGGTGGCCCTCGCCACCGGCGCCGGGGACCCGGTGGACATCAGCCGCCACGTCCGGGTGCGCGAGGAACGCCAGCGGCTGCTGTACCGGCCGAACCGCCCCGAACTCATCGTGATCCTCGACGAGAGCGTCCTGCACCGGCCGGTCGGCGGCCCCCAGGTCATGCGCGATCAGATACGGCACTTGCGGAGCCTCGCCTGCGGCAATGCGTCCGACGCCCACATCCGGATCCTGCGCTTCGATCACGCCGAGGTCGGGACGGCCCCCGGATTCCCGGTCACCCACCTCCAGTTCGCGGACGGCGGCCCGGCCGAGCTGGTGTACGTCGAGCAGCTGGAGAGTGCGGACTACGTGACGGCCCCCGCCCGGGTCAGGCGCTACCGCGAGGTCATGGACGAGCTGATGGAGCGCGCCCTGCCGGGGCGGGAGAGCGTCGAGTTCCTCGACGAGCGGATCGAGGAGTACGAGCGCAGGGCCTCGGAGTCGGACCCGCTGCGGGCGAAGCCGGCCGGGGTCTGACTCGCCCCGTCCGCCCGACACCGCCCCACGCGATCAGGTCCGTGGAGCGGGCAGCGCCGAACGGCCCGCCGGATACTGGCAGCGGGGTCCTGATGGGACATCACATTTGCCTGTGATCGGTCCGCCTCTCTCAATGCGGCGTACAGGGCCTGGCCCGGCGGCCCGGAGTGTCAAGAGGCGCTGGGCACAGAAAGCCGGAGAAGGTCTGGATTCGCTTACGTGAAGGTATGAGGGGGCGCGGAAGGGGCAGCCCCTGAGGGCCCGCCGGGGATTGCGGGGCGGCCCCTAGGCTGGCCGGTATGAGTGAGCACAGGACCAGCCGCCCGCTGGCCGTCTTCGACATCGACGGGACCCTCGCGGACACCGCGCACCGGCAGTACTTCCTGGAGAGGCGGCCCCGGGACTGGAACGGCTTCTTCGGCGCCGCTCCGGCCGATCGGCCCCTCGCGCGGGGCGTGGCCCTTGCCGTCGAGAGCGGTGCGGACTGCGAGGTGGTGTACCTCACCGGACGCCCGGAGCGCTGCCGCGCGGACACCCTGGACTGGCTGGCGCGGCACGGGCTGCCCGAGGGCCGGGTGTGGATGCGCGGCGACCAGGACCGGCGCCCGGCCCGGACGACCAAGGTCGACATGCTCCGCAGGCTCGCCCGGGGCCGGGAGGTGCGGATGCTCGTGGACGATGACGAGCTGGTCTGTGACGCCGTACGGGCTGCCGGTTTCCGCGTCGTACGCGCCGACTGGGCGGCGGACGCGCCGGAGATGCGGGACGCCCAGGAGGGGGAGGGGCGTACCTGATCCCGTGAGGGTCGGCCGTCCGGGTGGGGTGGGACGGTGTGGAGCGGGCCGGTGGTCAGTCCTCGCCGTCGAGGCGGAAGCCGAGCTTCAGCCCCACCTGGAAGTGGGCGACCTCGCCGTTCTCGATGTGCCCGCGCACCTGCGCGACCTCGAACCAGTCCAGGTTCCGCACGGTCTGGCCCGCCCGGGCGATTCCGTTGCGGATGGCATGGTCGATGCTCTCGGTGGAGGTTCCGACGATCTCGGTCACGCGGTAGGTGTGGTTGGACATGGGGCTCTCCCGAGGGTGGGGGCTGGTGCCTTGTTCCACCGTGCCCCAGTACGTGCCGGTCCGCGAGGCGGGCCCCGGCGGGCCCCCGCCCGTCCGGGATGCGGCGTGTGTGCGGTGTTTCTGTGTATCCCGTGTGTACACCGCGTGCAGGAGACGTACCGGTTTGCTGGATTTGCGTAGATAATCCAACGCCGAAGCCCCTTGACCCGCTCATTGGTCCATGCCAATTTCAAGCCATCTGAGTTCCACACCAGAAGGTGACCTTCGTGAAATTGCGCTTCCTCGCCGTGTGCACCGCCCTCGTGGCCGCCACCGCTCTGACCGGTTGCAGTGTGCTCGGCGGCTCGGACGGCGGCCCTCAAAAAGTCACCCTCTGGCTCATGAAGGGCAGCGCTTCGGACGGCTTCATCAAGAAGTTCTCCGACGCCTACGAGAAGGACCACCCCGGGGTCGACCTGGAGGTCAAGATCCAGGAGTGGACCGGCATCGGCGACAAGGTCAACGCCGTACTGAAGGGCAAGAGCAAGGACAAGGCCGACGTCATCGAGGTCGGCAACACCCAGGTCGCCCAGTACATCGAGACCGGCGGCCTCTCCGAAGTCACCCTCGAGGGCCTGCGCGAATGGGGCAGCAAGGACTGGCTGAAGGGCCTCGCCGACCCCGGCAGCGTGAACGGCGCCCAGTACGGCGTCCCCTGGTACGCCGCCAATCGGGTGGTGATCTACAACAAGGACCTCTTCGCGAACGCCGGGATCAAGACGCCTCCCAAGAACCGCGCCGACTGGATCTCCGCCACCCAGAAGCTCGACAAGGGCGGCCAGCAGGGCATCTACCTGCCGGGCCAGAACTGGTACGTCCTCTCCGGATTCATCTGGGACGAGGGCGGCGACCTGGCCGTGGAGACCGGCGGGCAGTGGCTCGGCACCCTCGACTCCGGTGAGTCCCTGGCGGCCATGGAGTTCTACAAGCAGATCCAGGCCCTCGGCGACGGCCCCAAGAGCGCCGACGAGGAGACGCCCCCGCAGGCCGAGGTCTTCGCGCGCGGCCAGGTGGCCCAGATCATCGCCCCGCCCGGCCAGGCCGCGCAGATCGAGGACCTGAACCCGGCCCTCAAGGGCAAGCTCGGCTTCTTCTCGATCCCCGGCAAGGCCAGCGACAAGCCCGGCGCCGTCCTCACCGGCGGGTCCGACCTGATCATCCCGGACCGCACCGCCGACCGGCAGGCCGCCGTGGACGTGATCACGGCACTGGTCAGCGAGAAGTGGCAGACCGAACTGGCCCGCGAGATGAGCTACGTACCGAACAAGACCACGCTCGCGCACGTCGTCGAGGGCAACGACGGCGCCACCGCGATGGCTCCGGGCGCGGCGCAGGGCCGGGCCACCCCGAAGTCCGCGCGCTGGGCCGAGGTCGAGGCCAAGAACCCGATCAAGCCGTACATGACGGCCGTCCTGTCCGGCCGGGACCCCAAGGAAGCCGCCAGGGCCGCCTCCGACGAGCTCAGCAAGGTGCTCAGCTCCGACCGATGATCCCCGCGGCTCCGGCCCCTCAGACGGGTACCTGATCCACCGCCGCCACCGAGTTCAGCGTTCGCACATCCAGGTGCCGCCGCGCGGTCATGTCGAATCCAGCCGGTCACGGAAGAAGTAAGGAGTCGGGCCGATACGCCACGGCCCGGCTCCCGCTTCCGGATCAGGAGCCGTCATGACCATCGCCCCGCTTTCCCCCCTCCTCCTCCCCACCGACCCGGCGGCGCCCGCCACCGCGCCGCGCTACGCCGTCCGCCTGGCCCGCGACGAGGACGAGGTCCGCGCCGCCCAGCGGCTGCGCCACCAGGTCTTCGCGGGCGAACTCGGCGCCCGCCTCGACGGTCCCGACCCCGGGCTCGACGCCGATGCCTTCGACGCGTACTGCGATCACCTCCTCGTCGTCGACGAAGAGGGCGAACAGGTCGTCGGCACCTACCGGCTGCTGCCCCCCGAGCGCGCCGCCATCGCCGGACGGCTCTACTCCGAGGGCGAGTTCGACCTCTCCGCGCTCGCCCCCATCCGCCCCGACCTGGTCGAGGTCGGCCGTTCCTGCGTCCACCCCGCCCACCGCAACGGCGCCGTCATCGCCCTGATCTGGGCCGGTCTGGCCCGGTACATGGACCGCTCCGGGCACAACTGGCTGGCGGGCTGCTGCTCCGTCCCGCTCGCCGACGGCGGGGTCCTCGCCGCCGCCACCCGCGAGAACGTCCTCACCCGCAGCCTCGCCCCGCCGGAGTACCGGGTCACCCCGCACCACCCCTGGAGCCCCGAGGGCATCAGCTTCCCCGACCGAGTCGAGCTGCCCCCGCTGCTGCGCGGCTACCTCCGGCTGGGGGCGTGGGTGTGCGGCGAACCCGCGCTCGACGCCGCCTTCGGCGTCGCCGACCTGTACGTCCTGCTCTCCCTGCGCCGCACCCACCCGCGCTACCTCCGGCACTTCCTCTCGCTCGCCCCGGGCGCATGAGCGTCTGGCTGCCCGGCGGCCCCTGCACCCCCGGGGACTGCGCCGCCCACCCCGGCCCCGTCGCCTCGGTGCCGCGGGCGGTGCTGCGGCTCCTCACCGCCGCTGTGGTGCTGGTCCTCGGCATCCTCGGGGCGCCCGCGCTGCGGCCGCTCCCGCCCCGGCTGCGCGAAGCCGGGGTGCGCGCCTGGGCGAACGCCCTCGTCCGGTCCCTCGGGATCCGGATCACCGTCCTCGGCAGCCCCGGCCCCGACGGGGGCCGACTGATCGTGGCCAACCACATCTCCTGGCTCGACATCCCCCTCGTCGCCGCCGTGGCACCCTCCCGGATGCTGGCCAAGAGCGAGATCCGCGGCTGGCCCGTACTGGGGCGCCTCGCCACCGGAGCGGGCACCCTCTTCATCGAACGCGACCGGATCAGGGCGCTGCCCGCCACTGTGGGGGCGCTCACCGCCGCGCTGCTGTCCGGGGACCGGGTGACCGTCTTCCCCGAGGGCAGTACGTGGTGCGGGCGCGCCCAGGGTCCCTTCCGCCGGGCGGCCTTCCAGGCGGCGCTGGACGCGCGGGTCGCCGTACAGCCCGTGCGCATCGGCTACCGGCTGGAGAGTGGCGGCCTCGCCGGGGCGCCCGCCTTCGTCGGGGACGATCCGCTGACCGCCTCGCTGTGGCGGATCGCCCGGGCCCGGGGCGTACGGGCCGAACTCACCCTGCTGCCCCGGATCCCGCCGGGCCGTCACCCGGACCGGCGGGATCTCGCGGCAGCCGCTCAGCGGGCTGTCGGAGCGACCGCTCAGCGCGCCGTCGAACCGGCGCCCGGGCTGTCCGGCGTCCCGGCGCCCCGCACCTCCCCGGAGTCCCGGACGTCCCCGGAGTCCCGGACGTCCCCGATCCCGAGGCCGTCGGCCACCGACAGCGACACGGCGAAGCGGCCCTCGCGGTCCGTCCACCAGTGGGTCAACTCAAGCCCCGCTGAAGCGAGTTCCTTTCGTACACCGTCCTGACGGAACTTCGCGGAGATCTCCGTCAGGATCTCCTCGCCCGCCGCGAACGGCACCACCAGGTCCAGCGCCCGGATCTTCACCAGAGCCTCAGACCGGGCCCGCAGCCGCATCTCCATCCACTCGTGCTCCTTGTTCCACACCGCCACGTGCGCGAAATCGGCGGTGTGGAAATCGGCGCCCAACTCCCGGTCGACGACAGCCAGTACGTTCCTGTTGAACTCGGCCGTCACCCCCTGGGCGTCGTCGTACGCCGCCACCAGCACCGACTCCTCCTTCACCAGGTCGGTCCCCATCAGCAGCGCGTCCCCGGGCGAGAGCATCGCCCGTACGGACCCCAGGAAGGCGGCCCGCTCGGCGGGCAGCAGGTTCCCGATCGTCCCGCCCAGGAACACCACCAGCCGCGGCCCCGGCGCTTGCGGCAGCTCCAGCGCCCGTGTGAAGTCCGCCACCAGTGCGTGCACCCGCAGCCCCGGATGGTCCGCCAGCAGCGCCGCGGCCGCGCCCCGCAGCGCGCTCTCGCTGACGTCCACCGGGATGTACGTGTCCAGTGCGGGCAGCGCCTCGATCAGGTGCCGGGTCTTCTCCGAGGAACCGGAACCCAGCTCGACGAGCGTCCGGGCACCACTGACCGCCGCGATCTCCTGGGCCTGCTCCAGCAGGATCTCCCGCTCGGCGCGCGTCGGGTAGTACTCGGGCAACCGGGTGATCTCCTCGAAGAGTTCACTTCCCCTGCTGTCGTAGAACCACTTGGGCGGCAGCGACTTGGGCGAACCGGTCAGGCCCGCGCGCACATCCGCGCGCAGCGCCGTGTCCGCCGCGTTCACGTCGAGGGTCCGGGTCAACCGGAAGTCACCACGGGGGATGTCACTCACTGGTCTGGTACTCCTTCTTCTCGTTCGCGGGGGTCGTTTTGAGCGGGGTCAGCTCGACCTGCGTGCGGGACGCGGTCAGCAGGGTCTTCTCCGGGACCTCGCACCAGCGCGGATCGTCGTCGTAGGGCTCGGACGCGACGACCGTGCGCCCGGCGCGCGGGTCGGCCAGGTACCACAGCGAGTCGCCCCAGGCCGTCGCGGCGATCGCCCGCCCGTCGGTGAGCAGCAGGTTCAGCCGGGAACCCGGCGAGGCCGCCGCCAGCTCCCGCACCGGGCCGGCCAGCGCCGCCCCCAGGTCCGCGCCCGCCCGCAGCCGGTTCAGTACCAGCGCCCACACCAGCGCGGAATCGGAGCGGGCCGCCAACTGGAGCAGCTCCAGCGGCGGCAGCGAGGCGGCGGGCCCGGCCGCCGCGTCCGGCCAGTCCCGCACCGAACCGTTGTGGCTGAACAGCCAGGGCCCGGCCGAGAAGGGGGCGGCGGCCGCCTCCCCGTCCGCGTCCGCCCGGGTCGCGTCGCGCACGGCGGCCAGCAGGGCCCCGCTGCGCACCACCCGGGCGAGATCGCCGAAGGTGGCGTCGCCCCAGACCGGACCGGACCTGCGGTAGC
Organism: Streptomyces sp. G-G2; assembly: GCF_030063135.1. Taxonomy (GTDB): domain Bacteria; phylum Actinomycetota; class Actinomycetes; order Streptomycetales; family Streptomycetaceae; genus Streptomyces. The sequence continues at coordinate 11,598 of NZ_JASISO010000003.1, forward strand.
GGGCCGGCACCGGATCGCCCTCCGCGTACCAGCCCACCCCGAAACCATCGGCGTTGACGGTGCCCTGCCGCTGGCGGCGCGGGGCCCAGGCCTGGCGCACCAGCGAGTACTCCGGCTCGGACAGCAGTCGCCCGAGCGGTACCAGCGGTCCCAGGTAAGCGATGTGACGGCACATCAGGCATCCCTCGCGGTGCGGAAGCCGGAGAAGATCTGACGGCGTACCGGCAGGTCCCAATTGCGGAAGGTGCCCCGGCAGGCGACCGGGTCCACCGCGAACGACCCGCCGCGCAGCACCTTGTGCGCGGGACCGAAGAACACCTCCGAGTACTCGCGGTACGGAAACGCCCTGAACCCCGGATAGGGCAGGAAGTCGCTCGCCGTCCACTCCCACACGTCGCCGATCAGCTGGCGCACCCCGAGGGCGGAGGCCCCGGCCGGATAGCTGCCCGCGGGGGCCGGGCGCAGATGGCGCTGGCCCAGATTGGCCTGGACCGGGGTGGGGTCGGTGTCGCCCCACGGGTAGCGGGTCGAGCGGCCCGTCACCGGATCGTGGCGGGCCGCCTTCTCCCACTCGGCCTCCGTGGGCAGCCGCCGTCGCGCCCAGCGGGCGTAGGCGTCCGCTTCGTACCAGCTGACGTGCAGCACCGGCTCGTCACCCGGCACCGGCTCCACCACCCCGAACCGGCGGCGCAGCCACTGGCCCGCCTCCCGGTACCAGAACAGCGGGGCCTCGATCCCGTGGGCGCGGATCTGGTCCCAGCCCTCCGACGCCCACCAGCGGGGCTCGGTGTACCCGCCGTCCTCGATGAAGGCCCGGTAGGCGGCGTTCGTCACCGGAGCGGTGTCGATCCAGAAGGACCCGGTGTCCCGGGTGTGCGCGGGGCGTTCATTGTCCAGCGACCACGGCTCGGTGGACGTGCCCATGGTGAACGGGCCGCCTGGCACCAGCACCTCGGCGGCCTCCGGCGGCGGACCGGCGGCCGGCCCCGGCTCCGGGGCGGTCAGCACCGGGCCCCCCGGCCGCAGCTGATGGGTGATCAGCATCGTTTCGTCGTGCTGCTGTTCGTGCTGGGCGATCATCCCGAACACGAACCCGTCGTCGAGCAGGGCCGTGCCCTCGAACGGCGTCCGCTCCAGCAGCTCGAAGACCCGCCCGCGCACCTCCGCGCCGTAGTCGCGCGCCTCGGCGGGTGCGAGCAGCGGCAGCTTGGGCCGCTCCGAACGGGGATGCTCGAACGCGTCGTACAACGGGTCGATCTCGGGCCGCATCGGCGCGCGCCCGGCGACCTCGCGCAGCAGCCACAGCTCTTCCATGTTCCCGATGTGCGCGAGGTCCCAGACCAGTGGGGACATCAACGGGGAGTGCTGCGCGGCCAGTTCCCCGTCGGTCACCGCGTCGGTCAGCCCGGCGGTCCGCACCCGCGCGGCGCTCAGCGCGGCGGCGGCCCGCTCGCGCAGGTCCACGGCAGGCGCGGGGCGGGTGGGCGGCGCGGGACGGGAGGGGGCCGGTTCGGCTCCGGTACTCACGAGCGGGTCTCCTTCCGGAGGGGTATCGCGGAGGCGGGCCGGGCGCCGCCGGTGCGGGCTCCCGTACGGGCCCGGGCCTCGTCCGTCTCGTCGGCGGGACAGCGGCCGCGCAGCACGAAGCGCTCGTTGAACTCCCCTACGGCGTCCCGCACCCGGGTGTCCGCCCCCAGCCGGGGCAGCGCCTCGGCGGCCGCCCGGAAGCAGCTGAGGGCGGCCGTACGCAGCTCCGGGTCGCCCGGTCCGTACCGGGCGGCGGACCGCCAGAGCGGATTGCGGGGCGCGGGCCGGGACCCGTAGGCGTCCGCGAGACCCTTCGCCACGCGGTACGCCGTCTCCGCGGCCTCCGGGTCGTCGAACAGCGCGTGCACCACGGCCACCGGGACCACCCAGCCGTCCTCACCGGGCTGCGCGTCGATCATCCGCAGCTCCAGATGGCCGCGGGGGCGGACCGGCGGGAACAGCGTGGTCAGGTGGTACTCGAGATCCGCGGTGGTGGGGGGCCGCGGACCGCCGCCGCGCAGCCAGCCGCGGAAGGTCAGCCCCCGGGGCACCTCCCAGGCGTCGCCCCCGGGACCGTCGGCCCCGTCGGACGGCGCGCCATCGGATCGCGCGGCGTCGGGCCGCACGCACATCACCGCCGTGTCGAGCGCCTGCCGCGTCCAGGCCTCACGGGGCTCGGAGTCGAGCGGCGGGGCGAGCGCGCGGGACGTGTCGATGTCGCTCCACACGCCCTGGCGCGAACACCGCCAGCCCATGTACGGACCGCTGTACGCAGGGGAGTTCGCGAAGGCCGACACCAGGACCGCGCCCAGCAGGTGCGCGAACCGCCAGCGCCTGCCGTGACCCAGCGGCCCCGGCTCCTCGTGGCCCGCGTCCACACAGACCTGCACGGAGGCGGAGGCGCGCATCATGGCGCGCCCGGCCGGTCCGGTGCGGTCGAAGTACGTCTCCATGGCGGAGTACCGGGGGCTGTCCAGCAGCCGGTGCAGCGGGCGGCGCAGGTCGTGGCCGCACCCGTCGAGTACGACGCCCCGCGCGCCGAGGGCGGCGCGTACGGCCGCCAGATCGGACTGGAGGTCGCCGACGCACTCCATGAGCGAGGCGGCGGGGGGCGAGCTGAGCTCCAGCTGCCCGCCGGGCTCCACGGTGAACCGGGAGCGCAGGGGCAGCGCGCGCGCCGCCTCGTGCGCGGCGGTGAGCCGGTCGGGCGGCAGCGGACGGCCGGGGTCCTCGGCGTCCAGCAGCAGCCACTCCAGCTCGGCACCGACCAGCCGGGGCGGACCCGTTTTGAAACAGATGCCGCGCACGAGGTCCTCGGCGGCGGTCTCGGTGAGGGGCGGAGGGTGCGGAAGGGGCGCGGGTGGGAGGAGGTCTTCGGGTGGGAGGAGGTGTGCGCGGGTGGGCGTCGCGGACGAGTCCTGTGGCATGACCGGATCCTCATTTCCTGTCGTGAGCCGTGACATCACCGGTGCCTACCCGCTCGGGTCGGGACGTGAATCGTTCGAATCGCGCCGACATCACGCAATCCGGTGCCGGATCGCGCTATGTAATTGCGTTGCCGCTCGCTGTACCCGTTGGCGAAGATCGAGGGATGAGCAGCAGACTGCGGGCCATCGCCCTGGAGAACACGCGGATCGTGGCGGCCGGGGGATACCGGTCGCGGGCGGGGCGGGAGGTCTCCCTCGCCGCCGCCGTGGCGGAGGCCAAGGCAGGAACCAGAATATATGGACCTAATCCAGTCATTCCAGGCGAACCGGCCGGGGCGGGGGCGCGGACGACCGCCTTCGAGGTGACGGGGGAGAGCAGTACGGTCGCCGCCCGCAGGCTCGCCGCCGACGGCCCGGTCGCGGTCCTCAGCTTCGCCTCGGCCCGCAATCCCGGGGGCGGTTACGTACGGGGGGCCAAGGCGCAGGAGGAGGCGCTGTGCCGGGCTTCGGCCCTGTACGAGACCCTGCTGGAGGCCAGGGAGTACTACGAAGTCCACCGCGCCGGGAGCAGCACCTTCTACACCGACCGGGTGATTCACTCGCCCGGGGTCCCCGTGTTCCGCGACGACCGGGGCGAACTCCTGGACACGCCCTTCCGAGCGGGCTTTCTCACCTCCCCGGCCCCGAACGCGGGCACCATCCGGCGCCAGGAACCGGAGCGCGCGGCCGAGATCCCGCAGGCCCTGGCCCGGCGCGCGGAGCGCGTCCTGGAGGTGGCGGCGCTCCACGCGTACCGGCGCCTGGTGCTGGGGGCGTGGGGGTGCGGGGTGTTCATGAACGACCCGGCCGAGGTGGCGGAGGCCTTCCGGGCCCTGCTGACCGGCCGGTTCGCGGGAGTCTTCGACCGGGTGGTGTTCGGCATCCTGGACCGCGCCCCGGGGCCGAGGAGGGCGTTCGAGGCGGCCTTCCCCGGCTGAGGGGGCCGATCGGGGCGCTCCGGGGTTCGGGGGGGAGCGGTCCGGGCTCGGGCGGGGTCAGCGCCAGCCGTACCGCGCGCGCAGCCGGTCCACGACCAGCTGGAACCGTCCCCGGTCGAGCGCGCAGGCCTCGCGCCGCATGCCGGTCTCGTGCAGGCGCAGCACCCGGTCCACGTCCACCCAGGACTCGCGCCCGGCGGCGTCCCAGGGCCCGGTGCCGATGGGCACCCACTCCCGGTCGCGGTCGTGCCGCTTGCTGGACAGCTGTACGGCGAGCAACGTCCCGCCGTCGGCCTCGCGGGCCACGACCAGCACGGGCCGGTCCTTGCCCCGGCCGTCATTTTCCTCGAACGGAACCCAGGTCCAGACGATCTCCCCGGGATCGGGGTCCCCGTCGTGATCGGGGGCGTAAGAGGTCTGCACGGCCCCGATGGCGTGCGGATCGGCCTCGGTGGTGGCCTGGGGGCCATCGCGGCCGGGCTGGGGGACGTTGCCGGTGCTGTGCTGGGAAAGTGCCGTCATCCGGGAGAGGTTAGCGGGACGGAGCACATGGGCGCGGCACCCCCCTCGCCGGGGGGTCGGGTGGGGCCTGATGTCTCGCGTGCGGGGTCGGGCGGGTGCCCGGGGGTCGGGGGAGCGGGTTTTCTCGTGTTCGGGGTCGGGGCAGCCCCCGGGCACTGCCCCGACCCCGGACGCTCGAAGCCAAAGCCCCCGCGGCGAAGCCGCGGAAACCCCGCCCCCCGCGGAAGCCCCCCATCCCTCACGCAAGCACCCGCTCGGCCGCCGCCCCCACGGGGGCCGACCAGCGGGGCCAGTGGGACTGCCAGTTCTCGGCTGCCTCCAGTTGGGCCGCCAAGGAGATCAGGAGGGGCTCCGAGGCTTCCGGGCCCAGGAGTTGGGCACCCACCGGGAGGCCCTGGGGGGTGAAGCCCGCCGGGACGTTCACGCCCGGCCAGCCGAGGACGTTCCACGGCCAGGCGTACGGGCAGGCCGCGATGATCGCCCGCTCCGTGTCCAGGGAGCCGCGCCCGACGAGGGCGCCCACGCGCAGGGGCGCGGTGGCCGTCGTAGGCGTCAGGACCACGTCGTAGCGGTGGAAGATCTCGCCGATCCGGTATTGGTGCAGGGCCTCGGCGCGGCGCGCCGCCCGCAGGGGCAGGCCGCTCAGGATGCGCCCCATGAGGGTGGCCTCGCTCGTGCGGGGGTCCAGCAGCGAGGGGTCCGGTACCCGGGCCGCCCACTCCTGTACGCCACCGGTCGCGCGGGGGATGAAGCTCAGGCCGATCTTTCCGTACCGGGGGTCCTCCAGGGCCACCTCGTGCCCCAGCGCCTCCAGGCGTCCCGCGAGCCGTTCCACGGCTGAACGGACCGAAGGGTCGAGGGCCTTGGAGGTGCCGGTGAACGGCATACCGAAGGACAGCGCGATCCGCAGCCGCCCGGGCGCCCTCCGGGCGGCCCGTACGGCGGAGATCGGCGCGGGGCGGTGCAGGTCGCCCCGGTGCGAACCGCTGGCCGCGTCGAGGAGCAGGGCCGCGTCGGCGACCGTACGCGCCAGCACACCGTTGACCGTCAGCCCCCGGAAGGCTTCCGGTTCGGGCCAGGTGGAGATGCGGCCGCGCTGCGGTTTGATGCCCACCAGGTGGGTCCAGGCCGCCGGGATGCGGATCGATCCCGCGCCGTCCGAGCCCAGCGCCGCCGGGATCAGTCCGGCCGCCACGGCCGCCGCCGAGCCGCCGGAGGAGCCGCCCGGGGTGAAGTCCGGGTTCCACGGATTGCGGGTCGCACCGAAGGCGGCCCCCTCGGTGAGCGGCCACTGGCCCAGCTCGGGGGTCTGGGTCTTGCCGACGATGACCGCGCCCGCCGCGCGCAGGCGGCGTACCGCCTCGCTGTCGTCGGCCTTGGGCGGGAAGTCGCCCGCGCAGCCGAAGGCGGTCGGCAGCCCGGCCACGTCCATGTCGTCCTTGACCGCGAGCGGTACGCCCAGCAGCGGGAGCCGCTCACCGGCGGCGAGCCGCCGGTCGGCGGCGTCCGCCTCCGCGAGGGCGGACTCGGCGTGCACGATCCGGAACGCGTTCAACTCCGGCTGCGAGGCGGCGATCCGCTCCAGGCACTGTTCGGTCAGCCAGCGCGAGGACACGCTGCCCTCGGCGAGCGCCGCCGCCATGTCCGCGAGGCCCGGAGGCGAGGCGGGCGCCGCGCTGCGGCCCCAGTCGTGGGACGGGCGGTGCGCCACGTCGTACGACGTGCCAGGAGCTATGCCAGGAACTGTGGTCATCGAAACCGGACCTCCCCGTTACTCATCGGTATACAGACGGTAACGGGGCGTTCTGGAAGCTTGCTATATCCATCCTTCAAGCGAGGTCATGAAGCCCTCGAAGTCGTCCCGGTGGATGGTGTGACCGGCCCCCGCGACCGAACGGACCTCGAAACCGCGGGACGCGAGGACCGCCGCCCGGTCCCCGTCGATCAGGAAGCTCGGGTCGGCGAGCTGCACGAGGGAGGGCACCACGGGCGCTGCGGGGAGCAGGTCGGTACCGGTCAGCGGGCCCAGGCTCAGCGCGGTCGCCTCGTCCCAGGCCGCCAGGGTCAGGAGTTCGACGTCCACGTCGGCCTCCTCCCAACGCGGGTTCATCGCCTGGATCTGCTCCTTGGGCGCTGCCTTGAACCCGGCGAACAGCTCCGGCCCGAAGCCCTCGCCGAGGCTGCCCAGGTGCCAGGCCGGGTCGGAGTACACCGCGCGGCGCGGCAGCAGCCGGTCCACGGCGAGGGAGAGGGCCAGCCCGCCGAGCGAGTGGCCGATGGCGAGTTCCGCCCCGGCCGGAAGGGTCTCGGCCAGGTCGTCGGCGAAGACCGCGGCGCCGTACTCGCCCCGGCCGCTGGCGCCGTGCCCGCGCAGGTCCACGGCGATCACGCGGTAGCCGAGGGAGGCGAGGGCCGGGCCGACCCGGCGCCAGGTGCGGTGGTCGGCCATGACGCCGTGGACGAGCAGGGCGATGCGGTCGCCCTCGCCCCAGGTGTGGGTGTGAAGTCGCACGGGGGTGCCTTTCGTCGGTCGGGAGAGGGGTTCAGCGGACGCCGCGGATCGGCTTCACGGCCAGCGCGCCCGCGATGGACAGCGCCGCCGCGATGACGAACAGCGCCGTGTAGCCGCCGCTGACGGAAACGATCACGGAGGCGATGAAGGGGGCGACGATCTGCGGACCGGCGTTGGCGATGTTCAGGACGCCCATGTCGCGCGCCGCGTCCTCGGCCTTCGGCAGGACCATCGTGACCAGGGCCGTGTCCACGGCCATGTAACTGCCGAAGGCGAGGCCGTTGACCACGGAGAAGGCGAGCATCGCCGACCAGCTCGTCGACAGGGCCGGGATGAGCAGGGCCACCGCCGACAGCAGCGCCGAGGCTCCGACGAAGAGCTTGCGGCGGTCGAACCGGTCGGACAGGTAGCCGCCCAGCACGGTCGAGACCACCATCGCCACGCTGGTCAGCGGCATCAGCAGGGCCACGGCGTCCTCCGGCTCCATGCCGTCGGGCAGCCGGGTGTGGTCCTGGAGGATGTACAGCTGGTAGCCGCTCACCGCGAAGTACCCGAGGACGAGGAGCGCGCGCCCGATGAACGCCCAGCGGAAGTCGTGGTCCTTGAGCGCGCCCGTGAAGGCGGCCAGTTGGGAGCGCACCGGCAACGCGGCGCGGACGGGGAGGCGTTCCTCACGGCCGCAGGCGGTGAAGAGCACGGCCGCGCCCGCCACGATCGCGCCGAAGAGGAGGTAGCCGGTGCGGTAGTCGTCGGAGAAGGCCGCGCCGAGCAGGGCGCCCAGGGTGGAGCCGAAGGGCAGGCCGAGGCCGACGGCCGCCGAGGCCTTGCCCCGTGCGGTCACCGGGATCCGGTCGGGGACCACGGAGGTGATGGCGGCCTGGTAGACGTTCATCACGGCCTGCCCGAGGCACCACGCGATGGTGATCAACAGGATGGTGTCGGCGAACCCGAGCAGGAACATCGCGGGTATCGCGGCCAGACCGCCGCCCAGGATCCAGGGGTTGCGGCGGCCGCTGCGGTCGGAGAGGGCGCCGGCGACCGGGTTGAAGACGGTGGCGAAGATCGCGGAAACCCCCGCGATCAGGCCGAAGTTGGAAACCTTGTTCGCCGGGTCGATGTGCTCGACCTGGAGCGCGAGCAGGATTCCGGCGACGCCGATGTAGAGCGAGTACATCGCGGTGTTGCCCACGAGCAGCAGGGCCAGCAGGCCGCGCGGGGGCGCGGATCCGCTGGGCGCGGCGCAGGGGGCGGGGGAGGTGGCGTCGGCGGTGCCGGTGCCGGGGGAGGAAAGGGCCACGGTGCCCTCCTGGGCAGGGGTGACGAGTGGATGACGGGGTGCGTGCCGCCCTGTCGTGACGGCGGGGGCGCGTCGGAACACGGCAGGGCGACGGCACGGGGCGACACGTGGTGCGACACCTCCGGTGAGGGCGGTGCGACAGGTGGTTACACGTGTCAATGAATCGTGTAACCACTGTGTAGCATTCGATTCAGGCCATCCGCTAGACCCTCGGCGCGACCAGTCTGGAAAGATGCCACGGCAATGTCTCAGTCACCGAAGTCGCCCGGAGCGCCCACGCCGACCCCGGTGTCCGCGCCGCCCGCCACCCCCGCCGCGCAGCTGTCCGCGCCCGTGCCCACCAGCGCCGATGTGGCCCGCCTCGCGGGTGTCTCGCGCGCCACGGTCTCGTACGTCCTGAACAACGCGGAAGCCGTGCGGATCAGCGAGCCGACCCGTCGCAAGGTCCGCGACGCCGCCGAGGAGCTGGGGTACGTCCCCCATGCCGCCGCCCGCAGTCTGCGCGCCGGGCACACCCGCATCGTGCTGCTGCCCACCTCGCACGTCCCGGTGGGCCCGCTGTACAGCGCGTTCCTCAACGGGCTCCAGTGGGCCCTGCGCAGGCTCGACTACACCGTGGTCCAGTACGGCAGCCTCGGCCTCACCGGTGACCAGGCTGCCCGCGCCTGGGCCGAGCTGCGGCCCGTCGCGGTGATCTCGCTCGGCGAGATCGCCCTGAACGCCCACGACGTCGAGACCCTCAAGCGGGCCGGGGCCCGCGCCGTGATCACCCTCGGGCCGGTCGGCGTGGCCGGGGCGCACGCCCTGGTCATGGACCAGGCGGAGGTCGGGGCCAGGGCCGCCGCCCATCTCGTCGAACGCGGCCACCGCCGGATCGGCGTGATCGTGCCGCAGGAGGCGGGCCTGGAGCTGTTCTCCGCGCCGCGCCTGGAGGGCGCGCGGGCGGCGGCCGGTTCCGCGGCCTCGGTCGAGGTGCTGCCCATGAGCTACACCGAGGAGTCGGCGCAGGCCCTCGCGCGGGGCTGGCGCGGGAGCGGGCCGGGCGCGGTCTTCGCCTACAACGACGAGTACGCGATGCTGCTCATGCGCGCCCTCCAGGACGAGGGCCTGCGGGTGCCGCAGGACGTGGCGGTCATCGGCGCCGACGACCTGCTGATCGGCCGCCTGCTGCGGCCGCGCCTGAGCACGGTGCAACTGGAGATGCCGACCGGTGACCATCTGGCCTCCCTGGTGGACCGGATGGTGCGGGAGCCCTCCGAGCCCCTGGCCCGCCACGGCCTGATGGCCGCGCGGGCCCTGCCCCGCGAGTCCACCTGAGGGCGCCGGCCGCGCGGCCCGGACGGCCCGGTCCGTACGGCCGGACCAGGTCGGAGCTGCCGCGCGCCGACCGGGCGACCGTTGACAGGGCGCGAGGCCGGGACGGAAACTGCGGGCGCGCCCACCGGCGCGCCCGCACGGATCTGCCCAGGAGACCCCGCATGCGCATCCGCGACGTTTACATCGTCGACGCCGTCCGTACCCCGATCGGCAAGTTCGGCGGTGCCTACGCCGGGGTCCGCCCGGACGACCTGGCCGCGCACGTGGTCCGCGCGCTGGTCGACCGTACGCCCGCGCTCGATCCCGCACGGATCGACGACGTCGTCTTCGGTGACGCCAACGGCGCCGGCGAGGACAACCGGGACGTCGCCCGCATGGCGGTGCTGCTCGCCGGGCTGCCGGTCACGGTCCCCGGAGTCACCGTCAACCGGCTCTGCGGCTCCGGCCTGGAGGCCGTGATCCAGGCGGCCCGGGCCATCGCGGTCGGGGACGCCTCGGTGGCGATCGCGGGCGGGGTCGAGTCGATGACCCGCGCGCCCTGGGTGATGCAGAAGCCCGAACGCGCCTTCCCCGCCGCCCACCAGCAACTCTGGTCGACCACGCTGGGCTGGCGGATGACCAACCCGGGCATGCCCGCGGAGTGGACCGGTTCGCTCGGGGAGGGCGCGGAGCTGGTCGCGGACAAGTTCGCGATCACCCGCGAGGCCCAGGACGCCTTCGCCCTGGAGAGCCACCGCAAGGCCGCGGCCGCGTGGGCGGCGGGGGAGTACGACGCCGAGGTGGTCCCGTACCCGGGTGTGGAACTCCCGCGTGACGAGTGCGTCCGGGAGGGGTCCACGCCGGAGGCCCTCGCGCGCCTCAAGCCCGTCTTCCGTACGGACGGCCGGGGCACCGTCACCGCCGCCAACTCCTCCCCGCTCAATGACGGGGCCGCCGCCCTGCTGCTCACCGACGAGGCGGGCCTCGCGGCCACCGGGCGCGAACCGCTGGCCCGGATCCGGTCATCGGCGGTCACCGGGATCGAGCCGCAGCTCTTCGGTCTGGGGCCGGTGGAGGCCGTCCGGCAGGCGCTGGCGAAGGCGGGCCGGGGCTTCGCCGACCTCACCACCCTGGAGTTGAACGAGGCTTTCGCCGCACAGGCGTTGGGCTGTCTGGAGTCCTGGCCGGAGCTGGACCGGGCCGTGGTCAACCCGCGCGGCGGGGCGATCGCGATCGGGCACCCGCTCGGCGCGTCCGGCGCCCGCCTCGCGGGATCGGTGGCCCACCAGCTGGCGGCCGCGGGCTCGGGCACCGGGATGGCCGCGCTCTGCATCGGGGTGGGGCAGGGCATCGCCCTCGTGCTGGAGCGCTGACGGGGCGGGGCGGCGGGCGGACGTGTTGGGCGGGCGCGTCGGGTGCCGGACTCATGTCCCTCCCCGCCTGTCCGCCTGCCCGCCCTCCCAGGCGCCCAGACGCCCGGTCGTTCGATCGATTCCGGACACATGACGCTGTCAACTGCCCAATAAGTGAACAGAATTGACTGGTCCGTTCTGGCACGATGACGCGTGCCGCCCCCCAGCCCGGCACTGCACCGTCCCCACCCACCGGAGGCCTCGCGCCATGCCGCTCCTCGATCCGCAGTTCTGGCAGGACGGACCCACTCTGACGGGAGGTACGGCGCCGGTCATCGAGCCCGCCACCGGCCGTACCCTCGCCACCCTCGACCTCGCCGCGGCCCCCGATGTCGCCGAAGCAGCCGTACGGGCCCGGGCCGCGCAGCGGGACTGGGCGCGCACCACCCACCTGGAGCGCGCCACGGTGCTCCGCCGCGCCGGGGACCTGTTCGCGGCCCACGCCGAAGAGCTCCGCGCATGGCTGATCCGCGAGTCCGGCTGCATAGCGGGCAAGGCCGACTTCGAGCTGCACGTCGCCGCGCAGGAGTGCTACGAGGCGGCCGCGCTGGCCTCGCGCCCGACCGGGCAGGTGCTACCGACCGAGGCGCCCCGGCTCTCGTACACGACCCGGGTCCCGGCCGGGCTCGTCGGGGTGATCGCCCCCTTCAACGCCCCGCTGATCCTGGCCATCCGCTCGGTCGCGCCCGCGCTCGCCCTCGGCAACGCGGTGCTGCTCAAGCCGGACCGGCGTACCGCGGTGTGCGGCGGCCTCTCGCTCGCCGCCGTCTTCGCCGCCGCCGGTCTGCCCGCCGGGCTGCTCCACGTGCTGCCCGGCGGCGCCGAGGTCGGGGAGGCGTTGGTGGCCGAACCCCTGGTGCGTGTCCTGTCGTTCACCGGATCGACGGCGGTGGGCCGCAGCGTCGGCGAGGTGGCGGGCCGTCAGCTCAAGCGCACGCACCTGGAGTTGGGCGGCAACTCCGCCCTGGTCGTGCTCGCCGACGCCGATGTGGAGGCCGCGGTGGCCCAGGCCTCCTGGGGATCCTTCTTCCACCAGGGCCAGATATGCATGACCGCGGGCCGCCATCTCGTGCACGCCTCGCTGTACGACGAGTACGTCGAGCGGCTCGCCGTCAGGGCCGAGGCGCTGGCCGTGGGGGACCCGTACCGCGAACAGGTGCACCTGGGTCCGCTCATCGACCGCGCCCAGTTGGAGCGGGTGCACCGCCTGGTCGAGGCCAGTACCGAGCGGGGCGCCAAGCTGGTCGCGGGCGGCACCCACCGTGACCTGTTCTACCGGCCGACCGTGCTCGCGGGCGTCGGCGACGACACCCCGGCCTACGCGGAGGAGGTCTTCGGCCCGGTGGCGCCCGTACGGTCCTTCGCCTCGGAGGAGGAGGCGGTCGCCCTGGCCTCGGCCGGTCCCTACGGCCTCTCGCTCGGGATCGTCACGCGGGACGCGGCGCGCGGGCTGGAGCTGGCAGGGCGGATCCCCACCGGGATCGCGCACGTCAACGACCAGACCGTCAACGACGAGGCGGTGGCCCCCTTCGGCGGGGTCGGCGCCTCGGGCAACGGCGCCCGGTTCGGCGGCGAGGCGAACCTCGACGCCTTCACCGAACTGCGCTGGACCACGGTGCGCAGCTCCCCGGCCGGTCATCCGTTCTGACCTGCGCCGCCCCTTCCTCGCGCGCGGGTCCGGAATGCTCGGGGCGGTCCGTTCGTTCCACGGACAGGAAGCGCGAAAAACGGAGGTCTGGAAACCGTGGCTACAGTCGAACTCACCAAGGAGAACTTCGACCGGACGGTCAGCGAGAACGAGTTCGTGCTGATCGACTTCTGGGCGTCGTGGTGCGGTCCGTGCCGCCAGTTCGCCCCGGTCTACGAGAAGGCGTCGGAGGTCCACTCCGACGTGGTCTTCGCGAAGGTGGACACGGAGGCGCAGCAGGAGCTGGCCGCGGCCTTCGACATCCAGTCGATCCCGACCCTGATGATCATCCGGGACCAGGTGGCCATCTTCGCGCAGCCGGGCGCGCTGCCCGAGGCCATGCTGGAGGACGTCATCGGGCAGGCCCGCGCCCTGGACATGGACGAGGTCCGGGCGAAGATCGCGGAGGAGAAGGCGAAGCCCGCCGAAGAGGCGTAGCGGGGGAGGGCGGTTCCGGCACGCCGGGACCGCCCCTCGGTTCCACCGCGCGGGTCCTGCGGGACACTGGACCGCATGACTGAAGCGGTGGAGTACGACGTCGTGGTGCTCGGCGCGGGACCGGCCAGCGAGAATCTCGTCGACCGGGTCCGGGCCGCGGGGCTCACCGCGGCGCTGGTGGAGAGCGAACTCGTCGGCGGCGAGTGTTCGTACTGGGCCTGCGTGCCCAGCAAGGCGCTGCTGCGCCCGGCCCTGGCGCGGGCCGACGCCCGCAGGGTGCCCGGGCTGGCGGCGGCGGTGCGGGGGCCGCTGGAGGCGGCGGCGGTGTTCGAGCACCGCGACTACTGGACGAGTCACTGGAAGGACGACGGCGGGGTCGACTGGCTGCGGTCGATCGGCGTCGACCTCTACCGGGGCCACGGCCGCCTGTACGGGATCCGCAAGGTCGCCGTGACCAGCCCCGAGGGGGAGCACCACGTGCTCTCCGCCCGTCAGGCCGTGGTCGTGGCCACCGGTACCCGGGCGCTGCTCCCCGAGTTGCCCGGGCTGGCCGCCGCCCGGCCGTGGACCAGCCGTGAGGCCACCTCGGCCCAGGGGGTCCCGGAGCGGCTGGTGATCGTCGGCGGTTCCGTGGTGGCCGCCGAGATGGCCACCGCCTGGCAGGCCCTCGGGTCCCGGGTCACGGTACTGGTGCGCGGGGAGCGGCTGCTGCCCCGGATGGAGCCGTTCGCGGGCGAACTGGTCGCCGAGGCGTTGCGGGAGGCGGGCGCGGTGGTGCGTACGGGCGTCGAGGTGGAGGCGGTCGTCCGGGACGGGTCCACCGGCCCGGTCACGGTGGTGCTGACCGGCGGTGAGACGGTCGAGGGCGACGAACTGCTGATGGCGACGGGCCGGGTCCCGCGCACCGAGGACATCGGCCTCGACACGGTCGGGCTGGAGCCCGGCGGGTGGATCGGGGTCGACGAGAGCTGCCGCGTACCCGGGACCGACTGGCTGTACGCCGTCGGGGACGTCAACCACCGTGCGCTGCTGACGCATCAGGGCAAGTACCAGGCGCGGATCGCGGGCGCCGTGATCGCGGCGCGCGCGGCGGGCGCCGTCACCGAGGCCGACGAGGGGCGCTGGGGTCCGTACGCGGCGACCGCGGACACGGCGGCCCTCCCGCAGGTGGTGTTCACCGATCCGGAGGCGGCGGCGGTCGGGCTGACCGCCGCGGCGGCCGAGCGGGCGGGTCACCGGGTCCGGGCCGTCGACTACGACCTCGGGCAGGTGTCCGGCGCGGGCCTGTACGCCGAGGGGTACCGGGGGCGGGCCCGGATGGTCGTGGACCTGGACCGGGAGGTCCTCCTGGGGGCGACCTTCGTGGGACCCGGGACGGCCGAGCTGCTGCACGCGGCGACGATCGCGGTGGCCGGAGAGGTGCCGATCGCGCGGCTGTGGCACGCGGTTCCCGCGTTCCCGACGCTGAGCGAGATCTGGCTGCGCCTGCTGGAGACGTACCGGGGCTGAGGAGCTGAGGCGCCGACCCGGGGCTGAACGAGGCGGCCGCCGCGTCGGCCCTGCCGGCGGGCGGCGGGCGGCTGCTGACCCGCTACCGGGCCTCGGCGGCCTCGGTGGCCCGCCGGTAGCTGCCGCCGTCGCGGGTCCGGGTCAGCAGGCCCGCGATGACCAGGTAGCGCCGTAGCGCCGCGCTGTCGTCGTGCACGGTCCGCAACGCCTCGTTCACCTCGGACTCGGAGTACTCCCGGTCCGGGGTGAACAGGGCCTCCGAGAGGTACCCCAGCAGCTGCGCGCGCCGCACGGGCTTGCGCGGGACGGCCTTGAGGCGTCCGGAGGAGGAGAACAGGTCGGCCACGCCGTGGTGTTCCGGGGAGGTCTGCCGTTGTGCTGCGTTCTGGGACATGGGCGTCAGCCTCACCCGGGGTCCCGGTTTCCGGCAACCGCTTTTCCGGCTCGGCGGCCCCCGCGCCGGAGCGCGGCTCGCGCCGCCGAAATGAGGCGCGCCTTCACCTTACTGAGCGGTAGTCCCCGCCAGTACCCTCCGTGCACCGTTCCCGGCCCTCACGGAGGAGCACGTATGCGACGCCCAACCGCACGGCTCAGAACCGCTGTTGTCACAGGACTGGTAGCCCTCGGCGCAGCCCTGCTCTCCCCGCTCGCCCCGGGCACGGCCTCGGCCGCCGCCCCGGCCCCGCTCCCCATAGCCGACTACTGCGGCGGCCAGTGCTCGGACATCCTCCCGCCGGGCCAGAGCGGTAACGCCACCCTGGCCCAGATCCTGCTCCACAAGGCCCTCGGCACCCTGCCCGCCCACACCTCCGACCAGCTCGCGCGCTACGGGTCGCTGGCGGGCGGGTACCAGGGCCTCACCGACGCCACGATCAACGACTTCTTCAACGACGCCTCCTTCGGGGTGCCGGCGAACCAGGTCGAGTCGACCGTCAGCCCCCGCCCGGACGTCACCATCACCCGGGACAAGAAGTCCGGCGTCCCGCACATCAAGGGCACCACCCGCTACGGCACCGAATACGGCGCGGGCTACGCCGCCGCCCAGGACCGGCTGTGGCAGATGGACCTCTTCCGGCACGTCGGCCGGGGCGATCTGACCCCCTTCGCGGGCGGCGCCCTGGCCAACCAGGGCCTGGAGCAGGAGTTCTGGCCACAGGCCCCGTACACCGAAGCCGACCTCCAGGCGCAGGTGGACCGGATCCGCACCACCGGGGGCGAGCGCGGCCGGCAGGCGATGGACGACGCGCAGGCCTATGTGGACGGCGTCAACGCCTACCGCACGGAGTCCAAGAACGGCCGCTACTTCCCCGGCGAGTACGTGCTCACCGGACACATCGACTCCCTCACCAACGCGGGGGAGATCCGGCCCTTCGAGCTCACCGACCTGATCGCCCTCGCCTCCGTCGTCGGCGGCCTGTTCGGCGGCGGTGGCGGCGGCGAGGTGCAGGCCGCGCTCTCGCTGCTGGCCGCGCAGCGGCAGTACGGGCTGGAGGAGGGCACCCGGGTCTGGGAGTCCTTCCGCGAGCGCGAGGATCCCGAGGCCGTGCTGACCGTGCACGACGGGACGAGCTTCCCCTACGCGCAGAAGCCCGCGAACCCGCGGGGCACCGCCCTCCCGGACGCGGGCTCGGTGGTCGCCGAGCCGCTTGTGCACGACCGTACGGGCTCGGCGGCAGCGAAGGACGCCGCGAGCCCGCCCAAGCCGGTCAAGCCCAGCATGTCCAACGCGCTCGTGGTCTCCGGCGCGAAGACCGCGAGCGGCCACCCCGTCGCCGTCTTCGGCCCGCAGACCGGCTATCTGGCCCCCCAACTGCTGATGCTGCAGGAGCTCCAGGGCCCGGGGCTGAGCGCCCGGGGCGCCTCCTTCGCGGGCGTGAGCATGTACGTACAGCTCGGGCGCGGCCAGGACTACGCCTGGAGCGCGACCTCCGCCGGGCAGGACATCACCGACACCTTCGCCGTCGAGCTGTGCGAGCCGGGCGGCGGCCCGGCGACCACCGCCTCCACCTCCTACCTCTTCCGCGGCAGCTGCACGCCCATGGAGAAGCTGGAGCACAGCAACGCCTGGACCCCGACCGTCGCCGACGGCACCGCGGCGGGCTCCTACCGGATGCGGGTGTGGCGCACCGGCTACGGCATCGTCACGCACCGCGCGACCGTCGGGGGCAAACCCGTCGCCTACACCGCGCTGCGCTCGACCTACCGCCACGAGGCCGACTCGATGATCGGCTTCCAGATGCTCAACGACCCGGCGTACGTGACGGACGCGCGGGCCTTCCAGTCGGCGGCGCAGCACATCGGCTACGCCTTCAACTGGTTCTACGCCGACTCCCGCGAGGCGGCGTACTACAACAGCGGGCTGAACCCCGTCCGGGCCGCCGGGGTCGATCCCGCGCTCCCGGTCCTCGGCCAGGCCGCCTACGAGTGGCAGGGCTTCGACCCGGCCGCCAACACGGCCGCCTACACACCGCCCGCCGAGCACCCGGCGTCCGTCGGGCAGGACTACTACATCAGCTGGAACAACAAGCAGGCCAAGGGGTACGGGGCGGCCGGGTTCGGCATGGGCCCGGTGCACCGCGCGAGCCTGCTCGACGACCGGGTCGCACCCCTCGTCGCGGCGGGCGGGGTGACCCGCGCCTCGCTCACCGGGGCCATGGCGGACGCGGCCGTCACCGACCTGCGCGGAGAGGACCTGCTGCCCGAACTCCTGGCCGTTCTGGGGAGTTCGGCCGTTACCGATCCGGCGGCGGCCGCCGCCATCCAGAAGCTGACCGCCTGGCGCGACGGCGGGAGCGAGCGCAAGGAGACCAGCCCGGGCTCCAAGGCGTACGCGAACGCCGACGCGGTCCGGATCATGGACGCGTGGTGGCCGCTGCTGATCGAGGCCGAGTTCAAGCCGGGCCTGGGGGCACCGCTGTACGACGCCCTGCGGGCCTCGCTGACCGTCGACGAGGCCCCCAACGCGGGTCACGGGCCCACCGGTTCGCACGCCGGGTCGGCGTTCCAGTACGGCTGGTGGAGCTACGCCGACAAGGACCTGCGCAGGGTACTCGGCCGCCCGGTGGCCGGTCCGCTCGCCCGTGCCTACTGCGGCGGGGGCAGCCTGAGCGGCTGCCGTGACGTCCTGCTCACCACGCTGAAGCAGGCGGCCGCGGCCACCCCGGCCGCGGTCTACCCGGCCGACGGCACCTGCGCGGCGGGCAACCAGTGGTGTGCGGACGCCATCGTCCAGCGCCCGGTGGGCGGGCTCGCCCACCCGATGATCACCTGGCAGAACCGCCCGACCTACCAGCAGGTGGTGGAGTTCCCGGCGCACCGCTGAGCGCTCGTCCCCGCACGACGGCCCCGCCGCTCCCGGTGCGCACCGGGAGCGGCGGGGCCGCTGTCACGCGGGGCCGGTCAGGGACCGACGGTGATCTGCTGCGCCGGGTTCGTGGTGTCCGACACCAGGTAGACGGCGGTGAAGGCGGAGCTGGTGGCGCTCGTCGGGCAGCCGAAGCCGCCGGTGACGGTGACCGGGACGCTCGCGGCCGAGAAGGCCAGGCTCGGGGGCGCCCCGTTCGTCCAGGTGCCCGCGACCGCCGCCGGGCCGCTCGGCGCCGCGGTGACGGTGCAGACCGCGAGACCGGTGGTGTGCACGACCAGGCCGCCGGTGGGCACGGTCATGGTGGCCGTGATGGGCGAACCGTTCTGCATCGAGACCTTCCAGGCCCCGCTGGTGGTGACGGTCGGTGTCACGCCCGGGATGCTCGACGTACACGAGCTGTACGTGGGCGGGGAGATGGGCGAGGCGACGGGTCCGGCCGCGTTGTAGTTGCCGGGCGCGGCCGGGACCGCACCGGTGGAGACGGAGACCGAGCAGGTCACCGTGACCGATCCGGCCTTGAGGGTGGCCTTGCCGCTGAGGGTGGCCTTGAAGGCGTGACCTGCGGGAGTGACGGTGGTCGAACCCGCCAGTACGGAGGGGCTCGCGGTCGCCGGGACGGCGCCGAGGGCCAGGGCCCCGGCCGCCGCGATTCCGGTGACCATGGCTAATGCGGTGCGGGTGGGCGTACGGGTCATCAGAGCGCTCCTTGGGGATCGGTGTCCTGCGTCGGGGGCGCAGGCGGGGTGGGGGGACCGGAGTGGTCGTTGTTGTCCGCGGCGGTGGTGCTCGCGCGGCGCGTCGTGGCGGACGGCTGCCAGGCGAACATGAGTCCGCCGCCGAGGATGCCGAGCAGGGTGCCGATGAGGAACCCGCCGAGGTTCGACAGGACCAGTGCGGCGGTGGCGATGAGCGTCGTGAGGATCCCCGCCAGGGTGCGGTGCTGAGGGGAGAACCAGGCGGAGAGCCCCATCACGATCATGACGACTCCCATCAGGACGGACGGGATGCCCGCCACGCCCTGCGAGAGCATGACCTTCAGCGGTGCGAGGGGCAGTGCGCAGATCTCGGCGCCGGCGAGGAGGGCGAAGAACCCGCCCCAGAAGGGCCTGCTCCGCCGCCAGCGGCGGAACCGTCCCGCCCGCCGCGCGCGGGGGGCCGGGCTCCCGGTCCGCCCGGCGCCGCCGCCACGGGTCAGAAGCATTCCTTCTTGCCCTTGCTGATGCTCATGTTCAGCCCGGAGAGCTTGAAGGTGCCGGCGTTGGTCGCCCACGCCGTCTGGCGCAGATCGCCGATGGTGACGCTGTCGGCCTGCTGGGCGAAGAGGTCCTGCATGCCCACGGCCTCCGCCGGACCCTTGTCCAGCGTGGAGGCGTCCCGGCCGATCTCGATGTTGCTGAAGACCGCGTCGCCCGAGAGCTGGGTGGCGTCCACGAAGAGGTTGCTGGCCTCGACCGGATTCTTCTCGCCCGCCGTGAGGTTGAGCGAGATGTCGCCGATCAGCGGGAGGGTGGTGACGACCGACTGGCAGAGGCTGTGGAGCTTGGCCTCCTTGATGGCGGTGATCGCCACCGGTATCAGTTCTTCTCGCGCGTTGACGTCGACGCTGCCGTACTGGGCGAAGCCCTCGCCCTCCAGGCTCTTCGCCGAGACCTTGAACTGCTGTCCCGACACCGCGAAGGAGGCGGCGAGCGCGCCCTGCGCGAGGGCGATGCCGAGGCCCGCGGTGACGGCCACGGCCGGGAGGGTCAGGACGGCGAAGCGGCGCCATCTGACCCGGCCGCCGCCGTGGTCCCCGTCGGGTAAGTTCTGGGAATCTTCCACTGGATGTCCCCTGTATATCGGCTGTGCACCGTTGTTACCGACGAGTTGAATGTAAGAGTGCCAATGGTGGTTGGCAAGGTTGCGGGAACGCCCGGTTTCGGCCTACTCCTACCGCTCCGTACGCAGCAGTTCGGCGACTTCCGCCTCCACCCGCCGGGCCATCGCGCGGGCGAACTCCGACGCCACGACCTCGCCGGCCACCGGACGCAGCGCCGCCACCGCCTCGGTGATGTGCTGAACCCGGGTGGCCGAAAGGTGCTCCAGACCCTCCGCACCGATCACATGCAATCGGAACATTCCCACGAACCGGTCCGCGAGTGCGGCCGCCTGAGTCTGTACGAAGTCCCCCGCGTCCAGGATCTCGGCCAGCGGCACCCCCTGGCGCACCAACGCCACGGTCGCCTCCAGCAGCCCGCGGCTCGGGAACGTCACCGTGTCACCGTCGATCGTGACGTACCGCAGCTGCGCCGCGCGCCGGGTGTCCTGCGGGGTGGCCGCCGGGCCGAACAGGGCGCGGAGCTCGGCCAGGGTCATCGTGACCGGGTCCTCGTGCACCCAGCCCCGGGTCATCTCCCGCTCCAGGCCCAGGAGCCGGCCGATCCCGCCGCCCTCTTCCCAGGCGCGCAGCAGCTCGGCGATCCCCTTGACCGTGTAGCCGCGGCCCAGCAGGTCGCTGATCAGTCGCAGCCGGGCGAGGTGGTCGTCGGAGTACCACGCGATCCGGCCCTCGCGACGGGGCGGCGGGAGCAGGCCGCGCTCCTGGTAGTAGCGCAGATTGCGCACCTTCACGCCCGCCGCGAGGGCGACTTCCTCGCGGCGGTAGCGGGTCGCGTTCCCGTGCCCGCCCGTGCCCTCACCTGCCTGTACCTGGCTGCTCACGCGGCCGAGTCTAGGTCGCCGCGGGACGCCCGCCCGGCGTACCCGCGGGTCACTCCCCGGTGTCGTGCTCCGCTTCCGCCGGACCCTGCTTGACCGCGCGCAGCACCACGAACTTCGGGTCGCTGGCGACGAGTTGGCTGTTGCCGAAGATCCGCCGCAGCCGGACGTGGTAGCCGAGGTGACGGTTGCCGACCACCCACAGCTCGCCGCCGGGGCGCAGCGCCTGGCGTGCCTGGGAGAACATCCGCATCGCGGTGGCCTCCGTCGTCGCCTGGTGGGAGTGGAAGGGCGGGTTGTTCAGGACCAGGTCCACCGACCCGGCCGGGACCCCGGCGAGCCCGTCGCCGACCAGGAACTCGGCCGCGCGGCCGTCGTCCGGGACGTTCGCCCGGTACGTCGCCTCCGCCGAGGCCACCGCCTGGTACGACTCGTCGGTGAAGATCACTTCGGCGTCGGGTTCGGTCAGCGCGGCCGCCGTGCCCACCACGCCGTTGCCGCAGCCCAGGTCGGCGATCCGGGCGGCGCCGGTGCGGGTGGGGAAGTGCTGGAGCAGGAAGCGGGTGCCGACGTCGAGGCGGTCCGCGCAGAAGACCCCGGCGTGGTTGACCACGGTCAGCCCGGAGCCCACCCCCGAGTCCTCGTCCAGGGTGTACGTCAGCGGCCATGGTCCGGGCGAGGCGGCCTCGCGGCTCGCCTTCGGCCCGGGGGTGCAGAAGATCAGCCGGGCCTTCTTCTCCGCGAGGGAGGTCCGGGTCGGGCCGATGATCCGCTCGAAGAGCCGCAGCGTGGAGGTGTGGATGTCCTTGACCATGCCGGTGCCCACGACCACGGTGTCCGCGTGCAGGTGCGGGGCCAGCCGGTGCAACTGGTCCTCCAGCAGCGCGAGGCTCTTGGGGACCCGTACGAGCAGGACGTCGATCTTCTCCGGCGGGGCGTCCTGGGTGGTCAGCAGCCGCACCCCGGCGTCCGCCGCCCCGGCGCGGGCCAGGTTGGCGGTGGTCGCCTCGCGCGTGAGGGAGGAGTCCGTGATCTGTACGGGACGGTGCGCGGCGATCGCCGTCACCAGCGCCCCCCAGCGGTCCCCGAACACGGTGATCTCCCCGTCCAGGTCCACCGGCGGGCGGTCGCCGGTACCGGAGGCGAGGTGCCGCAGCAGGTACTCGTCCGCGGCGTCCCAGGCCCGGAGCCGGTCGCGGGAGTCCTCGGGGAAGCGGGTGAGCTCGTGGGAGCCGAAAGGCGTGGTGAGGCGGTTCATATGGGTCCCAGGCTAGCCGAGTGCGGGCCCCTGCCTCGCACCCGGCGGGGCCGGGGAGCCCGCCGGGTGCGCGGGGCGGGTGCGGAACCTGTCCTACCGGGTGGTGTTCCGGTCCTCGGACTCCGGGAAATCACCGGCCATCGCTGCGGCGATCCGCAGGTGCGGGGCCGCCTCGGCCGCCCGGCCCTGACGCTCCAGGGTCCGGCCGAGCAGCAGCTGCGCGTAGTCCTCCACCGGCCAGCGCTCCAGGATGGCGCGCAGCTCGCGCTCGGCGCGGGAGAGCTGGGCGGAGTGGTAGTAGGCGCGGGCCAGCAGCAGCCGGGGAGCGAGCTGCTCGGGGGCCTCGGTGGCCAGCGTGTCCAGCACGCGGGCGGCCGGCACGTACTCCTTGGCGTCGAAGAACAGCCCGGCGCGGGTCCAGCGCTCGGCTGCCGTGCCCTGCTCGTAGTAGTTCGTCGGCGTGTTCATCGGGTCCTCTCGGCTCAGCCGGTCCGTCCGGTCTTCGCTGTCGACCGCTCCAACACGCCCCTATCGTTGAACATTCCACGGAAATGCGCGGACCGCCGTGCCCACCGCCCGGCTAGGTTGTGCCCATGAGCAATCTGGAGCGCCAGCCCGCGCTGTCCGCATGTGGCGGGCGCGGCTTCGTCGTGGCCGAACCCGTCCGTGAACTCCTCAGCCCCCGCCGGGTCACCCTCGGCGCGGGCACCGAGGTCCGCAGGCTGCTGCCCAACCTCGGCCGCCGGATGGTCGGCGCCTGGTGCTTCGTCGACCACTACGGTCCCGACGACATCGCCGACGAGCCGGGCATGCAGGTGGCCCCCCACCCGCACCAGGGCCTCCAGACGGTCAGCTGGCTGCACCAGGGCGAGGTCCTGCACCGCGACAGCGTCGGGAGCCTGCAGACCGTCGGGGTCCGCGAGCTGGGCCTGATGACCTCCGGGCACGGGATCAGCCACTCCGAGGAGAGCCCCCGCCCGCACGCCCGTTTCCTGCACGGCGCCCAGCTGTGGGTGGCGCTCCCGGACGCGCACCGCCAGGTGGCCCCGCACTTCGAGCACCACGGCGAGCTGCCGCACGTGACGGCTCCCGGCCTGTCCGCCACGGTCATCCTGGGCACCCTCGACACCGCGACCTCGCCCGGAACGACGTACAGCCCCCTCGTCGGCGCCGACATCAGCCTCGCCGCGGGGGCCGGGGCGCGGCTGCCACTGGTGCCGGACTTCGAGTACGCGGTCCTGTCGATGGGCGGCGAGGCGACGGTGGACGGCGTACCGGTTCTGCCCGGCTCGATGCTCTACCTGGGCTGCGGCCGGACCGAACTCCCGCTGCGGGCGGCTTCGGACGCGAGTCTGATGCTGCTGGGCGGAGAGCCGTTCGAGGAGGAGATCCTCATGTGGTGGAACTTCGTGGCGCGCAGCGACGAGGAGATCCAGCAGGCCCGTTCCGAGTGGATGACCGGCAGCCGCTACGGCGAGGTCAAGGGGTACGACGGGCCGCCGATCCCGGCTCCGGAACTCCCGCCGGTCCCGCTCAAGCCGCGGGGTCGCGTCCGCTGATCCCCGTCCGCCGCGCGGGGCGGACCGGGCGCCCATAGGATGTGCGCGGGAGGGAAACAGGCATACCTGGGAGCGGTCCATGACCCCGCCTCGTCCCCCGCGGCAGACGAGCGCCGAAGACCTGCTGACCAGGCTCGGGCGGCTGACCGCGCAAGCACGCGAGCACGCCGAGTTCCAGCAGGCCAGGGTGGAGCTGGCCGAGGCACTGCAGCGCCGGATGCTTCCGGACTCGCTGCCGGCCGTACCCGGACTGCGCACCGCCGCGCGCTACGCGCCCGCCCGGCACGGCCTGGACATCGGCGGGGACTGGTACGACGGGTTTCCGCTGCGCGGCGGCGCGCTGGGCTTCTCGCTGGGCGACGTACAGGGCCATGACGTCGAGGCCGCCGCTTTCATGGGGCAGGTCCGGATCGGCCTGCGCGCGGTGGCCGCGTCCGCCGCGGATCCCGGCGAAGTACTGAGCCGGGCCAATGACCTGCTGCTGTCGGTGGACACCGACCTCTTCGCGACCTGCAGTTTCCTCCGTTTCGATCCGCTGACCTGGGAGCTGGAAAGCGCCCGGGCGGGCCACGTGCCCGCGATCTGGGCGACCGTGGACGGGGAGTACGGCATCGATCTGGACGAGGGCGGCCTGCCCCTGGGGATGCTGGCGGGGTCGGTGTATCCGGTGACCCGGCGCAGGCTGGCCCGGGCGGGGGCGTTCGTCCTGGTCACCGACGGGGTGGTGGAGGGTCCGACCTTCCCGATAGAGGAGGGGCTGGCCCGGGTGGCGGAGGTGGTCCGGGACGGCGCGGCCGCCGATCCCGGGGACCTGGCCGCCGAGGTGATGAAGGTGGCGGACTCCACCGGGCACGCCGACGACGCGGCGGTGCTCGTGCTCTGCCACGACGCGGCGGACGCGGTGGAGGGCTCATGACGGCTGTTCGCTCCGGGTGAAGAAGTCGACCACCTCCGCGCCGACAGCGCGGACCGCCACCGAGCGCGGGAGCGGCCGGGGGCGTGTCACGTTCCGCCGTCGCGCGGGCACGGTGGTCTCATGGGTCGGTGCGCAACGCGGAGTGGCGACGTCTGCCCGGAGCGGTGCTCCGGATCCTCGCCGTGGCCGTCGCCTACTACGTGACGGGGCGGATCGGCCTGCTCCAGCGGGTGGAGGTCGACGGCGCGATCGTCACCCCCCTCTTCCTGCCCACGGGGATCGCGCTGAGCTGCCTGCTGCGGCTCGGACTGCGGGTCTGGCCGGGAATCGCCCTGGGTAGTTTCCTCGTCATCGAGACGCTCGGCTCCGTCGATCCCGGCGGTCTGCTGATCGTCGCGGGGAACACCCTCGCCCCGGTCTGCGCCGCGCTGCTGCTGCGCCGGGTGGGCTTCCACTTCGCGCTGGACCGGCTGGGGGACGGGCTGGCCCTGGTCTTCCTCGGCGGCATGGTGCCGATGCTGATCAGCTCGACCGTCGGCGCCCTGGTGGTGATGGCGGCCAGCGGGCACACGTTCAGCGGGTTCTGGTCGTTCTGGGCGGCGTGGTGGGCCGGGGACGCCATGGGGGTCCTGGTGGTGACCCCGCTGCTCCTGCTCCTGCGCCGGTCGGCGCGGCTGCCCCGGGATCCGCTGTGGTGGCTGGAGGCGGCGCTGCTGATGGCCAGCGTGGTGATGGTCTCGCTGCTGGTGACGAGGAGTTCGCTGGACCTGCTCTTCCTCGTGTTCCCGCTGCTGATCTGGGCCGCGCTGCGGTTCCAGCTGGCCGGGGCCGCGCCGTGCGTGCTGCTGGTGTCCGTACTGGCCATCTCGGCGGCCACGGACCGGGTCGGGCCCTTCGCCGGGCGCACCCTCTTCGAGATCATGGTCAACCTCCAGGCCCTCAACGGTTCCGTGGCGCTGACCGGGCTGCTGCTCTCGGCGCTGGTCACCGAGCAGCAGACCGTCCGGGCACGGATCGAACAGGCCTGCCTGGAGATGGCCGAACTGGTGGACCGGCTCGTGCCCGGAGGGTCGTCGGGCAGCTGGCGGCCCTCCGACTGGGGCGACGGTCCGCAGGACGGCGCGGGCGACGACGGGTGCGGGCCCGGGAGCGGGTGACGTGGCCGTGCGGCCGCACGGGTGATTTGGCCGAACTTCACATAGCACCTATAGGTGCCTTAGGCATCTAATGGACTGGACGCCCGACCGATCGCTTGTGAGGTCAGCTGATGACAGAACCCGCCGTCGCCTTTCCCCAGGACCGCACCTGTCCCTACCACCCGCCCACCGCCTACCAGCCGCTGCGCGAAGGACGGCCCCTCTCCCGGGTCACCCTCTTCGACGGCCGCTCCGTCTGGGTGGTCACCGGCCACGCCGAGGCGCGCACCCTCCTGACCGATTCCCGGCTCTCCTCCGACCGCGAGAACGAGTCCTTTCCCACCGCCGTGGCGCGGCTGAAGGGCCTGCAGAGCCGCCGGGTCGCGCTGCTCGGCGTCGACGACCCCGAGCACAACACCCAGCGCCGGATGCTGATCCCCAGCTTCTCCCTCAGGCGGACCGCCGCGCTGCGCCCGCAGATCCAGGAGACCGTGGAGCGGCTGATCGACGCCATGGTCGAGAACGGCCCGAGCGCCGAACTCGTCAGCGCCTTCGCCCTGCCCGTGCCCTCCATGGTGATCTGCTCCCTGCTGGGGGTCCCGTACGCCGACCACGACTTCTTCGAGGCCCAGTCGCGCCGACTGCTGCGCGGCCGGGACGCCACCGAGATCGAGGCGGCCCGGGACGCGCTCAACACGTACCTCGGCGACCTGATCGACCGGAAGCAGGCGGAACCCGGCGGCGACGGACTGCTCGACGAGCTGATCGAAGAGCGGCTGGCCACGGGGCAGGTGGACCGGCGCGAACTCGTCGACCTGGCCACCATCCTGCTGATCGCCGGACACGAGACCACCGCCAACATGATCTCGCTCGGCACCTTCACCCTGCTGAACCATCCCGAGCAGCTGGCCGAACTGCGGGCCGAGCCGGAACTGATGCCCGCCGCCGTCGAGGAACTGCTGCGGTTCCTGTCGATCGCGGACGGCATGCTGCGGGTCGCCGCCGTCGACATCGACATCGCCGGGGTGACCATCCGCAAGGACGACGGGGTGGTCTTCGCCACCTCGGTCATCAACCGCGACGAGTCCGCCTACCCGGCGCCCGACGCCCTGGACTGGCACCGGTCCGCCCGCCACCACGTCGCCTTCGGCTTCGGGATCCACCAGTGCCTGGGTCAGAACCTGGCCCGCGCCGAGATGGAGATCGCCCTGGGCGCCCTCTTCGAACGGCTGCCGGGGCTGCGCCTCGCGGCGCCCGCCGAGCGGATCCCCTTCAAACCCGGAGACACCATCCAGGGGATGATCGAACTCCCCGTGGCCTGGTGAGCGCCGCCATGGCCTTCGACATCACCATCGACAAGGACGTCTGCATCGGCGCCGGACAGTGCGCCCTGACCGCCCCCGCCGTCTTCACCCAGGACGACGACGGCCTGAGCGAACTGCTGCCGGGGAAGGAGGACGGCAGCGGCAGCCCACTGGTCCGGGAGGCCGCCCGCGCCTGTCCCGTACAGGCCATCGTGGTGCGTCCCGTCTGAGGCCGGGCCCCTCCGGTCGCCGGGCCCCGGCTGGCGGCCGTAGGGCCCGGCCTCGCATGATGGTGCTGCCGCACTGACCACCACCCCAGGAGCACCGATGGCGAGCCGGGTCCACCAACCGCTGGAGAACGAGGAGTTCGACTTCATCCTCGGACACGTCCCCGGGCCGGTCCTCGCGTACTTCACCGGGACCTGGCCCAAGGTCGCCGCGGTGTGCAAGGAGACGGACGCGCTCGTACGGGAGGCCGCCGACGCGTACGAGGGCCGGCTGACCGCCGTCAAGGCGGACATGACCCGCTGCCCGGGGCCCACCAGCCGCTACGGCGTGACCAGCGCGCCCTGGTTCGTCCTGCTCCGGGACGGCGAGGTGCTGGCCGCCCGGGAAGGGTCGCTGGACCGGGCCGGGCTCGAGGAGTTCCTGGACGCGTCCCTCTAGACCGTCCCCCGCGGAGTCTGCCCGGGCTGCCGGGCCTGCTCGGTCTGCCCGGTCTGCTCGGCCCGGCGCAGCAGCAGGGACCGCTCCCGCGCGTTGCGGGTCAGCTCCGCGGCCCGGGTGAACTCCGCCCGGGCTTCGGCGGTCCGGCCCAGCCGCGCCAGCAGATCGCCCCGGACGCTGGGCAGCAGGTGGTACGCCCGCAGTACGGGCGCCTCCGCCACGGCGTCCACCACGGCCAGGCCCGCCGCCGGGCCCTCGGCCATCGACACGGCCACGGCCCGGTTCAGCTCCACCACCGGGGACGGCACGAGCGCCGCGAGCCGCTCGTAGAGGGCGGCGATCGCCCGCCAGTCGGTCTCCTCGTAGGTACGGGCCCGCGCGTGGCAGGCGGCGATGGCGGCCTGCAGCGCGTACGGTCCGGGCGCGCCGCCCAGCGCGCCCGCCGCCGTCAGCGCCGCGAACCCGCGCCGGATCAGCAGCTGGTCCCAGCGCGAACGCCGCTGGTCGGCGAGGAGGACCGGACGGCCCTCGGGGTCGGTGCGGGCCGCCGTGCGCGAGGCCTGGATCTCCAGCAGCGCCGCCAGCGCGTGCGCCTCCGCCTCCTTCGGCATCAGCGCGGCGAGCTGCCGGGCCAGCCGCAGCGCGTCCTCGCAGAGCGCGGGGCGGATCAGATCGTCGCCCACGGTCGCCGAGTAACCCTCGTTGAAGATGAGGTAGATGACCTCCAGGACCCCGGCGAGCCGCTTGGCCCGCTCGGGACCGTACGGCACCTCGAACGGCACGCCCGCCTTGGCCAGGGACCGCTTCGCGCGGACGACGCGCTGGGCGACGGTGGCCTCCGGGGCGAGGAAGGCCCGGGCGATCTCGTCCGTGGTCAGCCCGCCCAGCAGCCGCAGGGTGAGCGCGATCCGGGCGTCCGGGGGCAGCACCGGATGGCACGCGGTGAAGATCAGCCGGAGCAGGTCGTCGTCGATGTCGTCCGGGCCGGCCGGTTCGGGATCGCAGGCCGCCTCGTCCAGGTCGCGGCCCAGCACGGCGAGTTTGCGGGCGTACGTCTCGCGGCGGCGCACCAGGTCGACGGCCCGGCGACGGGCGGTGGTGGTCAGCCAGGCCGCCGGATTCTCCGGCACGCCGGTGCGCGGCCACTGCTCCAGCGCTTCGACGAGGGCGTCCTGCGCGATCTCCTCGGCCAGTCCGACGTCCCGCACGATCCGCGCGGCCGAGGCGATGATCCGCGCGGATTCGATCCGGAAGACGGTTTCCACCGTGTTGTCTGTCCTCACGGCCACCCATCAGAGCACCCCGCGGCCCGGCCCGGCAACACGGCCGGGCCGGGCCGCACGGGGCGGGCGCGCCGGGGCGGCTCAGCCCTCGGCGATCTCGCGGACCTCGCAGGTGATCGTCCAGTAGTCCTCGTGGACCGCGAGGAACCGCTTGGTCCACTCGATCGCCTCGGGCAGGTCCTTGGCCTGCATCAGCGCGTAGCCGCCGACGACTTCCTTGGCCTCGGTGAAGGGGCCGTCGACGACCGAGGCCCGGCCGCCCTCCCAGAGCACCCGGGCGCCCTGGGTACTGGGGGTGAGACCAGCCGTGTCGAGCAGGACTCCGGCCTTCGTCATCTCCTCGATGAGGACCCCCATGCGCTCCATCAGGGCGTCGCTGGGGCCCTCGGCCGGGGCGTTGACCTCGTCGAGGCGGATCATCGAAAGGAAGCGGGGCATGGCGTACTCCTTGGTGCGGTTCCGTGCGGGGCGGAGGATTCTCCCCGCCTCTCACTCATACGTCGAACGGCGGGCGGCGGGATCGACACGCGCCGGAGCATTCTTTTCGCGGATCTCCCGGTGCCCCGGTGATTGACTGGGCCCATGCCGCTGGAGAACTACGGAGTACTGTCCGGAACCCTGCACCGCCACTTCCGCGACGAGCCCGACACGCAGGGCCGCTGGTTCCACGTCCACCTGGAGGTGGACACCCCCGCGGGGCGCTACGCGTGCGCCGTCGACGTGGACAGCAAGCACTCGGCCACGGGCGTGCAGTGGAAGGTGTTCACGCTCTTCCCCTCGATCCTGGAACCGGTGGACGCGCCGGCCCCGGGCTACCACGACCTGGCCCGCGCCTCCGGCTCCGGCGCGCTCGACTACCTCCGGCACCCGGCGCTGGCCGACCGGACCGGCTGTCTCTTCGTACGCCGTCCACCGGGCTGGATGCGCGCGCTCCTGGACCGGCTGAGCCCCCCGCGGCCGTGGGTCTCCGGTTCCTACCTGGAGGCCTCGCAGGCGCTGGAGCCGCTGCTCGTGCCCGGGCGGCAGGTGCTGATCTTCGGCGAGCCCTTCGACGAGGGGCTCGGCATGCACAACATCCACCAGAACCAGGGCGATCCCCGGGACAGCCAGTGGTGGGAGGACAACGGGGTCTGGCAGGACGGCGCGACCCTCGTCCGCCGCGAGGACGGGCGGTACGACGTGTTCCTGTCCCGCTTCTCCAGCCAGGCGGACGCGACCGACCCGGACGGACACCCGGTCTACGGACACCCGGTCTACGGACACCCGGTCTAGCGCAT
This sequence comes from Streptomyces sp. G-G2, assembly GCF_030063135.1. GTDB lineage: Bacteria > Actinomycetota > Actinomycetes > Streptomycetales > Streptomycetaceae > Streptomyces. The sequence continues at coordinate 41,665 of NZ_JASISO010000003.1, forward strand.
ACTTCAAAACCCCGCCCGGCCCGCGATGCCCGGCACCGCGCCTCGCCGCACCGCGTTCGCTCCGGCTCCCGCCCGGGGCCGGCCCGTCGGCCGTCGGTCCGGGCTCCGCTCACGCGGCGTCCGGGCGGCGGAGCGCGACCGAAGCGCACAGCGCGGCCAGCGGCAGTTCCGCGCACAGCGCCAGGACCAGCGCCGTCACCCGGGCGTCGCCCGCCGCCGACGTCGTGACGTCGAACCACGCGTCCAGCACCAGGACGGCCGCCGTCGCCGCGGCCAGCGCCCCGGCCCGCGGATCGCGGCGCCGCAGGAGCAGGCCCGTACCGGCCAGGCCGCCCGCCAGCAGGACGTCCAGCCCGATCCACGCGGTGGACCAGTGGGAGACCTCCACCGTGTGGGGCAGCGTCCTCGACAGCACCACGATCCACGGCACCAGTGCCATCCCGGCCGCGGTGCACACCGTGGCCGCGCGAGGGGCGCGGCGGGCCGGGAACCGGGGGGCGATGAGCGTCATGAGGGGGGAACTCCTTCCGGCCCGGGGTCCGTCCGCCGGGCACGGTGACCACTCTGCTGACCGGGGCGCCCCGGGTCACTGGCGGCACTGTCCGTAGTGGGGGTGGTGCTGACTACACCCCCGACCGGGTACCAGGGTGGTGTCAGGTCCCTGACCAGTGCGCCTACCGTAGGGGCATGGCATCTCCCGGCGCGCTGCGGCGCACCTGCACCTGGATCGCCGGGCACACGCCGTGGTCGGCCTGGGCCCGGCGCAACACGGTCTTCACCATCGCCGCCGTCCCGCCCGCCCTGCCCGTCGCGGGCTCCGTCACCTGCATGATCCTGGCTCCCGGGCAGACCCCGGCCCTCCTGGCCCTGCTGCTGCTCCTCGGTCCCTCGCTCACCCGGCTCCAACGGAGCAGGCTCTGGTCGGTGTTGGCGGTGGACCTGCCCGAGGTCCGCCACGCGCGGCCCTGGTGGACCCCGCGCGGCGTGCTGGAACGGCTGCGCGCCGAATCGACCTGGCGGCAGTACGGGTACCACCTCCTGGTCAACCCGCTGGCGGGCCTGGCCGGGGGAGTCGTCGTCCTCGGCTGGGCCGCCGGAGCCGCCTGGGCCAGCGTGTTCGCCTGGTCCTGGATGCTGCCCTTCGACGCCCGTGACACCGGCTGGACCGGCGACGAGGTGCTGCTCACCGTCCTGGGCGGGCTGCTCCTGCTCACCGCGCCCTGGGTGGCGGCCGCCGTCGCCCGCCTCGACACCTCCCTCGCCCGCACGCTCCTCGGACCCAACCGGGCCCGGGAACTGGAACGCCGGGTCGAGGACCTCGCCGAGAGCCGGGCCGGCGTCCTCGACGCCGCCGACCTCGAACGCCGCCGCATCGAACGGGACTTGCACGACGGCGCCCAGCAGCGGCTGGTCTCCCTCGCCATGAACCTGGGCATCGCCCGCGCCACCCTCACCGGTCTGCCGCCCGAGGCGAGGGCCGTCATCGACGAGGCGCACCGCGAGGCCAAGGAAGCCATCGAGGAACTCAACGGCCTGGTCCGCGGCCTGCATCCGGCGGTCCTGGAGGACCGCGGCCTCGACGCGGCCCTCTCCGGGATCGCCGCCCGGGCCCCGCTGCCCGTCGAGCTGACGGTGGAACTCGCCGAGCGGCCCGGTCCCACCGTCGAGGCCGTCGCCTACTTCGTCGTCTCCGAGGCCCTCGCCAACGTCGCCAAACACGCCCGGGCCGGCCGCTGCCGGGTCGAGGCCCGGCGCCACGCCGACCGGCTGCGCATCACCGTCACCGACGACGGGGTGGGCGGCGCCGACCCGGCGCGCGGCACCGGACTGGTGGGCCTGCGCAAGCGCGTGGGATCCGTCGACGGAAACATCGTGATCAACAGCCCCCTCGGGGGACCGACCGTAGTGACTGTGGAGCTGCCGTGCGCGCTGTGATCGCCGAGGACTCGGTGCTGCTGCGAATAGGGCTGGTCAAAGTCCTCGAAATGGCCGGGTTCGAGGTGGCCGCCGAGACCGGGGACGCCGAAGGGCTGCTCGCGGCCGTCGAGGAGCACGAGCCCGACCTCGCACTCGTCGACGTCCGCATGCCGCCCGGATTCACCGACGAGGGCGTCCGGGCCGCCCTGGTGATCCGCCGTCAGTGGCCGAGGACCTCGGTACTGCTGCTGTCGCAGTACGTCGAGGAGCGTTACGCGGCGGACCTGCTCGCCGGTCAGGGCGCGGGCATCGGCTACCTGCTCAAGCAACGGGTGGCCGACGTGGAGGAGTTCGTCGACGCCCTCAAGCGGGTGGCGGCCGGTGGCACGGCCCTCGACCCGCAGGTCGTCGCCCAGCTGCTGCTGCGCCGGGGCGGCGGACCCGACCCGCTGGAGCGGCTGACCCCGCGCGAGCGCGAGGTGCTCGCGCTGATGGCCGAGGGCCGCTCCAACGCGGGCATCGCGGCCCAACTGGTCGTCAGCGAGAGCGCGGTGGCCAAGCACATCAACAACATCCTCGCCAAGCTCGACCTCCCGCAGGCCGACGGCGACCACCGGCGGGTGCTGGCGGTACTGCGCTTCCTGGACGGATCCTCGTGAGCGACGCGGAGCGCCCCCAGCCGGGTGCACAGCCGAAGCCCGGCCCGCACCCGCAGCCTGGCCCGCACCCGCACCCGCAGCCCGGTCCGCACCCGCGCCCCAGCCACCGGACGGCGTGGACCGTGGCCGCCGCCCTGAGCGCCGTACTCGTCGTGGTGCCCGCGAGCTGGCAGGCCTGGAGCCAGCGGGCCACCGGGAGCGGATCCCTGAACGGGGGGAGCGGCGGCCGGCCGGTCACCGCCCTGGAGATCGACGCGGGTGACGCGACCGTGACGGTCACCCCGCGCGCCGACCGCGACGTGGTCTACCGGGCCCACGTCCGCTGGTCCCTCGACAAGCCCGTCATCGAGGAGAGCTGGGCCGGCGGAACCCTGCGGCTGGCGCCCCGCTGCCCCGGGATCGGCCCCGGGCTCGACGCGGGCCCCGGTTGCATGATCGACCTTGGGGTCAGCGTCCCCGTCGACCTCCCGGTCACGGTCGTCGCGGCCTCCGGGAAGGTCGGCCTCAGCGGCCTCGGCGGAGCCGTCGACGTACGGATGGGTTCGGGCCCGCTGCGCCTCACCGCGCTGCGCGGACCCCTGCGGGCCGCCGTGGACTCCGGCTCCCTCGGCGCCACCGACCTCACGTCCCCGGAGGCCGACATCCGTACCGGCTCGGGTTCGGCCACCGCCCGCTTCGTCGCCCCTCCCGCGAGGCTCACCGCCCGTGCGGAATCGGGCCAGGTGGAGGTCACCGTGCCCGTCGCCACCCGCTTCCGGGTCACGGCCCGGGTGGGCGCGGGGCGCCTCGACGTGGACCCCGCCCTGCGCGACCCCGCCGGGCCCGGACTTCTGGACATCGCGACCGGCTCGGGCCGCGCGGTGGTGCGCTACCCGTAGCCCGGCGCGGCCCGGCGGAGTCCGTCAACCGGGCCCCGTCCGGGCGGCCTTCGCGGGCCCGCGCGGCGCGGGAGGGCGCCTCGCCGTGTTGTCGCACCGCGCGAGCACGGGCGAGTACGGGCAGCGGTGCTCCGCCGTGCGACGCACCGCACCCGAGCCCGCGGACCGACCCGCGAAGACCTCCCGGACAGGACTTAGGACTCGTAACAAAATTGGGCTGTCTGACCTGCGGGAATGTGGTGTGTGTCAGGCATCGTTGATGCTGCCGGAGGTGAGGCAGCCGAGACGAAGAGGAGCACACGTCGGCCCTGGGAGGTCGATGACGGCCTGTGGGAGCGGATCGAGCCGCTGTTGCCGCAGGTGAAACATAATCCGAGGTATCCGGGCCGGCCGCGTGTGGACGACCGCAAGGCGCTGAACGGCATCCTGTTCGTGCTGTACACCGGGATCCGGTGGGAGTTCCTGCCGCAGGAGCTGGGCTTCGGCTCGGGCATGACGTGCTGGCGGCGGCTGCGCGACTGGAACGAGGCCGGGGTCTGACAGCGGCCGCATGAGGTGTTGCTGGCCGAGTTGCGGGCCGGCGACCGGACCGTCGCCGGTGGACCGAGGCAAGACCGGCAGCAAGCACCATGTGATCGTCGAGGCGCACGGGATCCCGCTGGCCGCGACGCCGACCGGCGGCACTAGGTCGCCGAAGCCGCGTTCGCCCTGCTGTACTGGTTCCGCCGACTGCGCATCCGCCGGGAGATCCGCGACGACATCCACCAGGCGGTCCTCACCCTGGGCTGCGCCATCATCTGCCGGCGCCGACTGAAGACCTCACTTTTGATCTGAGTCCTAAACGCCTTCGATGATGCGGAAGTCGCGCTCGACGCCGTCGGACAGGGCGAGCAGCGCCTGCTGGTAGGCCTCACTCGCGTGAGCTGCGACGGCCTGTTCGAAGCTGTCGAACTCGATCAGACGACGCGCTCGGCGACGCCGTCGTCGTGGGCGACGACCCGCCCGCCGCGGGCGAGCACCCGTCCGCCTCCGGCCTCGACGGCCGGACCGGCCAGCTTGTTGTAGGCAGCCAGCTTCTCGGGGTCGGAAATGGTGCGGTAGGCGCTGACCCAGTAGCCCTTGGCCACGAGAACCTCCAGTGTTCGGAAAGTGCGCGTCCGAGAATGCACGTCGGAAAGTGCACCTCTGACGTGGATTCACTGCTGTGAGCGAGCGTACCCGGCGGAAGATCACCGGGGTGGTTCAGGGAACGTACTGGTCAGCGACGCGCCGGAGCCTCGCCGTCGAGCAGGGGTTGCAGGAGTGGGATGTACAGATCGGCGACTTCGTCGGGGGCCAGGCTCGTCAGCTGGTCGGCCTGGACGGTCGCGTACAGGGCCCCGAGGCCGAGCAGCACGCCGATGGCCAGTTCCGCTCGCAGCGCGGCGTCCGGCCCGGGGAGTCGGGCGGCGAGGGCGTCGATGACCTGCGTGCGGAAGCTGGCCCGGGCCTGTCCGCCGAGTTCCAGGTGGTGACGGGAGAAGGCGATGCGCAGGATCGGGTCGCGGGTCTGGCCGCGCTGGGTGGCGAGCAGGTGCAGGACCATGTGCCGGGCGAGGCCGTCCAAAGGGGCGTCGAACAGGGCGGTGGCGTCGGTGTCGAAGGTGAAGACCTGGTTGAACAGGTCCTCCTTGGAGCCGTAGTACTTCATCACGAGCGCCGGGCTGACGCCCGCGTCATCGGCGATGGCGGCGATGGTCGTGTCGGCGTAGGCATGGCGCGCGAACGCACGCCGGGCGGCGGCGAGGATCTCCGCGCGCCGCGCGTCGGCGTCACGCGGTCGTGCCGCCCGGTCCGGTGCCGGGCCGGGCGTCGGCGGCGCCGGTGCCGGCGGGTTCCTGGACGTCGTTCGCGGGCGGCCGCTGCGGGGGGAGGCGGAGCTCGGGCCGGGCATGGTGTTCAGAGACGGGGACGGGGACGGGGACGGAGACGGCGAATCAGTGGGCACTGCGAAACCCTCTTGAAGGTGAATGACGTTCACCACTGTAGGTGAACGTCATTCACCTCGCAATGCGGCTCCTTGGACGCGGCCTGCCACGACGGCCTTAGGCTGGCGATGACCGACGCCGGGCCACACCGAGGAGCAGCGAGCGCCATGACCGTCACCCCCGTGCCCACCGCAGACCTGTACGACGAGCACGGCGAGCGCCTGGAGATCTGCGGCGCCCCCTTCCGCCAGTTCGGGGGCCGCCGGGCCTTCGCCGGACCGGTCCGCACCCTGGCCTGCCGCGAGGACAACGCGCTGCTGCGCGAGCTGGTGAACAGCCCGGGCGACGGCGCCGTCCTCGTCGTCGACGGCGCGGGCTCCCTGCGCACGGCCCTGGTCGGCGACCTGATCGCGGGCGCGGCCGCCCGCAACGGCTGGGCCGGACTGGTGCTCCGCGGCGCGATCCGCGACAGCGTGGCCCTCGGCGGCCTCGACCTCGGGGTCAAGGCGCTCGGCACCGTCCCGCGCAAGAGCGGCAAGACCGGCGCGGGCACCGTGGACGAGCCCCTCACCTTCGGCGACGCCACCTTCCGGCCCGGCGACACCGTCCACTGCGACGACGACGGCGTGGTGGTGGTCGTCCGCGGCGAGGAGGGCTGACGGGCGCAAACGCGCCAGGGCGTCCGTCCGGCCCTGGCGCGAGCGGGCGGCCCCGCGCTTCACTGCGGCGCCATGAGACGACACAGGATCATGGCAGCGCTCGGCGCCCTCGCCCTCGCGGCGGCCGCCCTGACCGGCGCGGGCCCGGCCACCGCCGCGCCGACCCCGGCCACGCGGACCGCCGCCGCCGCGTCCACGGCCCCCGCCCCGCTCCCCGCGCCCACCGCCCCCGCTCCGCCCGCCGAGTTCGGGACCGACTGGCACGACCCGCTCACCGCGGCCCCACCCGTCGCCAGACCCGCCACCCGCTCCTGCGACGTCACCCTCGCCGAGGCGCAGTTCCGCGACTTCACCCCGTACCGGGGCACCTACACGCCCCCCACCGGCTGCGGCAGCTCCTGGAGCAAGGTCGTGCTCCGCCTCGACGGCAAGGTCAAGGGCCGCCAGTACGACCGCCTGGGCCACCTCTCCGTCGGCGGTGTCGAGGTGCTGCGCACCTCCACCCCCGAGCCCTCGCCCGACGGCATCGCCTGGTCCGTCGAGAAGGACGTCACGCGCTACACCCCGACCCTGCGCGGCCCGCAGCCGGTCGAGATGCTCATCGGCAACGTCGTCGACGACACCTACACCGGGGTGATCGACGTCAAGGTGACCCTCACCTTCTACGCCGCCGAACGCGGTCGGACCCGCCCCGCCGAGGTCCCCGACCAGGTCCTCCCCCTCACCTCTGCGACGCTGACCACCCCGCGCAACACCGAGCGGATTCTCGCCGAGGTGTACGCCACCGGATCGGGCGGCGGCTGCGAGGAGTTCTGGTACCTGAGCACCCCGGACGCCGCCCCCTACTCCTGCAAGGCGGCCGATGGCCCCTACCGCGAGGTCCGGATCGCGGTGGACGGCCAACTCGCCGGGATCGCGGCCCCGTTCCCCACGATCTGGACCGGCGGCTGGTCCAACCCCTTCCTCTGGTACGTCACTCCGGCGCCCCGCGCCTTCGACGTCCAGCCCGTCGTCTACGACCTGACCCCCTTCGCCGCGCTCCTCAACGACGGCCGCCCGCACCGCGTCGAGGTCTCCGTCGCCGGAGTGCCCGCCGGTCAGGACGGCTGGAGCACCCCCGCCAACGTGCTGCTCTGGCAGGACCAGGGCCGCGCCGTGGTCACCGGCGCCCTGACCCGCGCCGAACAGAGCGAACCGGCCAACTCCGCCGTCTTCACGCCCGGCGCGCAGAACCGCGTCGACACCAAGGGCGGCCACCGGCTCACCGTCGCCGGATACCTCGACACCTCCCACGGCCGCGTCGCGACCACCGTGACCCGCACCCTGGCCAACATCTCCGTCCACCGCTGGACCGAGGGCGAGAACCAGGACGCGTTGACCGCGGACTGGGCCGACGACGAGAGCGTCACCAGCGGACGCACCACCACCCGCACCCAGCGCTCCTACACCATCAACGGCGAGACCACCCTCGCCACCGACGGCCGGCTGCGCACCGTGATCTCCCTCGGCGACCGCGCCGACACGGTCTCCCTGCGCGAGAACGGTTCCCGGCCGTCCTGGTCGCGGCTGGACGACCACTACACCGGCGACGCCTCGTACACGGCCAACGTGCCGCGCGACCAGCGGCACGCGGTGGGCACCAGCTCCGAGCGCTACCGCCGTACCGGCTCCGACGGCTGCTACGACCGTACGGTCGCCAGTGCCCAGGGCGCGCTGACCCAGGACCTCCGGCGCTGCTGAGCGGTGACCCCGCCGGAGCGGCCCGGCGGCGGTGACCCGTGACATTCGTACCGTCCGGGTCCGTACGCGCGGCTCTGCCGCGGGGCCGGACCCGGTCCCCTGGCGGCCCGGCCCGACGTGGCCCTCCTCGACATCGAACTGCCCGGCGGCAGCGGCCTCGACGCCGCCTCCGAACCGAGGGTGCGCTGTCCCGGCACCCGGGTGATGATCCTGACCACCTTCGGCCGGCCCGGCTATCTGCGCCGCGCCATGGAGGCCGGGGCCGCGGGGTTCCTCGTCAAGGACGGGCCGGTGGAGGAACTGGCCGCCGCGATCCGGCGGGTGCCGGCCGGGGAGACCGCCATCGACCCCGCGCTCGCGGCGGCCGCCCTGAGCGCGGGCCCGAACCGCTGACCACCCGCGAACGCGATGTCCTGAACGCGGCCGTGGACGGGGCGACCGTCTCCGACATCGCGGCGCGGCTCCACCTCTCCGAGCCGACCGTACGCGACTACCTGTCCGCGGCCATCGGCAAGACCGGGACGCGCAACCGGATGGAGGCCGTCCGGGCGGCCCGGCGCCAGGGCTGGCTGCGAGCGGCCCCGGCCGGGGCCGCGATCAGCCCGCGTGCCGGGACAGGGTGTCCAGGGTGGCGGCCAGGCGGCCGGGCCGGGCCCGGTTGTGCGGGAGCCGGGCCAGCAGCTTCGCCAGCGTGCAGGTGTCCGTGACGGCGGAGAGGACCAGTCCGCCCGCGACACCGGCCGAGAGCAGCCGGGCCGCCGGGCGCAGCTGCCCCGCCGCGAGCCCGGCGAGCACCAGGGACCCGGCGGTGAACCGTACCTGGCGCTCCATCGACCAGGCGGTCCGCTCGCCGGGCGAGCGCTCCAGGGCGTGACCGGCCCGCAGCCAGCCCGCCGTGCCGCCCGTGAGGGTGGCCGCCGCGATGCCGTGCCCGGCGAGGTCCCGGACGGCCTGCGCCGACCGTACGCCGCTCGCGCACACCACCAGCAGCTCCCGCCTGCCCGCCGCGGCGGACAGTGCGGGCAGGGCCCGGGGCAGCTGGTCGAGGGGGACGTTGTGCGCGCCGGGCAGGTGCCCCGAGGCGTACTCGGCGGGGGTGCGGACGTCGATGACGGTCAGCCCGTCCAGGCGCGGTGCGGCCTGTTCGGCGGTGAGGGCTCCGGCGGTGGCGGGGGCGGTGGCGCTGGTGGGGCTCATGTGGTGGTTCCCGTTCGGGCTGCGGGCCGCGCCGGTGCCCGGCGGTGCCACTCCTCGGCGAGCAGCCGGTAGGAGCGCACCCGGTCGGCGTGGCCGTGGGTGATGGTGGTGATGAGCAATTCGTCGGCCCCGGTGGCCTCCTGGAGCCGCTCCAGCTGGTCCGCGACGGTCCGCGCGGAGCCGACGAAGCGGGTGTCGACCCGGTCGGCGACCAGCGCGTGATCGGCCGCGGTCCAGTCGGCGGTGAGCGCGCGGGCCTCGTCGGGAGTGGGGTAGGGGATGGCACCCTCGGCGGTCCGGATGCTCCGCACCCAGGGCGCGTACCCGGTGGCCAGCTCCCGGGCGCTCGCGTCGTCCTCGGCGACGACCACGTCCGCGGAGACGCTCAGGTACGGGCGCTCCAGCTCGTCGGAGGGCTTGAACGCTGCCCGGTAGGCGTCGGAGGCCTCCAGGACGGTGGCCGGGCTGACGTGGTAGTTCGAGGTGAAGCGCAGCCCGTTCCGGCCCGCCGCCTCCGCGCTCTGCCCGGCACTGCTGCCCAGGATCCACACCTGTACGTCGGCCCCCTCGCCCGGCACCACGTGCGCCTCGGTGCCGTCGGGCGCGCGGTAGTCGCCCCGCAGCAGCGCGAGGACGTCCTCGACCTGCTCCTCGTAGTCCTGGGGCCGCGCGCCGGGGAGCATCAGCAGCTTCTGCGCGAGGGCCACGCGCGGGTGTCCGGCCAGCGCGGCGAAGGAGAAGCCCGGCGGGATCAGCAGCCCGCCCGCCGTGCGGTGGCCCGTGACCGGCGCCGGGGTCCGCGCCGCGGACCCGGCGGCGGGCGGGCCGGGCGGGCTCACTGTGCCGGGCGGGCCGGGCGGGCGTCCGCCCGAACGCCCCAGGCCCAGGTCCAGGCGCCCGGGGTGCAGGGCGTCGATCAGCCCGAACTCCTCGACCGTGGACAGCGCGGTGCGGTGGCCCAGCTGTACCGCGCCGGAGCCGAGCCGGATGGTGGAGGTGGCGGCCGCGGTGAGGGCCAGGACCACGGCGGGCGAGGTCCCGGCCACTCCCGGGTTGAGGTGGTGTTCGGCGAACCAGTGGCGGGCGTAACCGAACCGCTCCGCCTGCCGGGCCAGGTCGATGCTGGAGCGCAGGGCCCCGGCGGCCGTGGCCCCGGACGGGACCGGTACGAGGTCCAGGACCCCGAGGGGGATACCGGGCATGGTCGTTCTCTCCTCGGGTCGGCTAGCTGACGGTGACGGGAGCCGGGGCGGCGCCCGTGGGGCGGCCGGGCGCGGGGCGGGCGGGCGTACGCGCCGGGGCCGGGGTGGCCAGGCCGAGGTGGTCCCGCAGCGTGGCGCCCTCATACTCGGTCCGGAACACCCCGCGTTCCTGGAGCAGCGGTACGACGGTGTCGGCGAAGGCGTCCAGCCCGGTCGGTGTCAGGTGCGGCACGAGGATGAACCCGTCCGCGGCGTCCCGCTGGACCAGCGAGTCGATCTCCGCGGCGACGGTCGCGGCGCTGCCCACGAAGGACTGGCGCCCAGTGGTCTCGATGACCAGCTCCCGGATCGAGAGCCCGCGCGCCGCCGCCCGCTCCCGCCACTCCTTGGCGACGGCGAGCGGATCACGGTGCATCCGTACGCTGGCCCGCCCGAGCGCGATGGTGTTCTCGCCGGGCTCCGGATCGACGTCCGGCAGCGGCCCGTCCGGGTCATAGCCCGACAGGTCGCGGTTCCACACGTGTTCCAGGTACTTGATCGCGGTCTGCCCGCTGACCTGCGCGAGACGCACCTCGTGCGCCAGCTCCCGGGCGTCGGCGTCGGTGTCGCCCAGGACGAAGGTCGCCGCGGGCAGGATCAGCAGCTGCTCCGGCGTCCGCCCGTAGCGGGCGAGACGGTCCTTGACGTCGGCATAGAACTCCCGGCCCGCCGCCAGGGTGCTGTGCCTGCTGAAGATGGCGTCCGCGTCGGATGCGGCGAACTCCCGGCCCTCCTCCGAATCACCCGCCTGGAAGATCACCGGACGGCCCTGTGGCCCGCGCGGCACGTCGAAGTGCCCCGCGATGTCGAAGTGCCGGCCCCGGTGCGCGAACGCGCCCGCGCCCGGATCCCGCAGGAACGCCCCGGACTCCCGGTCGGCGAGGATCTCGTCCCCGGACCACGAGTCGAAGAGGGTGTGCGCGGCCGCCAGGAACTCCCGCGCCCGCGAGTAGCGGTCCTCGCGCGGCAGGAAGCCGCCGCGCCGGAAGTTCTCTCCGGTGAAGGCGTCCCAGGAGGTGACCACGTTCCACGCGGCCCGCCCCGCCGACAGGTGGTCGAGGGAGGCGAACTGGCGGGCCACCTCATAGGGCTCGTTGAAGGTGGAGTTGATGGTCCCGGTCAGCCCGATCCGCTCGGTGACGGCGGCCAGCGCGGCCAGCACCGTGAAGGTGTCGGGTCGGCCCACCACGTCCAAGTCGTAGATCTCGCCGCCCTGTTCGCGCAGCCGGAGTCCCTCGGCGAGGAAGATGAAGTCGAACTTCGCGCGTTCGGCGGTCCGCGCGAAGTGCGCGAACGAGCCGAACTCGATGTGGCTGCCCGCCGCCGGATCGCTCCACACGGTGGTGTTGTTGACGCCGGGGAAGTGCGCGGCGAGATGGATCCGCTTGCGTCCCGCCCTGCTCGGACTGGTCATGTGAGTCGGCTTCCTTCCGGGTCAGGTGGTGGCGTACCGGCCGGCCGGGCGGGGGAGCCCGAGCAGGCCGCGCAAGGTGGCCGGGGGCCCGTACGCACGCCGGAACAGCCCGCGCCGCTGGAGTGCGGGGACCAGTGCGCGGGTGAGGGCGGGGAGGTCGTGGGCGAGTACGCCGGGCAGCAGCCGGAACCCGCCCGGCCCGCCCGCCCGGTGCCAGTCCGCGAGCAGGTCCGCCAGCTCTCCGGGCGTCCCCGCGAAGACGTGCGCGCCGGCCGCGAGCGGTTCCCCCGCGAGGTCGTCCAGCCTGCCGAGGCGCGCGGCGGCCGCACCCGGGCCGTCGTCGAGGAACACCACCAGGTCGGCGAAGACCCGCCCGGACCCCTCCGGGTGCCCGGCGGCCGACCGGGCGTCCAGGACCGCCCGGGTGAGCGCCCGTGCCTCCCGCGCGTCGCGCGGGGCGATGTGGACCAGGTCCGCGGAGTCGGCCACCAGCCGAGGCGGCCCGCCCGCCGGCGCCGACACGGTGACCAGCGGCTGCCCCTGCGGCGGGCGCGGGGTGATCGACGGCCCCTTGACGCTGAAGTGGCGCCCCTCGAAGCCGATGTGGTGCAGCTTGTCGCGGTCGATGAACCGGCCGCTCGCGACATCGCGGATCTCCGCGTCGTCCTCCCAGCTGTCCCACAGCCGCCGCACCACCTCGACATGGTCCGCGGCCTCCTCCAGCAACTCGGCGCGCAGCGCCGCGCCCAGAGCGTCGGGGCTGTCGGCGGGCCCCCGGGGGGAAGGTGCGGCGGCCGAAGTGCCGGGCCTCCTCGGGGCTCCCCGACACCGTGATCCGCAGCCCCGCCCGACCTTCGCTGACGTAGTCCAGGGTGGCGATCGCCTTCGAGACGTGGAACGGCTCGGTGTGGGTCGCGATCACGGTCGGCACCAGCCCGACGTGCCGGGTCAGCGGCGCCACCCGGGCGGCCGTGAGTACCGCGTCCAGGCGTCCGCGCACCCGGTCGGTGCGGCCGTCCGGGCCGCTGGGGGAGGGCGGCCACGGGCCGGGGCCTTCCTCGAAGGTGACGAAGTCCAGCAGCCCCCGCTCGGCCTCCGCGACCAGCGCCACCCAGTACCCGGCGGTGGTCAGCCGGTCCGCCGCGGGGCCCGGTTCGCGCCAGGCCGCCGGATGGGCGCCCGCGCCGTCGAGCGCGACGGCGAGGTGGAACGTACCGGGGGGTGTTCCGGGGGGCGTACCGGCGGGGCCGGGTGCCTCGGAGGATGCGGACATGGCGGGCTGCCTTCCTGGTCGCGGTCCGGCCGACCCGCCCACTGTCACCCGCTCCGGGCCCCGGGAGAACAGCGGCCCGGGCCCTGTCACATGTTCTTCATGCCCTGTGCATGACCGGGCCGGTCGCGGTCGACCTGGACGTGCGCGGGGTCCGCGTCCTGCGGCTGGTCGTGGCGGACGCCAACGACAACTCCTCCTTCGACCACGTCCTGGGCCTCGGCGCACGTCAGGGCGCCGTAGCACCGGCCCGCCCCCCCCCGTGGGCGGGCTCAGTCGGTGAAGGAGCCGTGGCGGCCCGCCCCCGAGGCGAAGCGGGCCGCCCCGGACTCCGTCTCCCCGGCCGCGAGCGGGACCAGACCGTGCCGGTACTCGGCGGCCAGCGCCTCGGGCTTGCCCAGCCCGTGCTGTTCCAGCACCGACAGCCGGTCGTGGCGCAGGCAGAGCTGCGGGAAGCCCGCGATCTCCCGGGCGAGGTCCTCGGCCGCCGCGCGCGAACGGCCCTTCGGAACCAGTCGGTTGACCAGCCCGATGCCGTGCGCCTCGGCCGCCGGGACGGCCCGCCCGGTGAGGATCAGGTCCATGGCCCGGCTCTCGCCGATCAGCCGGGGGAGGCGGACCGTACCGCCGTCGATCAGCGGCACGCCCCAGCGGCGGCAGTACACCCCGAAGACCGCGTCCTCCTCGGCCACCCGCAGATCGCACCAGAGGGCCAGCTCCAGCCCGCCCGCGACGGCGTGCCCGGCGACCGCCGCGATCGCGGGCTTGGTCAGCCGCATCCGGGTGGGGCCCATCGGGCCGTCGCCCTCGGCCGCCACCCGGTTGCCGCGCCCGGCGGCGACTGCCTTGAGGTCCGCGCCCGCGCAGAACGTACCGCCCTCGCCCCACAGGACCGCGACCGAGGCCTCCACGTCCGCCTCGAACTCGCGGAAGGCGCGGGCCAGCTGACGGGCCGTCGGTCCGTCCACGGCGTTGCGCACCTCGGGCCGGGCGAGGATCACGGTGAAGACCGGGCCGTCGCGCTCGATCCGTACCGCGGCGCTCTCGCCCGCGTCATCGTGGCCCTCGTCGTTTCCGTCCACCGCGCACTCCTTCGGGTCACCCGCTCGACGCCGCCCATTGTGCGCGGTCCCGGGCGCCCGGCGCGTCCCCGGCATCCGGCTGCGTCGGCTCCGGGGCGGCCCGCCGGGTGCGCAGCCCCAGGGCCAGGCCGCCGATCACGACGGCGAGGCCGAGCCAGACGGGCGTCCCCGGCACGTCGCCGCCCGCGACCGCGCCGCCCACCGCGGCCGAGAAGGGGGCGATCCCGGTCAGCAGACCGGCCCGCCCCGCGCCCACGGCGGACACCGTCGAATACCAGAGGACGAAGGCGACGGCGGTGACCAGGACCGCCAAGTACCCGATGGCGGCCCACTGGCCGCCGTTCAGGGAGGTCACGGCGGTCCGCGGTTCCACGGCCGCGCCGAGCACGAGGAACATCAGCGCGCCCAGCCACACCGAGTGCACGGACACACCCCAGGGACCGTGCCGCCGCAGCACCGGGACGGCGAGCAGGGTGAACCCGGCCTCGCAGGCCAGCGCCAGCGCGGCCCACGCCACTCCGGTGGCGTCGGTGCGGCCCGTCCCCTCGACGACGACGGCGCCCGCCACGACCACGGGCGCGGCCAACAGCACCTGGCGGCTGGGCCGCTGCCGTTCCAGCACCGGGCCGATCACCCCCAGCAGGATGGGTACGCAGGCCACCGCGACGGCGATGGCGGCCGGTTCGGCATGCGCGACACCCCGTACGACGGCGATGTTGAACAGCACCAGCCCACTCGCCGCGAGCCCGGCCAGCCACAGCCACTCCCGCCCGCGCGGCCACAGCACCCGGACCCGGGCGGCCCGGGCCAGCGCGAGCAGGAGCAGGGCGGCGACCGCGTACCGCACGGCCTGGGCGGTGAAGAGGGGGGCGTCGGTGAGGGTGCGGGAGACGGTGACGCTGGTGCCGACCAGGGCCATCCCGGCGACGCCGGGTGTGAGGGAACGCAGTGAGCGCGTGGTGTCCATGGGTGTGTCCATGGCTCCACCCTGCGGCGACAATGGACCCATGAGCAGGTCCAAAGATGCCCTGGTCGGCAGGTCCAAAGAGGCCTCGGCGCCCCCCGTGGCCCTCGGCTCCGACTTCCTCCAGCTCGACATCGGCCGGGCCCCGTCGGGCGGCCGGACCGAGTGGCTCACCGCGCGGCTGCGCGAGGCCATCGCGGACGGCCGCCTCGCCGTGGGCAGCCGCCTCCCGGCGAGCCGGGTGCTCGCCGCGGAGCTGCGCGTCTCGCGCGGGGTCGTCACCGAGGCCTACCAGCGCCTCGCCGAAGCGGGCCAGGTGGCCGGGCGGGGCCGCCTCGGCACCACGGTCGTCGCGGCCCCGCCGCCGCCGTCACCCCCCGCGCCTCGGTCACCGCGCCCGCCGCCGTCACCGCCCGCGGACCGGACCGGGGCGCCGTTCGGCGGGGACGCGGCCGCCGGGGCGGTGGACGCGCTGCGGGCCGCCGCCTGCCGGATCGACCTGTCGCCCGGGGTCCCGGACCTCGCCGCCTTCCCGCGCGCCGCCTGGCTGCGCGCCGAGCGCGCCGTCCTGGGCAGCCTGCCGCCGTCCGGGTTCGGCTACGGGGACGCGCAGGGCGCTCCCGCCCTGCGCGCGGCCGTCGCGGACTGGCTCGCCCGGAACCGGGGGATCCGGGCCGACCCCGGCGAGGTGATCGTGGTGGCGGGGGTCGCCCAGGCGCTGGCCCTGCTCGGTTCCGTGCTGCGCGCGCGGGGGCTGGACCGGATCGCGGTGGAGGACCCCGGCTCGCTCGGGGCCCGCCAGCAGCTGGAGTACGGGGGCTTCGTCACCGTGCCGGTCCCGGTGGACGAGGGCGGTCTGCGGGTGGACGCCCTGCGCGCGAGCGGTGCGCGGGCGGCGCTGCTGACCCCGGCGCACCAGTTTCCCACGGGCGCGGTCCTGGACGGCGTACGGCGCCGGGAGCTGCTCGCGTGGGCGGCCGGAGAAGGAGAGGAGGAGGGGGGCGGCGGGCTGATCATCGAGGACGACTACGACGCCGAGCACCGCTACGACCGTTCCCCGGTCCCCGCGCTCCGCTCGATGCTGGCCGACCGGGTCTGCTACGCGGGCAGCGTCTCCAAGCTCCTCGCCCCCGCGCTGCGGGTGGGCTGGCTCCTCGTCCCGCCGGGGCTGCGCGAGGCCGTGGTGAGCGCCAAGCGCCACGCGGACCTCGGCAACGCGCTCCTCCCGCAGCTCGTGCTCGCCCACCTCGTGGAGTCGGGCGGGCTGGAACGCCACCTGCGGTTCGTCCGGGGCCGCCACCGCGCGCGGCGCGACGCGATGCTGCGGGCCATCGGAACGCACCTGCCCGGCGCCCGCGTGCACGGCGCGGCCGCCGGGCTGCACCTGACGGTCACCTTCGACGGCGGCGACGGCGGCGACGGCGGCGCCCGGACCGGCGGGGCCGCGACGGGCGGGGCCGGTGGCGCCCCGGGGGAGGCGTTCACGGACATGGACCTCGCCGCCGCCGCGCTCGCCGCCGGGGTAAAGGCGCACCCGCTGTCCTGGCACCGGATGCGGCCGGGGCCGCCGGGGCTGGTGCTGGGGTACGCGGCGGGCCCGGCGAGCGAGATCGAGGAGGGGATCGCGGTGCTCGGGGCGGCGTTGCGCGAGGCGCGAAAAGTTTTTCGGGAACCTCGGCAACCTCGGGGCGGGTCGCGCGTCGTGCGGGGGTGAAGGGCGCAGTCCGCGTCCGTCACCCGACCGTGGAGAAACCACCTTGAAGATCGTCAAGCGCGCCCCCGCAGTCCTGGCCCTCGCCGCCGCCGGGGTCCTCGTCTCGCTGACCGCCCCCGCGTACGCGGCGGCGGCCCCGGCCCCCGCGGCGGCCGTGGCGGCCACCGCGACGCCGGGCGCCACCCCGAGCGTCTCCCCCAGCGGCGCCCCGAGCGCGTCCCCCGTCGTCACGCCGACCACGGGCGCGAGTGCCGTGCCGAGCTCGAGCCCCACCAACGCGCCGAGTGGGGCGCCCAGCGTCGTCGCGAGCGGCAACCCGAGCTCGGCGCCCAGCGGCGCCCCGAGCACGCCCTCCACCTCGCCCTCCTCCGCGCCCTCCTCCGCCCCCGAGCTCGCGCATACTGGCGGCAACGCGGCCACCACGGCCATCGGCGCGGGCGCCGCGGTGCTCCTCATCGCGGGCGCGGGCACCCTGTACGCGGTACGGCGCCGTACGAACGGCTGACGTGCTCCACCCGAGGAACCACCTGCTCATGCCCCACCCCGCCGCACTACTGCGGCCAGCACCGCTCCCGCGCCTCGTCCTGCCCGGCTCCGGCCGGGCGGGGCGGGGCGCCCGCGTCCTGCGCGCGCTGCGCGTCATGCTCTTCCGCGAGAGCCTGGTCCGGCCCGGGA
Organism: Streptomyces sp. G-G2; assembly: GCF_030063135.1. Taxonomy (GTDB): domain Bacteria; phylum Actinomycetota; class Actinomycetes; order Streptomycetales; family Streptomycetaceae; genus Streptomyces. The sequence goes on from NZ_JASISO010000003.1 coordinate 59,042, forward strand.
GCGGCCCCTCGCGCGGCGCGGGCGGGTACGCGGACGCCGACGCGGACGCGTACGAACGCCCGCCCACCGTCACGGAGCTCTACCACGCGCACCGGCTGCGGATGATCCGCCTGGCGGTGCTGCTCGTCGACGACCAGGCCACCGCCGAGGACGTGGTGCAGGACGCCTTCACCGCGCTCTACCGGCGCCACGGGGAACAGATCACCGAGATCGACAACGCGCTCGGCTACCTCCGCACGGCCGTGGTCAACACCGCCCGTTCCGTGCTGCGCCGCCGCCGTACGGTCCGCGCCTGGACCCCGCCCGCCGTGGCCGACGTACCGTCCGCCGAGGAGCACGTGGTCCTGGACGAGGCGCACCGCGAGGTCCTGGTCGCCCTCGGCAAGCTGACCCCGCGCCGCCGCGAGGTCCTGGTCCTGCGCTACTGGGCCGACCTGAGCGAGGCGGAGATAGCCGCCACCCTCGGGATCAGCCGGGGCGCGGTGAAGTCGAACGCGAGCCGCGCCCTGGACGCGCTGGAGCGCAGCCTGGAAGGCCGGATATGACCCACGACCCCACTGCCGCCCCCGACACCGCCCGGCGCGGCGCGTACCGACACGGCGGCTTCGGCGGCGGCTTCGACCCGGGCGACCCGGGCGACCCGAACGACCCGGGGGACCGGAACGGCGGGGAGCGGCCCGTCGAGCGGCGGCTGCGGGAGGCGCTCGGGGCCCGTGCCGAGCTGGTCACCGTACGGGACCTGCGCCCCGCGGCTCCCCCCGGCCCGCACGCGCGCCGGTTCGCGCTGCCCGCCGTACGGCTGCGCCGGTTCGCGCTGCCCCTGGCCGGTCTCGCCGCGGCCGCCGCGCTCGCCGTCGGTTACGCCGCCCTCGGGCCCGGTCCGGCTCCGCGCCCGGAACCGCCCGCGGCTCCGCCGTCGCTGCCCGCGCCGTCCTCGTCCCCGTCCGCGGCGCCGACCCCGACGCCCCAGCCCAGCGTGTCGCGGTCCGTCGGCAACCGGGGTCCTTCGGCCACCCCGCCGGCCAGCCCCTCGGCGTCTCCGTCGCAGACGCGGAACCCCGCGGGGACGCCCCTGCGCGCGCCGTCCCCCGGCGGTGGCTCCGGCTCCCCGAGCCCGGGTGCCGTCAGCCCGTCCGCGGAGCGCACCGCGCCGCCCGGAACCCAGGTCAGCGGGGAGCCGGGCCGGTGACGGCGGCGACGAGCGGCGCGAGGTCCGGGTTCGCGGAGGCCGCGTCCAGGGCCTCGCGCAGCGCGCGGTCGTTGGTGGGCCGGGCCGCCGCCAGCAGCGCCAGCCCGGCCTCGCTCACGTCGGTGTAGATGCCCCGGCGGTCGGTGTCGCAGATGTAGCGGCTGAGCAGGGCGCGGTCCTCCAGACGGCTCACCAGGCGGGTCGTCGCGCTCTGGCTCAGCACCACCGATTCGGCGACCTGGTGCATCCGCAGGTGGCCGCCGGGTCCGTGGTGCTGGCGGCTGAGTACGTCGAGGAGCGAGTACTCCCGGACGCTGAGCCCGTGGCCCGCCTGGAGTGCCCGCTCGATGTGGCTCTCGATCCTGCCGTGCAGCAGGGAGAGGGCGCACCAGCCCTGGGAGAGGGCGGTCAGCGCACCGTCCGTGGCGGTCATGGGTCCTCCTCGCGAGACGCGCAGGGCGCGCGCCACCCCTCCAGATTAGGGCACGTGCGCAATAGCCCGCGCTTGCATATATCCCGCGTCTGCAATTAATGTGGGCGCTTGTAAGGCGCGAGAGCAACCTGCTGTCCGGAGACCCCGGCCCCGCGTCCACCCCATCCGCCACCCCGCGATCCTCCCTCGCGGCCACCTCCGGAGGCCCCCCTCATGCCACTCGCCCTGCTCGCCCTCGCCATCGGGGCCTTCGGGATCGGCACCACCGAGTTCGTGATCATGGGCCTGCTGCCCGAGGTCGCCGCCGGCTACGGCGTCTCGATCCCCACCGCCGGATTCCTGGTCACCGGCTACGCCCTCGGCGTCGTACTCGGCGCCCCGCTGATGACCGTCCTCGGCACCCGCATCCCCCGCAAGCGCATGCTGATGCTCCTCATGGGCCTGTTCATCGCGGGCAACATGCTCTCCGCCCTGGCCCCCGCCTTCGGCGTGATGCTCGCGGGCCGGGTCCTGGCCTCCCTCGCCCACGGCGCCTTCTTCGGCATCGGCGCGGTGGTCGCCGCCGAGCTGGTCGCCCCCGAGAAGAAGGCGGGCGCGATCGCCATGATGTTCACCGGCCTGACCGTGGCCAATGTCGTCGGCGTCCCCCTCGGCACCCTCGTCGGCCAGCACCTCGGCTGGCGCGTCACCTTCTTCATCGTCGCCGGGCTCGGCGTCCTCGGCCTGCTCGGCATCGCCCGGCTCGTCCCCGACCTGCCGCGCGCCGAAGGCGTCCGGATCCGGCACGAACTGGCCGCGTTCCGCAACGTCCAGGTACTGCTCGCCATGGCCATGACGGTGCTCGGCTTCGGCGGGGTCTTCGCCGCGATCACCTACATCACCCCGATGATGACCAACGTCGCGGGCTTCGCCGACACCTCCGTCACCTGGCTGCTCGTCCTCTTCGGCCTCGGCATGGTCGGCGGGAACCTGCTGGGCGGCCGCTTCGCCGACCGGCGCCTGATGCCCCTGCTGTACGTGACGCTGGGCGCGCTGGCGCTCGTACTGGCCCTGTTCACGTTCACCGCGCACCACAAGGCCGCCGCCGCCGTCACGATCACCCTGATCGGCGCCCTCGGCTTCGCCACCGTCCCGCCGCTCCAGAAGCGGGTGCTCGACCAGGCCGCGGGCGCCCCCACCCTGGCCTCCGCCGTGAACATCGGCGCCTTCAACCTCGGCAACGCCCTCGCCGCCTGGCTCGGCGGCCTCGTCATCGCGGGCGGTCTCGGCTGGACCGCCCCGAACTGGGTCGGCGCCGCCCTCGCCGCCTCCGCGCTGGTCCTCGCCCTGGTCTCCGGGGCCCTGGAGCGCCGTACCGCCCGCACCGGCCGCCTCGTCGCGTCCGGCGGTACGACGGCCTCCGCGGCGGCGGACACCCCGGCCCGGGTCGCGTAACGCGCCCTGCGGTGGGAGGTTGGTGGGGGATGAGGTGAGCATGGGACCGAACGGGAACATACGCGCCACCGCGACGGCCGCCGCCGTCGCGGTGCTCGCGCTCGCCGTCTCCGGCTGTACGTCGGCCCCCGCGGGCGACCCGGCGCGGACCGGCGGCGCCGCCAGCTCCCCGGCGCCCCCCGGGAGCGCCGACCCGGCCGCTCCGACGGCTTCCGCCCCTTCGCCCAGCCGCAGTTACGCCCTCTCCACCGCCCCGCGGACCATCCCGGCGGTCCGGTCGTTCGAACCGGCCCGCGGCCCCGGCTGGAAACCCGCCGCACGGGCCCGGGTCGTCGTCGCCCCCGCCGACGCCGCCGCCCTCGCCGACGAGGGCAGGACGCTCGCCGAGGACCTGAAGCTCGGCTTCGCCGAAGACGCCGCGGTCCGGCCCGGCGACGTGGTACTCGCCCTCGACACCGCCCCCGCCGACGGTGCCGAGGGCGCGCCCGAGTCGTACACCCTCACCGTGCGCAACGGGACGGTGCGGATCGCCGGCCCCGACGACGCCGGGGTCTTCTACGGCACCCGCACCCTCGAACAGGCCGTCCGCGCCGCCGGATCCATCGGCGAGGGCACCGTCAAGGACCGTCCGGACCGCCCCCAGCGCGGCCTCAACCTCGACATGGCCCGCAAGAACTTCACCGCCCCATGGATCGAGGCCCGGCTGCGCGAGATGGCCGACCTCAAACTCAACCAGCTCGGCCTGCACTTCTCCGACGACCAGGCCTTCCGCATCCAGTCCGTCAGCCACCCCGAGATCGTCTCGGACCCGCACCTCACCCAGGCCGAGGTGCGCCGGATCGTCGCCCTCGCGCGCAGCCTGCACATCGAGGTGGTCCCCGAGATCGACTCGCCCGGACACCTCGGCGCCGTGCTGCGCGCCTACCCCGCCCTGCAACTGCGCGACGTCAACGGCAGAGCCGTCAAGGGCGCCGTGGACATATCCGACCCGGCGGCCGCGAAGCTCGTCGACTCGCTGCTGCGCGAGTACCTGCCGCTCTTCCCCGGCGCGCACTGGCACGTCGGCGCCGACGAGTACCAGGCCCTGGTGGTCAAGGACCCGCAGGCCTCCTTCCCGCGGCTCGCGACGGCCGCCCGGCAGCGGTACGGCGCCGGGGCCCGGGTGTCGGACCTGGCCACCGGCTGGCTGAACGACCGCGCCGCGGTGGTCCGGGGCGCGGGGCGCGTCCCCAAGGCGTGGAACGACGGCTTCTTCACCGGGGGCGCCGCCACCGCGGCCCGGGACATCGAGGTCGAGTACTGGACGGGCAAGGAGATCGGCGCCCGGCCGCCCCTGGAGTACCTGCGCGAGGGCCGCCCCGTGGTCAACCTCAACGACGAGTACCTCTACTACGTGCTCGGCGAGCCCAACGACTTCGCCTACCCCACCGGGCGCCGGATCTACGAACAGTGGACCCCGCTCGTGCTGCGCGGCACCGAGGCCGTGCCCGCCCGCTACGCCGCTCGGATCCTGGGCGCCCGCCTCGCCGTCTGGTGCGACCTCGCCGGATCCCAGACCCAGGCCCAGGTGGCGGAGGGCATCCGGCTGCCGCTGACCGCCCTCGCGCAGAAGGTCTGGGACCCGCGCACCCCGGAGCCGACGTGGGGTCAGTTCACGGCCCTCGCGGACCGGCTGCGCTGAACCGCGGTCCCGGGGAAGACCGGACGCGCGGTCAGCGCGGCCGGCGCAGGCCCGCGACGAGGAGCGCGACCCGTCGGCGCGCCTCGTAGCGGGGGTCGCTCTCCGCACCGCTGCAGAGGCCGCTCGGGGGCAACGGGACCTGAGCGGCGGTGTTGTCAGTGGGGCCGCCTACTCTTCGGGACATGCCGCAGCTCAGGGGTGTTCATACCCCCCTGTCCAGGCTGCGCGCATCCTGATCGACAGGCGGAGGGGTACGGCTGATGACGTGGACGGCGGCGGGCGAGGGGTATGAGATCGCCCTGGTGGAAGGGCGGGTGGCGGCGCGGCCCACGGGCGGGCGGTCGGCGGGGCGGCAGTTGAAGACGCTGCCCAAGGCGCTGCGCGACCATCCCGAGGTGGACCGGCTGCACCGGCTCATCGCCTGGCTGGACCGGCACGCCGCCGAGTGCCTGGCCCAGGTGGACACCTGGATGGTCTCCGCGCTGCCGGTACCGACCGCGCTGATAGCCCGGGTCTGGCCGGACTCCGCCTGGCGGGAGGCGCTGCGCGACGTGGTGGTGAGCGGTGAACACCCGGACGAGACCGGCTTCCTGCGGGACGTCACCGCCTCCGGGGAGCTGCGGGTCGTCGATCTCGACGGGGAGACGCTGCGGCTGGCCCCGCGCACGGTGACCCTGCCGCACCCCGTGCTGCTGCCCGACCTGGACGACGTACGGGACTTCGCGGCCGAACTCGGGGTCGTGCAGCGGGTCGAGCAGATCCACCGCGCCACCTGGCACAAGCCCGCGGGACTCGCGCCCGAGGCCACGGAGGTGGGGGACTACGCGGGAGGGGTGTTCCCGTCCCGGTTCGGCCTGGCCGGGCGGGCCACCGGCCTCGGCTACCGGGTGTCCGGCGGCCATGCCACCTGCGCCGTCCGCGACCCGGGCAGGGCCGTCGCCGCGGCCGTGTGGATCGGTGAACCGTACTGGGAGGACGAGCAGAGCACCGGCGCGCTGACCTGGCACGACGAGGACGGCCGGGCGGTCCGGCTCGCGGAGGTCGGACCGGTCGCCTGGTCCGAGGGGATGCGGATGGCCGCGGCGCTGTACGCGGGCCGCCGGATCGACGAGGGCCGCGACGCGTGAGCTCCCGCGGCGGGACGACGAGTGGGACGAGCGGTGCGACGAGCGTGATCGGCCGGGACGAGGGCGGGGACATGAGCGGGAACGGTGCGGGGGACATGGGGCGGGACATCGTGGAACAGGGCGTCGGCGCGGCGGACGAAGCCGGTAAGGCGGACGCCGTGCGTGCGGCCGGGCTGCTGCTCAAGGCCGGGGCGGTGCTGCCCTGCGGCGTCCAGGCCGGACCGGGCGCGGTCGAGCTGACCGCCCGTGCCTACCGGCACCCGGCCCTCGGCGACGACCGGGTCGTCGTCCGCCTCGCCACCGCCGAACTCGGGCCCGCCGAGGACCTCGCCGCGGGATTCCTCGGCCTGGTCCCCGACGGCGAGCCCGTCGTGGTCGGCCTCGGCCGCCGCCAGGCCCTCGGCTTCCCCGCCTGGGTCCTCGTCCACCACCCCGAGGACGGTCAGCACGCCCTCGCCGTCGTCCCCGAACTGGACCGGCTGGCCCGCCAGGCGAAGACCCGGCCCAAGGCCACCCTGGACGGCTGCCTCGAACTGGGCGGCCGACTGGCCGCCTCCGTACCGCACTTCCTGCCCGTGTACTTCGAGCAGGCCGCCCGGCTCTTCCTCGCCGTCGACAACACCACCTACGCCGCCCAGCTGTTCGCCCGGGCCCGCACCAGCGAGGCCCGGCACGGACTCACCGTCGACGAGGACCGGGTCGACGCCGTCTTCCTCGAATTCGCCCTGGCCGGAGCCCTTCCCGTGAAGGTGCTCACCGGCTACGGCAAGGAGCTGGCCACCCGGGTCGGCCCCGCCGAAGCCCACGAGCGCTTCCGCCGTCTGTGCGTACGCCGCACCGCGGGCGGTCTGCCGCCCTCCGCGCAGGCCGCCACCGAGCTGCGCCGCCTGGCCAGGGCGGCCGGCCTGGACCCCGCCGGGGCCGAACAGGACCACCTCGCCGAACTGCTGTCGCTGCCCGCGACCCTGCGCGCCGCCCACGGCTGGTGGAAGGCGCACCGGGCCCCGCTCGTCGCCCTCGCCCGCCGGAACCCGGACACCCGCGGCTCCCTGCTCGCGCTGACCCCGCCCGGCTCCTCCGACCACGGCGCCGAACTCAGCGCCCTGTGGCTGGAGATACTGGAGGAGTCCGGGGCCACCGCCGGACTGTGTTCCGCGGACCTCCCCGAGGGGCAGCGCAGCCCCGACGGGACCGCCGGCTGGCTGGAGCGCTTCCACGCCGCCCGACACGCCGGCTGGGGCTCCCGGCCCAGCCTGCCGCTCCTGCTCGACCTCGTCACCCGCGCCGCCGGACAGCTGCGCGCCGAACTCGACCGCCCGTGGCCCGCCCCGGTGGGCGAGCCCGGCCCGGACCGGCGCCTCGACATCGGCGTACAGGACGCGGACCTGCTCGACCTGCTGCTCTCGCTGGACCTCCCGGTCGCCGACCCCGACCCCCGGCGCGATGCCCATGCCCAGCTGAACCTGCGCGACTGGGTCCAGGGCGAGCAGCGGCGCGAGCTGACCGCCCTCGCGGCCGACCCGCGGTTCCGGGCCGCCTTCACCCGCGCCGCCCACGCGCTCGGCGAGGTCCCACCCGGCCCGCAGGTCCTGCGCGGGCTCGCCGCGAGCGCGGGCGGCAGGATCATGCTGACCGAGTGGATGCGTACGGTCGCCGCCGAATCGGCCGCCGCGGGGCTGCCCGGCCTGCCCGCGGCCCTCGCCCGGCTGAACTGGCTGCCCACCGAGGCCCTGGAACTGGCCCCGCGCGAGGTCGCCGCCGCCGTGGCCGCCGACCTCGCCGAAACCCTCGCCCGTACCCTGCGCGGCGGACTCTTCGAGGAACTCGCCTGGCCCGCCTGGGACGAAGCCCTCGCCGCCCTGGCCGTCGGCCGGGGGCGGCAGGACCTGACCGTCGTCGACGCCTGGCCCCACCTGATCGTGGCCAACGCCACCCAGGTCCATGTCATCGACGCCCACTCCACTGTCCTCGTCCACGACCTGCGCGCCCCGCACGGCAGCTCGCACCGGCACGGATTCCACTACGTCGACGGCGAACTGCTGGTGCTCTGGGCGACGTACGGAGGTGACGTCCAGGGCTACTGGCACCACAGCCCCGACCAGGTCTTCACCGTCGGCCAGGGCACGGACGGGAACGACCGCGGCTACTGGTCCCTGCGCTCCAGCCACGTCTCCCTGCCGCTGCCCGGCGGCGGGCGCACCGTCGGCGGGGGAGTCGTGCACCGCGGCGACACCCTGCTGCCCGTCGAACGACCGGTGCTCTGCGACGGCGCCTCGTACTGGGTGTGGGAAGCCGCCGAAGGCGAGGGCGAGCCGGGCTGGCGGGAGTACGACCCCGTCGGCGGCGGCCACGGACGCCGCTCCCTGCCCGCCTTCCTCGCCGACGCCCAGCGCGAACTGGCCCACGACGGCGAGCCCGCGGGCCCCTGCAGCGGCAACTGCTCCTGCCAGGGCAACTGGCTGCGGCCCGCGCCCGCCGTCCCCGACTCGGTGCTCGGCGGCCCCGTGGACGGGCTGCTCGGCTGGTGCGCCGTCCGCGTTCCCGGCCGGGGCTGGCGCGCCCGCGACACGGCGGGGCGACAGGTCGCCGTCCCCGAAGGCCGCGAGATGCCCGTCGCGGCGCTCACCTTCCCCGGCGACGACCGCCCCCGAGCCCTCACCCACCACTGGCGCGAACTGACCGTCACCGACCCCGACGGCGTCGTCACCCTCGAGTCGCGCGGCGGCTCCGGCGAGACCTTCCACACCGGCAGCACGGAACTGCCGCCGCTGGGCCACTGGTACGCGCTGCGCCCCCGCGACCCCCAGGGCTCGGCCGCACTGCGGGCCGCGGACCGCGAGTCCGCCGCCTCTCTGCTCAAGGCGGCCGCCGCGGACCACGGCGCCGACCGGGCCGCCCTGGTGAGCGCGGCCCTGCCCGAGATCACCGACCCGAAGCTGATCGGCGGCGTGGTCGAGGTGCTGGGCCTCACCCTCACGCAGCAGGGGGTACTGGACCGGGCCGCCGCCCGCCTCCACCCGGACGCGGCCGCCGCCCCCGGGGCCGTCCCCGGCCCCGCCGACGGCCTGCTCGACGAGGCCCTGGGCGGACTCACCGGCCCCGGCTACCACCGCTGGCACGCCCCACAGGACTTCGTCCACCGCTACCTGCACGCCCTCGGCGCCGCCCGCGCCGACACCGACGCCGTCGCGGTGCCCGACCGGGTCCACTACGCCATGCCGGACCTGGCCCGCTCCGGCCTCCCGTGGGCCGCCCTGCTGGACCAGCCCGCCGCCCTCGCCTACCGCGCCGTCGCCACCGCGACCACCGACGCGGGGCGCGCGGCCGTACTCGGCCTGCTCGGCACCCTCGACGCCCTGGGCCTGGGCTCCGCCGCCGGCTCCGCGGACAGCTGGCGCCGGGCCGTGGTCCACCTCGCCCCGTCCCGCGCCCGCACCTCCGGCGGCCCGCGCCGTGCCGCCCACCACCCCGCCGTCCTCCCGCTCGGCGGCGGCGCCGTCCTCGCGCTCACCGATCCCGCCCGGACGGTCCCCGACGGGCACGAGTTCGACGCCCTCCTCCACGACCCCACCGGCCGATTCACCGTCCCCGAGCCCTACACCCTGCGCGGCCTCGCCCCGCTCGGCGACCCCACGCGCGAGGCCGACTGGCTGGCCCGCTTCCTCACCGAAGCGGCCGACCGCGGCCCCGTCCCCTGGCTCCCTGACGCCGCCGCGGAGTTCGCCCGGCTCACCGGCGCTTCGGCGGCCCTGGCCGCCCTGGTGGTCGCCGGACTTCCGCACATCGACGGCTACGAGCACAACTTCCTGCCCACCGGCCTGCGCACCCTGCTCGGCGTCAAGGTCGCCGACGCGGCCGCCGCCCGTACCGAACTCAAGGACCTCGCGCCGGACGTGCGGCGCACCCTGATCGGCGCGCTGCTGCCCACCGACCCGGCCGCACTCTGGACCCGCGGCCCGGACACGGCGGCCGCCGCCGAGGTCTGGAACCGGCACGTGGGCCGTCGTACACCGGTCCCCGAGTGGCTGCTCGCCGAAGCCGTCCGGGACGTCCGCACCGCCTGGGGCGCGCACCGCGCCCTGCCCGCGCTCCTCGACCCGGCGTCCGCGCCCGAACTCTCCACCGACGTGCCCTGGGGCATCAAGGGCGACCACGCGGAGCCCCTCGACCCGGCCGACCGCCCCTTCACCACGACCGTCCTCACCAGCGCGGTCGCCCTGACCGCATGGCTCGCCCACCGCCTTCCCGCGGGCGACCCCGTCCGGGCAGCGCTGCCGTCCGCGCTCACCGCCGTCCGCCGGCGCCTGGACGCGCCCGGACTCCTGCTCAGCACCGGCGAGTTCGCCCGGCTCGGGGAGTTCCGCAAGGCAGCCGGTACGCCGACCGGGACCGGCGAAGGCTTCGAACGCTACGGCGCGGTCCTCATGGCCACCGCCGACGACCAGCCCAAGCCCGCGCTGCGCCCCACCCTGCTCGACTCCGCCGGAACCGACCCCTACCTGACCCTGCTGCGCGGCGCCCGGCAACACCCCACCCGGCTCGAAACCGCCCTGGCGGCCGTGCGCGACGCGGACTTCGCCGCACTGCTCGCCGACCCGGGCGCCCCCGCGGCGGGCTCGGCGGGCCCCGACGGCACCTGGTGGCCGCAGGACCCGAGCCGCTCCGTACCGGAACTGGTGACCGAGGCGGCGACCACCCTGGGACTGGGCGCCGACGCGGCCGCCCTCTATCTCGCGCTGCTCGCCATGCCCGACCCCACCGACCGCAACACCGCCCGCTGGACCGGCTGGAAGCCCGTCCGCCTCAAGGCGGCCCGGTCCGAACTCGCCGCCACCGAAGTCGTGGTGAGCGCCACCCGTGCCCGGGCCGGGCGCACCCTGTTCCTCCCCGGCGGCTGGACCGAGCCCGCCGCGCCCGCGCTGCCCCTGGAACAGTGGAAGCTCCCGCTGTACGGGCCGCTCAGCGACGGGTACCCCGGCCTCGGCGTGCTCGCGCCGGCCGAACCCGCCGCCCACCTCTACCGGCGCGCCTGGCGGCGGATCCGCGAGGGCGACGCCCCGCGCTTCGAAACCCTCAAGGTCAAGCGCACCCGACGCCGTTGACCGGCCCGGCCCCCGACCGCACCTCTCAAGGAACCCCGATGACCATGACTGACCAGCCCGGGCCCGCGCCCGTCGCGCCCGCCGCTGCCCCGGGAGCCCGCCAGACCCTCCCGGCCGAGGAACGGTACGCCGAGGAACTCGCCTTCCTCGCCGCCCAGGACACCGGCCCCCGCCCGCCCGGCTGGGCCCTGACCCCGCGCGCCGTCGTCACCTTCGTCTGCGGCAGCGGCGGCGCCGAACTGGCCCTGCCCCGGCGGAGGTCCGGGCTGCCCGCCCGGCTCGTCATCGCCCCGAAGTTCGTCGGCGAACGCGCCCTCGTCGAACGCTGCGTGGTCACCCTCGCCGGAGAGCGCGGCCTGCTGCTCACCGGAGAGCCCGGCACCGCGAAGTCCATGCTCTCCGAGCTCCTGTCCGCCGCCGTCAGCGGCACCAGCGCGCTCACCGTCCAGGGCACCGCCGGTACCACCGAGGACGCCTTCCGCTACGGCTGGAACTACGCCCTGCTGCTCGCCCAGGGCCCGAGCCCGCAGGCCCTGGTGGACTCCCCGGTGCTCGCCGCCATGCGGACCGGTCGGGTGGTCCGGGTCGAGGAGATCACCCGCTGCCTGCCCGAGGTGCAGGACGCGCTGGTGTCCCTGCTGTCCGACCGGCGGGTCAGCGTGCCCGAACTCACCGGGACCGAGGACGCGCAGGTGTGCGCCGCCCCCGGCTTCACCGTCATCGCGACCGCCAACCTCCGTGACCGGGGCGTCTCGGAGATGTCCGCCGCCCTCAAGCGGCGGTTCAACTTCGAGACGGTCCAGCCGATCGCCGACGCGGGCGCGGAGGCCTCGCTGATCCGCCGCCAGGCGGTGGCCGCGGTGGAGCGGGCGGGCGCCGCGTTCGGGGTCGACGACGCGGTGCTCGACGCACTCGTCACCGTCTTCCGCGACCTGCGCTCCGGGCGCTCGGCGGAGGGCTGGGACGTGGAGCGCCCCGGTACGGTCATGTCCACCGCGGAAGCCGTGCAGGTGGCCGCGTCCCTGGGCGTGGCCGCCGCCTACCTGCCGGGCGGGGACGTGCTGGACCTGCTGCCCGGGCATCTGCTCGGGGTGGTCCGCAAGGACGACCCGGCCGACCACGGGCGGCTGCTGGGCTACTGGGACGGACCGGTCCGCCGCCGCGCCGAGGACGGCTCGGCGATGTGGCGCCGCCTGTGGGACCTGCGGGGGTCCCTGCGATGACGACCCCCGCCCTCGATCCCGGTCCGCGGGCGCGGGTGGCCGCGCTGGCCGCCTGCCGGGAGCCGTACCTGCTGGGCGTCCGGCACCACAGCCCCGCGCTCGCGGCGGTGACCCCCGCGCTGCTGGACGCCTCCGGCGCGGACGTGGTGTGCGTGGAACTCCCGGCCGACTTCCAGCCGTGGCTGGCACACCTGGCCGACCCGGAGACCCTGGCCCCCGTCGCCCTGGCGGGAGCGGGGCGGGACGGCCGCCTCGCCTTCTACCCGTTCGCGGACTTCTCCCCGGAACTCGCCGCGATCCGCTGGGCCCGCGCGCACGGGATCGAGGTCGTCTGCTGCGACCTCCCCCTGGGCGTCGCCGCCGAGGAGCCGCCGCAGGAGCCTGCGCCCGGTGACCGTCCTCCCGGCCACGACTACGCCGAGGGGCTGTCGGCCTCCGGCACCGGGCGCGACGGCGAGGACCTCTGGGACCGGGCGGTGGAGGTACGGGCCCCCGGCTGCCCGCCCGAGGCGGTCCGGCGGGCCGCCCTCGGAGTGGGCTGGGCCCTGCGCGAGGACACCGCCGCCATCGCCCCCGCCGACCTGGCGCGCGAGGCCCACATGCGGGACGTGATCACCGCCCTCACCGCGGCGGGCCGCCGCGTGGCCGCCGTCATCGGCGCCTTCCACGCCCCCGCCTTGACGGCCACCCCCGCGGCACCGGACCCGACACCCGTCCCGTCCAAGGCCCCGCGCGGGGCCGGGGCCCCGGCCTCCGGCGCGGCCCCAGGCCCCGGCGCGGGAACCGACCTGGCCGGGGGCAGCGACGCGGGCTCCGCCGCACCCCCCGGCGCGCCCGCAGCGGGTGCCGACCCGGGCGGGGGCGCGCGGCATCAGGCCCCCGGCTCCGCCGCGGCCACGGGCCTCGCGGACCGGCCGGCCGGTCCGGGGGCGGGGGTGGTCACCTCGCTCGTGCCCTATTCCTTCGATCTGCTCGACTCCCGCTCCGGGTACCCCGCCGGGATCCGGGACCCGTTGTGGCAGCAGGCCGTGCTGGGGGCGGCGGGAGAGCCCGGGCGGGTGCGGGAGGCCGCGTCCGTCGCCGTGACCGGGATCTGCCGGGAGCTGCGCCGCGCCGGCCACACCGCCGGGACCGGCGAGGCCGCCGAAACCCTGCGGGTCGCCTGTGACCTCGCCCGGCTGCGCGGGCTGCCCGCGCCCGGCCGGGGCGAGCTGCTGGAGGCCGTCACGACCGTACTCGGCCAGGGTGAACCCCTGGGCCGCGGAAGGGCGTTGGCCCGAGCCCTGGAGGCCGTACTCGTCGGTACCGCCCGAGGTCGCGTCGCACCCCGCACCCCGCGCTCCGGCCTCGGCCCCTCCGTCGAGGCCGAACTGGCCGCGCTGCGCCTGCCGTCCGCCGCCGACCCGGACCCGGCTCCGCGCGAGATCCGGCTCGACCCGCTGCGCTCCCCGCTCGACGGCCGCCGCGAGGTCCTGCTGCGACGGCTCCTGGTCTGCGGGGCGGCGTACGGCGAACCGCTCGCCACCGCCGCGACCGGCGACGGCGCCGCCCTCGGCGCCAAGTGGCGGCTGGCCTGGACCCCTTCGGTCCCCGCGCGCCTCGACCTGGCGGGCGTCCGCGGGGTCACGGCCGAGCAGGCCGCGGCCGGTACCCTGCGCGACGCCGCCCGCCGGGCCGCCGCCGACGGCGGCCCGACCTGTGCCCAGGTCCTCACCGGTCTCGACGCGGCGGCCCGTTGCGACCTGCCCGCCCTGGTGGCGGAGCGGTTGGCGGAGGCCGCCGAGGTCCTGCCGACGACCGCCACCCTGCCCGAACTCCTCGGTGCGCTCGACCTGTCGGAGGCCCTGCGCCGGGGCCACCTGTCCGGCGTACGGGCCGACACCACCGCCCTGAGCGCCCAACTCCTCGACGCCTGTGTCCGCGCGCTGCCCGGCCTGGCCGGGAGCGAGGACCCCGCCGACGCCGCCGCTCTCGTCGCCCTCGCGGACCGCGCCGCCACCCGGCAGCTCGGCCTCCGTCTGGACGCCGCCCTCGACGCCCTCACCGGTAGCGCCGCCTCACCCCTGATGCAGGGCGCGGCCCTCGCCGTACGGGTCCTGCTCGACCTGGATCCGGCCGCCGTCCTCGGCGACCGCGCGGCCGCCTGGATCGAGGGCGCCGCCACCCCCGACGGGCGCCGGGCCCTGACGCGCCGACTGGCGGGGCTGCTCACCGCCGCCGGGCCCCTGCTCGACACCTCGCCGACGGCGCTCACCCCGCTGCTGGACCGGGTCGAGCGGCTCGCCGACCAGGACTTCCTGGACCGGCTCCCGGCCCTGCGCGGCGGGTTCGACGCGCTGGCTCCGGCCGCCCGGGAGCGGTTCCTCGACACCGTCACGGAACGCCTGGGGGACCGTGTCGACCTCTCCCTCGACGCGCCGCCCGCGCTGCTGGCCCGGTGGGCGGCGGCCGACGCCGCCGGTCTCGCCGCCCTGAAGGACCTCTCCCTCCCCTTCTCCCCGCCGGTCCCCCCTTCCGGCCCGTCCCGGGATCCGGTGGCGGCAGACGCACCACGGCCCGGCCCCGCCGCCGCCCCGCACCGGCTCACCCCGCCCGACCGCTGGCGCCTGCTCCTCGGCCGCCAGCACGAGCGGCTCTCCGCCGGAGCCCGCCGCTACGCCCACGCCCTGGACGAGCTGTACGGCGCGGGGCGCGGCGAGGGCGCCCGCGACATCGGCGCCGGGCGCGGCGCGGGGGGCGGTCAGGACTCCTCGTTCCCCACCGCCCGGGAATGGGCCGAGGAACTGGACTCCCTGTTCGGGGCCGACGTACGGGAGGAGGTGCTCGCCGAAGCGGCGGGCGCGGGCCGGACCGACGTACTGACCCAGCTCGACCCGGACTCCGTACGGCCCTCCGTGGAGCTGCTCACCTCGGTGCTCTCGCTCGCCGGGGGCCTCCCCGAGAGCCGGCTGGCCCGGCTGCGGCCCCTGGTGAAACGCCTGGTCGACGAGTTGAGCAAGGAACTGACCAGTCGGCTGCGCCCCGCGCTGTCCGGCCTGACCGTGCCGCGGCCCACACGGCGCCGCGGCGGCGTCCTCGACCTGCCCGGGACGCTGCGGGCCAACCTGGCGCACACCCGCAGGCTGGACGACGGCCGGGTGGTCGTCGTACCCGAACGGCCGGTGTTCCGTACCCGGGTGGGCCGGGAGGCCGACTGGCGGCTGATCCTGGTGGTCGACGTCTCCGGTTCGATGGAGGCCTCGGTCGTGTGGTCGGCGCTGACCGCCGCCGTGCTGAGCGGGGTGGCGACCCTCTCCACCCACTTCCTCGCCTTCTCCACCGAGGTCGTCGACCTCACCGGGCGGGTCGAGGACCCGCTGTCCCTGCTCCTGGAGGTACGCGTCGGCGGCGGTACGCACATCGCGGCGGGACTCGCGCACGCGCGGTCGCTGATCACGGTGCCGAGCCGGACGCTGGTCGTCGTGGTCAGCGACTTCGAGGAGGGCCACCCGGTCGGCGGACTGCTCGGCGAAGTCCGGGCGCTGGCCGCCTCGGGGGCCCACCTGCTGGGCTGCGCCGCCCTCGACGACAGCGGGACGCCCCGCTACTCCGTGCCGGTCGCCCGGCAACTCGTCGCCGCCGGAATGCCGGTGGCGGCCCTCAGCCCCCTCGCCCTCGCCCGCTGGGTGGGCGAACGCCTCCGTGGAGAGCGCAGTTGACCACCGATCCCGCACCCGTCGCCACCCTTCCCGCGGTGGCGCCCGAGCTGCTCGCCGAGGCCGTCGGCCGGCTCACCGACCGGCTGCGCCGCAAGCTCGACGCCGCTGTCGAGGCCTGCGCGGCGGGTACGCCGGCCGCCGAGCCCGGCGCCGACGGCGCGGTCACCTTCCGCTTCGGTGCGGACGCGCTCGTCACGCTCCGCCCCGGGCCCACGGGCGCCCTCACCTCCGCCGACCAGGCCACCTGCGGCTGCCTCCTGGCCCCCGGCTGCCTCCACCGCACCACCGCCCTGTCGGTATGCCCCCTGGCCGAGCCCACAGCGGCGGTCCCGGCACCGGACCCGGGCGCTCCGTCCGGGCCGTCGCCCCGGTCCGCGGGGGCCCTGCCCGAGCCCGAGGGCGTCGCCGAGGGCGCGGAGGACGGCGGCGGGGCGCTGACCGGCGGGCAGGTCGCGGCTGCCGCCGCCTTGTGGGAGGCCGCCGCCGGGGCCCTGGCGGCGGGGGTGCCCGCGGGCGGGGCCGTGGTGCAGGCCGAGCTGCTGCGCGCCGCGCACACCGCGCGCCTCGCGGGCCTGCCCGGCGCCGAGGCCGCCGCGCTCCGGGTGGTCCGGGGCCTGCGCGCCGCCCGGGACCGCAGCGCCGCCCAGCGCCTCACCGAGCTGACCGGCGCCTTCCGTGAGCTGCTGTACGCCGCCGCGCGGCCCGTCGCCGACGGCTCCCGCCGTGCCTACCGGTCCGGCGGCAGCCTGCGCGTGCACGGCCTGTGCCGGGAACCCGTGCTCTCCGCCGCCGGGTACGCGGGCGTGGTGACCCACCTCGTCGGCTCCGACGGCGTCCCGTACTCCCTCGCCGATGTCCGCCCCGGCGCACTGGCCCGGGCCCGGGGCGCGGGTTCGGGCTCCGTCGCCCTCGGCGGAGCGGTCCTCGACCACGCGGGCCTGGCCCGGGGCGGGCTGCTGGTCGTGGGCGCCACGGTGTCCGAGGACGGCCGCCTCGGGGCGGGCCGGGGCGTACGGGCGACCCCGCTCCGCGGGATCGACTGGGCCGAGGATCCGGCCGCGTCGGCGTTCTTCGCCCGCCCGGCGGCCGAAGCCGTCGCGGGAGTGCTCTCGGGACAACCGACCGCAGGGGTGAACGGATCGGACGCCGGTCAGTCGAGCGGCGCCGGAACCGGCGCCGGACTGCTCGGCTGCGATGTCGTGGTGGTGGGCCCATCGGGCGGTCATCTGCTGGTCCGGGAGCTGTCGGCCGACGGTTCGCCGCGTCCGGACGGGCCGCTCGTGCGGCTGCTCCCCGCGCACCCGCACCCGGAACTGCCGCACACGGACAATCTGCGCCGTCTCGCCGAGCGTCCCGGCCTGGCGCTGCGCGTGCTCGGACGGCCCGACCTCGACCGGGCCGCGACCCTGCGTCCGCTCGCCGTGGGCCCGGTGCCGGGGGCCGCGTACACGCTGAGGCTGCCCCCGGAATGGCTGGGCCGGGCCGACCTCGGCTACGACCGGCTCCAGGGAGCCCACTTCCCGGCGGAAACGGCCGAAACGGCCGGGATCGTCGGGAGGGCCGGAAGCGCCGGAGCCACCGACCCGGCATCCGACGTCACGGCCGAGTCGCCGCTGTGGCGGGTACGACGGCTGCTGGAGTCCGGGGTCGCGGGCGGCCGCCGGGCCGTCGCGGAGGCGGCCCGGGGCGAGCACGCGCCGAACTCCGGGCGGGGTCCGCTGCGCCGCGCCGGTTTCACCGCGGCCGCGGAGCTGACCGCCGCGCTGGCCGCCGAGGCGGACCGGCGGCCCCGCGACGTCTTCGGCCGACTGGTCGACCCGGGCGCCGACCGCTACGCCTGGGCCTGGCTGGCCGCGGCCACCCATCTGCACGCCGCGCAGCGGTCGTTGGTGGCCGCGTCCTGGTCGGATCGGCAGACGGTCTGACAGACCGCCTGAGGGAGGTCCTGAGGGAGGGTCCGGTGGAGGACCTCCCTCAGGACCTCCCCCAGGCCCGCGCAACAGGACGTCTAGTAGGCGCCGTTGACGGTGTCGATCGAGCCGTAGCGGGCGGCGGCGTAGTTGCAGGCGGCGGTGATGTTCGCGACCGGGTCGTAGGAATCGGCCACCGTACCGGGCACGTGGTACGCCCGGAACGTGGGGTCGATGACCTGGAGCAGGCCCTTGGAGGGGATTCCGGCGAGCGCGTTGGAGTCCCAGTTGTTCACGGCGAGCGGGTTGCCCGAGGACTCGCGCAGCACATTGCGGCGGATTCCCTCGTAGGTACCGGGAATTCCGTGCTGCGCCATGACCTCCAGCGACTGCCGGATCCATCCGTCGAGGTTGTTCGCGTAGAGCGTCGTGGGCCGTGTGGAGCGGTCCGCGCGGGCGGAACCGGTCGCGGAATCACGCGCGGCCGCCGTACCCGAACTCTTCTTGGCCGAACTCGCCGCGGCGGTAATCGCCTTCGCCGGGCCGCCGAGCGTCAGCTTGATTCCCGGCCGGATGGCCGACGGGTCGTCACCGACCACCGAACGGTTGTCCTCGTACAACTTCTTCCAGCCGCCGCTCACGGAATGCGATTGTGCGATCTTGGAAAGGGAGTCACCCGCCACCACGGAATAGGTGGTGGTCGCGGCAGCCGTCGGCTGCGCCGCCTCGGCGGTGGCGGCGCCGATCAGCGGAAGGGTCAGCGCGATGCCGCCGGTGCCCGCCACGGCGAGGAGGCGGGCCAGCGGGCTGTTCTTGGGACGGCGGTGCTTGCCCGGTGCGGGCATGGCGAATTCCTCTCCGTCGCCTGCGAGGTGAGCTGTCGGGTTCGGACGGGAGATGTCCGGCCGCGCCATTCGGTCGCACGGCATGCTGCAGACATGCGTGAGGCATGAAAGAGACATGTGTGTGACCGGCGCGACTTCACCCCGAGCCGTTCCGAATTCATGATCCGGAACGGCGGCCTACCTGGTTCCCCCGCTCCTGCCGTACGTGAGTGGGATGGGATTCCGGGTGGCGGCAGGATTCGGCGGTCCATCCGGATTGCGGTGACCGTAAACGAGTGCGGAGGTGTGGGGCAAGAGGTGAATTCCGTGCGGTGATCGTCTTATCGGCCCCGGCCGCGCGCATTCCCGTCGGGACGGTCGGTCCTGGAATGCGCCATTCCATTGCGGCGTCCGGAATCCTGCCTTCCGCGACTGTCGGGAGGGGGTGCGCGCCGGGGGGTGCCGCGTGACTCACATCACCGGCCAGCGCAATCCACGCTATCCGCCATCAAATACCCCAATGCCCCACGCAAGGGTCTGTCGTCAGTGCGGCAGCGGGGCCGCCACCTCCGCCACCCGCAGCAGCGCCTCCTCCACCGTCGTGCTTGCGGCCGGCAGCAGCGGCAGCCGCACGTACGGCGTCGGAATGCGCCCCTGCGCGTGCAGCACCCCCTTGACCACCGCCGGATTCGGCTCGCTGAACAGCGCCGCCGACAGCCGGGCCAGCGTGTGCCCCAGCGCCCTCGCCCGGGGTACGTCGCCCACCCGCCAGGCCTCGGCGAGCGCGACGAACCGGTCCGTGGCCAGGTGCGCCGAGGCCAGGACCGCCCCCTGCGCCCCGAGGGCCAGCATCGGGGAGACGTAGGCGTCGTCGCCCGCCAGCACCGCGAACCCCTCCGGCCGCTCACCGAGCAGCGCCACCGTCTCCGCGCCGAGGCCGCCGTCCGCGTACTTCACCCCGATCACCCCCGGCAGCGCCCCGACCGCCCGCAGCGCCCGCGCGTCCAGTGGCTGCCCGGTCCGGTAGGGGACGTGGTAGACGATCAGCGGTACGGGGCTCACCCGCGCCAGCCGCTCGAAGTGCGCCAGTACCCCCGCCGCCGAGGGCCGGACGAAGGAGGGCACGGTGACCAGCGTGGCCCCGATCTCCGGCCACCGCCGCAGCCGCTCCAGCGCCGCCCCGCTCGCCCGGGTGCCGCTGCTCCCCGCTCCGACGCTCAGGAAGGCCCCGCGCTCGCGGCAGACGCGGGCGCACACCTCGGTGACGGTGTCCCGCTCGGCCGGGTCGAGCATGGCGGCCTCGGCGGTCGTGCCGAGGGCGGTGATTCCCGCGGCGCCCGCGTCGAGCACCTCGTGGGCGAGCGCCTCCAGGGCGTCCACGGCGATCTCGCCGGACGCGTCGAAGGGGGTGATGAGCGGAACGTGGATCCCGCGGGGGGATGTCTGCCGAGAAGTGTCCTGTGCCATGAGTACGAGGGTGGGGGCCGTCGAGCGTCACGTCCAGTTCACGTTTCCCGCGCTATGCGTAAGCTGAGCCGATGCTCGACGTGCGCCGCCTGCGCCTCCTGTGCGAACTCGCCCGCCGGGGCACCATCGCCGCTGTCGCCGAGGCGCTGGCCTTCAGCCCCTCGGCCGTCTCCCAGCAGCTCTCCGCCCTGGAACGGGAGGCGGGCGTCCCGCTGCTGGAGCGCACCGGCCGCCGGGTCCGGCTCACCCCCGCCGCGCACCACCTGGTCGGGCACGCGGAGGCGGTCCTGGAACGGCTGGAGCGGGCCGGGGCCGATCTCGCCGCGGCCCGCGACGGGCTCGCGGGGGCGCTGCGCGTGGGCGCGTTCCCGACCGCCACCCGGGCCATCGTCCCCGCCGCACTGGTCGCGCTCGCCCGCCGCCACCCGGCGCTGGAGCCGATGGTCTCGGAGACCGATCCGGCGGCCGTCGCGCACGCGCTGCGGGCCGGTGACCTGGACGTGGCGCTGGTCCACGAGTACGACTTCGTCCCGGCCGCCGAGGAGCCGGGGCTGGACACCGAGCCGCTCTGCCGCGAGCCGATGTACCTCGCCGAACCGGCACCCCCGCTCGACGGCGACGGCGACGGCGACAGTGACAGTGACGGCGACTCAGGCGTCGGCGCCGTGCCCCGCGTCCCCGCCGCCCCGGTCCGCGACCTGGGCGCGGCGCTCCGCATCCATCGCGACGCGCCGTGGATCATCGCGACCTCCGGAACCCTCTGCCACGCCATGACCGTCCGGGCCTGCCAGGCCGCCGGGTTCACCCCGCGGGTGCGCCACCAGGTGGACGAGTTCGCCACCGTCCTCGCCCTGGTCGCGGCCGGTCAGGGCGTGGCGGTCGTGCCGCGGCTCGGGGTGGCGGCGGCGCCCGGCGCCACGGGGGTGCGGCTGACCCGGCTGCCGATGGAGCGCCGTACGAAGATCGCCTTCCGGAGCGGGGCCGCCGACCACCCCGCCGTCGCCGCCTTCGCCGCCGCGCTGCGTGCCGCCGTACCGCCGGAACTGCGGGCGCCGCCGCGGCCGGAAACGTGACGCGACTCCCGTACCGCGTCACCCCCGTCGCCCTCGCCGTGTACGTTCGCGATACGGGACGGATCCGACGAGAACGAGGTACGACGTGACGCATCGAGTACGAGGAGTCATCGCGCGGAGCAAGGGCGCGCCGGTGGAGACGACGACGATCCTCGTGCCCGACCCGGGGCCCGGCGAGGCACTCGTCAAGGTCCAGGCCTGCGGGGTCTGCCACACCGACCTGCACTACCGCGAGGGCGGCATCAACGACGAGTTCCCCTTCCTCCTCGGCCACGAGGCGGCCGGAGTGGTCGAGGCCGTCGGCCCGGACGTCACCGGAGTCGCCCCCGGCGACTTCGTCATCCTCAACTGGCGTGCGGTGTGCGGCAATTGCCGGGCCTGCAAGCGGGGCCGCCCCTGGTACTGCTTCAGCACCCACAACGCCACCCAGCGCATGACCCTCGAGGACGGCACCCCGCTCTCCCCGGCCCTCGGCATCGGATCCTTCGCCGAGAAGACCCTGGTCGCCGCCGGACAGTGCACCAAGGTCGACCCGGCCGCCTCGGCGGCCGCCGCCGGGCTGCTGGGCTGCGGGGTGATGGCGGGCCTCGGCGCCGCGATCAACACCGGCAACGTCGGGCGCGGGGACTCGGTGGCCGTCATCGGCTGCGGGGGAGTGGGCAGCGCGGCCGTCGCCGGAGCCCGGCTGGCGGGCGCGGGCCGGATCATCGCGGTGGACCTGGACGACCGCAAGCTCGCCTGGGCCAAGGGCCTGGGCGCCACGCACACCGTCAACGGCGCCACCGAGGACGTGGTCAAGGCCATCCAGGCCTTGACCGGCGGCAACGGCGCGGACGTGGTCATCGACGCCGTCGGCCGCCCCGAGACCTACCAGCAGGCCTTCTACGCACGGGACTTGGCCGGAACCGTGGTCCTGGTCGGCGTGCCGACCCCGGAGATGACGCTCGAACTCCCGCTGCTCGACGTCTTCGGCCGCGGCGGCGCGCTCAAGTCCTCCTGGTACGGGGACTGCCTGCCCGAGCGCGACTTCCCGCTGCTGATCGACCTCTACCTGCAAGGCAGGCTGGACCTCGACGCCTTCGTCTCCGAGACCATCGCGCTCGACGGAGTCGAGGAGGCCTTCGCCCGCATGGAGCGCGGCGAGGTCCTCCGCTCCGTGGTCCTTTTCTGATCCCGGGACCATGCCGCCCCGGCGGCGGCACGGACCCGCGCCCTCGAGCGCACCCGAACCGACCCAGGGAACACCAGTGACCCACCGCCACGGCCCCGCCTACCGTCAGCCCGGCGTCGTCCTCACCGACCACCACTTCACGGTCCCGCTGGACCATGAACGCCCGGACGGCGAGCACATCGAGCTGTACGCCCGCGAGACCGTGGCCAGTGGCAAGGACCCGGCCACGCTGCCCTGGCTGCTCTACCTGGAGGGCGGCCCCGGCTTCGGGGCCCGCCGCTTCACCGGTCGCCAGGCATGGCTGGAGCGTGCCCTGACCGAGTACCGGGTCCTCCTGCTCGACCAGCGCGGCACCGGTCGCTCCACCCCCGCGAACCGCCAGACCCTCCCGCTGCGCGGCGGCCCCGCCGAACAGGCCGAGTACCTCGCGCGCTTCCGCTCCGACGCGATCGTCCGCGACTGCGAGAGCGTCCGCCGCGCCCTCACGGGCGGCGCGCCCTGGACCGTACTCGGCCAGAGCTTCGGCGGGTTCTGCGTCACCCACTACCTCTCCACCGCGCCCGAAGGGCTGAGCGCCGCGCTGATCACCGGCGGCCTGCCCGCCCTCACCGCCACCGCCGACGAGGTGTACGCCGCCGCGGTCCCGAGGGTCGAGCGCAAGAACCAGGCCCACTACGCCCGCTACCCCATGGACGTCGAACGCGCCCGCGCCGTCGCCGCCCACCTCGCCGAGCACCCCACCGAACTCCCCGGCGGCCACCGGTTCACCCCCGAGGCCTTCCAGTCCCTCGGCGTCCTGCTCGGCACCGGAGGTGGCAGCCACGACCTGCACTACCTCCTGGAGGACGCCTTCGTCCCCACCCCCGCCGGGCCCGCCCTCTCGGACGCCTTCCTGGACGCCGTACGCCCCCTGCTGTCCTTCGCCGGGCACCCGCTGTACGCGCTGCTCCACGAAGCGATCTACGCGCAGGACCCGGCCGCCCCCACCGACTGGGCCGCCGAACGGGTCCGCGCCGCGCACCCCCGCTTCGACGCCGCCAAGACCCTGGCGGGCGACGATCCCCTGCTGTTCAGCGGCGAGAGCATCCACCCCTGGCACTTCACCACCGACCCGGCCCTCGCCCCGCTGCGCGCGACCGCCGACGCGCTCGCCGGCCGGACCGGCTGGCAGCCCCTCTACGACCCGGCGCGCCTCGCGCTGAACGAGGTCCCGGTCGCCGCCGCCGTCTACCACGACGACATGTACGTGGACACCGGCCACTCGCTGGCCACCGCCCGCGGGATCCGGGGCCTGCGCACCTGGGTGACCGACGAGTTCGAGCACGACGGGGTCCGCGCGGGCGGCCCGCGCGTACTGGACCGCCTCCTCGCCCTGGTGCGCGACGAGGAGTAGGCGCGCGACGAGGAGTAGGCGTGCGACGGGGCCGCGACGGGGCGAACGTTGCCTGACGCGGCACTAGGGTGCGCACCATGACGGATGAACAGAACCAGCTGGAGCCCATGCCCACCGACTGGCAGCGGGCCCTGGCCGTCGTCGCCCACCCCGACGACCTGGAGTACGGGGGCGCGGCGGCGATCGCCGACTGGACGGACGGCGGCCGCGAGGTCGTCTACCTGCTGGCCACCCGGGGCGAGGCGGGCATCGACGGGATCGGGCCCGAGGAGTGCGCCCCGCTGCGGGAGGCCGAACAGCGGGCCGGCGCGGCCGTGGTGGGCGTATCGACGGTGGAGTTCCTCGACCACCGCGACGGGGTCGTCGAGTACGGCATCGGCCTGCGCCGGGACATCGCGGCCGCCATCCGCCGCCACCGCCCCGAACTCGTCATCACCCTCAACCACCGCGACACCTGGGGCGGTGAGGGCGGGGGCGGCTACTGGAACACTCCCGACCACCGTGCCGTGGGCCGGGCCGCGATCGACGCGGCCGGTGACGCGGGCAACCGGTGGATCTTCCCCGAGCTGCTCACGGAACAGGGCCTGGAGCCCTGGAACGGGGTGCGCTGGGTGGCGGTGGCCGGATCCAGTACGCCGACCCACGCGGCCGACGCCGGAGCGGGGTTCGAGCGGTCGGTACGGTCCCTGCTGGAGCACCGGGCGTACATCGAGGGCCTGACGGACGAAGACCCCGAGACCTACGCGCGCGGGTTCCTGGCGATGAACGTCGAGCGGGCGGCCGCCCGGTTCGGCGGCCGCCCGGCGGTGCCGTTCGAGGTGTTCCCCCGCTGACCCGTCGCCGGCCCGTCACCGGCCTGCCGTCGGCCCTTCCCCGGTGGCGCGCCCGCCCTTATCCTGACGCATCGTCAGATGGGAGCGGGTCATGATCGACACCCTGTCCATGGACATCGGTGAGGGTGAGGAACGCATCCGTCTGGAGACCGCCGACGGTCTGGCGGTCCTCACCCTGTGCCGCCCGGACCAACTCAACGGCTGGAGCTGGGAGTCCACCCGCCAGCTCGGCCTGCTCGCCGACCGGATCCGCTTCGACGCATCGGTCCGGGTGGTGCTCCTGCGCGCCGAGGGCCGGGCCTTCTGCGCGGGCATCGACGTCACCGCACCCGGCGGCGCGATCACCGGAGCCTCCGCCGCCGAACGCACCCGGAACTACTACGAGGGCATCCGCTGGGTGCACGAACGCTTCGCCGTCCTCGCCCGGCTCCCGCAGCCCGTGATCGCCGCGGTCCAGGGCTACTGCCTCGGCTTCGGCTTCGAGCTGGCCCTGATGGCGGACATCCGGATCGCGGCGGACGACGCCGTCTTCGCCCTGCCCGAAGCGGGGCTGGGCGTGGCCGTGGACGCGGGCGGCGACCTGCGGATCGCCCGCGAGGCGGGCGCGGGCTGGGCGAAGCTGCTGGCGCTGACCGGCCGCCGGATCGACGCGGCGACGGCGCGGCGGCTGAACCTGGTCCAGCTGGTGACCGCCCCCGAAGCCCTGGACGCGGAGGCGCGGGCCCTTGCGGCGGAGATCGCGGCCAACGCCCCCCTGGCGGTCCAGGGCATCAAGCGGGCGGTCGACGCCTACGCCGACGCGGCCCTGCCCGGCGCCCTGGACCGGGTCGCGATGACGGCGGCCCTGACCCTGACCTCCGAGGACAGCCGCGAGGGCTACACGGCCAAGGCCGCCCGCCGCCCCCCGCGCTTCGAGGGGCGCTAGCGCGGCATGAGGGCGTGTCCTGCGTGCCCGGCCCGCGGCTCACCCCTCGAACGGGCCCCGGCCCAGCTGTTCTCGGACCGGGACCACCTCCGGGTTGACCAGGGCGCGCCGCTGCCAGTTCGCGCCGTCCACCACCAGCGTGTGCCCGGTGACGAAACGGGCGTAGGGCGAGGCCAGGAAGGTCGCGGCCCAGCCCAGTTCGCGGGGGCGGCCGACCCGCAGGGCGGGCTGCCGGGCGTCCTTGGCGTCGGGCCCCGCCCGGTCGAGGCCGGCCTGGATGTCCCCGGTCATGTCGGCGTGCGGGAACAGGCCCGGAACCAGGCCGTTGATCTGGATCCCGTACGGCCCCCACTCGACGGCCAGGGTCTCCACGAGGTTCTTCACCCCCGCCTTGGCGGCGGCGCTGTGGGCGAAGCCGGGGCCGCCCGTCCAGGCGTAGGAGGCGCCGATGTTCACGATCGACCCGGGGGTCGCGGCCGCCAGGTGGCGGCGGCCGAACTCGCGGGTCATGAACCAGGTCCCGGTGAGCGTGATGTCGACCACCGCCCGCCAGGCGTTGGGGGAGAGGTCCTCCGCCGGGCAGGGGAAGTTGGCCGCCGCGTTGTTGACCAGTACGTCGGGCAGCCCGAGCGCGGCCTCGGCCGCGTCGAAGACCTCCGCGACCCGCTCCGGATCCCGGATGTCGCAGACGGCCGCCGTCACCCGGCCCGCGCCGGGGACGGCGGCCAGTTCCGCGCGGGCCGCCGCCAGCTGGTCCGCGCGCCGGCTCGCGATCACCAGGTCCGCGCCGAGCCGGGCGAACTCGGCGGCGATGGCCTTGCCCAGCCCGGTGCCGCCGCCGGTCACCAGGACCACCTGGCCCGCGTACGTACCAGCGGGCAGGGCGGCGGCCCCGAGCGGCGGCGGCCCGGGCAGGCCGCGGGGCGCGGACTGAGCGGACGGCGGTGGCGGCGGTGGTGGCGGCGGGACGTGCTCGTGGGACTTCATGGGCCATCGATAGCGCGCTGCCGCCCAGATCGCCATGGGCACGACGCTCCCGGCCCCCGCGGAGGGGGCGGTGACGGCGGCAACGTCACCCGTCAGCGCTCAGGGCGCCCTACGTAGGCCGACTGCTCCCCGCTGAGCTCATTGGCGCGGTCGATCTCGGCCACGCGTTCCTCGGCCCAGTTGCGGACCATGGCCAGGGGAGCTTCCAGTGAAAGGCCCAGCTCGGTGAGCCGGTAGTGCACCCGGGGCGGCACCGTGGGCTCCACCCTTCGGCTGACCAGCCCGTCGCGGGTCAGGCCTTGCAGAGTGACCGACAGCGTCTTCTGCGAGACGCCCGCCATCCGACGCTGCAGTTCCGCGAAGCGCACTTCGCCCGGGAACGGCTCCGCCAGCACCTTGACGGCCATTTCGTGCCGATCCGATCGAGCAGGCGCCGAGTTGGGCACTGCGGGGAGAAGAGATCACCGCGTGCGCGCTGTGGCGCACGCGGTGCAGGGAGGTCACTTGAAGCTCACCACCTGTGGCGAAGGTGCGGTCTTGGCCTCCCCAGGGGAGTTACCTATCGTTGGGTTGTCACCATTGGTAACTAAGAAGAGTTCATCATCTCTCGTGCCGCGCCCCGCCGTTCCTCACCAGTGGCCCGAAATAGAGCTGCGCCGCGTTACCGCCAACGGCGTCGAACTCAACGTGGCGATCACCGGAGAGGGCCCCGCTGTCCTGCTGCTGCACGGCTTCCCGCACACCTGGCGCCTGTGGACCGATGTTCTGGGCCCACGGGCGGAACGGCACCGGGTGATCGCCCCGGACCTGCGCGGCCTCGGCGCCAGCACGCGAGCGGCGGACGGCTACGACGCCGGCACCCCCGCCGCCGAGGCCGAAGCCCTCCTGAATGCTCTTGGTGAGACCTCCGCAGCCGTGATCGGCGTCGATGCAGGCACCCCGCCGGCCTTCCTGTTGGCCATGCGCCGCCCCGACCTCGTGCGACGACTGGTGGTCATGGAATCGCTGCTGGGAAGGCTCCCGGGCGCCGAAGGCTTCCTTGCGGGCGGAGCGCCGTGGTGGTTCGGCTTCCACTCGGTACCCGGCCTCGCGGAGACCGTACTGACGGGCCACGAAGCGCAGTACATCGACTGGTTCCTCGACTCCGGCACCCTCGGGCAGCGGCTCCGTCCCGAAATCCGTGACGCCTTCGTCAGCGCCCATACCGGGAGGGCGGCCCTGCACTGCGCCTTCTCGTACTACCGCGCACTGCCCACAAGCGCTCGCCAGGTCCAGGACGCCGCCGACACCCGTCGGCTCACCGTGCCCACGATGGCCATCGGGGCCCACCCCGTGGGGACGGCGCTCGAACAGCAGCTACGGCCCCTGGCCGACGACCTCGTCGGTCACATCATCGAGGACTGTGGCCACATCATCCCGCTCCACCGCCCCGAGCCACTTCTAGTGCCGCGGGGCTGGGCCGGGAGCCGTTCGCGCAGCGCGATGTCCTCGACGGTGAGCGGGTCTCCGGGCCGGCGGATGGGGGCGGGCTTGGGTCGCAGCGGGACAGCGTCATCAGCTCGGCGGCGTTGCGCTTCCACGTGCGGTCCGGGTGCCGGTCGGCTGGGCCGGGGATCTCCGGTTCCTCGCGGAGCGCGGGGGCGAGGACGAAGCGGGGGGTGTGGTACTTCGCGGCGGTCTTCCCGCCCGGGTGCGGCAGGCGCTGCCGACGGGCGCGTCACAGTTCGGGCAGTCCCTCAGAAGTGCTTCGCACAACACGTCGGTTTCGAGAGGACTTTTGCGAACGGCGACCTGCGGAAACGTGATCACTCCGGGCCTGTCGCAGAACTCTCATAGATGAACATTGATGAGCATGACCGTGTGTGACGCACAGTCGGCGGCGGAGAGGTCCTTCATCGTTTGTCCGTGGTGGTGCGGGCCCGCCCGCAGCGGCTGTGAAAATCGCTGTCCGATTGTCGGAACGCAGTGATAGAAATCCAGGGTGACAACGGCACTTGAGTTCCCCGTTCTGCTGCGACTGATCGACGAACGGTCGACCGCCTTCCGCGCCGCGATCGCCTCCGCGCCCAGCCTCGACGTACAGGTGCCGACCTGCCCCGAGTGGACGCTGTTCGATCTGGCGCAGCACATCGGCGAGGGGCGCCGCGACTGGGCCGCCACCGTCGCCGCAGGGCCTGCTCCGGCCAAGTCCGCGGCGGAGGGCGCCCCGGCTGCGCCTCGGGAGCGCGAGGCCCTGCTGGCCTGGTTGGCGGAGTCCACGGAGCAACTGCTGGACGCATTGTGGAAGGCCGGCCCGGATCGCGGTTGCTGGACGTGGTGGGAGACGTCGCAGTCGCCGCAGACCTCCGGTGCCGTAGCTCGGCACCAGCTCCAGCAGATGGCGGTGCACACGTACGACGCCCAGATCACCGTAGGTGCCCCGCAGCCGCTGCCGGACGAGGTGGCGCTCGACGGTGTCGACGAGTTCCTGTCCACCTGCGTCGCAACGACAAGTGCCTGGCCGCACAAGCCCGCTGCCATCGACTTCCACGCCTCCGAGGGCCGCTCCTGGCGCCTCTCGCTCTCCGCCGACGGCGCACGGACCGCCCGCCTCCCCGGGCCCGGCACCATGCTGGCCACCGCTGCCGACCAGGACCCGGACGTTGCCTCCGCCTCCGCTCGGGGCACGGCCAGCGAGCTGGTCTTCATCCTGCACGACCGTATCCCGTTCAACTCCCTGAAGCTCGACGGCGACCGAGGTCTCTTCGAGCAGCTCAGCGCCTGGGACCCGGATGAGTAGGACGTGACGATGCGCCACCTCGTACGCCCCGGGGCATGCCTCCCGCCAACGGCTGCAGCCACCCCGTGGTGGCCTCGGGGCGGCTGAGGGAGCAGGCCGTCGACGGAGGCTTCAGACGGCCCAGCTGGAAGGCCTCGACCCGCTGCAACGCGCCCTTCATCGCGGTACCCGTCGTCCGCGTCGGCGGCTGGCGCATCCGCTCCAGCTCCGAGCACCGGCTGCCCTCCGGCGTCTTCAGCGTGGCTACCAGATCGCCGGGCAACGCCGGGTCCGCCCGCCGGGCGGCCTTCGCCGCCGTGGTGTGCAGCCTCTTCTCCGCGATGACGCGGACCTCGGAGACCTGCCGGGCCAGCACACTCACCCCGGGCAGCAGCACCCGGTGTCGACGCAACCAGCCCACCGGGAGCGAAGCCGAGCCGGTTGTGGTCACCACACCGCTTCGCGATCAGCTTCCGGTCCGCGTCGTCGAGGAAGAAGAACCGCTCCAGCTCGGGCCCCGTCGGCTCCTCGGCGAACGCCCCGTACGCCTCAGCCTGCCCATCAGTGAGAAATTCCGCCGACATGCGGCGGACGGTAGTCAGACCCCGCCGGTGATCGAGGATCTTCCGGAGAGCCCCCGCACCAGGCCGATCACCCGTTCTAGACGACCAAGATCAAGTGCTTGGCGCCAACGGCTGTACGGCTTGTCCCCATGGCCGGGGGCGAAACCAGCCATTGCGTTCCGTGGCGCGCTGCTGGTTCCCAACATGGCAAGCGACCGCTTAGTATGCCCGCGAGCGTGGTTCCTCGACGGCGGCTGGAGGCCCCGGATGCAGGCATGGCGAGTACATACCCCCGGAGAGCCCCGTGAGGCCATGCGCCTCGAGGAGGTTCCCGAACCGGTTCCCGGTGAGGGCGAGGTGAGGCTCAAGGTGCTCGCGGCCAACATCAATTTCCCCGACGTGCTGCTGGCCCGCGGCCAGTACCAGATCCGCCCGCCGCTGCCCTTCACCCCCGGCGTGGAGGTCTGCGGTGAGACCGAGGACGGCCGCCGCGTCATCGCCAACCCGAGCCTTCCGCACGGAGGGTTCGCCGAATACGTCACGGCGAACGCGCGCGCCCTGCTCCCCGCCCCCGACAGCCTCGACGACGCCGCGGCCGCGGCCCTGCACATCGGCTACCAGACCGGCTGGTTCGGCCTGCACCGCCGGGCCCGGCTCCAGCCCGGCGAGACCCTGCTGGTCCACGCCGCCGCGGGCGGCGTCGGCAGCGCCGCCGTCCAGCTCGGCAAGGCCGCCGGAGCCACCGTCATCGGCGTCGTCGGCGGCAAGGCGAAGGCGGCCGTCGCCGAGGAGCTGGGCTGCGACCTGGTGATCGACCGGCACACCGAGGACCTGGTCGCCCGGGTCAAGGAGTTCACCGGCGGGCGCGGCGCCGACGTGGTCTACGACCCGGTCGGCGGGGACGCCTACACCGCCTCCGCCAAGTGCGTCGCCTTCGAGGGCCGGATCCTGGTCGTCGGCTTCGCGAGCGGCACCATCCCGGCCCCCGCCCTCAACCACGCCCTGGTCAAGAACTACTCGATCGTCGGCCTCCACTGGGGCCTGTACGCGGCCAAGGAACCGGCGGCCATCCTCGCCTGCCACGCCGAACTCACCCGCCTCGCCGCCGAGGGCGCCATCGCACCGCTGGTCAGCGAACGGGTACCGCTCGCCGGAGCGGCCGACGCCGTCCAGCGGCTGGCCGACGGGGTCACCACCGGACGCCTGGTCGTCGTACCGGGCCTGGACGCGGCGGCGGCCCAGGACGGAGGTGCCCGGTGATCACCTCGGAGGACCTGCTGACCCGGGTGGGCGAGTTGCTCGCCGCGCACCCGCCCGCCGACACCCCCCGCGCCGACTTCCTGCGGGCCCGCTTCGACGCCGGACTCGCCTGGGTGCACTACCCCGAGGGCCTCGGCGGCCTCGGCGCGTCCCGCACCCTCCAGGCCGTCGTGGACGCCGAACTGGAGGCCCCCGGAGCTCCCGACAACGAGCCGCGCCGGATCGGCATCGGCCTCGGCATGGCCGCGCCCACGATCCTCGCCTACGGCACCGACGAGCAGAAGCGGCGCTTCCTGCGTCCCCTGTGGGTCGGCGAGGAGGTCTGGTGCCAGCTCTTCAGCGAGCCCGGCGCCGGCTCCGACCTCGCGGCGCTCGGCACCCGCGCGGTGCGCGAGGGCGACCACTGGGTCGTCGACGGGCAGAAGGTGTGGACCTCCAGCGCGCACACCGCCCGCTGGGCCATCCTGATCGCCCGCACCGACCCCGACGTGCCCAAGCACCGGGGCATCACCTACTTCCTGTGCGACATGAGCGACCCCGGCGTCGAGGTCCGGCCGCTGCGCCAGATCACCGGCGAGGCCGAGTTCAACGAGGTCTTCCTCACCGGGGTCACGATCCCCGACAGCCACCGGCTGGGCGAGGTCGGCCAGGGCTGGGAGGTCGCCCGCACCACCCTGATGAACGAACGCGTCTCGATCGGCGGCATGCGCATCCCCCGTGAGGGCGGCATGATCGCGCCCGTCGCCGCCGCCTGGCGCGAACGCCCCGAACTGCGCACCCACGCCCTGCACCAGCGACTGCTGGGGCTGTGGGTCGAGGCCGAGGTGGCCCGGCTCACCGCGGAGCGGCTGCGCCAGCAGCTCGCCGCCGGGGTGCCCGGCCCGGAGGGCTCGGGCATGAAGCTGACCTTCGCCCGACTCAACCAGGAGATCAGCGGCCTGGAGGTGGAACTCCTGGGCAAAGAAGGCCTGTTGTACGAGGACTGGACCATGCGCCGCCCCGAAGTCGTCGACTTCACCGGCCGCGACGCCGGCTACCGCTATTTGCGTGCCAAGGGCAACAGCATCGAGGGCGGGACCAGCGAGGTCCTCCTCAACATCGTCGCCGAACGCGTCCTCGGCCTGCCCGCCGAGCCGCGCGACGACAAGGACCTCGCCTGGAAGGACCTGGCCCGATGACCACCTCCCCGGACCTGCTCTACTCCGAGACCGAGGAAGAACTCCGGTCGGCGGTAAGGGCGTTGCTCGCCGACCGCTGCGTGCCCGCCGCCCTTCTGGGGCGCCTGGAGAGCGGGACCCCCTACGACCCCGCGCTCTGGGACACCCTCGCCACCGGCATCGGCGCGGCCGGGCTGCTGGTCCCCGAGAAGCTGGGCGGGCAGGGCGCGAGCCATCGCGAGGCCGCCGTCGTCCTGGAGGAACTGGGCCGGGCCGTCGCCCCCGTTCCGTACCTGACCAGCTCCGTCCTGGCGACCGCGATCCTGCTGGAGTGCGACACCCAGCAGGCCGAGGTGGTCTCGCTGCTGGCCGAACTGGCCTCCGGCGAGCGGATCTGCGTACCGGCGCTGCCGCTCACCCTGGCTCCTGGGGCGCCGCTCACCGCCGCCGTGCGCGACGCGGGGGACGGGGTGCTCGGGGGCGCCGTCACCGCCGTGGCGGACGCGGCCGCCGCCGAGGTGCTGCTCGTACTCGCCGACACCGGGCTGTACGCGGTCCCGGCGGCCGACGCCGACATCGCGCCGCAGGTCCCGCTGGACCTGACCCGGCCGCTGGCCGCCGTGACCCTGGACGCGGTGCGCGGCACCCGGCTCGCCGACCCGACGACCGCCCGCGCCGCGATCGCGGGAGCGCTGCTCGCCGGGGCCGGACTGCTGGCGTCGGAGCAGCTCGGGCTGGCGCAGTGGTGCCTGACCGAGACGGTGGCGCACGTCCGCGCCCGGCACCAGTTCAACCGGCCCATCGGTTCGTTCCAGGCCCTCAAGCACCGCCTCGCGCAGCTGTGGCTGGACGTGGCCTCGGCCCGCGCGGCGGCCCGGGCCGCCGCCGACGCCCTGGCCACCTCGGCCCCGGACGCGCCCCTCGCGGTGGCCGTGGCCCAGGCATACTGCTCGGGGGTCGCCGTCCGGGCCGCCGAGGAGTGCGTCCAGATGCACGGTGGCATCGGCATGACCTGGGAACACCCCGCCCACCTCTACCTCAAGCGGGCCAAGGCCGATTCCCTGGCCCTCGGCACGGCGGGCCACCACCGCTCCCTGGTTGCGGAGTTCGCCGAACTCCCCGCGCCCTGAGGGCTGTCCCGTCATCCGCGAGCCCGGCACGATCCGACAGAGAGGGCCTAGTCGTCCTCGGGGTGGGCGAGCCGGCCGAGCAGGGAGAGGGTGTCGTCCAGCGGCACCGGCTGGAAGAACCGCGCGTCGACGGCCTCCACGGCGGCGATCGCGCGCGGGGCCAGCTCCGCGCCGAGCGCGGTGACGTGCAGCCGCTTGGCGCGGGTGTCGGCCGGATCGACCTCGCGGGCGATCAGACCCTTGCCCTCCAGGGTCCGCAGCACCTGGGAGGTCATCTTCACGTCGGTGCCCGCCTGGCGGGCGAGCGCCAGCTGGTTGGGCCGCTCGTCCTGCCCGTTCATCCACCAGGTGCACGCCAGCAGCACGAACTGGACGTGTGTCAGGTCCAGCGGGGCCAGCGCCGCGGCGATGCCGCGCTGCCAGCGCAGCGTGGCGTGCCAGAGCAGGAACCCGGGGCTCTCGCCGGGCCGCACCGGCTCAGCCCCGGGCGGCGAGGGCCGTGAGCGCCGCCATCGTCTCGGGCCAGTCCGCCGTGATGCCGGGGCCGATCTGCGGGCCGACCTCGTCGGCGCCCGTACCGGTGATCTCCATCCAGTAGCCGACGCGGGTCCGGCCCTGGGGGAGCGGGGTGAGGGTGTGCGCCGTACGCAGCACGAGGCCGCCCACGCGGGCCTCGTCGGTGAAGGACTCGCCCGCCACCAGGTCGGTGACGCGCAGCTCGACCGGGCAGTCCCCGGGCGGGGTCATGGTGATCCCGGCGCCGACCGCGAAGGGGCCCTGCAAGTCGATCCGCTCGATCTCCCCGTTCCAGGCGCCCCAGTTCGGTACGTCGGCCCAGAGGGCCCAGATCGCCGCGGCGGGGGCGTCGGTCTCCACGGTGTGCTCGTACTCCCACATGGTGGTCTCCTCGGGGTTCGTCGGACCCTGACTGATTAACTGTGCAGAGACTATCTGCGCGCAGACTATCTGTCGAGGGGGCCGTGAGGAATCGGCGGCCAAGCCCGCGGCAGCCGTGGCCGAACGGCCGATACGGCGCCCCGGCCCGCTCCGGCATCCTCGACGGATCCCTTCGGCGGACTCTTCCTCGCCTTCGCCGCCGGCATCTCCGGCGGCACCCCGCGCGACCTGATCCTGGACCGGCACCCGCTGTCCTGGACCCGCGACTGGGTGCTGCTGCGCGAGGAGGTCTACGCGACGGCCTCGCTCGCCGGGGCCCTCTGCTACCTCGCCCCGCACCGGACCGGCGCCTCGCCCACCGTCTCCCTGGCGGTCTCGGCGGGGCTGGTCTTCGCCCTGTGGATGGCCTCGGTCCCCACGGACCTGCGCCTGCCCCGGCTCCGGCGCGCCGACCGCTGACCCGCGACCCGGGCCCCCGACCGCCGCCCGCGCCCCCCGTCGCGGGCGGCGGTCCGCGTCCGTTCGCCCGCCCGGAGGTGACCTCGCCCGCCGCGCCGCGTTAGACCCCGTAGCGCGTCACCGAACGAGGGAGAACGCATGCACGACGCCATCGGCCCGATCGCCCCACCGACCCGCCGCACCGCCCTGCGGGCGGCCTTCGCGGCCGCCGTGGCCGCCGTCACCGCGGCCGCCCTGGCGCCCGTGGTGCGCGCCCGGCGTCCCCGGCAGACGCTGACCCCGGCCCCGCTCACGGAGGAGTCGTACCGCGGCCGCCACATCGCCGTGGGACCGGCCGGGGTGCGCATCGACGGACGGCCGCTGCACGTGATGCGGCGCGCCGACGGCAGTTACCTCAGCGGGGTCAATCACTTCCAGTCCTTCGAGACCCCCATCGAACTGGCCCGCGCGGCCGTCGACGAACTGGGGACCGCCCAGCTCGCCCTGGCGGCCGCGGCCCCGCACCACGGCTGACGCCCGCGGCGGCGGGACCGGACGGACGCACCCGACGGGAAAGGGGAGGAAACCCGCGTGTACACCCGGCAGAACCAGAAGGACCTCACCAGCACGCAGAAGAAGCGGTTCACGGCCGCCGTGCTGGAGCTCAAGCGCAACGGCACCTATGACGAGTTCGTGCGCACCCACGAGAAGTACTTCGTACCGGACCGGGACCGCAAACTGCGGGTCGGTCACATGTCACCGTCGTTCTTTCCCTGGCACCGGCGCTATCTGCTGGAGTTCGAGAACCGGCTGCGCGCCCTGGACCCCGGGGTGTCCATCCCGTACTGGGACTGGACCACCGACAGCAGCCCCGTCTCCTCCCTGTGGGCGGAGGACTTCCTCGGCGGCACCGGCCGGCCCGGCGACCGGCAGGTGATGACCGGCCCCTTCGCCTACGAGCGCGGCAACTGGACCGTCACCGTGGGCATCACCGAGTCCCGCTTCCTCACCCGCAACCTCGGCCGCCCGAAGGACCCCATCAGCCTGCCGACGCCCGCCGAACTGAAGACGGCCCTGGACGACCCGGTGTACGACACCGACCCCTGGGACTCCACGGCCCGGGCGGGCGGCTTCCGCAACAAGCTGGAGGGCTGGGCCGCGCCCAAGAGCGAGCGCTGGCGCAACCACAACAAGGTCCACCAGTGGGTCGGCGGCCACATGACGGGCGGCACCGCCCCCAACGACCCGGTGTTCTGGCTGCACCACGCCTTCGTCGACCTGGTCTGGGACCGCTGGCGGCAACGCCATCCGGATTCCGGCTACCTGCCGGCGACCCCGCCCCCGGAGTACGACCTCCAGCACGGCCGGGTGATCGCGCTGGACGAGCCGATGCCGCCCTGGGGCATCGCGCCGCGCGAGATGCTGGACCACCGCGGCCTCTACCGCTACGAGACCTGACGGGCGAACGGGTCCGGGACCCGGCCGGCGGCGCCGGACGCACGGGAAGGCCCCCGCCGGCCGGCGGGGGCCTTCCCTCGATCCCTCGGTACGGTCACACCGTCATGAGGTGGTGCTGGGGGGCAGCGATCAGCCGCCGTAGCCACCCTCGGTGTGGTGGTCGCCGCCCGACGCGTTGACGCAGGTGTTGCCGAACGCCGGGTTGAGCAGACCGATCACGTTGACGGTGTTGCCGCAGACGTTCACCGGGACGTGGACCGGAACCTGGAGCAGGTTGCCCGAGAGGACGCCGGGGGAGCCGACCGCCGCACCGTGCGCTCCGGCATCGGCCGCGGCCATACCGGCGCCGGCGGCCAGGATGCTACCGGCGGCGGCAGCGGTGACGACGAGTGCCTTCGCGATACGCGACATACAAGATCTCCTCGTGAGATTGAGTAAAGGGGCGCCGCAGGATCTGCGGCAGTTGACATGGCATACAACGCACCGACCGCCCGGGGGTCACGGTCGGTGCGCCCTCCTGGTGCCGTCCGGCCTACCCGGACAGCCGTACGGAGGCGAAATAAGGGGATACGGGGGCGCTCGTACGGGGGAGGACGTAGGCCACGGGGTTTCCCTTGCAGCCCGGATCCCGGTAGAGCGCCGCCTTCAGGCCCGTGTGGTTCACCACGCCTCGGGAACTGCCGCCCTCCGCCGCGTGGCACCCCTTGACCGCCGGGACCGAGTGGACCCGGTCGTCCTGGCCGATGTACTGGAAGTCCGGACCGGCGGCCAGGGCCGGCGCCGCGGCGCCCGCCGCCGCGGCGGCGCAGGCCAGCAGCAGGGCCGGACCGACGGCTGTCCGGATGGTGTGGTGGATACGCATGGAGGCCTCGCCCCTTGGGGAACGTCGGAAAACGGTCGGTGCGGGTGCACCCGTCCCGGGTCCAACCCGTCCGGCCCCGTCCCGGGTCACGCCTTGTCACCCGTAGGTGGCTGTGCGACGGTGCGCCCAGGAGCGGATTCAGGAGGAAGCGATGAGCGCAGCGGACGGCCGCCCCAGGGCCCGGACCAGGCACGGCGTGGTCGAGGGCCGTACCGAGGAGGGCCTCGCGGTCTTCCGGGGCATCCCCTACGCCGCCCCGCCCGTCGACGCCCTGCGCTTCGCGGCGCCCGCACCCCCGGCCGCCTGGGACGGCGTGCGCGACGCGGGATCGTACGGTCCGACCGCGCCCAAGGTCCCCTACCCGCAGCGGTTCGCCGCGCTGCTGCCCGACCCCGGGATCCCCGGCGACGACTGCCTGAACCTCAACGTCTGGACGCCCGCCACCGGCCCCGGGGCCCGGCTGCCCGTCATGGTGTGGCTGCACGGCGGCGCCTTCACCCGGGGCTCCGGCGCCGTACCCGTCTACGACGGCTCCGCCTTCGCCCGTGACGGCGTGGTCCTCGTCAGCGCCAACTACCGGCTCGGCGTGCTCGGCTACGGCCTCTTCCCCGACGC
Organism: Streptomyces sp. G-G2; assembly: GCF_030063135.1. Lineage (GTDB taxonomy): Bacteria > Actinomycetota > Actinomycetes > Streptomycetales > Streptomycetaceae > Streptomyces. The sequence goes on from NZ_JASISO010000003.1 coordinate 96,650, forward strand.
CCCGGCCAACCGGGGCCTGCTGGACCAGATCGCCGCCCTGGAATGGGTCCGCGACAACATCGCGGAGTTCGGCGGAGACCCGGACCGGGTGACCCTCTTCGGCGAATCGGCGGGCGCCATCAGCGTCGGCGCCCTGCTCGCCGCCCCCCGCGCCGCCGGACTGTTCGCCCGGGCGGCCCTGCAGAGCGGCGCCCCCGAGGTGCTCCCGCGCGACCGGGTCCGCCCGATGGTCCGCCGGATGGCCTCCCTGCTCAAGGTCCCCGCCACCGCCGAGGCCTTCGCCGCGGTGCCGTCCGACGCGCTGCTCGCCGCGCAGGCGGCGGTGCTGCGTCGCTCCGGCCCGCTCTTCGGCGGGCCCGGGTTCCACCTGGTCACCGACCCGGACACGCTGCCCGAGGAGCCGTTGGAGGTGCTCGCCCGCGGCCGGGCGGCGCGGGAGATACCCCTGCTGGTGGGCTGGACCGCCCAGGAGCACCGGCTGTGGCTGGCGCCCAGCGGGGCGATGCGCCTCGTCGACCAGCTCGGCCCGCTCGCCGTCGCGCTGGCCCGGCACCGCAGCGGCAAGGACCGCCTGGCCGTGCGGGAACTGCGCGAGGAGCTGCCCGGGGCCGGCCCGGCCGACGTGGTGGGCAGGCTGCTCACGGACCAGCTGCTGCGCGATCCGCTGCGCCGCCTCGCCGGGGCCGACCGGGACGCGCCCAGCTATCTGTACGAGTTCGCCTGGCCGTCCGGGGTGCCCGGGCTCGGGGCCTGCCACGCGCTGGAGCTGGGCTTCGTGTTCGACACCCTCGCCGTGCCCGAGAGCGCCTGGCTGGCCGGGCCGGACGCCCCGCAGGCCCTCGCGGACGAGATGCACGCCGCCTGGGTGCGCTTCGCGGTCACCGGCTGCCCGGGCTGGGAGCCCTGGGACGGCTCCGGCCCGCCGAAGGTGTTCGGCGGGCCGGAGCGGGAGGACGTGCGCGAGGGGGCGGGGGCGCGGGAGGCGCGGCGGGAGGCCGCTACTCCACTGGCCCTTCCATGACCTTGCTGATGAACTGGATCGGGCCCTCGCCCATGTTCGGCACGTAGGTCTTGGCGTTGTGCTGGCCACCCGGGATGACCCGCAGGCTCGTGTGGATCGGACCCTTGGTGTAGTTCGCGATGAACTTCTGCACGTCCGGCAGGGTCTTCTTGTTGCTCTCGTTGTCACCGACCTGGAAGGCCAGGTAGACGTCCGGGCCCTTCTTCGTGATGAGTTCCTTGGCCAGGAGCTCCGAGTTGTTCGCGGCCTTCTCGGTGTCGTGGCCCTTCCACAGCGAGGAGTCCGGGACGATGTCCGGGCCGGAGCAGATCGCGGCCTTGAACTTCTCCGGGTACTTCAGCACGGCCTTGAGGCTCGCGAACCCGCCGGTGGAGGAGCCCATGTAGGCCCAGCCGTCACGCGACTTGATGGTGCGGAAGTTCTCCCGGATGAGGTCCGGGACGTCGTCGGTGAGCCAGGTACCCATCTTGGGTTGGCCCGGAATGTCGGATCCGTCCCAGTAGATTCCCTTGTCGTCGGGCCCCGGGTTCAGCACGGGCATGGCGAGGATGAAGGGCTTGCCCTTGCCCTCCGCGGACCACTTGCTGATGCTGGTCTGGAGACCGAGGTCGGTGCCCATCCAGTAGTTGTTGGGGTAACCGGCGCCGCCGGGGAGGGCGACCATCACGGGGAAGCCGCTCTTCGCGTACTTCGGGTCGAAGTACTCCTTCGGAGCCCAGACCCAGACCTTGCCCTTGAAGCCGGACTTCTTGCCGTCGAGGGTGACGACGGCGACGTGCGTGCCGTCCTCCAGGGTCGCCGCGTTCTTGAAGTCGGCCTTGGGGCCCGTGGGCATCAGGGCCTTGGAGTTGGCCGCCTGCTGGGCGCCGCCCCCCTTGTTGCCGTCGCCGCCGGGCTTGCCGAACGAGACGGCGCTGCCCTTGTCCGTGAAGGGGGGTATCTCGAAGTACGTCATCGCGGCCGCCGCGGCGCCCGCGAGGGCCAGCACCGTGCCACCGCCGATGAGCCAGCGCTTGACCTTGGACGTGCGGCGCGGCTCGGCGTCGGGGGCCACGTGCCCGCAGGTCGGGCACAGTTCGCCCGGCGCGACGCCCTGGTGACGGGGCTGCTGCTGGTACTGCGGCTGGTCCCCGTACTGGCCCTGGCCCTGCCCCTGCTGCTGGCGCTGGTACTGGGCGCGGGGCAGGGGCTGGGTCTGCTGCGGCTGCTGGTAGGGCCCGTCGGGTCGCTGCCCCTCGGGCGGGTACGGCTGGTACGGCTGGTACGGCCCGTCGGGCGAATACGACATGTGCGGAGCTCTCCGGCTGTTACAGCCCCCGTTGGGGCGATGCGTGTCTTCGTCTGTTCGAAGGATGAACGAAACAGGCCTCAGGTTCCTAATTTTTGATTTTCTTGAGGCTCCCTAGGGCAGCTCCTTACCCGCCCCCGAGCATGCAGCGCGCGTTCGCATTCCGTTGGCCCGGCATGTCTGGCCACCGCACATCCCCGTCGGTATGGTGCCGACGCGCCGCCCCCAGAACCCCCCCTCAGCCGGAGGTATCACCGTGTTCGGCCTGCCCCTGTCACGGCCCCGACGCACCACCGCCCTCACCGCCGCCATAGGCCTCACCGCCGCCTTCGCGGCCCTGTGGACCTCGCTCGGACCCGCTCAGTCCGCACACGCGGCGGCCCTGCCCGCCCCCGACCACGTGGTGGTCGTGGTCTTCGAGAACCACGCCTACAACCAGGTCATCGGCAGCTCCAGCGCCCCCTACATCAACTCCCTCGCGACGGGCGGTGCCAACCTCACCCAGTCGTTCGGCGTCACCCACCCGAGCCAGCCGAACTACATGCAGCTCTTCTCGGGCTCCCACCAGGGCGTCACCGACGACAGCTGCTACACCCCCGGCTTCAGCTCCGCGCCCAACCTGGCCTCCGAACTGCTGGCCGCGGGCAAGACCTGGGGCAGCTACAACGAGACCCTGCCCAGCCAGGGCTCCACCACGTGCAGCAGCGGCAAGTACGCCCGCAAGCACAACCCCTGGTTCGCCTTCTCCAACGTCCCGACGAGCACGGCCAAGACCATGGCCCAGTTCCCGACGGACTACACCACCCTGCCCAAGGTCTCCTTCGTCGTCCCGAACCTGTGCAGCGACATGCACGACTGTTCGGTCGGCACCGGAGACACGTGGCTCAAGACCAACCTCAAGGCCTACGCGGACTGGGCCAAGACCCACAACAGCCTCCTCGTCGTCACCTTCGACGAGGACAACCGGCTCGCGGGCAACAAGATCCCGACCGTGCTCTACGGCCAGCCCGTGACCCCCGGCTCCTCCAGCGCCACCACCTACAACCACTACGACATGCTGCGCACCCTGGAGGGCCTGGCGGGCCTGACCGCCCACGCGGGCAACGCCGCCACCGCCCACGACATCACGGGGATCTGGGCGAGCTGACGATGTACGTTGCGGACAGCCGCGGCACCCCCGCGCCCGCCGTGACCACCGAGCAGGCCGTCGCCCCGGGCATCCGCCCGGGGCGGCGCGCCGCGCTCGGCCCCACGGTCTTCGCCCTCGGCACGGTCAGCCTGATCACCGACGTCTCCTCCGAGATGGTCACGGCCGTCCTGCCGCTCTACCTCGTCGCCGGACTCGGCCTCACCCCGCTGGGGTTCGGCCTGCTCGACGGTGTCTACAACGGGGTCAGCGCCCTCGTCCGGCTCACCGGCGGCCACCTGGGCGACCGCTCCGGCCGCCACAAACTGCTCGCCGGACTCGGTTACGGCCTCTCCGCCCTGTGCAAACCGCTGCTCCTCCTCGCGCACACCCTCCCCGCCATCGGCGCCGTGCTCGCCCTCGACCGCACCGGCAAGGGCCTGCGCACCGCCCCGCGCGACGCCATGATCTCCCTGGCCAGCAGCCCCGAGACACGCGGCCGGGCCTTCGGCGCCCACCGCGCCATGGACACCGCGGGCGCCCTGATCGGCCCGGTCCTCGCCTTCCTGATCCTGCGCGGGGCGGCCGACGGCTACGACGCCGTCTTCACCGTCAGCTCCTGCGTGGCCGCCCTCGGCGTCCTCGTCCTCGTGCTGTTCGTACCCCGCCACACCCCCGCGGGCCGCCGGGCCCCGGCCGCGGAGCCCGGGTCCGTCGCTGCCCGCGTCCCGCTGCGGGCCTCCGTCGGCCTGCTGCGCCGCCCCGGCCTGCGCCGGATCAGCGTCTGCGCCCTGCTGCTCGGCCTGTGCACCGTCAGCGACGCCTTCGTCTTCCTGCTGCTCCAGCACGCCACCGGCATCGCCGACCGCTGGTTCGCCCTACTGCCGCTCGGCACCGCCGCGGCCTTCTTCCTGCTCGCGCTGCCCCTGGGCAGGCTCGCCGACCTGATCGGCCGCCGCCGGGTCTTCCTCGGCGGACACCTCGCCCTGCTCCTCGCCTACGGGCTGCTGCTGACCGGCGACGTCCTGCCCGGCATGCCCTACGCCGTCCTGCTCCTGCACGGCGCCTTCTACGCCGCCACCGACGGCGTACTGATGGCCGCCGCCGCGGACACCGTGCCCGAGGAACACCGCGGCGCGGGCCTGGCCCTCGTACAGACCGGCCAGGCGCTCTCCCGCTTCGTCTGCTCCATCGGCTTCGGCGCCGCCTGGACCGCCTGGGGCGCCCGGCCCGCGCTGATCGCCGCCGCCGCCCTGCTCGCCGTATCCGTCGCCGTGTGCGCCCGCCTGCGCCTCAGCGACGGCACCGGACCCGCCTCCGCGGCCTAGTGCCGCGTCCGAAAGGCCCCCTTCCATGACGCTCCAGCGCCGCCTCCTGATCCTGCTCGCCGCCGTCCTCGTCCTCGCCGGGGTGGGCGCCGTCGCCGTCGTACGGGCCTCCTCCCGCGCGGAGGAGAAGAACCACGAGCGGGCGGGCGGCCCGCGGATCACCGAAGGCCGCATCTCGCTGGCCCCGGGCGACGGCGGACGGCGGATCGTGTTCCGGAACATGGCCTGGGGACCGCACCGCGACGAGCTCGCCACCGTGCCCGCCGGGCAGCCGCAGGGGGAGCGCACCGCCTCCGGGGTCTCGTGCCTGCGCTTCTTCGCCGCCGCGGGCACCGGCATCTGCCTGAAGGCGGTCAAGGGCGGGGTCCAGGACAGCTACCGCGCGGTCGTGCTCGACGACCACGTGAAGGAGATTTCCAGCCATCCGCTCGCCGGGATCCCGACCCGGGCCAGGGTCTCGCCCGAAGGACACCTGGTCGCCTGGACGGTGTTCGTCGGCGGGGACTCGTACGCCGGTACCAACTTCTCCACCCGCACCTCCGTGCTGGACCTCCGCACCGGGAAGTACGACGCCTCGCTGGAGGACTTCACCGTCCGCAAGGACGGGCACACCTACCGGGCGGCCGACATGAACTTCTGGGGCGTGACCTTCGCGGCGGACGAGCGGACCTTCTACGCGACCCTCGCCACCGGCGGCAAGACCTACCTGGTCCACGGGGACCTCGTCGAGCGCACCCTCACCACGGTCCGCGAGAACGTCGAGTGCCCCTCGCTGTCGCCCGACGGCACCCGGATCGCCTTCAAGAAGCGGGTGGCGGGGGCCCCCGAGGACGCGCCGTGGCGGCTCTACGCCCTGGACCTCGCCTCCGGTACCGAAACCCCGCTCGCCGAGCCGCGCAGCGTCGACGACCAAGCGGTGTGGACCGACGACCACACGGTCGTCTACTCCCTGCCCGGGGACTTCGGCGCCGACCTGTACTCCGTACCGGCCGACGGCAGCGGCGCACCCGTCCCCCTGATGCCCTCGGCCCTCGCCCCGTCCTTCCTCGGCTGAGCACGGCCGAGGAAGGACGGGGAACGCAGGACCGCGGTGTCCTTACGCCGGGATCAGCGATCCGGCGGAACGCCGTGAGCGGCGCGGCCGGCCGGCCGCGATCCGCAGCTCGATGACGGAGCGGACGGCGGGCCACTCCTCGTCGAGCACCGAGTAGAAGGCCGTACTGCGGACGGCGCCGTCCAGCCCCCGCGAATGGGCCCGGCGGACCCCCTCGCAGGTCAGCCCGAGCCGTTCCATGGCCGCGCGGGAGCGGGTGTTGCGGGCGTCGGCCCGCAGGGAGATCCGGCGGACCCCCCAGGTCTCGAAGGCATGGCGGAGCATGAGGAGCTTCGCCTCGGTATTGATGCCGGTTCCCTGGGCACCCGGCGAGAGCCAGGTGTTCCCGATCTCCGCGGCATCGGGGATCGCCGTGGCCGGATCGCCGTACGGGACTCCGGGCACAGCGGGCCACACCAGCGGGCCCTGCCAGTAGTCGAGTTCCAGGAACCGGGTCGATCCCACCACCCGGCCGTCGGTGGCTCTGACCACCGCGAACGGGAGGGATCGACCCGCCGCCTGATCGGCGAGGGCGCGGTCCATGTACTCGTGGGACGCCTGCAGCCCGTGGGGCACGGGGGTGAAGGCGTAAGTCCTGCGATCCTCGGCCCCGGCCAGGGCCAGGGCCTCGGTGTGATGGGGGGCGAGGGGCTCGAGCCGCACGGTGCGGCCGGCGAGGAGTACGGGTGCGGGCACGGAGCCTTCGGTCCTTCTGGGCGGTGGGGTGGTTGCACAGTCTGCGCTCCTGACGTCACCCCCCGCGCAAAACGCGAGTGAAAGGCAACGGGCTGTCAGGTGAACGCGAGTGGCTCAATGTAGCCCCTGGAAGTCCCCATATGAACCCCCCTTTTGGCAACGGCGCGGCACTGTTTTCCGAGGGCCCCGGCGCCCGTGTCGGAGCACCTGTATTTCCGGTCCGCGGGCATCCGTTCCGCCGCTCGGAGCGGGCTGTGCGGGGGGCCTGCGCGGCGTGTCGCCGGGCGCGCGGATGCGCGGATGCGCGGGGAGACCCCAGGGCACGCCCTCGTGCGAGGCTCCCGTTCGGCGCTCGTGCGCGGCTTCCGTCGGCGGTGATCGCGCCGGACCTGTTGGTGACGGCAAGCGGCCCAGTGGGCCTACGGTCAATTGCACCATCCGCCGACGCCGTATGCCTGATGAAATGGTTGGATGACGATACGGATCCTGCCGCCGCCGGGCGCGTCGCGCCGACTGGCCGCCGCCCAGCTGAGCAATTCCGTCGGTGACGGTGCCTACTACGTGTGTTCGGCGCTCTACTTCACCCGGGTGGTCGGTCTGTCGGCCGCCCAGATCGGCCTCGGTCTGACCATCGCGTGGGCCGTCGGATCCGTGGCGGGCGTCCCGATCGGGGCGTTCGCCGACCGGCGGGGCCCGCGCGGCACCTCGGTGCTCCTGGCGCTGGCCACGGCCGCCGCCGTCGCGTCCTTCCTGCTGATCACCTCGTTCTGGCCCTTCCTGCTGGCCGCGTGCGTGTACGCGACCGCCCAGTGCGGACTGGCCGCGGCCCGCCAGGCGCTGCTGGCGGGGCTGGTGGCCCCGGGGGAGCGGACCGGGGTGCTGGCCCACCTCCAGTCGATGCTGAACGGCGGGCTGGCGCTCGGCGCGGCCATCGGCGGGCTCGCGCTCAGCGCGGACACGGGGGCGGCGTACCGCCTGGTGTTCGTGCTGGACGCGGTGAGTTTCCTCGTCTGCGCCGGGGTGCTGCTGCGGCTGCCCGCGGTGGAACCGCTGCCCGGGCGCGCGGCGGGGGAGCCGCGCCTGGCGGTGCTCCGCGACCGCCCGTACGCGCTGGTCACCCTGCTGAACGCGATCCTGCTGCTGCGGATGCCGCTGCTGAGCCTGGCCATCCCGCTGTGGATCGTGGAGCGCACGCACGCGCCGGGCTGGCTGGTGTCGGCGCTGTTCGTGCTGAACACGGTCGCCGTGATGCTCTTCCAGGTCCGGATGGCCCGACCGGTGAGCGACCTGGCGAGCGCGCGGAACGCGGTGCGCGGCTCGGGTCTGGTGATGGCGGCCTCCTGCGTGGTCTTCGCGCTGTCCGCGCTGCCCGCCGGGGCCTGGGCCGCCGCGGCCCTGCTGGTCGTGGGCGCGCTGCTCCAGGTGCATGCCGAGATGCGGCAGTCCGCCGGGTCCTGGCAGATCAGCTTCTCGCTGGCCCCGCCCGAGCGGATCGGCCAGTACCAGGGCTTCTTCGGTACCGGGGTGCCGGTGGCCCGGACCCTGGGCCCGCTGCTGCTGACCTCGCTGCTGCTCCTGTGGGGCATTCCGGGCTGGCTGCTGCTGGGCGGGGTCCTGCTGGCGGCTTCCTGGGCGATGGGTCCGGCCGTGCGCTGGGCGGCGGACCGGGAGGCGCGGACCGCGGAGGGCGCGCGGGCCGTCGTACGCGCGAACTGACCGTCCGGCGGGCCGGGTGGCCCGCCCGGGTCCGGGCCTGCCGGGTGAGCGCCCGGGGCCGGGCCGTCCGGGCCCTCGCGGACGGGTCTTCGGACCCCGGGGCGGGGGACCGATGCCGTCCGGGCCGCGCGCCCGCGCGTGTCAGTCTGTCTGGAGGGTCGTGCGCAGCCGGTAGCGGTCCCCGCTGTACTCCACCGTGGAGAGGAGCAACGGCCGCTGGTCACGCGCGTACACGGTCTGGTCGAGGACGAGGACGGGCGCGCCCTCGGCGATGCCCAGGTGACCGGCGAGCACCGCGTCGGCCGAGCGTGCCTCGATGGTCGCCTCGGCCCGCTCGGGCTCGACGCCCCAGCGGCGCAACTCCTCGAAGAGCGAGGCGTCACGGAAGTCGGTCCGGGCCAGTTCCGGGGCGAGATCGGCGACCAGCAGGGTGCGGTCGAGCGCGATCCGTACGTCGTTGAGCAGCCGGACCCGCTCCAGCCGGATCAGCGGGGTGCCCGCGGGCACGTCGAGCCGGTCGGCGTCGTCGAGCGAGGCCGTGACGGTGTCGTGGCGCAGGACGTCGGAGCTGGGCCGCATGTGCTTGCGGCGCGCGGTGGCGGTGAACGACTCCAGGTCCTTGGGCCACTCGCGGGCGGGTGCGGGCGGCGCGGGGGCGGCCACGAACCAGCCGCGCCCGTGCGAGGAGGTGACGAGGTCCTGTTCGACGAGGTGGGCGAGGGCGCGGCGCAGGGTCACCCGGGAGATGTCCAGCCGGGTGCACAGTTCGCGCTCCGGCGGCAGCTTGCTGCCCGCGGACAGGCCCCGGCAGGCGATCTCCTCGCGGATGCGGTCGGCGGCCCGGGACCACAGGGGGTCGGCTCCCTGGGCGGCGCCGGGAGCGGTGGCAGCCGTCGTGGCGTCGTCGGTCATGGGGAAAACCATACCACTTGCTACCACTCGGGGTATCCGTCTGGCCTGCTGAAGGCCGGGACCTTCGCCCCTACTCAGGCTCTTGCGGCTAGACCACACCAGACCACTGTTGACCAATATGAAACCACTAGCTACCTTCAGAGTCGTCCCCACCCCCCTCCCGACGAGGAGTACCGACATGAGTACGGCCACCGCCCCGGCCGCCGGGAAGAAGCCGAAGGGCCCGGGCCGGGTCATGCCGGTGATGCAGCGCATCGGCCGCAGCCTGATGCTCCCCGTGGCCACCCTTCCGGCCGCCGCCCTGATGACCCGGCTCGGCAAGGAGGACCTGCTGGGCAGCGACGCGCTGCCCACGGTCGTCCAGAAGTTCGGCATGGTCCTGGCGGCGGGCGGCGACACGGTCCTCGCCAACCTGCCGCTCCTCTTCGCGGTGGGCGTGGCCATCGGCTTCGCCAAGAAGGCCGACGGCTCGACCGGTCTGGCCGCGGTGGTCGGCTACCTCGTCTTCAAGGCCGTACTCGCCAGCCCTGCCTTCCCCAAGGGTGTCGACGGAGAACCGCTCGACGCGAAGGTCATCGGTGGCATCCTGATGGGCCTCATCGTGGCCCACCTCTACCAGCGCTTCAGCCGCACCAAGCTCCCCGAGTGGCTCGGCTTCTTCGGCGGGCGCCGGCTGGTCCCGATCCTCAGCGCGTTCGCGGGCGTCGGCCTCGGTGTGGTCTTCGGTGTCATCTGGCCCACCGTCGGCCGCTGGTTCTTCGAGTTCGGCGAGTGGCTCGTCGGCACCGGCGCCATGGGCGCGGGCATCTTCGGGGTGGTCGTCCGCGCCCTCATCCCGATCGGGATGCACCACTTCTTCTCGTTCTTCCCCTGGTTCGAGGCGAGTTCCTTCACCAACCCGGACACCGGCGCAGTGGTGCACGGCGACATCGCCCGCTTCCTCGCGGGGGACCCGAGCGCGGGCCAGTTCATGACCGGCGGCTTCGCGATCTATATGTTCGCCCTCCCGGCCGCGGCGCTCGCCATCGCGCACACCGCCCGCCCCGAGAACCGCACCATGATCAAGGGCATGATGATCTCGGTGGCCCTCACCTCCGTCATCACCGGAGTGACCGAGCCCATCGAGTTCAGCTTCATGTTCGTCGCGCCGCGCTCTACGCCGTCCACGCCGTGCTCTTCGGCGTCTCGATGGCCCTGTGCTACGCCCTCGGCATCCGCGACGGCTTCGGCTTCTCCTCCGGAGCGATCGACTACGTGGTCAACTACGGCATCGCCACCAAGCCATGGATGATCATCCCCATCGGGCTCTGCTTCGCGGCGGTCTACTACGTGCTCTTCCGCTGGGCCATCGTGAAGTTCGACCTGCCGACCCCCGGACGGGAACGGGATCCCGACGCGGTCGCCGCGCCCACCGCGGACGTCCCCGCCGCGCCCACGGAGCACGCCGTCCCCGCCGCGCCCACGGCGGACGCCGTCCCCGCCAATACCGACGCCTGACCGCCCGTACCGCACCCAGAAAAGAGGAACCAGCATGTCCGGATCCCGTATCACCTTCCTCCAGGGCCAGGCCGGCCAGGGCGCGGCGCTGGAGCGCGTCGCCGACCGCGTCCGCATCCAGCTCGCGAGCCCCGCACTGGCCGCCCTGCACACCGCCCGGCGCCCGCTGTTCACCGGTATCGGCGCCTCCTACGCGGCCCTCGCGGTCCCCGTGCAGCAGCTGCGCGAAGCCGGTGTGGTCAGCCAGCGCGTGCTCTCCAGCGAGATCGAGACCGGCACCGCCGGGTTCGACACCGACTGCCTGATCGCCGTCTCCCAGGGCGGCCGCAGCTCCGAGACCCTCGCCGCCTTCCAGCACGCCGCCCCCGGCATCACGAGGACCGCGCTGCTCAACGTCGTCCCCTCGCCGCTCGGTGACCTCGCCGACCTCACCGTCGACCTGGGCAACGAGCCCGACTCCTACGCCTCGACCATCGGCTACCCCGGGACCGTCGTCGCCCTCGACCTGATCGCGGGAGCCCTCGCGGGGCGGCCCGCGGCCGAGGACCCCTGGCTGCGGATCGCCGGGCAGACCACAGCGGTCCACTCGCGGGCCACCGAGGTCGTCGCCGGTCTGCGGGAGCGCGGCGCCCGCTGCATCGCCGCCGACGCGGTGACCGCCGGGGCCTCCCGGGCCTCCGCCGAGGAAGGCGCGCTCCTGCTGCGCGAGGTGGTGCGGATGACCGCGGCCGCCTCGGCGACCCGCAACTACCTGCACGGCGAGATGGAGTCCGCGGGCAACACCCTCCACCTCGTCTTCGGCGACGACCGCGAGATCGAACTGGCCCGCTCCCTCTCCGGAGCCGGTCACCTCACCCTGCTGATCACCACGGCCGAGGTCGAGGCGGCCGGGCAGCTGGCCGTCGTACGCCTGCCGCGGTGCGCGGACGCGGCGCGGGTGGTCCTGGAGACGGTGGTGCTCCAGGAGCTGGTGGCCCAGCTCAGCGCCGAGCGCGGGGTCCCGATCGAGTCCTTCGTCTTCGCGAACGACGACACCAAGGAAGGCGGGCTCGACATGTCCGACTTCGAGGTCGCCGCGCACTTCCCGACGGGCTGACCCCACCGCCCCACGGCGGCGGCCGCGCTGTTACAGGACCTGCGGGATCCACCGGATCCGGCAGGTCCTGGACGTGCACGTGCCGGGCCTCACCCCGCTCTCGGTCCCCGGGAGGCGCCTGGGATCATCGGGCCATGGATCTGGACGACGTACTGCGGCGGCTCGCCTCCATCGGGCCGTTCTTCACCGTGCCGTACGGGAAGGAGCCGCCCGGGTCCGGGTTCCGGCCGCTGACGGAGCTGTACGGCGACCGGCTCGGCGGGTACGTCGCCGAGGTCGGGCGGCGCATGGGAACCGGACCGGGCCGCGTGGCCGCGTCCACCGCGCAGTTGGGCATCGCCTCCCGCCTGTGGTCCCTCGGGCTCGGCTGCGCGGCGCTCTGCGGGCGGGTGCCGGACCTGGCGGCAGACCGGGTGTGGTGGCGGCTGCCGGACGCGGGATCGCTGGAACTGTGGCTGCCGGAACCCGTGGACCTCCCGCAGGAGGCCCTCGGTGACACCGTGCTCGGGAACCTGGCCGCCCTGGACGCCGGGCTGCGGTCCCGCTTCGCGCTCTCGCCCCGGGTACTGCGCGGGAACACCGCCTCCGGGCTGGTCGGGGCTCTGCGGGTACTGATGGACCGGGTTCCGGCCGACGGCGCCGCCGCGCTGGCCTCCGCCCTGCTGGCCGAGGACGGGCCGCTGGGCGCCGCCGGCACCTTCGTGTACGAGGAGGGGCTCGGCGTGGCCTTCGTACGGCGCAGCTGCTGCCTCTACTACCGGGCGCCCGGCGGCGGCCTGTGCGGGGACTGCGTACTGCGGACCAGGTAGCGGCACGCGGGAGCCCCGTTCGGAGCAGTGGCGGGTGTGGCGCCGGGCGACCCGCCGCAGCGGCCTCCTACCGTCCCGGTCATGACACACGAACGCACACCGCGCGAACGCACCGCGCGTCAGCCGCTGTCACCCGGGGGGCCGTCCGGGGGCCCCGGGTTCTCCCGCCGCGCGGCCCTCACCGGGATCGCGGCCGGTGCCGGGGCCCTCGCCCTCGGCGGCGCCCCGGTCGTCGCGGCCGCGGCCGCCGGACCGGTGGCGGCCACCCCGCCGCCGGACCCCGCGCCGGCGGCGATGAAGCTGTTCGCCGACCCAGGCTTCGACTTCGCCGCCCTCTTCGCCCTCGGCGCGGCGGGCATGCGCGCCGCCGAGACCGGCGAGGTCCTCACCGCGGTGAACACCGTCAACGCGGCCGGCCCCTCCGAGCAGACCTTCACCGACACCTTCAGGGGCTGGGGCCAGAAACTCGCCGCGCCCCCGGCCGAGGGTCGCCACGGCAGCGGATTCCCCTCCCAGACCCGCCGGTTCCGCTCGCTGCGGGCCGCCCAGTACTTCGCCCAGGCCCTCTTCTACGTCCTGGGCACGGCCGAGCCGGGCGACGAGAAGGCGCTGTACCAGTCGGGGCGCCAGGCCTGGGACACCTTCACCCGGCTGTGCTCACCGGCCGCGGAGCATGCGCGGGTCCCGTACGGGAACACCCGGCTCCCGGTGTGGTTCTTCCGCCCCGAGGGCCCGGTCGAGCCGCGCCCGACGGTCATCCTCACCAACGGCAGCGACGGCCAGAACGTCGACATGTGGACCTACGGCGTCTGCGCCGCGCTCGACCGGGGCTGGAACGCGCTGGTCTACGACGGCCCGGGCCAGGGCGAGCTCCTCTTCGTGGAGGAGCTCCCCTTCACCACCCGCTGGGAGCGGGTGGTCACCCCGCTGGTCGACTGGCTGACCCCCCGCAAGGACGTCGACGGCGCCCGCATCGCGCTCACCGGCCTGAGCATGGGCGGGAACCTGGTGGCCCGGGCGGCGGCCTTCGAGCACCGGCTGGCGGCCGTGGCCTGCATGCCGGGCTGTGTCAGCCCCTGGCTGGCCTTCGACAAGACGCTGCGGGACGTGGTCACCGCGGACAAGGCGGAGACGAACCGGAACTGGAACCAGCTGGTGGTCCCGGACCTGTCCCCGCAGCTCGCCTACACGGTCAAGAAGCGCTTCGAGATCTTCTCCCCGGAGGCGCTGCGCGAGGCCAGGGCGGGCCGGGTGTTCAAGGACTTGTGGACCCCGGCCCAGGTGGCGATCGGCCTCGACGTCACCGGGGTGGTGCCGAGGATCAAGGCGCCGACGCTGGTCCTGGACTACGAGGACGAGCAGTTCTACCCCGGCCAGCCCCGGCGGATGTACGACTTGCTGCGGTCCCGGCGCGAGTACGTGAAACTGACGGCGGCCACCGGGGCGCAGTTGCACTGCTCCCCGATGGCCCCGCAGCAGCACTGCGACGTCGTCTTCGACTGGCTCGCCGACGTCCTGAGGCGGTGACGGACCCCCCGCGGTACCGGAAGCGGTCCTAGAAGGTGAGGTTCCAGGCGTCGATCTTGCCGGTGTCGGCGCTGGCGTTGTCGTTCACGCGCAGCTTCCAGATCCCGTTGGCGACCTCCGAGGAGGCGTTGACGGTGAAGTTCTGGATGATGTTGTCCGTGCCGCCGCCGGTCCGGTCGGACAGGGTGTAGACGGTCCCGTCGGGCGCCACCAGGTCGACCTTGAGGTCACCGATGTAGGTGTGCTTGATGTCCACGCCCACCCGGAGGGTGGCGGGCGCGTTGCCGGTCACCCCGCTGACGGTGAGGGGGCTCTCCACGGTCGCGTTGTCGTTGATCGCGAAGTCCCCGAGGTTCTCGAAGTACTTGCCGGTCGGCGGGGTGGAGCCGCCGACCGCCTTCAGCGCGTCGACCTGGCCCTCGCCGAAGAACGAGTTGTTGGCGGTGGTCCCGGTGCAGCGGCTGTCCGACGGGCAGGCGGTGTCGTTGGCCTGGGTGGCCAGCTTGTCGCGCAACTGCGCCGGTGTGATGCCCGGGTTGGCGCTGGCGAGCAGCGCCGCGACGCCCACGACGTGCGGAGTGGCCATCGACGTACCGCTCTTGGTGCCGTACTTGCCGCCCGGCAGGGTGGAGTAGACGTCGCTGCCCGGGGCCGCCACGTCGATGACGCCGGAGCCGAAGTTGGAGAACGAGGCCTTCGTGGTGCCCGTGCCGTTCGCCGCGACCGTGACCACGCCCGGCAGTTCGGTCGGGATGTCGAGGCAGGCGTTGGTGATGGTGCGGGTGGTCGGCGTGGAGTCGTTCGGGCTCGCCGAGTCCGTGGTCTTGTGCGCGAGGTCGTAGTTCTCGTTGCCCGCCGCCGCGACCTGGAGGGAGCCCTTGCCCTCCGCGTACTCCTGAGCGCGCTTGACGCCCTCGATGATGGCGGCCTGGTCGATGTTGTCGGGGCAGTTGAACTGCCACGGGTCCGTGTAGTAGCTGTTGTTGGTGACCTTGAAGCCGTGGTCACCGGCCCAGACGAAACCGCAGATGGTGTTCTCGGCGAAGAAGAAGGAGTTGCCCGGCTCGGCGACGCGGACCGCGGAGATCTTCACGCCCGGGGCCACGCCGACGACGCCCTTGCCGTTCTTCGCCGCGGCGATGGTGCCCGCGACGTGGGTGCCGTGGGTGTCCACGTCACGCCAGGCGCCGGTGCGGGTGTCCGCCTTGCCGTAGGCGCAGGAGACCGAGTCGGCCGCGTTGAAGTTCGGGGCCAGGTCCTGGTGCTGGTCGTCCACACCGGTGTCCAGGATGCCGACCTTGACCGAGGACGAGCCGGGGTTGACGGCCCAGGCCTGGTCGGCCTTGATCTGGCTCATGTCCACGCGGACCGGCTCGCCCGTGGCCGTCGCGGACTGCGCCGGATTGGCGGGCAGGGCCGGGTTGTAGGCGTCGGCCGGTACGTCCGAGGTACGGGTGGCGCCGACCTGCTGGACCCCGCTGACCCCGCGCATGGTGGTGGCGAAGGAGGCGGAGGCCGAGTGGGCGACGATCACGCCGATGGCGTCGTAGGCGGAGAACACGGTGCCGCCGTTGGCGGTGACGGCCGAGCGGACGGCCGAACTGTCACCGGGAGCGGTGATCACGAGGTAGGCACGGGTACCGGCAGCCCAGGTCGCACTCTGGGAAGCCGGGGCCGCGGCCCGGGGAGCCGGGGTGGGTACCCCGGACGGTGAGACGGGGGCCGTGCCGGCGAGTGCGGCGGGGGCCCCGAAGGCCAGTGCGGCGCCGAGGGCGGCGGCCAGCACGAGGGTACGTCGAGGTCGGCTGGATATGTGGGGTATCAATGCGTCCTCCGATGGGCCCGGTGGTGCTGGTGGTGCCTACCGGGCCGTACGAAACGAGTGGTGGACGCAAGATGTCAGAAGCGTGCCCCGGTATGGAAGTACCTTTTACCGCACGAGGGTTATTCAAGGGTTGGCTGGAACCGACCCTCTCTCAGAGGTGTCGGTTCCGGCCGGGCTGGGCACCGTGGGGGGAGAGCCCTGCCCGGCCGGTCCGCTACGCGTACCGGTGGAGCCGCTCTACACCGGTACGCCGTCCTTGCCGCCCACGGGCTGCGCGGGCCGAGCGGACCGCGGGGGCATTGGAGTGGCGGGCTCCGGTTCTGTCTCCCCGTGGTCGCCGTCCCCGTGGTCGTCGTGCCCGTGCTCGCTCAGGGTGCTCTCGTCGAACGGCAGCCGCCCCGCCAGCACTTCGGTGGCCCGGTCCTGGTCGAACTCCTTGGTCCAGGTCCCGATCAGTACGGTCGCCACCGCGTTCCCCGCGAAGTTCGTCAGCGCCCGCGCCTCGCTCATGAACCGGTCGATGCCCACGATCAGGCCCACGCCGTCGACCAGTTCGGGGCGGTGGGACTGGAGCCCGCCGGCCAGGGTGGCCAGCCCGGCGCCGGTCACCCCGGCCGCGCCCTTGGACGCGATGATCATGAACAGCAGCAGTGAGATCTGCTCGCCCAGTGCCAGCGGCTTGCCCATCGCCTCGGCGATGAAGAGCGAGGACATCGTCAGGTAGATCGCGGTGCCGTCCAGGTTGAAGGAGTACCCCGTCGGCACCGTGATGCCGACCACCGGCCTGGACACCCCCAGGTGCTCCATCTTCGCGATCAGCCGCGGCAGCGCCGACTCCGACGAGGACGTGGACAGGATCAGCAGGAACTCCCGGCCCAGATAGCGCAGCAGCGCGAAGACGCTGACGCCCGTACACACCCGCAGGAGCGTGCCCAGGACCACGACCACGAAGAGCAGGCAGGTCGTGTAGAAGCCGATCATGATGACCGCGAGTGACTTCAGCGCGTCGACGCCGGTCGCGCCGACCACCGCCGCCATCGCCCCGAACGCGCCCACCGGCGCAGCCCACATGATCATCGCCAGTACCCGGAAGACCAGCTTCTGCAGGTGTCCGATCCCGCGCAGCACCGGCTCGCCCGCCGTACCCAGCGCCTGGAGCGCGAAACCGCACAGCAGCGCCACCAGAAGGGTCTGGAGCACCTCGCCCCCCGTGAAGGCCGACACCATCGTCTTCGGGATGATCCCGAGCAGGAAGTCCGCGGTGCTCTGCGCGCCGCCCGCCTTCGCCTGCGCCTCTCCCGCGCCGCGCACCGCCTCGGTCAGGTGCAGCCCGCTGCCGGGCTGCAGCAGGTTGCCCACCACCAGGCCGATGCCCAGCGCGACCGTCGACATCACCATGAAGTAGCCGAGCGCCAGCCCGCCCACGGCGCCCACCTTGGCGGCCTTGCGGACCGAGCCGATGCCCAGCACGATCGTGCAGAAGATCACCGGCGAGATCATCATCTTGATCAGATTCACGAAGCCCGTGCCCAGGGGCTTCAGCTCGACGGCCGTGCCGGGCGCGGCCAGGCCCGTCACGATGCCGAGCACCACCGCGATGATCACCGCGATGTAGAGATAGTGGGTTCTGTCGCGCCTGGCGGCCACGTCGCCTCCTGAAGATGAATGTGTCCCGGGGCGACCATGGCCCACCCTGTGACCCCGGTCACCCTTGCGTTCATTGAGTTCACGGCCGGGTGCACACTGAGCGTCATGTTCCGTTTCCCTCGTCCGCGCAGCCTCGCGGGCCAGCTCTTCGCCATGCAGGTGGTGCTGGTCGCGCTGGTCGTCGCCGGATGCGCGGTCTTCGCCTACGCCACCGCGCGCAGCCAGGCCGAGGAGGCGGCCGAGCGCCAGGCGGGCGCCGCGGCCCGGGCGGTCGCCGACTCGCCCTCGGTCCGGGAGGCCGTGCGCGGCCCGGATCCGTCCGCCGCGCTCCAGGTCTACGCCGAGCGGGTACGGGCCGACGCGGGCGTGGACTTCGTGACGATCATGGCCCTGGACGGCCGCCGCTGGACCCATCCGGACCCGCGCCGGATCGGTGAACCCTTCCTCGGCAACACCGCCCCCGCCCTGCGCGGCGAGACCTTCAGCGAGACCTACACCGGCACCCTGGGCCCCTCGATCCGGGTGGTCACCCCGGTCACCGACAACGGCCGGGTCACCGCCCTGGTCAGCGCCGGGATCACGGTCCGAGCCATCAGCGACCGGCTCGGCGGTCAGCTGGCCATGCTGGTCTGGGTCGCGGCGGGCGCCCTCGCCCTGGGCGGCGCGGGCACGTACATCGTCAACGCCCGGCTGCGCCGTCACACCCACGGCATGAACGCGGCCGAACTGAGCCGGATGCACGACTACCACCAGGCCGCCCTGCACGCCGTCCGCGAGGGACTGCTGATGCTCGACGGGCAGCGCAGGGTCACCCTCGTCAACGACGCGGGCCGTGAACTCCTGGGCCTGCGCGGCGAGCTGCGCGGGCTGGGCGTCGCCGATCTCGGCCTGCCCGCCCCGCTCACCGGCGCCCTGCTCGCCGACCACCCCCGGGTGGACGAGGTGTACCTGAGCGCCGACCGGGTCCTCGTGCTGAACAGTTCACCGGTCGCGGGCGGCGGCCGCCGCGGCACCGTCGTCACGCTGCGCGACCACACCGAACTCCAGTCGCTGACCGGGGAACTCGACCACGAACGGGGTTTCACGGAGGCGCTGCGCTCCCAGGCCCACGAGGCCGCCAACCGGCTGCACACCGTGGTCTCGCTGATCGAACTCGGCCGCGCCGGGGAAGCCGTGGAGTTCGCGACCGCCGAACTGGAGCTGGCCCAGGCCCTCACCGACGAGGTGGTCACCGCCGTCGGTGAACCCGTCCTCGTCGCCCTGCTGCTGGGCAAGGCCGCCCAGGCGCACGAGCGCGGGGTCGCCCTCGTGGTCACCCCCGACAGCAGGCAGCTCACCGCCGCGGACACCGCGCCCCCGGCCCGGGACCTGGTCACGGTGCTGGGCAATCTGATCGACAACGCCGTGGACGCGCTCACCGGAACGCCCGGGGCGCGGATCAGCGTGACCGTCCGCCCCGAGGGCGGGGAGCTGCTGCTGCGGGTGGCCGACAACGGGCCCGGGCTGCCCGCGGGCGCCGATGTGTTCCGGCGCGGCTGGTCCGGCAAGGGAGCCGGGCGCGGGCTCGGCCTCGCGCTGGTGCGGCAGGCCGCGCACCGGCACGGCGGGACCGTGAGCGCGGCCGAAGTGGCCGACGGGGGCGCGGAGTTCACCGTACGGCTGCCGCTGGCCCGGGGGGCGGGCGGATGAGCGCGGGGCCCGGGCCGGTGGCGGACGTACGCGTACTGGTGGTCGAGGACGACCCCGTCGCCGCCGCCGCGCACGCCCTGTACGTCGGCCGCGTGCCCGGCTTCACGGCCGTCGCCACCGTCCACTCCCTGGCGGAGGCCACCCGGGCGCTGGAACGGACCCGGGTCGATCTGCTGCTGCTCGACCTCGGCCTGCCCGACGGCAACGGGCTGCGCTTCGCCCGGGGCCTGCGCGCCGCCGGGCATCCCGTCGACGTGATCGTGGTGACCTCGGCCCGGGACCTCGCGGTGGTCCGCGAGAGCGTCTCCCTCGGCGTCGTGCAGTACGTACTGAAGCCCTTCGCCTTCCCCACCCTGCGCGACCGGCTGCTGCGCTACGCCGAGTTCCGCGCGGCCGCGGGTGAGGCGGCGGGCCAGGACGATGTGGACCGGGCCCTCGCCACGCTGCGCCCGCCCCGGCCCGCCGAGCTGCCCAAGGGGCTGAGCGCGCCCACCCTGGACCGGGTGGCCGCCCTGCTGCGGGCGGCCCCCGAGGGGCTGACGGCGGCCGGCGCGGCCGAGGCGGCGGGCACCTCCCGGATCACCGCCCGGCGCTATCTGGAGCACCTGGTGGACACCGGCAGGGCCGCCCGCGCGCCCCGATACGGCCAGGTCGGCCGCCCCGAACTGCACTACCGCTGGCTGGGCGCCACCGGTCAGACGGCGGCGGGCTCGGTGTCGAAGGTGTAGAACTTCCGGTGGTCCAGCATGTCGGCCGGGGTCACGTCGTTCCACGGCCGCATCGCGTCGTGCAGGTCCACCACGTCCGGGGTACCCGCGGCGGGCAGGTACGGGGACTGCGGGTGCTTGGCCTGCCACTCGGCCCAGAGCTTGTCGACGTAGGCGTGGTGCATCCAGAACACCGGGTCGTTGGGCGAGACCCCGGTGCCCATCTGCCCGCCCACCCACACGTGCACCCGGTTGTGCAGGTTGGCTCCGCGCCAGCCCTCCAGGTTGTTGCGGAAGCCGCTGGAGGCGCTGTTCCAGGGGGCCGTGTCGTAGACGGCCATGGCGAGTACGGACTCCACCTCGGCCTTGGTCGGTAGCTCGGCGACTCCGGTGCCGAGCGCGCGGCGCAGGTAGGAGCGCCCGTCGACGCGTACGTTCACCGGCCACTTCCCGCCGGCGAACGAGAACGGCCCGTCCATCACCTGGCCGTCGCGCGCCCGGCCGGTGCCGCCGAGGAAGTCGGCGGCCCACAGGGAGGAGCGGGAGGTGCGGTCGGCCGTCCAGTCCCAGTAGGGCAGGGTCACGGCCGGATCGATTCTCTGGAGCGCCGTCTCGAACTCGATGAGGAAGCGGCGGTGCCAGGGGAGGAAGGACGGCGAGCGGTGTCCGACCCGGTCGCTCGTATCGGTGTCGGCCATGATGAAGCCGTTGTGTGTGGTGATGAACCGGTCGTAGCCGCCGGTCCGCTTGAGTTCCACCAGCGCGGCGGTGAAGGCGCGCTTCTCGGCGGCGGTCAGGGTGGCCTGGTTCTTGCGCACGGTCATTACATGCCGCCCATCGGGACGAGGGCGGAGCCCTGGAGTTCGCGGACCGCGGCGCGGGCGAGGGCGGGCAGGTCGGGGAAGGTCTCGTAGTGGTTGACGACGCTGATCCAGCTGCCGTCGGCGTTGGACATGACGTGCAGTTCGGCGCCGTCGATCCGGACGGTCGGGGTGCCGGGGGAGTGGTGGCCGCCGTGGTGGCCACCGCCCTGGGCCGGGGTTATCTCGATCCGGCGGCCCTGGTAGACCTCGTCGACGGTGTCGCCCGTGCGGGGTGCGGGCACGGCCGCGGTGGCGGGCAGGGTGGCCGCGTGCGCGGTGGCGGCGAGGCCGAGGACGGTGAGTGCGCCGGCGGTGGTCCCGAGGGCCCGGCGGCGGGTGATCTGGTTCATGAGAGGAGAATGATCACCGTGCGCGGCCCGTTCAACCGGTTGGCTCCGATCCGGACATCTCCGGATAAGTTTCACGGAAAACAAGATTGGTGATCTTCCCGTCCGAACCGTCTCCAGTGGCAAGGACGGGAAGATCACCTGCAATAACCCTACGTGACCGTAATATCTCCTGCCGCGGTGGGTCCCTATGTGAGGGGTCACATCGCGGACTCGACCGGAAGACGTAGGACAAAATGACCGCCGGGACTCGGTTCGGCATCCAGGGTTCCGCCGTGGGCCACCGCGATGTCACGTGCGATCGCCAGCCCCAGCAGTCGTGGATGCGCGATGGCCGCCTCCGCATGGGCGCGCAGGGCGGCGATGGGATCGCGCAGCTCGTGCGAGGCGTCGGCGACGAACCGCCGCTGGCGGTCCATCGACCGCGACCATGCTGGTGACCTCGCCGCCCGACACCGACTTCTCGGCGGCGGCGGTGGCCTCGATGCGCGCGGACTTCGGGCCGCCCTGCTCGGCCGGGGCCCCGGCGGCCTGCGCCCGGCTCGTCTCCCCGGTGGGCGCGGGGGAGGAGTCGGCGACCGGCCGGGCCGTGTCGACCGCGCGACCCTATAGTCCCGATATGGCACTTCATAAGATGAAGGACGTATCTGCCGATGCCGCCCGGACCCGGGACGCGCACCTCGACGACGCCGCCACGGACGTGTTCGCGTCCCCGCTCAGCGGCCGGGTGCTGCCCAAGTACCGGATGCCGGAAGAGCACTCGCCCACCGAGGTCGTCTACTCGCTGCTCCACAACGAGCTGCTGCTCGACGGCAACGCGGCGCAGAACCTCGCGACCTTCTGCACCACCTGGTCGGACGACGGCGCCCGCCGTCTGATGAACGAGTGCATCGACAAGAACATGATCGACAAGGACGAGTACCCGCAGACCGCCGAGATCGAGGCACGCTGCGTCAACATCGTCGCCGACCTCTGGCACGCCCCGCCCGGAGGCGCCGCCACCGGCTGCTCCACCACCGGCTCCAGCGAGGCCGCCATGCTCGGCGGCCTCGCCCTCAAATGGCGCTGGCGGGCCCGCCGCCGCGCCGAGGGCAAACCGGCCGACCGGCCCAACCTGGTCTGCGGACCGGTGCAGATCTGCTGGGAGAAGTTCGCCCGCTACTTCGACGTCGAACTGCGCCAGGTCCCGCTGGAACCCGGCGCCACCGGACTGCGCCCCCACCAGCTCGCCGAGCACGTGGACGAGAACACCATCGGTGTCGTCGCCATCCTCGGCGTCACCTACACCTGCGACTACGAGCCGGTCGCCGACCTCTCCGCCGCACTCGACCGGATCCAGGCCGAGCACGGCTGGGACGTCCCCATCCACGTGGACGCGGCCAGCGGCGGGTTCGTCGCCCCCTTCCTGCACCCCGACGTGGTCTGGGACTTCCGCCTCGCCCGGGTGGCCTCCGTCAACACCTCCGGCCACAAGTACGGGCTCGCGCCCCTGGGCGTCGGCTGGATCGTCTGGCGGACCGCCGACCTGCTCCCCGAGGAACTCGTCTTCAGGGTGGACTACCTCGGCGGCGACATGCCGACCTTCGCCCTGAACTTCTCCCGCCCCGGCGGCGAGATCATCGCCCAGTACTACCTCTTCCTGCGCCTCGGCCGGGCGGGCTACCGGCGGGTCCAGCAGGCCTGCGCCGACACCGCGGCCTACCTGGCCCGCCAGATCGGCGAGATGGGTCCCTTCACCCTCCTGTACGACGGCCAGGGCGGCCTCCCCGCCGTCTGCTACGCCCTCGCCGACCCGGAGGTGAGTCCCTTCACCCTCTACGACCTGTCCGACCGGCTACGGATGCGGGGCTGGCAGGTGCCCTCCTACCCGCTGCCCGCCGACCGGGGCGAGACCGTCGTCCAGCGCGTCCTGATCCGGCACGGAGTGACCCTCGACCAGATCGCCCTGCTGGTCAACGATCTGCGCCGGGCCGTGGAACACCTCACCCAGGCTCCGCCGACGGCCGTGTCCACGCAGCAGCCGGGCTTCCACCACTGAGGCGCCCGCCGCGCGGCCCCGGGCGTCCGCACAGGGATGAACTTCCCCCTCCCCCGGCGCGGGATGCCCGGGCGGCCGGGGCCGCGCGCCGACCGTGAGTACCGTGACCCGCATCCGCGCGACCGCGCTCGCAGCCCTCGGCCTCGCCCTCGCGCTCCTCGGCCCGGCGGCCGCCCACGCCCGGGAGACCCCGGCCGGGGCGGGCCCGGACCCCGCCCCCGGACCCGCTTCGGCCCGGGGGCTCACCCCGCGGGTACTGCCCGACCACGGGCCGCCCCCGCGGCGCCCCGAGGTGTTCCGGGGCGAGGGCTTCGACGCCTGCGCGGCCCCTTCCGCGGCGGCCATGCGGGCCTGGTGGGACCACTCGCCGTACGGGGCCGTCGGCATCTACACCAGCGGCGCCCAACGCCATTGCGCCCAGCCCCGGCTCACGGCCGACTGGGTCCGCCGGGTCCAGGCCATGGGCTGGCGGCTGATTCCGGTCCACGTCGGCCTCCAGGCGCCCTGCACGTCGTACGCGCACAAGCCGCGCCGGATCGATCCCGCGCGGGCGGTCGAGCAGGGCCGCCAGGAGGCCGGCGAGGCGCTGGCCGGGCTCCGGGCACTGGGCCTGGGCGCCGGCAGCCCGGTGTACCTGGACGTCGAGGCCTACCACTCGGCCGACTTGGGGTGCGCGCGGGCCGTGGTGGACTTCGCCTCGGGCTGGACCCAGCGCCTGCACGAGTCCGGTCACCGGGCGGGCTACTACTCCAGCCTCGGCTCCGGCCTGGCCGACCTGGCCGACGCGGCCCGAGCGGGCACCTCACCCCTGCCGGACGCGGTCTGGTACGCCCGCTGGGACCAGCGGGCCGACACCGCCGACAACGGCGCGCTGTCCCGCGGCCTGTGGCCGGGCCACCGCCGGATCCACCAGTACCGGGGCAACGTCCGCGAGACCTACGGCGGCGTCACCCTCACCATCGACCGCGACCTCCTCGACGCCCCGGTCGCCCTCCACCGCCCCTGACCCCCGGCCCCGCGGGGCGCGCGGCGCGGTCAGGACGCCCAGCGCATGCCCAGGTCCGACAGGGCCGCCACCCGCTCCGGCGTCAGCGAGGACGCCCGGGACCGCTGGTTGGCGATCCAGGAGCCCAGCCGGACCTCCTCGTCCGCGAGCGGCTCGACGTGCGTGCGCGGCACCCGGAGGTGTCCCTCGCGCTCCTGGAACACGCGGGCCGCCGCCAAGTGCGCCGCCCACGCTTCGGCGTGCGAGCGCCGGGGCCGGGGCCGCTCGGACTCCGCGGCCGGCCCCAGCCCCAGGCCGTGCTCCAGCAGCCAGCGCTGCGCCGGGCTCAGCCGGTCCCAGCCGAGCCGCTGCGCGCGCACCCACAGCCCCAGGTCCTCGCCCTGCACCAGGACCTCGCCCGGGACCCGCGGCAGCGCGCCGCCCGCCCGCAGCCGGGTCCGGGCCAGCTGGAAGGCCCGCTGCCAGGAGATCTCCCAGTCCGGGCACCAGGCCGGGTCGATGTCGGCCAGCGCCTCGCGGCGTTCCGCCGACAGGGCCCCGGGCCCCTCCCGCCGGGCCGCGGCCCGCTGGTTCTTGGCCCAGACCCCCACCGGGGACCCGTGCCAGGTCGCGTCCACCGGCGGCAGCAGGTGCCCGTGCGTGGCGGCCCACGCGCGCGCCGCCGTCAGCCCCTCCTCGAAGGCCACGTCGAAGGCGCTCCACACCATCCCGAGCGCGTCCAGCTCCGCGGTCCGCTGCCGCCCCAGGGCGCCCCGCCGGTACGTGCGCCGCGCGTCCGAGATCCACTGGCCGAGCGGGAACCGGGCGAGCCCCGGCGGCCACGTCCCCGCGTCCCCGGGCACCTTGAACCCGAAGGGCACCTTGAGGTCCCCCGTCGTGGCGGCGTAGACGCGCGCGGCCTCGACCCCGCGCCGCCAGTGCTCGTGCTCGGGGTGCAGCACCCGCAGCCGGATGAAGGCGGCCAGCAGCGCCGGATCCCGCGGAGTGGAGAAGCTCAGCAACTCCCGCGCCCCGCCACCGGTCCCGGCCGCCGCCGCGCCGGAGCGCGGCCGCTGCGGCTGGGCCAGCGACTCCACCAGCCTGCTGTCGTGCGCCCGCAGCGCCTCCAGCAGCCGCGCGAGGCTCCCGTACGCCCGTGAGGTCAGCATCGTGTCGGGGGTCTCGTCCGGCCCCAGCAGCACCGGCACCACCAGGGAGGCGACCTTGCCCTCCCCGGGCCGGATCCGCAGCGCCCGGCCCACGGCCTGGACCAGGTCCGGCATGGAGTCGCGGACGTCCGCCCAGTACACGGAGTCGCACTCCTTGGTGTCGACCCCCTCGCCGAGCACCCGCACACTGCCCAGGAAGGCCTTGTCCGCGATCCGTTCGGCCGCGAACGCGTCCAGTACCCGCCGCCGGTGCGCCGCCGGATGGCGGCCGCCCAGCCAGTCCGCCCACACGGTCCGCGGATAGACCGGGCGGGGGGCCCGGCTGGTCATCCGCAGCCGCGCCGCCACCGCGGGCAGCCCGGCCGCGAACGCCTCGGCCTCCCGGGTCAGGTGGTGGAAGACCAGCGTCCGCCGGAATCCCTGGTCGGCCGCCGCTTTCACCAGCGCGGCCTGCAGCGCGGCCAGCCGCGCCCCGCGCACCGCGTCCGAACGCCCCTGCGGCCCCAGCAGCACCGCCGCCTGGAACTCCGGGTCGCTGACGTCCACGCATACCACCCGGTACGGGGCGCAGATGCCCCGGTCGATGGCTTCGGAGAGGGTCAGGGTGTGACAGCGCGCGCCGAACGGTCCCTCGGGGTCGTCCTCCATCGAGGCGACCAGCGCCCCGCCCGGCGGCCGGGCCCCGGCGCCGCCGTGCTCGTCGGCGGACTCGGGGTCCTGCCAGATCCGGGGCGTGGCGGTCATGTACAGCCTGCGGACGGCCGGGATCCGGGTGTTGTCGTGCACCACCGCCCACGGTTTGCCGAGCCGCCCGGACGTCCGGTGCGCCTCGTCGACCACGATCAGGTCCCAGCCCGGCAGCCCGGCGAGGTGCGCCCGCTCGATTATGCCGAGCCCGAGGGCCGCGTACGTCGCGAAGACCGTGACCCGGTCCACCGGGCGGCACCACTCGGCGATCCGCTCCGGATCGGTGGTGGAGGGCACGCCCGCTTCCGCGCCGCGCAGCGAGCACACGGCGAGCGCGCGCCCGGTGCGCCCGCCCTCCCGCCAGGCCGCCGCCGTCTGCACCAGCAGGTCGAGGGAGGGGACCAGGACCAGCGCCCGGCCGGCTCCCAGCTCCTCCGCCGCGCGGACAGCCACCAGCGACTTGCCGGATCCGGTGGCCATGATCACCTGGGTACGCAGTCCGGCCTCGGGCAGCGGCCCCGCGGCGGGCGGCTCCAGCGCCCGCACGACCGCGTCGACGGCCTCGCGCTGATGCGGACGCAGTACCTTTCTCGCCATCCGCTCGCTTCACCTGCCCCGCCTGATCAGCTCATTCGACTCCTGTCACTATCCTGCCCCGAGTTTGAAGCATTCAGTGCCCACGCGGGCGGTGTCGTCGACCGGCTCTTGAGCCGTGAGCGGAACGGAGACGGGAGCGAGGCCCCGCACGGATCACATCCGGGCGCCGAAGTCCTGCGTCCACCAAGGCCCGCCCGGCCCCTGGTGCACGCCCACGCCGATGTCCTTGAACGAGCAGTTGAGGATGTTCGCGCGATGCCCCGGACTTTTCATCCAGGAGTCCATCACCTGCGAGGGAGACTGCTGCCCCTTGGCGATGTTCTCGCCGTACGTCGACCAGCGGTACCCGGCGGCGGTGATCCGCTTCCCCGGGTCGGCTCCGTCGGGGTTGGTGTGGTCGAAGAAGTCGCGGGCGGCCATGTCGTCGGAGTGGTCCTGCGCGGCGGCGCGCAGTTCGGCGTCGTCCTTGAGCGGGCCGCACCCGGCAGCCGACCGCTCCGAGTTCACCAGCGAGATCACCTGGGCCACGGTCCCCTGCGGGGGCGCGGCCGCCGGGCGCGGAGCGGCCGGGGCGGAGGCGGACTTCGAGGCGACCACGTCGCCACGGTCCGCGGAGGCCGAAGCGGAGGCGGACGGCGAAGGGGACGCGGAGGGCGAAGCGGAGGGGGAGGGGGACGCGGAGGCCGAGGGGGAGGCGGACGGCGAAGCGGAGGCGGTGGCCGCCCCGCCCGTGGACAGCGCGGCCAGCGGCGCGCCGGGCGCCGACGCGGTCGTCGCGGTCTCGCCCGACCCCGGCACGAGGCCCAGGTACAGCACCCCGCCACCGGCGACGCAGGCGACGACCACGCCACCCGCGATGACCCTGCGGCGCGTGCGGCGCCGCTTGCGGGAAGCACTCCGGCCCGCGTCGCTCCGGCTCCGGCCCGCGTGGGTTCCGGGGGTCTTCGCGGCGCCGGGGACGGGGGCGTCGTACGAGAAGGCGACCGGGGCCGCCGTCGCCCGGTGGACCCCGGACAGCACGGCCGCCGCGACCGGGACCAGGGCCAGCCCGGCCAGCAGGCCCTCAGCCGGGACCAGCCCGTTCCACAGGCCCGCGCAGCGCAGGCACTCGCGCGCGTGCCGGGCTATTCGCTTGCGCCACAGCGCGGACGGCCTCCCGTCCCAGCCGCCCGCCACCGTCCGCAGCGCGTCACAGGGCGGCTGGGCGTCCAGCGCCCGCTCCACCACCCGCGCCGACTCCAGCTGGGCTTTCATCCGCTGCACCCGTACCGCCGTGTTCTGCGGGGACAGCTCCAGCGCCGCCGCCACCTCCGCCCGGGTCAGCTCACCGGCGCACTCCAGCCACCACAGCGACAGCAGCGCCCGGTCGTCCGGCTCCAGCCACCGCGTGGCCCGGGCCGTCTCGCGCCGCTGACCGGTCAGGTTCAGCTGTACGACGGTCAGGTCCACGAAATCGGCCCCGGGGTCGGCGAGTTCGCGCGCCGCGTCCAGCCCGCTCGCGTCCGGGCCGGTGCTGCGGGCCTGCCAGTGCGCCCGTACCCGGTTCATCGCGATGGCCACCAGCCACGAGCGGAAACTCTCGTCCGAGCGCAGCCCGTCCAGTCCGTCGAGGGCGCGCAGCATGGTGTCCTGGACCACGTCGTCGACGTCCACGGACCCGTTCAGGGCCCGCCCGACGATGTTGTAGACGAGCGGCAGGTGCGCGCCGACGAGTTCGTCCTGGGCCCGCGCATCGCCCGCGCGGGCGGCTGCCACCAGTGCTGCGGTGTGCTGTGAGGTCATGTGAAGTTTCCCTGTCCGTACCGGCGGCCGATGATGCCCCATGCATGGGAGACCGGCGAGCGGGGCTCCGATAACACTTATCGGCCGTAACACTTGTCGGCGGTCGGATACTCGCACAAGTGCGCGGGGGGCGCGGGGGGCGCAGGGGGGCGCCGGGAGCCGGCGGCGTGGCGGCCGTGTCCCTCTCCGTGGCCGGGCGCGGGGGCACCGGCCGGGTACCGGCTTTCAGGGAGGGGGCGGCCCTGGGGGCGGGGTGGCGCGCGGTGGATGGAGGGGCGAGCGGATGGCAGGCAGGCGCGCGGCCGACGGGGTGGCGCGTCGCTCACCCGGCGGCGAGCGGCTCGTTCACCCAGCCCGCCGCGAGGACGAGCCGCGAGGAGCGGTGTACGGCCAGGAAGCCGAACGGCCGCTGGAAGGAGACCTCGGCGTAGCGCACGCGGTACGAGGCCGGCGGCGGCGCGCTTCCGGCCGCCATGGCCACGGCCGTGACGGCGGCCGCCTCGAAGCCCTTCGCGTGGAACCGGGCCAGCGCGGACTGCCGCGCCGAGCCGACGGCCAGTGGGACCGCGCTGATCCCCGGGAAGTGGCCGGAGGAGTCGTCGGACGCGGTCTCCAGCCCGAACAGCCGCGCCTCTTCGAGGAGATCGTGCTCGGCGCGGACGTCGAAGGCCACCGTACGGACGGCGAGGACGGACGTCGGCGCCGCCGACTCCACCGTGCGGACGGTGAGGCCAGGACCGGGCTGCCCCTCGGGCAGCGCGCCGATGCCCACGGAGGCGAGGTCCCCGGTGACGGCGCCGATGCCCGCGCCCAGCACCTCGCCGGGCGTGGCGTCCGGACCGCCGAGCAGCAGGTGCACGTCGACGGATTCCTTGCCCGCCACCTCCAGCAGGGTGAGCGGACCGGAGGGGGCCGAAGCCACCCGGGCCTGGTCCACGAGGGTGGTGTGCCGGGACAGCGCGGCCACCGTCCGACCGGACCAGGGGCCTTGCCGCAGGCGGACCGGATACGCGGCGAAGGGCTGCTGCCAGTCCACCCGCAGCCCCAGCGCCGAGGCCAGGACCATGAGCGCCTCGGGCGTCACCGTCACCGGCATGTGTTCGATCAGCCCGCGCGTGTGCCGCGCCGCCCACCCGTCGAGCACATGCCGGTCCGTGTCCGGGTCTCCGGTCAGCGTGCCCCGGGCGGCTTCCGGCAGCCGGGAGACCCAGGGCTCCTCCAGGGGCAGCCCGGCCCGGGTCCACAGGCCGGTCGCCGCCTCCAGACCCTGGATCGGGCCGATCCAGGCCAGCAGTTCGCGCCCGGCCTCGGCCGCGTGGTCGGCGGGTATGCCGAGGGCCAGGGCGAGTTCCGCCCGGGCGGGCCCGTCGGCGCCGTCCGCGAGCAGGGCCAGCAGCGGCCAGACCCCGGCCGCGGTGAACACCGTGCCCTCCGGGCCGGGGCGCACGGCCCCGGCCCAGAGCCCGGTGAGCCGGTTGACCGCGCGTACCGTCGAATTCCTCATGCGGCGAGGGTACGGGCCGGTCTTCTCCGGTGGCTCAGCGGCCGCGCAGGCCCCGGTCCACCGCCGTGATCAGTTCACCGTCGGCGGTGTCCCCGTCCAGGGACCAGAACATCGCGCCGCCCAGGCCGCGTTCACGGATGTACGCCGACTTCGTGCGCAGCACCTGCGGATCGTCGTACGTCCACAGGGTGGCGCCGTCGAACAGCCAGGCGCTGCCCGCGCGGCGGTCCCGGTGGAGGGTGTACGCGCCCGAACCGGCCAGTGCCTTCAGCGCCTTGTAGTCCTCGTACCCGGCGGACCAGGTCGCGGGCGCCGGGCCCGTCGCTGGGCGGCCCATACCGTCCCCGCCGCCGCTGACCCCGGTCCAGCCCTGGCCGTAGAACGGCATGCCCATCACGAGCTTGCCCGCTGGGGCCCCGCGCCGCAGCCAGGCGTCCACGGTGCCGTCGACGCTGAAGTCACCCCGTGCGTACAGGGCGGACTGCTGGGCCGTGGTCTTCTCGCCGGACACGTGGAAGTCGTAACCCTGGAGCGTGACGAAGTCGAGGTCCCGCATGATCCTGGGGACGTCGAAGCCCGCGTCGATCTTGGCCGGGGCGGTCGGGACGAAGGCCGTCAGCTGGTACTTCTTCTTCTGGGTGCGGCCGTAGGCGTCGAGCTGGGTACGGAACTCCCGGACCAGCGCCGCGAAGTTGCGCTTGTCCTCCGGCCGGTGCGTGGTGTCGGTGTCCCCGGCCGAACCGGGCCACTCCCAGTCGAGGTCGATGCCGTCGAAGAGGCCGGCGGCGGCACCGGCGCCACCGCGCGTGCCGTCCTGGGGCAGGTTGCCCTTGATGTAGAGGTCGATGCAGGACCGGACGAGCGCCTCGCGCGAGGCGGGGGTGCGGGCGGCGTCCGAGAAATACGTCGACCAGCTCCAACCGCCCAGCGATATCTGGGCCTTGAGTACCGGGTGCTTGGCCTTCAGCTCGCGCAGCTGGTTGAAGTTCCCGGCGAGCGGCTGGTCCCGGGTGTCGGCCGCGCCGTCGACCGAACCCGCGGCGTCGAGCGGCCGGGCGTAGTCGGCCCAGGCGTCCGCCTCGCCGGGAACGTTGCCGGTGAAGCACTTTCCGTCCGCGCCGATGTTGCCGAACGCGTAGTTGATGTGGGTGAGTTTGGCGGCGGTGCCGCTGGTCTCGAGGTTCTTGACCTGGAAGTCGCGCCCGTAGACGCCCCATTGGGTGAAATAGCCGACACGGTTGTACGTGCGCCCGTGGCCGAGATCGCCGTCGGCGTGGACGGTGGTCGCTCCGGCGGCGGGGGCGAAGGCCGCCAGGAGGGAGAAGGAGCAGGCGGCGACGGCCATCCTGCCGAGCATGCTGCGGCGCATGGGCTTCCTTTGCGGACGCGGGGAGTGGTGCTCCTGAGCCGTGCTGTGCGCGAGCCGTACGCGTGCGGCGCGTGTGGTGCGTGTGGCGCCGGGCGTCGTGCTGGCGTGCATGCGGAAACTATTGGTCTGGACCAGAGTGGGTCAAGAGGGCGTGCGTGAGGGGAGAGGATCAGTTGCTCGAGATCAGGGACCGGATCAGGGACCGGATCAGGGATCAGATCAGGAGAGGTTCCACTGGCCGATGTCGTCGGCCGACCCGCTGTTCCACGCGAACTGCACCGCCGACAGCCGCGCGTCCTGAGGCAGTTCGAAGGTGACGGATCCTTCGGCGGAAGCCCCGGGCGGGAGTGGCAGCGGGTCCGGGAAGGGATCCCCGGCCGTCGTCGGTACGGCGACGCCCCGGTAGCGCGTCCCGTCGAGGCCGAGGAGGTACGAGCCGCCGCGCGGGGCGTCGGTGTAGGTGGCCGTCCCGGTGTTCCGCAGGCGGAAGCCGACCGCCACGAGCCGGTCGGCCGGATCCGCGGCGGAGCCCGCGCCGAGGGGGGCCGCGGGGTCGGTGAGGTCGGTCAGCGTGACGTCGAGCAGCTCACCGGGCAGGTTGCCGCGCAGCGAGATGGTCTCCCCGGTCGCTCCCGAGCCGGACGGCCCCGGGACCGCGGCCCCGGGACCCGCCCCGAACAGGGCCGGGACCAGCAGCACGAGCGCGGCCAGCGGAGCCCGGAAACGGCGCATGGGGCCACCTCCTGGGGCGCGGGGCACCTCCACGATCCCCTCGGCCCCGGACCCCGCCACCCGCACGGGCCGTGGGCTTGCTCCTGGCTAGCCGGCCGCCTACCCGCCCGACCGCCGGTCCGACCGGGCGACGGTCTGATCGGGCGACGCTCCGACCTACCGACCTACCGACCTACCGACCGACGGACCGACCGACGACCCACGGCCCGACCTGCCGACCGACGGCCCACGGCCCGATCGGGGACCCACGGCCCGATCGGGGCTGACCGGCCGACGGCCTGACCTGGCGACGGCCTCATCCGGCCGACGGCCTGATCTGGGACGGACCGGCCGATCGACGGACCGGTCGGGTCAGCCGACGACGACGGACCGACAGCCCCGCTGGCCGACGGCCCGACCGCCGACCGACGGCCTGATCGGGCGACCGACCGACGGACCGTCCGACCAGCTGGTCGGCGGCGGTCCGACCGCCCGCCCGGCGACCAAGCGGGGGCCTACGGCGCGGCAGGAAAGGCCGGACCCGATGGACCCCCTCCGCCCCCGAAGTCGCCACCGCTGGTGCCCGCATGGACTCCCGCCCCTTCCCGCGCCCCTGGGCGCGCGCTCCGCTCCGCGGACCCACTCACCGTGGCGGTCACGTCGGTCACGTCGGTCACCGCGGCCATCCGGGCCAGTGCCCTCGCACGGCGGCGGGAACTCCCTGACCGGCACCCCGGTCTGGCTCGTGTCACCCTCGTCAGGGCCGGGGTCGCCGCGGGCGCCGGAGCCTGCCGCACATCGCCGGAGACGGCCTGCTCCGGGCACCGGCCGCGCGGCCCCGAAGCCATCCGGGCGCTCGCCAACCCGGCGGCCCGGTTCGTGGGGCTCTCCGCTGGGACCCCGCAGA
This sequence comes from Streptomyces sp. G-G2, assembly GCF_030063135.1. GTDB lineage: Bacteria > Actinomycetota > Actinomycetes > Streptomycetales > Streptomycetaceae > Streptomyces. The sequence continues at coordinate 129,586 of NZ_JASISO010000003.1, forward strand.
ACTGGGCCCCCGGCAGACGGCGACGTCTACGCGATCGACCGTCCTTGTCGGCTGCGGCGCCGCGCCGCACGCCCCGGGCGGGTCCGTCGGCGGCGGCACCCCGCTCGCCGACGCGCGGGCCTTCGGCCAGCGCCGTGCCGATCGGCGCTTGTTGGACCACGCCGCCCACGCCGAATTCCAGGACACGTCCGCGCTCGGTTTCCCGGACCGGCTCGAGGAATTCCTTGCCGCCCCGGACCCACCGGCACCGGAAGGGGTCCCGAGCGCATACGGGGGCGCATGCGGGGGTGCCCGCCAGGGTGGGCGGCCGGCTACGGTCCGTCAACTCCCCGCCCACAAAGCCGACGTGGACCGGTTCGGCCACGACGGCATGACCCTGCTCGACATCGCCGTCGCCCAGGACGCCGACGGGGCGCGCGAGCTGACGGCCTGGCCGCTGACCCGAGCCGCACACCCCGTCGCTGATCTCATCGGGTGACCACATGCTGGAAGTCGTTGGATCATCGGCGCGCGCCGTGCGAAACTGGTGCCGCCGAAGGGGCGTAGCTCAGTTGGTAGAGCGTTGGTCTCCAAAACCAAATGTCGTAGGTTCGAGTCCTGCCGCCCCTGCTTCGTGTGATCAGCAGGATCCGTCGAATGCCCAGGTGGGAGCCTTCTCCCCCCTGGGCATTCGCATGTCCGCCGTCGGTCGCTGTGCCCGAAGGGCCCGACGGACGGAGTCCGAGTAGCGCCGCAGCCAGCGAGCGCGATGGGGACGAGGACCACGCTAGACGCGACCTCTGACATTGATACTCGTAGCGGGTTCCGGTGGTCGTGGCTCTGCCACTGACTGACAACGGGCCGCGAGCCCGCGCCGTCCCCGTTTCTCCGCATCCACGCGCCGCCTCCTGCCCACGGCCCGTGAACGGGCATTCCGGAGGAGAACGGACGGTCTGGCAGACTGGGCCAGGTCACCCCAGGCGGCGCGAACCAGGAAACCGGTGCGAATCCGGTGCGGTCCCGCCACTGTGACCGGAGCCTTCGCGGGCCCCGGGAGTCAGACACTGAAGCGCCGCCTCTTCATTCGCAGTTCGACCAGGGGACGAGGATCCCCCGGAGAGGCTTCGCCATGCCGCGTTTCCGCGCCGCCCTGCGCGCGCTCACCCCCTTTGCCGCCCTCGGCCTCCTGATACCCCTCGCCGCGTGCGGGGGTGCCGACCCGGACCGGGACGGCACCCCGGCGGCGGCCGCCCCGGCCGATGGCCGGGGCGCCGGGTTCCCGTACACCGTGACCAACTGCGGTGTGACCACGACGTACCAGGCCCCGCCCCGGCGCGCCGTCGCCATGAACCAGCACGCCACCGAGATCCTGCTCGCCCTCGGGCTCCAGGACCGGATGGCGGGCACCGCCTACCTCGACGACGCGATCCTCCCCGCGTACCGACCCGCCTACGACGAGGTCAAGGTGCTGGCGAAGGAGTACCCGTCGAAGGAACTGCTCCTCGGCGCCAACCCCGACTTCGTCTACGGCGGTTACTCCAGCGCCTTCGACAAGGCACAGGGCCGCGACCGCGAGGGCCTGGGCAAGAGCGGCATCCCCACCCGGCTCAGTGTGGAGTACTGCACCCCCGGACCGGTCCGGTTCGACCAGCTCAAGACCGAGATCACCGAGGTGGCCCGTACCTTCGGCGTACCCGAGCGCGGGGCACGCCTCATCGAGGACGAGCAGCGCCGTATCGACGCCGCCACCACCCGCGTCAAGGACAAGGCCCGTCCGGCCGTCTTCGTCTACGACTCCGGCGACGCCGCGGCCTTCACCTCCGGCGGCAACGGCATCGGCAACGAGATCGTCTCCCTCGCCGGGGGAACGAACGTCTTCGCCGACCTCAAGGACACCTTCGGGGACGTGTCCTGGGAGAAGGTCATCGAGCGGCAGCCCGAAACCGTACTGATCTACGACTACGGCGGGACCAGCGTCGAAGCCAAGAAGCAGCGTCTGGTGAACGATCCGGCGCTGGCGCGGGTTCCCGCGATCAGGGACCGGCGGTTCGTGGTCCTGCCGCTGTCCTCGGCCGTCCTCGGGGTGCGCGTGGCCGACGCCGTCGATTCCCTGGCCCGCCAGTTGCACCCCGACGCCGCGTGAGGGCGGACCGTCGCCGGACCCCGCTCGTCCTCGCCCTCCTCGCCGCCGCGCTCCTCGCGAGCGCGGTCGCGGGGCTGGCCCTGGGGCCCGTGCGGATCGCCCCCGGCCGCGTGCTCGGCATCGTCCTCGACGGTCCGCGCCCCGGCGCGTTCGCCTCCATCGTGTGGGACGTCAGGATGCCGCGCGTACTGCTCGCGGCGGTCGTCGGAGCCGGGCTGGCCGTGACCGGCGCCGTGCTGCAGGCCCTCGTACGCAATCAGCTCGCCGACCCCTTCCTGCTCGGCGCGTCCTCGGGGGCCTCGGCGGGCGCGGTGGCCGTCATCGTGCTCGGTCTCGGCGCCGGGATCGCGACCAGCGTCACCCTGCCGCTCGCCGCGTTCGCCGGCTCGCTCGGCGCCCTGGTCACGGTGTACGCCCTGGCCCGGCGCGGCGGAACGATGACCACCGGGCGGCTGATCCTGGCCGGGGTCGCCGTGCAGTACATCCTGTCCGCGCTCACCAGTCTGGTGCTGGTGCTGTCCGCGCGGGCCGAACAGGTCCGCTCCATCCTGTTCTGGACGCTCGGCGGCCTCGGTGGGGCCCGCTGGGGCGAACTGGCACTGCCCGCCGTCGTGCTGGCCGTCGGCACCGGGCTGCTGCTGGCCCTCGCCCGGCCGCTGGACCTGCTGCTCGCCGGGGAGGAGGACGCGCGCACCCTCGGGCTCGACACCGGCCGCTTCCGGGCCGCCGTGTTCGTCCTCGCTTCCCTGGTGATCGGCGTACTGGTGGCGTTCAGCGGGGCGATCGGCTTCGTCGGGCTGATGGTTCCCCATGCCGCCCGGATGGTGGTCGGCGCCGGACACCGGGCCCTGCTGCCGGTGGCCGCACTGGGCGGGGCCGTGTTCCTGACCCTGGCCGACCTGGCCGCCCGTACCGCCGCCGCACCCGAGGAGATACCTGTCGGCGTGGTCACCGCGCTGGTCGGCGGACCGTTCTTCCTGTGGATGCTCAGACGGTCCACACGCACCGAGGGGGTGACCGGATGAACCCCGGGCCGGCAGGGGCCGCGCCGGTGGAACTGCGGGCCGAGGCCGTACGTTACGAGGTCGACGGGAGCACCCTGCTGCACGGCGTCGACCTCACCGCCCGCCCCGGCGAGACGGTCGGTGTGGTCGGTCCGAACGGCAGCGGCAAGACCACCTTGCTGCGCTGCGTCTACGGCACTCTGCGGCCCACCGCGGGACGGGTGCTGCTGGACGGCGTGGACGCGGCCTCACTGGGTGTCAAGGAACGGGCCCGGCGGATGGCGGTCGTACCGCAGGACGCCGGCGGCACCTTCGGGCTGACCGTGCGCGAGGTGGTGGCCATGGGGCGCAGTCCGCACAAGCGGTTCTGGGAACAGGACGGGCCGCGCGACGCGCGCCGTGTCGCCGAGGCGCTGGAGACGGTCGGCGCGGACGCGCTGGCCGTCCGCCGCTTCGACGAACTGTCCGGCGGCGAACGCCAGCGCGCGCTGATCGCCCGCGCCCTCGTCCAGGACCCGGGCCTGCTCGCCCTGGACGAGCCGACCAACCACTTGGACATCCGCTACCAACTGGAGGTCCTGGGCCTGGTCCGGCGGCTCCCCGCCACCTGTCTGCTGGTGCTCCACGACCTCAACCTCGCGGCCTCCTTCTGCGACCGGCTGTACGTCCTGGACGCCGGGCGCGCGGTGGCGTCCGGGACGCCGGGCGAAGTACTGACGGAGGACCTGCTGGCGGCGGTGTACGGCGTACGCACCCGGGTCGGGATCCACCCGACCACGGGCGCGCCGAACATCATCTACCTTCCCTGACCGCTCTCCGGGTCCTGACCGCTTTCCCCGTCCTGACCGTCTTCCGGGTCCTCGCCGCTGCCGTAGGGCCGGGTGATGATCTCCATCCCGTGCCCGGACGGGTCCAGGAAGTAGAGTCCGCGTCCGCCGTCGTTCCGGTTGATCTCACCGGGCCGCTTCCGGAACGGATCGGCGTAATACGTGATCCCCGCCGCCCGGATCCGCTCGAAGGAGGCGTCGAACTCGGCCTCGGAGATGAGGAAGGCGTAGTGCTGCGCGGCCACGGTTCCGGTCGGCAGCGTGGCGAAGTCCAGCGTGACTCCGTTGGCGGTGGCGACGGGGATGAAGGGGCCCCACTCGGCTCCGACGTCGAGACCCAGGATGTGGGCCAGGAACTCCGCCGACTCCCGGCTGTCACGGGCGAAGATGATGGTGTGGTTCAACTCGACTGACATGGGTGAATGCCTCCGCAAGGCATCTCACGGCCACCTCCATGCCTCACCCGGACGGTGACCGGCACGCGACGGCGTGAGCGTGATCCTAAGCGCCGGTTCCGTCCGGGTCCACCGGAATCCGTCACGAACCGCCGTATACCGCCTTCACGTTGTCCTGGGCCGGGTGGCTCCGCCCCGCCGGGCCCGCCGCGAACACGCGCAGCAAGTTCTCCGTGACCCGGGTCGTCAGCGCTCCCGCCCGCGCGTCCAGCCCGTGGTTGCCTCCGCCGTGCCCGTCACCGGTGGCGTCCAGGGCCTCCACCCACCGCATGGTGCCCGTGGCGAAGACCCCGGCGCCGCTCGGGACCGTGTAGTACGCGGTGTCCTGATGGCTGGGCCGCCCCTCGCACACCACGGGGGAGTGGGCCAGTATCTCGATCGGCCGCGGGGTCGGGAATCCGGTGCTGACCTTGTCGTACTCCACTCCGACCAGGTGCGGGAAGCGGTCGGTCGTCTTGACCCCCGTGCCATCGAAGAGCCAGTGCCCGGGGCTGGTCACCACGTACGGTGCGTCCACCGGATAGCCGTCGTAGATCACGCCGAGCAGCGAACTCTCCGGATCCGCCCCGGGGGCGGTACGGAAGTCCACGGTCGCCGGGTGTCCGCGCTTGAAGCCCGGGTCCTGCTCGTAGGACGTCTTGTAGCAGACGACCGTACGGTCCGGGCCCAGCTCGCTCGCCTCCAGCCGGATCCGCCGGTAGCAGCAGTTCGCGCCGAGTATCGCGATGTTGCTCCCCGCGTCGCGGGCGGCCGTGATGTGAGCGCGCTGCTCGGGCGACCAGTACTCGTCGTGACCGAGCGACACGACCGCCACGGCCCCCTCGAGCAGCCGCTTCTCCCGCGCCACGTCGGTGGTCGTGGTGTAGGCGAGCGGGATGCCCAGGCGTTCGGCCAGAGCGATCAGCGGAGCCTCGTAGACGAGGAAGAGGCCCGCGCCGTCGTCGTACTCGTACGGCCGGTCGAAGGTCACCGACAGTGAACGCGTCCCGAAGCCACCGCTCGGACCGTCGTAACTGCTGTAACCGCCCCACTTGTTGTACGCCTGCCACGTCGCCACCGCGTTGACGACGACGGTACGGCCGTTCGTCGCCGCCGACCGTACGGTGACCGGCACGAAGCGCTGGCCCCCCTCGCCGCCCTGTGCGTCGAGGCGCATCAGGTAGCTGCCCTCGGGCCAGTCCTTGGTGTCGACGGTGGTGGTACGCGCCCACCGGGCCCGCACCATCCGGGTGCCCTGCTCCACGGCGGCCTCGGGCTGGCGGGCACCGGTGATCGCCTGCGAACGCCACACCAGCCGGGCCCGCGCCCCGCCGTACCAGCCCATCCGGTAGGCGGAGACGGTGAACCGGGGCGCGGTCGTCGACACATGGAGCCCGAACGACTCGCCCGGGAGCACGCTCACCCGGTCCGCGAACCCCTCGATCGCCCGGGCGGGCCCCGCCTTGGTCACGGCCCAGTCGGCGTGGCCGGGCCGCGCGTTCTCGGCCTTGACGTCGAAGGCGCGCGGGCCGGACGGCGTGTCGGAGGCGCCGGACCCGGAAGGCTTCGGACCACCGCTCGGCGAGCGGCCCGCGCCCGCGCCGTCGGCGGACCCCGTCCCCTCCGCGCACCCGGCCACGGCGCCGAGCCCCGCCACGGTCGCCGCGCCCGTCGCGATGGTGAGGAACCGCCGCCTGCCCGCTCCTTCGCCGTCCCCGGCTATGTGCTCCTGATCCATGAAGGGCACGTTATGTCACCCGTTTGGGCTAGCGCCTACCGGGCGTCGCGACCTGTCGGCGTCACCCCAGGCGCACCACCACCTCCTGACCCGCCCCCGCCGCCGAGGTGAGGTCGGCGAACCCCAGTCGCAGCGCCGAGCCGGGGACGGCCGAGCTCACCCCCGCGGTCCGGGACAGCACCTCGGCGACCGGCCGGTGCCACACCAGGTTCAGGGCGGTTTGCGTCCGGGACGGATCGGAGACGTGGAGGGTTGCCGTCCCGTCCGGTCTCTCCCGGATGGTCACCGAGCACGGTCCGCCGCCCTCGACGGCGCCTGCCGTCCCGGCCTGCCAGAGGTTGACCCCGGTGAATCCGAGCGAGGGGACGCTCACGCCCTGGGCCGCCTCCGAGTTGGCCAGCACGGTCAGCCAGCCCGGGTCGGCCGCCCGCGCCGCGGTCTGCGCCGCCGTGGCGCCGGGCAGTATCTGGTGGACATGGGAACCCGCGGTGGGATCGGTCCCGTGGTCGTACCAGAGCGTCACATAGCGCCGGGTCACCACCGCGCTCGACCCGCCCCGGTTGATGTCGCTCCACCGCCCGGTGCGCTGCTCCCGCAGGGCCTTGAACGATCCGCCGCCCGACATGACGTACCCCCCGAACCCCGCCAGATGTGCCCACCCGGGGGAGGGGAAGGCTGCCGACCAGCCCAGGGCGGTCGGCTGCGCCGCGCCGCCGACGGTCAGCGCGTGCGTTCCGGTGGCGCCCAGATTGCGGTTGTCGACGACCGTCTCGACCGCGGTACCGTCCGTCGCCCGGATCCCGGCGCCGAGGCACACGACGGTGTCGGCGAGGAAGAACCAGGACTTTCGGGCCGTGAGCGTGCTGGACAGGCCCCTCAGGTGCTGGCCCACCGAGGCGTACTCCCCGTCCGTCGAGCCGCCCACCCACACCGCGTCCGGCCGCGAGGCCCCCCAGTCACCGCCCGCGCCATCGGCCAGGGCCTTGCGCGAGACGGTCGTCCCGGGCAGCCGGTACGGGTCGACGGTGGGCCAGAACGCGTCCGCGTACTGGCCGTTCCCCGAGGTGGCGGCCCACCAGCAGAGCATCCCGCTGCCGGTGTGCCAGCCCTTCAGGTTCTCTCCGTTGCCGGTCTCGTAGTGGGCGATCCGCCGGGAGGCCATGGCCAGTGAGGCCGCCCAGCCCGGCCGCCGGTGCGTGGCCCGGTCCATGGAGGCGAACAGGTGGTGCCCGACCGGCTCGGGTGCGGCCGGGACGGCCGGGTCCGCTTCCACCTCCGCGAGCCGGGCGAGGGAGGACAGGGTGAGCGTCTCGTCCGCGAGCGGACGGCTGTAGTAGTCCCGCGCCATCCACCCCTTGACCAGGGCCCGCCAGCGGGCCCGCTCGGTACTGCTCGCCCCCTCCCCGAGCAGCAGTATCCCGGCGAGCACGGCGTGGCCCCGGGCGTGGTCGTCCTGCCGCAGCTGCCGGACGTCCGCGGCGGCCACGCCTCGGCTGATCGCCCGGCCCGACACGCAGTCCATGATCAGACCGTTGAAGAGGAACGGAGCCCACGCCCTCTCCACCGCGTCGAACACGATCTGCGCCCCAGGATCGGTGAGCTGCCAGGGCGTCCCCTTCAACACCCCGGACAGCATCCCCAGCCCGCCGAGCAGCACCGCCCCGTACGTCCCCGAATACGGCACCCACAGGTGCTGGATGAACGACCCGTCCCGGTAGAGGCCGTCGCCCGAGGTGACGTAGGGAAAGACCGGCGCGAGCGCGTCCCGGGCCAGGGCGATCTTGGCTGACTGCTTGCCGACCACCCCGCGCACGGCCAGCACCCGGCACAGGTCCACCCGGTTCGCCCCCGTACTCGTCCCGGTGTAGGACGTGACCGCGGAATCCGGCACGAAGTGGTCGACTGCCTCGCAGTAGGCGGCGAGCCGCTCCGCCGACAGGTCTCCGTACAGCAGCACGCACAGGTCCAGCAGTGCCTGCGGCGCACCGATCTGCCAGCAGTACCAATTGCCGTACGGCGTCCGGCCCGCTTGGTAGGCCTGGGCGTGGAGGTGGTCCAGCCCGGTGAGCAGCGCCGACCGCAGCACGGGATCGGCGCTCACCCCGGTGCCGGGCCGGACGTATGCCTCGGCCATGGTCCGCAGCCGGTAGTAGCTCTGCATCAGCATCTCGGGATCCGTGGCGAACCCCAGGTCGGGCCAGAGGGAACCGTCGGCCGGGGCCATGGCGGCACGCCAGTCCCCGGCTGTCTTTCCGAGCGTGGCCAGCCGCGACCGGAACGGCTCCGTGCCGGTGGGCAGTTCCCCGCCCAGCACGAGGCCGCGCCACACGGCGCGCATGCCGTCATGGACGTCCCCCGCCGCCTGGGCGGCCGCCCGCCCGGGGGGTGTCCCCAGCAGGAACGCACCCCCGCCCGCGGCGGAGAGAAAGGTACGCCGACTCCACACTTCCGTCATTGCCAACTCCTTCCGAACCGGTCCAAGATCGCCCTAACCGACATGTGCGCGATAGCGCTCGATCACCTCCCGCAGCACCTCGGCGCCGTCCCGCGCCCACAGGCCCGGCTGGAAGATCTCCACCTCGACCGGGCCCCGGTAGCCCGCGGCGTCGGTCAGCTCCCGGAATCCCCGCAGGTCGATGCTTCCGTCGCCGAGCTGCCCCCGCCCGAGCAGCACGCCCTCGGGGAGCGGGGTGACCCAGTCCGCCACTTGAACGGAGAGGATCCGCCCGCCGTCACCGGCCCTGCGCAACTGGGTGGGGAGCCGTTCGTCCCACCACAGGTGGTACGAGTCGGCCACCACTCCCACCTGATCGGCGGGGAACTCCTCGGCGATGTCCAGTGCCTGGCCCAGGGTGGACACCACACAGCGGTCCGAGGCGAACATCGGGTGCAGCGGCTCGATGCCCAGACGTACGCCGTGCGCGGCCGCCCACGGCGCCAGCTCGCCCAGGATCCCCACGATCCGCCGCCGCGCCCCGATCAGGTCCCGGTCCCCGTCGGGCAGCCCGCCCGAGACCAGCACGAGGGTGTCGGCGCCCAGCTCCGCCGCTTCCTCCACGGCCCGGCGGTTGTCGTCCAGCGCCGCCGCCCGCCCCGCCGGGTCGGCGGCGGTGAAGAAACCGCCCCGGCACAGGGAGCTGACCCGGATCCCGGCCTCGGCGACCAGCTTCGCCGTCCTGCGCACCCCGAAGGCCCGCACCGGATCGCGCCACAGCCCGACCGCCGCCACCCCGGCCGCCGCGCACCCGGCCACCAGTTCGGGCACGGACCACTGCCGGACCGTCTCCTGATTGAGGCTCAGCCGGGCCGGTGCCCCCGTCACGACGCCGCTCCGTGGACCGCGAGGAGCTGTCTCATCCGGCGCTCGGCCCGTTCAGGGTCAGGCAACAGGCCCAACAGGTCGGCCTGTTCGTACGCGGTCGCCAGATGCGGCAGCGAGCGCGCCGACTGCAGGCCGCCCACCATCGTGAAGTGCTCCTGATGGCCCGCCAGCCAGGCAAGGAACACCACACCCGTCTTGTAGTAGCGGGTCGGCGGCGCGAAGAGGTGCCGCGAGAGCCCCACCGTCGGTTCCAGCGCCTGCCGGAAGGCCGCCGGGTCACCGCGGTCCAGGGCCTGCGCCGCCCGGGCCGCGAGCGGCGCGATCGGATCGAAGATGCCCAGCAGCGCGTCGCTGGCGTGCTCGCCGTCCCCGGCGATCAGCTCCGGATAGTGGTAGTCGTCCCCGGTGTAGCAGCGCACCCCGGCGGGCAGCCGCCGACGGATGTCGATCTCCCGCCCCGCGTCCAGCAGCGACACCTTGATGCCGTCGACCTTCTCCGGATACTTGGACACGATCTTCAAGAAGACGTCGGTGGCGTCATCCAGGTCGTGGTGGCCCCAGTACCCACTGAGTTCTGGGTCGAACATGGGGCCCAGCCAGTGCAGGACGACCGGCCGTGCGCTCTGTCGCAGCAGCCTTCCGTACACCTCGAGATAGTCCTCCGGACCCCGCGCGGCGGCGGCCAGCGCACGTGAGGCCAGCAGGACCGCCCGCGCTCCGCACGCCTCGACGTGCGCCAGCTGTTCCTCATAGGCGGCGGCGATCACGGCGAGGGCCTGGGGGCCGGACGGGAGCTGGTCGGTACCCGCCCCGCAGACGATCCGGCCGCCCGTCGCCAGGGCGTCGGCGGCGGACCGGCGGATCAGCTCGGCCGCGGTCGGCCAGTCCAGCCCCATCCCGCGCTGGGCCGTGTCCATGGCCTCGGCCACCCCCAGCCCCTGGGCCCACAGGCGGTGGCGGAACGAGAGCGTGGTGTCCCAGTCGACCACCGCGGCGGCGTCGGCCGAGGCGGCCAGCGGATCGGCGACCACATGCGCGGCGGCGTAGAAGCTACGACTGCGGGCCGGGGGGAAGTTCAGTGGCGGCAGCGGATCGGTGCACGGATGATGGATCCGGAGCCCGCCGTCCGCGGAAGGAAGCCTGATGCTCACAGCGCCACCTCCGGAACGGGCAGGCGCCGCCCCTCCGCCGACGAACGCAGGCCGAGGTCGGCCAGCTGCACCCCGCGCGCCCCGGCCAGCAGGTCCCACGGCCAGGGCTCGTCCCGCACGACGTGCCGCAGGAACAGCTCCCACTGGGTCTTGAAGCCGTTGCCCCAGGACGTGTTGTCCGGGACCTCCTGCCACTGGGCCCGGAACGGTTCGCTCTGGGGCAGGTCCGGGTTCCAGACCGGCTTGGGAGTCGCCGCGCGGTGCTGGACGCGGCAGCCGCGCAGGCCCGCGACCGCCGAACCGTGCGTCCCGTCGACCTGGAACTCCACCAGCTCGTCCCGGTGGACCCGCACCGCCCACGAGGAGTTGATCTGGGCGACCGCGCCGCCCTCCAGCTCGAAGATCCCGTACGCGGCGTCGTCGGCGGTGGCCTCGTAGGGTGTGCCGTCCTCGTCCCAGCGGCGGCCGATGTGCGTGCGGGTGAGCGCCTGCACCGAGCGGACCTGACCGAACAGTTCGTGCAGCAGGTACTCCCAGTGGGGGAACATGTCCGCCACGATCCCGCCGCCGTCCTGCGAACGGTAGTTCCAGGAGGGCCGCTGCGCGGGCTGCCAGTCCCCTTCGAAGACCCAGTAGCCGAACTCGCCCCGCACCGAGAGGATCTCGCCGAAGAACCCGCCGTCGATCAGCCGCTTCAGCTTCAGCAGGCCCGGCAGGAACAGCTTGTCCTGGACCACACCGTGCTTGACCCCGGCGGCGGCCGCGAGCCGGGCCAGTTCCAGCGAGGACGCGAAGCTCATCGCTGTCGGCTTCTCGCAGTAGACGTGCTTGCCCGCCTCGATGGCCTGGCGGACCGCCGTCTCGCGGGCGCTGGTCACCTGGGCGTCGAAGTAGATCTCCACTTCCGGGTCGGCGAGGACGGCCGCGAGATCCGTACTGACGTGCCGCAGGCCGTGCCGCTCGGCGATGGACCGGAGCGCCGCTTCCCGGCGGCCCACCAGGACCGGCTCCGGCCACAGCACGGTGCCGTCGCCGAGGTCCAGGCCTCCCTGCTCGCGCAGGGCGAGCAGGGAGCGGACCAGATGCTGGCGGTACCCCATCCGTCCCGTCACGCCGTTCATGGCGATCTTGACCGTCCTGCGTTCCATGCTGACCTCCTTCTCCGTGGTCGGACGCTCGATAGAAAGCGCTTTCACTGTCATCAGGCTAGGACGGGAGAAGGATCGGTGACAAGACTCTTTCGGGTGATAGAAAGCGCTTTCTAAATTTGCGAGGATGGAGATCCACACCCGGATGAGACGATGACCCGGGCACACCGGAAGGGGCGGAATGATGGCGGTGACTCTCGCAGAGGTCGCGGGACACGCGGGCGTGTCGCCCGCGACGGTCTCGCGCGTACTCAATGGCGGCTACCCGGTGGCCGGGGGCACCCGGACCCGCGTCGAGCGGGCGATCGAGGAGCTGGGGTACGTCGCCAACGGCCCCGCCCGCGCTCTCGCGGCCGCCACCTCCGACCTGGTCGGTGTCCTCGTCCACGACGTGGCCGACAGCTTCTTCGGGATCCTCGCGGGTTCCCTGCAGAGCGCCCTCGGCCCGGAGAACGGCCACCACGGGGGCGGCCGGCTCGCCGTGGTCTGCAACACCCAGGGCGAACCCGCCACCGAGCTCGCCTATCTGACCCTGCTCGAAGGCCAGCGGGCGGGCGGAGTCGTGCTGACCGGGGGGGCGGCCGAGGACCCGGCCCACACGGCCGCGCTCACCGCCCGCGTCACCCGGATCGCCGGTACCGGGGCGCCGGTGGTGCTCTGCGGGCGCCCTCCCCTGGCGGTACCGGCCGGACTCCCCGTCGCCACCGTCATGTTCGACGACCGAGGAGGTTCCTTCCGCCTCGCGGAACACCTCCTCAGCCTGGGGCACCGCCGGATCGCCTACGTCGCCGGGCCGCCCGGACTGAGCACCACCCGGGAGCGCCTCGCCGGGCACCGCGCCGCGCTGCGGGAGCGGGATCCTTTCCTGCCCGAAGCCTGCGCACCCCTGACCGTCCACGCGAGCTTCGACCGGGCCGCGGGCTATGACGCCACCCGCGAACTGCTGCGCCGCGGCGCGTCCTTCACCGCGGTGGTCGCCGCCAACGACACGGTGGCCACCGGAGTCGCCGCGGCCCTGCGGGAAGAGGGCATACGCATTCCACAGGACGTCTCCGTCGCGGGCTTCGACGACCTCCCTTTCTGTGTGGACACCGCGCCCGCCCTCACCACCGTGCGCGTGCCGCTGCGGGAAGCGGGCGTACTCGCCGCCCAGTTGGTCACCCGCCGCAGAATGCTCCCGCCCGGGGGCATCACCACCCTGCCCACCGAGCTGATGGTGCGCGGTTCCACCGCGCCCCCGCCCACCGCGAGTCCGTCATGAGGTACGCCTTCTCCACCCTCGGCCTGCCCGGCGCCACCCTCGCCGAGGCCGCGGCCCTGGCCGCCACCCACGGATACGACGCGGTGGAACTGCGCGCCCACCCCGAGGAACCCGTCCATCCGGGGATACCGGCCGGCGACCGGGCCGCCGCTGTCCGTACCTTCACCGCCGCCGGGGTCGGGATCCTCGCGGTCGCGGGTTACGCCCAGGTCGCGGCCACGGGTCCGGACGAGCCCGTCCTCGCCGAACTCCGGGCGCTCACCGCCCTCGCCGCAGACCTCGGCGCCCCCTACGTCCGCGTGTTTCCCGGGGGCGGCGGTCTGCCGACCGCCGAAGCCGACGCGACCGCGGTCCGGCGGCTCACCCACATCGCGCCGCTCGCCGCGCGCGAGGGCGTCCGGATCCTGTTGGAGACCCATGATTCGCACCGCACCGCGGCCGCCGCCGCCAGGGTGCTGGACCGGGTCGCCCATCCGGGGGCGGGAGCGCTGTGGGACGTATTGCACACCTGGCTCGGCGGGGAGAGCCCGGCGCGCTCCCGGTGGGTACTGGGTGAACACCTCGGCTACCTCCAGGTGAAGGACGTGGCATCGGCCCAGGACCTGACCCCGTTGGGGCTGGGAGCCGGAGCGCTGCCGCTCGCGGACGCGGTGGCCGCCGCGCCGCCCGGGGGCTGGCTCTGCTGGGAGTACGAGAGACGCTGGTACCCCGGCGCCGAGGAACTGCCCGGCCAGCTGGAGGCGGGCCGGGAGTACCTGGCGGGGCTGGTGCGATCGGTGCGGAAGGAGGCGGATCAGGCCGAGTAGGCGAGTCGTCCCGGATCGACGGCGTAGCGGAAGCCGAGCCCCAGGGCGTAGCGCTCCAGCTCCTCGACGGCCGTCGCCGCCAGGCGGTCCAGCTCGCCGCCCAGGGACCCGGCCACATGAGGGGTGAGCAGGACGTTCGGCAGGTCGAACAGCGGCGAGGCGGAGGGCAGCACCTCGGGTTCGGTGTGATCGAGCACGGCGTGCAGTCGGCCGGAGACCAGTTCCCCGGTCAGCGCGGCGGTGTCCACCAGCGCGCCGCGGGCGGTGTTGACGAGCGTGGCGCCGTCCCGCATCAGGGCGAGCCGGGCCGCGTTGAGCAGGTGCCGGGTCTGGGGGAGGGAGGGGGCGTGCAGGCTGACCACATCGCTACGGGAAAGGAGTTCGTCCAGGTCGACGGCCTCGGCGCCCAGCGCCTCCAGTTCGGCCGCGTCGGCGTACGGGTCGTGGACGAGCACCCGCAGATCGAAGGGGCGGAGCAGCTCCAGCACCCGCCGCCCGATCAGCGACGCACCGATCAGCCCGACCGTACGCCGGTAGTTGCCGATGGCCGGGTATCGGCTCAGCAGGTCGATCGGCCCCCGGGTGGACCGGTACAAGTGGGCTGCTTCCAGGACCCTCTTGTTGGCGAAGAGGATCGCGGCCAGCGTGTACTCGGCGACGGGGACCGCGTTGGCACCGGCGGCGCTGGACACCAGCAGACCGCGGTCCCAGCAGGCTTCGGTCACATGGTGTTTGACACTGCCCGCCGCGTGGACCACGGCGCGGAGCCGGGGCATCCGGTCCAGCGCGACCGCGTCCAGCGCTGGACAGCCCCAGCCGGTGAACAGCACCTCGGTCTCGCCCAGCCGGTCCACGGGGAAGGCGGCGAGGTCCTGGGAGTCGGAGAGGAGGAGGGCGGGGTCCACGTCGGCGACGCGGTGGAGTTCGGACAGGGTGTCCGGGTCGCCCAGTACGGCGGCGCGCGTGCCCGGGCTCATGGCGAGCAGGGTGACGGGACGGTGGGTCACTTGACGGCTCCCGCGGTGAGACCCGAGCGCCAGAAGCGCTGGAGGCTGAGGAAGGCCAGCACCAGCGGTACGACGGCGACGAGCGAACCGGTGATGAGAAGGGGGTACAACTCGGGCTGCTGATAGACGCTGCGATTCCACATGAACAGGCCCAGGCTGACCGGGTAGAGACGCTCGTCGTTCAGCATGGTGAGTGCGCCGTAGAAGTTGTTCCAGATGGCGGTGAAGGTGAACAGGAAGATGGTCACAAAGCCGGGCCGGAGCATCGGGAACGACACGTGGGTGAACACGCGCAGTTCACTCGCACCGTCCATTCGGGCGGCGGCGAGCACCTCGTCGGGCACGTACCCCTCGGCGAACACCCGGGCCAGGTAGACCCCGAAGGGGTTGACGAGGGCGGGCACCAGGTACGCCCAGTAGGTGTTGACGGCTCCGGCGGCCGAGGCCATCAGGTACAGGGGGAGTTGGATGACGGTCGCGGGGACCAGGACACCGGCGAGTACGACGCCGAAGAAGCGTTCCTTGTGCCGGAAGTCGTAAGCGTGGAAGGCATATCCGCAGGCGACGCTGATCAGGGCGGAGAGGGCGGATCCGAAGACGGTGTAGAGGAGGCTGTTGCCCAGCCAGCGGCCGAAGATGCCGTCGTTGTAGGCGAAGAGGTCGCGGAGGTTGGCGAGGAGGTTGAAGTCGCCGAAGGAGTAGGGGTCGGTGGCGAAGAGGTCGCGCCGGTCCTTGGTCGCGGCCATGACCAGCCAGGCGAGCGGCAGCAGCGTGTACCCGGCGACCAGCAGGAGGACGGCGTTGACGGCGGTCTTGGAGAGGAGGGCGGAGCCGCGGCCGCTGCCGCGGGCGGGCGCGGCGAGGGTCGGGTCGGTCGCGTGGGTCGAGATGGCGGGGATGGTGGTCACGCGGCCCTCCAGCGGTTGCCGAGCTTGGTGACGACGTAGGAGGCCGCGCCCGCGACCAGCGCGAGGAGCAGGGCGCTCGCGGCGGCGAGCCCGTAGTCGTGGCCCTTGAAAGCGGCGCTGAAGATGTACATCGTCGGGGACCAGGACTCGCCCATCTCATGGGCCCGCAGTTGCAGCAACTGCGGGGCGTCGAAGAGCTGGACCGCGCCGACACAGGTGAACAGGGTGGTGAGGATCAGGGTGGGGCGGATGCTCGGCACCTTGACCTGAAGAGCGGTACGGATCGCTCCGGCGCCGTCCATGGTGGCGGCCTCCAAGGTCTCGCGGGGCACGGCCTGGAGCCCGGCGAAGAAAATGATCATGTTGTATCCCATCCACTGCCAGGCCGAGATGTTGACCACGGACAGCAGGGCCTCGTCCCGGCCGAAGAAGTTCCAGGAGAGACCGGCGCCGTCCAGGACGTCGAGCACCGGGCTGAGGCCGGGGGTGTAGAGGTACAGCCAGATCATGGCGGCGATCAGGCCGGGGACGGCGTGCGGCAGGTAGTAGGCGATCTGGAAGAAGCGCTTGGCGCGGGCGAGGGCCGAGTCGAGCAGCAGGGCCAGGAGCAGGGCGCCGCCGACCATGACGGGGATGTAGAGGACGCAGTAGACGGCGATGTGACGGAAGGAGGTGAGGAAGAGGGGATCGGTGAGGGCCTTGGTGTAGTTCCCGAATCCGCTGAACACGCGCCGGGTGCCGCCGAAGCCGAGTCCCGACTGCTCGTCGTGGAAGAGGCTGAGCCAGGCGGCGTATCCGATGGGGGCGACCGTGACGAGGGCGAAGAGGACGAAGAAGGGGGCCATGAAGAGGGCGGGAGCGAGGCGGGTGCCCCTGCCGGTCGGGGTGCGGTGGGGATTGCGCCCGGCGGCGGGCCCGCCCGGATCCTTCCCGCCCGGATCCTTCCGGCTCAAATCCTTCCGGCTCGGTGTCCGTGCGGGCGCGCCCGTGACGGCCAAGGCGTCCGGGGCGCCCTGAGGCTTGGCGAGGGCCCGGCGGTCCGGGTTCCCCTCCGGCTCCGGCTCGGTGGCCCGGGGGGCCGTGCCCCCCGTCGGATCCGGCTCGGCGGCCCGGCTGTCCCGGACCCCGGTCGGCTTCGGGCCTGTGGTCTGAGCGTCCGGGACTCCCGACGCCCCCGGCCTGGCGGTCCGGGGGGACGGGGAGCTGGGTGGGTTCGGGCCCGTCGAGGCGTCGGCGGGCGTGGGCTGGGAGGTCGGGGGCATTAGCCGGCCAGGCCGAGGCCGCGGGAGGTGATGGCCTTCTCGGCGGCCGTCTGGCCCTCGGTCAGGGCCTTGGTCTGGTCCGCGCCCGCCGCGTTCTGGGCCGCGTTGACCTGGAGCTGGGCCGGGCCCCACGTCCAGCCGGGCACGATGGTGTCCGCCGCAGCGCCCGCGAGGGCGTACGGGTCCTGCCCGGCGAAGTACGAGGCGTCGAACAGCTTCGAGGCCGCCACCCGCATCTCCGGATTGGCCGGGAGCGCGCTGCTGGGCGCTTTCAGTGAGCTGAGCCGCGCCGTGACCGCCTCCGGGTCGGTGGTCACCCACGCGATGAACTCCGCCGCGGCCTTCGCCTTCTTGCTGCCCTTGGGCACGATGTAGGAGGTGCCGCCATACATGCCCGTGGCCGCCTTCCCGTCCCAGGTCGGCAGCGGGGCGATGCCCCACTTGCCCTTCAGGTCCGGGTAGCTCGCCAGGAACGTACCGGCCGTCCAGGCGGCGCCGATGACGGTCGCCACCTGACCGGACGAGCGCTCCTTCGCCTCGCCCTCACCCCAGAGCGGGGTTTTGGAGGTCAGTCCGGCCGCCAGCAGGCCGTTCCAGTACGCGGCGACCTTCTGCGAGGCGGGGTCGTTGATGGCGACCTTCCACTTGTCGCCCTCCGTGCCGTACCAGTGGCCACCGGCCTGCCAGGAGAGCCCGGCGAGCACGGCCGGGTCGCCGCCGCCGAAGTTGGTGATGCGGACCGACGGATCGGCCTGGTTGATCTTCTCCGCGGCCTGCTTGTACTCCTCCCACGTCGTCGGCACGGCGACGCCGTGCTTCTCGAAGATGTCCTTGCGGTAGAAGAGTTCGAGCGGGGTGATGTCGAAGGGCACCGCCCAGGTCTTGCCGCCCAGGCTGACCAGCGACCGCACCGCCTTGGGGAACTTCTCGGCGACGAGCTTGCCCGAGGTCCCGCTCAGGTCTTCGAGGTTGCCGCCGCTCGCGAACTCGGGGAGCGAGGAGTAGTCCATCGTCGCGACGTCCGGGGCATTGCCGCCCTTGACGGCGTTGGCGAGCTTGGCCGCCCCGTCCGGTCCGCCCGGCACCGCCGAGAAGGCGACCCGCACGTTCTTGTGGGTCTTGTTGAAGGCGTCCGCGGTCTGCTGGGCGCCCGCGCTGGAGGACCAGTAGGTCACCGTGACCGGCTGATCGGCCGACCCCGCGGGCTCGGCCGCCGCGCCCTCCCTCTGCTGGCCGCCGCACGCGGTGGAGAGCAGGGCCAGGGAGGCCACCGAGGCGGTGAGGGCGAGGCGGGACAGGCGGGAGGAAGGCAGGCTGCGCGACATGGTTCGACTCCTACGGAC
Organism: Streptomyces sp. G-G2; assembly: GCF_030063135.1. GTDB lineage: Bacteria > Actinomycetota > Actinomycetes > Streptomycetales > Streptomycetaceae > Streptomyces. The sequence goes on from NZ_JASISO010000003.1 coordinate 147,919, forward strand.
GACCGCTGCGGGCGGCGGATGGGAGAACGCGGCCCATCTTTTGCGCGAACACGCACACCGTCAAGAGCGAACGCACAACTCGATCGAAACAGTCAGTTCAATCCGTCCTTTATGAGCGAATGGTCAGTCGGGGGAGCAGTTCCAGGTGCTGCCGCGGACTGCCGCCGCCGTGCGGCCCGTACGCCGTCCCGCCGCCCCCGGCCAGCCGCTCCAGCAGCAGCTCCGCCGCCCGCGCACCCACCTCGCGCTTGGCCGGGGCGACCGCCGAGAGCGGTACGTCCGCCAGCCCCGCCACCTCGTCGTCGTACGTGATCACCGCGAGGTCCTCCGGCACCCGCACCCCGCGCGCCTGGAGCCGCGGGATCAGCATGATCGCGTCCGTGTCGCTGTGGATCAGCGCGGCGGTGACCCCGCCCGAGGTCACCGCCGCGCACAGGTACTCCAGGGTGCGGGCGAACCGGTCCGCCACCGACAGGGCCGCGACCGGTGTCGTGCCCGGTCCGGTCTGCGGCCACGCGGGCGCCGGGGCCAGGCCCAGGGCGGCGACCGCGGCCTCGTACCCGGCCCGCAGCCGCGGGCTCGTCGGGGTCTCCTGGCAGGCCAGCGCGATCCGCCGGTGCCCCAGCTCCACCAGGTGCTGCACCGCCCGCGCCGCGCCGTGCGCGTGGTCGGACACCACCCGGTCCAGCGCGGCCGCCGGGTGCCCCGGCGGTGCCCAGCGCTCCACCAGCACCGTGGGAACCGCCAGCTCGGCGGTCCAGGCCCCCTCGCCCGGCCCCGGCGACCCGGCGTCCCAGTTCGGGGTCAGCAGCAGCCCGTCCGCGCCCGTCGACAGCAGCCGGTCGGCCTGGGTCCGGTCCTCGCCCGGCAGGTACCGGGTCAGCCCCACGGTCAACCGCGCGCCCCGGGCCTCGACCACGTCCCGGGCCCCGCGCACCACGTCGGCGTAGTAGTACTCGGTGGTCGGCACGACCATCCCGACCACCAGTCCCGCGGCTGCCCCCGGGCCGGCCCGGTCCGCTCCGGACGCCGCCGCCTCCGCCCGCGCCGAGGTCCCGCCCGCGCGCCCCGGACCGCGTCCCTCCGCCGCCGTCGGCTCGACCCGGCTGATCGCCCCGTGCATCCGCTGGATCTCGCCGCGCGCCGCCATCGCCTCGATGTCCCGGCGCAGGGTGACGGGGGAGACGCCCAGCTCCTGGGCCACGTCCGACACCCGGACGCTGCCCCGGGCCCGGACGAGCGCGAGCACCTGGGCCTGGCGCTGGTCTACATGTGGTCTCAAGGGGTCCCTCCGCGGTCTGCCCGCCCGGCTCGGTCGACCCGGCGGCGGCACCTCATCATAGGCAGCAGAGAGAGCCGAAACGATCGATTCGATCGTTTCCGATCAAGTTGACGTTGACGGGGTGTGCGTCACGTTCATATATTCGGCATCGATCGGCACCCTCGCACCGCACGGCACGGGAGTCAGCGCATGCTCACGCACGACCAGGACGGATTCCGCCGCGCAGACCGGCCCCACCGCGTCATCTCCGGGGCCCTGCACTACTTCCGGGTCCACCCGGACCTGTGGGAGGACCGGCTCACCAGGCTGTGCGCCCTCGGCTGCAACACCGTGGACACCTACGTCCCCTGGAACTTCCACGAGAGCGCCCCCGGCAAGGCCGACTTCACCGGTCCCCGCGACCTCGCCCGTTTCCTGCGCATCGCCCAGGGTCTCGGTCTCGACGCGATCGTCCGGCCCGGCCCGTACATCTGCGCCGAATGGGACTTCGGCGGACTGCCCGCCCGGCTGCTCGCCCAGGACGGGCTGCGCCTGCGCTGCTCCGACCCTCGGTTCGAGGCCGAGGTCGACGGCTGGTTCGACCTCGTCGTCCCCGAGCTGCTGCCGCTGCTCGCGAGCCGGGGCGGTCCGGTGGTCGCCGTACAGATAGAGAACGAGTACGGCTCGTACGGAAACGACACCCGCTACCGCGCCCATGTCGAGCGGGGCCTGATCGAACGCGGCGTGGACTGCCTGCTGTTCACCGCCGACGGCGCCGAGGACGCGATGCAGCAGGGCGGCATGGTCCCCGGCCGGCTCGCCACCGCCACCTTCGGCGCCCGCCCCGCCGAACGCCTCGAACTGCTGCGCCGCTACCAGCGCACCGGCCCGCTCGCCGCGATGGAGTTCTGGCTCGGCTGGTTCGACCACTGGGGCGAGGAGCACCACGTCCGCGCCGTCGAGGAAGTGGCGGCATCGCTCGACGAACTCCTCGCCACCGGCGCCTCCGTCAACCTCTACATGGCCCATGGAGGCACCAACTTCGGCTTCTGGGCGGGCGCGAACCACACCGGCTCCCGCCCCGGCGAGCCCGGCTACCAGCCGACCGTCACCAGTTACGACTACGACGCCCCCATCGGCGAGGCCGGTGAACTGACCCCCAAGTTCCACGCGTTCCGCGAGATCATCGGAAAGTACGCGCCGCTGCCCGAGGGCCCGCTGCCCGAGCCCCGGCCCCGCCTCGCGGCCGCCCTCGCCACCGCCACGGGCCACGCCCCGCTGGCGGCCCACCTCGACGCGCTCTCCACCGTGCTGCACCGGCCCGCACCGGAGCCCATGGAGAAGCTCGGCCAGGACTTCGGGATGATCCATTACCGTACGTCGATCACCGGGCCCCGCCCCGCGATGGCGGTCAGGATCGACGGGCTCGGCGACCGGGCCTACGTCTTCGCCGACGGCGTACCGCTCGGCATCCTCGACCGGAACGCGCCCGACGAGGGACTCGACCTCGCGGTGGGCGAGGCCGGGGTGGTCCTCGACGTGCTCGTCCGCGCCCAGGGCCGGGTCAACTACGGCCCGCTGCTCGACGACCGCAAGGGCATCTGGCGCGGCGTACGCCACGGCCACCAGCACCTGTTCGAGTGGGAGATCAGGCCGCTGCCGCTCACGGACCTGACCGCGCTCACCTGGTCGGCCCCGAGGCCGGCGCCCGACGCCCGGCCCGCGCCCGACGCGCCCGGAGCCCCGGAGTCCGCCTTCCACCACCCCGCCTTCCACCGCTTCGCGCTCCGCGTCCCCGCCCCCGCCGACGGCTTCCTCGACCTCTCGGCCTGGCGCACCGGCCTCATCTGGCTGAACGGTTTCCTCCTCGGCCACTACGACACCCCGCGCGGCCCCCAGCGCACCCTCTACGCCCCCGCGCCGCTCTGGCGCGCCGGCGAGAACGAGATCGTGGTACTGGAACTGGAGCGCCCCGGCGCCACTCTCCCGCTGCGCGACACGCCCGACCTCGGCCCGCAGAAGGTCGTCACCCTCCAGTGAGAGAAACCAGCGTGAAGCGCACGAGCAGCCGCCTCGCCCACGGCCGCGAGATCATGTACTACGACGCCGACGGCGGCCCGGCCCGGGCCTTTCCCGACTCCCGCCCGCTGGAGGCGGCCGTCACCACCTCGGAGGTCCGCCGCGATCCGCTGCTCGGCGACGCCGTGGTCATCGCCTCGCACCGCCAGCAGCGCACGTACCACCCCCCGGCCGACGAGTGCCCCCTCTGCCCCTCCACCCCGGAGCGCGCCAGCGAGATCCCGGCCCCCGACTACGAGGTCGCCGTCTTCGAGAACCGGTTCCCCTCCCTCGCGGGCGGCGCCGGCCGTTGCGAGGTCATCTGCTTCACCCCCGACCACCTGACCTCCTTCGCCGAACTCGACGAGGAGCGCGCCGCGCTCGTCCTGGCGGTCTGGACCGACCGCACGGCCGGACTCTCCGCGCGGGAGGGCGTCCGCCAGGTGTACTGCTTCGAGAACCGGGGCCCCGAGATCGGCGTCACCGTCGCCCACCCGCACGGCCAGATCTACGCGTTCCCCTTCGCCACCCCGCGCACCGCGCGGATGACCGCCACCGTGGCCGCGCACCGCGCGAGCACCGGTCGCAACCTCTTCGACGAGGTCCTCGCCGCCGAACGCGCCGACGGCAGCCGCGTGGTGCTGGCGGGGGAGCACTGGACGGCCTTCGTGCCCTACGCCGCGCGCTGGGTGGCCGGGACGGAGTCCGGCATGGAGGCCTTCATGAACGACGTCCGCCCCGAGGACGCGGCCGCCCGGCTGCGGGAGGTGGCGACCCCGTGACCCGGACCACCGGGACCGGCCCCGCCCGGACCGGCCCCGCGTCGAGCGGCCCCACCACGCCCCGGACCGCCGGGAGCCGGACCGCCGGGGAGTTCCAGCGGCTGTACGGAGCCGCGCCCGAGGGGGTCTGGGCCGCCCCCGGCCGGGTCAACCTGATCGGGGAGCACACCGACTACAACGACGGCTTCGTCCTGCCCTTCGCGCTCCCGCAGCGCACCGAGGTCGCCGCCTCCCGGCGCACTGACGGAATCCTCAGGATCCATTCGGCCGACACCCGCTCCGGGGTGGTCACCCTGGACGTCTCCAGCCTCGACCCGGCCCACTCGCCGAAGGGCGCCGACGGGTGGGCGGGCTACCCGGCCGGGGTGCTCTGGGCCCTGCTCGACGCTGACCTTCCGGTCAGCGCGGGCGCCGACCTGCACATCCGCTCCGAGGTCCCCGCCGGGGCCGGACTCTCCTCCTCCGCCGCCCTCGAAGTGGCCACGGCGCTGGCCCTGACGGAGGCGGCGGGCCTGCGGCTCAGCCGCCCCGAAGTGGCCCGGCTGGCCCGCCGCGCGGAGAACGCGTACGTGGGCGTCCCCTGCGGGGTCATGGACCAGACGGCCTCGGCCTGCGCCACCGACGGCCACGTCCTCCACCTGGACACCCGCACGCTGGCGGAGCGCCACCTGCCCTTCGACTGCGCCGCCGAGGGCCTGGCGCTGCTCGTGATCGACACCCGGGTCACCCACGACCTCGCCGACGGGGCCTACGCGCGCCGCCGGGCGTCCTGCCACGCGGCGGCCGCCGCCCTCGGGCTGGACGCCCTGCGGGACCTGCCCCCGGCCGGGCTGGAGGAGGCGCTGGGCCGGCTCGCCGACCCCGAGCAGCGGGCCCGCGTACGCCACATCGTCACCGAGAACGACCGGGTGGCCCGGGTGGCGGCCCTGCTGACGGCCGGGCGGCTGCGCGAGACGGGACCGCTGCTGACGGAGGGGCACGTCTCGCTGCGCGACGACTACGAGGTGTCCTGCCCGGAACTCGACCTGGCCGTGGCCACCGCGACGGCGGCCGGGGCGTACGGGGCCCGGATGACGGGCGGCGGCTTCGGCGGCTCCGCCCTCGCCCTGATCGACGCGGAGGCCGAAGCGGCCGTGGCCCGGGCGGTGACGGAGGCCTTCGCGCGCTCCGGTTTCACCTCGCCCCGGACGCTGGTCGCGGCTCCCTCCGCCGGGGCCGGGCGACTGGCCTGAGCGAAACGGGCCCGCCCGGGCCGCCCCGCCCACGCGGAAAAGCCGTGCGCCGCCTCCCCCGGCCGGGAAAGGCGGCGTACGCGGGCCCTCAGGCACTCACCCGGGCCTCAGCACTCACCCCGGGCCCTCAGGTACTTATCCGGGCCCTCAGGCACTTTTCAGGTACGTACCTGGCTATTCATGGCAGGTGCGTGCGGCACTCGGACCTCTCAGGACACGATGTCCTTGCGCGCGAACCCCCGGAAGGCCAGGGCGAACAGCACCAGCGCGTACGACACCGACACCGCGACCCCCTTCACCATGCCGCCCCACTCCAGCTGCGGCTGCAGGGCGTCGGCCCAGGCGAACTGCCAGTGCGCGGGCAGGAACTCCCGCCACGAACCGAGCGCGGTCACCGCGTCCAGGACGTTCCCGACGATCGTCAGGCCGACGGCCCCGCCGACCGCGCCGAGCGGCGCGTCCGTGCGGGTGGACAGCCAGAACGCCAGCCCCGCCGTCACCAACTGCGACACGAAGATGAAGGCGACCGCGAGCGCGAGCCGCGGCACGGTGTCCGCGGCGGGCAGCGCCCCGCCCGTCGGCAGCTTCAGCGGCCCCCACCCGTAGGCGGCCGTACCCGCCGCCAGCGCCACCACCGGCAGCAGCACCATCGCCGCCAGGCTGAACCCGAGGGCCACCACCAGCTTGCTCCACAGCAGCCGCGCCCTCGGCACGGGCGAGGCCAGTAGGTAGCGCAGCGAGGACCAGCTGGCCTCCGAGGCGATGGTGTCCCCGCAGAACAGGGCCACCGGCACCACCAGCAGGAAGCCCGCCGAGACGAACAGGCAGGTCGCCGCGAAGTTCGCGCCGGACGCCGTCGCCGTGTCGATCAGGGTGACCCGGCCGTCGCCGCCCCGCCCGCCGTCCTGCGAACCGCCCACCGCGAAGGCGATGATCATGATGAAGGGCAGTGCGGCCAGCACCCCGCCCATCACCAGGGTGCGGCGCCTGCGCCACTGCCGCAGCGCCTCCACGCGCAGCGGCAGCGTCCGGCTCGCCTGGTATCCGGGAGCCACCTCCTGTACGGCGCTCACGCCGCACCTCCGATCAGGGTCAGGAACGCGTCTTCCAGGCGCCGGTGCGGTCCGACTCCGGACACCGGCACCTCCAGCCGGACGAGTTCGGCGATCAGCCGGCCCGCGGTGGCCCCGTCCAGCCGGACGAGCAACCCGTCCTCGGCCCTGACCACGGAGTCCACTCCCTCCAGCGCCGACAGCTTCTCGACGGCCGTGTCGTCCACCGGCCCGGCCAACGTCACCAGCAGGGTGTCCCCGCCGCCGGTGATCTCGGCCACCGGACCCGCCTGGACCAGCCGACCCCGGTCCATGACCACCAGGTGCGTACAGGTCTGCTCGACCTCCGACAGGAGGTGGCTGGACACGATCACGGTCCGGCCGGCCGCCGCGTAGCGGATCATCACGTCCCGCATCTCGCGGATCTGCGGCGGGTCCAGCCCGTTGGTCGGCTCGTCGAGGATCAGCAGGTCCGGCATGCCGAGCATGGCCTGCGCAATGGCGAGCCGCTGCCGCATGCCCTGCGAGTACGTCCGTACCGCGCGCTCCAGCGCGTCGCCGAGCCCCGCGATCTTCAGCGCCTCGGCCATGTGCGAGTCCTCGACCGGTCGGCCGGTGGCCTGCCAGTACAGCTCCAGGTTGGCCCGGCCCGACAGGTGCGGCAGGAAGCCCGCGCCCTCGACGAACGCCCCGACCCGGGACAGCACCGGGGCCCCGCCCCGGATCACGTGCCCGAACACCCGGATCTCTCCGGCGTCCGGTGTGATCAGCCCCATCAGCATCCGCAGGGTGGTGGTCTTCCCGGCGCCGTTGGGCCCGAGCAGCCCGAGCACCTGGCCCTTCTCCACCCGCATCGACAGGTCGCGCACCGCGTAGCGGTCCTGCGACTTCGCGTACCGCTTGCTCAGACCGGTGATCTGGAGCGGTACGCCGGCCAGCGCGTCCTCGCGCTCCGGGCCGCCGGGCGCGCCGCCGCCCGGGGCGCCCGGGGCGCCCGCGCCGGGGCCCCGGCGCCGGATGCCCAGCAGCGCGGCGGCCAGCACGGCCGCGCCCAGCGGCAGCCCCCAGGTCCAGGCGGGCAGCCCGGCCGTGGCGGTCCGTACGGCGTCCGCGACCGGCGCCGTGAGGGCGCCGTCGGTGACGGAGACCGTGTACGTCGCCGGAGCGGCCGGGGTGGCGTAGCCGAGGTCGGTCGCGGCGATGACCAGCCGCAGCCGGTGGCCGGGCTGGACGCCGTAGTCGACGGCCGGGAGCGCGAGCTTCACCTCGGCGCCCTGACCGGCGTTCCGCACCCGCAGCGGGGCGACCAGCTGGCTGGGCAGCACCTGCTGGCGGCCGTCGGGTCCGACGTCGTACACCTTGCCGAAGAGCACCGCCGAGCCGTCCGCGGCGCTCGACCTCACCTTGAGCTTCACGGTCGGTGTGCCGGTGACCCGCAGTTCCTCCTCCAGCGGCTTCGATTCGAAGCTCGCGAACTGCCCGGGGAAGTCCAGGGCGAAGCCGGCGCCGAGGCCCGCGAGCTGGCCGCCGAGCCCCGGCAGCGAGGAGAGCGCGGGCGGCGCGCCGCCCGCCGGATTGGCGAAGGTCTGCTCGCGGCCCGTCAGCTCGACGGTCCGGCCCGGGGAGGTCAGCCCCGGGTAGCCGCTGTCGTCGGAGGCGCCGCGCAGTGTGACCGTGCCGTCCGTGGAATCGATTCCCCCGGTGCGCGAGACCCGGAACCGCGGTCCGGTGTCCGCCGACGCGTCCTGCTTGAGGTAGCGGTCGAACCAGGACGTGACCCGGCTCTGGATCCGCCCGTTCTCCCGCATGCCCCCGTCGTGGCCGCCCGCCGCCCAGTCCACCGCGAACGGCGTCCCGTTCTTCGCGAGGGCCGCCGCCATGGCGTCGGACTGGTCCAGCGGGAAGAGGGAGTCCGCCTGCCCCTGCACGATCAGCGCGGGGACCTTGATCCGGTCCCCGACCGCGGACGGGCTGCGCCGCTCCAGCAGCTCACGGGCCTGCGGGTCGGGTGCGCCCGCGACCGCCACGCGCTCGTACATCGCGCACAGCTCCGGCTGGAACCGCCCGCAGCCGGGCGCGGCGAGCGGATCCACCGGCCCGGCCCCCGCGCCCGCCTGGCCGCCGGGCTGGAGACCGCCCGCCGAACCGGTGGTGAAGAACACCCCGGCCCACAGCTTCTTGAAGACGTCGTTCGGGAAGAGCGAGTCCGCGAGGTTCCAGTAGGTGATCTCCGGTGCGATCGCGTCCACCCGGGGGTCGTAGGCGGCGGCGAGCAGCGAGACCGCTCCGCCGTACGAGGCGCCGGTGACGCCCACGCGCGGATCCCCAGCGGCGTCCAGGCGGACCTCGGGCCGGGTGGCGAGCCAGTCGATGAGCCGGGAGACGTCCTTGACCTCGTACTCGGGATCATTGAGGCCGATCTTGCCGCCGGAGCGGCCGAACCCGCGCGCCGACCAGGTCATGACGGCGTACCCGTCACGTGCCAGCTGCTCGGCCTGGGCCCGGACGTCGTCCTTGCTCCCGCCGAAACCGTGCGCGAGCAGGACGGCGGGGCGTTTCTCCCCGCCCCCGGCGGTGAAGTACGAGGTGTCGATGGCGGCGCCGGGCAGGTCGAGCACGCGGTCCTGGCGGTGCACGGCCGGGGCGTCGTCGGACGCGGCGGCGGTCCAGGTGCCGCCGACCGCGACGATCGCGAGCGCGGCCGCGCCCGCGAGCAGGCGGCCCCGGCGGCGCCGGGGCAGTCGGAGCTTCATACAGAGACCCTAAACGTAAGGGCGCCCCCGCCGGAGCGACCGGAGGTGGACCTGCGCACCTCCTCCAGGAGTACTCCGGCCGCCGGGCCTACCGCAGGCGCGGTACGCGGGGTCACGGCAGGATGGGCGCATGCTGCTGGCCGACGTCGCGCGCGTGTCCCGGGAAGTCGCCGAAACCTCCGCCCGCTCCGGGAAGGTGGCGCTGCTGGCCGCCCTCTTCGAGGCTGCCCCCGCCGACGAGGCGCCGCTGGTCATCTCCTACCTCTCCGGGCGGCTGCCGCAGGGCCGCCCCGGCATCGGCTGGCGGGCGCTGAGCGAGGAGACGGCGCCCGCCGGGGAGCCCGCGCTGACCGTGCGCGCCGTGGACACGGCGGTGACCGCGCTGGCCGCGGTGGCCGGCGCGGGAGCCCAGGGGGAACGGCGGCGGATCCTCGCGGAGCTGTTGGGCGCGGCGACCCCGGACGAGCAGCGGTTCCTGCGCAGCCTGCTCTCCGGGGAGGTGCGCCAGGGGGCGCTGGACGCGGTGGCGCTGGCGGCCGTCGCCCAGGCCGCGGGGGTGCCGCAGGCCGCGCTGCGCCGGGCGGTGATGCTGGACGGGTCGCTGCCCCGGGTCGCCGGGGCGGTGCTGGCCGGGGGCGCGGAAGCGCTGGGCGCCTTCACGCTGCGCGTGGGCACGCCCGTACTGCCGATGCTCGCCGGGACCGCGAGGTCGGTGGCGGAGGCGGTCGCCGCGCTCGGGCCGTGCGCGGTGGAGGAGAAGCTGGACGGGATCCGGGTGCAGGTGCACCGGGAGGGGGACGGCGTCCGGGTATACACGCGGTCGCTGGACGAGATCACCGACCGGCTGCCGGAGGTGGTGGAGCTGGCCCGGTCGCTGCCGGGGGACCGGTTCGTGCTGGACGGCGAGGTGATCGCGCTCGGCGCGGACGGCCGGCCGGTGCCCTTCCAGGAGGTCGCGAGCCGGGTCGGCTCGCGGACGGACGTGGCGGCCGCCCGGCGGGTGCTTGCGGTGACCCCGGTCTTCTTCGACGTCCTGGCGGCCGGGGGCGAGCCGTTGCTGGACCTGCCGGTGCGCGAGCGGTACGAGGCGCTGGCCGCGCTGGTCCCCGAGGACGCGCGGGTCCGGCGTCTGGTGGTGGAGGATCCGGTGGCCTCGGGCGCGGTGGCCGAGGAGTTCTCGGCGGGGGCCCTGGAGCGGGGGCACGAGGGGGTGGTGGTCAAGGCCCTGGATTCCCCCTACGCGGCCGGGCGGCGCGGCAAGCAGTGGCTGAAGGTGAAACCGGTGCACACCCTCGACCTGGTGGTGCTCGCGGTGGAGCGCGGCCACGGGCGGCGCACCGGCCTGCTGTCGAACCTGCACCTGGGGGCCCGGGCCGCCGACGGTACGTTCGCGATGCTCGGCAAGACCTTCAAGGGGCTGACCGACGAACTGCTGCGCTGGCAGACCGAACGGCTCGGGGAGCTGGCCGTCGAGGACGACGGGTTCACCGTGCGGGTGCGGCCCGAGCTGGTGGTGGAGATCGCCTACGACGGGCTCCAGCGTTCCTCGCGCTATCCGGCCGGAGTGGCGCTGCGCTTCGCGCGCGTGCTCCGCTACCGCCCGGACAAGTCGGCGGCGGAGGCGGACACCGTGGAGAACGTACTGGCCCAGGGGCCGGGAGCCGGGGCGGATACCGGAGTGGATACCGGGGCGGATACCGCGGCCGCGTCCGGGACGGCCCTGGATCCGGCGGGCTGAGGTCCGGCCGGAAGGCCGATTTTGCCTCTGAGGCAAGAAAATTGCCCCCGGGGCATGAATCTGGCTCAATCGGGACATGAACCCCGGTCCCGGACCTGTCACAGGCCCCGACGGCGCACCGGCCGACACGGTCGGCGAGCGGCCCACCGGCGGCGACGACGCCATCAGCACCGCCACCGCCGCCAACACCACCACGGACGCGGATGCCTCCGACGCCGACACCCCCGCGGCCACCGCCGTCGTGGCCCCCCAGCTGCGCGAACTGCGCCGCCGCGCCGGGCTGACCCTGGAGGCCGCCGCCGCGCGGGCCCGGCTCTCGCCCGCCCACCTGTCCCGCCTGGAGACCGGCCGCCGCCAGCCCTCGCTGCCCCTGCTCCTGGAACTCGCCCGCACCTACGGCACGACGGTCTCGGAGCTGCTCGGCGAGACACCGGCGGTCGCCGACCCCATCGTACGGGCCGGGGGGCCGGGTGCCCGCGAGGCCGACGGCTGGACGTACTGGCAGGCGGGCGGCTCGGGGCGCGGGATGCAGGCGCTGCGCGTGCACGTGCCGTACGCCCGTGAGCGGGGCGAGCTGGTGCGCGTACATCCGGGCGAGGAGTGGCTGTACGTCCTCACCGGGCGGCTGCGGCTGTACCTGGGGGAGACCCGGTACCTGCTGGAACCCGGGGACAGCGCGCACTTCGATTCGCTCACCCCGCACCGGATCGGGGCCGCCGCGTCCGGCGGGGCCGATCTGCTGTTCGTCCACACCCTGCTGCAGAGCAGCCTCGCCGGGCTGTGCCTCGGCGGCGCGAGCACCACGCACCACTGAGAGCCGAGGAGTCGCACCCGTGTCCCCAGGAGAGAACGTGCCGGTCGACGTGTCAGCCGCCGCAGCGCCCGAGGAAGCGGCGGTCGCCCCCGCCGCCCCGGCGGCGCCGACGGCGCAGAAGCGCATCGAGTCGAAGTTCCCGCGCGGTCTGGTCATACGGCTGACCGTCTACCTGTTCGTCGGTCACCTCTTCGCCTTCTTCGTCTACCTGCTCTTCGTGCTGGGCGCCAAGAACCAGTGAGCCCGGCCGCCCCCGTCGCGCCGCACCCAGCCCAGGACCAGCAGGGACGCGATCGCGGCGAAGGCGCACCAGGTGGAGGCGAACTCCAGCCGCCACACCACCGCGCACACCACCGCCCCGGCGCCCAGTACGGTCCCGAGCACCCGTAGCGTCCGGTCCCCGGCCAGCAGCAGGGAGCCGAGGGTGGCGAACAGATAGCCCGCGAGCACCAGCGGGACGTACGGCACGCTCACGCCGTAGCCGATGACGTGCCCCCGGATCTCGGCGGTGACCGGCCGGGCGGTCAGGCAGTACGCGAGGACCGCGGCCGTGGCCAGCCCCACGGCGGCGGGCCCGAGCAGCCGCCGCCGCGCCGCCGGGGCCGCCGCGAGCAGCGCTCCCCACGGCACCCACACCGCCAGCAGGGGCAGGGCGGCCAGGGGCAGATCGCGGACACGCCGGGTCCGCGCCAGGCAGAGCAGTCCGACGGCGGAGACCGCCGTACCGGTCGTGAGGTCGGCCGTCGCGCTCCAGCACATGGGACTCCCGCGCCAGGTAGGGGACGGCCTCCACCGTACGAGACCGTACGAATACTTCCGGGCGTCCGCCACGCCACAGATTACCGCAAGAACCCGACAGGTTCGAGAGAATTCTTGGCAGGACCCATGCTGTGATTGCGGCGAGCGCCCTACTGTCCGGGCCATGTCACGAAGAAGAACGGCCGCCGTGCTGGCGGCGCTCACCGCTTCCGCGCTCGGCATCGGCGCTCCCACCGCGCCCGCGGCGCCCGCCTCGAGCACCACCTCCGCCGCCGGTCCCGTGGTCACCCGGGCCGCCCTCGACCCCGCACTCGTCGAAGGCCGCGGCGCCCGCGTGGACTTCGCCGAGCAGGAGGCGGAGAACGCGGTGACCGACGCATCGGTCATCGGACCCGACCGCTCCGCCTATGCGCTGCCCGCCGAGGCCTCCGGCCGCAAGGCGGTGAAACTGCCCCCCGGCCGGTACGTGGAGTTCACCCTGCCCGCGGCCGCCGACGCGATCACCGTGCGCTACAGCCTCCCGGACGCGGCGACGGGCGGCGGGATCACCGCCCCGCCCTCGGCGGCAACGACGGCGGCGGCGCCACCGGCCCCTGGCTCGCCTCCTGGGAGTTGCCCAACACCCTCACCTGCGACGACCGGCCGCCCGTGGTGGCCCCGCCCGCCCCCTCAGGCTGGTGAGTCCGGCCGCTCCGCCGCCCGAGGAGGTTCCAGCGGCGGAGCGCTCACCGCGCACTGGGTGCGGCACTGCGGGCGGGCGGCCCCGGGCGCGGGAGTGCGTACGGTCGCCCACGCCACCAGGGCGCCGACCACCAGCACCCCCGCGCACCAGGTCATCGCCCGCCCGAAGGCGGCGTCGAACTGAACGGCCGAGCGGTAGGCGCCCGGGCCCATCCCGGACAGCAGCGGCAGCGCCGCCACGGCCAGCAGGCCGGCCGCCCGGGCCGCCGCGTTGTTGATCCCGCTGGCCAGGCCCGCCCGGCCCGGGTCCACCGAGGCCAGGACGGTCGCGGTCAGCGGGGCCACCAGGGTCACCATGCCTGCCCCGAGCACCAGCAGCGCGGGCAGCACGTCCCGTGCGTACGAGGCCCCCGGCCCCACCCGGAGCATCAGCAGCATCCCCGCCGCGCACAGCAGTGGACCGGCCGTCAGCGGGATGCGGGGGCCGATCCGCTGGGCCAGTTCACCGGAGCGGGCCGACAGCAGCAGCATCAGCGCGGTCGTCGGCAGCAGGGCGGCCCCGGCGGCCAGTGCCGAGTACCCGGCGGCCACCTGGAGCTGGAGCACGGCCAGGAAGAAGAACCCGCCGAAGGCCGCGTACACGCACAGGGTGACCAGATTGACGGCCGTGAACTGGCGCGAGGCGAACATCCCGGGCGGCACCATCGGATCCGCCCGGCGCCGCTCCAGTACGACGAACGCCACGGCCAGTGCCACGCCCGCCACCGCCGCCCCCACCACCAGGGCCGAGCCCGAGCGGGCCTCGATCAGCGCGTAGGTCACCAGCGCCAGGGCGGCCGCGGCCAGCACCGCCCCGAGGACGTCGAAGTGCCCGTGCGCCCGCGGATCCCTGGACTCCGGTACGTGGCGCAGTGCGACCGGTACGCACAGCGCGGCCACCGGCACGTTCAGCAGGAACACCCACCGCCAGCCCGGCCCGTCCACCAGCCAGCCGCCCAGGAACGGCCCCACGGCCGCGCCCACCCCGCCGAACCCGGACCACAGGCCGACCGCCCGGGCCCGGTCCGCCGGGTGCAGCGAACCCTGGATCAGCGCGAGCGAGCCGGGGGTGAGCAGCGCGCCCCCGATGCCCTGGAGGGCGCGGGCGGCGATCAGCACCCCCGCGTTCGGGGCGAGTCCGCAGAGCAGCGAGCCGAGGGCGAACCACACCACGCCGAGCACGAAGATCCGCCGCCGTCCGTACCGGTCGCCCAGTGCCCCGCCCACCAGGATCAGCCCGGCGAGGGTGAGCAGATAGGCGTTGACCGTCCACTGGAGCACCGCCAGGTCCGCGCCCAGGTCACGCCCGATCCGGGGCAGCGCCACATTGACCACGGTCGAGTCGAGCAGCGCCATGGACGAGCCGAGGACGGTGGCGAGCAGGATCCACCGGCCCCGCGCGGAGGCGAGGCGCACCCCGCCCGCGCCGTCCTGGCGGTCGGGCGTGGTCGAGCCGTCGGCCGCGGCCGCGCGGTGCGGGCCGGTTCCGCTCTCGGAGTTGTCCATGCCCCCAAGGCTGGCGTGCGCGGCTGGTACGGGCCACCCGGCGGACCGGGACGGCGCAAAAGGCTGCCTTGTAATGCGCATGACCGTCGGATCACCATGACCCGCGCACGTCACGCACGCCTTTTCCGCACACCCCGTACACCCGGCACACACCTGCACCCGTCGTACGAGGAGACCCCACGTGGCACAGCCGAACAGGCCCTCGAGCGCGGCACTCGCCGCGCTCACCTCGATCCTGCTGCTCCCCCTGGGCGCGGGCGCCGCCGCCGCGCCGGAACCCCTCCCGCCGGGAGCGGGGCCGAGCAGAAGATCGAACCCGCGCTCCGGACCCGGCTCGACGACGGCAAGGCCGCCTCCTGGGTCTGCCTCGGCAGTGCGGCCGACCTCACCGCCGCCGCGAAGCAGCCCACCCGCGCCACGAAGGCCGAGGCGGTGTTCCGGGCCAAGAAGGACCACGCCGCCCGCACCCAGGCCCAGCTGCTCAAG
Organism: Streptomyces sp. G-G2; assembly: GCF_030063135.1. GTDB lineage: Bacteria > Actinomycetota > Actinomycetes > Streptomycetales > Streptomycetaceae > Streptomyces. The sequence continues at coordinate 163,080 of NZ_JASISO010000003.1, forward strand.
GCCCTCGACGGAGCCAGGGCCGAGTACACCTCGTACTGGATCGTGAACGCCGTACGCGTCGTCGGCGGTGACAAGCTCGCGGGCACCCTCGCCCGGCGCCCATAGGTCTCCCGCATCGACGCCGATGACGAGGTCACCCTCCCCGAGCCCGCCGAGGGCAAGCGGGAGAAGGCCGCCGCCGACGCCGTCGAATGGAACATCGACCGGATCAAGGCGCCGCAGGTCTGGGACCAGTTCGGCGTCCGCGGCGAGGGCGTCGTCGTCGCCGACATCGACAGCGGCGTGGACTGCACCCACCCGGCCGTGGCCGCCCAGTACCGGGGCCGGGCCGCCGACGGCACCTACGACCACCACTACAACTGGTTCGACCCCGGCGGGATCTGCGCCGCGGCCGCGCCCTGCGACAACAACGACCACGGCACCGCACACCATGGGCACGATGGTCGGCGACGACGGCGGCGCCAACGAGACCGGTGTGGCGCCCGGCGCGAAGTGGATCGCGGCCAAGGGCTGCGAGACCAACTCCTGCTCCGAGGCCTCCCTCCTCGCCTCCGGCCAGTGGGTCGTGGCCCCCACCGACCTGAACGGCCAGAACCCGCGCCCCGGCCTCGCCCCCGACATCGTCAACAACTCCTGGGGCAGCGCCACGCACGACGACTGGTACAGCCGCTGCTGAACACCCTGCGGGTGACCGACCGGCCCGACAAGGGCTGACCGGAACCGGCGGGGCGGGGCGCCCGGCACCCCGCCCCGCCGGTGCGGGCATTCGGGTGGCACCCGCCGACGCGCGCAGGCGCGCCCGGACCGGCGCCCGGGGCGTGGCTACCGTGACCCGACCGCTGCCCGTCCAGGATCGGAAAGCCGAGGCCCCTCCATGGCACCGACACCGCTGACGCCGCTCACCCCTGCGACGCCGCCGACCGACGACCGGGCCGAGCACCCGGAGCCCCGCGTAGAGCAGCCACCGGCCGCGGCGGACCTCCCGGCCGCGGCCGCGGCTGCCGCGGGCCCCGGCGCCGTATGGGCCGTCGGCGACCAGGACGGCACCCTCGCGGACTCCGACCCGCCCGGCACCCCCTTCGAGGTCGGCGGCCTGGGCGCCGCCGTCGCCCTCTGGCCCGTCATCGGCACCCTGGTGGCGGAGGGCACGCTGAGCCTGCACACCCCCCTCGCCGCCTACTGCGACGAGGCCACCGGCGGAGCCACCGCGCACCACCTGCTCACCCACGCCGCTGACCAGGGCTCCTGCGTGACCCTCGGCGGCATCGCCGAACACCTCACGGGCCACTCGCTCGCCGAGCTGGCCGCCACCCGCGTCTGGCATCCGCTCGGCATGGCCCGTACGGTCCTCAGCGGGCCCGGACGGCTCCACTCGACCGTCGCCGACCTCAGCCGGTTCCTGCGCCACCTGCTCGCCGGCCCCGACCAGCCGCTCACCCGCGCCTGGATCACCGAATCGCTCCGGATCCGCACCGGCGAACTCGTCCCCGCCCGCGGACTGCTGTGGCACCCGGCCCCGGGCACCGACCGCGGACAGGACACCTGGGTGCACCACGGCCCCGACGGCACCTGCCTGTGGGTCTCCCCGCGCCGGGGCCGCTGGGCCCTCCTGCTCGCGCCCACCGCCTGCGCCGAGGGCCGCAACGCCTTCCGCGCGGCCGTGTTCGGCTGACCGCTTCCACCGGACCGCGCCCCGCCGCCCCGAGCCCTTGACGGCGCGATGCCCCGCCGCGGTGGGCGCGGCAGGGCATCGGGGCGGATCAGGGCGGGAGGGTCACAGCACCAGCGAGAGGAGCAGGACGAAGACCAGGCCGACGACCGAGATGATGGTCTCCATCACCGACCAGGTCTTCAGGGTCTGGCCGACGCTCATGCCGAAGTACTCCTTCACCAGCCAGAACCCAGCGTCGTTGACGTGGCTGAAGAAGAGTGAACCCGCGCCGATCGCCAGCACCATCAAGGCGGTCTGGGTGGCCGGGAGGCCGCTCGCCAGGGGGGCGACCAGACCGGCGGCCGAGATGGTCGCGACGGTCGCGGAGCCCGTCGCCAGCCGGATGAGCACCGCGATCAGCCAGCCGAGCAGCAGGGCCGGAACGGACCAGTGCTGCGACAGGTCCAGGATCATCCGGCCCACGCCCGCGTCGATCAGGGTCTGCTTGAAACCGCCGCCGGCGCCCACGATGAGCAGGATGCCCGCGATCGGGGCCAGGGACTTCTCCACCGTCACCGACAGCCGGGCCCGGGTGAAGCCCGCCGCGCGGCCCAGGGTGAACATGCCCACGATGACGGCCGCGAGCAGGGCGATCAGGGGGGAGCCGATGACGTCGGTGACCTTCTGCACGCCGTTGGCCTTGTCGTCGACCACGATGTCGACGAGCGCCTTCACCAGCATCAGCGCCACCGGCAGCAGCACGGTGGCCACGGTCGCGCCGAAGCGCGGCCGGTGCACGGGCGCCTCGTCGTTCCCCGCGGCGGCACCCTGCGGGGCGGCCGGCTGCACGGGGGCCGGGATGTCCACCCACCGCGCGGCGTACCGGGAGAACAGCGGCCCGGCGATGACCACGGTCGGGACCGCGACCAGCACGCCGAGCGCGAGGGTGATGCCGAGGTCGGCGTGGAGGGCGTCGATCGCCACCAGCGGTCCCGGGTGCGGGGGGATCAGCCCGTGCATCACGGAGAGCCCGGCCAGCGCCGGGATGCCGATCCGCATCAGCGAGTAGTTGCCCCGCCTGGCCACCAGCAGGACCACCGGGATCAGCAGCACGATGCCGACCTCGAAGAAGAGCGGCAGCCCGATCACCGAGGCGATCAGCACCATCGCCCAGGGCATGGCCCGCCCCTTGGCGCGGGCGAGGATCGTGTCGACGATCTCGTCGGCCCCGCCCGAGTCGGCCAGCAGCCGGCCGAGGATCGCGCCGAGGGCGATGAGCACGCCGACCCCCGCCATCGTGGATCCGAGGCCCGCGGTGAAGCTCGCGATGGTCTTGTCGAGCGGCGCGCCCGCGAAGGCCCCGAGGGCCAGCGAACCGATGGTCAGCGCCAGGAAGGCGTGCACCTTGAGCCGGGTGATGAGCAGGACGATGACGGCGATGCCCGCGAGGACGGCTATGCCCAGGCGCGCGTTTCCGGCCGAGGTGATGGGTTCGGCGGCCGCTGCCAGGGTCTCGACGCTGAGACTGGTCACGGTGACGGTTCCTTTCATCCCTTGGGGTGGGTGGGGGTGGGGAGGTGAGGCGGCGTGGTGGTCCGGCGCAGGGCGGCCAGGACCCGTTCGGTGATCTCCTCGGGAGAGCCGGACACGTCGACGCCGATGCCCGGTTCGTCCTCCTGGAGCGGTTCGAGCGCGGCGAACTGCGAGTCCAGCAGGGTGGTGGGCATGAAGTGGCCGGTACGGGCTGCCATCCGGCTCTCGATCAGTGGTCGTTCACCGGTGAGGTGGACGAAGAGCGCGCCGGGCGCGGCGGCGCGCAGCCGGTCGCGGTACGCGCGCTTGAGGGAGGAGGCCGAGACCACCCCGCCCCGCTCGCCCCGGCAGCGGGCCCATTCGCCGATGGCGTCGAGCCACGGCCACCGGTCCGTGTCGTCCAGGGGGACGCCGGACGCCATTTTCGCGACGTTGGCCGCCGGGTGGAAGGCGTCGCCCTCCGCGTAGGGAAGGGCGAGCGCGGTGGCGAGCAGCTGCCCCACGGTCGTCTTGCCCGTCCCGGCCACGCCCATCACCACGATGACGCGCGCGGTGCTCACTCCGTAGCCCATGGGGGTACCTCGCTGTTCTCGGCGATGTCCTCATCGACATCTGGGGACCACTGAAACCTATTAAGTACTACTTATTCAAGAGGTGGTCGGTAAAACATCACATCTTTTGTCCGCCGGGTGCTGCCCGACGCGCCCCCCGTACGCTTGCGCCATGACGATCGACGGCGGTCCCGCGCAGGGACTCCACGCACAGGTGCTCGACGCCGTCGGCCTCGCCATCACCGAGGGCGGCCACCCCCCGGGCAGCGTGCTGCGCACCGACGAACTCGCCCGGGACTTCGGCGCCTCCCGCACCGTCGTCCGCGAGGTGGTCCGGGTGCTGGAATCCATGCAACTGGTCGAGTCCCGCCGCCGGGTCGGGGTCACCGTGCGCCCGGCCGAGGAGTGGAACGTCTACGACCCGCGGGTGATCCGGTGGCGACTGGCCGGCAGCGACCGGCCCCGCCAACTGCGCTCGCTGACCGTGCTGCGCTCGGCCGTGGAGCCCGTCGCGGCGGGCCTCGCCGCCGTACGGGCCACCCCCGAGCAGTGCGCGGCCCTCACCGAGGCGGCCCTCGGCATGGTCCGCACCTCGCGGGGGCACCAGCTGGAGGGCTACCTCGCACACGACGTGGCCTTCCACCGGATCGTGCTGAACGCCTCCGGCAACGAGATGTTCGCCCGCCTGGGCGATGTCGTGGCCGAGGTGCTGACCGGCCGCACCCAGCACGCGGTGATGTTCCACGATCCCGATCCGGCCGCCGTCACCCTGCACGTGCGGGTGGCCGAGGCGGTACGCGAGGGGGATGCGGCCCGCGCGGAGTCGCTGACCCGGGAGATCGCGACGGGGGCTCTGGAGGAGCTGGACGTGCTCGCGCCGTAGGTCCGCTCCGGGGTCCGCTCCGGTGCGGGGGTGCGATGCGAGGAAGGGCCGGAAACGACCGGACCGGTCCCCACCCGGCCCAAGGGGGCGGGGTTGTCGGCGTGCGTGCGTGCGCGGTGCGGTCCTTCGACGCCCGGACCCGCGCGCGTACCGGCGCGTCCGCCAACTCCGGTACCGGTGAACGGATTTCCCCGTGATGAACCCCTACGCGCGGCTGGCCACCGCGGCCGCCGAGTGGGACGATCTCCGGCCCCGCCTCACCCCGCCCACGCCGCGCCGACTCGCCCTGCTGCTGGCCTCCTTACGGCTGGCCACGGGCGAAGTCGCCGAACAGGCGTCCCTGCTGGCCGCGCGACTGCTCGGCCAACAGCTGCCGGACCGTTTTCCGGGGGAGGCGGGAGCGGCCCCGGCCGCCTCCGCGCCCGACGCCGGTCACCTCGGCTTCAGCGCGGACGCGGCGAGGAGCCGGTCGCGCACCTCACCCAGCACCGGCCCGACCATGCCGTGGCCGTCGAGCACCAGGACGGCCGCCCCCTCCGTCGGCGACGCCGAGGCGCTGGAGGGCGGCTGCGACCCCCACGCCCCGTGGCTGATCAGGCTGCGCGGGGCGGGCGGGTGCGTCCGGCTCCCGGCCTTCCCGCTCGCCACCGACGGCCCCGGGCGGGCCCGCGCGCGTCATCAGCCCGTGACGGCTCCGTCCGGGGTGGCGCTCTTCGTCGCGAACTGGGTCCGGTACAGCTCCTCGTAGCGTCCGCCCACGGCCAGCAGTTCCGCGTGGGTGCCCCGTTCCACGATCCGGCCCTCCTCGACGACCAGGATCAGGTCCGCCGCCTGCACGGTCGACAGCCGGTGCGCGATCACCACGGCCGTCCGCCCGGCGAGCGCCTCGCCCAGGGCCTCCTGCACAGCCGCCTCCGAGGTGGAGTCCAGGTGGGCGGTCGCCTCGTCGAGGATCACCACCCGCTGGCGGGCCAGCAGCAGCCGGGCGATGGTCAGCCGCTGGCGCTCGCCGCCGGAGAGCCGGTAGCCGCGTTCGCCGACCACCGTGTCCAGCCCGTCCGGCAGCGAGGCGACCAGGCCGTCCAGCCGCGAGCGGCGCAGGGCCTCCCAGATGTCCTCCTCATCGGCCTCCGGCCGGGCGAGCAGCAGGTTCGCGCGCACCGACTCGTGGAAGAGGTGCCCGTCCTGGGTGACCATGCCGAGGGTCTCGCGGATCGAGTCGGCGGTCAGGTCGCGTACGTCGACCCCGTTCAGCCGCACCGCGCCCGCGTCGGCGTCGTACAGCCGGGGGAGCAACTGCGCGATGGTGGACTTGCCCGCGCCGGACGAACCGACCAGTGCGATCATCTGCCCGGCCTCGGCGCGGAACGAGACCTCGTGCAGCACCTGCGTACCGCCCCGCGCGTCCAGGGTCGCCACTTCCTCCAGCGAGGCCAGCGAGACCTTGTCGGCGGCCGGGTAGCCGAAGGAGACCGCGTCGAACTCCACCGTCACCGGTCCCTCCGGCACCCGGCGGGCGTCCGGCTTCTGCGCGATCAGCGGCTTCAGGTCGAGGATCTCGAAGACCCGCTCGAAGCTCACCAGTGCGCTCATCACCTCGACCCGGGCCCCGGCCAGCGAGGTCAGCGGCGCGTACAGCCGGGTCAGCAGCAGGGCCAGCGCCACCACGGAACCGGCGTCCAGGGTGCCGCGCAGCGCGTAGTACCCGCCCAGCCCGTAGACCAGGGCCAGCGCGAGCGCCGAGACCAGGGTCAGCGCGGTGATGAAGGCGGACTGCGCCACGGCGGTCCGGATCCCGATGTCCCGCACCCGGGCCGCCCGGGCCGCGAACTCCGCCGATTCGTCGGCGGGCCGGCCGAACAGCTTGACGAGCGTCGCGCCCGGCGCCGAGAACCGCTCGGTCATCTGCGTGCCCATCGAGGCGTTCAGGGCCGCGGCCTCACGCTGCATCCGCGCCATCCGGGCGCCCGTACGCCGCGCCGGGATCACGAACATCGGCAGCAGCACCAGCGCGAGCAGGGTGATCTGCCAGGAGATGCTCAGCATCACGGCAAGGGTCAGCAGCAGGGTCACCGTGTTGGCGACCACCCCGGACAGGGTGTTGCTGAACGCCCGCTGCGCGCCGATCACATCGTTGTTGAGCCTGCTGACCAGGGCCCCGGTCCGGGTCCGGGTGAAGAAGGCCACCGGCATCCGCTGCACGTGGTCGAAGACCGAGGTGCGCAGATCGAGGATCAGCCCCTCGCCGAGGGTGGCCGACAGCTTGCGCGTGAGCAGGCCCAGACCCGCCTCGACCACCGCGATCAGCGCGATGAGCAGGGCGAGCCGGGTGACCGTACCGCTGTCCTTACCGCGGACGATGGCTTCGACCACCCGGCTGGCGAGCACCGGCGTGGCCACCGCGAGGAGCGCGGTGACGATGCTGAGCAGGAGGAAGAGGAGCAGTCCGCGACGGTGCGGACGGGCGAAGACGGCGACCCGGCGCAGGCTCTCGCGGGTGGGCGCGCGGCGTTCCTGCTGGGCGTTGAGCGCGTTGTGCAGCGAGGACCAGGCGGTCATTTCCATAGACATACAAGGAACGGTAAGACCTCAATCAAACCTGAGGTCAAGGGGGACTGGAGTACGGAGTCCGTTCGATCGACTCCCAGTGGAGCGGCGCTCCCCTCCTCCTGTCCCGGCGCTCCCCTCCGGAACGCCCGTGCGATAGGTTCACCATTCCCCCGTAGGCCCTTGCATCCCCTTCCACCCACGCGGAGACAGGCTTCTCAATGAGCGACATCCTCAACGGACTCGGCCGCACCACCGCCTACGGCGCGCTCGGCCTGGTGCTGCTGATCCTCGGCATCGTCCTCGTGGACGTGCTGACGCCCGGCGCGCTGCGCAAGCAGATCTGGGAGGAGCGCAACCGCAATGCCGCGCTGCAGCTCAGCTCGGCCCTGCTCGGCGTCGGCGGAATCGTCTTCACCTCGATCTGGACCACGTACGACGACTTCGGCAAGGGGCTGCTGAACACCGCCGCCTTCGGCCTGCTCGGTCTGATCCTGATGGGGCTGGCCTTCCTGGTCCTGGACCTGTTCACCCCGGGCAGGCTGGGCGCGATCGTGGTCGACCCGGAGCCGCACCCGGCGGTCTGGGTCACGGCCTCGTGCAACCTCGCCGTCGCCGCGATCGTGGCCGCCTCCATCTCCTGACCCGTTCCTGATCCCGGGGTGCGGCGCGGTACGCGCTACGCGAGACCGAGGGCGAAGACGGCGAATCCCGCCGACAGCAGTCCCGCCGCCGTGCGCCGCACCACCGTCGTCCTGGTCCACGGGGCCTCGAACCGCCTCGTGTACCGGGCGATCAGGACGAGCAGGGCGGCGAACACCGGCAGCCAGGCCAGCCGCTGCCCGAGCCACAACAGGGTGTCGGGGGCCGTGGTCAGCCCCGGCAGCCCGTCCAGGGCCGCCGCGGGCACGGCCGCCGCCAGCATCGCCGTCTGGTGCCAGCACAGGATCGTCATCGCGCACAGGTTGACGACGACCACCGGAGCCCACAGGGCCGGGCGGGCCAGCAGCCGCGCGAGCCGGTCGCGGACCAGGATCGCCGCCCCGGACTGCGCCGAGGCCAGGGCCAGGACCAGCAGCGACGGCGGGTGCGAGTTGGTACGGGTGGCGCCCGGTACGCCGACCATCGACGCCGGGTAGTGGAAGGCCACCAGCAGCGCCGCGAACAGCGCCGTCCCGCCCGCGCACAGCAGCCAGGCCCCGCGCCGCCCGATCCGGCCCTCGCCCCACGAGACACCGAGCTGATAGGCGAACAGCCAGCCCGGCAGGATGTTCACCAGCGCCAGCCAGGACGGCACGGCGTCCGCGTACGGTCCGTAGCGCAGGAAGTCCACCAGGGCGACCGAGCCGAGCAGCGGCGCCGCCGCCCACCCGCCGAGCCGCCGCGCCGCGCGCACGCAGTACGGGGTCAGCGCGGTGACCACCGCGTACACCCCGACGAACCACAGCGGCTGGATCACCAGCGTCGCCCCGGTCCGCAGCGTGGTCACCGGCACCCCGGCCGCGTACAGCAGCGGCGCCCCCACCGCCCACACGGCGGTGACCCCCAGCACCGGACGGCCCAGCCGGGCGATCCGGCCCCGCAGCCAGTCGGCCGCCGAGCCGGGGCGGCGCTCGTAGGAGAGCACCGAGGCGTAACCGCCGACCAGGAAGAAGATGCCGAGCATCTGGAGCACCCAACTGGCGGGCGCGAGCGCGGCGAAGGCGGACAGCGGGCTCGCGTTGTGCAGCGCGCCCGCCCCGTCGAGGGTGAACCCGCCGAGCAGCCAGTGCCCGGTGGGCACGGCGAGCAGCGCGAACGCGCGCAGCGCGTCGATCGCGCGGTCCCGGTGGGCGGGGGTGTCCCGCTCGATCCGGGCGGTCGTCCGGCGCAGCGGAGCGAGTGTGCGGGACGTCGCGTCGAGGCTCATCGGGCCGCTCCCGTCGCGATGGAGGTGAAGGCCGCCAGGGACCGGGTGCCGGGCACGAAGTAGCCGGTGTGGCCCTCCGCGTCGTCCGCCGGGATCCGGCGGGCGCCGAAGGCGGGCGAGGTGGGATCGGCGCCGTGGCCGAGCCCGGCGAACTCCACGTCGGGCACGTCGTCGATCCAGTCGGTCGGGTCCTTCGCGGCCCAGACCCGGGCACGGGTGTGCAGGTCGGCCGCGGTGTCCGCCCGCATGCCGGGGGAGCCCAGGACGACGATGTCCCGCGCGTCGGTGTCCCGGGCGGCCAGCCCGCACACCACCGAGCCGTAGCTGTGGCAGAACAGCGAGGGCCGCCGCGCGCCGACCGCGTCGAGGCCGCCGAGGAAGCGGGTCAGCCGGTCCGCCCCGGCCCGGGCGAGCCGCCCCTGGGCCGCGTCGAGACCCACCCCGACGGGAGTGGTGTAGCCCGTCCACGCCACCACGGCGGTCGCCGGGCCCGCGGAGTCGCGCAGCGCCCGGGCCATCCCGCCCGGTCCGCTGGAGGGCTTCCTCGTACGGTCGTAGGTCGTCGCGTCGTTGTCCGAACCCGGCACGACCACGGCGACGTGCTCCGCGCCGCCCAGGTCGCCGAACACCTCGGCGACCTGGCCGCGCCCGCGCGGGTCGAAGGCCAGGATCTGGCGGCCCGCCCCGGCGAGGGAGGCGTAACGGGCCTCACCGGTCGCCAGGACCGCGAGCCGGTTGGCCTGGTACCGGAGGGCCACGGGTACGCCGTCCAGATTGCCGACCACCGTCGGGTGGCGGCGGACCAGCGCCTGCGCCTCCCGCGGGTCCAGGGCGGCGAAGAACGCGGCCACCTCGCGCGGCGAGGCGCTCACCGGATCCGGCAGCCCCCGCACCGACACCGCCACCGCTACAGCGGCCGTACCCGTACCCGTACCCGCGGCCGGAGCCGTACCGGTACCCGCGGCCGGAGCCCGGTCGGCCAGCCAGGCGGCGGTGCCCGGCGGCGGCCCGGTGACCGCCTGCTGCGCGTCGGCGGACGCCCAGCCCGCGGTCCCCGTGATGACGGCCACCGTCAGTGCCGCGGTCGCCAGCGTCCTCCGGAAGCGGCGCATGCCCCTTCCCCCTTCCCTCGATGTTCCGTGTCGAGGAGGAAGGTAGGAAGAAGGTGCCGAACCGGACATCGCACCAGGGAGCCAAGTGCGATGTCATACCCCGGTAGGGGGTGGAGGAGACCGTGGGGATCGAGGAGGTCCCAGGGGTGCGCGAGCGGCCCGCTCCAGGGCGGTAACGGGCTCAGGCGCTGTCGCCCGGCCGCACCAGCCCCGCCTCGTACGCGAAGATCACGGCCTGCGCCCGGTCCCGCAGGTCCAGCTTGCCCAGGACCCGCCCGATGTGGGTCTTGACCGTCTGCTCGGCCAGCACCAGGTGCCCGGCGATCTGCTGGTTCGACAGCCCGCGCGCGATCAGTTCCAGTACCTCGGTCTCACGCGGGGTCAGCCCGTTGAGCCGCAGCGCCGGATCCTTGCGGGGCGCGGGCCGCCGCTGCACGAAGTCCGCGATCAGCCGCCGGGTCACCGAAGGCGCCAGCAGCGCCTCGCCCGCGGCCACCACCCGGACCGCCGCGATCAGGTCGGCGGGCGGCGCGTCCTTCAGCAGGAACCCGGAGGCGCCCGCGCGCAGCGCCTCGTACACGTAGTCGTCGATGTCGAAGGTGGTCAGCATCAGCACCTTCGGCCGGTGCGTCACCCCGGGCGCGGGCTCCAGCAGCGCCCGGGCCGCCGTCAGCCCGTCCATCTCCGGCATCCGCACGTCCATCAGCACCACATCGGGGTGGGTGGTCCGGGACACCTCGATGCCCTTGCGGCCGTCGGGCGCCTCGCCCACCACGTCGATGTCGGCCTGCGCCGACAACAGCGCGGCGAACCCCGCCCGCACCATGGCCTGGTCGTCGACGATGATCACGCGGATGGTCAACTGGAGTCCTCGGTGGGGGAGCGCAGCGGAAGGCGGGCGGCAACGCGAAAGCCGCCGTCGGGCAGCGGACCGGTATCCAGCGTCCCGCCGGTCAACCGTACGCGTTCGCGCATCCCCACCAGACCGTGGCCCGTACCCGAACTCTCCAGGTCAACCGCCGCGCCGCGGGCCCGCCCGTTGACCACGAGCACCAGCACCTCGCCCGCGCCCCTGACGTCGTGGCGCACCGACACCCGGGTCGTGGCCCCCGGCGCGTGCCGCACCACGTTCGCCAGCGCCTCCTGCACGATCCGGTACGCCGACAGGTCCACCGCGGGCACCGCCTCCGCCGCCCGCGCCGCACCCTCGGCCAGCGACAACTCCACCGGCAGGCCGGCCCGTACGGTCGCCTCCACCAGCTGCTGCAAGCGCGCGAGCCCCGGCTGCGGGGCCCGCTCGCCGTCCGGCCCGTCACCGCGAAGCACCACCAGCAGCCGCCGCATCTCGCTCAGCGACTCCCGCGCGCTCGCCGCGATCGAGCCGAACTCCTGCCGTACCTCCTCCGGCAGGCCCGGCAGCCGGTACGGCGCCGAGTCGGCCTGCACCGTGATCACCGACATGTGGTGCGCGACCACGTCGTGCAACTCCCGGGCGATCCTGGCCCGTTCCTCCAGCAGGGTGCGCTGGGCCCGTTCGCCCTCGCTGATGCTCTCCTGCTCGGCGACCCGGCGCTGCGCGTCACCCACCCCCCGCAGCGCCCCGGTGACCACCAGCATCACCCCGGCCAGGACGAACAGCAGCGCGTGCGTGTTCGTCACCCCGTCGGGCTGGGAGAACCCGATCAGCGCCCCGACCGCCCCGGTCGCCAGCCACACCGCGACCAGCGTCCGGATCGACTCGCGCAGCCCCAGCGCGGCCATCAGCAGGAGGTAGCCGACGATGACCATCGGGGTCCACGGCCAGGGCTGCCCGGTGATCCGGTCCGCGTGGATCAGCACGAACGCGCCGACGGTGTCCGCGAGGAGGACGACGGCCCACGCGATCAGCGGCCGGGTCGGCGCCAGCAGCAGCGGTACGGTCTGTGCCACACCGAGCGCGCCCGCCCAGCCGCCGCCCGCCTTGTAGTCGTTGGTGAGCACCGTGATCGTCACCGGCAGCAGACTGAGCACGGCCGCGGCGACGACCGCGTACGGCAGTCGGCGCTGCCAGACCTTCGGGGCCTGGGCGAACAGCGGCTCCGCGGCCCTGGCGGGGGTCCGCAGGACCGCGGTCAGCCCGCGGCGGGGGGAGCCATCTTCGTTTTGCATGATCCGTCCAGCGTAGCGATAGGGTCTCCGGGGCGCCGGGGGACGACGCCGCCAGGGACAGCACGCGAAGCGTCGGGGGCGGGGCATGGGTTCGGTGGCCACGCTGGAAAAACTGCTGCCGGTGCTGCTGGCGTTCGGCTGCGGGGCGCTGCTCGCGAAGCGCAAGGTCGTACCGGCCGAGGCCTCCAAGGCCTTCGCGGACTACGCGTTCCTCTTCGCCGTGCCCTGCTACCTGTTCGGCAACATCTACGCGAGCGACCTGGGCGCGCTGTTCAACTGGCGGGCGCTCTCGGGCTACGCGGCCACCGCCGCGCTCGCCGTCCTGCTGATCGGACTGGCCGCCCGCGCCTCGGGGGTGCGGGAGCCGCGCGGGGTGGCGCTGCGGATCATGGCGGGCGTACAGGTCAATACGGCGTACTTCGCCGTACCGGTCTTCATCACCCTGTTCGGGAACGCGGCGCCGATCTTCCCGGTGCTGCTCTTCCAGGTCTGCGTGCTGTCGCTGGTGGTCATCTCCATCATGGAACTGGGCCGCGCCGAGGACGACCCCGACACCCTCGGCTCCAAGCCGGTCCGGCTGGCCCGCGCCGTCGGCGCCTCGCTCACCACCCCGCTCGTCCTCGCCTGCAACGCGGGCATCGCGCTGAACCTGCTGTCGCTGCCGGTCCCGAAGGTGGTCCTCGACGGCTTCTCCTTCGTCGGGGACAGCGCCTCGCCGGTCGCCCTCTTCGCCCTGGGCCTCCACCTCGGCGGCCTCGGTCTCGACCTCCGGGGCACGACCCGGGAGGAGCTGGCCCTGATCGCCTTCAAGTGCGTGGCCTTCCCGCTGCTGGCCTGGGCCGTCTGCGGCGGCCTGTTCGGAGTCACCGGGGACTGGCTGAAGTACCTGGTCCTGATCGCCGCGATGCCCACCCCGCAGAACCTCTTCATCTTCGCCCAGCGCTACGGCATCGGCGTGGACCTCTCCGCCGCCCTGGTCATCAAGAGCTCGGTAGCGGCCCTGTTCCTGCTCCCGCTGTGGATCCAGTGGGCGGCATGACCCCGCCGCTGCTCCTGACCCTGACGGGCGGCGCGGGCGCGGGCAAAACCACCCTGGCCGCCGCGCTGGCGGCCGCCGCCCCCGAGGGGCCCGTGCGCATCCTGCACGGCGACGACTACTACTACGCCGACACCCCCGGGCGTGGCATCCGGCGCCCCGACGCGACGGGCACCCTCCGCCTGGACGTCGGCGACCCCCGCTCCCTCGACACCGACCGCCTCGACGCCGACACCGCCCACGCCCTGGCGTCCGCCCCCGTGGTCGTCGTCGAGGGCCTGTTCGCCCGGCACGTCGCCCCGCGACCGACCGGCACGCGCTTCGACGTCTTCGTCGACCTGGCCGCCGACCTCCGTCTGGTCCGCAAGATCCAGCGCAAGTGCCTGCGCGACGGGTTCCCCCTCGACGTCCTCCTGGCGAACTACCTCGACCACCGCCGGGCCGCGCACGAGCGTCACGTCGAGGCCCTGCGCGCCGGCTGCGACCTCGTCGTCGACGGCGGCACGGACCCCCTGGCCCTGGCCCGAGCCGTCTGGGCGGCCGTCTGCGAGCGGGCCGAGGGGGGTCCGAGAGAGGCGGCCTGACCGGTCAGGGGCGGACCGACGGTACGGGGGCCAGGCGGGGCCAGCGGTCGTGCATGCGGCTGCGCATCCGGGCCGCCAGTTCGCCGAGGCCGGACAGTTCCGGGTGCTCCGCGCCCAGCGAGGCCAGCACCTCCAGGCGGTGGGCCAGGCGGGCCCGGGCCGTGGTGGTGCCCCAGGTCCAGTCGCGGCGGGCCGCCCGGGCCAGCTGGTCCCCGCTGTCCCGCCGGGCCTTCGGTACCAGCGCGTCCCCCCGCAGCACCCACCCCGCGCACGCGTCGGCGAGGCCCTCCGGCACGTCTTCGCCCCGCTCCGCGCGCCACACCGCCCGGTACGCCTCCTCGGCCCGCGCCCGCAGCGGCCCGGCCGCCGAGGTCACGCACGCGCAGGTGGGGAACCCGATCCGCAGATAGGCCAGTTCGGCCAGGCCACTGCCCACGCAGGCCTGCTCGAAGTCCACGAACCGGATCCCCGCCGGGGTGTGCAGATCGTTGCCGGGACACGGATCGCCGTGCAGCAGCGCATCCGGCACGGCCGCCCCGAGCCGCTCCACCAGCGCCCCCATCTCCCCCTCCGCCCCGGCCGGTACGGCGGCCCCCAGCCGCTCGGCGAACCCCAGGAACGCCGCGATGTCGGCCGCCCCCGGCCCCCGCCACCTCGGCAGCGCCCCCGGGTCCTCGGGCGCGCAGGCGTGCAGCCGGGCCAGCGCGGCCGCGTACGGCACGATCCACTCCGGGCCGGGCCGCCCGTGCTCCAGGTGTTCCAGTACGAGGACCAGCTCGTCCGGGTCCGTACCGAGCAGGGCCGGCACCACCGGCCCCGTGGCCCGCCGCCCGGCCAGCCGCAGCGCGGTGACCTCACGGTCGTAGCGGTCCCGCGCCCCCGGCCCGGCGACGAGCTGCTTGAGGACCGCGGGCCCCCCGGCCAGTTCCACCCGCCACACCCGCGAACGCGGGCTGCTCTCCAGTCGCCGCGCCCGGCCCGGCGCCCCCAGAGCGGCCCGCAGAGCGTCCCCGTACGGCAGTCGTCCTCGCATCGCACCCCTTCTGAGACCGTCGCCGCCCGTCCGTACCGCGGCCCGCGCACCCGTCACCCGCACCCGTCACCCGCACCCGTCACCCGCACCCCATCACCCGCGCCGTCCGCCCGCCACCGGATTTCGCGTTCCCCCGGGCGGGTGACCATCGTTGACCCCGGTATGAAACCTGGCCTGGAACTGCCCGCCGTCGCGGCGCCCGGCGTCGGCGAGCGGGCGGACGCCGCGGCGGACGCCGCCTGTCACCTCTACGACGCGGCCTTCCTCGGCGGCTGGAGCCGGACCGCCGCCGAGGACGCCGCCGAGACCATCGAGACCACCGCGCACGCCCTGGCGAACGTCCACCCCCGGGCCGAGGTCATCCTCGCCCCCGTGCACGCCGCCCTCGCGGACCTGCGGCGGCGTCTCGAACTGCCGCCCGCGGACGACCTGATCGCGGCGGGCGTGCCGCCGACCCCGCGCAGCGTCGGCAACCCCCGCCGCACCCGGTGCCCGTACGGGCTCATCGCGCCGCGTCGACCGCCGAGCGGTACAGGTTCCTGACGTCCGTACCGAAGTAGGAGCTGTACGAGGTGTCCGGCCCCGGGCCGCCGGTCTTCCAGCCCCCGATCACCCCGACCACCTCCCCGGTGCGGGTGCCCGGGTCGTAGTTCTTCAGGAACGGGCCCCCGCTCGTCCCGCCGGGATACCCGGTGCAGTTGATCTGCAGGAACGATCCGGGACTGGCGGGATCGTCACTGGTGAACCGGGTCGTCCGGTTCACGCACACCCGGGGCCGCGCGGCCGACGCCGGATAGCCGATCAGCCGGATCGCGTCGTGCTCGTATCCGTCGCCCGTGATCAGCCGGTTCCCGCCAACCTGGTCCTGCACCGCGATGTTCTTGTCGTTCGGCCCGACCCGCGCGAAGGCCACGTCGAGCGTGGCCGCCAGGTCCGGTCCCTGCTGCTGGTAGCGCGGATCGACCCACACCTTCAGCACGGGGAACATCCCGTACGGGCGCGGGTTCCCGGCCGTGTAGTGCGGTACGAACGCCACCTGCCGGGTATCGGCCCCCATCAGGCAGTGCGCCGCCCCGAGCACCAGGTCGTGACCGGGGGAGGCGACCACGCTCGCGGTGCAGAAGTACGCCCCGCCGTCCTTCATGACGAACAGCCGCCCGACCACCGGGATGCCGTCGAAGTCCTGCCCGACACCGGGTCCGGCCGCCGCCCGCGCCACGTCCGGATCGGGGTCCACGGCCCGGGCGGACGCCATCCGCTCGGTGGTCCAGAAGGCCTCCGCCTCGGGAGCCGACCAGTGGTCGCCCAGCGGGGTCTCGGTGGCGCTCCCGGCCCCGGCGGGCACCTGCCCGATGACCAGCACCACGGTGGCCGCGGCCACCACGACAAGCGTCCGGCGCAGCGTCGACTCACACCGCATGCTGAAGTCCTCTTCTCGTTGTCGGTTCCGGGCTCCGCACGGGCTAGACCGCCTGCGCGAAGTCGAAGAGCCGTCCGGGGTCGTATGCTCGTTTGACCTCTGTCAAACGAGCGAGATTGCCGCCGTAGTACGCCTCGCGCCAGGTTCCGAGCCGCGGGTCCGTGTAGTTCTGGTAGGCGCGGCCGCTCGCCCACGGCCGCAGCCGCTGCCAGAGCCCGTCCAGCCAGGCCCGGTGACGGCCCGTCTGCGCCGGGGCGGCCGACTCGGGCCAGTACGCGAGGTACTGGCCCAGGAAACCCGCCCCCCGGTGGACGAACGCCGACGACCCCGGCCCCACCCGGTTCAGCGCGCCCCCGCACACCCCGTCGAACTGCACCACGCCCCGGCCCCCCGGCGGTACGGCCGAGGCGTAGCGGCGTACGCCGTCCAGCACCGCCCCGGCCGCGTCGTCGGGCAGGCCGCCCGCGGGCCAGAAGTCCGAGCGCGCCGCGTAGTCGTCCCGGCCGAGCCGCCCGCGCGGGTCGTGCCCCGGCAGCCGGCCCGGCAGACGGCACCGCGCATCGGACTCGCCCCGGCAGCCCGACAGCGTCCGCATCGCCTCGCCGTACCCCCCGGTCTCGACAAGGCTGTCCCGGGGGCGGCTCCCGACCGCGTCGGACAGCCGGGTCAGCTGCTCCTCCAGCGCCCCGCGCCCGTCCAGGGACAGCACCCGCACCGCCGGTGGACCCGGCGCCGTACCGGGCTCCGCCAGGAACTCGACCTGGCTCCAGAACGGGTCCGGCAGCCCGTCCAGCCACCGCTGCCAGCCGCGCAGCACCGCCGCGGAGTCCGCCCACGGCCAGTGCAGTTCGGCGAAGGCGCAGTCAGCCGCCGGGTGGGCGCGGAAGCGGAACTCGGTGACCACTCCGAAGTTCCCGCCGCCGCCCCCGCGCAGCGCCCAGAACAGGTCGGGGTCCGTCCGGGCGTCCACCTCGCGCACGGCCCCGTCCGGGGTGACGATCCGCGCCCCGACGAGCTGGTCGCTCGTGGTCCCGAAGGCCCGGCTGGAGACCCCGAGCCCCCCGCCGAGGGTGAGCCCGGCGATGCCCACGGAGGGGCACAGCCCGGTGGGGAGGGCGAGGCCCTGCCCGGCGAGCCGCGCGTTGAGGTCGCCGAGCCGGGCTCCGGCGCCCACCCGGACCTCACCGGTCCCGGTCCCGATCTCCGCCATCAGGCCCACGTCGATCACCAGGCCGGGCCCGGTCGAGTACCCGGCGTAACTGTGCCCGCCTCCGCGCGGCACCACCGCGACCTCCTCGCGGCGGGCGAAGTCCACGCAGGTGGCTACGTCCCGCGCGTGCGCCGGGTAGGCGACGGCGCCGGGCGCGACCGGGTCGTAGCGCGGCTGGAAGAGCCGGCGGGCCTCGCCGTAGTCCGGGTCCCCGGGAAGGACCACCCGCCCGTCCAGTGACCGGGCGAGCGCCCCGAAGCCCGCGGCCCGTCGCCTTCCCCCGTTCCGCGGTGGCCGGATCGCGCCGACGGAGGCGAGAACGGCTGCGGACGCACCGGCCAGGACGTGACGGCGATCGAGGCTCATGCCCCACTACTGCCATCGCGCGCGCCGATCCCCCCGGGGACAGGGCCGGGCACCGGCCCGGCTCCCCCCGAACGGCCCACCGCCCGGCGCCCGCCGGGGGCCTCGGGACAGCGGGCCCGGCTCAGGACGGCGGCGCGAGTCCCGGCAGCCGCCCCAGAGTGGTCCACTGGTCACCCGGGACGTCCGGGCTCAGCCGCATCAGCGTGAGCGCCTTCGCGGGCAGCGGCTCCGTCAGCAGGGCCAGGGTGTCCGGGGTGCGCTCCAGCGCGGGCGCCGCGGCGGCCAGGTCCTCGCCCAGCGCTTCGGCCGAACCCGCCAGCGCGCCCAGCGCGCCCGTGACCAGGGAGCCGAACAGTTTGCGGCGGAGCAGGTCCTCGTCGTCCGTGACCAGCCGCCCCACCAGCGGCGGCGCCGCGATCCCGTGCCGGGCCAGCCGGGCCGGGCTGATCCGGATGTCGGCCAGATCGCGGTAGACCAGCCGCAGCGGCTCCCCGGCGGGCGAGAGCACCACCAGCAGGTTCTGGCCGTGGGCCTCCAGGGCCACGCCCAGATCGAGCACGCGCAGGCACACCGAGAGCGCGAGCCGCGCGAAGGCCGCCCGCCACGCGGCGGACCGGGCCCACTGCGTGTCCCCGAGGGCTCCCACCGCCACCACCCGCTCGCCCGCGGCCGCGTCCGCGTACCGCTGCGGCGGCTCGCGCAGCACCGCCGCCAGGTCCGGGCTGTGCGCGGTGGCCGCGCCCAGGGTCCGGGTGACGTGCAGCCGCCCGTCGAGCCGGGCGGCCAGCGCGTCCGCGAAGGCCGACACCGCCGCCGCCGTCTCGATCGAGTACCCGGAGATGTCGCGGACGGAGGAGGTCAGCCGGGTGCTCAGGGCGGTCTTCACGTGCGGGCCGCCCGCGACGGGGGCCAGGGTGCGCAGCGCCATCAGCGGATGCGCGGCGTGCGCGTCCCCGCTCGGCACCGTCACCCCCGGGAGCCCGGGCACGTGCTCCGCCTGCCACGGGTGCACCGGGATCAGGATCCGTCCCCCGTCCCGCAACGCCGCGGGCCACTCGCCCGTCACCAGGCAGGCGTCCGCCCGTACGGCCCGCAGGCCGAGCGCGACCACCGACCGGTGCTCGGGGGCGTACGCGAGCTGCTCGGCCACCGAGAAACCGGGGCGGGAGCGGCAGTTGGGGTGGTAGGGGTGCCCGTCGGTCACCCGCTGCTCCCACTCCCAGTCCGCGACGGGCGGAGCCGGGTCCGCGAAGGCCGCCCCGCCCGCCCGGGAGAGCGCGAGGGACGCCGTACTGCCGTCCAGCTCGGCCGCGAACTCCGTGCCGTTGGCGATCCCGAGCGCCCGCGTCAGGGCCGCGGGCCCCGCGTACGCCCGGCCGCCGAGCTCCAGTTCGCGCACGTAGGAGGTCCGCGCGTAGGGGTCGGGCAGCGGCCCGCGCAGCCGGGCACCGCCGGCGAGCAGCAGGGTCATCGTGTCCCCGGCCACCGAGCGCCGCACCACCCAGGGCAGCGGTTCGAAGGCGAACGCCCGCCACAGCCGGGTCAGCACGGCCGCGCGGGCGCCCGGCAGCGCGGCCGCGTAGGCGGCGGCGAGTCCCGGGCGTACGCCGTCCAGCCGGGCGGCGACGGCTTCCTCGGCGGCGGATCCGGGGGCATGGCCACTGCGGTACAGGGCGGTACTCCTTCCAGCACATCATCGGAGCACCGGATCGTCGGGTCGTGGGACCGTCGGCTGAGCGGTGCGTCGGTAGATCTGCAGATCGGCACTTCCAGACATCGGGTTACCCGATTGCCGGACCATCATCACCCGAACATCCCGGCCGCCGCTCGGATCGCGGATACTGAAGATCACTGCCGGACCTAGAGGGAATCCGTGGACTTGCATCTCACCGCTGCCGCCGTAGGCACCGCCACCGCCACCGCGGACGAGTACGCCGCGGCGCCGCTCCTGAACTGTCTGCTCCGCGAGGCCGCCGACCCCCAGGGCGACGGCGTGCACCGGCTGCGCGGGAGCGGGCGGCTGCTGCGGGTGCACGCCGGGCGCCGCCCCACCCGCCCCGAGCTGCGTGCGCCCGACGGCTGGCAGCCGCTCGGCCTCACCGACCTGATCAAGCTCACTTCCGACGAGCTGCGCCAGTACACGGGTGTGTCGAACGACGAGCTCCCCGCCGAGATCGCCGACAGCCGCGCCGCCGTCGGCGCGCTGCTCAAGGCCCGGGCGGCGGCCGTCCCGCCGCGGGACCCGTACGTCCGCTCCGAGCAGGCGCTGCTGATGGGGCACCCCTACCACCCCGCGCCCAAGGCCCGCGGCGGCGCCCCCGCCCGCGGCTGGCTGCCCTTCGCCCCCGAGGCGCACGCCTGTTTCCCGCTCGCCTTCCTCGGGCTGCGCGCGGATCAGGTGGCGGGGGAGGGCGGAGCGCCCGCCGACGCCCTGTTCGAGGCACTGGCCGAGGCCGCCGGGGCGCCCGCGGCGCCTCCCGGGTACGTCCTGCTGCCCGCCCACCCCTGGCAGCTGGAGCTGACCTGCGCGCGCCCGGAACCGCGGGCCGCGTTCGCCGACGGCAGGCTGCTGCGGCTGGGCCCGGGGCGCCGCCCGGTGTGGCCCACCGCTTCCGTGCGGACCGTGTACGCGCCCGGCCCGGGCGCCGACCTGTTCGCCAAGTTCAGCCTCGACGTCCGGATCACCAATGACGTGCGGCGGCTGTGGCGGCACGACCTGCTGGGCCTGCGCCGTACCGACGCCGCCGTCGCCGCCGCCTTCGGGGCGGTGCGGGCCCGCACCGGGACCACGGCCGCCTGGCTGGGCGACCGGGGCTACCGGACCGCCGCCTTCGCCTTCGAGGAACTGGCCGTCCTGGTCCGCGACGGGCTGCGCGCGCACCTGCTGCCTGGCGCCACCCCGCTGCTGGCCGCCGCGCTCGCGGAGGGCTCCGAGCCCGGCCCGCTGGACCGGACCGCCGACCCGGCCGCCTGGTGGCGGGCGTACCTGCGGCAGGTGGTGCCCCCGGTGCTCGAACTCTTCGACCGCCACGGGATCGTGCTGGAAGCCCATCTGCAGAACACCCTGATCGCGGTCGATGCCTCGGGGACGCCGGTACAGGCCCTCTTCCGGGACGCGGAGGGCGTCAAAACGCTGCCGGGGACCAGCCGGGAGCAGGGCTGGCAGCGGCTGGTGTACTGCCTGGTCGTCAATCACCTCAGCGAGATCGCCGAGACCCTCGCCGACCGTCACCCGCGCGTCGCCGACGGGCTGTGGCCCGCCGCCCGGGAGGAGTTCCGCCGCTACGACACGGCGTACGGGCTGCCAGAGGTCCGCGAGCTGTTGAGCGCCCCGGCCCTGCCGGGCAAGACGAACCTGCTGCTGCGCTGGACCCGCGCCGACGGCGCCGCCGCCCGCTACCTCCCGCTGCCGAACCCGCTGCGCGGACCGGACGGGCCCTGAGCGGGGGCCGTCCGGCCGAGCGGCCCACGTCGATCAACTGCAACCAGTGGCTGATCGACCTGAACTGCCGGCCCGGACCCGGGTCCCGCCCGCCGGTTCCGGCCCGCCCGCCGGGAGCGCTCAGCCGTCCTGCCGGCTGGCCAGCAGGACCTCACGCAGCCGGGCGACCACCGCGGACGGGCTCTGCGGCTCCTCCAGCGGCGGGGCCGCGGAATCGTCCCCGGACAGCTGCTTGAGGTGGTCGGACAGGGCCTCGGCGTATGCCTGTTCGTGCTCGACCAGGCCGCCGGGCTGGCGCAGCCCGATCGTGGCCTCGATGGCCTTGCCGATGAGGGCGGTCATGACGAAGGCGAACAGGCCGAGCACCACCACCGCGGTGAGCTGCTTGCCGAGCAGGTCCCACGAACCGCCGTAGAACAGGCCCTTCTTGCCGGTGAGCGCGCCCGTCGCGGTCAGGCCCGCCATGACCATGCCGACGATCCCGCCCCAGCCGTGGATGCCGACCACGTCAAGGGTGTCGTCGACCCCGAGCCGGTACTTCCAGCTGATCGCGACCGCACAGGTCAGCCCCGCGACGAAGCCGGTGACCGTGGCCCACACCGGGGTGATGCCACCGGCCAGCGGGGTGGTGGCGACCAGGCCGGTCACCGCTCCCATGCACATGTCCAGCAGCCCGACCCGCCGGGTCCGCCACCAGCTGGTCACGGCCCAGCCCGCCATCGCGGCGCCCGCCGCGAGCTGGCTGTTGAGGAAGGCCATCGCGGCCCCGCCCGGAGTGCCCAGCGAGGAGCCGGTGTTGAAGCCGAACCAGCCGAACCAGATCAGGGACAGGCCGATGACGACCAGCGGCAGGTTGTGCGGGCGGATGCCCTGGCGCTCGAAGTCGGCGCGTTTGCCCGCGACGGTCGCGAGCGCCAGTCCGGCCGCGCCGGAGCCGATCTCGACCACCGTGCCGCCGGAGAAGTCGACCGCCCCGAGCTGCCTGGCCACCCAGCCCTGCGGATCGAACACCCAGTGCGCCATGGGGATGTACACCAGCAGGGTCCAGACGCAGACGAAGGCGATCCAGCCGTTCATGCTGGCCCGGCCCGCGACGGAGCCGCTGATCAGGGCCACGGTGACGATGGCGAAGGACATGTGGAAGACCGCGAAGCTCACGGTCGGCACGTCACCGGTCAGCGAGTCGATGCCGATGCCGCTCAGGAAGGCGTGGTCGAGGGTGCCGATCATGCCGAGCCCGGCCGCGTCCGGCCCGAAGGCCAGCGAGTACCCGACCGCGAACCACAGCACCGTGACGATGACCACGCAGAAGAAGCACATCTTGAGCATGGCGATGATCTGTCCGGTGCGGACCATCCCGCCGTAGAAGAAGGCCAGTCCGGGAGCCATCAGCAGGACCAGTGCGGTGGCCATCAGCAGCCACGACGCGTTGCCCGAGTCTCCGACCGTCGTCACTTGTCCCGCTCCCGTCGGTCCAGGACCGAGAGGACCTCGGCCAGTAGTGCGGCGTCCTGCGACGCCGTGTCGCGCGCCGTGCCCGGGACGGCCCCGACGGCGAGTCCGGCTCCGGACCCGGCTCCGGACCCGGCTCCGCCGGGTTCCTGCGGCCGGTCGCCCATCCGGTCCCGGATCTGGTCGAGGGTCTCGGAGTCGTAGGCCACCTCCTCCTCGCGCCCGGGGACGTTCTCGTACTCCTCCGAGGTGCGGAAACCGACTGCCTTGTCGATGACCTTCGCGATGATCCAGGTCATGGCGAAGGCGAACGACCCGACAGCTAGCACGCCGACCGCCTGGCGCCAGAGCTGGTCGAAGCCGCCGCCGTAGAAGAGGCCCTTCTTGCCGCTCATCGCCGCGGTCGCGAGGAAGCCGACCGACAGGACGCCGACGATGCCGCCCCAGCCGTGCACGCCGACCACGTCGAGGGTGTCGTCCACGCCGATCCGGTACTTCATGTTGATCGCGAAGCAGCAGACCACTCCGGCGACGAAGCCGATGATCAGGGCGCCGACCGGCGAGACCTCGCCGCAGGCCGGGGTGATGGAGACCATGCCCGCGACGGCCGCCGAGGCCACGCCGAGCATCTCCACATGTCCCAGCCGCCACTTCTCGATGATCGGCCAGCCGATCATGGCGCCCGCCGCGGCGAGCTGCGTGTTGAAGAACGTGGTGGGAGCGCTGCCCTCGACCTGGAGCGCCGATCCGGCGTTGAAGCCGAACCAGCCGAACCACAGCAGCGCCAGCCCGATCACCACGAGCGGCAGGTTGTGCGGGCGGATCGGTTCGCGCTCGAAGTCCCGGCGCTTGCGCAGCACGATGGCCACCGCCAGGCCCGAGGCACCCGAGCTGAGTTCCACCGGCAGACCGCCCGCGTAGTCCAGCGCGCCCAGGGACCGCGCG
The DNA here is from genome assembly GCF_030063135.1 of Streptomyces sp. G-G2. GTDB lineage: Bacteria > Actinomycetota > Actinomycetes > Streptomycetales > Streptomycetaceae > Streptomyces. The sequence continues at coordinate 186,902 of NZ_JASISO010000003.1, forward strand.
ATCCATCCGTCGGGCGCGAACACCCAGTGCGCGGTGGGCACGTAGACCAGCAGGGTCCAGACGACGACGAAGACGAGCCAGCCCCTCATGGTGGCCCGGCCCGCGATCGACCCGCTGATCAGCGCCACCGTGATGATCGCGAACGACATCTGGAAGCAGGCGAAGATCACGGTCGGGATGGAGCCGTGCAGGGTGGTCGTCCCCACCCCGCGGAAGAACGCGTGGTCGAGGTCCCCGATCAGGCCGCCGCCCGCGTCCGTGCCGAAGGCGAGGGAGTAACCGACCGCGAGCCACAGCACGGTCACCAGCGACAGACAGGCGAAGCTCATCTTGAGCATCACCAGCACGTGTGTGGTCTTGACCATCCCGCCGTAGAAGAACGCGAGGCCGGGCGTCATCAGCAGCACCATCGCGGTGCTCGCCATCATCCAGGCGGTATTGCCCGTGTCGTAGCCAGGGGGCATGGGGGAGCGGACTCCTTCGGGTCGGGTCGGGTCCGGCCGGGTCAGGTCTTGCGCAGGGCGGGCGCGGGAGCGCCGGTGAGCCGCAGGCGTACGGAGTTCCAGACCCCGGCGAGCGCCCGGGTGACCGGCTCGCTCCGCTCGCCCAGGATCCGCACCCAGGCCCCGCACTCCCGGGGCAGCACGCTGACCCCGTACAGCAGCCCGCTGTCCGCCAGGGCCGCGTGCAGCAGGTCCGCGACCTCGCGGGCCGGGGCCAGCGGGGTCAGGACGAAGAAGCAGGCCATCACCGCGTGCCCGCCCAGCACGGCCGGTCCGCTCACCCCCGCCCCGCCGGGCTCCAGTCGTACGGTGTCCAGCGCCACCAGGTCGCCGCCGGGCCGCCGCACCTCGAAATCCGAGGCGAAGACGGCGTACGCGTGCCGCTCGCCGCGGGCGAGCCGCCCGGCCAGTACGGTCTCGCTCGCCAGGACGGTGGCCGAGGGGTCGGCGGTGATCACGGTGCGCTGGTAGAACCGCGAGTCGACGTACGGGATCACCGGATCCGGCAGGTACTCGACGTACGCCTCGGCCCCGGCGCTCAGGAAGGTCTGCTGGACGGCGTAGTCGTATTCCATCCGGTAGATCTTCGTGGCGGCCTGCGTGGTGACGTGGGCCGCGGTGCCGGGCCCGAAGTCGAGGTCCAGGCGCAGCCGGTCGGCCTGGATCACACCGCCGCCGGTCGACATCAGGAAGGTGACCGGCAGGTCCGGGCGGTGCGGGTCGAAGTACAGCGGGCGCATGATCTGGAGCGGGGACTTCTGGTAGTGCCGCACCAGTTCGGTCCGGCCGCCGCGCCGCTCGAACCCGAGCTCCAGCAGGCCCACCTTGCCGGGGCGGCCGACCCCGAGCGTGTCCGGGACCGCGGAGTGGCGGCGCACCTCCGGGGGCACGCGGGGCGGCTCGTAGTGCGCGGGTTCCAGCCGCCCCGGCACCCAGGCGGCCGGGGCCCGGTGCGCCGGGGACGCCGGAGGAGCCGGGGACGCCTGGGACGTCGGCACGGCCGGGGGCGGGTCGGCCACCAGGCTCACGCGGGCACCCGGCGGAAGGACTCGACGAAGGTCGCGATCTCCTCCAGGCCCTGTCCGGTCAGGCAGTTGGTGAGCACCACCGGGCGGCCCTGGCGCACGTGATGGGCGTCGCGCTCCATCACGCCCAGGTCGGCGCGCACGTACTGGGCGATGTCGATCTTGTTGATGACCAGCAGGTCGGACTCGGTGATGCCCGGCCCGCGTTTGCGGGGCATCTTCTCGCCCTCGGCCGTGTCCAGCACGAACAGGAAGAGGTCCACCAGCACCGGGCTGAAGGTCAGCGTCAGGTTGTCCCCGCCCGACTCGTACAGCAGCGTGTCCACATCGGGGAACCGCTCCAGCATCTCGGCGCCCGCCGCCAGGTTCATCGTCGGGTCGTCGCGCACGGCGGTGTGCGGGCAGGCGCCGGTCTCCACGCCGACCACCCGCTCGGGATCCAGTACTCCTGCCAGGGTGCGGCGGACCTGCTGGGCGTCCTCCTGCGTGTAGATGTCGTTGGTGATCACCGCGGGGCGGCGGCCGCGCGCGATGAGCACCGGTACCAGCGCCTCGATCAGCGCGGTCTTGCCGGAGCCGACGGGACCGCCGACACCGACCCGCAGGACGTGGTCGTCTCTCATGGCCTCATTGCCTTTCCGCAGGAAGAGGGGGAACGGGGATCAGGAATCAGGTGGCGAACAGGCGCGCCTCGGCCCGCTCGTGCCGGGCCGACATCACATCGGCCAGCGGCACGCATCCGCCGAGGTCGGCGAGTTCGCGCCGCAGGGCCGACTCCGCCACCTCCTCGATGACGGGAGCGACGGCGCGGAGCACGACCTGGGCCCGGCGGTGATCGGTGAGCCGCAGCCGCAGCGCGGCCCCGGTGAAACTCGCCGAGAACGCGAACAGGTCACTGACCACGGCGGCCCGGACCGGGACCGAGGCCGCCGCGTACGCGACTCCGGCGGCCACCGCCTGCGTCCCCGGCGCGTGTTTGGCGGCGACCAGCTCCGCGTACCGCTCCAGCGCCTCGCCCCCGGGGGTCTCCCCGGCCGGATTCCGGGGGAGGCACTCGCGGGCGATGTCCAGCAGCTGGTGCCCGGTGCGGGTGGCCGCGCGGCGCAGCCCCTCGTTGAGCTTCGCGGCGTACAGCCTGCCGTCGGTCTCGGCGAGCCCCGCCCAGTCACCGGCCGACGCGGCCCGGTGGGCCAGGGCCAGCGCGGTGGCGTCGGAGGGCCCCACCGAGTGCCGGAGCAGGTCGGCCAGTAGCTCCGGGACGCCCTCGGCGGTGACCGCCCTGGCCTGGGCGTAGCCCTCCAGGCCGTGCGAGAGCGTGTAGAAGCCGCTGGGGAAGGACGAGTCGGTCAGCTGGAGACTGACCAGCAGGGCGGCGGCCCCGATGCCGTGGTCGTGACCGCCGCCCTCGTGGTCGCCCCCGCGGTCGCCGCCGGTCGTCGAGGCAGGGCTCATACCAGGTAGAACAGGTGGTTCAGGGGCAGTTCACGGGCCGGTTCGATGGTGGCCGGGACCCCGTCCAGACTGACCTTGTACGTCTCCGGGTCGACCGTGATCACGGGCATCGCGTCGTTGTGCAACATGTGCTGCTTGCCCACCGTGCGGCAGTGCCGCACCGGCAGCACCATGCTGTCCAGCCCCAGCCGCTCCGGCACCCCGAGCGCGATCGCGGCCTGTGACATGAAGGAGACCCGGGTGGCCTGCCGCGCCTTGCCGTACGCCCCGTACATCGGGCGGTAGTAGACCGGCTGCGGGGTCGGCAGCGAGGCGTTGGGGTCGCCCATCAGCGCCCAGTTGATCAGGCCGCCCTTGATGACCATCTTCGGCTTCGCGGCGAAGGAGTGGATCGGCCACAGCACGATGTCGGCGAGCTTGCCGCTCTCCAGCGAACCGATGTGGTCGGCCGTGCCGGTGGCGAGGGCCGGGTTGATGGTCATCTTGGCGAGGTAGCGCTTGACCCGGAAGTTGTCGTTGCGCTCGGTGTCCCCGGCGAGCTTGCCGCGCTGGTCCTTGCAGTGGTGCGCGGTCTGGAACGCGCGGGTCCAGGACTCGCCGATCCGGCCCATGGCCTGCGAGTCCGAGGAGAAGATCGAGATGACCCCCTCGTCGTGCAGCACGGTCTCGGCCGCGATCGTCTCGGCCCGCACGCGCGAGTCGGCGAAGGAGACGTCCTCGGGGATGTCGTGCGAGAGGTGGTGGCAGACCATCACCATGTCGAGCAGCTCGTCCACCGAGTTGACGGTGTACGGCAGCGTCGGGTTGGTGGAGGAGGGCAGTACGTTGGGCTCGCCCGCGATCCGCATGATGTCCGGGGCGTGGCCGCCGCCCGCGCCCTCGGTGTGGAAGGTGTGGATGGTGCGCCCGTCGATGGCGGAGCGGGTGTCCTCGAAGAAGCCGGACTCGTTCAGGGTGTCCGTGTGCACCGCGACCTGGACGTCGTACTCGTCGGCGACGTCGAGGGCCTTGCTCAGGGCGGCCGGGGTCGTGCCCCAGTCCTCGTGCACCTTCAGACCGCAGACCCCCGCCTCGACCTGCTCGACGAGGGCCTCGGGCAGGGAGCCGTTGCCCTTGCCCAGCAGTCCGACGTTGACCGGGAGGTCCTCGACGGCCTGGTACATCCGGCCGATGTTCCAGGGGCCGGGGGTGCAGGTGGTGCCGTTGGTGCCGTCGGAGGGGCCGGTGCCGCCGCCGATCATCGTGGTGATGCCGTTGGAGAGGCCGTGCTCGGCCTGTTGCGGCGCGATGAAGTGGATGTGGGTGTCGATCCCGCCCGCCGTGGCGATCAGGTGCTCGCCCGAGATCACCTCGGTGCCCGGGCCGATCACCAGCTTGGGGTGCACCCCGGACTGGGTGTGCGGATTGCCCGCCTTGCCCAGGCCCGCGATCAGGCCGTCCTTGACGCCGAGGTCGCCCTTGACCACACCGAGCACCGGGTCCATCACCACCACGTTGGTGATGACCAGGTCCAGGGCGCCCTGCTGGTTGGTGGCCTGCGGGTCCTGGGCCATCCCGTCACGGATCCCCTTGCCGCCGCCGTAGACGGCCTCGTCCCCGTAGTGCCCCTCGTTGTGGTCCTTCTCGACCTCGACGACCAGGTTGGTGTCCGCCAGGTGGAAGCGGTCCCCTACGGTCGGCCCGAACAGGTCGGCGTACTGCTTGCGACTCAGGACGGCCATCAGTTCTCGCCCTTCTTGTGGCTCTTGTGCTTCTTCTTGTGACCGTCGCCGTCGCCGTCGCTGCTGCTGCTGCCGCTGTCGCCACCGGGGGCGGCAGCGGGGGCGGGGGCCTCGGGCCGCTCGGGTTCCTCGATCCGGGCGCCCAGGAAGCCGAGTTCCACCGCCCGGCGCAGCGCGCGGTTGCGGGTGTCGGTGGAACCGAGACCGCCGTCGACGAGGGAGCTGAAGCCGATCAGGCGGCCGTGCCCGCTGTAGGCGGTCAGTTCCACCTCGCGGGTGTCGCCCGGCTCGAAGCGCACAGCGGTGCCCGCGGGCAGGTCCAGGTGCATGCCGTAGGCGGCGTTGCGGTCGAAGTCGAGGGCCCGGTTGGCCTCGAAGAAGTGGTAGTGCGAACCGACCTGGACGGCCCGGTCACCGGTGTTGGACACGGTGACCGTGGCTTTGCGGCGGCCTGCGTTGATCTCCACGGTGCCTTCGCCGTAGAGGTAGGTGGCGCCACCGGACATGGTGGTACGTCCCTTCAGTTCAGTGGGGGGAGTGGTCGTGGCCGTGGGGGTGGGAGTGGCCGTCGCCCGGGCCGTGCGTGTGCGCGTAGCCGTGCCCGTGCTCGGCGTCCAGCCCGGCGCCGATGCCGTCGTCACCACGGGTCAGCCGGTGCAGCGCCTGCGCGACCCGGGACCGCAGCACCTCGTCGACCGCCGCCCCGGTCAGCAGCGGCCCGGTGTCCAGGACGCCTTCCGGTACGCCGTCCAGCGGGCCGAACGCAGCCCGGACCAGGCCGACATGGCGGGCCCCGAGCCGCAGGCACCGCTCGACGCCCTCGGCGACGTCCGGGTCGCCCCCGTCGAAGGCCACCTCGACCCAGCGGTGCCGCCCGTACTGGCGCACCAGCCGGGCCACCCGGAAGAGGTCCGCGTCCTCGAAGGGCCTCGAGGCGGGCGCCGTGACGAGCACCGCCGAGGTCTCCGGCGCCGACCGCACCGCCTTGAGGGCGGCCGTACGCAGCCACGCGGTGAGGTGGTCGGCGGTGGCGAAGGGCGGCGCCAGGACCAGCCGGCCGCCGCCCGCGCTCCCCGGACCGCCGTGCCCGCCGTGGCCCCCGTGCCCGCCGCTCCCGGCGCCCTCGCCGCGGCCGAGCCAGCGCAGCGCGCGGGCGCAGTCGGCGATCAGCTTCGGGTCGCGCCCCAGGGTCATGGGGACGACGCACACCGGGTCCGGGGACCCGTCCAGCGCCGCGCCGACCGCCTCGGCCAGCGGCCGCCCGGTGCTCACCCCGCCGACGGCGGCCCCGCCCTCGTGGCCCGCGGCCAGGACGACCGTGACGGGGGGCTCCGCACCGGACCGGCCCGCGCGCGGGGTGCGTCCGGCGTGCTTGGCGTTCCCGGCGTGCTCGGCCTGCTCGGCGTGTCCGGCGTGTCGGGTGTGCCCGGTCTGCTCGGGTGCGACCGCGGCCACGCTCAGGCCCCGACGGGGTCGTGGCAGGAGACCAGCTTGGTGCCGTCCACGAAGGCGGCCTCGACCTGGAGCAGCGGGAGCATCTCCCGCACCCCGGGCAGGACGTCGCCCGCGGCGATGATCTGCTTGCCGAGTTCCATGCACTCCGCGACGGTCCTGCCGTCCCGGGCGCTTTCGAGGATGGCCTCACTGATCAGGGCGCAGGCCTCGCTGTAGTTGAGCTTGACGCCCCGGTCGCGCCGCTTGCGGGCCAGATCGGCCACGACGTAGATCCAGAGCTTGTCCATCTCACGGGGGGCGAGATTCATCGGTCACTCACTTTCGAGCGGGTTGGGGATCCGGGGGCCGGGGCGTGCCGGTCCCATCGGCGGCCGTTCCAGGGGGAGTTCAGGTACGCCGCAGCCGGGGAATGGCCGGTACCGCGGCGACGAACACCAGCGAGGTCAGGACGAACGGCCAGGTGAAGGTGTGGCCGCCGAAGGGAGCGAAGAACGCGGTCATGGCGGCCGTCAGGCCGGTCGCGGCGGCGGCGCCGAGCACGGCGTACGCGAAACTCCAGGTACCGCTGACGAGGAACACCCCGCACAGGGCCATCGCGACGAGCACGCTGTTGTAGCCCATCAGGCCCTCCGCGATGCCCTCGGTGGGCGAACCCATGCCCCAGGCCACGAAGATGGCCACCGCGCTGCCCACGCAGGCCATCGCTCCCGCGAGCCTGCTCGCGAGGGTGATCCCGGCGAGGAAGATCAGGCCGACGTACCACTGCGGCATGAAGAAGATCTGGCCGAAGTCGGCGAAGAACCCGTGCCAGAGCTGTTCCCAGGTCAGCGAGGTGGCGCCGGAGGCGGCCTCGGGCAGCCCCGCGAGGGCCGGCCCCTGGTGCCACACCCGGGAGAAGCTGGGCGCGGCGACCGTCATGACGCTCGCCATGATGCAGAACGGCATCGTGAAGGTGGGGATGTTCCAGGTGCCGAGGACGGTGGCCAGCGCCGAGGTGACGACGACGACGGTGACGCTGGCGCCGATCGCCAGCAGGACGGTCGACAGGTGTCCGGCGCCCAGGAACACGGCGAACGCGAGGGAGACCAAGGTGCCGTTGAAGCCGCGCAGTCCGGCGGAGACCAGGGACCGGTCGAGGGCGAAGGCGTAGGCGGTGGCCGTACCGACCACGCTGCCGAGGAGCCCGTAGAGCGCGAATTGCCAGCCCGCCGCGGCCAGTGCGGCGAGGAAGACGATGCCGGTGATCGCATTGGGCATGAAATCCACTTGGGCGACACCTCGTAATACTTCCTGAATAAAGCTCGCGGGCTGCGCGGGAGCTTGTCTCCGGGAATCGGTGAGGGAACCGTTCATGCGCCGACAGTAGCCGCGAATCGGGGCAATTCGATTGAGCGCGCAACGGTGTTCCGTGGCGGATCGTGGTGGATTTTCGCGCCTGCCCGTCAGGCTCGGCCGCGTACATAGGATTTCCGCTCAATCATGCGAAGGGCCGCGGGTTGTGGTCCGTTGGGCCTTCGTGCCCGAATCGAGCCCAGACCTTGATATTCCGCCTGCCGTTGTCGCTTCGAGACGCATTCGCAACGCCCCCGACTCGTCCAGGAGGCCTGCCGGGACGTCACATTCAGCAGTACCGGCTGCTACGTGAGGAGATCGGCATGCGACCTCGTGCGAAGAAGTACGGAAAGGTGATGGCCGCGTTCGCGGCGGGCGGCCTCCTGCTGACCGGCTGCACCGCGGGCGGCACCGCGGGCGGCGCCGCGGGCGGCGGCGCGGGCGGCGGCGCGCGGTACGACGGCAAGAGCCGGAGCGGCCCGGTGCACGGGGCCCCCGACGGCGGGGTGCGGCGCAGCGGCCCGCCCACCGACTACCGCTCCACCTTCGCCCTGGACGTGGACACCGCGAGCTACGGCTTCGCCCGCCGCACGATCGGCTCGGGCCGACTGCCCGACCCGAATACCGTCCGCCCGGAGGAGTTCGTCAACAGCTTCCGCCAGGACTACCGCCAGCCGGGCGGCAACGGTTTCTCCGTGGCCGTCGACGGCGCCCGCACCTCGGACGACGGCTGGTCGCTGATGCGCGTCGGGCTCACCACCAAGGCCCCCGCGACGGAGGCGGCCCGCAAGCCCGCCGCCCTCACCTTCGTCGTGGACATCTCCGGCTCCATGGCCGAGCCCGGGCGCCTGGACCTGGTCCGCAGCTCCTTGGAGCTGATGACGGACCGGCTGCGCGACGACGATTCGATCGCGGTGGTCACCTTCAGCGACCAGGCCGAGACCCGGATCCCGATGACCCGGCTCGGCGGTCGGCGCGAACGCGTCCACGAGGTCATATCGGGCCTGCTGCCCACCGATTCGACCAATGTCGAGGCCGGCGTGACCCGCGGTTACGAGGTGGCGGTCAAGGGCCTGCGCGAAGACGCCACCAACCGGGTCGTGGTCCTCTCCGACGGCCTCGCCAACTCCGGCGACACCTCGGCCGACGGGATCCTGGAACGGGTCGCCACAGCCCGCGAGGACAAGGGCATCACCCTGTTCGGCGTGGGCGTCGGCAGCGACTACGGCGACACGCTGATGGAGACCCTCGCCGACCGCGGTGACGGCCACACCACCTACGTCTCCGACCTCGACCAGGCGCGCAGGGTCTTCTGCGACGACCTGCCCGCCCAGATCGACCTGCGCGCCCGCGACGCCAAGGCGCAGGTCGCCTTCGACCCGCGGACCGTGGAGAGCTTCCGGCTGATCGGCTACGAGGACCGGCGCGTCGCCGACGACGACTTCCGCGACGACGCGGTGGACGGCGGCGAGGTGGGCCCCGGGCACAGCGTCACCGCCCTGTACGCGGTCCGTACGCGCCCCGGCGCCGCCGGACACGTGGCGACGGCCACCGTGCGCTGGCTCGACCCGGCCACCCGGGCCCCGCACGAGGAATCGGCCTCCGTGGAGGCGGCCGCGCTGACCGGCCGCGTGTGGGGCGAGGCCGACGCCCGGTTCCAGCTGACCGCCGTGGCGGCGTACTTCGCCTCTGCGCTGCGCGAGCGCGGAGGCGGCTGGGAGCCGGTGCCCGGAGCGCTCCCGCTCGACCGGCTGGCCGAGCGCGCCTCCGCGGTGGCGGCCATGACGCAGGACGCGGACGTGCGCGGGCTCGCGGACACCATTCGGCAGGCGTCGCGGCTGAGGAGCTGAGGAGCTGAGGAGCTGAGGGGCTGAGGGGCTGAGGGGCTGACGGGGGCCGGGGCAGGGAAGGGGCCCCCGGCCCGGTCCCCGCCGGGGGTGCCCGCACCCGCCGCGGACCGGGCCCGGGGCGTCTCCGGAGGCGAATGGCCGGAACTGACCGCCACTCGCTGTCCGGATGCCGCCCGCCATTCACCGGGACGACACCGGGGACTCCGGTAATGGAGTCAGTTGTCCATACAACTTGGAGCCCCCACGTGATCACCGCTCACACCCGGACCATCGCGCTCGCCGCCGGTCTCACCCTCTCCGCCCTCGCCCTCACGGCATGCGGCGCCGCCCCCGACAAGGTGGCCGCCACCAGCGCGAACGGCAAGGACATCGCCACCGCCGCCACGGTCACCGACCTCGGCGGCATGGACGCGCTGGTCGCCGCCGCGAAGAAGGAGGGCACGCTCAACGCCATCGCCCTCCCGCGCGACTGGGCCAACTACGGCTCCCTGATCGACGGCTTCACCCAGAAGTACGGGATCCAGGTCAAGGTCGAGAACCCGGACGGTTCCAGCCAGGACGAGATCAACGCGGTGAAGTCCCGCAAGGGCCAGGACCGCGCCCCGGACGTCCTCGACCTGGGCGCCGCCTTCGCCCAGTCCGCCGCCGCGGAGGGCATCCTCGCGCCCTACAAGGTCGCCGCCTTCGACAAGATCCCCGAGACCCAGCGCGACCCGCGGGCGCGCTGGGCCAACGACTACGGCGGCTACGTCTCCATCGGCTGCGACGCCAAGCGCGTCAAGGTCTGCCCCGAGACCTTCGCGGACCTCCTCAAGCCCGAGTACAAGGGCCAGGTCGCCCTCAACGGCAACCCCACCAAGTCCGGTTCCGCCTTCGCGGGGGTCTACGCGGCATCCCTCGCCAGCGGCGGTTCGTTCGACGACATCCAGCCCGGCCTCGACTTCTTCGGCAAGCTCAAGAAGAGCGGCAACTACAATCCCGTCGAGTCCACCCCGGCCACCGTCGAGAAGGGCGAGACGCCCATCAGCATCGACTGGGACTACCTGAACGCCGGGTACGCCGAGCAGTTCAAGCCCAAGGGCATCGACTGGAAGGTCGCCGTCCCCGCCGACGGCACGTTCGCCCAGTACTACTCCCAGGCCATCAACAAGGACGCCCCGCACCCCGCGGCCGCCCGCCTGTGGCAGGAGTACCTCTACAGCGTCGAGGGCCAGAACCTGTGGCTCAAGGGACACGCCCGGCCCGTCCTGATGCCCGCCATGCAGGCCGACGGCACCCTCGACAAGGCCGCGGCCGCCGCCCTGCCCGCGGTCACCGGCACCCCGAAGTTCCCGACCCAGGAACAGACCGCCAAGGCCAAGGAAACCCTGGCCGGCGGCTGGGCCAAGGCGATCTCCGGCTGACGCGCCGATGACCCCCCACGCACAGACCGCCCCCGCGCCCGGCTCGGTGCCCGGCGCGGCGGCGGCCCCCGCCCCGGCCCCCGCGCGGGCCCTGCCCGCGTCCCGCTCCGCGGCCGGGTCGGCTCCCGCTCCCGGCCCCGCGCGCCGGACCGGGTGGGCCCGCCGCCGCCCGGGCGCCTGGCTCGCCGCCCTCCCGCTGCTGCTCCTGGTCGCCGTCGCCTTCGGGCTCCCGTCCCTGGCCATGGCCTTCGGCGCCTTCACCGTCGAGGACCCGGTCGCCGGTACCTCCTCGTACGGCGCGGACAACCTCGCCCGCTCGGTCGACGGCGCCTACCGCACCGCCCTCCTCGGCAGCGTGAAACTGTCCGCGCTCACGGCCGCCGCGGGCGCCCTGCTCGGGCTGCTCGTCGCCCAGGCCGTCGTCAGCTCCCGCAGCCGCGCGCTGCGCGAAGCCGTACTGACCGCCTCCGGGGTGCTCGCCAACTTCGGCGGCGTCCCGCTGGCCTTCGCCTTCGTCGCCACCCTCGGCAACGCGGGCGTCCTCACCACCGGCCTCGGCCTCGACGCCCACGGCTGGTCCCTGTACGGCTTCTGGGGCCTGTCCCTGACCTACCTCTACTTCCTGGTCCCCCTCATGGTGCTCACCGTGGCCCCCGCCCTGGACGGGCTGCGCCCCCAGTGGCGCGAGGCCGCCCAGGACTGCGGCGCCTCCACCTGGCGCTACTGGCGGCACATCGGGATCCCCGTACTGCTGCCCACCCTGCTCGCCGGGTTCGTCCTGCTCTTCGGCAGCGCCTTCGCCGCCTACGCCACCGCCGCCGCGATGGTCGGCAGCTCCGTCCCCCTGGTCACCATGCAGATCGCCGACGCCCTCTCCGGGAACGTACTGATCGGCCAGGAGAACGTGGCGCTCGCGCTCAGCCTGGACATGGTGCTGGTCGCCGCCCTGGTGATGGCCGTCCACCTGCCCCTCCAGCGAAGGAGCACCCGATGGCTCGCCTGATCCCGGCGGGCGCCCGCCCCGGCCGCTCGATCGTCCTGCTGCTGGCCGCGACGTACTTCCTCGTCCCGCTGCTGGCCTCCGCCGTCTTCACCCTCGACATCCCGGGCCACGGCTGGACCCTCTCCGCCTACACGAAGATCGTGCACGCCGAGGGCTTCCTCGCCAGCCTGACCCTCTCCATCGGCCTGGCCGCCGCGACCGTGGCCCTGGTGCTGCTGGTCACGGTCCCGGCCGCCGTCGCCGTACGGCTCGGCGCGCCCCGGCTGCGCTCGGTGCTGGAGGTCGTGTGCACGCTGCCCCTGGTGGTGCCGCCGGTCGCGCTGACCGCCGGGATCACCACGGTGCTGCGCTGGGGCCCCGAGCAACTCGCCGCGACCCCGCTCTACCAGACCTTCGTGGCCGTCCAGAACCCCGCCTTCCCCCTGATCCTGGTCCTCGCCTACGCGGTGATGGCCCTGCCGTTCGTCTACCGGGCCCTCGACGCCGGGCTGCGCGCGGTCGACGTACGAACCCTGGTCGAAGCCGCCCGGGACCTCGGCGCGTCCTGGCCCCGGGCCCTGGTCCTGGCCGTACTGCCCAATCTGCGCGGCGCCCTGCTCAACGCCTCCTTCCTGGCGCTGGCCCTGGTCCTGGGAGAGTTCACCGTCGCCCAGCTGCTGGGCTTCGAACCGTTCACCGTATGGGTCGTGCGGGCCTCCGGCTCCGACGCCCGGCTGTCCGTCGCCGTCTCCCTGCTGAGCCTGCTCCTCACCTGGGCCCTGCTGCTCGCCCTGACGGTGGCGGGACGCAAGCGCCACCACCGCACCCCCCGCACGAAGGCCGTAGGAGTCACCCCCTGATGAACGCGATCAACGCGAGCGACACGTCGGCCGGCACGGTCGCCACAGCCGGCCACCGTGCCGGAGCCTCCCTGGAACTGCGCGGCCTGCGCCGCGAGTTCGGCACCGCCGTGGCCCTCGACGGCCTCGACCTGGACGTCGCCCCGGGCGAACTCCTCGCCCTGCTCGGCCCGTCCGGCTGCGGCAAGACCACTGCCCTGCGCGTCCTCGCCGGATTCGAACGGCCCGACGCCGGACAGGTCCTGCTCGACGGCAAGGACATCGTCCCCGTCCCGGCCAACCGCCGCGACACCGCCATGGTCTTCCAGTCGTACAGCCTCTTCCCGCACCTGAACGCCCGCGACAACGTCGGCTTCGGGCTGCGCATGCGCGGAACCGGCGTCGCCGAACGGCGCGCCCGCGCCGCGGAACTCCTCGAACTGGTCGGCCTGCCCGGCCACGGCGACCGCTACCCCCACCAGCTCTCCGGCGGCCAGCAGCAGCGCGTCGCCCTCGCCCGCGCGCTCGCCCTGCGGCCCCGGCTGCTGCTCCTCGACGAACCGCTGTCCGCCCTCGACGCCCAGGTCCGCGTGACCCTCCGGGAGGAGATCCGGCGGCTCCAACTGGAGCTGGGGATCACCACCGTGTTCGTCACCCACGACCAGGAAGAGGCGCTCTCGATGGCCGACCGCGTCGCCGTGATGCGCGGGGGGCGCCTCGAACAGTGCGCCACCCCCACCGAGCTGTACGCCCGCCCCGCCACCGCCTTCGTCGCCGGGTTCATCGGCGCGATGAACCGGATCCCCGGGCAGGCCGCCGCCGACGGCACCGTGGAGGTGCTGGGCGTCCGGCTCCCCGTCGACGGCCCGGCGCCCGCACCCGGCCCGGTCGAGGCGCTGCTGCGCCCCGAGAGCCTGGAGGTCACCGCCCAGGGCGACGGCCCCGGCAGGGTCCTCGGCAGCGCCTTCCACGGCCCGACCGTCCGGGTCCGGATCGCCCTGACCGACGCCCGAGGCGAGGTCACCGACGTCAAGGCGGACGTCCCCACGCACGCGGCGGGCGCCCTGGTGCCGGGCGCGCGGGTCGCCGTACGCCCCCAGCCGCGCCCCGTGCTGCTCGCCGTGCCGGACGGCTCCGCATGAGCCTGCAAGCGGTCCTCTTCGACATGGACGGCACCCTCGTCGACACCGAGGGCGTATGGCTGGACGTGGTCGAGGCCGCCGCCGTACGCCGGGGACGCGCCCTGGACCCCGTACGCCGGACCGCGGTGACCGGGCGCTCCGTCGAGGACACCGCCGCGCTGCTGGCCCGGTACCTGGACGCCGTCGAACCGGAACTCGCCGCCGAACTGGGCGCCGGGTTCGCCGGGCGGCTCGCGGCCGGGGCCGATCCGCGCCCCGGCGCGCTGCGGCTGCTGGCCGCGCTGCGCGCCGAGTCCGTACCGACCGCGCTGGTGTCCGCCTCGCCGCGGGCCGTGGTCGAGCGAGTGGCGGGGACCCTGGACGGGCACCGGTTCGACGCGCTGTTCGGCGCGGAGGACACCGTACGGACCAAGCCCGCCCCCGATCCGTACCTGGCCGCCGCGCACGCGCTCGGCGCGGTACCGGAGCGCTGCGTCGCCGTCGAGGACAGCGCCACCGGCGTGGCCTCCGCGCTCGCCGCGGGCTGCCGGGTGCTCGGCGTGCCCTCGACCGAACCGCTGCTGCCCGCACCGGGGTTGACCCTCCTCGGATCGCTCGCCGACGCCGATCCCGCCCTGCTGCGAGCGCTGTGCGCGTGAACGGGCATGGCAAGCTGGGGCCGTGAACGAGGCACCCGGCAGGACCCCGCTGTACCGAAGCGTCGCCGCCGACCTGCGGACCGCCATCACGGCGGGCGAGTACGGCTCCGGGGCCAGGCTGCCCGCGGAGGACGAACTCGCCCGCCGTCACGGCGTGTCCAGGGGTACGGTCCGCCAGGCGCTCGCCGCGCTGCGCGCCGACGGCCTGATCACCTCCCGCCGGGGCACCCGCCGGGTGGTCCTGGCCGCCCCGGGCCGCGAGGGCTCCGCCGAACTGCGCAGCTTCACCCGGTGGGCACGCTCGCTGGGCCAGAAGCCGGGCGGACGGACGGTGGCGGTGGAGCGGGTCGCGGCCGACGCCGAAGAGGCCGAACACCTGCGGACCGCCCCCGGGGCCGCGGTCTACCGGGTGCGGCGGCTGCGGACGCTGTCCGGGGCCCCGGTGATGGTGGAACGTACGACGTACCCGGAGGCGGTCGGCGCGCTGGTCGCGGCCATGCCGCCGGACACCGTCTCGTACTCCGACGAACTCGCCCTGCACGGCGTGCTGTTCATGGACGCCCACCACACCATCGACCTCGTGCCCGCGGACGCGCACGACGCGCTGCTGCTGGGCTGCCGGGCCGGGGAGGCGCTGCTGCGGGAGCGGCGGCGCTCCACCGACCCGGCGGGGGCGCCGGTGGAGTGGTCGCAGGACCGGTACCTGCCGGGGACGGTGTCCTTCACGGTGCACACGACGGCGGCCAGCGCGCTGGGCCGCCGTCTCGGTCCCTGACCGGCCGACGCGTCAGGGCGTCCGGCGTTCCAGCAGCAGGGATGCCAGCAGCGGCCGGAAGTGGTCGAAGTCCGGGGTCGCCAGGCCGGGATCCTTGGCCTGCTCGGCCCAGCGCCGGACGGCGACGGCGTCGGCCGCGCCGGGCAACTCAGCGAAGGCGCGGGCCTGTTCGACCATCATCGGGCCGCCCTGGACCCGCAGGGTGTGCACCGAGGCCTCGGAGAGCGGGGCGAAGTAGCCCGGCTCGACGGCGCACAGGTAGCGCTTGGCCGCCACGTGCGGCCGGACCGGTTCGGCGACCTCCGGCCCGAACCACCGGGCCAGCCGGTCGGCGCCCGTGTGGCTGTGCCGGTTGTCCTGGTGCCCCTCCATCAGATCGCGTCCGGTGACGGTCCCGTGGAAGTGCCCGATGTCGTGCAGCAGGGCCGCCGCGACCAGCGGCGCGGGCGCCCCGGCGGCCTCGGCCAGCGCGCCCGCCTGGAGCATGTGCCCGGCCTGGGTGACGGCCTCGCCGAGGTACTCGGCGCCGCCCTCGCCCGCGAAGAGCGCGGCCAGTTCGTCGACGGGGTTCACCGGGCACCTCCGGAGCGGCGCAGCACGGCGAGGGTGGAGGCGAGGCCGTCGAGGTCGGCGTAGGTCCCCTGGAGGTGACGCGCACCGGATTCGGCGAAGGCCGTACGGGCGTGCAGCAGACGGGTGTTGTCGAAGACGAGGCAGTCGCCGGGGGCCAGCCGGAACTCCAGCTGCAGCTCGGGGCGCAGCGGGACCGCGCCGAAGCTCCGGTAGGCGCGGTAGAACGCTTCCAGCACCTCGGCCGGGTGGTGCAGGGTCGCGGTCGAGCGGTTGTTGAAGCGGACCTCGCGGATGCGGCCGAGGCCGTCGGCTCCGATCAGCGGCCGGTGGGCCCGCAGTTCGGTGCGCGCGTCGGCGAAGGCGAACTCGACGGGGAACCGGGTCAGGACCCGGAAGGCCTCCGGGTCCTCGGACCGCAGCAGCGCGGCGCCGTGGAACCCGTCGACGAGCCCGGAGTCCCCGCCCCGCGCCTCGTTGGCGAGGCAGTGCAGCAGCTGGAGCGTGGGCACCGGATCGCGGTAGGGGTTGTCGGTGTGCGGGGTGATCCGGGCTCCGGTGAAGGCCAGGTTGTTGGGGTCGGCCTCGACCCGGACCTCGAACAGCTCGCCGTAGTTCGTCTCCCTGACGAAGCCGAACGTCCGCGCCACGGCCAGGACCTGCCGGTCCCGGCACGGCACCTCGCGCAGCAGTACGAAGCCGAGCCGCTGGACGCTCTCCAGCGCCCCGGCCCGTACCTCGTCCGTGGAGCCGTACGCCGCCCAGCGGGCCTCGGGCAGCCGCCCGAGCAGGTCGGCGGCGGACCACAGTTCCTTGTCGGCCTCGGTCCGCCCGTCGCCGGGGTGGCCGGCCCCGGAGGCGGGGGAGTGCGCGTCGAGCCAGGCCAGGGGGTAGCACGAACGGTGTCCGTCCGGCGCCCAGACGATCTCGCGGGCGGCCTCGCCCCGGGAGGTGCGGGCCTCGTGCGCGGAGCCGATGGCCAGGTCGGCGGGCAGGTCGGTGATCTGGAAGAGCTTCTGGCCGTTGCGCGGATCACGGCACTCGGTACAGGGGCAGTTGTCGCGCAGCCACAGCGCGGGAGGGTGGGGGATCGTCGTTGCCGTCATCGCGGCTCCCGTCGTCGCGTTCTCCCCAAGTTGTATATACAACCTCGGCTCCCGGGCAGCGTGGCAGTCGTGAATGACGGCAAGGTGGCGACGGGATGGACGACGGGACGGGCGAGGGAGGGGACGTACGAGGAGGGAGGAGGGAGGAGGGAGGGCCGGTCCGGTTACTGCGGCTGCGGGGCGATGACCACGGCCGTCCCGTAGGCACACACCTCGGTCCCCACATCGGCCGCGTCGGTCACGTCGAATCGCATCATCAGCACCGCGTTCGCGCCGCGGGCCTGCGCCTGCTCGATCAGCCGGTCCATGGCCTGGTTGCGCGTCTGCACCAGGGTCTTGGTCAGGCCCTTCAGCTCGCCGCCGATCATCGACTTCAGGCCCGCGCCGATCTGGCTGCCCAGGTGCCGCGAGCGCACGGTGAGGCCGAAGACCTCTCCGATCACCTTCTGTACGTGGTAGCCGGGGACGTCGTTCGTCGTGACGACGAGGACCGGGGACTGCGCCCCGGTCCCGCCGCCGTAGTCATCGATACCCATGCGGGTCACTGTGGTCCCGCAGGGCCCCGTCCGCATCCGGAGAGCGGCCGCCCGGGCGGCGCGTACGGTCAGTCGCGCGGCAGGGCCGCCGCCGCCGCGCGCCGCTGGCGCTTGGCGAGCGGGGCCAGGGAGAGGTCCTGCGACTGGGACGTGATCCGCTTGAAGCCGTACCCGCGCTCCTCCAGCCAGGCCTCGGCGGCCAGCTCGGCGCGCGCGCCCGCGTCCAGGATGTCCTCCTCCGTCTCGCCCGATTCCAGGAAGCGGAAGGTGAAGAACGGCCGGGCCGCGATGTCGTAGGTGAGGCTGCCCGCGGTGGTGAACTCCCCCCGCAGCATGTCGTGCTCCGGGGCTCGGGCGAGCAGCTCGGCGTGCTGCTCCGGGGTCAGGCCGTCGAAGGAGCCACGAACGGTGATGCGGAAGGTGCGGGTACTCATCCCGCGACTGTAAGCCGGCCCCCCGGGCGGCCGCACCACCTTTTCACCCGGCCGTCCGGCTTTTCACCCGGCGGTCCGGCGCAGCACCAGGGAGAGGAACCCGAAGCAGTCCCGGTAGCCGCGCAGCCACTCGCCGCGGCGTTCGGCGGCCGTCTCCAGGGCCCGGGCGCTGTCCGGGTCGTCGGGGTGGTCCAGCGCCCACGCGGCCAGGGCTCCCCAGCACGCCCACTCGTAGCCGTCCAGTTCCCGTCGGGTACTGACGTGTCCGTGCACCGGGGTCCAGCCCGCCGCCGTGACCAGGTCCAGGGTGTCCGCCAGACCGGCGAAGTCGCCCAGCACGGCGACGGCCTCCGGCGACGGCTCCCGGTCCCAGAAGCCGTCGCCGATCAGCACCCGGCCGCCCGGGGCGAGGTGGGCCGCGGCGGCGTCGAGCGTCGGCAGCAGCCCGCCGAAGGCGTGGGCGGACCCCACGCTCAGCACCAGGTCGAAGGAGTGCGGGGCGGTGAACGCCGCGGCCTCCCGCTGGTGCAGCACGAGGCGGTCCTGGACGCCCCGGGCGCGGGCCGCCGCGGAGGCCTGCTCCAGGGCCTCCCCGGACACGTCGACGCCCTCCGCGCGGACCCCGGGGTGGGCCGACAGGGCGCGCAGCAGCCACTCCGCGGGGCCGCAGCCGAGATCGAGCACCCGCTCCCGGCCGAGCGGGAGGCCGTGCTCCAGCAGCGCGCGTACCGCTTCGTCGTCCAGCGGTGCCTTGACCGGGTGGTGGGCATGGGCGACACGGGAGATCTTTTCGCGATTCATGGCCGCACCCTCACATCCGGGCCGGCCGGGCGCATCCGGTTTACCGGGCGGCGGCGGCCGGGTGAGCGGCGGTGGCTCCGGCTTCGGCGGTGGCCCGGTGCACGAGACGGGGGCCGGCCGCGCGGCGCAGGGCCAGGGCCGCCAGCGCCTCGGGGGCCCCGGCCTGGCCCCGGATGCCGGGGAAGGCGTTGATGTCCACGATCAGCGGATCCCCGCCGCGCACCTCGCTGCCCTCGCGCTCCCCGGCGGCGATGATGTCTACGCCGTAGACGTCGAGGCCGAAGACCTCGCCGACCCCGCGGACCAGATCGGCCCAGCCCGGCGGCAGGTCGGCGAGCGCGAGCGGCAGGTTCGGCCCGCGGCCCCCGGGGGACAGCTCGGACCGGCGCAGCGCCGCGAAGACCTGGTCCCCGATCGCCCACAGTTTGTGGTCCCAGCCGCTGTTGGGCGCGAACTCCTGGACCACGACCGGCTCCCCGGGCCACTCGGCGGCCAGCGCCCGCAGCCGCGCGTCGTCATCGACCCGGGCGACCAGATCGCCCCGGCGGCTGTGCCTGCTCTTGATCACGACCGGCCCGGGCAGGGGCGCGCCCGCGGCCAGTTCGGCGAGCGAGCCGTGGAGATGGGTGGGGGCGAACGGCAGACCGGCGCCGAGCGCGAGCGTCGCCATCGCCGTACGGTCCTGGCACAGCGCGGTGGCGGACGCGGAGTTGACCACGGGGGCCCCGAGCCGCTCCGCCTCCCGGGCGAGGGCCAGGGCCGGCGGCGTACGGGACTTGAGCAGGTACACGTCGGCGGGCGGACCCGGCAGCTCCGTCAGGGACCGCGGGTCGAGCGCCTCCACCCGGTGTCCGGGCGTGAGCAGGCCGGTGGCCCCGGCCAGCAGCGGGTGTCCGGGCTCCGGGGTGATCAGCCCGATCCTCATATGGTCTCGCCGCCCACGGCCCGGGCCGAAGCGGCGGCGGCCGTCGCCACGGTCACCTGCGCCGGGATGGCGACGGTCCGCACGCACCCGACGGCCGCTCCCGCCGTGGCCGTGGTGCCCGCTGTGCCCGCTGAAACGGACGCTCCCGCTCCGGCGAGGTCCAGCACCGCCCGGGCCACCCGCGCCGCGGCTTCGGGGACCTGGCGGAAGCTGGGGAAGTCGTTCACGTCGACCACCACCGGCCCGTCCGGCCCGAGGATCACGTCGACCCCGTACAGGTCGAGCCCGTACACCGCGCCCACCCGTACGGCGATCGCGGCCACTTCGGCGGACAGCGGTACGCGCCGCTCCCGTACCGAGTGGTCCGGGTGCAGCGGCGAGCGGCGCTCGGTGGCGTACAGCTCCCCGCGGACGCTGTACACCTTGATGTCGGTGCCCCCGTTGGGAACGTACGGCTGGGCGATCAGCATGCCCTCACCGGCCAGTTCCGGAAGCAGTGCGACCAGCCGCTCCGGCGAGGACACCAGGTGCACGCCCCGCCCGGAGCTGCCGTCGGCGGGCTTGACCACCAGCGGGTACTCCGAGTCCGCCAGCTCCAGCAGCAGTTCCGGCCGGGCCACCGCGTACGTCGCGGGCAGCGGCAGCCCGCGGCTGCTGCCGAGGGCGGCGGCGAGCGCCTTGTCCCGGACGCCCCGGATCGAGCGGGCGTCGTTGACCGTGGTCATCCCGGCTCCCGCCGCGGCTTCGAGCAGGGTGAGCCCGGGGCCGCCGGAGACGGTTTTGAGCACCCAGGCGTCGTGGGTGCCCGCGCGTACCGCCTCGGTCATGCGCAGGAGGGAACCGCCGGGACGCAGCACGTCCACGTGGTGGCCCCACGCGGTCAGCTGCCCGATCACCTCGTTCGGCATGCCGTCATGGCGGTACTGCTCCTCCACCAGAAAGCAGAGCCTCATCGACCTTCCCTGTCTGCTCCGGACATCGACCGGTCCGGCCCGGCGAGTTGTGACGTCATAGGATGTCATGAACCGCCACGAGCCCGGCATCGGTGCCATGTTCCGCGCTCGATGCCCGGAGGGAGCCTGTCCGGGTACCGGCTCACGCGTCCCGGTTCGCCCGGCAAAGTGGTCTGGCGGCGGGTGAGTTGGCCCGATCGGCAAACCCTTGGGAATGAAGTGGTCTGGACCCTTGACCCCGTGATGGTCCAGACCAATCATGGGGCGTCCCCCACTCGCTCGCTCACGCCCCACCGGGAGCAACGATGAGACGCCCCAGGCCCCTCCACGCCTTACTGGCCGCCCTCTGCACGGTCACCGCCTCCGCCGGACTCGTCCTCGGGGCCGAGGCCGCCGCGCACGCCGCCGCGACCCCGCTGCCCGCGCACGTCTTCGCGCCGTACTTCGAGGCGTACTCCAACGACAGCCCCGCCGACCTCGCGCAGAAGTCCGGCGCCAAGTACCTGACCATGGCCTTCGTGCAGACCGAGGCCAAGGGCTCCTGTACCCCGTACTGGAACGGATCGACCTCCCAGCCGGTCTCCGCCTCCGTCTTCGGCGCCGACTTCGCCACCATCCGCTCGCGCGGCGGCGACGTCATCCCGTCCTTCGGCGGGTACGCGGCCGACAACGGCGGCACCGAGATCGCCGACAGCTGCACCAATGTGGACTCGATCGCCGCCGCCTACGAGAAGGTCATCACGACCTACGACATGGCGCGCCTGGACATGGACATCGAGGACAACTCGCTGACCAACAAGGCGGGCATCGACCGCCGTAACCAGGCCATCAAGAAGGTCCAGGACTGGGCCGCGGCGAGCGGTCGCCCCCTGCAGATCTCCTACACCCTGCCCACCACCACGAGCGGCCTCGCGAGCAGCGGCCTCGCCGTCCTCAAGAGCGCGAAGACCGCGGGCGCGCAGGTCGACGTCGTGAACCTGATGACCTTCGACTACTACGACAACGCCAGTCACAACATGGCGGCCGACACCCAGACCGCCGCCACCGGTCTCTACAACCAGCTCGCCGCCCTTTACCCGACGAAGACCCCCGCCCAGCTCTGGGGCACCATCGGCGTCACCGAGATGCCCGGCATCGACGACTTCGGGGCCGCCGAGACCTTCACCACCGCCGACGCCACCGCGGTCTACAACTGGGCCGTCGGCAAGGGCGTCAACACCCTCTCCTTCTGGGCCCTCCAGCGCGACAACGGCGGCTGCCCCGGCACCGGCGGC
Organism: Streptomyces sp. G-G2; assembly: GCF_030063135.1. Taxonomy (GTDB): domain Bacteria; phylum Actinomycetota; class Actinomycetes; order Streptomycetales; family Streptomycetaceae; genus Streptomyces. Next base: position 208,618 of record NZ_JASISO010000003.1, read on the forward strand.
TCCGACACCTGCTCGGGCATCGCCCAGGACCCCTGGTACTTCACCCACACCTTCGCGCCCTTCACCGGCGGCGGCGGCCCCGTCGCCGACGACTTCTCCCTCGCCGTCGCCCCCGGCTCGGCCTCGGTCGCCCCGGGCGGCGCCGCCACGGCCACGGTGAGTACGGCCGTCACCTCGGGCAGCGCGAAGACCCTGGCCCTGACCGCGACCGGAGCGCCGGCCGGGGTGAGTGCCACCCTGAGCCCCGGCTCGGTCACGGCGGGCGGTTCGGCGCAGCTCACCGTCACCGCGGCGGCCTCGGCCGCGCCGGGCACGTACCCCCTCACAGTCACCGGGACGGCCGGGCAGCTCACCCACTCCACCACCTTCACCCTCACGGTCTCCGGCCCGGGCGGCGGCAGTGGAGCGCTCGTCAACGGCGGCTTCGAGAGCGGCGCTCTCGCGCCGTGGAGCTGCGAGAGCGGGGGTGCGGTGGTCTCGACCCCGGCCCACGGGGGCTCGTACGCCCTGAAGACCGCGCCCACCTCCGGGCAGACCGGCGAGTGCGCGCAGACCCTGACGCTCACGCCGAACACCACGTACACGCTGAGCGGGTGGGTCCAGGGGAGCTATGCCTACCTGGGCGTGCGCGGCGGCGCCACGGCCAGCGCGTGGACCAGCTCCGCGGCCTGGGCCAAGCTGTCGGTCCCCTTCACCACGGGGGCCTCCGGCACGGTCACGGTGTACCTGCACGGCTGGTACGGCCAGGGATCCGTCTACGGCGACGACCTCTCGGTCGGCTAGCCGGTCCGGCGGACCCGGCCCCGCCGCGCGCGGTGAGCGCGGCGGGGCGGCCGTCGGGGCATCCTGATCACATGACGAGCGAGCGTGAGGTACGGGTCCTGCGGGCCGCCGACCGGACGGCCGAGGCCTGGAAGAACGGCGGGGGAGTGACCCGGCAGATCGCGGCCCGGCCCGAGGGCCCGGACGCGGCCGGTTTCGCCTGGCGGGTCAGCCTCGCGGAGGTGGCCGCCGACGGCCCCTTCTCGGCCTTCCCGGGGGTCGACCGCACGCTCACCCTGGCCGAGGGCGCCGGAATGGACCTCACGGTGGACGGCGTACGGCGTCTGGTGGACGAGCGCTACGTGCCGCAGCGGTTCGCCGGGGACGTGCCGACCGGCTGCCGCCTGATCGCCGGGCCCGTCGTGAACTTCAACGTCATGTACCGCAGGGACGCCGTCCGGGCGGAGGTGTCCGTCGTACGGGGCGACCTCGCCCTCACGGTTCCGCCGGGCGCCGGCGCCCTGCTCGTGGTCGCCCTGGCCGGGCCGGTGCTCCTGGACGGGCCCGGTCTGGCGGAGGGGCCCGGGCTGTCGGGGGAGCCCTGCCTGTCGGGGGAAGCCTGCGTACCGGGGGACCCTCCGGGCGGCCCCGTCCGGCTGGGAACGTACGACGCCCTGCTCGCCACGGGGGGCGAGCAGGGCGTCCTCCACCTGGGCGCGGAAGGCCGCGCGGCGGTGGTCCGGTTCACACCGGGCGGGTGATGCGGGTGCTGCGGGTCAGACGACGTCGGCGCCCTGGGGCGTCTTCGCGGGCACGCTCTGCGGTCGCGGCGCGCTCGCCTCGACCACGCGCGGACCGGTCTTGCCGCGCAGACCGAGCCAGCTGATCATCGCGACCAGGGCGAAGGCGACGGCGCCGATGCCGAAGGTCAGGGTGAATCCCGATTCGGCGGGCAGCGGGGGAACTCCGGCGGGCAGGTGCTCGATCGTCTTGGACGCCAGGATCGTGGTGACGATCGCGCTGCCGATCGCGCTGCCGGTGGAGCGGGAGATGGAGTTGATGCCGTTGGCGATGCCGCTCTGGTGGTGCGGGACGCTCGCCATGATGACGGCGGGCATGGCCGCGTAACCGAAGCTGACGGCCGCGCCGACGACGACGCCCGCGCCGATCACCGAGAAGGTGTGCTCGTGGTCGAGCGCCAGCCAGCCGAAGCCCACGGCGCCGAGTCCGGCGGCCACGGCGAGCGCGATCCGCGGCCCGCGGTGACGCACCAGCTGACCGCCGACGGGGGAGGCCAGCAGCGAGACGATCGCACCGGGCAGCAGGAACTGGACCGAGGCGCGCAGGATCGAGGCGTCGAAGCCGTAGCCGGTGAGGGCCTTGGGCATCTGCACGAGGTAGGAGACGCCCAGGAAGTTCGCGAACATCCCGAAGCCGACGAGGATGCCCGCGAGGTTCGCCATCAGCACCGGCCGGTGCACGAACATCCGCATGTCGACCAGTGGCTCGCGGACCTTCAGTTCGGTGAAGACCCATACGCCGCCCATGACCACGGCGCCCGCGAAGCTGCCCAGGGTGCGGCCCGAGGACCAGCCCCACTCGTGGCCCTGCGAGATCGGCAGCAGGAGCAGCAGCAGGGCGATGCCGAGGGTCAGCGCGCCCAGGATGTCCGTGCGGCCGCCGGTCTTGTGGCGGGTGGCCGGGACCAGGAAGGCGACCGCGAGGAGGGCGAGGACGGCGAAGCCGGTCGCCATCCAGAACGCGTTGCGGTAGTCGGCGTCGGGGCCGGAGGTGAGCAGGCCGGTCGCCACGAGCGCCAGCCCGCTGCCGAACGCGAGGGTGCCGCTGACCAGGGCCATCGCCCCGGGAAGCTTCTCCGGGCGGACCTCCTCGCGCAGCACCGACAGGGCCAGCGGGAAGATCGCGGTGGCCGCTCCCTGGAGCACCCGGCCCAGGATCAGCAGCGGCAGCGAGGTGGCCAGCGCGGCGACGACGGAACCGACGACCATCACACCGAGGACGGCGATCAGGGTCGGCTTCTTGCCGTGCTGGTCGCCGAAGCGGCCGAGCAGCGGGGTGAAGACCGCCGCGGACAGCAGGGTGGCGGTGGTCACCCAGCTCACGTTGGCGGTGGTCGTGCCGAGGTCGGTCCGGATCAGACCCAGGATCGGGACGGGCAGGGTCTGCATCATCGACACGACCATGGCGGCGAGGCTCAGGGCGAAGACGATGACCGTCTCGTTCCTGTGCCCGGCGGCGGGGGCGGATGCGGGGGTGCTCATGGCTGAGGGGACCTTCTCATGGCTTCAGGTTGCTGCGGGGTGCTTCAGAGCGCGGATGCTTGAGTGCATCAAGCAGTTGGTTCAGGGGGTGACGGTAGACCTGGATAGTTAAGGACGTCAAGTAAATGATTGATGACCTCAAGCACCATGGGTACACTCCCGGCATGAGCGCCACCGCCCCGCACCCGACCGCCAAGCTCCAGCTGCTGGAACTCCTCGCCGCGATCGCCACCGCCCAATGGCGGGACTTCGCGGCCGCGGCCTCCCATCACGGGCTCACCTCCACCCAGGCCAAGGCCCTCGCACAGCTGGACACCCCGGTCCCGATGCGGGGGCTTGCCACGCTGCTGGTGTGTGACGCGTCGAACGTGACCGGGATCGTCGACCGGCTGGAGGCCCGCGCGCTGGTCCGGCGCGAGGCGGACCCGGCCGACCGCCGGGTCAAGAACGTGGTGGCCACCGAAGCCGGCCGGGAGATCATCCGGCGGGTGCGCGAGGAGATGCAGGCCACGCACGGCGCCCTCGACACCCTGGACGAGGACGAGAGCGCGACGCTCTACGCGCTGCTGGAGCGGCTGCGCCCGACGATGGAGAGCAAGGGGCTCTGAGCGGCGGTCCGCGCGGCGCCGGCTGCCGCGGGGCCGTTGCGGGCCGCAGCGGGCTACGGCGCCGCTACGGCGTGCCCCGGAAGGTCTGCCGGTAGGCGTGCGGGGACAGGCCGAGGCGCCGTACGAACGCGGGCCGCAGCGAGACCGCCGAACCGAAGCCGCAGCGCGTGGCGACCTCCTCGACCGGCAGGTCCGTCCCCTCCAGCAGCTGCTGGGCGGCCAGCACCCGCTGTTCCAGCAGCCAGCGCAGCGGCGTCGTACCGGTGGCCAGGGCGAATCGGCGCGCGAAGGTGCGCTCCGACATGAGCGCCGCGTCGGCCATCCGCCGTACGGTCCACGGACGCTCCAGCGCGCCCAGCACCGCCTCGCGGGCCCCGGACAGCGGATCGGCCACCCCGTCGGCCCGCTCGCTCGGCACCGGCGACGGAATGAACTGGGCCTGGCCGCCCGCCCGGAAGGGCGCGGTGACCATCGCCCGCGCGATCGCGGCGGCGGCCCGCTGTCCGTGCGCGGAACGCACCAGGTGCAGGCAGAGGTCGATGCCCGCGGCCACCCCGGCCGAGGTCCAGATCTCCCCGTCCCCGGTGAACAGCACCTCCGGGCGGACCTCGGTACCGGGGTAGTGGGCGGCCAGCCGCTCCGCGAGCGCCCAGTGCGTGGTGACGGTCCGGCCCTCCAGCAGGCCCGCCTCGGCCAGGACGAACGCCCCCGCGCACAGCGAGGCCAGCGCGATGCCCCGGCCGTGCGCGGCGCGCAGGACCTCCAGGACCGCCGGATCGCGGGCGGCGAGCGGCTCCTCCACCCCGGGGACCAGGATCAGATCGCAGTCCAGGAGGGCTTCGAGCCCGTGGTCGGGGATCCGCTCCAGGCCGCCGCCGAGCCGGACCCGGGCAGCCCGCGGCCCGCACACGCGCAGCTCGAACTCCGCGCGGCGGCTCCACACCTCGCTGATCACGGCGTAGTCGAAGGCGCGGACCCCGTCGAAGAGCAGGCACCCGACGGTCCGGAAGGGAACCGCGGAAGGAGTGAGGGCGAGCGGGGCGTCGGGCGGGCCGGGGGACGTGTCGGCGGGCGGGGCGGCGGGGAGGGCGGCGGGCGGCCCGGGGGGCACGGCCGGGTGCGGGGCGGCGGGCATGGCAGGAATCTATCGATCACCGGCGGCCCGCTCCCTCACCGCCCCCGGCCGGCCCGCACCACGATGGAGCCATGACCAACACCAGCGCCTTCGACGCCCCCCTGACCCTCGACCCCGACGCCGTCCTCATCGTGATCGACGTACAACAGGGCTTCGAGGACCACGCCTTCTGGGGCCGCCGGGACAATCCGGACGCCGAGAAGCGGATGACCTCCCTCACCGACGCCTGGCAGGCCACGGGCCGCCCCGTCGTCGTCGTCCAGCACGCCGCCGCGGCGAGCCCCCTGGAGCCGGGCACCCCGGGCTACGAGCTCAAGCCCGCCGTCGCCGCCGTCCGGGCCGACCTGCACATCACCAAGACCGTCAACAGCGCCTTCTACGGAACCCCCGACCTGCACGCCTGGCTGACGGAGCGGGGCGCGAAGCAGGTCGTGATCATCGGCATCATGACCAACGTGTGCAACGAGACCACCGCGCGGATGGCGGGGAACCTCGGCTACGACGCCGTCTTCCCGGCCGACGCGATGCACACCTTCGACATGGTGGGCCCCGACGGGGAGAGCATCGCCGCGGAGGACCTCGCCCGCGCCACCTCCGCCGTCCTGCACCGGATGCGCTTCGCGAAGGTGGTCACCACCGAGGCCGTACTGGCCGCCTGCTGAGCCGGAAGGGCGGAAGTCGTTGCCGAAGCGGCACGGGTCGCGCAGACTGGCAGCTCCCGGCCGCTACCCGGCGGTAACCAGTGCGTCCCCCGGAGGACCGATGAGCCCGACCAACCGCTCGCCCCTGCTGCTGGCCGGGCTCCTCGCCGGTGCGGGCATCGCCCACTTCGCCGCGCCCGGCAACTTCGACAAGCTGGTCCCGCGCTCCCTGCCCGGTTCCGCCCGGGCCTGGACGCGGGCCAGCGGGGTCGTGGAACTGGCCCTGGCGGCCGGGGTCGCGCTCCCCAGGACCCGTAAGGCCGCCGCGCAGGCCTCGGCCCTGTTCTTCGTCGGGGTCTTCCCCGCCAACCTCAAGATGGCCTGGGACTGGCGTCACCGACCCGCCCTGCCCAGGGCCGTGGCCCTCGGTCGTCTGCCGCTCCAGGCCCCCCTCGTCCTGTGGGCGCGCGACGTGAGCCGCCGAGCCCCCTCCCGCTGACCCCGGGCCCCCTCCCGCGACCCCGGGCCTCCTCCGGCTCCCCGGCGTGCCGCGGCCTTCGTCCTACCCGGCCAGCCCCGGCGGCAGGTACGGCGAGCGCACCGGCACCTCCCAGCCGAGCCGCCGGGCATGCCGCACCAGCGCCAGCACGTCGAGGTTGACCGCGGAGTCGCTCGTGGCGCCGTTGTCCGCGACCCCGTAGTACTCGCGGTGCTCCTCCAGCGCGTCCGCCAGCGCCAGGGCGAAACCCTCCCGGTCCCCTTCGACCAGCTGCGACAGCAGCACCACCGGCGGTGCGAGGAAATTGGTGTCCCGCACCTGGAAGGCGGCCGTGAGCGCGCGGTGCACGGCGGGCCGGGGGTCCACCCCGCGCAGGTGATCGTGCAGTGCGGCGCCGTAGGCGGCCGTCGCCGAGACGTAGCCGTGGGTGAAGAGTGCGGGGTCGGCCCGGGTGCACCCGGCCAGCAGCTCGGGCTCCCCCGAGATCAGGGCCAGGGCCGCGGCCCGTACCCACTGGGCCGGGTCGACCCGGGCCCCCGCGGGCAGCGCGCGGGTCACGCCCCCGACCGTCACCTTCACCTCGGTGTCCGGTTCGGCCGAGGCCAGCCGGACGGCGGCCGAACCCGCCTCGGCGCCGAGGCGCAGCGCCGCGCGACCCTGCTCGTCCGCCCCCTCGGGGTCGAGCGCCAACCGGTTCAGGAACAGACGGTACTGATGAGACATCACCCGGATCAGCCGCCGCGCGCCGAGCGCGGGCGACTGTCCCGGATCGGCGAACTCCGCCGCGCTGCGCGCCAGGAACTCCTCGTACGCGAGGTCGCCCGGCTCCGGCTCCGGCTGCCGCGCCCGGTCCACCACCAGCGGCCCGGCGGCCAGCGCGGCGAGCGCGTCCGCCCGCTTGCCGGCGCCGAAGGCCCGTACCCGGGGCGCCGGCGGGGCGAAGCCGCCGACCGCCGCCGCGGGCAGGTAGGCCGAGGTGACCTCCAACGGCCAGTCGTTCGACCACCGCGCCATCGCGGCCAGGGCGATGGCGTCCAGCGGCAGCAGCGTGCGTGGCCGGGGGTCGCCGAACCCGGCGCACCGCTCCCGGTGCTCCACCAGCTGCCGAGCCAGCGCCTCGGCGAACCCGGACCGGTCGCCCGCCGCCAGGGCCCGCAGGGTGCCGAGCGCCGCGCGGTAGTGCGGCATGTCCGTCCCCGGGTCCAGTTCCTCGGCCAGTACGCCGATCGCCTCGCTCCGCCGTTCCGCGGAGACCGCCCCCCGCGAGCCGGCGGGCTCCCGCTGCCCCGTCTCCCCGTACACGTACGCCAACAGGGCCTGCACCAGGGCCACATCGGGCCGCTCCGCCCGGCCCCGGTGCGGCGCCGCCGCGGAGAGGAAGAGCCCGGCGTCCCGGTCGGTGTCACCGGCCACGCACGCCAGGAAGAAGGTGCCGAGCCAGTCGTGCGTGGTCGCCGGGCGGCCCTCGGCGCCCTCGCCGTACGAGACCCCGGTGCCCGTGTACTCGATGAACACGCCGTCCGCACGCCCTGGATCCCAGTCCAGGGTGAACGCGCCGAGCGCCGCCGCGGCGGCCGACTCGAAGGCCAGCTTGCAGTCCTTGCCCTCCAGCGCCGGGTTGTCCACCGAGCGGGCCCCCAGGTAGTCGAGGAAGGACTCGGCGATCATCTCCCAGCCGTACCCCGGAAACTCGTCGTGTTGCATCCGGTGCACGTCGCCCGCCATCCGCGGGGCGAAGTCCGCCACCGCGGCGGACAGCGCCGCCTCCCCGACCGCATGCCGCTCGATGCGCACCCCGTACCTCCAGCCGTACCGCCGGACGCCGTCGTCCGATCCGTAGCGCCAGCATAGGAGCGGGGTCTGACACCGGATCCGCCACCGGTGGGGCATCGCCCCCGCCCCCGCCGGGAGTTAATCAATACCGGTCAGTGGTGGTCCCGGGCAGACTGGGAGCTCTCTACCAGGAGGAAATCCCATGAGCCAGGCGCCCCTGACTCTCAAAGAACTGATGCCGCCCGACGAACTCGCCGCGGCCCTCGACGCCGGGCACGTGACGCGCAAGCAGCACCCCGAACTCGCGCTGTCGATCTACACCTACACCCGGGTCTGCCAGTACGAGCGGGTCTGGAACCGGGTCACCACGCGCTGCCGCGGCCTGGTCGCCGACGACGCCACGGGCGAGATCGTCGCGCTGCCCCTGCCGAAGTTCTTCAACGTCGGCGAGCACACCGCGGGCCAGCCCTACGCGCCCGCCCTGCCGGACGAGCCGTTCGAGGTGTACGAGAAGGTCGACGGCAGCCTCGCGGTCGTCTTCCACTACGCCGGCGCGTGGCGGGCCGCGTCCAAGGGGTCCTTCATCAGTGAGCAGGCGACCTGGGCGCAGCGGCTCCTGGACACCAAGGACACCTCCGCGCTCGCGCCGGGCGTGACGTACCTGGCCGAGGTGCTCTACCCGCAGAACCGGATCGTCGTCGACTACGGCGACCGCCGCGACCTCGTGCTGCTCGCCGCGATGGGCCGCGACGGCACCGAACTGCCGCTCCCGGACGCCGCGGCCGCCTGGCGGGGGATCGGTTCGGTCGTCACGGTCTGGCCCGCGATGCCGCTGGCCGAGCTGATCGCGCTGACCGAGTCGAGCACGCTGCCCGGTGGCGGAGCCGCCACCGGTACCGACGCCGAGGGCTACGTCCTGCGCTACGCCTCCGGCGTCCGGGCGAAGGCCAAGATCGCCGAGTACGTACGGCTGCACAAGGTGCTCACCGGAGTCACCGAACGCGACGTCTGGCGCGACCACGGCATCCAGCGCTTCGCCGCGCTGCCCGCCCAGCAGGTCGCCCAGGGCCTCGGCTGCTCGCTCGCCGAGGTCCGGGCCCACGGCGGCGCGCCGCTCGACGCGCTCCTCGAACAGGTCCCGGACGAGTTCGACGAGTGGGTCCGCGAGATGATCGCGGGGATGGAACGCGCCGCGGCCGACCGCGAACGCGCCATCGACGAGGCCTTCCGGGAGATCGCGCACTTCGGCGACGACCGGGGCGCCTTCGCCCGCGCCGCCCGGGAGGTGACCGACCCGGGGGTCCGGGCGGCCCTGTTCCGGCGGCTCGACGCCCGGCCGACCGACCTCCTCAGCTGGCGGGCGGTACGGCCGCGGGTGTCCGATCCGTTCAGCACCGATGAGGAGAACTGACCAGTGCCTGTAGTACACGTCATGACGGGGCTGCCCGCGTCGGGCAAGACGACCGCCGCGCGCTCGCTCCAGGCGGAGTCCGGGGGCCGGATGCGCCGGGTCAACCTGGACGACCTGCGGGCCATGCTCGACGTCCCCGCCGCGGACGGGGAGCGGTCGTTCGCCCACGAACAGACCGTGCTCGCGATCCAGGACGCCGCGGTACGGGCCGCCGTGGACGGTGGCTTCGACGTGGTCGTCGACAACACGCACCTGACGCGGCACATCCCCAAGCGGCTGAAGGCGGCCGTCGCGGGGCGGGCCACCTTCGTCGTCCACGACTTCACCGGCGTACCGGCCGAGGAATGCGTACGCCGGGACGCCGCGCGGGAGCGGCCCGTCGGTGAGGAGGTCATCCGGATCCTCGCCGAGAAGCACGCGAAGGCCGTCAAGGGCGGCTGGCGGCTCACCGCCGAGTGGCTGAACGACCAGCCCGAGGTGACGGCGTACGTCGCGGACCCGGCGCTGCCCGCCGCGGTCATGTGCGACATCGACGGCACGCTCGCCCTGCGGGGGGACCGCGGCCCGTACGACTTCTCGCGCTGCGGGACCGACCTCCTCAACCCGTCGGTCCGGCACGCCCTGACCGCTTTCCGGCGGGCGGACGGCGACACCGTCGTGCTGCTGTCCGGGCGCAGCGAGGAGCACCGCCCGCAGACGGAGGAATGGCTCGCGCGCCACGACGTGCCGTACGACGAGCTGTGGATGCGGGCGTCCGGCGACCACCGCCAGGACGACGTGGTCAAGGCGGAGCTCTTCGACCGGCACGTGCGCGACCGCTTCGCGGTCCGGGTGTCGCTCGACGACCGGGACCGCGTGGTCGCCATCTGGCGCCGTATGGGCCTGCCGACCTGGCAGGTCAACTACGGCGATTTCTGACCGGCACCAGGGACCTGGCATCCGGGTCGTGGTATCCGGGTCGCGGTGTCCGGGACCCGGCATGGGTCTTGGCACGCGGGTCCGTCACCCGTCACCCGGCACCGGGACTCGGGACTCGGGACCCGGTCCCGGCACCCGGCGCGGCCCGTCGCCTGCTCGGCCCGCTCCGGGCGCCCCGCCCGCCCCGCCGCCCGACGGTCATGCCGGGTCGACGTCCTCGCACGGCTCCTCCTCCGCCCCCTGGCCGTGACCCGGCGGGCAGGGCGGGCACAGCCGGGAGTACACCGCCATCACCTCCTCCACCAGCTGGTTCCGCTTGCGCAGGCACGCGGCCCTGAGTGACTCCTCCGTGCACACCAGCTCGGCCCGCGCCCCCTTCAGGACCGCGATGGCCCGCCAGCCCCTGAGCACGCACAGCAGCACCATGCACAGGCACTCCACATAGGCCGTGACCGTCGCGAAGCCACGCCACGCGTCGTGGATCCTGCGGCGCAGCACCAGCAGCCGCGCGTACAGCCGGACGACGTCCTGGCTCACGACCGGATCCGCGGCGTCCGTCAGCAGCTGCGCCGCGTCCGGCCCGATCTTCGCGGTCCGCTGCGGCAGCGCGGTCAGCTCCCCGTCCAGGGAGACGAAGCACGCCGTGTCCCGGAGCACGTCCGCCGTGTACCGGGCGATCCGCGCGGAGAGGGTGGCCGCGGTGTCGGCGTCCCCGACCGCGTCGTCGGCCGCGCAGTCGCACGCGTCCACACAGCGGCCCCAGCCGTCCGATCACTCCCGGACCTCCTCGAACACCTCCTCCACGGCCTCCCGGAGACAGTGCCGCTGCTCCGGGGCGATCCGGCAGCGGTTCTGCTCGCGCACCCGGTCGAGGATCCCGGCCGCCGCGTCCAGGTCCACCTGGGCCGTGTGCCGGGCCGCGGCGTACTCCGTGCGCACGCTGTTGAACTTCTCCTGGAACTCCCGCGGCTGCGGCAGGTGTTCCTGGGTGATCTCGGCCCGGCGCTGGATCCCCTTCGCGGCGCACGCCAGATCGTCGATGGCGCCGAGGTCGCAGTCGCAGTCGCCGGCGCCGCCGCCGCGGTCGCCGCTCCCGCCGCCGGATCCGGTGCCGCCTCCGCCGCGCGTGCCGTGCGGACCCCGGTCGGCCGCTGTGCGAGGGCTGCTCATGATGGGCTCTCCTTCTCGAAGGGGCAGGCGCACCGAGTGTGGGCCGGGCGGTGTCACCGGCCCGTCGCGCGTCCCGCAACGCCCGCGTGACGGGGCGGGCCGCAGTATCGGCGCATGGCTGGATACCGGGCACTCGCCGCCGTGGGGCGCAGCGTCGTCACGCTGCTCAATGCGCGCTTCCCACAGGAGATCGCCTCCGGGCCCCGCCCGGTGGCGGTCCTCGCGGGGCCCGTCGATTTCGACCGGGTGGGCACCCCGGACGCGGTCATCCGCCGCCCCGCCGTGTCCGCAGACGTCTGGACGTGCCGGAGGGGAGCAAGCGACTGCTGGCCTTCGTCGCCCTCCACGGGGGCCGGGTGGAGCGACGGCATGCCGCGGGCACGCTGTGGCCCTCGGGCGACGACCTGCGGGCGGCGGGCAACCTCCGCTCGGCGCTGTGGCGGCTCAAGGCGGCCGGGATCGACCTGCTCGATTCCGACAAGTGCTCGCTTGCCATGCATGAGCACGCGGTCGTCGATCTGTACGTGCTCTACGGATGGGCGGGGCGGCTCATCGGAGGCACTGCCACCGGTGAGGACCTGTCCGCCCTCAAGTGGCGTACGGACGCGCTGGATCTGCTGCCCGGGTGGTACGACGACTGGGTCCTCCTGGAGCGGGAGCGGGTCCGTCAGCGTCTGCTGCACGCGCTGGAAGCGCTGAGCCGCCAGCTCGGCCGGGCCGGACGGCACGCGGAGGCGGTCGAATCCGCCCTGGTCGCGGTCGGTGCGGAGCCCTTGCGGGAGAGCGCCCAACGGGCTCTGATCGAAGCCCACTTGGCGGAAGGCAACCTGATCGAGGCGATGCGGACGTACAAGACCTACCGCGAGCTGACCCGCCGCGAGCCGGGAGTGGATCCGGGCCGGGAACTGTCGGACCTGATAGCGCGGTTCTGCCGCACCGCGACCCCGCGACTGCGCGCCACGGTGACGGCCCACCGCTGACCGGCGCCTCCCCCGCACGGATGGCCGTCCGTACGGGGGAGGGGGGCTTCGTACGCGCCGACTCGCGCCGTGCCTACTCGTACTCCGTGCCGCCCTTGCGGGTCAGGTAGGCCGGGCTGACCGCCTTGGCTATGGCGCGACCGCCCACCACCGGGCTGTACCGCTCGCTGGCCGGGCGGATCACCACGCCCTCGCGCAGGTGCAAGGTGCGGCCCGACACGGTCTCCCGGCCGGAGGCCAGCTCCAGCACCGTGCCGACGTCGTACGGCCCCTCGAACAGCCGCGGCGCCAGCGGAAGTTCGTCCGTCAGGAGTTCGGCGGCGTCCAGCCAGCGCACCTCGCCGTCGATCTCCGCCGACACGTCGAAGACGGCGTAACCGAGCAGCTCGCTGCGCCCGTCCGCCCCGTAGGTCAGGTCCTGGACGCCCGCTCCGTAGACCTCGCCGAAGATGCCGACCCGGGTCGCGCCCAGCCGCTCGGCCAGGCGGGCCGCGACGGCGGGCACGTCGTGGGAGCGGATCGCCCGCCAGTACAGATTGCGCGCATCCTCCACCAGGGCCAGGCTCTTGGCGCCGAAGCCCTTCGAGGAGACCTGTACGCGGTCCGCGTCGGCGATGTAGGTGGTCAGGCAGGCGCTTCCGTGCAGCTTCTCGGTGATCACGACCGGCTCACCGGGCTCGAAGATGTCCGGGTAACGCTGCAGGTTCTCGATGTCCACCCAGGGCAGCAGGTCCGGTGCGGTCTCGACGTCACCGTTCATCGTGGTCGGTATCGGCGGCGCCCATTTGGTGATCCCGAGCAGTTCGGCGAAGTCGGTGCCTTCGCCCGCGGCGCGGGCCAGATCCACATCGGCCAGTGCCGCCGGACGGCAGACGATGCCCTGCGACAGCTCTCCCCGCAGCCTGACCGCCTTCACCCGGTCCGCCCTGCTCCCGGCCAGCCGCCCCGTCAGCCCCAGCTCCGCGATCAAATCCGTCGGAAGCACGGCCTGCTCCGGGATGTACACGGCGAACTCGCCGGTGCGGTAGGCGCCCTTGGCGACCACGGCGCGACAGAGGCCCACCTGAGCCAGCTCCAGCGCGTCGGCGTTGGGGTGGGTGTGGACGGTCAGTGGCTCGGCGGTGACGCGCAGCGTCGACATGTCAGGACTCCTCGGGTGTGGCGCTCATCGGGAGCCACTCTCGTTGACCCGATTCACCTTGGGCCACCGGATATCGATCCTGCTAACCTCGCCGGCCGCGCCCGGTGCGACCGGACCGTGCGCGGCTTGGCTACCGCAGGAGTCTTCGACGGCCTAGGCCTCGGCGGGCGGCTCGGCGGGTGGTCGCGACGCCGGCGCCAATGTCAGGGCACCGGACGGCTCGATCGCGGCGAGCGTCCTGCGGGGAGGGGCGCGCACATCAGTCACCCCGTCGTAGCCGGGTCCGACGAACCGGGACTGACCGGACCGGCGTCCACGTCCCTCGCCGCAGCCGCAGCCGCAGCTCCGGGGCGGCGCGCGCGTGTACGCCGGCCAGCGGGCAGCGGGCAGCGCATCCGGGAGTTCCCTGCGCACAAGGCGGTCCACCAGTGGGCGCGGCACGTGGCGTGGTCGTACCAGGCACCTCCCGCCGCGCGGACTGCCTCCCCAGGGGCCGCGCGGCCGGCCGGGAGCCGTGAGGAGGCTGCCAGGGGGTCGGGTGGGGGGCGTACGGCACTGCGCGGAGGTTATGGGGTTCTGGGGGCCCAGGGGGGCAGGCGCGGCTGTGGGGGCTTGATCACGCCGACACCTTCGCGACCCGCAGCCGCCCTGCGTACCAAGGCCATGCCTCCTTCGGATCGCGCCTGGCCCGCGCCGCCCGGTGCCACGCCTCGCCGAACGGCGATCGTTTCGCTCACTCCGCGTCGGGTCCCCCTCCTCTGAGGCCTCTGAGGCCTCAGAGGAATTGGGGGGCATTGGCGGCCTCGGGGGCCGAGCGGATCCGGGCTCCCGAGTGCGTCCAGTGCTCGGCTGCTCCTCCGCCGTGCGGGGCACGGCATCGGACGAAGCGGGCGCAACCGACATGATCCGTACGAGACGGCCTGGTGCTGGAGGGCCGGGGACCCGCCGGAGGCCGTCGTCGCGGCATTCGCGCGTACTGGAGCTCCGATCGCCGGGACAGCCTCGGCCCTCGCCGGAGTCCTGCCGTCCGCAAGGCGCTCACGGCTCCTTCGGAGGAACCCGGCGGTTGGCCCCTCGGCGGGGCGCTCGTCGGACTTCCTGCCCGCCTGGCAGGAACGTGCGCGGGCACCTGGCCGGGCGCGCGCGGGCGCGTGCGGCTACGGACCGATCGGGTCCAACCGGAAGAATTCGGCCTCAGCGTTATCAGGGCGCAATGAGAGAGAGCACCGCACCGGGCGGCACTGCGGCCCGACAGGCGCATACTAGTGACAATGACAAAGTCAGCCGGAACCCGGCGCCACCTGCCCGCAAGCCCGTTCAAGGCCGCGACCGCTCCGCCTCTCAGGGTGTTCGTCGTAGGCGACCGGGTCACACACGATCAGCACGGCCTCGGCCGGGTCATCGCGATCGAGGACGGAATCGCGGTACTCGTCGATTTCGGTTCGTCGCGGATGCGGATCCTGAGCCCGTACACCAAGATGACCGCTCTTTGAGACGGTGAGAGCGAGTGGAGGTGTGGCGATGAGCCATGCCTCCACTCGTCCCCGCCCCGACCTCAACCTCCCCACCACGAAAGGCAGCGCCCTCATCGACGGATCCCCGCTGTTCTCCGCGCCGGAACCGGTACGGACGCACGCCACGACGCCCGCTACGCGGCTCCCGGCGACGACGAACCCCTTCAGGGCCCCTGATTTCGGCCCCGAGGACTCATTCACTTCGGACACGACAGCCGCCGACCCCGGTGACGGGGACCAGCTGCGTGACCCCTTTACCGCGTCGGCCTAGCCGGAACGACCGCGTAGTGCGGGCGGTCCTCGATCAGCTGTCCCGGGTGCCGGTTGTGCGCAGGGGGACGTCGAAGACCGCCCACACCCGGTGTCCGTCGGGGTCGGCCTCGGATCCGCACGCGTGCAGACCGGGCAGTCCGGCGACGTCACGGAGCCCGCGGCCTTCGGCGTGTCCGGTGCTGCCAGCACGTCTGCGGCGCTCAGCACGTCCATCGCGCTCAGCGCTCCCGACGAGCCCAGCGCTCCCGCCAAGCCCGGCGCTCCCGTCGGCGTGCGGGTTGCCGAGGTGGCTCAGGACCGCGATGCAGGCCTGCCCCTCCCGTGCGGCCAGATGCAGGCTGATCCGCCGCCCTCCGTCCGCGACGGCGGCTGCGACCAGGGCCGTCACCACCGCTCCGACCCCGTGGGGGTCCGGCAGATAGCGCCACGCGGTCAGTTTGTCGAGGACCAGCCGACGAAACCGGACGGCGCTCCAGAGCTGTGATTCCAGGGCCCAGTTGGCGGCCCGCCGGTTGACGATGGCGAAGGCCCGCTCCGGGCGGGGCGACTCGACGGGCCTCCTCGGCGGCGGGGGCGTGCGCGGCGGGTAGTCAGGCCGCCGGTCGGCCCGTCCCACCTCCCGAGCCGTGACCGTTTCGGCCGACTCGTCCCTACGTACTGGCAGCGTCATGGTGACCCTCTCCCTGAGAGGCGCATGCGGCCGGGGCCGCCCGCGGTCATCGTAGGACCCGCCTCGCCCCCATGTGGCTCAAGTGCCCGGTGTGACCCGGACGGGTCACCAGGGGCCGGACGACCCGGACCGGCCGGACGCGCCGCTCAGAGTTCGGGCCAGCCGCGGCGGAGGTGCGCGAAGGCCGTGTCCAAGGCCTGTCGGGGGTCCGCTTCCAGGCCCGCGAGGTCCGGGATCTCCAGCACGTAGCGCGCCAGGATGCGCAGCGAGAGGTCGGCCGGGTCCCGGCCGGCCTCTTCGGCGATGACCTGGGCCAGGACCTCCTCGCAGCCGGTCCACATCGCCCTGGCGTAGGCGCGCAGGGCGGGTGTGGCGACCACCAGGTCCGTCTTGAGCCGGAACTCCGGCGTGGGGTCGGGGTCGAAGGTGCCGCGTCCGGCCAGGAAGTCCCGGAGGGCGTCGAGGATGCCGAGGCCCTCGGGGCGCTCACGCACGGCGGCCGTCAGCGCGGCCTCGCGCTCCCCGCCGTCCTCCAGGACCAGGGCTTCCTTCCCGCCGGGGAAATGGGCGAACAGCGTGGTCAGCGCGGTGTCCGCGGCCTCGGCGATCTCGGCGACCTTGACCTGGTCGAAACCCTTCTCGAGGAACAGCCGCAGCGCCGTGTCCGCCAGTGCCTTGCGCGTGGCGGCCTTCTTGCGCTCGCGGCGCCCGAGGGGCTCCGGCGGGACCTGGGGCACGGGCCCTGTGCGGGTCATTCGCGTCATGGCTCCAGTGTAATGCATGAGCGGATTCACTTCGAAACCATAGTCATTGCGTGTTTGGAGCGGCTGTGTTTATCTGGAGTAGCAGCCACCCCCGGTCGCATCCCGTCGCACCCGCCCCGCCCTGCCCGCCCCGCCCTGCCCGGAGATCGGCGTGGGCGAGGCCGCGCCCCCGCCCACGCCATGACCGTCAGCCTCGTCACCGTCCTCGCGGTCACGGCGGCCTGCCTCCCGGCGCTGCGCCTGCTGCCCCGCGCCGCACCGAAGGAGAACGCGGCGCAGCCCGCCGCCTGAGGCCGCACCCCGCAGCCTGACCCGCACCCCGCACCCCGCCGACTGACCCGCCCCCGGCCCCGCCCCCACTCCCGCACGCGCCTCACGAAGGACTCCCGCCATGACCACCCGCCCGCACCACCCCCTCGCGATCGTCGGCGCCGGACTCGGCGGCCTCACCCTCGCCCGTGTCCTGAGCCGGCACGGCGTCGAAGCGGCCCTCTACGACCTCGACCCGTCCCCGGCCGCCCGCCCCCAGGGCGGCATGCTCGACCTGCACGAGGACTCCGGTCAGGCCGCCCTGCGCGCGGCGGGCCTGTACGAGGAGTTCCGCGCCCTCGTCCACGAGGGCGGCGAGGCCCTGCGCATCCTCGACCGGCACGCCGCCGTCCACCACGAGGACGGGGGCGCGGACGGCCACCGCCCCGAGGTCAAGCGCGGTGACCTGCGCGACCTGCTGCTGGGCTCCCTGCCCGAGGGGGCGATCCGCTGGGGCGCCAAGGCCGTGGGGGTCCGTACGCTCGACGACGGCCGCCACGAGGTGAGCCTCGCCGACGGCTCCGCCTTCACCGCGGACCTCCTCGTCGGCGCCGACGGCGCCTGGTCCCGGATCCGTCCGCTGGTCTCGGACGCCGTACCGCGCTACGAGGGTCTCTCCTTCGCCGAGTCGCACCTCCTCGACGCGGACACCCGCCACCCCGTCGGCGCGGCCCTGGTCGGCGGCGGCATGATGTTCGCGCTCGCCGAGGGCGCGGGATTGCTCGCCCACCGCGATCCGGACGGCAGCCTGCACGTGTACGCCGCCCTGCGCGTCCCCGAGGACTGGGCCGGGCAGACCTCCGGCGTCGGCGCCGGGCAGGTGCTCGCCCACTTCGGGGACTGGGACCCGGGGCTGCGGTCCCTCGTCGCCGACAGCGACGGCCCGCTCGTCACCCGGCCCCTCTACGCACTGCCGGTCGGCCACCGCTGGGCCCGGACCCCGGGCGTGACGCTGCTCGGTGACGCCGCGCACCTCATGTCCCCGTTCGCCGGGGAGGGCGCCAACCTGGCCATGCTCGACGGCGCCGAACTCGCCGCGGCGATCGTCGCGCACCCGGGCAGCCCCGAGCGGGCCCTGGCCGTCTACGAAGCCGCGCTCTTCCCGCGCGGCGAGGCCGCGGCCGCCGAATCGGCGGGGAGCCTCGGCCTGTGCTTCGGCGCCGACGCCCCGACGGGCCTGGTCGCCCGGATGGCCGCCTACGCGCAGGACCAGGTGGAGGCCCGGACGGAGCCCGGGGCCGAGGCCGACGCGGGCACCGCCGGTTGACCGGATGTGTCCAGGGGCGTTTGCCGAGTACACGAGCCGCCTTGCACAGTGGACGCCATGACTCCGGCCGATGTTTTCCAAGCCTTCGCCCGCACCCGCGCCTCCCTCGACGGAGCGGAAGTCACCTACTGGTGGTCCGGTGACGTGTACGCCTGGGCCCCGGACGAGCCCTACCGGAAGGTGTTCGGGTTCGAAGGGGTGAACGTGTCCCGCCTCGTCACCACGGACGGCGGCTACGAACTGCTGACCCGCGAGGCGGCGTTCTACCTGGACCCCGACACCCGGGACGTCATGGAGATCTGGGAGAAGAAGCCGGTCGTCCACGTCTGGAACGACCCGGCGAACCAGCGGTGGCGGCCCTTCCCCGTCCCCCTGACCCGGCTCGGGGAGCAGGTCTGCTTCAGCCTGGAGATCCCGCTCGCCTACCCCTCGCCACTGCCGGTCGAGCGGTTCCCGGCCAATTCGGCGGACGACACCTACCGGGCCCTGGAACTCTTCCAGTTCTTCGCCCCGGCCTCGGTCCTCGGCACCGACGCGCCGAGCGTTCCCGCGACGATGTCGTGGACCCGGATGTCGCCCTGGCTGCCGTGGATGGAGCAGGGGCAGCGGCCGGGCGGACTGACCTTCCATTGCCGGGGCCGCAAAATGGGCTCCTACGCCGAGGTGCCGGAGCGGACCCGCGCGTACATCGAGGCCCACCACCCGGAGTTCGCGCACGCTCCGGAGCGGTGGACCGAGCCGAACGAGACCAGCTGGACCTACTTCCGCAAGCTCGCCGAGGGCGGCGGTGGGAGCGTCAGTCCGTGATCGAGGTGATCCTCTGGGTCTTCAGATCGGCCTGGACGCGGATCTCGGTGGTCGAGCCGGCCGAGCCGTCGCCGTTCCACGTGAGGGTGACGGTGGCGTTGGTCTTGCCCATGCCGCTGCCGGTGGAGGCGACCTTCCACTTCAGCGGTACGTTCTGCGCCCGCAGCACACCGTTGGCGTGGTTGGCCTCCTCCCACTTCTTCAACTCCGCCTGGAGGGGCTTGGCGAGGTAGAAGGAGCGCAACTGGTCCGCCGTCTTGCCGTCGCCGTCGTACGACGCGTCGATGTAGGCGCCGTAGAAGTCGACGATCCGGTTGAACGCGCCCTGCGGGCTCCCGGAAACGGACGGAAGACCGGCCGCGGCGGCCGGGGCGGCCTGCGCGGGCGCGTGGTCGCCGGACGCGGACGCGGTGGTGACGAAGGCGAGGGAGAGGGCCGCGGTGGCCGCGAGGGCGATGGCGGCGGTGCGCTTGGTCGGGCGGTTGAGCATGGGCGGTACCTTCCCCGTTCCGAGTGAGTGCAGTGTGGTCACTGTCACTGCACCTACCGACGAGGACGCTGGGGCGGACGGTTCTCACGCCGAGCGAAATGGCTGAAAATGGCCCATCCTGTCCGGTACGGCACCCTGGGTGGCGCCGTGACACACGAATGCCGCCCCGGCGGGCCCGAAGGCGCCGGAGCGGCAGCGCCCCCGCCGTCAGCGGGGAGCGGACCGTGTCCACGGATCAGCCAGTCTTGCGGCGGACCTTCTTGTTCTTGCCGGGTGCCCCACCGGTGCTGCCACCATTGATCTTCGCGCGGCTCTGGTGCGCCTGCTGCGACTGGGCGTTGCGCTCGTTGCGATCCAGGGCCTCCCGGAACTTGCGCTTGGCCTCTTCGGCGGGAGTGGTGTCCTCCGGGGTGTCTGCTGTGTCTGCCATGTGTCCTCCTGGGGTGGTCTGAAACCGTTTTATTCTGTCAGCCGGCGCGCTCGCTGACCAGCGCGTTTCACGCGGGCGGCGCTCGTGGGAGGACATGGACGGGGCGGAAACGGCAGCTGCCCGTCGATCCCCAGTGTGGCACAAGGATTCCCGCCTCCCGCCCGATGGACGCACCCCGGCAGGACCGGCGTCACCTGACGGGCTTGCCCTCGGGGTTCACGGCGAACCACGTGCCGCCCACGCCCTGGCCCTTGGTGTCGCCGGGGTTCTGGTCACCCGTGAACCAGTACAGCGGCCAGCAGTCGATGGTCAGCTGCTTGGACCCGTCCGTACGGGTGTACGGGACGAGCCGCTTCGGTTCGATGCCCTCCACCTTGGTCCCGTCCACGAGCTGGGCGGGCTTCCACGTGTCCAGGCAGGCGCCCTCGCACGCGGACTTCATCGGCCACGCGGTGTCCTTGGTGAAGCGGTACAGCGTACGGCCCTGCCCGTCCCGGAGGATCTTGCCCAGCGTCTTGTTCTCCACGAACGAGAGGGACGGCAGCGCCGCCGCCGGGGCCTGGCCCGCCTTCTTGCCCTCCGGCGTGACGGCGAACCACGTGCCGCCCACGCCCTGGCCGTTGGTCTGGCCGGGAGCGGTGTCCTTGGCGAAGCGGTACACCGGCCAGCCCGCGACGGTCAGCTGCTCCGCGCCGTCCGCGCGCTTGAAGGAGGCCACGGCGGTGGCGGGGACGGCGCCCGCCGTGGTGCCCGTGGCCGGGACCGGCGGCCAGGTCTTGGCGCAGTCACCGGCGCACGCCGAGGTGGAGGCGGGCTTCGCGGTGTCCTTGTCGAAGCGGTAGAGCGTGAACCCGGCGGAGTCCGTCACGACCTGGCCGAGCGTGGCGTCCGTGCGGACGCCGAGCGGCCCGGAGGCGGTCCCGGCGGGGCTCGCGCCGCCGTCGCCGTAGCCGTACGGGTCGGCGGCGGCCGACTGCGCCGCCGCCGGGACCTGCGCGTCGGCGCCCTTGGCCGCCGTACCGTTCGCCTGCGTTCCGCAGGCCGTCGCGCCCAGGAGCAGCGCGGTGGCGGCTCCGGCGAGGGTGAGCTTGCGCAGGTTCCTCATGACAACTCCCGTAATCCGGTGGTTCGTTTCACTCTGTCGGCACCGGAAACACGCGGTGGCCCGGGAGCCGGTTCAACGGAATCGGGGAAAGTCCTGCGGTCCGCCCGGCCGCTCCCCGCGCGGTTCGCCGCCGGTACGCGAAAGCGCCGGTCAGGGCTGTGCCCCGACCGGCGCTCCCGCACGTCCGCACCGCCCGCTCAGGCGGCCAGCGGTACGGTCACGAACGACGTGCCCGCCTCGTTCTGCACCACGATCTCCTTGACCTGCCCGGGGTCCACGGCGGCGGAGCCGTCCAGCGCCGCGCCCTTGCCCGAGCCGTTCTCCTGGCTGCCGACGACCCAACTGCCCGCCGTGGTGCGCGTACCGTCCCGGGCGACCACCACCAGCAGGCAGCGTTCCCCCGCGGGGATCCCGGTCACCGCCGCGTGCAGCCGCACCCATGTGGCGGCGGGCGTCAGCTGTACGGTCGCCCGCGCGCCGGTCCCCGCATCGGTCGCCGAGGCCACCCTGACGCCCACGGGCGGCGGCGACGGCTGGGCCGACACCGTCGGGGTCGGTGGCGGGCCCTGGGCCACGGGCCCGGCGTCCGGTCCGGCCAGCGCCGTACCGGCCCAGAACACGCCGGCGAGGGCGGCCGCGGCCACCAGCCCCACGACACCCGTGCGGCGCCGCGCCGCGGCCTCCCGCTCGCTCCGCATCTGCCGCAAGGTGCGCTGGAGCAGCAGGTCACCGCCCTGCGGCGGCCCCTCCAGAAACGCCTCCTCAGGGACCTCGCCGAGCGCGGCCTCCATTTCGCGCAACGCGGCCACCTCCTCACGGCACCGCACACAGCCGCTCATGTGCTCCTCGACCCGACGGGCCTCGCCGTCGTCGAGTACGCCGAGCACGTACGGGCCGAGCAGCTCCTCCTCGTGCACCTCCCGGTTCATGCCACCACCTCTCGCAGTCCGGGCTGTTGGGGCGGCCTGCCCGGTCGGTTGCCTCTGCTGCCCCGATTGTCCTTGCCCGCTCTGCCGTGGTCGGCGCCGGCCGCCTCCCGGAACGCCTCGCGCAGCGCCTTGAGGGCGTAGTGCGAGCGGGACTTGACCGTGCCCGCGGGGATCCCGAGGGTGTCGGCGGCCTCGGCCACGCTCAGCTGCCGGTAGTACAACTCCGTTATGACGTCCCGGTGTTCGGGGGAGAGCTGGTCCAGGGCGCCGAGTACGGTCATGGAGTCCACCACGGAATCGGCATGGTCCAGCTCCACCGGGGGCATGGCGGCGGAACCGGACACCTCCTTCGGCCGGGCCGCCCGGGCCCGGAAGCGGTCCGTGATGATGTTGCGGGCCACGGTGAGCAGCCAGCCGCGCACCGAACCCTTTCCGTTCACCAGTACGTCCGCATGCCGCCAGGCGCGGATGAACGTCTCCTGGACGACGTCCTCGGCGGTGGCGCGGTCTCCGGTCAGCCGGGTCGCGTACGCGAGCAGGGCGTGGCCGTGCTCCTCGTACACCGACCTGATCAGTGCTTCGTCGGTCGAGCCCCGCCGACCGCGGGGCCACAGTGGTCCGGCCATCTCACCCTCTCCGTCTTCCTCGCGTGCGTGGTGCGGTCCGTACACGCCGCCAGGACGCCCCGGGTTCACGTGGCCCGCGTCACACCGGCCGTCAGCAGCGGCGGCCCTCGTTGAGGCAGGACACGATCCGCGCCATCGCGGCGTCGGTCATCACGTTCACGAACATCGCGTGGTCCGTCTCCGGGCCGTGCCGCTGTTCGGGGAAGGAGTCGAGGGCGACCGGGACGCCCGGAGCGACGGCGTAGGCGAGGGAGATCCGCAGCTCGGGCACCGGGAAGGTGGCGGCCGGGCAGATGCCGCCCGCGCCAGGGAACACCAGGTGCGAACGATGGTCGAAGGCGGCCGTGTCCAGGCCGTTCCAGCAGCTGGGGAAGGTCAGCGTGCGGGTGATCCGCTCACCACCGGGGCACCGCGGGTAGCGGGTGGTGGACCGGTCGGGCGAGCCCGAACAGCCCCAGCGGGCCCGGACCTCGGCGTCGCTGTCCGCGGTACGGGCGACGGGGTCGCCGGTCATGGCGCGCAGGAACCGGGGCATCGCTACGACCTTGCCCGCCGGGTTGCCGAGGAACCGGAGGGAGACGGCCGCCTCGGGCAGGATCGCGCCCGTGTTCCCGTGTCCGGCCGCGCTCTCCCGCGGCCGGACGCCGGGCCTGTCCTGGCGGCGGAGCACCGGCCAGTAGTACGCCGACCGGTCGCCGTCGCGGCAGCTGGTGGGCGCCGCGGCGAGGGAGCCGTCCGTGGACAGCGCGTCGGTGGACAGGTTGCCGACGTAGGCGTGCGTGTGGTGGGCGCCCGCGCGCAGGCCCGGGGAGACGACGAGGTTGTCCTCGTTGTAGTGGCCCTCCTCGTCGCGGCCGCAGTCGACGTCCGCCGTGCCCGTCGAGGCGTCGGGCCCGAGCGGGCCGGGGTCGCCGGGACCGGGCGGGACCTCGCGGATGTCCACGAAGTCGCCGGGCGCGGGCCGGTCGGCGGCGGACCCGGCGTGTGCCGTGCCCGCCGAGCCCCCCGCGCCCGCGCCCCCCGCGCCCCCCGTGTCCGCCGGTCCGGCGGCCGGGCCCCCGTGCGCGCCCGGCCGCCGCGCCGCGTCGGCCGCCCGCGAGGCGCCCAGCACGGCGCCCGTCAGTCCGCCGCCGAGCAGCAGGCAGATCAGCAGCGCGAGCAGTCGGCGTTCAGTCCCCATGACGGTCACGGTTGCCGTTCGCGGGCCCCGCGGTCAACCGCGTCTCACGGACGGCCCGGCGGCCCCGGCCCGAGGGCCGCGGGGGAGCGGCAGGGGGGTGAGCAAGGGTTTTCCCCGTATCGAGTTCATCCCCGCGTTGCCTACTGTCTGCCCACCGGCGATGTCGCCCGGGACCGAACACCAGCGACGCCAACCCCACTTGGCGCGCGGCTGCGCGACCCGGCGCTCCCCGGTACCGCCGTTGCCCCGCCCCGTCGACGCGGGCGGGGTCACGTGGCGAGCGGTGGTGGCCGGGGCGCGTTGAGGAGCCCTCTCCGGCCGCCGCCGCCCGCGAGGCGGGCCCTGCCCCACACACCCCACCCCACACCCCACACGCCCCACCCCTCCCCGGGTGCCTCCCCGTATCCCGTCCACCGCCGCGCACACCGTCGTGCGGGCACCGTGCCTCCTCCCCTACCTCCCCCCACGCAACCTCCCACACAGCTCCACACCGGCCGTCCCCGGCCTGCCGGGGACGGCCCGCGAAAGGGAACACCGTGCACGCGTCCAGACGTAGGCTCATATCCGTGGTGGCGATGTCCGTCACCCTGCTCGGCGGTACCGCCACCACCTCGATGGCCCTCGGCCACCCCGCCTCCGCGCCCGCCGCGGCCGCCGCGGCCCCCGTCGGCCCGACCACCCCGGCCCCCGTCGAGAACCTGATCGTCGGATACAAGTCCTCGGCCACCGAGGCGAGTTCCAACACCGCCGCGGCCGATGACGCCGTCGCCAAGGGCAAGAAGACCGGCAAGAGGACGACGTTCGAGCGCCGTCTCGGCACCGGAGCCGCGCTGGTCAACCTCGGCGGCGCCGTGGCCCCCGCCGACGCGGCGGGCGTGATCGCCCAGTTCCGTTCCGACCCGGACGTGGCCTACGTGGAGCCCGACTCCCGCGCCTACGCCATGGCCACCCCGGACGACACCGAGTACGCCAAGCAGTGGGACCTCTTCGAGCCCACCGCGGGCATGAACGTCCCCGGCGCCTGGGCCAAGGCCACCGGCAGTGGCGTCACCGTCGCCGTCATCGACACCGGCTACGTCACCCACTCCGACGTGGCGCCGAACATCGTCGCCGGATACGACTTCATCTCCAGCTCCACCGCGGCCCGTGACGGCAACGGCCGGGACAGCAACCCCGCCGACCAGGGCGACTGGAGCGCGGCCGAGGAGTGCGGCACCGGCTCCAAGGCCAGTGACTCCTCCTGGCACGGCACCCACGTGGCGGGCACCATCGCCGCCGCCACCAACAACGGCAAGGGCATCGCGGGCATCGCCTACGGCGCGAAGATCCAGCCCGTCCGGGTGCTCGGCAAGTGCGGCGGCGCCACCTCGGACATCGTGGACGCCATCACCTGGGCCTCCGGCGGCAGCGTCCCCGGCGTCCCGGCCAACGCCACCCCGGCCAAGGTCATCAACATGAGCCTCGGCGGCTCCGGCGCCTGCGGCACCAGCTACCAGAACGCCATCAACTCGGCCGTCGCGCGCGGCACGACCGTCGTCGTCGCCGCGGGCAACAGCAACGCGGACGCGAGCGGCTTCACGCCCGCCAGCTGCAGCAACGTGATCACCGTCGCGGCGACCAACCGCACCGGTGACCGCTCCTTCTATTCCAACTTCGGCTCCCTGGTCGACGTCGCGGCCCCGGGCGGCGAGACCCGCCGCGCCACCGACACGCCCGGCACCGTCACCACCCCCGAGAACGGCATCCTCTCCTCGCTGAACGCGGGCACCACCACCCCCGGCGCCGAGATCTACAAGCCCTACCAGGGCACCAGCATGGCCGCCCCGCACATCGCCGGTCTCGCCGCGCTGCTCGTCTCCGCCAAGTCCTCCCTCACCCCGGCCCAGGTCGAGTCGGCCATCAAGGCCAATGCCCGCCCGCTCGCGGGGACCTGCACCGGTGGCTGCGGAGCCGGTCTGGCCGACGCGGCCGCGACCGTGACCGCCGTGAGCTCCACCCCGCCCGCCCAGGCCTACGAGAACACCACCGACGTCGCCATCCCGGACAACGGCGGGGCCGTCTCCTCCTCGATCACCGTCTCGGGCCGCACGGGCAATGCCCCGGCGACCCTCATGGTGTCCGTCGACATCAAGCACACCTACCGCGGTGACTTGGTCATCGACCTGGTCGGCCCCGGCGGCGTCGTCGTCAAGCGCCTGCAGAACTCCTCCGGCGACAGCGCCGACAACATCCTGACCACCTACACCGTCGACGCGTCCGCGCTGCCCGCCAACGGCACCTGGCAGCTCAAGGTCCAGGACGTCGCCGCCGCCGACACCGGCTTCATCGACTCCTGGAGCCTCGGCTTCTGAACCGGCCCCGGTCCTCGGACCGCCCCGGCTCCCGAACCGGCCTCCGGCCCGACCTCCGGCCCGGCTCCCGAACCGGTCCCGGGCACTGAACCAGCCGCTCTGACGGGCCGATAGTACGGACCAAGCCACCCCCCGGACCTGCCAATACACCGCGTAAGGGCGGCTCCGGCGGGCTTTCCGGTCACCTGACTGATTTCTGCGTCACAATCCGGGTCCGCCCGGCGGCCGACCTCGTATTGTCGCGCTCACAGAAGCAGCACAGGAACTGGGGACCGAGAGGCTGGTGGCTGTGCGTGGCGGCGATGGGGAACGCTGACACGACCGTCGGGCACGGTGAACTGATCGAGACGGTGGACCGCGCGCTGACCACGCACGGCCGCGCCGTCCTCACCGGACCGGCAGGTTCGGGCAAGACCGAGGTACTGCGCGCGATCGCGGCGGCCGCCACCGGCCGCCGCGAACGCGTGCTCCGGCTCGCGCCCGAAGCCGCCGACCAGTGGATACCCGAGGCCTCCGCGGCCGCCCTGCTCGCCTCCGTCCCCCGCACCGCGCTCGACCGGCTCGCCCCGCCCCAGCGCACCGCCATCGCCCAGCTCCGCCGCGAGGCCGACGCCCCGCGCGCCGGACGCGACCACGTGGCCCTGCGCCTCGCCGTGGTCGAGGTGCTCCGCGCCCTGGCCGACCGGAACCCCCTCCTTCTCGTCCTCGACAACGCCCAGTGGCTCGACGCCGAGACCACCGACCTGCTCCGCTTCGCGCTGCGCCTGACCCCGCGCGCCGTCCGGGTCCTGGTGGCCGAATGCGTCCAGGGCGGCGCCCCCGTCGCCGAAACCCTTTGCGGGCCCGGCACCCCCGCGGTCCGGATGCCGCCGCTCGGCGCCGACGAGGTCGCCGAACTCCTCGTACGCCACGGCCTGCCCGCCCGCCTCGCCGGGCGGATCCACCAGGCCAGCGGCGGCAACCCGCGCCTCGCCCTCGCCTTCGGGCACTCCCTCGCCGAGGCCCGCGACGGCGCCGCGCACCACGCCGACACCCTGCCCCTGTCCGGCCAGGCCCGCGAGGTGGCGCGCAGGCTGCTCGCCGAAGCCCCGGCGCGCGCCCACCGGACCCTGCTGCTCGCCGCCCTCGCGGCCCGGCCCACCACCGCCCTGCTCCGCCGGGCGGGCCGCCCCGACGCGGAGGCCGAGCTGGCCGAGGCCGAACGGGCCGCGCTGGTGACCGTACGAGAGGACGGCACGGTCGAGTTCACCGCTGGAGCGCTGCCCACCGCCCTCGCGGCCGACGCGGGCTGGCCCGAACGGGCCGCCGGGCACGCGGCGCTGGCCGCCGCCGTCGACGACCCCGTCCAGGCGGTCCGCCACCGCGCCCTGGCCGTGGACACCCCCGACGAGGCGCTCGCCGCCGAGATCACCGAGGCCGCCGCGGACTGCCGCCGCCGGGGCAGACGCGCCCTGGCCGCCGAACTCGGCCTGCTCGCCGCGGAACGCACCCCGCCGGGCCGGGCCGCCGCCGAACTGGCCCGGCTGGTCGGCGCCGCGGAGGATGCGGGCTGGGCGGGCCGCGCCGACCTCGCCCGCCGCGCCGCCCGTCTCGTCCTGGCCCGCGACGCCCCGCCCGCCGACCGGGTACGGGCCCGGCTCGCCGTGATCGACGCGGCCGGGCAGGCCCTCGCCGACCTCGACGAGACCTTCGCCCATGCCCGCGACGACGCCGCCGCCGACCCCGCGCTCCAGGCCGCCGTACAACTGCGGATCGCCTGGAAGCTCAACCTGTCCGACGGCGACCCCGTCCGCTCCCGCGCCGCCGCGGCCGAAGCGGGGGTACTGGCCGCCATAGGCGGGGACCAGGTCGCCGAGGCCATGGCCCTGACCGTGCGGGCCCGGATGGGCCGGATCCTGGGCGACCCGGCCGCCGAGGACATCCTGGCCGAGGCCCTCACCCTGCCCGCCCCCGAGGTACCGCTCGGCATGCGCAACGCCCCGCAGTACCTCGCCGTCCGCCACGCCCTCTTCGACGACCGGCTCACCGACGCCCGCGAGCAGCTCCTGGTCCTGCTGCCCGCCGTACGGCGCACCGGCTCCGCCGAGGACGTCTTCGAGGTACTGCGCAGCCTCACCGAGGCCGAACTGCGCCGCGGCCGCTGCGCGGCGGGCATGGCCCACGCCCGCCGCGCCCTGGAACTGACCATCGAGGCGGGCCTCTCGCCCGGCCCCGCCTGGTACGTCGCGGCCTCGGCCGAGGCCATGGGCGGCAGCTTCGCGCGCGCCGCCGGATACGCCCGGCGCGGCATCCAGGCCTCCGAGGAGGAACACGACCAGGTGTTCCTCTCGCGCAGCCTGTTCGCCCTCGGCCAGGTCGAACTGGCCACGGGCGAGACCACCAAGGCCGTGACCACCCTGCGCCGCGTCGCGGCCCTGGAGGCGGCCCAGCAGGTCGTGGATCCCTCCATCCTGCGCTGGCACGGGGAACTCGCCGAGGCCCTGGTCGCCGCCGACGCCACCGACGAGGCCGCCGAACTGGCCGGATCCGTGCGTACGGTCGCCCTCGGCCTGGGCCGCACCAGCGTGGTCGCCGCCCTCGACCGGGCCCTCGGCCTGTGCCTGTCCGCGCGCGGCGAGGCCGACGCGGCCGTCGCCCTGCTCGAAGCCACCGCCGAGCGGTTCGACCGCCTCGAACTGCCCCTGGAGCACGGCCGGACCCTGCTCGCCGTCGCCCGGGTGGAACGCCGTCGGCGCCGCCGCGCCCCAGCCCGCGCCGCGCTGCTCTCGGCGGCCCGGATCTTCGCCGCGGCGGAGGCGAAGCCCTGGGCCGCGCTGGCCGGGGAGAGCGCGCCCGGCCCGGCGGGCGGCGCCGAGAGCGGGACCGGGTGCCCGGGCGTGGCCGCGCTCACCGAGGCCGAGACCCGGCTCGCCCTGCTGGTCGGCCAGGGCGCCAGCAACCAGGAGGCCGCCGCCCGGCTCTTCGTGAGCGTCAAGACGGTGGAGGCGCGGCTCACCCGCATCTACCAGAAGCTCGACGTGCGGTCCCGGGCCCAGCTGGCCACCGCGCTGCGGGCCCGCTGAGCGGGCCGCTGGCCGGGCCCGCCGAGCCCGTCCGTGACCTGATTTATCGGGTGGCCCGAAAGGACCCGGGAGCCCTAGGGTGCGCGCATGACGATCATGAACGCACAGCATGTGGACGAAGCGGTCTCCCTCACGGCGCGGGCCCTGCGCTCGGTCGCGCACCTCGACTGGTCGGTGCCCGCCGCCGGGCTGGAGTGGAGCTGCTACGACACCGTCGTCCACGTGGCGAGCGACTTCACCGGCTACGCGACCCAGCTCACCGGCCGCGCCTCCGCCGGGTACGTGCCCTACGAGATAGCGGCCGACCCGGGGACCGGGCCCGACGGGCTGATCCACATCATCGAGGCGACCGGCGGCCTGCTCTCCGCCGTCGTCGCCACGAGCCCCGCCGAGGTCCGGGCCTGGCACCCGTACGGCACCGGAGGCGCGGACGCCTTCGCCGCCATGGGCATCGTCGAGGCGCTGCTGCACACCCATGACGTGCTGGGTGGGCTCGGGGTCACCGACTGGGCGCCCCCGGCGGAGCTGTGCGGGGCGGTCCTGGACCGGCTCTTCCCGCACGCGCCGCGCGCGCATTCCCCGTGGCCGACCCTGCTGTGGGCCACCGGGCGGGCCGAGTTGCCGGGCCTGCCTCGGCTGGCGGGCTGGCGCTGGCAGACCGCGCCGATCCGCACCGAGCGGCTGGCGCTGTGCGAGATCTCCCCGGTGACCGGGGCCGATCTGCACACGGGCGGCCCGGGCGGGTTCGCGTGGACCGAGGACGGGCCGTACGAGGGCACCCGCTTCGCCGCCGGAATGGTCACCAAGGCGCACGAGGCGGGGGTCCACCGGCCGGGCTGGGGCGCGTACGCGATCGTCCGCGCCGAGGACGGGCGCGCGGTGGGCGGCATCGGCTTCCACGGCGCTCCCGACGGCGACGGCCACGCGGAGATCGGATACGACCTGGTGCCCTCGGCCCGGGGCAACGGCTACGCCACCGAGGCGGTACGGGCGCTGACGGCCTGGGCCCTCGGTCAGCCCGGCCTGAGCGCGCTGCACGCCACGGTGGACGAGGAGAACCTCGCCTCGCACGCGGTCGTCGCCCGGGCCGGGTTCCAGCGCGGCGGCGAGGGCGAGGGGCAGGTCCACTACACCCTCACCGCCCGCTGAGACGGCGCGGGCCGGGCCCGAACGGGACCGGCCCGCCGCACCCCGGATCAGGAGCGGGCGAGGAGCACCGCGCCCGCCAGCACCAGGCCCAGGAGCACCGCGATCGCGCCGTACACGGGGCGGTGGGTGCGCAGGACCGGGACGAAGCGGTCGAGGGCGAACCGGCCGGGCCCGGTGAGCGCGAGGGCCGCCGCGGCGGCGGTCAGCAGCAGTTCGTACTCGATGCCCGCGGGGGCGAAGAAGGACCCGGTGCCCTTGACCGCGATCGCGTTGATCATGGTGCCGACCACGGCGGCCCCGGCCAGCGGGGTCAGCAGTCCGGCCGCCAGGCCGAGCCCGCCCAGGACCTCGGAGAGACCGGCGACGACGGCCATGCTCTCGCCCGCCGGGTAGCCGCTCATGGTGAAGAACTTCCCGGTGCCGCTGATGCCGCCGCCCTCGAACCAGCCGAAGAGCTTCTGGGAACCGTGCGCCGCCATGGTCAGGCCGAGGACGAGGCGCAGGATCAGCAGGCCGCTGCCCGCGAAGGGGTGCGCGGGCGCGACGCCGGAGGGGGTGGTGGCTTCGGGAGTGAGCGTGGGGGTGGAGGTCATCGTGGGGGATCCTTCGCGGTGGGGACGGCCGTGGAAGACGCGATGTGTTTTGAATTTGAACTACGAATCCCGACCCTAACCCGTGATTCAAATTGGAACAACCTGGCGTAAAGTGGAGACATGGCTGAAACTCGATGGCTGGATGACGATGAGATGCGCGCCTGGAAGGGCTTCCTCGCCGCCTCGGCGCTGGTGAACCGGCGCCTCGACCAGCAGCTGAAGGACGACTCGGGCCTCTCGCACGCGCAGTACGAGATCCTCGTCCGGCTCGCGGACGCCGCCGACGGCGAGTTGCGGATGACCGAACTCGCCCACGGGCTGATCAACTCCAAGAGCGGGCTCACCTATCAGGTCACCCAGATGGAGAAGGCCGGACTCGTCCGCCGCCGCAGCTGCCCCTCCGACGTGCGGGGCGTCTTCGCCGTCCTGACGGACGTGGGCCGCGAGCGGCTCGCCCAGGCCGCCCCCGGCCATGTCGGCGCCGTGCGCGAGGCACTGATCGACGTCCTCACCCCGCAGCAACTCGCCGCCCTCGCCGACGGCCTGGGCGAAGTCAGCCGCCGCCTCCGCGACGCCTGAGCGCCCCGGAAGCCCCCCGCGGCGCGTCACTGGCCCGGTCCGGGGGGCGCTCGGGCCGACCGGCGGCGCGGAGCCGGTCAGGCGCCCTCGGGGGCGGGGGGTACGGACTCCTGGAGTTCGCGCAGGTCCAGGGCCATGACGGCGATCTCCGCGGCGCCGCCCGCGTAGGCACAGGTCAGGATGCGGGAGCCCGGGTTGATCACCATGGCCTCGCGTACGGACGGCGTACGCACCCCGGTGGCCCGGGCGCCCGACAGGTCCACCGGATGGCCGCGCTCCGGGACCCAGCGCACCGCCTCCGGCCCGCCGCACACCCGGCCCATCCGCCAGCGGCCCTCCCCGGCGGGCAGCCGGGCCATGCCCGGGATGCCGACGGGGTTCGCCGCGGGCCCGGCCGCCATGCGCTGGAGGTGCTTGCGGCGCAGCAGCCAGCCGAAGCCGACGACCACCGAGGCCAGGACGGCGAGGAACGCGACATCGATCACCTGGCCAATGGGAACACATCCCCTGAGTGGTGGGGGCGGTCAGCCCTTGAGTGCCTGTTTCTGAACCCCGTCACAGCAGGTCAGGGGCTATCAGTCTGAAATGAGAGCTTTGGGTGTGCGTTCGGGGAACGGTCACGGTGACCGCTCGCCGAACGGAAGCCGACGAGGCTCACGTGACGTGAGGGGAAGATGTGGCGTTCGCCGTGGCGCTGCTCATCAGCAGTGTCATCCAGAGGCCCCGAAGAGCCTGACAGCTTGATCAATCTCAAGTTGGTCACCACCAACTTGGTCCAGGCGCCGCCTGCTACCAAGCTACCGAACTCCCTGGCTCTGGGGTTCAGAAACAGGCACTGAGGGCGGTCCAGACCCCGGGGTCCTCGAAACCGAGGGCCCACAGTCCGCTGCCCCGCACCCCGTGCCGCGCCAGCACGGCCAGGTGCGCCTTCGAGCCCCGCGCGTCCTGGTACCAGACCTCGTGCGCGGCCCCGGCCGCGTCGGTGTAGCCGAAGTGCGGGGTGCCGGAGACCGTGTCGTACGTGTAGGCGGCGCCCACCCGCTCGCGCAGGGCCTCCGCCTCCCGGCTGGTCACGTGCCCGGCCCGGGCCTTCGAGCCGACCGTCCAGTTCCAGCCGTAGGCGGGCAGCGCCACTTCCAGCTTCTCGCGCGGCACGACCCCCACGGCGTACCCGATGAACCGGTCGTACCAGTCCAGCGAGGACAGCGGACCCGGATCGGCCAGCGCGTTGTGCAGGTTGTAGCCCATGATCCGCACCCGGTCGGCGACCTTGCCCAGGTGCGCGTAGTCGAAGGCGAGCCCCTCGCCGTCGAGCCGGGGCATGACCGTGACCACGCACGTCTTGCGGAGCGCGTGCAGCCGGGCGCACAACTCCTCGGTCAGCCGGTCGTAGCCCTCGCGGACCCGCTCGGTCAGCCGCGCGTCCCCGGTCTCGGCCATCCGCTCGTAGTCCAGGTCGAGACCGTCGTAGGACCGGCTCGTCACCACCTCCATCAGCGCGTCCACGTGGGTGGCGCGCTCGGCCGGATCGTCCATCAGCTCCGCCATCGCGGCCGGTCCCGGGGTTTCGACGACGGTGGGGACGACGCGGATCCCCTTGCCGTGCAGCCCGTCGATGATCCGCTCGTCCCCGGCGCCCGCCTCGCCCGCGATCGCGTCGGCGGCCGAGGCCGTGTACCAGAAGGGGCTGACGGTGTGCAGTTGATCGGCATGGGCCAGGGCCGAGGCGTAGCCGGCCTCGGTGTCCCAGTACGGCAGCCACGCGGAGGTCGTACGGGCATCGGCGCGGCCCCCGGCCGCGGGGCCCGCGTCGGCGTGCGGGGCGGACGTACCCGCCAGAGCGGCGAGGAGGGCGACGGCGAGCACGGCGGCGCGCCGCAGGGGCAGAGGGCGGGGGAGGCGCAGGGGGACGGGCAGCGGCAGGGCGCGAGTGGCGGTCATGCCACGAACCTGGCCCGGACCGCCCGCCCCGGCCCCCCGGACGCGCCGGAAGCCACCGAGCGCACACCGAGCGCACACCGATCGGCGGACCGGCCGGGCACCGCGAGCCCATGACGGGTGGTCACCCCTGGGCCGGGCCCGCCCGTTCGGAGGAAGATCTGGATCCCGGGAATGCCGGGCGGCGACGGGCGGTTCGGATCATCGCGAGACCTGACCACCCCGCACGCACTGGAGACACCATGAAGATCGGCATCATCGGAGCAGGCAACATCGGCGGCAATCTGACCCGCCGCCTCACCTCCCTCGGACACGAGGTGTCCGTGGCCAACTCGCGCGGCCCGCAGACCCTGACCGCCCTCGCCGAGGAGACCGGCGCCACCCCCGTGACCGTCGCCGAAGCGGCCCGCGGCGCCGAGATCGTCGTCGTCACCATTCCGCTGAAGAACGTGCCCGACCTGCCCGCGGGCCTCTTCGACGAGGCGGCCGACGGCTTCGTCGTCATCGACACCGGCAACTACTACCCGCAGCAGCGCGACGGCCGGATCGCCGCCATCGAGGACGAGGGCCTGACCGAGAGCCGCTGGACCGAGGGCCACCTCGGCCACCCGGTGGTGAAGGCCTTCAACGGCACGTACGCCGAGGACATCCTGGCCAGGCCGCTCCCGGCCGGAGACCCCGGCCGGATGGCCCTGCCGGTCGCCGGTGACGACGACGCGGCCAAGAAGGCCGTCCGTGCCCTCATCGACGAACTCGGCTTCGACTCCGTCGACGCGGGCGGCCTCGACGACTCCTGGCGCCAGCAGCCCGAAACCCCCGTGTACGGGCTGCGTGCGGGCGTGGAAGCCGTCACCAAGGCGCTCGCCGAGGCCTCCCCGGAGCGCAAGGAGAGCTTCAGGGGCTGACCGCCTCCGGCGCCGACAGGTCGCCGACGGTGGGCACCACCAGCCCGAAGAGGTCACCGATCGTGGCGAGGCTCGCGCTCTGGAGGGTGGCGGCGGAGACGGGGCTCCCGTCGAACGCGGGCAGCGACCGGGTGGCGGTCGCCTCCGCGACGACGGTGGGCCGGTAGCCGAGGTTGAAGGCGCCCTGGGCGGTGAAGGTGACGCACATATGGGTCATGAATCCGGCGAAGACCAGGTCCGCACCGGCGCCCAGCTCCCGCAGGGTCTCCTCCAGCCCGGTCGCGTGGAAGGCGTTCGGCACCTGCTTGACCACGACGGGCTCCCCGTCCCGGGGCGCGACCTCGCGGCTGATGGAGCCGATGTCGGCCCGGATGTCGTACGGGGTGTCCGGGCCGCCGTCGTTGACGATGTGCACCACGGGCGAACCGGCTGCGCGGGCGGCGGCCAGTAGCCGGGCCCCCGCCTCCAG
Organism: Streptomyces sp. G-G2; assembly: GCF_030063135.1. Taxonomy (GTDB): domain Bacteria; phylum Actinomycetota; class Actinomycetes; order Streptomycetales; family Streptomycetaceae; genus Streptomyces. Next base: position 243,348 of record NZ_JASISO010000003.1, read on the forward strand.
GGCGGCTTCGGCGCCCTCCAGCGCCATCACCCCGGTGCGGTAGGTCTGCTGGAAGTCGATCATGATCAGAACCGTGTCGCCGCCGAGTCGGGGAGGCGTGCCGTCGAGCCCGACGACCTCGCGGAGGGTGGCTGAGGGCATGACGGAGGGAGGGGTGACGCTCATGGGGTGGGATCCTTCATCTCTTGAATGACTGAATGACTGAATGACTGAATGACTGAATGAACGAATGAACACGTGGCAAGCCTGCGCCGCTGGTGCAGCGCCGAAGGGTGCTACGGGCGGGCGCTACAGGGAACTACGGGGCGCTGCGGAAGCGCCGCCGGTAGGTGGCCGGAGTCGTGGCGATCTGCTTGCGGAAGGCGCGGTGCAGGGTCTCCACCGACCCCAGCCCGGCAGTCGCCGCGACGCGTTCGAGCGGCTCGTCGGTGGTCTCCAGCAGCCTGCGGGCGGCTTCCACCCGCGCGGCCTCCACGTAACCGGCCGCGCCGACGCCCGTCTCCCGGCGGAAGGTGCGGGCGAAGTGCCGCTCGCTCATGCACATGCGGGCCGCGAGCGCGGCGGCGGAGAGATCGCCGTCGAGATGATCGGCGATGTACGCGCACAGCTCGTCGATGTCCCGGCGGGTACCCGGGGGACGGCTGAGCGGCACGCTGAACTGGCTCTGGCCGCCCTGCCGTTTGAGGTACATGACCAGATGCCGGGCGACGGCCAGGGCCATCTCCTCCCCCAGGTCCTCGGTGACGAGGGCGAGGGCCAGATCCATGCAGGCGCTGATCCCCGCCCCGGTCCACACCCGCCCGGACCGGACGAAGATCGGGTCCGGATCGACCTCGACCCGCGGGTGCTCGGCGGCCAGCAGGGCGGCGGTCGACCAGTGGGTGGTCGCCCGCCGTCCGTCCAGCAGCCCGGCCGCCGCCAGCAGGTGCGCGCCCACGCAGACCGAGGCCACGCGCCGGGCGTGCGGGGCGGTGGCCCTGATCCACTCGACCACCGCCGGGTCCACGCGGGGCACGGGCCCGTCCGGGCGCAGGTCCACCGCGCCGGGCACCAGGAGGGTGTCCACGGCGGCCCCGACCTCGGCGAAGGTCAGGTCGACCACCAGCCGGACCCCGGCCGAGGTGGTCACGTGGCCGGGTTCGGGGCCCGCCAGCCGCACCTCGTAGGCGTTGTCGGCGGACTCCCGGTTGGCCAGCGCGAAGACCTCGGCCGGGCCGGTGACGTCGAGCAGGTCGACGTCCGGGAAGACCGCGATGACGACGCGGTGGGGAGTGGGCATGCGTCCATCGTCACGGCTCGGGCCCATGGCCGCAATGACGGTTCTCTGTCATATCTGGCCATCCCGAGGCCCCGCCCCCGCCGCCCTGCCCGTCCGCGCCCCTCCCGGGCGCCGTTACGGGGCCACCGGCACGACCTGCGCGAGGTGGGCGACGACCTCCGCGAAGGTGTCGGCCACCCAGGTCGGTTCGGCCCCGGCCAGCTCGGCCGCGGAGTGGACGCCGTACGTCACCGCGACGGACCGCATCCCGGCCGCCCGGGCCATCAGCAGGTCGTGCGTGGTGTCGCCGACCACCACGGCGTCCGCCGCCCTGAAGCCGAGCCGGTCGAGGACCACCCGCCCCGACTCGGGGTCGGGCTTGGGCCGCGAGACCTCGTCCGCGCCGATCACCAGGGCGAAGTACTCGATCAGTCCTGCCGCCGTGAGCAGCGCGTCCGCCGGGGCGTGGAACTTGCTCGTCGCGACGGCGAGGCGCATCCCGCCGTCGCGCAGCGCCGCCAGCCCCTCCGCGACGCCCGGGAAGACCAGTGCGGGGGCCTGCGGCAGGACGATGGTGTCGAAGAACTTCCGGTACAGCCGGACCGCCTCGGTGACCACGGACTCGTGCGTCTCCACGCCCAGGAGGAGGGCGAAGGCCCGTTCCAGGGGGAGCCCGATGGTGGCGCGGATGTCGGCCGCGGCGGGCCGCTCCGTACCCAGGGCGTCGAAGGCGGCCTGGAAGGTGTCCACGATCGCGCGCGGCGAGTCGACGAGGGTCCCGTCCAGGTCGAATACGGCAAGTTTGATCATGAGGATGGCCCTGTCGTCGCGTCGTGCCCGGCTTCTTCTTCCCTGACGACCGCGCTGTGCGCCGCGGCCAGCCTGCCCGCGGCTTCCGCGCAGGTCACCAGCACGGCCATGTTGGCCCGCGCCGCCCGCCCGTCGGTCGCCGCGTCCACCGCGCGCATCAGGTACTTGGTCAGTCCCTGGCCCGACACCCCCTCCCGGGCCGCCGCGGCCACCGCTTCCGTGATCGCCGCGTCCACCTCCCCGGAATCGATGGCGTCCGCCTCGCTCACCGGGGTGGTGATCAGGAACGAGGTGCGTCCGCCCAGCGCCCAGTGGGTCTCCACGGCGCGCGCCAGGACGTCCGGGTCGTCGACGCGGTGCGGAGCGCGGTGGCCGCTCGTACGGCAGTAGAAGGCCGGGAAGTCGTCCGACCCGTACGCCACCACGGGCACGCAGTGCGTCTCCAGGTACTCCAGGGTCAGCCCCAGGTCCAGGATCATCTTCGCGCCCGCGGAGACCACCGCGAGCCGGGAGCGGGTGAACTGGATCAGGTCCGAGGAGATGTCGAAGCTCTGCTGGGCCCCCCGGTGCACCCCGCCGATGCCCGCGGAGGAGAACCAGCGGATGCCCGCCAGCTCGGCCGCCACCAGCGAGGACGCCACCGTGGTGGCCCCCGGTCCGCCCCGGGCGAGGACCACCGGGAGGTCCCGGCTGGAGACCTTCGGGATCCCGGGCCGGGTGGCGAACCGGTCGATGTCCGCGTCGGTCATGCCGATCCGGATCGCGCCGTCCTCCACACAGACCGTGGCGGGTACCGCCCCGCCGGCGCGGACCGCGTCCTCGACCTTGCGGGCGGTCGCAGAGTTGTCGGGGTAGGGCAGGCCGTGGGTGATGACGTTGCTCTCGAGGGCCACGACCGCCCGGCCCTCGTGCAGCGCCTCGGAGACCTCCTCGGTGAACACGAGCGGGACGACGGGAACCCCCGGCCCGAGGGGGCCGCCCCCCAGGGCGCTCACGATCCGTCCCAGTAGCCCGGAGCCTTCAACAGCAGTTCCCGGCGGGCGGAGATGTCGGTGACGACCCGGTCGGCCCAGTCCTCGGGGGCCACCGGCTCCAGAGAGATCGACACGACGTTCTCGGGGACGCCGAAGGTCTCGGTGACGGCCGCCGTGACCGCCCGGTCGAAGGCGGCGAGCCGCTCCGCGGTCAGCTCCAGCGGGAAGTGGTGGATGTGGACGTGGGGCACGGAGCCCCTCCTCTCGGACGGGATGCGATCAACGCACGGAACGGTCGGGGCAGACGGTCGGGGCAGGGGCAGGGGCAGGGGCGGGCGGACAGGGGAGAGAGCGGGACGGGGTCACGCGTCGGACGGGGTCCGGGTGCGGACGGCCGCCACGAGCGCTTCGATGCCCTCGGGGCGCAGGGCCTGGTAGTGGTCGGCCGCCAGGTCGATGACGACCGGAGGGGTCGCGGAGTAGCCGGAGCGCCCCTCGATGAAGGAGTAGTCGTCACCGGCGGCCCGCACGATGGTCACGGGCGCGCGCAGGCACCGCTCGGTCATCTCGTGGAAGGTGTAGTCGAATTCGTACGTCTCCCGCACGATCCGGGTGATCCGCCGGACGGTGTCCGGGTCCAGCTCGGGGAACCGGCCGGTCACGAAGCCCACGAGGGAGTCCTCGTCGCGGGCGGCCGCCAGGCACGCCGCGAGGTCCGGCCCGGCGGCGACGCTGCCCGCGAAGACCGAGTACAGGATCGTCACGTACCCGGGGTTGCGGTAGGAGGACTCCCGGTCGTAGGGGAGGCCCCGGGCGTCGCGCACCCTCGGGTTGCCCGGGCAGATCAGCAGCAGGTCCGACACCCGCTGCCCGGCCTGTTCGAGCTGCCAGGCGCTCTCGAAGGCCACCCGGGCGCCGAAGGAGTAACCCCACAGGGTGTAGGGCCCGTCGGGCTGGAGCCGGCGGATCTCCGCCACATCGGCCGCCGCCATCTCACCGATCGTGGCGAAGGGGGTCTCGCCCGCGTTGATGCCCGCCGCCTGGACCCCGTAGAAGGGGCCCCCGGTAGCCGCCTCGCGGGCCAGCAGCCGCAGGTTCATCGGGTAGCCGCCGAGCCCGGGCCAGCAGTAGACCGGCGGAACGGGACCCCGCGTGTACGGCCCCTCGGCCGGCCCGCTGTCGTGCAACAGCACCAGCCGCGAAGCCGGTTCGGGGTCGGCGTCCGCGATCCGGTCGGCCAGATCGGCCAGCCGGGGGTGACCGAAGAGGGTCTGCATGGGCAGCGCGATCCCGAACTCGCGGTTGATCCAGCGGGTGAGGGTCATGGCGATCAGGGAGTTGCCGCCGGAGGCGAAGAAGCTGTCCGTCATCGATACGTTCGCCACGTCGCGGTACTTGAGCGCCTTGCCCCAGGCTCCGGCGAGCAGCCGCTCGGTCCGGGTCCCGGGCGGCACGTGGACGCCCGACCCCCGTGCGGGGGCGGTGAGTTCCTCCCGGGCCGCCAGCGCGGAGTAGTCGATCTTCCCGTTGGCGGTGAGCGGCAGCGCGTCCAGCACCAGCACCTGATTGGGGATCATGTAGTCGGGCAGCAGCCGGGCGAGGTCGTCGCGGATCATCTCCGTCGGGCCGCGCATGTGCACCGAGTCCTCGCGCATGCCCGTGCAGGCGACCTGCTCCTCGCTCACCTTGCCGCCGAGGAAGAAGTACGAGGGCCCCGACGGGATGCCCGCCTCGGCGAGCACGGCGTCGATGCGCTCGGCGGTCGGCAGCGGGTGGCCCGAACGGGAGGAGTAGCCGGAGGACATCAGGCCGATCCGCAGGGCGTTGCGCTGGAGCCGGTGCAGGGTACGGCCCAGGCTCAGGTACGCGAGCCGCTCGTCCCCGACCCGGCTGACGGCGCTGACGCCGAAGCTGGCGGCCTCGTACACGCCCTGGTTGATGGCGATGACGTGCCGCTTCTCGACGGCCTCGGCGGCGACGAGCGTGAAGTCCTCCCCGTCGAGGCGGTAGAGCCCGCCGGGCAGGTCCAGCACTCGGCCCGGGTGGGCCTGCACGAACAGCTCGACGGGGTCCGGGTCCGCCGGCCGGTCGTCGGGCACCACCTCGAAGGTCCCGACGAAATGGTCCTCGTCGGCCACGTCGAGGGCGGCCTTGACCGCGGCGCCGCCGTGCGGGGCCGGGCGCAGGGTCAGCCCGTACTCGGGGAGCACCTCCTCGAACACGCCCAGCATGTGACCGGTCTCGAACTCCAGCACCTCCTCGATGTTGGTGCTGTACACCGGCTCGATCGCTTGCCGCCGCCCCAGGAAGTGCACCCGCAGGGCGCCGGGGGAGAGCGGGCCCGAGGCCGCCGGGGGGCTGTCGCCGATCCGTACGAGGGTGTGGTCGACCGGGTGGAAGTAGTGGATCCCCGCCGCCAGCCCGGCCACGCCGCTGCCGGTCTCCAGGTACATCTGCACCGCGTAGAGCGCGCCGGGGGAAGCGTAGGCGTACTTCGGCAGCAGCCGCTCGCCGCTGCCGAACGGCCCGAACCAGCGCAGCAGGGAGCCCAGTTGGGCGTACGTCAGGTCCCGTGCGGAGGCCGGTCGGCGCGAGCGTGCGGCGCGCGGGCCGAGCAGCTCGCGCAGATCGGCGCGGGTGACCTTGCCGCCCTCGTAGAAGCGATAGGTCTTGCGGGCGAAGACCTCGCGCCGCTGGTGCCCCGAGGCCTGCTGGCCGGGCAGGACGGACACCGGGCGGTCGGCGAGCTCCTTCGCCGGGCGCAGCCCCGGATTCGACAGCTGGGCCTTGACCTGGAGCTTGCTCGCCTTGGACTGGTGGTGCGCGCCGTGCGCGCCCTGGTCCATCAGGGCGGCCTCGCGAGGGTTCAGTTCGACCAGCGCGAACAGCTGCTGGAACCCGGTGCGCGGGTCGTCGGCGACCAGGGCGGCGGCCCGCCGGACCCAGGTGTGCTCCTCGATCGCGGAGGTGATCTCCTCCAGTTCGACCCGGTAGCCGCGCAGTTTCACCTGGGTGTCGGCGCGGCCCCGGAACCGGATGGTGCCGTCCTCGTTCCACGAGGCCAGGTCACCGGTCCGGTACAGCCGCTCGCCCGGCAGGGTGTTTGAGTCGACGAATCGTTCCTTCGTCTGCTCGGGCAGGTTCAGATAGCCGCGCGCCAGCTGCACCCCGCCGATGTACAGCTCGCCCTTCGTCCCGGGGCCGACCGGGCGCAGCTCCTCGTCGAGGATGAAACAGCCGGTGTCGGCCACCGGCACGCCGATGGAGACGATCGCCGAGGCCTCCTCCCCGGCCAGGGCGGCCAGGTCCACCGTGTGCGCGGTGGCGTTGATGGTGCACTCGGTGGGGCCGTACAGATTGACCAGGCAGGCCCCCGGCAGCTGGGCGGCGAAGGCGCGGGCGAGCTTGACGGTCAGCGCCTCGCCCCCGGAGAACACCCGGTGCAGGGAGGTGCAGGAGGCGAGGCGCTCGGTGTCCAGCAGGGCCTGGAGCAGGGTGGGTACGCATTGGAGCGTGGTCACCCCGTGCCGGACGATCGTGTCGATCAGGTCCTCGGGGTCCCGGTAGCAGCCGGGCGCCCCCATGACCACGCGCCCGCCCGCGGCGGGCGCGAGGATCTCCCACTGGGCGGCGTCGAAACTCATGGGAGTCTTCTGGAGCACGGTGGTCCCCGGGCCGAGGTGGCCCTGGTCCACCAGCCAGCCCAACTGCGAGACGATGCTGTGCTGTTCGATCAGTACGCCCTTGGGACGGCCGGTGGATCCCGAGGTGTAGATGACGTACGCGAGATCCGCGGGGCCCGCCGCCGGGTGGTCCTGCGGGGATGCCGGGATGTCGTCCCCCAGGGTCACGACGGTGACTCCCGCCGGGGCCAACTCGCGTACCTTCGAGGCCAGATGGCGCTGCGTCACGATGACGCCGAGGGCGGAGTCCTCGATCATGTAGCGCAGCCGGTCCTCCGGATAGTCCGGCGACAGCGGCAGATAGGCCCCGCCGGAGGCGAGGATGCCCCACACCCCGGTCATCAGATCGAGCGAAGGTTCCGCGTACAGGCCCACCGGGGTGTCGACGCCCGCGCCGAGCCGGCGCAGCCGCCGTCCCAGCCGGTCCGCCGCCGACCCCAGCTCCCGGTAGGTCAGCCCCAGGTCACCGCAGATCGCGGCCACCTCTTCGGGCCGGGCGCGGACCTGCTCCGCCAGCAGCTCCGACAGCGCCGCGGCACGTGCGGCGCTCTCGCCGGTCGGGTCCGTGTTCATCTGACCACTCCGGTCGGTTGGGACGCGGCGGGCGCCGGACGTCCGGTGGACACGGGGGGAAGGCCGGGGGACGGCGGGGGCGCCGGGGAGTCCTTGCGTCGCCTGCCGCGCGGCTGGGCCACGACCACGGCCGCGACCACCGCGAGCGCCCCGGCCAGCTGGAGCGGCCGCAGCGTCTGGTCCAGGACCAGATAGCCGAGCGCGGTCGCCGCGAGCGGGGAGATGAAGCCGAGGAAGGACACCGCGAGCGCGGGCAGCCGCTCCACGCCGCGGAACCACACCGCGTATGCCAGCAGCGCCCCGACGAAACCGAGGTACGCGAACCCGGCCAGGTTCCTCCCGGTGATCGTCTCCGGCAGCCCCTCGCCGAACAGGGCGAGGGGAGCGAGGACCAGTCCGCCGACGGTCAGCTGCCAGCCGGTGAAGGTCAGCAGCCCGACCCCCTCCGGGCGCCCCCAGCGCTTGGTGAGCACGATCCCGCAGGCCATGCTCACCGCGGCGAGCAGCCCGGCCGTGACCCCGATGCCGTTGAGCCCGGCGTTCGGCTGGAGCACCAGGAGACCGACCCCGGTCGCGCCCAGCGCGCAGGCCACCACGTGGACGGCCCTGATCCGGTCGCCCAGCAGCAGCGCCGACAGGACCAGGACGAACATCGGCTGCACCGAGCCGACCAGTGCGGCCACGCCGCCCGGCAGGTGGTAGGCGGCCAGGAAGAGGAAGGTGAAGAAGGCGCCGATGTTGAGGACCCCGAGCACCAGCGCCCGCGCCCACCAGATCCCGCGCGGCAGCGTGCGCCCGATGAGCAGCAGGATCAGTCCGGCGGGCAGGGCCCGGACGGTGGCCGCCAGCAACGGCCGGTCCGGGGGCAGGAATTCGGTGGTCACCAGGTACGTGGAGCCCCAGACGGCGGGGGCGAGCGCGGTGACGGCGGAGTCCGCCGCGACCCGGTGGCCGCTCACCGCGCTGCCACGGCCGAGTCGGTGGTGCCGAAGAACCGGTCGCCGAAGTCCCCGATGCCCGGGATCATGAAGGCGTTGGGGTTGAGCCGTTCCTCGATCGACGAGGTGATGATGGTGACGTCCGGGTGCTCGCGGTGGACCGCGGCGATCCCCTCGGGCGCGGCGAGGAAGTCGACGAGGACGATGTTCTCCTCGCGGACCCCGGCATCGGTGAGCACGCCGATCGCGGCATTCGCGCTGCCTCCGGTGGCGAGCATCGGCTCCAGCAGCAGGACGTGCCGGTCGGCGATGTCGTCGGGCAGGTTCCAGTACTGCAGGTGCGGCAGCTTAGTGGTCTTGTCCCGCTGGATCAGGATCTTGCCGATCCGGATGCCGGGTATGAACTCCCGCAGTGCCTCGGCCATGGAGTCCCCGGCCCGGATCACCGGTACGGCGCACAGCTTCCCGGTGAACTTGAGCCCGTGGTAGGTCTCGCCGACCGGGGTGACCACCTCGTGCTTGTCGAAGGGCAGCAGGTCCAGGGCCGATTCGAGCAGTAATCGGATCACGCGGCGCGAGTAGAGGACGAAGTCGGCGCGCGTGGCGCTCCGGTCCCGGATGACCGTGTGGAGGGCGCGGAGTTGGTTGGTCTGGGGCAGTTCGTGGACTTTCGGGCTCGTCGACATGGGTCCTGCTCTTCGTCGGTGGGGGCAGCGGTCAGAAACAGAGCAAACACTCTGTGACTTGGTGTCCGCAAGGGTCCGAGTTCCGCACTCGTGGCCGAATCCCGCCTTCCGCGGCGCCCCGCGTCCACGCGCGCTCCCGCTTCGCCCCCACCCGACCAGCGCGTACGCGTGCGCCCCTGCCCGGATCCGGGCGGGGGCGCACCGCGCGGCCTTGGCCGAATTCGGGCGGCGAGCGGCGCCGGTCACGGCACTAGCGCGCGGTCAGGACGTACGCGTCCAAGGTGCGGTTCCCCTTCGAAAGGGCGAGCGAGCCGAGGGTGTCCAGCGTGGGGCGCAGCGCGCGGGCCACGGCCGAACCGGGATCGAGGGCGGCGTACATGTCCCGGCAGATGGCGATCTCCCAGTCCGCGTCCTGGAGCCCGGTGGTGTCCACCCGCTCCTCGGTGACTGCCGACCAGCCCGCCGCGCCGAGCAGCTCGTGCAGCGCTTCGCGCGACATCGGCATCCGCACATTGGCCCCCTCGCCGTGCCCGTAGGCGGCGGCCTGGCCCTGGGCCAGTACGGCGAGCAGATGCGGAATCCGGTCGGCGGCGCGCGGGGTGAGGTCCCACTCGGCGAAACAGAGGGTGCGGGCCCACGGGCGTACCCGGGCGAGTGTGTCACCTATCCGCTCGGCGGAGTCGAAGTACCAGGAGCAATGTGCCAGGACCACACAGTCGAACGCGCCGTCCGCGATCCCCGCCGGGGCCCCCTCGCCGGCCGCGTCGAGCACGTCGAAGCCGAAGCGGAATGCGATGCGGGAGCCGAGTGGCCCGGAGCCGAGCCGGGCGGCGGACTCGCCGACCGTGACCGGGGCGCCGTAGGACGGATCGGCGACATCGACGGCCAGTACGTGTCCCCGCGGCCCCACCGCGTCGGCGAGCACCGCCGTCATGTCTCCCTGCCCGCAGCCGATCTCCAGGATCCGGGCCCCTGGTTCGATGCCCCAGCCGCGTACGAGCGCGGTCCGGTGCAGGGTCTGGATCTCCTGGACCGCGCGGTCCAGGTCGGCGGCGGCCATCGCGTCGGCCAGCGCGGCGACGCGCGCGGCGGAGGGTTCGGCGGTGGGGTGGGGGGTCGGGCCGGGGGTGGGGTCGGCGGTCAGATCAGGCACATGTTCCTCGGATCCGGATGAGAGACGGTACGGCGTACGGACTGGGCGCCGTGAGCCATCATGAGGACATCACGTCCGCAGCCGTACGTCACCGGATTTACGGGCGATGCGGAGCGGCGGCCTCCAGGGCGTCCACGCTGCCGGACATGACCGTGCGCAGCCGCGCGGTGAGGTGCTCCAGGGGCCAGTCCCACCAGGCCAGGGCCAACAGCCGGGCGATGTCCGCGTCGTCGAAGCGGCGCCGCAGCAGCCGGGCCGGGTTGCCGCCGACGACGCCGTAGTCCGGGACGTCGTCGACGACCACGGAGCCCGCGGCGACGACGGCGCCGTGCCCGATCCGGACGCCGGGCATCACGGTCGCGCCGTTGCCGAACCACACGTCGTTGCCCACGACGGTGTCGCCCCGGCCGGGCAGCCCGGTGATCAGGTCGAAGTGCCCCGCCCAGGACCCGCCCATGATCGGGAACGGGAAGGTGGAGGGACCGTCCATCCGGTGGTTGGCGCCGTTCATGAGGAACCGCACGCCCGTGCCCAGGGCGCAGAACCTGCCGATGACCAGCCGCTCCGGGCCGTAGTGGTAGAGGACGTTGCGGGTCTCGAAGGCCGTCGCGCCCTCCGGGTCGTCGTAGTACGAGAACTCGCCCACCTCGATGAGCGGCGAGGTGACCAGCGGCTTGAGGAGCACCACGCGCGGCTGGCCGGGGACCGGGTGCAGCACGGTCGGATCGGCGGGCGCGAGATCGGCGGCGGCCCGCGGGGTGTCGGGATCCGCGGCGGCGGGGCCCGGGGCGTCGTGGTGCGGGGTGTCGGGCGCGTCCGTCATCGGTGGTCCTCCGTCGGTGGGTGTGATGGGTGCGGTGGGTGTGGGGAGGTCCCCGAGGGCCCCGCGTTCTCTGTCGTGTGCCACGAACCGGACCCTACAGAAGCCCTGTTCAGCGGATTCCGGACGCCGACGCGGCGGAGGGCGGCGCGGCAGGGCGACGAGGCGGTGGGCGGCGCGGCAGGGCGACGAGGCGGTGGGCGGCGCGGCGGATGGCGGGGCGGCGGATGGCGACGCGGCGGTGGGCGGCGCGCTTCGTCCGGCGTCGCCCACCCCGGGCTACCGCGCCGCTCCGTGCGCCCCCGCACCGGCCGCCCAGGTCCGGGCCAGCGCGGTGAAGGCCCGCGCGGCGGCGCTCTCGTACGCGCCCTCCCTGCGCAGCAGGACCACGCGGCGCGCGGGGAGGGGCGGGCTCAGGGCGAGGGGGTGCAGCCGGGGCTGGTCCCGGGTGAGTGGGTCGGGCAGCACCGTGGCCAGGGCGGTGCGCCGGACGATCTCGGTGAGCGCGCTCAGCGAGTTGGCCTCCACCGCGATCCGGGGCGCGACGCGGTGCGCGGCGAAGTACGCGTCGATGTGCATCCGGGTCGCGAAGTCCCGGTTGAGCAGGGCGAGCTGACATTCCGCCAGTTCGGCGACCGGGAGCGGCCCGGGGTGTCGGGCGAGCGGGTGGGCGGGGCCGACGGCCAGGCCGAGGGTCTCGGTGAACAGCTCGGTGGCGCCGATGCCCGCGAGGTGCGGCCCGGCGAACGCGATCGCCAGGTCCAGCGAGTCCGCCGTCAGCCCGGCCTCCAGCTGGGCCTGGGTCATCTCCTTGACGTCCAGGGTGATCCCCGGATGGCCGGTGTGCAGTTCGGCCGCCAGGGGCCCGAGCAGGTACGCCGTGAAGGTCGGGGTCATCGCGAGCCGCAGGCTGCCCCGGGACAGGTCCGCCACGTCGAGGACCGCGCGCTCGGCCGCGGCCAGGTCCCGCAGGGCGCGGCGCGCGTAGTGCAGGTAGGCGGTCCCGGCGTCGGTGGGCCGCACCGTACGGCCGCTGCGGTCCAGCAGCTGGATGCCCACGGCCCGCTCCAGCTGCCGGACCTGCTGCGACAGGGTCGGCTGGGAGACCCGCAGCTCCTCGGCGGCGCGGGTGAAGCTGCCGTGTTCGGCGACGGCGAGCAGGTAGCGCAGATGACGCAGTTCCGGAGCCATGCCACCAGTATAGATGGCACCAATACCGATCATGACTCATACGACTTGGACACTATAGATACAGGTCATGCATGGTGGATCCCAGGCAGCCGCCACCAAGCGGCCGCAGACCGAAGGGAGTGACCGCAGTGACCACGCACGATCTCGCGGCAGGCGTCGCGCACTTTCAGCAGGACGTCTTCCCGGCCAAGGCGGGCCTCTTCGCCCGGCTGGCGCACACCCACCGGCCGCAGACGCTGTTCATCGGATGCTCCGACGCCCGCGTCGTACCGGAACTGATCACCCAGCGGGAGCCGGGGGAGCTGTTCGTCATCCGCACGGCCGGGAACCTGGTGCCCGCCTACGCCCCCGGATCCGACGGCGTCGGTGCCAGCATCGAATACGCCGTCGCCGTCCTGGGCGTCCAGGACATCGTGGTCTGCGGTCACTCCGCCTGCGGGGCGATGACCGCCCTCGCCGAGGGCCGCGACCTGGCGGGCCTGCCCGCCGTCGCGCACTGGCTGCGCCACGCCGACGCCTCGCTGGCCCGGACCGCGCGGGCGGCCACCGGGGACCGGGTCGCCGCCCTGGTGCGCGACAACGTCGCCGCGCAGCTGGCCAACCTGGCCACACACCCCTCGGTGGCCCGCGCCCTGGCCGAGGGCACGCTCACCCTGCACGGCTGGGTCTACGACATCCCCACCGGGGGCGTCGAGGACTTCACCGCCGCCGCCTGATCCCCGTTCGCTCTTCCCCCAGCAAAGGAGTCACCACCATGACGCAGACCACGAGCATGCCGCACGCCCAGTTCGACCCCGCCGCCCGGCAGGCCCTCGCCATCACGGCCGTCGAGGCCAAGACCCGCAAGGACCTGACCTGGCAGCAGCTCGCCGACGTCACGGGCCTGTCGGTCGCCTTCGTCACCGCCGCCCTGCTCGGCCAGCACCCGCTGCCCGCCGACGCGGCCCGCGCCGTCGCCGCGCTGCTGGACCTGGACGAGGACGCCGTACGCCTCCTGCGGACCATCCCGACCCGGGGTTCGATCCCCGGCGGCATCCCGACCGACCCGACCATCTACCGGTTCCACGAGATGCTCCAGGTGTACGGGACCACCCTCAAGGCCCTGGTCCACGAGCAGTTCGGCGACGGCATCATCAGCGCGATCAACTTCAAGCTGGACGTGCGCAAGGTCGCCGACCCGGATGGCGGGGAGCGCGCCGTCATCACCTTCGACGGCAAGTACCTCCCCACCAAGCCGTTCTGACGTCGGCCCCGACGGCTCAGCAGGTCAGGCGGTCACCCGGGGTCACGCCCAGGATCTGGGTGAAGGAGCGGTAGTTGTCCACCCGGCTCTGGACCTGCGCGGGATTGCCCCCGTTGCACTCCAGGGACCCGTTGATGGAGCGGATCGTCTCGCCGAAGCCCGCCCCGTTCACCATCGCCGCGTGAGCGGTCATCGTGCCCGGACCGTTCTGCGTGTTCCAATACCACAGGGCCGTCTTCATGGCCACGGCCGGGTCCTGCTCGACCAGGTACGGATTGGCGAGCAGATTGATCCCGAGGGCGTCACCGGCCGCCTTGTAGTTGAAGTTCCAGCTGAGCTGGATCGGACCCCGGCCGTAGTAGGCGGCCTGCCCCGCCGGGCAGCCGTACGGCTGTGACGCGTCGCAGTAGTGCGGGTAGTTGGCCGTGTTCTGCTCGACGATGTAGACCAGTCCGCCCGTCTCGTGGGCGACGTTGGCGAGGAACGCGGCGGCTTCGCGGCGCTTGGTGGTGTCGTCTCCCGTGTTGGCGAAGCCGGGGTAGGCGGACAGGGCCGCCACCAGCCCGTTGTAGGTGTAGAAGGGGTTCCGGTTCGGGAACATCTGGTTGAACTGGGCCTCGCCGACCACGAATCCGGACGGCGTACCGGGACCCGGGCCACCCGGGTCCGTGCCGCCGCCACAGGCGCCCTGGTCCGACCAGACGCCCCACTGGCCGGTGGTGCCGGGGGTCTCGGCCTGGGTCCACCACTTGGCCTGCCAGTTGTGGCCGCCGTACGAGGTGGTCATGCCGTTCGTGTACACGGCGGACGAGGCCCAGGGGCCGGCGCAGGCCGCCGCCGCGGCGGCGGGCGTGGCGGGCAGGGCGATGGCGAGGGCCGCGGTCACGGCCGCGGCGGATGTCAGGGCGACGGTGCGAAGACGTAGCGCACGAATCACGGAACTGCTCCTCGGGTGGGGGGAATCGCCGTGGGGGGCAACTGCCGCCACTCAAGCGAAGCTGGTCTGGACCTGTCAAGGTCTAGACCAGCTTCGGTGTGTCCGCGGAGCCTTTCGTTCCGCGGCCGGATCCCCCCGCCCCACCCTCCCGCGCCGCCCCTTCCTCCGTCTCCTCGCTTCCTGCGCCTACTCGCTTCCTGCGCCTACTCGCTTCCTGCGCCTGCTCGGCTCCCAGTGCCGAGGGCCAGCGCGGAGCCCACCAGGCCGATGTGGCTGAACGCCTGCGGGAAATTGCCCAACTGCCGCCCGGCCACCGGGTCGTACTCCTCGGCCAGCAGCCCCACGTCGTTGCGCAGCTCCAGCAGCCGCTCGAACAGCTCCCGCGCCTCCTTCTCGCGCCCCGTCATCAGCAGCGCGTCGGCCATCCAGAACGAGCAGGCCAGAAAGGTTCCTTCGGCTCCGGGCAGCCCGTCCACGGACGGCCCCTCCGTCGAGTACCGGCGCACCAGGCCCCCGTGCCCGAGTTCCGCGCGGACCGCGTCGACCGTGCCGATCACCCGGGGATCGTCGGGCGGCAGGAAACCCACCCGGGGGATCAGCAGGGTCGCCGCGTCGAGCTCCACGGAACCGTACGACTGGGTGAAGGTGCCCCGCACCGGGTCGAAGCCCTTCTCGCACACCTCGCGGTGCACCTCCTCGCGCATCGTCCGCCAGCGCTCGACGTCACCTTCCAGATCGGGGTTCGCCTCCAGCGTGCGCACGGCCCGGTCCGCGGCCACCCACGCCATCACCTTCGAGTGCACGAAGTGCCGGCGGGGGCCGCGGACCTCCCACAGGCCCTCGTCGGGCCGCCGCCAGTTCTCCGCCACGAACCGCAGCAGGGCCAGGTTGATCTGCCAGGCGTGCGTCTCCGCGGCCAGCCCCGAGGTGCGCGCAAGGTAGAGGGAGTCGATGACCTCCCCGTACACGTCGAGCTGGAGCTGGTCGACCGCCGCGTTGCCGACCCGGACCGGCGCGGAGGATTCGTACCCGGCCAGCCACGGCAGGTCCATCTCCGGGATCCGCCGCTCGCCGGCGATCCCGTACATGATCTGCAGGTCGGCCGGATCGCCCGCCACCGCGCGCAGCAGCCACTGCCGCCAGGCCTGCGCCTCGTCCAGGAACCCGGTCTGGAGCAGCGAGTTGAGGACCAGGGTCGAATCGCGCAGCCAGCAGTAGCGGTAGTCCCAGTTGCGCACGCCGCCGATCTCCTCGGGCAGCGAGGTGGTGGGCGCCGCGACGATCCCGCCGGTCGGCGCGTAGGTGAGCGCCTTGAGCGTGATCAGCGAGCGCATCACCGCCTCGCGGTAGGGGCCCTCGTACAGGCACTGGGCGGACCACGCCCGCCAGTCCTCCAGGCTGCTCTCCAGCGCCTCGTACGGATCGACCAGGTCCGGGCGCGGCTCGTGCGAGGGGTGCCAGGTCAGGACGAAGGCCACGCGTTCACCCGCGGCGACCGTGAAGTCCGAACGGGTGCTGTTGCCCTCGCCCCGGGTGTCCACCGGCGGGTCGCTGCGCAGCCAGGTGGAGTCGGGTCCGGCGACCGCGACCCGGTGGCCGTCGGCGCGCCGCACCCAGGGCACGACGGCGCCGTAGTCGAACCGCAGGCGGAGCGTTCCGGTCATCGCCACGGAGCCGGAGAGGCCCTCGACGATGCGCATGACATCGGGGGCGACATCGCGCTGCGGCATGAAGTCGGTGACCTTGACGGTTCCTTCGTCGGTCTCCCAGACGGATTCGAGCACGAGGGATTCGCCCGCGTACGCACGCCGGGTGCATCCGGTCCCGGCCGCCGCCCCCGCCGGGGCGATCCGCCAGTGGCCGTTCTCCTCGTCCCCCAGGAGCGCCGCGAAGCAGGCACCCGAATCGAAGCGGGGCAGACACAGCCAGTCGATGGAGCCGTCCCGGCCGACCAGGGCGGTGGTCATCAGGTCGCCGATCAGCGCGTAGTCCTCGATGCGTTGGTTCACCCGAGTCGTGTTCCCCCGGGACCACCGCGCTAAGCGGGCCGACCGGGGATGTGATCCACTCGGCGCGGCCGGCCGCCGCCGCGACCCGGCTCGGCGGGTGCCGAGCCGGGCCGCCGCGGGTCCGCTCAGCGGGTGCCGAGCCGCACCCATCGCGCCGTGCTCGGGACGCCCTTCGCGTTCAGCAGGAAGAGCATGTAGTGCCCGGGCGGGGCGTCGGCGGCGCTGGGCGGGGTGCGCAGCGTGAGCGCGGTGTCCCGGCTGCCGGTGATCCGGAGTTCCAGGTGCCGCTGGCTGGTGTTCACGGCGTGCGTGACCGTCGTCGGCGCGAGGAGCACGGCGCGCCGGACCTCGCCCGGGGTGGCGGTGGTGACCTTGAACTCCGTGTCGTAGCCGAGCTCCCCGGCGGGCACCCGGTCGAGGGCGGGGCGCGCGCCCCGGTGCAGGTACGCCGGTTCGTACAGCTCGATGCTGCCGTCCATGCCGTCCCGGATGTCGGGGTCGTTGGCGATCTGCTGGAGCTCGTCCCCGGTGACCATCACCCGGCCGTCCGGCAGGACGAGGGCGTTGGAGTGGTAGCCGCGCGGCAGCCGCTGGGCGGGCCCGAGCCGCCAGTGGCCGTCGGGGCCGCGCAGCTCGGTCTGCCGGTACTTCAGGTCCGCCTGCGGATTGAAGGGGCCGTGGCCGTAATCCCGGGTGTCCAGAGCTCCGTTGACGGTGAGCAGGGTGGCGTCCGGGAGGATCAGCGTGTCGTCCTGGGTCCGGCCGAAGGCGCGCGGCTGCTCGGTGGTCCAGGCGCCGCCCGAGAGCCGGTAGGTGTTCGGGTCCTTCGGATCGCCGCCGAGTACGAGCACCGAGTCGGGCCCGCGGAACCCGGCGGGCAGCGGCACGGCCGAGCCGTAGCCCCGGAAGTCCGCGGGCCGCCGGGCCAGGTCGGCGCGGGTCTCCTTGACCGGGTCGAACAGCCACTGCTGGTCGGCGTCGCGCCCGAGCCCGTAGATCATGCCGTCCCGCAGCGAGAAGAGGTGCGGGTAGTCGTTGCGGAAGGGCGCGTCCGCCCCGAACCGTTCCACCGGGAGGTTCACCGGAATGTCGTACGTCCGCCAGGGCACGGGCCGGGAGCGCGCCGGGAAACGCTCCACCACCGGGGTGGGGGTGCCCGTGCCCCGCTGGGACTGGCCGGACATGATGAACTGGCGGCCGTCCGCGCCGGTCACCACCGAGGGGTACCAGCGGCCCACCGACATGTCGCGGTTGCGGAACCAGGTCTCGGTCCAGGGGTCGAAGACGAAGGACAGCTTGGCGCCGCTGCCGCCCTTGCCACCCGCGTTGCCGCCGAACACGGCGACCATCCCGTTGGGCAGGAAGGCGTGGCCGGCGCAGAAGAACGGGGCGGGCCGGGGCGCGTACCTGCCGTCCGGCAGCAGGACGGTCGGTGGCTCGACCTTCTTGAAGGAGCCGGCCCCGGTGCCCCGGGCGGGGTCCCAGAGGTAGGCGCGGCCCGCGTTCGTGCGGCCGATCCGGTCGGTGGGCCCGGTCTCCTTGGTGGGATCGGTCTCGACGCGCTCGAAGGAGAAGAGCAGCACCTTGCCGGTGGGCAGCTGGGCGACGTGGACGCCGAAGTCGGGGGAGGGGAAGAACTCCGTGAACCGGCCGGACTCGGCCGCGGCGAAGCCCGCGTTCGCGGTGCGCTGCGAGGCGCTCAGCGCTGCGAGGCTCGTGGTGCGCTTGGCCTGCGGGTACTCCGCCGCCCCCACGCTGCCCGCGGCGAGCCGCCGCCGGGCGTGCTCCCGGGCGTGGTCCTCGCCGAGCAGCGCGGCCTCGTCGGGCCGCGGCGCGGCCGGGTCCCCGTGGTGGTGGGCGGGGGGGGGCGGGGGGTGCGGGCCGGGCGGGGCGGGCGGTGCGGTGGCCGGGGCGGCGCCGATGACGGCCAGGGCGGCGAGGAGCGCGCGGGCGGACCGGAGGGCCGGGTTTCGTACGGAACGCCTCGGCGCGGGGTGGGGTGCGCGGGCCATGGGACTCCTGAACGGAAGGGGGTCAGCTCCCGCGCCTGCGGGCCGAATCGCGGCCCATAGTAGGAGGAAAGGGGCAGATGTCCGGTGGTGCCGCGCGCCGACCGGGCGTCGAAGCCACCATCGGCCGCGCTCTGCCGTCCGGTGCGGCCGTCGGCCCCGTGCTTCGCCGGCGTCCGCCGGACGGGGGATCCGCGCCGCCGCCCGGGCGGGCGGCGGCGCCCTCGGGCCGGTCTCAGCGCACCCGGGATCCGGGCCGCTCCGCCGCCCGTACACTCGGCGTATGGGTCGCACACGCACACGCGTCAAGGGGAAGAGCCTGCACCAGGCCACCTTCGCGCTGCGCGGGGCGCTGCACGGCCACGGCTGACGACCCCCGCCGCCGCCCGTCCGCACCCGTCCCCTGACCCCGGACCGGGTCCGCCGACGCCGGTCACCCATCGCGCGCATCCATCCGCGCACCGCATTCACCGCATTCACCGCAGCCTCCGGCGCACCGCCGGGGCTGCCGCCTGGCCGCTGCCGCACCACGGGCGCCGTGCCACTTCGAAGGGACCACCATGAAGCTCAGCGAGCTGTTGGCAGAGCACGACCACGAGGTTCTCCGCGGCGACCCGCAGGCCGTGGTGATCACCGCGGGCCCCACCTTCGATGTCGACCGGGTGACCCCCGGTTCCCTGTTCGTCGCGGTCCCCGGCCATGTCGAAGGCGGTCCTGACGCCGTGGGCCCGGCGCTGGCGCGCGGCGCCGCGGCGGTCCTCGTCGAGGCGGGTGCGCCGGACGCCCCGGCCCCGGGAGGGTGTGTCGTGCGGGTCGCGGACACGCGCAAGGCGGCCGCGGTCGTCGCCTCCCGCTACTTCGGCGAGCCGGGGCGGCAGATGGACGTGGTGGCCATCACGGGCACCAACGGGAAGACCTCCGTCTCCTACATGGTCGAGTCGGTCCTGCGGATCGCCGAGGGCGCGAAGGTGGGCGTCATCGGCACGGCGGGCAGCCGCATCGGCGACGAGCTGATCCCGATGCCGCGCACGGTGCTGACCACACCCGAATCACCGGATCTGCAGTACCTGTTGGGATGCATGCGCGACCGCGGGACGACCAGTGCGGTGCTCGAGGCCACCTCGATGGCCCTGTTGACCTACCGGGTCGACCGTACGTTCGTCGATGTCGGGGTGTTCACCAACCTGACGCAGGACCACCTCGACGACCACGGAACAATGGCGAACTACCGGGACGCCAAACTCCGTCTGTTCCAGGGGCTTTGCCGGCACGCGGTGGTCAACGCCGACGACCCCGTGGGCGAGGGCATCCGCAAACTGATGCCGGACGCGGTGACCACGTACGCCTTGGACACCGGGGCGGACTACCGCGCGGTGGACCTGGTGATGGATGCCTCCGGCACCCGGTTCGTCCTGCTCCACGACGGACAGCGGTATCCGGCGTCGATCCCCGTTCCCGGCCGGTTCTCGGTCTCCAACGCGCTGGCCACCGTGGCGGCCTGCCACGTCCTGGGCCATCCGCTGCCCGGTCTGGTGGCGGCGCTGGCCGTGATGCCGCCCGTTCCCGGCCGGTTCGAACGTGTACGGACCCCGGGCGGCACCTCGGTGATCGTGGACTACGCGCACTCCCCGGACTCCCTCGACAAGGTGCTGACCGCCATCCGCGGATTCGCCCGGGGCCGGGTGATCACCGTCTTCGGCTGCGGCGGGGACCGGGACGCCACCAAGCGCGCCGAGATGGGGCGGATCGCGGGCACCCACTCCGACCTGTGCGTCCTCACCTCGGACAACCCGCGCAACGAGGACCCCGAGGGGATCATGGACCAGATCGCTCCGGGGCTCGTGCGGACCGGTACGCCGTTCGAGCGGTTCGCCGACCGCCGCGCGGCCGTGGCCTTCGCCCTGTCGGCCGCCGGTCCCGAGGACACCGTCCTGATCGCGGGCAAGGGCAGCGAGCCGCACCAGATCATCGGCGACCGGCTGCTCCCGTTCAGCGACGTGGCCACGGTGCGGGAACTCGCCGGTCCGTAAGCCGTCCGTCGCACGGATGGGTGTGGACAGGGCCGCCCGACACGACAGGGCCGCACCGTGATCGTAGCGTCGTCAGCATCCGGGCCAGCAGGCCCGCGCGGTGAACTCTCCTGATGAGAGGCCCTGTCGATGCAGCCTGACGCACCGATATCGGACGCACCGATATCCGACGTGCCGGCATCAGTACCGGCACCAGAAGTACCGGCACCAGAAGTACCGGCACCACAAGGACCGACATCTGAAGTACCGGCACCAGAAGTGCCCCTGCGGAACCTGCTGCGGGTCCACCGCGGCGTCGCCGAGCCCGAGGAGCTGGCCGCGATCGCGGTCGTGGTCGCCTGCCTCGTGGGCCGCGCCTCGCACGCCACGCGTGCGGCGCGCGGATCCACCCGGCCCACCCGGGCACCCCGCCACAGGGGTCCGGGGCCGCGGGGCCACGGATGCTGGGCGGGGTGCTGGGCCTGCTGACGGCGCGGCCGCCCCGGGTCCCGGGGCGGCCGGTACCTCAGGAGCGGCGGAGCACCGTCGACAGCACGTCGAGCAGCACCGCCGCCGGGTCGCCCGCCGGAGCGGATCCGGCGTCGTCCGAGCGCCAGGCCACGAATCCGTCGGGGCGCACCAGCACGGCCCCGTCGGCGGGCAGCTCGTGCTCCGCGGCCCAGTCCGCGTCGTCGCCCTGGACCAGATCGGCCCCCGACGCCGCGGATCCGACCGTGTAGGCGTCCAGTCGCGCACCCGTCCGCCGGGACACCTCCCCGGCCGCCGCGGCCCACGGCGTGCCCGGCGCGCTGAGCAGCACGAAGGACCGCTCGAACAGGTCGAGCGTGGAGATCCGCTGCCCGGCCCTGGTCAGCCACAGGTGCGGGGCCCGGGTTCCCACGTCACCCTTCAGGCGCAGTCCGTCCGGGATGATCGGGCGCTCCGGGTCGCCGCCCACGACCGCGCCGGTCGGGTAGCAGTACCCCATCGCGGTCGGCAGCACCCCGCTCTTGGGGCCGCCGCCCATGGTGGGCGGCGGAGCGTACCCGGGGTGGGCGTGCTCCGCCGAGCGCGCCGAGGCCCGCTCGCTGGTGGCCCGGGCGACCGGGAGCCGTTCGGCCTCGTAGGTGTCCAGCAGCTCGATGCCCGCCGAGCCCCCGAGCACCGCAGCGATCTTCCACGCGAGGTTGTGCGCGTCCTGGATGCCGGTGTTGGAACCGAAGGCGCCCGTCGGGCACATCTCGTGGGCGGCGTCCCCGGCGAGGAACACCCGGCCGGTGGAGTAGCGGGTCGCCACCCGTTCGGCCGCGTGCCAGGGGGCCTTCCCGCCGATCTCCACGTCCAGGTCCGGGACGCCGATCGCCTCGCGGATCTGACGTACGCACCGCTCCTCGGTGAAGTCCTCCAGGGTCTCGCCCTGGTCGGGGTGCCACGGCGCGTGGAAGACCCACTGGGACTCGTTGTCCACCGGCAGCAGCGCCCCGTCCGCCCCCGGGCGGATCAGGTAGCAGACGATGAAGCGCAGATCGCCCAGCACGTCGGTCAGCCGCTCGGAGCGGAAGGTGATGCTGACGTTGTGGAACAGCTCGCCGCCACCCGTCTGGGGGATCCTCAGGGCCTCCCGGACCGGGCTGCGCGGGCCGTCCGCCGCGATCAGGAAGTCGGCGCGGACCCGGATGTGCTCCCCGGTGTCGCGGTCCTTGACCAGGGCGTTCACCCCGGTCTCGTCCTGGTCGAAGCTCATCAGTTCGGTGGCGAACCGCACGTCGGCGCCCTGCGCGCGGCTCTGCGCGGCCAGTTCCGGCTCGATGTTGTTCTGGCTGCACAGGCACCAGCCGGTCGGGCTGAACCGGGCCAGGGCCCCGGACGGGTCGATGGCCTTGACCAGCCAGTGGTGCTGGTCTCCGGTGAGTGACTCCGTCTGGAGGATGCCGTTGTTGTTCTCCAGCGCGGAAGCGGCCCGGCGGATCGCTGGCTCCGCTCCGGCGGTGCGGAACAGCTCCATCGTCCGGGCGTTGATGCCGCGGCCGCGCGGGTGGTCGGACGTACCGGCGTGCTTCTCGACCAGCATGTGCCTGATGCCGTGGCGGCTCAGGAACAGCGAGGTGGACAGGCCCACGAGGGAGCCGCCCACCACGAGGACAGGTACGCGGACGTCGGCGTTCTCTTCCATTGGCTACGGGCTCCTGATTTCTGTGCGAGTCGGTGCGGGGGGAGCGAACTCCTTATGCGGCTTATGCCCCCGATCGTCCATCAGGTCCGGGCGAGTCGTCGCTTGTCACCCGCTTGATTGTGAGATGTAGCGATCCGTCCGGGTCCGGATGACCATGAGGGGCAGCACCACCCACCTCCGCACCGAACGCGATGGCCTCGACGCCCTCACGAAGGAGTGAGCAGATGACCAACACCCTGGCCGAACGGGTGTCACAGTCCGCCTTCGACGGCTCGATGCTCCGAGTCGTCCTCCTGATGGACCTCCACGAGGGGACCCAGCAGCGGTTCTTCGAGGCGTACGAAAAGCTGCGTCACGACATCGC
Source organism: Streptomyces sp. G-G2 (assembly GCF_030063135.1). GTDB lineage: Bacteria > Actinomycetota > Actinomycetes > Streptomycetales > Streptomycetaceae > Streptomyces. Next base: position 266,178 of record NZ_JASISO010000003.1, read on the forward strand.
GTCCGTACCCGGACATCTCGGCGACCAGCTGTGCCAGTCCTTCGAGAACCCCTCCCAATGGCTCATCACCAGCGAGTGGGAGAGCGCCCCGCAGTACCTGGCCTGGGTCAACAGCGAGGAGCACGCCGAGCAGGTCCGCCCGCTGGGTGCCTGCGCCCGCTCCATGCGCCCCCTCAAGTTCACGGTCCTGCGCGAGACCGGCAGGCGCTACGACGCCCCCGCCGCCCCCTCGGTACGGGCCCGGCTCCAGCCTTCGCCCCGGCTCGGCGCGGGCATCGTCCGCCACGGCCTCACCTTCACGGTCAAGCCCGGCAGCGAGGGCGAGGTCGCCGCGATCCTGTCCTCCTACGCCTCCCCGGCGTCCCGGGTCGACGACCACACCCGGCTCTGCCGCACCTCCCTCTTCATGCACGGGAACCGTGTGGTCCGTACCGTCGAGGTCGAGGGCGACCTCATGGCGGCGCTGCGGCACGTGTCCGAACAGCCCGAGGTCCGCGCCGTGGAAGAGGCCATCAACCCCTACCTGGAACAGGACCGGGACCTCGCCGACCCCGAATCGGCCCGGATGTTCTTCATGCGGGCGGGCCTCCCGGCGGTCCACCACATCGCCGCCCCCGAAACCGTCGCGGACGCGGGCGAGGTCCACCGGCACGCGCTCTTCTACCCGGCCAAGCCCGGCTGCGGTCCCGCCGTCGCCCGCTTCCTCTCCCGCCAGGACGAGGCCGCCGCGCGGCGGCCCGACGGGCCCGTGCGCAGCAGCAGCATCTTCCAGCGCGACGACATCGTCGTCCGCCTCCTTGACGTGAGCGGCCCGCGCGACGCCCGCCCCCCGGCGGCCTTCGGCATCGAGGGCCCCCGCCAGGCGGCGGTGCTGGAACGGCTGCTCGCCCGGCCGGCCGGGCAGGACCCGGCCGCGCCCCACCCCATGAACCCGATCACGGACCGGCGCGCTCCCGCCCGGTCCTGATCCGGCCGCACCACTCCAGCACCACCCGTATGGCCCCGCACCACCCGCAGGCCCAGCACCACCCGCACCACCCGCGTTCCCGCCCCAGCCACGCCAGCCTCGCCCAGGCTCCGTCTCCGCCCGGAGGAAGTCAGCCATGACCAGACATCGCCCACACATCGTCGACCTGAGCGAGACGCAGCCCAACACCCGTCGCGGCGGCGATCTGCGCGCCGTGCTCACCCCTACCTCGGTGGGCTGCACCAGCGGCTTCATGGGCCTGGCGATCATGGGCCCGGGTGAATCCATCGCCGAGCACTACCACCCGTACTCGGAGGAGTTCGTGTACGTCGTGGCCGGGTACCTGGAGGTGGACCTCGACGGCGAGGCCCATCCGCTGCGCACCGACCAGGGGCTGCTCGTCCCCCTCAACGTCCGCCACCGCTTCCGCAACGTCGGGGACACCGAGGCCCGGATGGTCTTCCACCTGGGCCCGCTCGCCCCGCGGCCCGAACTCGGCCACGTGGACACCGAGGAAGCGCCGCACACCAAGGCCGCCGAATGGGAGCGCCCGCCGGACCGCACGGGAGTGGTGTCGTGACCCGCCGGCGGGTGGCCGTCACCGGAGTCGGCGTCGTCGCGCCCGGCGGCATCGGTGCCGCCGCCTTCTGGGACCTCCTCTCCAACGGCCGTACGGCGACCCGTGGCATCACCCTCTTCGATCCGGCCGGGTTCCGGTCCCGGATCGCCGCCGAGGTCGACTTCGACCCCGCCGCGCACGGGCTCGACGAGGACGCGGCGGCCCGGGCGGACCGGTACATCCAGTTCGCCCTGGTCGCCGCCAAGGAGGCGGTGGCCGACGCGGGCCTCGACCTCACCACCGACAGCGCCTGGCGAACCGGCGTCTCCCTCGGCACGGCGGTCGGCGGCACCACCCGCCTGGAGCACGACTACGTCGCCGTCAGCCAGCGGGGCGAATGGTGGGACGTGGACGAGCGGCTCGCCTCCCCCTTCCTGCACCGGGCGTTCACCCCCGCCACCCTGGCCTCGGCCGTGGCGGAACAGACGGGCGCCCGCGGACCCGTCCAGACCGTGTCCACCGGCTGCACGTCCGGACTCGACGCCATCGGGTACGCCGTCCACTCCATCCAGGAGGGACGGATGGACGTCTGCATCGCCGGAGCCTCGGACTCACCCGTGTCCCCGATCACCGTCGCCTGCTTCGACGCGATCAAGGCCACCTCGGCGAACAACGACGACCCCGCCCACGCCTCGCGCCCCTTCGACGCCCACCGCGACGGATTCGTCCTCGGCGAGGGCGGCGCCGTCCTGGTCCTGGAAGAGCTGGAACACGCCCGGGCCCGCGGCGCCACCGTCTACTGCGAGATCGGCGGGTACGCCACCTTCGGCAACGCCCACCACATGACCGGGCTGACCACCGAGGGCCTGGAGATGGCCCGGTCCATCGAGACTGCCCTCGACCAGGCCAGGATCCCGGCCGACGCCGTCGACTACGTCAACGCGCACGGCTCGGGCACCAAACAGAACGACCGCCACGAGACCGCCGCGGTCAAAAGGGTCCTGGGCGACCACGCCTACAAGACACCGATGAGCTCCATCAAGTCCATGGTCGGCCACTCCCTCGGCGCCATCGGAGCCATCGAACTCGCCGCCTGCGTGCTGGCGTTGCGTCACCAGGTCGTCCCGCCCACCGCCAACTACGAGACCCCCGACCCCGAGTGCGACCTGGACTACGTACCGCGCACCGCACGGGACCACCCCCTGCGCAGCGTGCTCTCCGTCGGCAGCGGGTTCGGCGGCTTCCAGTCCGCCGTGGTCATGTCCCAGCCGAAGGAGGTACGCGCGTGAACGCACGGAGCAGTGCCACCGGCCGTACGGAGGCCCCCGCGGCGGTCGCCGTCACGGGCATCGGTGTCATCGCGCCCAACGGGATCGGCGCCGACGCCTTCTGGAAGGCGACCCAGGCGGGCGACAGCGTCGTCGACCGCATCACCCGCCAGGGCTGCGAGCACCTCCCCCTGCGCATCGCGGGCGAGGTGCGGGGCTTCGACCCCGGCACCCTCATCGAGGAACGCTTCCTCGTCCAGACCGACCGGTTCAGCCACTACGCCCTGGCCGCCGCCGACCTCGCCATGGAACACGCCCGGCTCGGCCGCGCGGACTACGAGGACGACCCCTACTCGGTGGGCGTGGTCACGGCCGCCGGATCGGGCGGCGGCGAGTTCGGACAGCGCGAACTGCAACGGCTCTGGGGCCGCGGACCCCGCTACGTGGGGCCGTACCAGTCCATCGCCTGGTTCTACGCGGCCAGCACCGGCCAGGTCTCCATCCGGCGCGGGTTCAAGGGCCCCTGCGGGGTCCTGGCCAGCGACGAGGCGGGCGGACTGGACGCCTTCGCGCACGCCGCCCGGGCCATCCGCCAGGGCAGCCGGGCCATGCTCGCCGGAGCCACCGAGGCGCCGCTCGCCCCGTACTCGGTGGTCTGCCAGCTCGGGTACGAGGGGCTCAGCACCAGCGACGACCCCGAGCGGGCGTACCGGCCCTTCACCGACAAGGCCTGTGGATTCGTCCCGGCCGAGGGCGGCGCCATGTTCGTCCTCGAGGACGAGGAAGCGGCCCTGCGGCGCGGGGCGCCCGTACGCGCCCTGATCGCCGGGCACGCCGCGACCTTCACCGGTCCCGGCCGGTGGGAGGAGTCCGGCGAAGGCCTCGCCCACGCGATCCGCGGCGCCCTCGCGGACGCGGGATGCGCCCCCGAGGAGATCGACGTGGTCTTCGCGGACGCCATCGGCACCCCGCAGGCGGACGCGGCCGAGGCCCGCGCCCTGCACGAGGCGCTCGGCGCGCACGGGCGCGAGGTCGCGGTCACCGCCCCCAAATCCGGTACCGGGCGCGCCTACTGCGCGGCCGGGACCCTGGACGTCGCCGCAGCCGTCCTCGCCCTGGAACACGGCGTCCTGCCGCCCACCCCGAACGTCTTCGACGTGTGCCACGACCTGGCCGTGGTCACCGGCGGCGCCCGCTCCGCGGAGCTGCGCACCGCCCTCGTGCTGAGCCGGGGCCGGATGGGCTCCAACTCCGCACTCGTCATCCGCGGTCCGCGGCGCGCGTAGCCCGCGGCCACGGCCGTACCCCGCAGAGAAAGGCAGGCACCATGTCCGAACGACTCACCATGGAAGAACTGGCGGCCCTCATGAAGACCGCCGGAATCACCGTCGACCCGAAGGAGCTGGCGAGCCGTCCCGACGCGCAGTTCGACGACTACGGCCTCGACTCGCTGGGACTGCTCGGCGTCGTCGGTGAACTGGAGAACCGGCGGGGCCGCGCCCTGCCGACCGACGCCGACCGCTGCAAGAGCCCGGCCGAGTTCCTGGACCTGGTCAACAACAGCCTGATGATGGGAGCCTGACATGGCTGGCCACACCGACAACGAGATCACCGTCAAGGCCCCCGTGGACCTCGTCTGGGAGATGACCAACGACCTCCCCAACTGGCCGGGCCTGTTCAGCGAGTACGCCTCCATCGAGATCCTCGACCAGAGCGGCGACACCACCAAGTTCCGCCTCGCGATGCACCCCGACGAGAACGGCGTGGTGTGGAGCTGGGTCTCGGAACGCACCGTCGACCGCGACGGCCTCACCGTCCGGGCCCGCCGCGTCGAGACCGGCCCGTTCGCGCACATGAACATCCACTGGGAGTACGCCCCGGTCCCCGGCGGCACCCGGATGCGCTGGGTCCAGGACTTCGCGATGAAGCCGGACGCCCCGATCGACGACGCGGGCATGACCGAGCGGATCAACCACAACTCCCGCGTCCAGATGGAGCTGATCCGCGACAAGATCGAGGAGCACGGCCGCAAGAACCGGGTCCCGGTCGCCTGATGTCGGCGCCGCGCCGCGCCGCCCGCGCCGCGCGGCCCCGCACCGCTCCGGCCCGTCCTGCCCCTCGCGTCCTGCCCGGTCGCCTCCTGCCCCGTCGATTCCTGTCCCGCTCCGTCGGGTCCTGTCCCGCCGCCCGCGCAGAAAGGTCCCTCCCCTCCCATGCACCAAGCGCTCATCGTGGCCCGTATGGCTCCCGGTTCGGCCCCCGACATCGCCGACCTCTTCGCGGCCTCGGACGCGGGCGAACTGCCCCACCTGGTCGGGGTCAAGCGCCGCAGCCTCTTCCAGTTCGGCGAGGTCTACCTCCACCTGATCGAGTCCGACTCCCCGCCGGGTCCGGCCATCGCCGAGGTCACCGGACACCCCGAGTTCGTGTCCCTCAGCGACAGCCTCGCCCGGTACATCAGCCCGCACGACCCGGACACCTGGCGCGGCCCGAAGGACGCGATGGCCCAGCGCTTCTACCGGTGGGAGCGCGGCTCCAGCGGCTGACCCGCCGGAGCACCGCCCGCCCCCGATCGGGGCGGGCGGTGGCCGTGAAGGGCCGGGGACGGCGGCAGGGCGGGAGCCGGACCCAGCGTGGTGGTGCCGGGGGCCGCGCGATGGCCCAGCCCCGTGCGGTACGCGTCCAGCGCCGCCTCCGTCCGCCCGGTGCGCCGCAGCAGATCGCCCAGCAGGCGGCACAGGTCGGCGAGGTCGCCCGTCGCCCCGCTGCGCTCCAGCAGGGCCAGCGCCCGTACGTAGTGCTCCTCGGCGGACCCGGCGTCCCCGCGCTCCTCCGCGATGAGCCCCAGCAGCCGGTGGGCCCCGCCCGCGTGCACGGCGCCGTGCCGGTCCCCGAGTTCCAGCAGCTCCGACAGCAGCTCGGCCGCCTCCCCGGCCCGTCCGAGGCGGCGCAGCACATCGGCCAGCTCCACCTCGACCTGCGCGGTGTAGAGCACGGCCCGGCGCGCGGCCAGCATCTCCCGGGCTGTCCGCAACTCGGCCTCGGCCGCCAGTAGTTCGCCGTCCTGCGCCAGTACGTACCCCCGCATCCAGTGGCAGTGCGCCAGGTCGGTGCCCAGGCGCAGCTGCCGGTAGACGGCCTGCGCCTTGGCCAGTGAGGCATCGGCGTCCGCCGGGCGCCCCCCGGCGAGCAGCGTCCGGGCCACCTGCCGGTGCATGCCCGCGACCAGCGCCGGATCGGCCACCCGGGGCGCCAGCGACAGGGCGAGTTCGGCCGCGTGCGCCGCCCGGGTCTGCGCGCCCATGTCGAGGTACGGGCCGATGACGGCGGAGTAGAGCAGTACCAGCGCCTCGGGGTCGGCCAGTCCGCTCGCGTTCAGCTCGTCGATGGCGGACTCCAGGAGGTAGCAGGCGTAGCGCAGCTCACCGGCGAGCAGCAGGGCGACGGCCCGGCCCCGGATCGGCCGGGCCCGGCGGGGCAGCGGTTCGCCCTCCAGGAGCCGCTCCGCGGCCTCGAAGTGCGCCACCGCCTCCGGTAGTTCTCCCGACTCCAGGGCGCATTCACCCAGGCCCAGGAGGGCCTCGGCCCGCACGTCGGCGAGCCCGAGCCGCTCCGCCTCGGCCAGGATCCGCCGGTAGTGCTCCGCGGCCTCGTCGGCCGGTCCGGTGGCGAGCGTCCGCCCGGCGTCGGTCAGGGCGAGCCGCAGTTCGGTGGCCAGGTGCGCGGGCTGACCGGTGGCCAGCTCCTCGTAGGAGACGCCGAGGCGTTCGGCGAGGAAGCGCAGCGCGGGGCCCGACGGCCGTACCTTGCCCGACTCCAGTGTGGAGACGTAGGCCGCGCTGTACAGGGGATCGGCCAACTGCTTCTGGGTCAGCCCGCGTTCGGCTCGCAGTCGGCGCACCCTGCGGCCGATCGCGGCCGGTGCGTCCGCGGCTGTGTCCGCAGAGCCGTCTGCCCGTTCGTCTGCCAATTCGTCCGCCGGTCCGTCCATCAGTGCTCCCTGGTTCCGCCAACGTCCCCGACGATGAACAGTATTGAGTCGTCCGGACCATTGCGCACGCCCTGTGCGCCCCCTAATTTAAGCAACCGATTCACTGCGTTTAACCGGCTGCTTAACTTTCCTTCCCTGGGGGCCACTTCATGCGATCAGTCCTCCGCCCGACGGCCCTGCGCGGGGCCGTCGCGGCGGTCTGCGCCGCCGCCGCACTGCTGGCCGCCGCTCCCGCGGGAGCGAGCGCCGCCCCGGGCCCGGCCGCCCACCCGGTCGCCGCGGCGGCCGGGGCCCGGGTACCCGTCGAGATCCCCGGCCCGGAGCGCGGCGGCGACGCCGGCTCCGGATCGGTGCGGGTCCCGTCCGCGGGCCGGGCGAAGCCCTCGCTGGGGCTCTCCGAGGCCGAACGCACCGCCGACGGAGCGGTCACCGAGATGATCCGCAACGGGCCGGTCGCCGACCGCCTCGACGTCGTCGTCGTCGGCGACGGCTACACGGCGGCCGAGCTGGACCGGTTCCACGCCGACGCCAAGGCGAAGTGGGCCGAACTGGCCGCCATCGAGCCGTACGCGACGTACCAGAACCTCTTCAACGTATGGACGGTAGACGCCGTCTCCCGTGAGTCCGGGGTGTCCGGCGACCCCGATCCGGCCGCGGTCCGCGACACCGCCCTCGGCTCGTACTTCTGGTGCGAGGAGATCGAACGGCTGCTCTGTGTGGACCAGCCCAAGGTGGACGGGTACGTGGCGAAGGCGCCCGCGGCCGACCTGGTGATCGTCCTGGCCAACAGCGCCAAGTACGGCGGGGCGGGCTACAACGAGCCCAGCGCCACCCTCGGCTACGCGGGCATATCCACCGCCTCGGCGGGCCACCCGAAGTCCGGGCAGGTCGCCATCCACGAGACCGGCCACTCGCTGGGCAAGCTGGCCGACGAATACTTCTACCCCGGGGTCCCGGAGTACGAGCACTACACCGGCGCCGAACCCGCCGAGTCCAACAGTTCCACCCTCACCGCCGCCGCGATGGGCGCCCAGCGCGCCAAGTGGTACCGCTGGCTCGGCGCCCCGTCACCCGACGGCGGCCAGGTCGGCGCGTACGAGGGCGGCGGCTACTTCGTCACCGGCCTGTACCGGCCCACCGACGGGTCGATCATGCGGGTCCTGGGCAAACCGTTCAGCCTGCCCGGCACCGAGGCGATGATCGCGGGCTTCTACCGCTACGCGCACCTGGTCACCCCGCTCACCCCCACGGCGCGCCCGCTGCGGCTGCGCGACGCCGCGAAGGTCTCCGTACCCCGGCTGACCGGCCCGGACGGGCGGCAGCCGGTGGTCCGCTGGTACCTGGACGGCCGGGAGCAGAAGTGGCTCGCGGGCCGCACCGAGGTCCACGTCGGCGAACTGTGGCCGCTCGACCTGCGCACGCACCGGCTGACCGCCACGGCCGAGGACCGTACGCCGTCGGTGCGCGACCCGGAGATCGCCCGCACCCTGCGGTCCTCGGCCGCATGGCAGGTGCGGCTCTAGAGCCCCAGAGCCCCATAGCCCAGAGGACTGGATGCCTGGATTCCGGGGCACTGGGACCCGGTCCGGCCGTGGCGAAGGCGGTCGACGACCGCGAGGAACAGGAAGAAGTCCGGGATCTTCGCGATCGGGGTGCTGGAGACCACGGGAGCGGCTTCCCGGCCCGCTCCAGGAGAGCGCGCTCGGGGTCGGCGTAGAAGTCGGTCAGCTGTTGGGCGTGGGGAGGGTGTCGCGCCCGGCGGGACGATCCGAAAGGGCGGATCCTGCTGACCGCCCGCCGGGCCCTTTCACCGGGCTGTCAGATAGAGGTAGGAGCCCACCAGGCCGACCACGCACACAACGACCGCCCAGGACCCGAGACCGGTGTGCCGCCCGGTCCGGCCCGGGCGCCCGCCACGCCGTACCGGCGCCGGGGCGGACGGTCCCGGCGCCGTCTCGGACAGCAGTCTGCGGCAGACCGCCGCCAGCTCGGCGGTCCCGCCGGAGAGCCGCGCCACCGCCTCGCACCGGGCCGGGGCGGTCGTCCCGCCGTCGAGTATCCGCCCGGCGCGCACCAGGACTTCGTCCCGGCCCGCGCCCGTGGACAGGCTGATCCACCGCCGCACGTGATCCCCCCGGATCACCACCACGCCCGCCCGGTCCCGGTAGACGGCGTGCTCCCGCCACAGCACCTCGGCCAGCTCGGTCGCGGTCTCCCGCAATCGCGCGCTCATCCACGCACCCCCTCCGCACGCGTCTTCACACGTGTCGTACGTCGTCCGGTCAAAGGGGTGACTTTAACGGCAGCCACTGACATTGATACTCGTAGCGGGTTCCGGTGGTCGTGGCTCTGCCACTGACTGACACCCTGCTGGGTTGTCAGCTCCGGCCCGCGGGGGTCTGCGCCGATTCGGTCAACCGCACCCCAATGGCGGGCACATGGGGGATCGCTCCACCAACCGGACGAAAGAATGATCGGTACTGTTCACAGGCCCGCACCGCTGCCGCAGCACGCGTTCAGCCGCCCGCCGCGTACCGCCAGAAGGCACGCATCAGCGGGGGCGGCGTCGGCCCGGTCAGCTCCCGCTGGGTCAGCAGGATCGCGACGGCCCCGGTGGAGGGGACCAGGTGCGCGGCCGTACCGGTGCCGCCGACCCATCCGTAGCGCCCCGGCACGTTCCACGGGTCGCGGGGCTCCACGTCGACGGATCCGCCGAAGCCCCAGCCCTGGCCCTCCAGGAACAGTTCGCCCCCGGCGCGCTGGGCCGGGGTCAGGCAGTCGGTGGTCATGAGCCGCACCGACTCGGCCGAGAGCAGCCGCTCCCGGGGCCCGCCGACGGACCCGTCGGCCGACCCGTCCGCGAGCATCATCCGGGCGAAGGCGTACCAGTCGTCCACGGTCGAGACCAGGCCGCCCGCGGCGGAGGGGAACGCCGGTTCGGTGCTCCATTGCCCGTCCGGCGCGTCGACCAGCTCCAGGCCGTTCCCGCTCTCGCCGGTCACGGGCCGGTAGGACGAGGTGAACCGGTCCAGGTCGGCGGCCGGCACCGCGAATCCGGTGTCCTTCATCCCGAGCGGCCCGAAGATCCGCTCGGCCAGGAACGCGCCCAGGGGCTGTCCCGCCGCGCGGGCGATCAGCACGCCCAGGATGTCGGAACAGGTGTTGTACAGCCAGGCCTCGCCGGGCTGGTGCAGCAGCGGGATCCCTGCCAGCGTCTTCATCCAGGCGTCCGGCGCCGCGACCCGCTGCGGTTGGGGCGGCCCCTGGAGCAGCTCCCCGAACAGGGGGACCAGCGCGGGCAGCGAGAAGTCGGCGGGGAAGCCGTATCCGGCGCGGAAGGTCAGCAGGTCGGCCACGGTGATGGGCCGGAGCGCCGGGACCACGTCGTCGACGGTGCTCGTGGGCGTACGGACGACCACCGGATCCGCCAGCTCGGGCAGCCAGCGCGTGACCGGGTCCTCCAGCGTGAACCGGCCGTCCTGGACCAGCAGCATCGTGGCCGCCGCGGTCACCGGCTTGGTCAGCGAGGCGATCCGGAAGATCGTGTCCCTGGCCATCGGGGCGGACCCCCCGGTGCCGGCGCGACCGACAGTCACCACCTCGACCCGGTCGCCGGGGTCCCCGAGTTCGGCCCGCTCGCCGTGGTCCACCAAGGCCACCGCCCCCGGCAGTGACCCGTCGTTAACGTGCGGTTCGAGGATCTCGCGCAGGCTGGTCATGACTCCACACTCCATGGTCGCCGCGGTCGGGGCGCCCCCCCCCCGGCGGTCGGCCCTCTTCACCGTCATGACTCCCGTGAGCGCGCGAAATCATCGGCGACCGGAACGGCGCGTCGGCGGGCTGGGATCGGCCTTCACCGGCCGCCGCGCGTGCGCTACCGCATGTCCATGCCCGGATCGTCGATCCGGCTCTCCTGGTCGCTCTGCTCCTGGAGGCGGCGGGCCTTGTCCTGGAGCCGCTTGCGGTCCTGCGGATCGGCGGCCCGTTCGGCGGCCTCCTTCAGTTCCTGCGCCTTGGCACGCATCTGCCCGGCCCGGCCGCCGGGCTCGCCTGCAACGCTCATGATCGCTCCTTGGATCGCTGGGAGAGAGCGGGCGCCATCAGCGAACCAGCCGCGACGCGCCCGCGCATCCCGAAGCCTCACCCGGAGTGACGACGACGGCCGACCGGTCTCACACGAGGGCGAGGGAGGCGCTCGTCCGACGCCGGTAGTAGGCGAGGGCCGACACCGTCAGCAGCGGAGCCCACGCCAGCAGCGGGACGTAGCACAGCACGAGCAGCCCCTGCTGGGCCGGTGTGTCCGTGATGGAGCCCGCAGCCAGGTCCGCGACCTGGATGTATCCGACCCAGCCGCACAGGGCGAAGAGCGCGGCCGCGCCCAGCGGCGCCGGGACCACCGCCGCGAGCGGCCGTACCCGGCGGCCGCCGAGCGCGGGGATCCAGCGCGGCACGATCTCGCCCCACGGTCGGACCAGGCCCAGCGTCAGCAGTGCGAGGGCTTCGGACACCACGGTCAGCGAGAGGACGTAGAGCGTCTCGCCCACGGTCCTGACCGGTTCCGTGGCCACCGGAAGCCCGGCGACCAGGGCGATCCGCCACAGCCCCGACGGCAGGGTGACCAGAGGCGCGGCGTGGGCTATGAGAGTTGCCCAGCGGGGCACCTCGGGCAGTGCGTCGATCCTCAGCATCCTCAGTATCTTCGGCATGCCGCCCATGCTCGCCGCGGCAGCGCCGCGTCCGCGTCCGTCGGCGGGCTCTGTCGCTTCCCCCGTACGGGGGAGACGGGCGCGCGATCCCTCAGTGTCGACTTCGCGCCGTACGTCCTCGGCGGGCCGGTCGTCGGCGGCCTACCGGCGCTGTTTCGCGGGCGGCGGCAAGGTTGTGGCGATGCCCGCGAGGACCGCCGTCAGGCCCGCTTCGAAGCCGGAATCCTGGTCGCGGAACATCTCCGGACCCGCCTCGGCCGTCAGGGGGTAGTCCGCGAGGCGGGCGGCGCGGGCCTCCAGGTCATAGACCTCGCCGTCCGAGCCGGGCAGCGGCCCCATGGACTGCTCCTCGATGACGTACCCGATGGTGTAGCTGTAGGCGGTGAACCAGGCGCGGGCGGCGCCGGCCGCGGTGAAGCCGCCGGCGACCAGGGACCGCAGGTGGGCCTCCATGGGCGCGGCGTAGCTCATGTCCGTGAAGTGGGTACCGCTGTAGACCTTCGCGCCGTCCCGGTAACGCAGCAGGTGGTCGCGGAGCCCGCGCATCGCGACCTCCAGCGCCTCGCGCCAGTCGCGGGACGGGCTTAGGGCCGCGTCCAGTTCCGCCGTCATCCGGCGGAGCATCTCGGTGGCCATCTCGTCGAGCAGGGCCCGCTTGTCCTTGAAGTGCCAGTACAGGGCGGGTGCCTTGACGTCCAGCTCCTTGGCGATGGCCCGCAGGGTCAGTCCCTCGAGGCCCACTTCGCCGAGCAGGCGCAGAGCGGTGTCCGCCACCGTCGCGCGGTCGAGCCGGGGCCGTGCGGGTTTCACTTCTCGTTCTGTCGCCACCTTGACAACTTAACAGCGTTAAGCCCATCCTCGTAGCCATGACCCAACTTAACGTTGTTAAGGAAGCGGGGGTGCCCGATGTCCTCGTCGTCGGCGCCGGCCCCGCCGGACTGGCCCTCGCGCTCGATCTCACCCGCCGCGGCGTCGAAGCCCTGGTCGTCGAGCGGGCCGACACCCTCTCCCCGGGCTCGCGCGGCAAGGGGCTCCAGCCGCGGACGCTGGAGGTCCTCGACGACTTCGGCGTGGTGGACGCGGTGCTGGCGGGCAGTGCCACCGCCCCCATCGGGCAGATCTGGCAGGACGGCCGGCCCGTGGGTGAACGCGACATGCTCGGGGACAGCGGTGTCGGCGGGCCCACCGGCACCGAGCCCCATCCGCGCGCCCGCCTGCTCCCCCAGTGGCGGACCCAGGAGCTCCTGTTCGAGCGCCTCACCGCGCTCGGCGGCCGGGTCGCCTTCGGCGCCGCGCTGACCGGGCTCGACCAGGACGCCGACGGGGTGAGCGCGTACTTCGCCGACGGCAGCGCCCTGCGCGCCGCCTACCTGGTCGCCGCCGACGGTGGCCGGTCCACCGTGCGCGCGGCCCTGGGCGTCGGCATGACCGGCGAGACCGTGGACCCCGCTCAGGGGGTCGTCGCCGACGTCCGGCTGCGCCCCGGAGCCCTGGACCGCGACCACTGGCACCTCTTCCCGGGCGCGGACGGCGGTTTCGCCGCGCTCTGCCCGCTGCCCGGCACCGAGGACTACCAGCTCGTCGCCCGCACCGGTGAGCTGGACATCCCCGCCGTCATCGCCGCCCTCACCCACCTGAGCGCCCAGGACGTCACCGAGGTCCGGTGGGCCTCCGACTTCCGCCCGCGCGCGGCGATGGCCGACCGCTTCCGTGCCGGACGGGTGTTCCTCGCGGGCGACGCCGCCCACGTGCACTCCCCGGCGGGCGGCCAGGGCCTCAACACCAGCGTCCAGGACGCGTACAACCTCGGCTGGAAGCTCGGCCAGGTCCTGCGCCACGGCGCGGACCCGGCACTCCTGGACACCTACGAGGAGGAGCGGCAGCCCGTCGCCGCGCAGGTGCTGGGTCTGTCCACCCGGATCCACCGCGGCCAGGAGCAGCGCGGCGCGGCCACCCGCCAGCTCGGCCTGGGCTACCGGGGCGGCCCGCTCTCCGAGGGTGCGGCGGGCGCCCTGGAGGCGGGCGACCGCGCCCCCGACGGCCCGCTACCGGACGGCCGTAGGCTCTTCGACCTGTTCCGGGGGCCGCACTTCACCCTGCTCGCCGTCGGCAGTGATGCCGAACTGCCTCCGGTGGACGGCGAGTTCGCCCACGTCCACCGGCTGCCCGCGTACGAGCCGTACGGCAAGGGGATCTTCCTGATCCGGCCCGACGGGTACGTCGGCTGGGCGGGGGAGGACGTGACCGGCCTGGCCCGCTACCTCGCCCGCTTCGGCGGGACCACCGGTGGCGTGTAGGAGCGGCGCGGCGGCGCAACGCGACCCGGCGGGACCGGGGGATCGCGCTCAGGCCGAGGAGAGGGCGAGCCATTCCTGGAGCTCGATCAGGTTCCCCTCGGGATCCGCTGCGTACGCCACCCGCAGCCGGTCGCCCAGGGGGGCCGGGCCGTGCAGGAACGCGGCCCCGCGTGAGGCGAGGTCGGCGCACGCGGCGTCCAGATCGTCCACGCGCAGCGCTATCAGCGCCCGGTGTCCTGCGGGCGCGGCGGCCAGCGGGGCGAGCACTCCGGCCATCTGCGCCCGGTCGTGGAGGGCTATCGCGGCGCTGCCGCCGTCGGGCGAGAGCTTGGCGTAGGGCCCCTGCTCGCTGTCGAACTGCGGCTTGAGGCCGATCACGTCCCGGTAGAAGCGGTAGCAGGCGGGGAAGTCCGTGACCAGCAGGCGGACTTGAGTGAGTTCCATGGCAGGGCAGCCTAGGCGCTGCGACCGGTCGGGCACGCGCCGGGCGACGGGGCCGGTTGACAGGGGAGGGGTGTCGCTCCATGATTCCACTAGTCAAGTAGTGGAATCATGGAAAGGGGGGGCGGCGTGCGGAACGTGACCACTTCCGGCACCGTGGAGGGCTCCGCGGACGTCCGATGGGCCGTGGAAGCGAGCGGCCTGGGCAGGAAGTACCGCCGGAAATGGGCGCTGCGGGACTGCACCTTCCGGATCCCGGCCGGGCGCGTCTGCGCCCTGGTGGGACCCAACGGCGCGGGCAAGAGCACCCTGCTGAGCCTCGCGGCGCGGCTGGACCGCCCGACGGAGGGCGAGCTGACGATGTTCGGCGTCCCGGCCGGTTCCCCGGCGGGGATGTCCCGGTGGTCCTACCTCGCGCAGGACAAGCCGCTGTTCAAGCGGCTCACGGTCGCGGAGCACCTGCGGATGGGCCGGGAACTGAACCCCGGCTGGGACGGGGCGGTCGCCGAGAGGATCGTACGGGCGGGCCGGATCGCGACGGACGCCCCCGTCGGGGAGCTGTCGGGCGGCCAGCGGACCCGGGTGGCCTTCGCGCTCGCCTTCGGCAAGCGGCCCCAACTCCTGCTGCTGGACGAGCCGATGGCCGATCTCGACCCGGTCGCCCGGGACGAGATGAGCGCACTGCTGATGTCCGAGGCGGCCGAGCACGGCACCACCGTCCTGATGGCCTCCCACGCGCTCGCCGAGCTGGAGCACATGTGTGACTACCTGCTCGTGCTGGCCGACGGCCGGGTCCGCATGGCCGGGGGCGCCGACGAGCTGGTGGCCATGCACTCCTTGGTGACCGGACTGACGGTGGACGGGGCGCTGCCCGCCGCGCTGAACTCCCAGGTCGTGATCGAAGTACGCACCGCAGGACGGCAGTTCACCGCCATGGTGCTCCGACAGGGCGCGCTGGACGGTGGCTGGCAGCTCGCGGAACCCGGGATGGAAGAGGTCCTGCTCGCCTACCTCCGGTCGCCGGACGCGCCCGCCCTGCTGTCGCCCACCGCGGTGCCCGCCCCCGCTCACGGAGAGGAGCGCGCGGTATGAGCGCTCTCACGCACGTCCCCGGCCACCTTCCCGACGACCAGGAGCCGGGCCCCGCCCGGACCCGGTGGCGGCTGCGCGGACTGACCTGGATGCTGGCCCGCCAGCACCGTACGGTCCTGATCGTGTGCGCCGCGACGACGGTGCTCGGCGCCGCCGCGATCATCTACGGGCGCGGCTCGATGCTCGACTCCCTGCACGCCGCGGGGTGGCCCGGCAAGCCCGCCGACGCGGTCAACTCCACCCTGTACTCGCGGATCGGCAACTCCCTCGACACCTACGGCAGCAACCTGTCCTTCCTGCCCACGCTGTTCGGCGTGTTCCTCGGCGCCCCGCTGATCGCGGCCGACCACGAACAGGGCACCGCGCGGCTGCTCACCACCCAATCGGTGCCGCGGGAACGCTGGGCGCTGGCGAAGGTGGCGTTCGCGCTGTCCCTGGCGGCGGTCACCGCGGGCACGCTGGGCGCGCTGTTCACCTGGTGGTGGCGCTCGTTCGCCTCCTTCGCCGCGGGCGACTGGGTCCAGGGATCGGCCTTCGTCGCCACCGGCCCGGTGCTGGTCGCGGCCACCCTGTTCAGCACGGCGGTGGGCTTCACCGTCGGCGCGGCCGTCCGCCGCCTGGTGCCCGCGATGGCGGTCACCTTCGTGCTCTCCTCCATCGCCCAGGTGGTGGCGGCGGAGTTCCGGGACCGGCTCGCCACCCCGCACCGGATCGGGTACCCCTTCGGAGGCGAGTTCCCCCACATCGACCGGATGGTCCAGACGGACCAGTGGATCGGCACGGCCTCGGGCAAGCTCTACGGGTACGGCACCTGCGTGCACGACGCGGACCCGGAGGCTTGCCGGGCCGACCTGGGCATCGTCAACTCCGTCGTGGAGTATTTCAGTTACGACCAGATGGCTGGTATGCAGTGGATCGAGGCCGGGGTGTTCCTGGCCCTGGCCGCGGCCTTGACCGGCCTGGCCCTGTGGTGGGTCCGGCGCTCCCCGATGTAGGACCCGGCGGACCCATGGATCCGGCACCACCCCACACGAAGAACGAGAAGCAAGGAGGCGGGTTCAGTGGTCGTATTCCGTATCGAGCGCCGTCGGGGCCTGCCCGCCTACCTCCAGATCGTGCAGCAGGTGGAGCAGGCGCTGCGCATGGGGGCTCTGGCCGAGGGGGACAAGCTGCCGACGGCGGCGCAGGTCGCCGCCAGCACCAAGGTCAACCCCAACACCACGCTCAAGGCCTACCGGGAGCTGGAACGTTCCGGGCTGGTCGAAGTGCGTCAGGGTGCGGGGACCTTCATCATCCGCACCCTGGTCACCGCCCAGACCGGCCCGGACTCCCCGATGCGGGCGCGCCTCGGCGACTGGATGCGCGAGGCCCGGGAGCAGGGGCTGGCCGTCGACGACGTGACCAGCCTGTTCGAGACCTTGCTGGCCGAGACGTTCACGGACGCGCCCGCTCAGAAGGCGTAGCAGCCGGACGACCGCAGACCGACGTCCCGCAGCCGGGCGACCGCCGACCGACGTCCCGCCGACCCGCGTCCGCCGGGCGGTGGCGGCCTTCCGGGGTGCCGGCCGGTCCTCGGCGGTGACCCTCCGTGGGGGGGGGGCCCCCCCCCCGGGGCGGGGCGGCCCCCTCACCGGGGCCGCGGCGCACGTCGGGCTGGTGGTCAGTGGAACAGTACGGAGGCGCCGCCCGCCGCCGTGGTGACCGAGCCGGGACAGAGGAAGCTTCCCGACACCTTCGTCGCGGTGAATGCCTGGTTCACGTACTTGCGTGTGGAACCGTCGCGGTTCCATACGATGTCGGTGGCCTTGAAGCGGCAGGAGACGAAGCTCTGCTTGCCGGTGATGTCGATCGCGTCCGTCTTCGCGAGACCGTTCGCGTCGTCGAAGCTGAAGGCGGGGTTGTTGTTGAGGCCGGCGGTGATGCCGCCGCCGCACGACAGGTTGCCGCCGGGCGTGTTGACGGTGGTGCGGTCGACGGTCAGCGCGCTCGGCGCGTTGGCGCTGGTGTGCGCGTTGGTCCAGGTGCAGGTGTTGCCGGATACCACGATGACGCCGTCGGCCCGCTGATCGGCGGTGGGGCCGAGGGCGAGGGCCGCCGACGATCCGGCGAGGACCATCGAGGCCGCCAGGGCGGTCAGGCCCGTCCATTTGGTGATGCTGCTCATCATGCGCTCCTCATTGCCATGTCCTTGTGGGGGTGGACTGACGTGCTGGGGAAGGTCCCACAGGGACCTTGAAATGTCAGGCCCATGCCAAAAGAATGGCTGGATGGCCGAATGCCCCCCACCGGCCGCCGCGCGGGTCAGACGCTGAGGACGGACTTCCCGCGCACCCGGCGCCGCGCCAGGCTCCGCACCGCCTCGGCCGCTTCGGCCAGGGGATACGTCCGGTCCAGGGCCGGGGTCAGCTTCCCGGCCTCGATGAATTCGGCGAGGACCAGCAGGTCCTCGTACCGCTCGGCCGTCGCCATCGGCCGCACCCGGCGTCGGCCGAGGAAGGGCGACAGCAGCGCGGCCCCCAGCACCCGGCCCATCCCGCCCGCCCACCGGCTCCCGTGCTCGTTGCCCACGAGGACCAGGGTCCCGCCCGGGGCGAGGGTCCGCCGCAGCCGTGACACGGGACGGCCGCCCGCGATGTCGAGGACGAGGTCGAAGCCGCCCCCGCCCCGCGTGGGGCCGACATCCGCGGGGCCGCCATCCGTGAGACCTCCGACGTCCGTGACGTCCGTGCGCGTGTAGTCCACGACGTGGTCCGCGCCGAGCGAACGGACCAGGTCGGCCTTCTCGCTCCCGCACACCCCGGTCACCTCCGCGCCGTAGGCCTTGGCCAGCTGGACGGCGTACGATCCGACGCCGCCCGAGGCGCCGATGACCAACACGCGCTGTCCCGCGTGCAGTTGGCCGAGGTCGCGCAGTGCCTGAAGCGCGGTGAGCCCCGACACCGGGACGGCGGCGGCCTGCTCGAAGCTCAGCGAGGGCGGCTTCGGGGCGAGTTTGCCCTGCGGTGCGCACGCGTACTCGGCGTAGGCGCCCCGGCCCATGCCGAACACCTCGTCGCCGGGCCGCAGTCGGGTGACGTGCGCCCCGACCGCCTCGACCGTACCCGCGAGGTCCATGCCCGGGACGCGCCGCTTGGGCCGGCGCAGTCCGTAGCCCAGGAGCCGGATCAGGTAGGGCGTCCCCGTCATCAGGTGCCAGACCCCGGCGTCCATCCCGGCGGCGCGCACCCGGACCAGGACCTCGTCGTCCCCGGGGACGGGCCGTTCGGCCGAGTCGGTGAACCGCCAGGTGTCGGCCGTTCCGTACGCGTCCTGGACGATCGCCCTCATGATGTCCCGCTCCCGGTCTCGTGGTCGTCGTCGGGCGCGTCGTCCGGGTACTGGAAGACCTCGTCGAGCGGGGCCCTGAACACGCGGGCGATCTGGAACGCCATCTGGAGGGAGGGGGAGTAGCGCCCCTTCTCGATGGCGATGACGGTCTGGCGGGTCACGCCGATCCGGTCCGCCAGTTCCGCCTGGGTCATCTCCCCGTGGGCGAAGCGCAGCGCGCGGATGGTGTTGGTGACCTCCGTGGGCTTCACCATGCCTGGAACCCCCACCGGTAGGCGGCGATCCGGGCCGTGGAGCCCAGGACCGCCGACAGGACGAAGGCCAGGTAGACCGCGTTGGCGATCCAGAAGCTGTCGAGTCGCGCCATCGCCATGACCAGGGCCGCGACCCCGCCGATGACGATGAACGACTGCCCGATGTGCTCGCCGAACCGGCTGATCTCCCGGTCGCGCTGATCCGTCCTGCGGCCGCCCCGCGGCGAGCCGATCCCCACCGCGATGTTGACCAGGACGGTCGCGCCGATCGAACCGCCGATCGCCCAGAGCATCAGCGGTACGTACGCCACCGCCGCCGGCGAGCCGTCCCCCGCCCGGCCCAGGACCAGGGAGAGGTAGACGGTGTACGCCGCGACGGAGACCAGCCCCATGGTCCACGCGCGTTTCTCTTCGAACGACATCGCGCCCTCCGCTTCATGTAAAGCATCTTTGACACTGCTGAAGGTAAGCAGTACTTGACCTCATGTCAATGATTCTTTACTCGATGGGGCGGGTGGCGGCATCCGTGTCACCTCTGACGGAGTGAAGTGGGCTGTGGTGGAACGGATCGTCCGCCGCGACTGTCTACCCTGACGCGCACCTGACGTGGTGTGCCCGGTCTCAGGGGGCCGGGCCGGAAATTCGCAGAGAGCAGTCCTGTTCCGTGAGTCTGATGAGTAATGCGGTCCTCGTACTCGCCGTGCTGGGCGTGGTGTCGGTGTTCGCGGCGGCCGTGTGGTTGTGGCCGCGGCTGGCTCGACGGGGCTGGCGCCCGGTGCTCGGCCGGGTGGGGCTGATCCTCACCGCGCAGGTGCTGGTACTGGCCACGATCGGACTCGTGGCGAACCGGACCTTCCTCCTCTACGGATCGTGGAGCGACCTGGCCGCCGGGCAGAAGACGGAGACGCAGAGCGCGGGCCCGGCGGGCGGTTCGGCCGTCAAGGTCCTCGGCCGTCAGAAGCCCGAGGTCCCCGGCGCCGCGGACCCCCGGTCGGCCGGGGTGATCGAGAAGGTCATGGTGCGGGGCGACCGGTCCAAGCAGGGCGGTGAGGCCTATGTGTACCTGCCGCCGGAGTACTTCCAGAAGGGGAACGAGAAAAGGAAGTTCCCCACGACGGTCGTCCTCACCGGATACCCGGGCATGGCCGAGAACCTGGTGCGCAACCTCCGCTATCCGAGGACGGCGTGGACGCTGGCCAAGGAGAAGAAGATGCAGCCCATGATCCTCGTGATGATGCGGCCCACCGTCGTGCCCTTCAACTCCCAGTGCATCGACATCCCCGGCGGCCCTGCCACCGAGACCTTCTTCGGCGCCGACCTGCCCCGGGCGATCTCGACCGCCTACCGGACGGGCAGCGGACCCCGGCAGTGGGCCATCATGGGCGACTCCACCGGCGGCTACTGCGCCTTGAAGATGGGGCTCCAGCACCAGGACACGTACTCGGTGTCGATCGGCCTGTCTGCGGACTACAAGCCGGAGGTGGACCAGCAGTCCGGCGACCTCTTCCACGGGGACAAGAAGCTGGAGAAGCGCTCCGACCTGATGAACAGCCTGGAGAGCCTGCCCAAGGGCAAGTCCTCCTTCCTGGTCACCACCTCCCTCCAGGGGGAGTCGAACCTCAAGCCGACCCGGGAGTTCATCGCGAAGGTGAAGGACCGCGCGAGCGTCTCGTCGATCAGCCTCGACCACGGCGGACACGGCTTCAACACGTGGCGCCGCGAGATCCCGCCCGCCATGGAGTGGCTCGGCGCCCGCCTCGGGAAGTAGGCGCGCGGGGCGGGGCCGCGGTGCGCGAGGAAGACCCCGCGGCCCCGCCGTAGCGGACGGCCGCCGGGGCGTCCTGGGCGTACACGGCGCTCCAGGCCTGCCCGCCGCCGGTGCGCACCGCCTGCCGCACCCCGCGCCTGCCCCCACCGCGCCGCGACCGGAAGATCAGCGATCCCGGAGTCGTCTACGTGAGTCGCGCGGGTGAGCCGCGCAGGTGAGCCGGGTAGGTGAGCCGCGTACGTCAGTCGCGTACGTCAGCCAGGTGGCACCGGGGTGCGAAGCGACTGGCGGACCGACCACAGCACCGACACCAGCGGCACCGCCACCACCGCGCCCACCACCCCCGCGGCGATGGCCCCCGTGACCACGGACAGCGCCACGACCAGCGGATGCAGGCTCACCGCCCAGCTCATCACCAGCGGGTGCAGCAGGTGCCCCTCGATCTGTCCGATGAGCACGATCAGCGCGACCACGATGGCCGCGGTCACCGGCCCCTTCACGGCCAGCGCCACCACGGCCGCCACGGCGAGGGCGACCGGCGAGCCGATCAGCGGGACGAAGGCGGCGAAGAACTCCAGCAGCGCGAGCGGTACCGCCAGCGGCACGCCCAGCAGGAGCAGCGCCACCCCGACAAGGATCGCGTTGGTCGCGGCCACCAGCACGATGCCGTGCGTGTAACCGGTGAAGGTGCGCCACGCGGCCCGGCCCGCCACCGCCATCCGCTGCCGGGGGCCGTCCGGGAACTGACCGCAGAACCAGTGCCACTGCCGGTCGCCCGAGTGGATGAAGAAGACCGAGCAGAACAGCGCCAGGGCGATCACCGTCAGCGCCTCCACCAGCCGCCCGGCCCCCGTCACGGCCGTGTTCAGCAGGGTCGACCGGTGACTGGAGAGGTAGGTGCCGATCTTGGCCTGCGCATCGCTCAGGGCATGGGGATCCAGTTGGAGCGGCGCCCCCGCCAGCCACTGCTGGATCCGATCCAGCCCGTCCCTGAACTCCGAGACGAGGTGGGCCCACTGGCTCGCCACCGTCTCGCCCACGAACGCCAGCGCGCCGAGGACGAGCACGATGGCCCCGATCAGCGCGGTGGCCACCGCGAGCGGGCGCGGCAGCACCCGGGAGAGCAGCGCGACGGGCGGCCGCAGCAGCGCCGTCACGACCAGCCCGAGGAAGACGGCGAGGCCGATCTCGTGGAACCGGCCCAGTACGACGAAGACCACGTAGGTCACGGCGCCCACGGCCAGCAGCCGCCAGGAGTATCCGGCGAGGGTGCGCAGCAGCGGGGACACGGGCGCGGCCTCCTGCCGCCGCACGGACCGCGGCCCCCGGCGCAGCCCGGGCCGCGGCGCCGGACGCGGTGCGAACCGCCTGGGCCCCACTACCTGTTCCGAGCCGAACGGGCCGTCCCTGCCGGGGGCGCCGCCACCCGTGCCCGCCGTCTCTCGGGTGCCGTCCGTGCCCGGGGTGCGCCGACCGGGCCGCCGTCCTGCCGATGATCAGCCATGAGGCCATCAAAGGGCCGGGAGAATCCTTTCGCCTCACAGGCGGGCCCGGCCGTTGCTCCCAATGGCCCCCTACGCTCGCGCGTCACGTGCCCCCGGTGTCCGCTGGAAGGGTGAACCCCGCACCCGGAAGCCGCTGGTGGGCCGCCCTGCCCCCGGCGGCGGGCGCCGCCGTCATGGCGGCGGGCATCATCTCGGTCGGCCTGAGCCTGACCGGGAACGGCGCGCCCTCCCTCGCCGCGCTGGCCGTCGCCGGGGGCCTGTGGCTCGTACTCGCCGCCGACTTCACCGCGCGGTGGTACGGCGACCGCGGGCGCTTCCGGGCGGAGGCCGACACCCCGGCGGCCCTCACGGCCGTCGCCGCCACCACCGTCCTGGGCGCCCGGCTGTCGATGGCGGGCTGGCGGCCCGTCGCCGTCGTCCTCCTCGCCGCGGCCGTACTGCTCTGGCCCTGGCTGATGCACTCGGTCGTCCGGCACTGGCGGCGCGGGTCGCCCGGAGCGGCCTTCCTCGTCTGCGTCGCCACCCAGGGCCTCGCCGTCCTGGCGGCCGTGCTGGCCGCCGACACCCGGAGCGACTGGCTCGCCCGGGCCGCCCTCGTCGCCTTCTGCCTCGGGCTGCTGCTCTACGCCGAGGCCCTGGTCCGGTTCGACTTCCGCGAGGTGCTGCACGGCGCGGGCGACCACTGGGTGGCGGGCGGCGCCCTCGCCATCTGCGCCCTGGCCGGTTCCAAACTCACCGCGTCACCCGTCTGGGCCGGTCCGGTCCACGACGCGCTGCGCGTCGCCACCCTGGCGACGCTCGGTCTCTCGCTCACCTGGTACGCCGTCCTGCTGGCCGCCGAAGCGGCCAGCCCGCGCCCGCGCTACGACATCCGCCGCTGGGCGACGGTGTTCCCGCTCGGCATGACCGCCACGGCCTGCCTCTCGGCGGCCGGTCCGACCGGCGTCGGCCCGCTGCGTCCCCTGGGCGAGGTGCTGCTCTGGATCGCGGTCGCCGCCTGGCTGCTCACCTTCGCCGCCCTGGTGCGCACCCACCCCGGCGCCCCGCGCGGCGGCGGACCCGCGGCGGGCTGACCCGGGCGGCGCGCCCGGCGGCGGGGCGGTGGACAAGGCCGGGGCGCCGGGCCGGGTCCCCACCGGCCCGGTCCGGCGCCGCGGTCACAGGGTCAGATCCCGGTCGCGGCCCGGACCCCCGGCGCCGGGGCCCGTACGGCCGAACTGCTCGTCCAGGACCGACAGTCGGCGCCAGTACGCGTCCTCGTCGATCTCGCCGGAGGCGAACCGGAGCCCGAGGACCGTGATCGGCGAGTGCTCGCCGTACGGGACCCGCCCGCGCGGCGCCGCCCGCGGCCCCCGCCCGCCGCGCCCGCCGCGCCACACCGTACGGCGCAGTACGGTGACGGCGACGAGGGCGACCGCCGCCCAGACCAGCGGGAAGAACAGGATCCACGGGCCGGGCCCGTCGTACGCCAGGGTGTTCGTCATCTCTGCTGCGCTCCTCGGAAGGGTTCGATCGGTCCCTCCGAGCCTCGCCCCGCGAGGGCCGCCGGGTCGTCGTACCCCCGGCGGCAGTGTCCGTACCCCCGGGGGAGTACCGCGGGTCCGCGGGCCTCAGCCGAACCAGCCGGGCCGGACCAGCCCCGACTCGTAGGCCAGTACCACCAGTTGCGCCCGGTCACGGGCGCCGGTCTTCACCATCGCGCGGCTGACGTGCGTCTTCGCTGTCAGCGGACTGACCACCAGACGGCGCGCGATCTCCTCGTTGGACAGCCCCATGCCCACCAGCGCCACCACCTCGCGCTCCGGCTGGGTCAGCCGCCCCAGCTCGTCCGCCACGTCCCCGGCCGCCTCCGGCGCCTTCGAGCGGGCCGCGAACTTCCCGATCAGCCGACGGGTCACCCCGGGGGAGAGCAGCGCGTCACCGGCCTCCACCGCCCGTACCGCGCGCAGCAGTTCCTCCGGCTCGGTGTCCTTGACCAGGAACCCGCAGGCTCCGCCGCGGATCGCCTCGAAGACGTATTCGTCCAGCTCGAAGGTGGTGAGCACGACCACCCTGACCGCGGCCAGCGAGGGATCCCCGCCCCAGCAGTCCGGCTGCAACAAGCGGCTACGAGCCGCGTTCTCGCTGCTGAGCAGCGTGATCCGGATCCTGGCTCGGGACACCTCACTGTGGAACGACGATGTGTGGGTGGTCGACTCCACACCGGTCGGCTGCGGCTGTTCC